>NZ_CP114871.1:1125000-2412612 GCF_027474405.1 Caulobacter sp. NIBR2454
GAGGACCGGGATGGACACACCTCTGGTGGACCTGTCGTGGCGCCAGCCGCGCAGCAGGGTAGCTAAGTGTGGAATAGATAACCGCTGAAAGCATCTAAGCGGGAAACTAGCCTCAAAACAAGGCTTCGCCGAGAGCCGTAGTAGACCACTACGTTGATAGGCCAGGTGTGGAAGCGCGGTGACGCGTGTAGCTTACTGGTACTAATAGCTCGATAGGCTTGATCGTTCTTCAGTCAAACTCATGACTGTGCACTCTGTATTACAGATAATGATGTCTTCGCATCTTCTCCGCTGACCTGGTGGCTATGCCGGGGGTTCCCCACCCGATCCCATTCCGAACTCGGTCGTTAAGTCCCCCAGGGCCAATGGTACTTCGTCTTAAGGCGCGGGAGAGTAGGTCGCCGCCAGGTCCGCCGAGAAGATGCATACTCAGATCCAAATTCCTTCTTTTCGATACCATCAGCAAAAGCCCCGACGTTCGCGTCGGGGCTTTTGTCGTTCTGGTCTAGCCTCGCGGGTGGAAGGTCAGGACATCGCCGCCGGCGGTCTCGATTTTCGGACATAGGTCCTTGAGCGGACAGGCCACGCAACGCGGCCGGGCGTGTGTGCAGAACGTCTGCCCCAGCTTCTTCACTAGACAATGCAGTTCGAACAGGTCCTCCGAGCCAGGACTCGGGGATCACGCCCATCAGGCTCGCATAGGCGGCTTGCGTGTCGCTCCTGCGCGGCGACAGGCCAAGGCGGCGGGTCACGCGATGAACGTGAGTGTCGACGACCAAGGCCCGCATGTTGAGGCGGCTGAAGTTCAGGACGCAGGCGGCGGTCTTGGGCCCGACGGCCGGCAGGCCATTCAGCCAGGCCATGGCGTCCTCCACGGTCTCACGGGCGAGGAAGTCCAGATCAAGCGCGCCGCGTCTGTGTTTGAGCATCCGAAGTAGAACTGGCAGCTGACGCGCCTTGGCTTCAGGAAAGGTGGTGGGAGAGAGGATGGCCTCGAGCTCGGCGCCAGGCGCAAGGCTGAGCGCCTCCCAATCGGCGTTGTACCGAGTCCGCAGGCGGAAGAAGGCGTTCCAGGACACCTCGTCATAGGTCCGGCCGCTGATCGCCGATTTCACCAGCTGCGAGACCGGGTCCATGCGAGCGACGCTGACCTGCGGGCCATAGATCGCAAGGAGCGGCCGGCGGATGTCGGGGAGCGGCGAGGCCCCGAAGTCGAAGGATCTCTGCATGCGGCGAGAGTAGAACAAAGTGTGAACAATAGCGAGTCCGCTTCTCAGGCTCGGCATCCTGTCATCTATTGCCCTGCGCGGCCGAAGCGCCGCCTTCACGGGAGGGGATCATGGGGCGTTGGCTGCTTCTGGAAGACTTGAAGGGGCTTGATGACGCGGCGCTGCTGTTGCTGCGCTTGGTAGTCGGTTCCTTCCTGGCATGGGGTGTATGGGACAACATCACCAGCGCTGAGCACATGGCGACCTTCGTCGCCTTCCTGACCAAGTTTGGCTTCCCAGCTCCGCATATGATGGCGCCTCTGTCAGTTGGGGTTCAGTTCGCTTGCGGCGCGGCCTTCGTCATGGGGCTGCTGACGCGGTGGGCGGGGCTGCTGTGCGCGGTCAACTTCTTGGTGGCGATCGTCATGGTCGACCACACCCTGGGCGTGCGGGGGTCGTTCGCCTCTGCCTGCCTTGTGGTAATCGGCCTTTATCTAGCCGCTCACGGGCCGGGACGGTTTGCGCTCGATCCCTTGCTGAGCCGCCGGCTTGGATGACTTGGTGACTGGCGTGTAGACCCCTCAGGCTGTAGGGCAGGCGACCAGTTTGCAGGGGAAGCGCCATGAGCACCGACGATAGCGGCGACTATGTCTATGACGAAGCGACCGGCGAGTGGCTGAGCCCCGCCGAGGCGGCCGCCAAGTCCGAGGCGTCTCCGTCGGCGTCGGGCGACGTCGAGGTCCGCGACTCCGTCGGCAACCTGTTGGCCGATGGCGACAGCGTGACCCTGATCAAGGACTTGGCGGTCAAGGGCGCCGGCCAGACCCTCAAGCGTGGCACGGTGATCAAGTCTATCCGGCTGACCGGCGATGCCCAGGAGATCGACTGTCGCCACGCCGCCATCAAGGGCCTGGTCCTGCGCGCCGAATTCGTCCGCAAGGTTTAAGCCGCAAGCGTTTGACGCAACGTCACCCAAAACGTGACTTGTCAGGTCGGGTGAAGTCACTTTTATAATGCGACCCATGGGGCGGCAGACCCCTTGGGAGACGCGACCATGACCTACATTCTCGGCGGCTGGCAGACAGACTTCTCGGCCAACTGGGCCCGGCAGGGCATGGAGATGGCGGACGCCTTCGCCGAGGTGGTGCGCCACGGCCTGGAGTCCACGGGCCTTGACCCCGAAGATGTCGAATGTGGCCATGTCGGTAACTTCGTCGGCGACCTGTTCGCGGGCCAGGGCCTGCTGGGCGGGTT
Organism: Caulobacter sp. NIBR2454; assembly: GCF_027474405.1. Classification (GTDB taxonomy): domain Bacteria; phylum Pseudomonadota; class Alphaproteobacteria; order Caulobacterales; family Caulobacteraceae; genus Caulobacter. The sequence continues at coordinate 1,127,463 of NZ_CP114871.1, forward strand.
CTTTGGTCTGGTGCATCCCGCATGGGACGGTCTGCCGACCGCGCGCCATGAAGCGGCCTGCGCCTCGGGCAGCGTGGCGATCCTGGCCGCGGCCGCCGAGATCGAGGCGGGGCGTTACGATCTGGCCTGCGTGATCGGTCTGGAGCAGATGCGCAACGTGTCTGGGCATCAAGCGGCGAAGAATTTGGGTGCGGCGGCCTGGGCGGGGCACGAGTACCAGGACGCGCAGTTCGTCTGGCCGGCCGCCTTCTCGCAGCTGTCAGAGGAGTATGAGCGCCGCTATGGGCTCTCCTACGAGCACCTGATGCGCATCAGCGAGATCAACTTCGCCAACGGCAAGCGCAACCCCAACGCCCAGACCCGCCAGTGGGCCTTCACGCCCGAGAGCTTCACCGCCGACGATGTGGCCAACCCGGTCGTTGAGGGGCGCACCCGTAAGCAGGACTGCGGCCAGGTGACCGACGGCGCGGCCGTGGTGTTCTTGGCCTCTCCCAGGCGCGCCGCCGAATACGCCAAAAAGCGCGGCGTCAGCCTCGACAGCTTGCCGCGCATCAAGGGCTGGGGGCACCGCTCGTCGCCGATCAGCTATGAGGCCAAGGTCCGCGCCAGCCGCGACCAACCTTACGTCTTCCCGCAGGTGCGCCGCGCCGTGGAGGAGGCCCGCGCCCGCGCTGGCGTCACCGCGCTTGACCAGATCGACGTGGTCGAGACCCACGACTGCTTCGCCATGACCGAATACATGGCCATCGACCATCTAGGCCTGACCGCGCCGGGCGAAAGCTGGAAGGCGGTCGAGGACGGCTCCATCGAGATGGGCGGCCGACTGCCGATCAATCCGTCGGGCGGACTGATCGGCCTGGGCCACCCGGTGGGCGCCACTGGCGTGCGCATGGCTTTGGACGCCTTCAAGCAGGTGACCGGGACCGCCGGCGACTATCAGGTGGAGGGCGCCAGGACCTGCCAGACCCTCAACATCGGCGGCTCCACCACCACCACGGTCAGTCTGGTCATCGGCGTCTAGCCCGTGGACCGCCGCACAGTTCTGGCGGCCGCGGCCGCATCCCCGTTCCTGTTCAGTGAGGCGCTCGCCTCGGAGAGACCCATGTCGCGTCGCTTCCAGATTCTCGACACCGTGATCGCCGCCTGGCGAGCCAAGGACATCGATGCGGCCCTGTCGCACATGCACGACGACATCGTCTGGCACTATGCCGCCGCCATCGCCCCGCCGCTCAAGGGCAAGGCCGCCGCGCGCAAGTTCCTGGAGGGGTTCGCCGCCCAGATCGCCGAGGTGAAGTGGCGCATCTTCGACTATGCCGAGAACGGCGACCGCCTCTTCGTCGAGGGCGTGGACGAATACATCGCCGTCGGCGGCGCCCGCGTGGCCGCGCCCTATGCCGGGGTGGTGGAGTTCAAGGGCGACCTGATCATCGGCTGGCGCGACTATTTTGATCGCGGCGTGGTCGAAGCGATGAAGGCCGGCGGCGCGGCCTCGGCCCAGGTGGAGCAGTTGATCGCCCGGCCGAGCGCGTCATGAGCGCGGCCCTCAAAGCCTCCGAGGATTACCGCAACGCGCCGATGCGCGAGGCGAAGCTCCTGGCGGTGGATCTCGATGTCGACCGTCGCGCCGACGGCACGATCTACATCGCCTCCAAGGTGCCGCTAAAGGCCTATGAGGCCGATATTCCAGCGGCGTTCTCCAAGCGTGCGGCGCTGATGGGCGACAAGCCGGCCCTGGCGCGGCGCGGGGGCGACGGCGAGTGGGTTTACACCACCTACGCCCAGCTCAAGCGCGATGTGGATGCGGCCGCGACCTGGCTGGCCGCCCATGTGCCGGCGGGGCGCACGGTGATGGTCCTGACCGGCAATACGCCGGGGTTCGCCACCTTCTCCTTCGCGGCCTGGAGCGCGGGCCTGCCCGTCTGTCCGGTCAGCACCACCTATGGCGCGCTGGGCGGCGACTATGGCCGGCTCAAGCACGTGATCGCCAAGGTGCGTCCGGCGTTGATCTTAGCCGAGAACGGCGCGGCCATGGCCAAGGCGCTTGAGGCGCTGGACCTAGGCGACGCGATCATCGTCACCGCCACGCCAGACGCGATCACCAAGCCGGCGACCGCCTGGAGCGAGGTCCTGGCGACCGAGCCCAACCCACCGATCGTCGCGCGCAAGGCCGACGATGTCGCGGCCTACATGCTGACCTCAGGCTCCACCGGCCTGCCCAAGATCGTGCCCATCACCTTCGACAACCTGGCCGCCAACAGCGCCCAGTGCCAGCAGATGATTGGCGAGGCCGCCGGCTGGCACGACGTGATGCTGGATTGGCTGCCCTGGCACCACGCGGCGGGGGCGTTCGTTCTTCGCACCACGCTCTTGGAGGGCGGCACGCTCTATATCGACGACGGCAAGCCGGCTCCGGGGCTGTTCAATGAGTCGATCCGGAACCTGCGCGAGATCGGCGTCGCCTATTTCAACAATGTGCCCCTGGGCTACACCCTGCTGGTCGAGGCGCTGGAGACCGATCCGGTCCTGCGCAAGACCTTCTTCTCGCGTCTGCGGCTGATGCTGTACGGCGGGGCGGGGTTGTCGCAGCCGGTCTATGACCGTCTGCAGGCCCTGGCCGTGGCCGAGACCGGCCACCGCATCATGATGACCAGCGGCTACGGGGCGACCGAGACGGTCTCGGCCTTCATGGCCATCCACTTCGAGACCGACAAGGTGGGTATCGGCCTGCCGGCGCCGGGGGCGAGCCTCAAGCTGGTCCCGACCGGCGACCGCTACGACGTGCGGGCCAAGGGGCCGAACGTTACCACCGGCTACCTCGACGAGCCGGGCAAGACGGCGGAGGCTTTCGATGACGAGGGCTACTACCGCACCGGCGACCTGGCCGTGTTCCATGAGCCGGGCGACCCGACCCAGGGCCTGGCCTTCGCCGGCCGCGCGGCCGAGGAGTTCAAGCTGTCGAGCGGGACCTGGGTCTATGGCGGAAAGGCCCGCGACGACCTGCTCAAGGCCCTGTCGCCCCTGGCGACCGAGGTGGTCCTGGCCGACGACAACCGCCCGTTCCTGACCGTGATGCTGTGGCCGGCGCCCGGCGCGACCCGCGAGGCGATCGCGCAGAAACTGGCGGCGTTCAACGCCGGCCAGCATGGCGGCTCGCGCATCCATCGCGCCCTGTTGCTCAGTGAACCGCCGCAGCCCAACGCCCACGAGATGTCCGACAAGGGCACGGTCAACCGCCGCGCCGTCATCGACCGCCGCAAGTCAGAGGTGGAGCGGCTGTACGCCGACGCCCCCGACGCCGACGTCATCGTCCTGTCCTAGCGAGTTTCCCTCATGTCCCACGCCCCTGAAATCCAGGCCCTGCTCGACAAGCAGGCGATCACCGAGGTGCTGCACCTCTATTGCCGCGGGGCTGACCGGGCCGACATCGATCTGGTGGCGGGCGCCTATCACCCCGACGCCATCGAGGACCACGGCGGGGTCTATGAGGGGCCAGCGGCGGCCTATGTGGAGAACATGGCCAAGATCCTGCCCAAGGCCGGGCAGATGAACCACATGACCACCAATGTGATCATCGAACTCAACGGCGATGTGGCGAAGGTGGAGTCCTACATCCTGGCCTTCTCGCGGATGAAGAAGGACGGGGAGAAGTTCGACACCCTGACCCTAGCCCGCGCCCTGGATCGCTTCGAGAAGCGCGCGGGTGAGTGGAAGATCGCTAAGCGCCAGATCATTTGGGAGTGGAACCACGAGATGCCCTTCGCCGAGACCTGGGGCCGCGGGATGATGGCGCCCGATCCGTCGGTACTGGTGCGCGCAGGCAAGAAACCTAACGACGCCCTTTACGCGATGGAGGCCTAAGGTGGAGGTTTCCGGCTCGGTCGCCCTGGTCACGGGCGGAAATCGCGGCATCGGCGAGGCCTTCGTGCGCGCTTTCCTCGCGGCGGGCGCGGCCAAGGTCTATGTGGGCGCGCGTGACCCCAAGAACGCCGCGCATCTGGTCGAGGAGGGCGCCGGCAAGGTGGTGGCCCTGACGCTGGATGTGGCCAAGCCCGAACAGATCGAGGCGGCGGCCAAGGAGGCCAGGGACGTCTCCATCCTGGTCAACAACGCCGGGGCATTCCTTAATCAGCGCCTGATCGGCGCTGATGATATGTCGGCCGCTCGCGAGGAGATGGAGGTCAACTATTTCGGCCTCGTCGGCATGTGCCGCGCTTTCGCGCCGGCGCTGAAGGCCAACGGCGGCGGCGCGATCGTCAATGTGCTGTCGTCAGGCGGCCTGGTCGCGGTGCCGGCCATGGGCGGCTACAGCCCGTCCAAGTTCGCGGGCCGGGCGGCGACCACCAACATCCGCGCCGAGCTGGCGGGGCAGGGCACGCAAGTCAGCGCCCTGATCGTCGGATCGGTGGACACCCGCATGGCCGCGCACGTGCAGGGCCAGAAGGAACAGCCGTCCGATATCGCCAGGATCGGCCTGCAGGCCATCAAGCGCGGATCCGACGAGGTCGATACCGATCGCATGGCGTTGGAGGTGCGCGCGAACCTGGCGCGCGATCCCAAAGCGCTGGAACGGGCGATGGCGCGTATGCTGGGCGCTGATACCGTCTCGACCGGACGCTAAGGGAGCTTTGGGGCAAGCTATGGACCTAATCACGATACTGGCGGTCAACGCCGCCGTCAGCGCTGGGGCCATGGGCCTTTTGTGGCTAATCTGCCTGAAGCTGGGCGATGTGACCGTCGTCGACAGCTGGTGGTCGATGGGCATGCTGCTGCTGGCGGCCACGACCTTCATCCAGCTCGGCGAGCCGACGCCGCGGCGCTGGTTGCTACTGGTGCTGTGCGCCCTGTGGGCGGTGCGGTTGGGCGGCTATCTGTTCTGGCGCTGGCGCGATCACGGGCCCGACCGTCGCTATCAGTCCATGCTGGGCAAGGTGCAGTCGGAAAAGGGCTGGAGCTTCGCCAAGGCGTCGTTGCTGTTCGTGTTCATGACCCAGGCGCCGCTGCAGTTCATCGTCGCCCTGCCCGTGCAACTGGGGCAGATTCAGGCTGAGCCGGCCCTGGGCGTGCTGGCCTATGCCGGCGCGGCCCTGGCGGTGTTTGGCGTGCTGTTCGAGAGCATTGGCGACTGGCAGCTGACCCGCTTCCGCAAGAACCCCGATAGTAAGGGCAAGGTGCTCAACACCGGGCTTTGGCGCTACACGCGGCACCCCAACTACTTCGGCGACGCCTGCGTGTGGTGGGGGCTCTATCTGATCGCCGCCGAGACGCCGCTGGGCCTGTGGGCGCTGCCGGGGCCGATCCTGCTGACCTGGACGCTGATGAAGTGGAGCGGCGCCCCGACCCTGGAGCATCGCCTCAAGAAGACCCGTCCGGACTATGCCGACTACATCGCGCGCACCTCGGGTTTCGTGCCCTGGCCGCCGAAGAAGACCTAAAAGCCCTTCCACCCTCGGAAGAACTCGACGAGCCGGCGCGGAGGGGTGAAGCCCGCGCCGGCTTCTTTTTGCCCGCTGCTAGAAGCGCGCTCGATAGGGGCCGGGCGCGTCGTAGGCGAAAAAGCCGGGATCGGCCGCGCAGACATCGGGGATGGCGCGGATCGCCACCGCCACCGTCGCGTCAGTGAGGGCGCGGGCGGGCGGCGCCTTGGCGTCGCCCTCGTGGATGTCCAGGGTCAGGCTGATGTTAGGCCGCCCCTCGATGTCCACGGTCCAGTGGCCGGTGACGTCCGCGCCGTGCATGGCCGGATCGGCCGTCCACAGAATCGAAAGGGTCATGGCCGAGCCGTTGGAGAAGCGGGCGTTCCAGCGCCATTCGGTGGCGGCCACCGTGCCTTTCGGGATCGGGCCGGCGGCCACCGCCATGTCGTGCGGCGCCAGGGTCAGGCGGTGGTCGGGGGACAGCGCCTCGATCGTCGCGCCCATGGCCTGGGCCACATAGGCGAACACCTCTCCGAACAGGCTGGTGTAGAGGGCCGCCAGCGGGCCTTGGGTGATGTCCTCTTGGGCCGGATCCTTGGCGAAGCCCATGAAGTCGTAGACGAAGATCGGCTGGGCCATGGCGCGGGCGTCGACCATCTCGCGCACGGTGATCTTGTCGAGTTGGGCGCACATGCCGGTAGCTGACATGACGATCCGTTCGACCAGGGCGCCGGGGTTGACCCCCAGCCCCGCGAGACTGGCGTCGCCCGCCAAGCAGGCGTCGAGCAACGGTCGCGCATAGGCGCCGCCCTGGTGCGTGGGCCAGTGGAAACCGGCGGTGGAGATGACGTTCTTGCCCGAGGCCAGCAGCCGCGCCACGTCGTCGTTGAGCGCGTCATAGGGCAGGGTGATGCGCGGCGTGTGGATCACCACATCGGCGTCGAGCCCCAGGATGTCCTCGATGCGGTTGGTGGCGATGACGCCTGTCGCGGGGCGCTTGGCGATGTCGCCGGCGTCCAGGCCCGCCTTGTCGTCGCTGTAGACATAGACGCCCACGAGTTCGAGATCGGGATGGTCGATGATGCGCCTCAGCGCCGTGCGCCCCATGGCGCCTGTCGCCCACTGAATGACCCGATACATGACGTCCCGCCTCCCGTTCGACCTGAAATGACCAAAGTCAGTCTCGTCATGCAAGTGGTTGTCGCCCTGCGCTAGTCGTTTTATGAAAGTCTCAACGAGAGAGCGGCGCGCGACGCGGCTCCACAAGGGAGACGACCTGATGTTCCTGACCCCGCGCGAGCGTATCGACGCCTATGTGGCCAAGGGCTGGTGGGGCCAGATGGTCATCGACGACCTGACCCAACGCAACCGCGCCGAAGTCTGCGATCGCGAGGCCCTGGTCGATGCGGTCAACCGCGAGAAGCTTGATGGGCGCGAGCCGCGCCGCCTGACCTGGGCGCAACTGGGCGATGAGGTGGACCGCATGGCCGCCGGCCTGCTGGACCTGGGGTTCGTCAAGGACGACATCGTCTGCGTGCAGGCGCCCAATGTGGCCGAGACGGTGATCTTGGCCCTGGCCTGCGCCCGCATCGGCCTGATCATCAGCCCGGTGGTCATGCAGTATCGCGAGCATGAGCTGGCCTATGTGATTGGCAAGGTGAAGCCCAAGGCCTTCATCACCACGGGCGTCTTCGCCGGCCACGACCATGCGGCCATGGTTCTCGGCCTCAAGGGCGACTTCCAGGCGGTGGTGATGAACGGCTGGGCGCCGCAAGGCGCGATCAGTCTCGACGAAGCGGTCGCCGCCGCCGATCCGGCCAAGGCCGCCGCCTATCAGGCCGCCCATCCGGTGCAAGCGGGCGAGGTCTTCACCATCTGCTGGACCTCGGGGACCGAGAGCCGGCCCAAGGGCGTACCACGCGACCACAACCACTGGATCGTCAACGCCCGCATGGTGTCGGAAGCCACCGAGCTGCAGGAAGGCGAGGTGGTCCTGAACCCCTTCCCGTTGGTCAATATCGCCGCCTTTGGGATGATGATGTCGTGGCTGTGGCGACGCGGGACGATGGTGCTGCACCACCCCTTCGATCTGCCGGTGTTCCTGGGCCAGATCGGCGCGGAGCGCGTGAACTACACCATCGCCCCGCCGGCGATCCTCAACGCGCTTTTGAAGACGCCGCAGCTGCTGGCGATCACCGACCTGTCCAGCGTGCGCGCCATCGGTTCGGGCTCGGCGCCGCTGTCGCCCTGGATGATAGAGGGCTTCCTGAACGATCACGGCATCCAGGTCTGCAACATCTTCGGCTCCAACGAAGGCGCGTCGCTGTTCAGCGGCGCGGCGGACGTGCCCGATCCCATCGAGCGGGCCCGCTACTTCCCCCGCATGGGTGTCGAGGGCTTTGGCTGGAACAGCCCTACGGCCCAGATGATACGCACCCGCATCGTCGATCCGGACACCGAGGTGGAGATCACCACTCCCGAGACCCCGGGCGAGTTGCGCATCGACGGGGCGGCGACCTTCAGCGGCTATTGGCAGGCTGATGAGCTCAACGCCGCGGCCTTCGACGGCGAGGGGTTCTTCAAGACCGGGGACCTGTTCGAGATCGCTGGCGAGGGGGAACTGGCGCGGTTCTATCGTTTCGTCGGTCGCTGCAAGGACATCATCGTGCGGGGCGGAGTGAACATCTCCCCCGCCGAGATCGACGACCTGCTGGCGGGTCATCCAGCGCTGAAGGAGGCGGCGGTGGTGGGCGTGCCCGACGACGTGCTGGGCGAGCGCATGTGCGTGGCCGTGGTGCCGTCGGGCGAGACGCCGCAACTGGCCGAGGTCGCCAGTTGGCTGAAGGACAAGGGCCTGGCGGTCTTCAAGCTGCCCGAGAAGCTGGTGGTGGTGGACGCCCTGCCGCGCAACGCCATGAACAAGGTGGTGCGAAGCGAACTGCGCGAGCAGGTGCTGGGACAGCTATAGGGCGGTCAGGCGCCGGACAGGAAGCGGCGCAGCCAATTGGCGACGCGCTCACGGTCATCCTCGGCGCTCAGCGAAGCGATCGCCCCATCGGCGAAGGCCTCGTCGATGCGTGAGCCCGCCGGCTCTCGATCAGGGCGCGGGTGTAGGCGGCCTCGAATTCCGGATGGGCCTGCAGCGATAGCGCGCGCCGCTCGGGGTAGGCGAGCATCGCCAGGGGCGTGAAGGCGCTGGCGGCGACGATCTGGGCGCCCGGCGGCAGGGTCACGACTTGATCCTGATGCGACACCGACAGGGCGACGGGGGCGTCGTCGTCCATCCAGGGCTGCGGCGCGACGATCTCATAGGTGTGCAGACCCACGCCCCAGCCCTTGGGCGACTTGATCACCTCACCCCCGAAGGCGTCTGCCATCACCTGATGGCCAAAGCAGATCCCGACCATGGGCGCGGCGCCTGAAGCGTCTTGCAAGAAAGCCTTCAGATCGGCGATCCATGGCTCGGGATCGTAGACGCCAGCGGCCGAGCCGGTAATCAGCCAGGCGTCGCACTCGGCGCCGTCGCTCGGCAGCCGCCCGGCCCGCACATCGTAGGTCGTCGCTTCGAATCCGGGACCGAGCATGCGCCGCATCATGTCGCCATAGCTCGCAAAGCGCGCCGCAAGTTGAGCAGGCGGTCCGCCCGTCTCGAGGATGCCAAGGTTCATGGCTCCCAGATGGGATGTCTCGCCCCGCAAGCCAAGCCGGAAAACATCGAGCGGGCAGCTTCCTCAGAGGGCTTGACCTTTGGACTACATCTGTAGTCTTATTGGTCTACAAACGTAGACCGGAGGAGATGATGAAGATGCAAGTCCGCGCCGCCATGGCGGCGCCTATGATCGCCTTGCCAGGCTTGGCGAAGGCCCAGACGCTGACCCCCGCGACCATCTTCGGGGACGCAGCGCTCCCCGTGCAGCTGGCGATGATCGCACTGATGGCGGCCGCGGCAGGGGGGGTGGCGGTCACCGTGCGCAAGCTGCGGTCGGGCCCGCAGGTCGCCGGAGGATCGGCCTATCTGAGCGCTCTGCGCCTTGGTGGGCCGCTGGTCGGGCTTCTCAGCGCCGCGTTCACCGCCCTGATGATGTTCGTGGGCTTGTCCAACCTGGGGCCGCAGCCGGTCAACGTGCTGGCGCCAGGCCTGGCCGAGGCGACCTTTGTCCTGCTGCTGGGCCTGTTTACCGGGCTCGTGGCCGTGGTGTGCCATTGGGTGGTCGAGGCGCGTATCGACCGCGCCGTGCTGCAATCCTGACTGCGGTGGAGATCGCGGTCACCCCCGCCGAAAGCGAGGTGCTCGCGGTGCTCTGGCGCCGTGGCCCCTTGCCCTTCGCGACTTTGATCGAGGCGGTGAAGGCCGGCCGTCCCTGGGCGGACTCGACGATCAAGACCCTGCTCAGCCGGCTGATCCAGAAGGGCGCGCTAGAGATCGTCCGCGAGAGCGGCCGCCAGCGCTATCGCCCGCTGATCTCACGCGAGGCTTATGTGGAGAGCGAAATCCAGGCCTTGGCCGACCGCCTGTTTGGCGGTGACCGTCCAGCCCTGGTCCAGCACTTGATCGAGGCGGGTCTGTCCGGGCCCGTCAGGCCGCCGCCGGGATCACGCCGTCCCTGATGAACTGGCGATCGGCCCACACCGAGTGCGTGCCGCTGCAGATCTTGTGGGGCAGGGCGATGCGAGCGACCGGGCCGTCCTTGAACTTCTTGCAGTCGATCAGCACGCATTCGGACCGGCCGGTGTTCTCGTCCATGATGAAGCTGACCAGATAGCCGTCATCTTCCGAGGTCGCGTTGATGCGGGGCGCGAACGGCGCCTCGCTGGCGTAGCGGCCTTCGGGCAGCTTGATCTCCCAGGACTGCCCCGTCTGCAGATCGTGTTTGACGAAGCCGTTGAACAGGAACCAGCCAGGCTTGGACGTGGTCGAATAGGCGTAGCGGTACGGCCGGCCGGCGTAGCGCTGGTTGATCATGCCGAACTCGAGAATCCGCTCGTCGAGGTGACCCTCGGTGGTAGCGCCGGTCTTCAGGTTGAAGCGCCAGCGATGCAGCTTTGAGCGGAAGCTGTGCTCGTCCAGATAGGACATCAGGTGGCCGTGGCCGTCGGGGGCGCTTTCCAGAGGACCTGGCGTCGGGTTCTCCTGGAAGTAGCCGTCCATGATCAGTTCGTCGCCATCCTCATAGGCGTTGAGGAAGTGCAGGACGTAGCAGGGATCGGCCTCGAACCAGCGGATGTCCTGGGTCTTGCCGTAACGGGGAATGACCGCGAACCTGGACTTTAGCCCCTCATGCAGGCGCACGGCGTGGATGCCGCGCTCCAGCAGGCGCTGGTCCCAGAACACCGGAAAATCGTTGAGGATCGAGAAGCGCTCGCTGAACGCCATGTCGTGCGGCAGGCGCGGACCGGGCGTGGGAATGGCGGTGTAGTTGACCACCTTGCCGTCCCGATCGACCACGCCGTAGTGCATGTAGGGCGCGTGCTTGGAGTAGTTGAAGAACAATAGCTCGCCCGTGGCCTCATCGACCTTGGTGTGGGCCGACACGCCATCTAGCGGGGCCCAGGGCGCGACGCCCTTCTGCTCCAGGGTTTCAGGATCGAGGCAATAGGCCTCGCCGCATTGGTAGAAGGTCGAGATGGCGCGGCCGCCGTGAATCACCACGTCGGTGCTGGCGGTGTCCTTCAGGCCCCCATGGGCGCCAAAGCCCGGGCGCAGGGAGGTTCCAGGGCCGTCCATCAGGCCGCCCCACAGGGACTGGCCGGCTTCCTGTTCCGCCTCGAAGCTACGGGTGCGAACCCAGCGGTTTCGATAGTCCGCCTTGCCGCCCTGGAAGCTGATCTGGTGCAGCATGCCGTCCCCGTCGAACGGGTGATGGCGGCCCAGCGGCTGATGGACCTGGTTCTCGGTATTGCGGATGTAGACGCCGTCGATGTCGTGCGGGATCGCCCCCTCGATGACCTCAAGGTCGAAGGCGTCCACCTCCTCATGCAGGGGCGTCCACGCCCCGGTCAGGTAGGGGTGGTTGCTCGGCAGCAGCGAGGTGACGACGGGCGGCTGGCGCTCAACCTTCATGACAGTCTCCGACGAGGCGACACATGCCTCTCTCGAAGCGACTCTAGTGCATGCGCGTCTTGTTGTGCAAGTCACCAAAGCGAGCTTGAACGCACTGAAAACGCACGACTTTGAGGTTTACGTAGCGGGACCCGAGTTGACGATGTTCACTTCGCCATCGCCGTGGTCGCAGGTGATGCGGCCGACCAGAGGCTGACCACATGGGCGGTGGTGCAGGATCGCGGGCGGGCCTTCCGGGCCTGACAGCCAGCGATCGCCCCACCGGATCAGCTCGGCGATCAGGGGGAACAGGTCCAGGCCCTCCGCGGTGAGGCGGTATTCCCAGCGCTCGGGCCGCTCCTGGTAGAGCACCTTGCGCAGCACGCCCAATTCGACCAGGCGCGCCAGGCGGTCGGCCAGGATATTGGGCGCCACGCCCAAGGCGCTCTGGAGTTCGGTGAACCGGCGACGGCCCATGAAGGTCGAGGCGATGAGGTGGGCGATCCAACGATCGCCGATCACTTCCAGGGCCCGCTCCAGCATCGGATCGCCGGGTGTCAGGTTTTCGGACGGCACGATGGAGCGGCGCTGGGCGCGCGGCTTTTGCGGCGGATCCTCGCCGGCTCCCGGGCCGTCGACGGCGAAGGTGTCGCGGGCGACGACCTCGCGGTCGCAGTGGGCGCAGCGGAACTGGGGGGTGAACTCGTGGCCGTTATGGACGAGGCGGTGGGCGGGGCTGGCCGGATCGTAGAACCAGCGCTTTTCCCAGCGGATGATCATCAGGGCCGCGCCGTAGAGGTCCAGCCCCATGTCCGTCAGGCGGTATTCGTCGCGCGGGGGGCGTTCCTGATAGCGGTCGCGGCGCATGACACCAGCGGCCTCAAGACGACGCAGGCGGTCGGTCAGCAGGCTGCGGGCAAGGCCGATGCGGGCCTGGAAATCCTCGAACCGACGCACCCTGAAGAAGGCCTGATGCAGGATCATCAGCGTCCATCGGTCGCCGAGGATGTTCAGTGCGCGGGTGGCGGAATTGGCCTGGACGAGCTGGGTGGCCCGGGTGACGGGCGGTGTCCGAGGCTTGCGGGGAGGGGCGGCCATATCGGGCGGGACCGTCGTGGCGACGCGGGTTTAAGTCAAGCGCTTTGGGGCGGCCGTCGCGGCCGCCCCACGCCTTGCTCAGAAGCGACCCGAAAGGCGCACGCCGTAGGTGCGCGGCGGCCCAAACAGCGAAACCTCATCGCCCACGAACGGGATGATGCTGGAGCGATAGAGCTTGTCGGTCAGGTTCTTGCCGAAGACGGCGACGTTCCAGCCACGATCCTGGCGGCCAAAGCTGATGCGCGCGTCCAGCTGGCCGTAACCGTCCTCCATGTTGGTCTCTTCGGGACCCCAGAAGATGTCGTCCTGGTAGCTGTACTCGATATGGGCCGCCAGCTCGTAGTCCGAGGCCACCTCGTGACGCCAGTCAGCGCCGACGTTGAACTGGTAGTCGGGCGTGCGCTGGATCTTGTTGCCGCCGTAGTTGATGCCGCGCAGCGGGTCGATGTAGTCGTCGTACTTGGCGTCGAGCAACGAGCCCGAAGCGAAGATGCTGAACGAGCGCGTCAGCTGAGCCTGGGTCTCGACCTCGACGCCCTTGATCTTGGCGTTGGCGGCGTTGGCGATCACCAGAGTCAGGTTGACGTCGTCCAGCAGCTCGACCTGCAAGTCCTTGAAGCTGGTGTAGAAGGCCGCGATGTTGACGCGCAGGCGACGGTCGAACCAGTCGGTCTTCAGGCCGCCTTCGTAGTTCCAGGCGGTTTCAGGCTCGTAAGGCTTGGCGGCCCCGGCCGCATTGGCCGCCGCGCCCTGCCAACCGCCGCCCTTGAAGCCCTTCGAGGCCGAGGCGTAGAGCAGCTTGCCGGGCGACATCTTCCAGTCGAGCGAGAACTTGGGCGTGAACTCCGACCAGTCCTTGCCGACGCCGATGCTGTAGGGCGCCAGCAGGGGCGAGGGTGACAGGGTGTTGGGCAGGCCGACCGGACCCAGGCTGATGATCTCGGCGCGGGAGGTGAACGATTTTTCGTCCTTGGTGTAGCGGCCGCCGACCGTGAAGGTCAGGTCCTCGGTGATGTCGAAGTTGGCCTCGCCGAACACCGCGTAGTTCTTGGACTGGCCATTGCCGATGAAGATGTTGTCGCCGTCCAGGCTGTCGCGCGTGCTGCCTGCGCCGCCGGGCAGATAAGACTTGGCGGTGTTACGCGACGAGCGGTCGGTTTCTTCGTTCAGGTAGTAGAGGCCAGCCAGCCAGCGCAGCCGGGACGCGCGGGGAGACGCCAGGCGCAGTTCCTGGGTGATGCCGCGATAGTCCTCGGCCTGGGTGAGCGTCGAGTCGGTGATCGACGGAGGCGATCCAGCGCCGGCCTGGGTCCAGCGGTTGCGGCCCTCGCCCTCGCGGACAGCCGACACGTAGGTGAGCGTGTAGTCGCCCAGATCCCAGTCGGCTCGGGCGGTGAGGCCGCGCGTGTTGCGCCGCGCGTATTGCGGATAGGGCGACTCGTTGGTGCGCGGATCTTGCGAGCGCAGGTTGGGGGTGATGAACCCAAAGCCGGCTCGGGTCGGATCGTCCACCGCATGGCGCGAAGGACCGCCGCCCTCATCGCTGCTGATATCGGCCGTCACCAGGACACGGAAGGTCTCGGACGGGTCCCAGCTGACGGAAATGCGTCCGGCGTAGGATTCCAGGTCTTCCAGGTCCTGGCCGGTGACGATGTTCTTGGCGTAGCCGTCATGGCTGTTCTGATAGAGCGCGATACGGATCGCGGCGGTGTCGCTCAGGGGGCCGGTGATGTGGGCCTGGGTGGTGATGGCGTTGTAGTTGCCATAGGAGATTGAGCCGCTGCCGCCCACGACGTGTTCGGGCTTGGCGGTGATCAGGCTGATTGCCCCGCCGACGATGTTCTTGCCGAACAGGGTGCCTTGCGGACCGCGCAGCACTTCCACGCGGGCCAGATCGAAGATCGGCGGCGTGGCCGAGCCGCGACGGCCGATATAGACCTCGTCCAGGAAGGTGCCGATCGAGGGGTCGGCGGTGGCGCCGTTCAGGCGTACCGAGCCCACCCCGCGGATGAACATCTCCGACTCCATGGAGTTCTGCTGCTGGTAGGTGAAGCTCGGAATGCGGGAGGCGATCTGAGACAGGTCGGTGATGGCTCCGGCCTTCAGAGCCTCAGCGCCGATGGCGGTGACGGCCACGGGAACCGACTGCAGGTTCTCTTCGGTCTTGCGGGCGGTAACGATCACTTCTTCGATCTGGCCAGCCTGGGCGAAAGCGTTTGAGCTGGCCCCGGCGGTCAGGGCCGCAGCGGCCGATGCGGCGCAAAGCGACAGCCGTCCCATACGGTTACGCGTCATCTAGTCCCCCTAATGTTCTATGCGACGCCTTGGTGGGTCGCTTTAAGAAAGTCTTCCGCCGGGTTGTGGGTCTTGTCAAGATAGTGACTAGGAGAGCCCGCATTTGACAGGCGCGGCCTTCGTCGCTCATAACTTTCATAACGAGACTATAAACGAGTTAGGGAGACGATCATGAAGGCGATGCTGGCCATGGGTGCGGCGGTTTTGGCGATGGCTCTGGCTGCGCCGGCAAGCGCGGCCCCTGCCGATGACGCGGCCAAGCTGGCGGTGGTCAATGAGATGATCGCCGCCTGGAAAGATCAAAACTGGCGCAAGGTGGCCGACCTCTTCACCGAAGATGGCGTCCTGCATTCGATGATGGTCGAACCGGTGAAGGGCCGTGAGGCGATCTACCAGCGGATCGCGGGCCTGGGCGCGGGTGTGGACGCCGGCGGCGTCGTTCTGGACACCCGCAATCTTGGCGTCATCAACGGGGTCGTCTTCCTCGAGCGCGTCGACCGCTTTTCCTACAAGGGGCACAAGGGTGATGTGCCGGTGGTCGGCGTGATGGAATTCAGCGGCGGCCGCATCAAGGAATGGCGTGAGTATTACGACCGCGCCCAACTGCTGTCGGAAATGGGCGTGAAGGGCGACTTCACGCACTAGGCGAGATCGGCTGGTCCCGGCGCCCGCTCCTCGGCGCGGACGTCGGGGCCGCTTTGCTGTCAGACGGTCGGAACCGTTCCGCCATCGACGGTGAGTTCCGATCCATGGATCGAAGAGGCGCGATCCGAGGCCAGGAAGGCGATGGCTTCGGCGACCTCGAAGGGTTCTGCTCCGCGACCGATCGAAATGCCGCCGAGACCGTGCAGGACCAGTTGGCGGGCGTCCTCGATCGTGCCGCCGTTGGCGTCCTGGATGCGCTTGAGAAACGCGCCGGTCCCCTCGGTCATGATCCACCCGGGCGACAGGGTATTGACCCGCACGCCCTTGGGACCGAGTTCCTTGGAGATGGACTTGCTGTAGGTCCGGAGCGCCGCCTTGGCCGCAGCATAGGCGGTGGTCGCGTCCGGGAGAGGCAGGACCGACTGGATGGAGGTGACGTGGACCACCGCCCCGGCGCCCCGTTCGATCATCTGCGGGATGAGGAGGCGATCAAGACGAACCGTCGCGAGAAGGTTCAGGTTCAGTTCGCTAAGCCAGTGTTCGTCCGTCAGGGCTGTGAAGCCGCCGCCCGGAGTCGCCGAACCGCCGAGCACGTGAACCAGGATATCGACGCCGCCCAAGCGATCGAGCGCCGCCTTGGCGAAGGCTTCACCGCCTTCGGCCGTCGTCAGGTCCGCTTGGACGAATTCCACGCCGTCGATGGGGTCAAGAGCTCCGCGGGCGGAGGTGATGACCCGCGCGCCGCCGGCCAGGAAGCGGTCGACGGTGGCGCGGCCCAAACCCTTGGTCCCGCCGCTGACGAGCACGCGCTTGCCAGCGAACTCTTGCGGATTCGCCGGGGCGCTCATGCCGTGATCTCCAGGGCCTTGATGACGTCGCCGTCGAGGTCGAAGCGGTAGGTGAAGCGGATCGGGCTGCCCTTGAAATCGCCGTGCGCCGGACCTTCGACGACCACCTGACCATCGTCGTGACGGATCGTGTCGGGGGTGAAGATCGCTTTGAGGTCGGTCCCCATTTCCGTGAGCAGGGTGCGAATCTCTGCCTGGCCCGCGAAGCGTTTGCCGTTGTCCAGCAGGACGGCATCGGCGGCGAAGGGCTTCATCATGCCGTCTATATCGAGCCGTGCGTTGGCCGCGACATAGTCTGCGATTGGAAGCGGAAGTTCGAGCGACATTGTCCTTGTCCTCTTGGCTGCGGTCGCGGCTCTGGCTGGCTGCAACTCTGATGAAGCCAAGTTAGCGATGGACATGCGGCGCGATAATCGGGACAAATCGCGATGTGTCATCACGGAAATCAGGACAATGGGGCAGAGCGGTCTGATGGAGCTGGATGCCGTCCTGACGGTCGCGCGCCGCGGAAAGTTCCGGACGGCGGCGCTTGAGCTTGGCGTGTCGACGACCGCGCTCAGCAACGCGGTAGGCAAGCTGGAGCGCACCCTCGGGGTCCGGCTCTTCAACCGGACGACGAGGAGTGTCTCCCTAACGGAAGCGGGCGAACAGTTCGTCGCGCAGGTTGCGCCTGCTGTGCGGGACATCCACGAGGCCATGAACATCGCGCGTTCCCGGCAGGTGACGCCCTCAGGCACGCTGCGTATCAACGCCTTTCCGACAGCCGCGCGGGAGATTTTCTCGTCGCTCGTCCTGCCGTTCCAGCGGGAGCACCCGCTGGTCCACATCGACATTGTCACGGAGGGTCGCCTGGTGGACGTGGTCGCGGGCGGTTTCGACTTCGGCGTTCGTAGCTCCGACCTGGTTCCTGTGGACATGATCGCTCTTCCGCTGGGGCTCGCCCGGCGCAATGTCGTTGTCGGCTCGCCGAGCTATCTTGAAGCACGGGGAACACCCATCGTCCCCCAGGACCTCCTCGGACATTCTTGCTTGCGCGTCCGATTGCCGAATGGCGCGATCTACCGCTGGCCGTTCGAGAAGGACGGACAGTCAGTTCATGTCGATGTCGAAGGCGCGCTCACCCTCGATGAAGCGAGCCTTGCCCGCACCGCCGTCCTCGCTTCGGTTGGTCTAACCCTGGCGATGGAATCGGACGTTCGAGACGACATCGAGGCAGGCCGCCTTGTGCGGGTTCTTGAAGACTGGACGCCCACCTTGCCGCCTTTGAGTCTCTACTATCCAAGCCGGCGAAATCCGACCGCCGCCTTCAAGGCGTTCGTGGACTTCGCGCGCCGGCACGGCGGAGCGGGCGACGCCTTGGGTCGAATGCGGCCTTCCTCGCCGGTCGCCGGATAAGGGATCCGCGCGCTTATTCGGTCAGGTCCGCTCCAGCACCATGGCCGCCCCGACGCCGATCCCGCCGGTGGCGGCGACCACGCCGGTCTCCACGTTGGTCTGGCGCATGACGTCGATCAGGGTCCCCAGCAGGATCGCGCCGGTGGCGCCCATGGGGTGACCCATGGCCAGGTGTCCACCGTTGACGTTGAGCTTGGCCATGTCGGGCGAGCGGTCGCGCTCCAACTTCACTGGTACGGCGGCGAAGGCCTCCATGAACTCGACGGCGCCGACCGATCCCAGATCGAGTCCCGCGCGATCCAGCGCCTTGTCGAGAGCGGTGAAGCCGGCGGTCAGTTGCATCACGCGGTCGCCCGCCGCTTCGGCCACGCTACGGATGCGGGCGAGCGGCGTCAGACCCCAGCGTTCCCCTGCGGCCTTCGAGCCGACCAGGATCATCGCCGCCCCGTCAGAGATCGGCGGGCAGTGGGCGACGGTGTGGCGGTGAGCGACTTCGGTCACATCTGGACGATGGGCTAGGAGGATGTTGTCGAAACCAGCAGCGCCGAAGGGAGCGAATACCGGCGGCAGCTTCTTGAGCGACGCGCCGTCGCCAAAATCACGGATGTTCTCGTCATGGGCTAGGGCGACGGCCCCGTCCGGATGAGTGATCGCCACGACCCGATCGGCATAGCGGCCATCCGCCCAGGCCTTCGCCGCGCGCTGATGCGAGCGCAGGACGGCGGCGTCCATGGCGTCCCGGTCGATGTTCTCGGTGGTGGCCAGCAGATCGGCGGCGACCCCCACGGGCGACCAGCCCATGGCTGAGGCCATCCCCATGTCGGCGTAGTAGGTGGCCTTGTCGGTCATGAACTCGACCTGGGACATGGACTCCACGCCGCCGGCCAGGGCCAGCTCCGCCTCGCCGGACGCCACGCGCCGGGCAGCGTCCGCAACGGCCGAAAGGCCCGAGACGCAGAAGTTGTTGACGGTCAGAACCGGCACGTCGTCGGGCAGGTCGGCGCGAATGCGCGAAGCGAGTGCGATGTGCCCGCCCTGGGCGCCGACTTGGGTCACGCAGCCCAGGATGAAGGCCCCGGCGGCATGGATCGCCTCACGACCGTTGCGGGCCTCCAGCGCCTTCACCAGTTGAGCGACGAGCTCCACCGGCGGGATCGTGGAAAGCGAGCCGCCTGGCCGGCCCTTGCCCCGCGGGGTGCGCACCGCGTCATAGACATAGACCTCGGTCATTTCCTGTCTCCCCGCTTGCGGCCTTGCATGCCGTCTTGGTAAGTCTCGTAACGCAAGTTACATGGCGGGTGAACCGCCTGACAAGGGGAGAGCGCCTTTGACGCCGCGTGAGAAGCTTCAGCAGGGTCTGCGCATTCCGGCCATCGCCGCGCCCATGTTTCTGGTCTCTGGCCCAGACATGGCCATCGCCGCCTGCCGGGCGGGGATCATCGGCTCCTTCCCGGCCAACAACGCCCGTACCCTCGACGTGCTCGACGAATGGATGATCCGCATCAAGGCGGAAATTCCGGCCGACGGTCCCGCCTGGGCGGTGAATATCATGGTCCATCCGACCTACGCCCGGCTGCGGGACGAGATGGCGCTGGTGATGAAGCATCAGCCTCCGGTGGTGATCACCGCCCTGGGCAGCCCGGCGCCGATAGTCCAGGCGGTTCAGTCCTACGGCGGCATCGTCCTGGCCGACGTCAATTCGCTCAAGCATGCCAGGAAGGCCGCCTCCATCGGGGTGGACGGACTGGTGCTGGTCGCGGCGGGCGCGGGTGGTCACACCGGCCAGATCGCAGGCTTCGCCTTCGCTCCGGCGGTGCGCGAGTTTTTCGACGGGATCATCGTGCTGGGCGGCGGCATCGGCACGGGCCAGGCGGTCCGGGCCGCCGCGACCCTGGGCGCAGACTTCGCCTATCTGGGCACGCGGTTGATCGCCTGCGGCGAAAGCCTGGCTGACCCCGCCTACAAGCAGATGCTGATCGAGGCGACGGCCGAGGACATCGTCTGCTCGGCGGCCCTGACCGGCGCCTACGCCAACTGGCTGCGGCCCAGCCTGATCGCCGCCGGCTATGATCCCGACCAGATGGGCGAGAAGGCGCAGATGAACCTGGGTGCGCCAGAAGACGCCGCCGCCAAGCGCTGGCGCGACGTCTGGTCGGCCGGCCACGGGGTGGGCGGGGTCAAGGCCGTCGAACCGCTTGGCGTGATTGTCGAAGGCCTGGCGGCGGAATACGGCCGCGCGGGCTAGCGCTTGATTTGGCCGTCCACGTACTTGCGCATGCCGTCGCCGTAGGGCGGGCGCAGCATCTTCAACGGCCCGATGTCCTTCTTGATCTGCGTGAAGATCGACTTGCGGTGGCTGAATTCCCGGAAACCGTCCACGCCGTGATAGCTGCCCATGCCCGCCGGACCGACACCGCCAAAGGGCAGGTTCTCCTGCGCCACATGGAAGATCACATCGTTGATCGTGACGCCGCCGGCGGTGGTTTCTGACAGCACCGTGTCCTGCTCGGCCGCATCGGCGCCGAAATAGTAGAGGCCGAGCGGGCGGTCGTGGGCGTTGATGTAGTCAACCGCCTCGTCGATCCGGTCATAGGTCTTCACCGGCAGGAGCGGGCCGAAGATCTCCTCCTGCATGACCTTCATGTCGTCGGTGGGGTCGATGATCAGGGTCGGGGCGATCTTGCGATGTTCCTGCTGCGAGAGGGTCTCGCCGGCGGGGTTGATCTCGACCACCCGCGCGCCCTTGGCGCGGGCGTCGTCCAGATAGCCCTGCATGCGGTCGTAGTGCCGCTGGGAGACGAGGGCGGTGTAGTCGGGGTTGTCGCGGATGGTCGGGAACATGCGGGCGACGGACTTGGTCGCCTCGTCCACAAAGGCGTCCAGCCTGTCGCGCGGCGCCAGCACATAATCGGGCGCTAGACAGATCTGGCCCGCGTTCAGGGTCTTGCCGTTCATCACCCTGGCGGCGGCGGTGGCCATATCGGCGGAGCGTCCCAAGATCACAGGGCTCTTGCCGCCCAGTTCCAGGGTCACGGGGACGAGGTTCTCGGCGGCCGCGCGCATCACATGGCGGCCGATGCTGGTCGCGCCGGTGAACAGGATGTGGTCGAAGGGGAGGTGGGTGAACGCCTCGCCGATCTGAGGTCCCCCGGTGATCACCGCGACCTCTTCCTCCGAAAACACCGAGCCGAACATCTGGGCCATCAGGGCGGAGGTGGCGGGCGTGTGCTCGGACGGCTTGATCATCGCCCGGTTGCCCGCCGCCAGCACGCCGGCCAGGGGCGCGAAAGTCAGGTTGACGGGGAAGTTCCAGGGGCTGATCACCCCCACTACGCCCTTGGGCTGGAAGTGGATCTCGGCCTTGGCGCCGAACAGCCCCAGGATGGCCGGGGTGGTCTTACGCTTCTCGGGCCGCATCCATTTGGCCACGTTCGCCTTGGCGTGCTTGAGCGCGCCGATCGAGGCGGCGATGTCGGTGAAGGCGGTGGCGTCGCGCGAGCGGGCGCCGAAGTCCTGATTGGCGGCGTCCTCGATGTCGCGGCGGTGGTCCACCAGCAAGGCGATGCAGCGTTCGATACGCTCGGCCCGAAGTTGCGCCGACGGCGCGCCGTCACGCAGGTGGGCGGCCTTCTGGCGGGCCAGGATGGCGGTCATCGGACCAGTGAGGCTGGCGTCCATTGGCGTCTTCTCCCGAGCGCCCTTTGGATGTTCTTAGCGACGTGGGCGCGCTTATCCTGTCAGTGAAGGTCGGGCGCCGCTAGGTCAGTCAATCCGGTCTTGGGGATGGACGCTCAGCCGTGGCCAAGCGCTAGGGCGACCAACGAAGCGAGCTCGGCCTGATCAAACGGCTTGGTCAGGAAGCCCAGCGCGCCGCCGTCCAGCGCCTGTCTTTGACGCCGTTCGTCCGGGAAGGCAGTGACGAAAATGATGGGCGTGGCGCGGCCTTCACCCCTCAGCCGCGCTAGCAGCTCCAGGCCATTCATGCCGGGCATCTGCACGTCGCTGACGATGCAGGCGGGGGCGGCGACGGTCGGGTCGTCCAACCAGGCTTCGGCCGAAGCGAACAGCTGGACGCTGTACCCGAGCGAGCGAAGGAGGCGGCCGGTGGCGGCGCGCACGGATGGATCGTCGTCGATGACGCAGATGAGCGGAGAGGGGGACACGGGGGCACGCAACCAATCAACGCCGCGGGAAGAAGACTGCGACCCACTCTGAATGCGTCAAAGCCGCGTTGGGAGATATCATACTGTGGTCGTAACCGACGCTGTCGATATCACCTCGTCCCATCGTCGCGCCGCAAGCGTCGCACGCCAAGCTCGTCGGCCATGCCGATGAGATCGACTACGCCGCGGGCGCCCAGCTTCTGCATCATGTTGCCCCGGTGGATCTTAACGGTGACCTCGGCAAGGCCCAGCTCGTGGGCGATCTGCTTGTTGAGCAAGCCGCGGGCGACCAGGGCGAAGACCTCGCGCTCCCGAGGCGTCAGCGTCTCAAAGCGTGCGCGCAGCACGTCCATGGAGGCTTCCAGGCGGCGGGAGACACGATCGCGCTCCAGCGCCGCGGTGACGGCGTCGAGCATCTCCTGATCGCGAAAGGGCTTGGACAGAAAGTCCACGGCGCCGGCCTTCATGGCCTGCACCGACATGGGCACGTCGCCGTGACCTGTCATAAAGACGATCGGCACGTTGCGGCCCTGACGCGACAGCTGGCTCTGCAGGTCGAGCCCGCTCAGGCCCGGCATACGCACGTCCAGCACAAGGCAGGTCGGACCGTCGGGAAAGGGCGCTTGAATCAGCTCGGCGGCGGAGCTGAACAACTGTGCGGACAGGCCAACGCTGCGAAACAGCCTGCCGAGCGCCTCGCGCAGGGCGTTGTCGTCGTCCACAACCAGCACGCACGACTGCGACGCGTTCATGCTCTTTCTCCGACGGGCAGTTCGAAGCTGAATGTGGCGCCATGCTCTGGATTGTCGCCAGCCCAGATCCGCCCGCCGTGGGTCTCGACGATGGAACGGCAGATGGAGAGCCCCATCCCCAGGCCGTCTGGACGGGTCGTATAGAAGGCGTCGAACAGGCGCATCGCGCCATCGGAGCCCAGGCCGACGCCGGTGTCGGTCACGGACACGCCCGCCCGGTCGTCGCGGCGCCAGGTTGAGACCGTCAGACGCCGCTCGCGGCCTTCGACGGCCTCCATGGCGTGTACCCCATTCAGCATCAGGTTCAGGAGGACCTGCTGCAGCTCGATCCTGTCGCCGAGCGGGCCAGGCCCTTCGTGGGCAAGGTCCAGCGCCATGGTCACCTGGTTTTGCGAACACTGGCGCTCCACAAGCCGGACTGTCTCCTCCACCAGAACGCCCAGATCGACCGGCTCCGTCTGTCGCGGACTCTTGCGGGCGAGGGCGCGTAGCCGCGCCACGACGGCGCTGGCCCGGTCGGCGTCAGCCACGCTCTGGCGTACGCCTTCACGCACTTCATCCAAGGGCGGCGGGTCAAGATCGAGGAAGCGCAAGGTGGCCTGGCCGTTGGTCACGATGGCGGCGAGGGGCTGGTTGACCTCGTGGGCGATCGACGCGGTCAGTTCGCCAAGCGCGGTCACCCGGCTGACGTGGGCCAGGGCGCTCTGGGCCTCCATCAAGGCTTCCTGGGCCCGGTTACGCTCGCTGACGTCGAAGATGCTGCCCATCGCCCAACCCTGTTCGCGGCCTTCGGCGGGGAAGGTGAGGACAAAGTGGACGGCGATCCTGCGGCCGTCGAGGGTGTTGAGGAAGGTGTCGGCCTGCACCTGATCGCGCCCTTCCCACAGGGCCTGGAGGATCTCGGAAAAGGCGTTGGTGGCCGCCTGCCGCACCTCGTCCTGCGCCGCCAGCAGCGAGGCCTTGTCCGGCGCGGCGAGCACCTTGAGCGTGGCCTCGTTGGCGTCGATGAGGCGCGCCTTGCTGGACGCCTCGTCGATGATATGCGGGTTATCCGCCAAGTGCCGCGCCAGGTCCCTGACGCCCTGGGTCCGCAGCGACTGCAGAAGCGAAAGCACTTGCGACCAGTCCTCCTCCCACAGCATGGCGCCGGCGGAATCAAAGATCGTCCGATAGCGGCGCTCCCGTGCGCGCAGGGCTTCGGTGCTCTGCAACGAGCGGACGGCGAGGGTCGTGGTGATGGCGATGGCCGACAGGCTCACCGCGCAGCGCGCCAAGGCGCCGCCGACGGCGCCGTGGTGGACCAGTCCATAGCTGAGGAGCGTCAGGCCCCCGCAGGCGCCGCCAACGATCAGCACGCCGCGCGTGCCCGTGAAGGTCATCGAGAGCATGATCACCACCACGTAGAGGACGGCGACAGTGAACGTCTCGGCGCGGAAGGTGTCGAAGATGAAGATCGCCGCGGCCAGGGCGACGGCAGTGGCGATGCGCACTGGCGTAGCGGGCCATGGGCGCGGTTCGCCGCCGGCGGCGGAGTGCGGCGGTGTCAATTGTCGTCTCCCCTTGCGGCCGGGGCTTTGCGCCCGACGGCCGCCCCGTCCTGGCGCAACCTGAGCCGCTGGCCAATAACACTATGGTCGTAGTGGAGGAGCAACGGGTCGGTGCCCGTCAGGCCTCGCCATAGACCGCATTTCGGAAGTCATGGTGCAAGGTTCCATCAAACGGAATGCGCTGCACCAGGAAGACGGCGGCCAGGTCGTTGGCCGGGTCGATCCAGAACAGGGTCGAGGCGTAGCCATCCCAGAAGAATTCGCCGACCTCGCCGCGATTTTCCGCCGGATCGGCTGGCGGGGCGGTCCGGACGGCGAAGTCGAAACCGAACCCGACCGAACCCTTGCTCGGCAGGAAGTGGCGTGAGGTTATCGCCGGATCGAGCTGGTCGCTGGCCATCAACCGGATGGTCGAGGGTTTCAGGATCTTGGCGCCATCCAGTGTGCCGCCCGCCAGAAGCATCCGGCAAAAGCGCATGTAGTCGTCGATGGACGAGACCAGTCCGGCGCCGCCCATGGTCAAGCGTCGGGATGGGGCGAAGTTGTTGGCCCGGGTCTGCTCATCGGACTGGCGCACGAGGCCGCCTTGCTGTCCGCCCACATAGACAGTCGCGAGGCGATCCAGCTTGGCGGCGGGCTGGGTCCAGCCCGTATCGGCCATCTTCAACGGCTCGAGCACGCGACGGCGCACATGAGCCTCGAAGGGCTCGCCCGCCAGGGTCTCCACCAGCAGCGCCTGCACATCGACGGCGGCGCTGTAGCTCCAGATTTCGCCAGGATCGGCCAGCAGCGGCAGCGAGGCCAGGCGGCGCCCCGCCTCGGCGAGGTCATTGGCGGGATTGAGCGGATCGGCCCGCTTGTAGGCCAGGTCGGCCGCCGTCTCGCCGGAGCCATAGGACAGGCCTGCGGTGTGCCGTAGCAGATCGCGGATAAGAACCGGGCGGCTCGCGGGGCTCAAGCCGCCCGCGCCGCGGTCGACCTGCATCTGCGCGAATTGGGGCAGATAGCGCGCGATCGGATCGTCCAGATGGAACCGGCCCTGCTCCCAAAGCTGCATGAGCGCCACGCCGGTGACGGGCTTGGTCATCGAATAGATCTGAAACAGCGTGCGCCGGTCCAGGGGGCGGCGAGCCTCCCGGTCCGCGAAACCTGTGGCGTGGAAATATCGCTCGCGGCCGCCCTGCCAGATCAGGGCCGAGGCTCCCGCCACCCGGCCGGCGGCCACCATCTGATCCAGAGCAGAGTCGATCCGGCGCGGCTGCAGCCGAAGCACCTTTGGCCGCGACGCGACGTGGGCGGCGGCGCCTGAGGCGGGCAGGGCCCAGCCGGCCATGGCGGCGGCGCCAACCGTCTTGATGAAGCGTCGGCGGTCATTTGGCGGGGGCATCAAAACCGTCCTTGTGCAATAAGGCTCGCGTTTCGCAAGCGCTGGCTGGCGCTACTGTCCTTCGGCGGAGCGTGGTTGTGAAGCGTCGCCTTGCTGGCTTTGCCGCGCTCAATGGGCTGATAGTCTAGGGTATGGCTGCTCCGTCCTTTTCCTCTGGCGCCTTCCTGGGCGACCGGTCCCGCGCCATCCAGGTTGCGGGTTTCAAGGTGGGGCTCTGGCGGGCGAGCCTGCCGCCCGAAGGCGTCCACACCCATATCCATGAGGACGCTCACTTCGTCCTCGCGCTCGACGGCGGCTACCACAGCCTCGCTCACGACGCCCGCACGCCGCGCGGCGTCGCGTTCGGGCCGGGAGCGCTGGTCTGGAATCCGCCGGGCGTGGAGCATCGCGATTCCTTCGAAAGGCCTGGCGGCCGCTTCTTGTCGGTCAGTTTCATGCCGCCCCAGGGAGCCGCCCAGGGCGACCCGCTGCGCTTGAGGGAGCACTGCGCGGGCGCGGCGGCCCGTCGGCTAGTTGGGAGGCTCGCGCGCCTCGCCGATGGTGATGAGATCGCCGTGGAGGGTTTGGTGCTTGAAATGGCCGGCGCTGTGCTGACGGCGGCCGAGCTGGAGGAGGATCCGGCGCCGGACTGGCTGTTGCTGGCCGACGAGATGATCGGCGATCTTTCCTGTCAGGCAGGGCTTGAGGTGCGTGAAGTGGCCCGCCAGGTCGGTGTGCATCCCGTCAGCCTGGCCCGCCGCTACCGGCGTCACTTTGGCCGCTCACCCGCAACCGCGATCCGTCTGGCGCGCGCGGACAGGGCTGCGGATTTGATCGCCCGCGGACGAGATTTGGTGGAGACCGCTATCGTCGCCGGCTACGCGGACCAGAGCCATCTGACGCGCGATTTTCGCGCCATCTATGGGTTGCCTCCTGCCCGGTATCGCGCCGCTTTCGCCTGAGCGGTTTCAGCTGTTCAAGATGTCGCGTCGGGCCGGCGCTATGGCGAACGCCAGTCACATCGGGGAATCCATATGCGTCTTCTGGTTACCGCCGCGCTTGGTCTAATCCTTCTGGCCGCGCCAGCTGGCGCGCAATCACCGCCTACAACACCGGTCAGTCCGGTGGTCGCCGCTGAAGGGCTGGCGGCCATGGATGCGCAAATCCGCGACGGCAAGTTCCAGAAGATCACCAGCGTCCTGATCGCCCAGCGCGGCCGGATGGTGCATGAGGCCTATTTCGACGAGGGGGGCGCGCAGGCGCGTCGCAACACCCGCTCGGTGACCAAGACGGTCACGGCGATGCTGGTGGGCGCCGCTATCGCGCGTGGCGACCTCAAGGGCGTGGACGTCCCGGTCGCTCCGTTCATCCCCGGGCCTTTCGAGCACCCGGACCCGCGCAAGTCGCGCATCACGGTCGAGGACTTCCTGACCATGAGTTCGCTGCTGGAGTGCGATGACTCCAACTCGTTCTCGCGCGGCAACGAGGAGCGGATGTACCTGATCGAGGACTGGGCCAAGTTCGCCCTCGACCTGCCGATCAAGGGCTTTCCCGAATGGACGCTCAAGCCGCAGGATTCGCCCTATGGCCGCTCGTTCAGCTATTGCACGGCCGGGGTCGTCACCCTCGGCGCGGTGGTTCAGAAGGCGACCGGCCAGCCGTTGCCTGCCTTCGCCCACGACGCCCTGTTCGCTCCGCTCGGAATCGAGGGTGAGCGCTGGCAAGGATCGCCCACGGGCCTAGCCATGGGCGGCGGCGGCCTTGGCCTGCGCAGCCGCGATCTCCTGGCGCTGGGACGGCTGCTGCTTGATGGCGGTCGATGGGAGGGCCGCCAGGTGTTGCCGCCAGCCTGGGTGAAGGCGATGACCACCCCACATGCCAGCGTGTCCCCCGATCGTGGCGACTACGGCTATCTGGTCTGGCTGCCGACTTACAAGGTCGGCGAAGTCGCGCACAAGGCCTGGATGATGTCGGGCAGCGGCGGCAACAAGGTGATCGTGTTCCCCGATCTGGAGGCGGTGGTCGTGGTGACGACCGAGAACTTCAGAGTTCGCAACCCGCACGACGTCACCGATTCGCTGATCACCGAGCATGTGCTGCCCGCCATTGGGCGCTGACGACGAAGCCGCCGCAAACCAAGTTCAGCAGCGGTTTCGTCAGTCTTCAGCGATGTGTGGAGGAAGTGGTGGGTGTAGTAGGATTCGAACCTACGACCCGCTGATTAAGAGTCAGCTGCTCTACCAACTGAGCTATACACCCACGTCCGTCTTCAGGCCCTGCGGCCCGTCAGCGAGGCGCGGAACATACTCGAAAACTTTCGCTTGGCAAGGGCGGTTTACATGGCGCGTCGAGACCTAACCGGAGCGGTCGATTTTCCTTATCTGGAGGGGTTTGCGGCGGGAGATCTGGGAGTGATCGAGGAGGTTCTGGCGCTCTTTTGTGAGCAGGCGGAGATCTGGAGCGCGCTGCTGGACACCGATGGCGACCAGTGGATCGACGCCGTGCATACCATCAAGGGCGCGGCGCGGGGTGTGGGGGCCTTCGCCTTGGGCGATGCTTGCGAGCGCGCCGAGGCCATCGGTCCCGCGGGAATCGGAGCCGTCAAGGACGCCCTGGCGGCGGCGTTGATGGATGTGGCGGCCTATCGCCATGAGATGGCGCTAAGATCGCTGAAGGCCTGAGCTTTAACCCTCGCGGGTCTTGTCCCAGACGGTGAATTCGTAGGCGATGCAGCGGTCGATCAGCTGGCGCCAAACCGGCTCGGCGATGGCTTCCGACAGACCAGCCTCGCGGGCGGCGGCCTTTACCTTGGTCACCACATCCTCGATGCGGGCGCGGTCGTGGACGGCGTTGCGGTTCGGCTTGATCCGCGCGGCGGCGTCCATATAGCGCTGACGCTCGGCCAGCATCAGGACAAGGGCCCGGTCGAGGGCGTCAACGCCCTGGCGCACATCGGCCATGGTCGTGCAGTCGGCGGGCGCTGGCCGGGGGTCGGTCGCGCTGAGGATGTCGTGGGGCATGAAGTCTCTAGATACCGGCGCCGTTGTCGAGGGTGCGGAGCGCCGCCTCATGGGCGGCGGCCTCCTCCAGAAGCCAGGAGACGAAGGCCTTCACCTGAGGCAGCCGTCCCTTGGCCTTGGGATGGACGACGTAATAGGCGAAGTCCACGGCGGTGGCGATCTCGAAAGGCGTCACCAGCCGACCCGACTCCAGGTCGGCCTGCGCCAGGGTGCGCTTGGCCAGGGCGACGCCGCGACCGTTGGCGGCCGCCTCGATCACCAGGCTGGACTGGTTGAAGCGCGGCCCGCGCGCGCCATCCACAGTCTTGATGCCCCGCGCCGCCAGCCACATGGCCCAGTCGGGGCAGGAGTCGTCGGCGTCGGGCGAGCCGTCGTGCAGCAGGATGTGGCGCGCCAGATCGCTCGGATCGTTCAGCGGGTTCTGAGCCAGCAGGTCCGGGCTGGCCACGGGAATCACGGTCTCGCTGAGCAGGCGGATGGTCTCAAGCCCCGGATAGCGGCCGGCGCCGTAGCGGATGGCCAGGTCCACTTCCCCGGCGGCGAAATCCACCACCTCCATGCCGGCCGACAGCCATACGTCTACCTGGGGTTGCGCCTCCTCGAACTTGCCAAGGCGTGGGACCAGCCACTTGGCGGCGAAGGAGGGGGCGGCGGTCAGGCTGAGGCGGCGGCCATCCACGGCTGCGGTCAGAAGGCTGGCCGCTTCTGCTAGACGATCGAAGGCCTCGCGCAGGGCCGGCAGGGCGGTCTGCGCCGCGTCAGTCAGCAGGAGCCCCTTGGGCGTGCGCTTGAACAAGGCCGCGCCCACATAGTCTTCGAGGTTCTGGATCTGCTGCGAGACCGCGCCGGGCGTCACCGACAGCTCATCGGCGGCGCGGCTGAAGTTCAGATGGCGTGCGGCGGCCTCGAATGCGCGCAGGGCGTTCAGGGGCGGCAGGCGCCGTCTCTCGGTGCTTTTTTCCATGAGTTTTACTGAACGCCCCGGCAGAAGACCTCGTTTGCGAATTGGACCCTCGCGGATCAATTTGCAACCACCCGCTGGCGTATCGGCCCTTTTCGCTCGCGGGGGCTGCGGGGCGGATCTTCGGGTCTGCCCCGCAGGCGATTCCAGGAGCCAGCTTATAGAGGACCTAAAGCCTCATGTCCCGCCAGGGCGCTTCCCCCGCAAAGCCCGGCCGGCTCGTCGTCCTCCGCGGCGGGCCTTCGAACACTCGCGTCACGGGCCGCGTGGTCCTGGTCGGCGCCGGTCCCGGCGACCCAGAACTGCTGACGATCAAGGCGCTGAAAGCCCTGCAAGCCGCTGACGTGATCGTCCACGACGGCCTGGTCTCTCCCGAAATCCTCGATCTCGCTTCGTCCGCCGCCCGACGCATCGATGTGGCCAAGCGCAAGTCGCGCCACACCTTGCCGCAGGACGAGATCAACCGCTTGCTGGTGGCCTTGGCCCAGGAGGGTCTGTCGGTGGTGCGCCTCAAGGGCGGCGACCCCTTCATCTTCGGCCGCGGCGGCGAGGAGCTTGAGGCCTGCCGTGCGGCGGGCGTCGAGTGCGCCGTCATTCCCGGCGTCACCGCCGCTCTGGCCGCCGGCGCCTCGGCTGGCGCGCCCCTGACCCATCGCGGCGCGGCCCAGGCGGTGACCTTCGTCACGGGCCATGCCGCACATGGCGAACCCGATCTGGACTGGGCGGCCCTGGCGCGTCCCAACCACACGGTCGTCATCTATATGGGCCTGTCGACCGCCGGCGTGATCGCCGATCGCCTGACGGGCGCCGGTCGCTCGGCGGCGACGCCCGCGCTGGTCGTCGTCAACGCCAGCCGCGCCGACGAGCAGCGTATCGTCACCACGCTTGGCCAACTTCCCGCCGTCGCGGCCGGGCTTGCCGGTCCGGCCCTCCTGATGGTGGGCGAGGCCATGGCCCTCGCCGCCGCCGGCGCGTCCGAGATCGTCCAACCCCTCCTGTCCAGCCGGAGCGTGGGCGCATGAAAGTACTCACCGCCAACCGCCTGATCGATGGCGAGGTCGTGTTCTGGAAGGCCGGCCAGTGGGTCGAGCGCTTCGCCGACGCTGAGCTGTTCACCGAGATCGAGCCAGGCGAGGCCGCCGTGGCCGTCGGCAAGAGCCAGCCCACCGTGATCGTCGAGCCCTATCTGATCGACGTCGTCGAGGCGGGCGCGGGCTTGGCCCCGGTCAGCTATCGCGAGCGCATTCGCGCGCTCGGCCCCACCAATGAGCTGGGCCACGGCAAGCAGTCCGAGGGCGGCGACGCCATCGAGGCCCTGCAGCACGCCTCCGGCGCGGCCCGCTCCACCGGTCGTCTCGACCTGATCCGCAGAAAGTAGAGGGAGGGAGCCGATGTATCTGTACGACGCCCTCGATAAGGAATTCCTGGCTGACCGGTCCGCGGAGTTCCGCGGCCAGGTGGCGCGGCGCCTCGCCGGCGAGCTGAGCGAGGATCAGTTCAAGCCTCTGCGGCTGATGAACGGCCTTTATCTGCAACTGCACGCCTACATGCTGCGGGTGGCGATCCCCTATGGCTCGCTGAACGCGGCGCAGGCGCGCCGCCTGGCCGATATCGCCCGCCGCTACGACAAGGGCTACGGCCACTTCACCACCCGCCAGAACATCCAGTTCAACTGGATCAAGCTGGGCGACGCGCCAGACATCCTCGACCAACTGGCCGAGGTGGACCTGCACGCCATCCAGACCAGCGGCAATTGCATCCGCAACGTCACGTCCGACCCCTATGCCGGCGCCACCGCCGACGAAGTCGATGATCCGCGCGTGTGGTCGGAGGTGATCCGCCAATGGTCGACGCTGCATCCGGAATTCTCGTTCCTGCCGCGCAAGTTCAAGATCGCCATCACCGCCGCGCCCAAGGACCGCACGGCGGCGCGTGTGCATGACATCGGCCTGGTGGCCCGTCGCGGTCGCGACGGCTCGCTCGGCTTTGAAGTGATCGTCGGCGGCGGGCAGGGGCGTACGCCCTATGTCGGTCCGACCATCAAGGAGCATCTGCCGGCGTCGCGCCTGCTGAGCTACCTGGAGGCGGTGCTGCGCGTCTACAACCGCTACGGACGGCGCGACAACATCTACAAGGCCCGGATCAAGATCCTGGTCGCCGCCCTGGGCGCCGAGGAATTCGGCCGTCAGGTCGAGGAAGAGTGGGCCAAGATCGACGCCGCCCGCGCCGACCTGCCCGACACCGAACTGGCCCGCATCCGCGGCGCCTTCGCCTCCACGCCCTTCGAGACCCTGCCGGCGACGTCGGCGGCGTTCGATGCGGCCAAGACCGCTGATCCCGCCTTCGCCCGGTTCGTGCGCAACAACGTCAAGCCGCACAAGAAAGCCGGCTACGCCATCGTCGAGGTTTCGTTGAAGGCGATCGGCCAGACGCCGGGCGACGCCACGGCCGATCAGCTCGATATCGCCGCCGACCTGGCCGAGCGCTACAGCCTCAACGACCTGCGCGTCACCCACGCCCAGAACCTGGTGCTGCCGCACGTGAAGCTGGACGACGTTCCGGTGGTGCATGCGGCCTTGCAAAAGGCGGGTCTGGCCACGGCCAATATCGACCTGGCGTCTGACATCATCGCCTGCCCGGGTCTGGACTATTGCGCCCTGGCCAACGCCCGCGCGATCCCGGTGGCTCAGCATATCGCCGAGAAATTCGCCGACGCCGACTACGCCGAGAAGGTCGGCGAACTGAAGATCAAGATCAGCGGCTGCATCAACGCCTGCGGCCACCACCACGTCGCCCACATCGGTGTGCTGGGCGTCGATAAGAAGGGCGAGGAGTTTTACCAGCTCTCGCTGGGCGGCTCCGGCGCCGAGGACGCCAGCATCGCCCAGATTCTCGGCCCGGCCTTGCCTGCCGACAAGGTGGCGGGCGCGGTGGACGTTCTGGTGGAGAAGTACCTGTCAGTGCGCGAGGGCGAGGAGCGTTTCCTCGACACCTTCCGCCGCATCGGCATGGCCCCGTTCAAGGAGGCCGTCTATGCCGACGCTCATTAAGCTGACCGACGCCGGCTATGCCGAGATCGACAACGACTTCGTCCATGTGGCGGACGAGGACGACGCGCCCAATGCCGACGCGGTGATCTTGTCCCACGCCCGGTTCCAGGCCGAAGGCGAAGCCCTGCTGGCCGCCGGCCGCAAGGTGGGGGTTCGGTTGGAGAGCGATCAGGCGGTCGAGGACCTGGCCTATGACCTGCCGCGCCTGTCAGTGGTGGCCCTGGCCTTCCCGAAATTTCGCGACGGCCGCGCCTTCACCAGCGCCCGGCTGTTGCGCGAACGTCTGGGATTCACGGGCGAGGTGAGGGCGGTGGGGGACGTGTTCCGCGAGCAGGCTGGTTTCATGGTCCGCTGCGGGTTCGACGCCTTCGAGCCGTCGGACGGCTCCAATGCACAGGAGTGGGGGAAGGCCGCCGGGCGGTTCCGGCATGTGTACCAGCGCGCCGCCGACGACCGCGCGCCGGCCTTCGAGGAAAGGGCCTGACCATGGCCTTCGACCGCGAGCATCCCCATTCCTTCGCCGCGCGGCTGAACGCCGATCTGCGCGACGCGCCGCCCCAACGGGTGCTCGAGGCCGCCTGGGCCGTCTATGGCGACAAGCTGGCTCTGGTCTCTTCTTTCGGGGCGGAGTCTGCGGTGTTGCTGCACATCGCGGCCCAGATCACCCGCAAGATTCCGGTCCTGTTCCTGGACACCGGCATGCTGTTTGGTCAGACGCTCGACTACCGCAGGCAATTGGCCGAGCGCCTGGGCCTGACTGACGTGCGCGACTTGCGCCCCAAGTTCGCTGATCTGGCGCTCAAGGATCCGGCGTCAAATCTTTGGAAGACCAGCACCGACGCCTGCTGCGACATCCGCAAGGTGCGCCCGCTCGATGAAGCGCTGGGCGGGTTCGAGGCTTGGATCACCGGCCGCAAGCGGTTCCACGGCGGCGATCGGCTGCACCTGCCGGTGGTCGAAGAGGCAGGGTCGCAGGTGAAGTTCAACCCGCTGGCCAATTGGTCCAAGGCCGAACTGGACGCCTATGCGGCCAAGCATGAACTGCCGGCCCATCCACTGGTGGCGAACGGTTTCCCGTCGATCGGCTGCTGGCCCTGCACCAAACCGGTTGAGGCCGGCGCGGACGTGCGCGCCGGCCGTTGGCAGGGTCAGGAGAAGACCGAATGCGGCATCCACGTCGCCCGCGCGCCTGGTCGTGAAACCAGCATGGGCGAGGGGATCTAGACCCTCCCGGGTGGGGCCAACCGCGCTCGGAGATGGCCTGCGCGCAAAGCCTCGCCGGTGGCTTGCCCGTTGCGCGCGGCGGCAATCAACCTCAGCCATGAGTAGAGTCCGCGGGCCGAATCTGGCCATGTGCTGGTTGGACGCTGCGGCTTGAGGGAAGGGAGGGGAAATGGTCTCACCGATCATCAAGTACTCCCTGGCCCAGTTCAGCGCCCTTTCGGCCACCGAGGCCCAGAGCCTGACGGCGGCCGACATGAGGCTGCTATCGACCTCGCAGCTGAGCGCCATGAGCGCCACCGCCATCGGCGAGCTGTCCCAGGCGCAGGTCGAGGCGCTCTCCACAGCGCAGGTCAAAGGGCTCAAGGCCGCCCAGATACCGCATCTGGATTCGGCGGTGTCCTTTTCGGTGGCCCAGCTGAAGGTGTTCGCGGCCGACCAGATGCGCGGGTTCGACACCACTCGCATCGCTGGCCTCGACGCGGGTGAACTGGCCGTTCTGTCGGGCCAGCAGCTATCAGGACTTGCGGACACGGCGATCAACGCCCTGGTGGCCACCCAGCTGGACGCCCTGAGCGCTCGCCAACTGGCGGGGCTGACTGCCATGGCGCTGTCGCAACTGGACGCCACGCGGATTGGCCTGCTCGACAGCGACCAGATCAGGGGCCTGACCGCCGTCCAGATGAAAGACCTGAGCGCCGCCGATTTCTCCGAGTTCACCACCACCCAGGTTTCGGCGATGACCGGCGGCCAACTCGGCGCCCTGTCGGGGACCAACCTGCAGTCGCTATCGCTGACCCAGATGATGTCCCTGGACGCGACCCAGGTGCGCGGTCTGACGGCGACGCAACTGCGGATGCTGGGCGCCGGCGACCTGGCCGAGTTCGGGACCACCCAGATTGCCGCGCTCACAGCGGGTCAGGTTGCGGCGCTCAGCAGCACGCAGCTGGCCGGGCTCGATCAGACCCAGGTGCGCGCCCTCGGCGGCGCTCAGATGCGCGCGATCTCGCCCAGTTTGCTGGCCGTCCTGACGGCGGCCGACATCGCAAGGTTTGGCGCCGACCAGATCGGCGGACTGACCGCCGCGCAGCTAAAGGTTCTAAGCAGCGCGACGCTCGCAACGCTCGACGAGACCCAGGTCCGCGCCCTGCCGGCCAGCCAGATTCAGGGGCTGTCGCCGACCGCCTTTGCTGGCTTGAGCCAGAC
Source organism: Caulobacter sp. NIBR2454 (assembly GCF_027474405.1). GTDB lineage: Bacteria > Pseudomonadota > Alphaproteobacteria > Caulobacterales > Caulobacteraceae > Caulobacter. The sequence continues at coordinate 1,162,484 of NZ_CP114871.1, forward strand.
CCAGGTCTCCTGGCTGAACGTGTCCCAGATCAGGGGGCTGTCGACCAGCCAGGTGCGCGCCTTGGACGCCGGCGCGTTTGAGCGGCTTGACGCCACCCAGGTATCGGCCCTGACCGGCGCCCAGCTCGGCGCCCTATCGACGACGAACCTGCTGAGCCTCGACGCCACCCAGGTGCGCGGACTGGACGCCAGCCAGATGCGCGGCATCACGGCTGGCCAACTTCGCGCGATGACCGAGACTGATCTGGCCGAGCTCGGCGTCTCCCAGATCGCCTCGCTCCTGGGCACGCAGGTCACCGCCCTCAGCGCCACGCAGCTTTCAGCCCTTGACCGCACCCAGGTCCAGGCGTTGGGCGCGGCCCAGATGCGCGGCGTCACCGCCGGCCAGATGGCCGGCCTGTCGGTCACCGACCTGGGCGAGTTCGCTGCGACCCAAATCCAGGCCCTGTCAGCCGCGCAATTGGGCGTCCTGGGCGCAGCCGCCGCGTCGGTCATGGACGAGGCTTGGCTCGACGCCCTTTCGACCCGGCAGATCGCCGGACTGTCCACCGCCGCTCTCAACCAGTTCAGCGCCACGCAGTTGGCCAGTCTGAGCCTTGAACAGGTCAAGGGCCTGACCGCGCTTCAGATACGCTCCCTAGACGCCACCGCTTTCGGCGGCCTCAACGATGAGCAGTTGGCCGCCTTCAGCGGCGCGCAACTGGCTGCGCTGTCGGCGACCAACCTCAACAGCCTGGACAGCGCCCAAATGCAGGCGCTGGACGCGACAAAGCTCAAGGCGCTCGCCGCTTCGCAGCTTGCCGGGTTGTCCGCGACCCGGATCGCCGATCTTGGCCCCACCCAGATCGCGGCGCTCGCGCCCTCCCAGATCAAGGGTCTGTCGGCCACCGCCTTCGCCGCCCTCGATGCGGGGCAGGTGGGCTCCCTGAGCGCACCGCAGATCCAGGCCCTGGCGCCCACGCAACTGTCGCTTCTGGACGCGACCGGCGTCGCGAAATTCAGCAACACGCAGCTTAGGGCTCTGAGCGGAGGGCAATTGAGCGGCTTGCCGTCTCTGTCCATGCTCGATGCGGCCAACCTGGACCGGCTGACGGCGGCGCAGCTTGGCGGGCTGCGGCCCGGGCAGTTGAGCTCGCTGACCCAGACCCAGATGGCTTCGCTGGAGGCCAGCCAGATCCGCGGCCTGACCGCCCAGCAGATCAAGGCCCTGGCCGCCACGGACCTGGCCGAATTTGGCCCAACCCAGATCGCCGCCCTGACCGCGGCCCAACTCACGGCCTTGAGCGCCCCGCAACTGGCGGCCCTAGCCGACACCCAGTTGCAGGCGCTGACCGCCTCACAGGTGCGCGCGCTGTCGGTCACCACGCTGAAGGCCATCCCCGCCGCCGAGCTTGCAAGGTTTGGCCCCGAGCAATTGTCAGGTCTCACATCGCCGCAGCTGGCGGCCTTGGGCTCCGACAGGTTCGGTGATCTCGACAGGACACAGATCGGGGGGCTCAAGGCCAGTCAGCTGTCGGCCCTGACCGCCCAGGCGTTCGCCCAACTGACCAGCACCCAGGTCGGCTGGCTCGATGCGACCCAGATCAGGGGTCTGACGGCCGCGCAGTTGCGGGGGCTGGCGGCGGCGGACTTCGCCGAGTTCACCACCACCCAGATCGGCGCCCTCACGGGCGCCCAGCTGGGCGCGCTTTCGCTCACCAGCTTCGCGGGCCTGAGCGCCACGCAACTGGGCGATCTGGACGCGACCCAGGTCCGTGGTCTCGCCGCCAGCCAACTGGCCCAGCTGACCGCTGGCCAGATGGCGGCCCTGGGTGAGACCCAAATCCGCGCCCTGTCCCAGGTGCAGGTGCGCGCGCTGGCGGCCACCAGCATCGGGCAGCTGGACGCCACCCAGATCGGCTTTCTTGGAGCCACGCAGATACAGGGCCTCAGCCTGACCCAACTGCGGCAATTGTCGGCCACCGAATTTGGGCGCCTTACGTCCGCACAGGTGATGGCCATGACGCGCCTGCAGATGCCAGGACTGTCGGAGGGCGTGCTGGACGCGCTGACCATCACCGACATGGCCCTCTTTGCGCCCACCCAGATCGCCGGCCTGGCGGCCAGCCAGCTTGATCGTCTGAGCGCCGCGCACATCGCGGCGCTGACCGATGAACAGGTGGCGGCCATGACCGCGGCGCAGATCCAGTCGCTGGATGAAGCCCAGCGCCAGGCGCTGGTTCAGTAGCGGTATGCCCTCCCTGTCAGCCGCATCCCGCGGACACCTGTACCGATGACTATGCAGCAAGGCGCGGCGCGTGCGCCGTCGGCCTACGTTCAACCAAACCAGAAGGCGGCCCAGATCAACGTCATGATAGATTCCGACTTCCGCGCGAGCGCTGGCGACTATCTGATCAAATCCCTGGACTGGGCCGTGCTTGATCCGCACGGACTGGCCGGAGCGGTCGATCCCGAGCTCCTCGATTTTCTGATTCATACCGCCCGCAACCATCGGTTCGGGCGCTTTATCTCCATGCGGGACCTTGCCCACGCTGTCCGCAGGACACAAGGCGACGATCCAGCCAGCCTGAGCTGGTCCTATGAGGGTATCGCCGCCGCGGAGCTTGGTGACGCACAGCGCGCCTTTCAATGCCTGATGACTGCGGCCGCTGTCACGCCACAGCTGCCCGCCCACCACTACAACTGCGCGATCCTGGTGATCCGCAGCAATGGCGACTACGAAGCCGCCGCGGCCTGCTTCGAGCGCGCCCTGGCGTGCGACCCCGGTCACACGCCATCGTGGGGAGGGCTGGCGGTCGCGGCCCTCAAGCTTGGCGAAAACGAACGGGCCATCAACGCGGCGCGCAAGGCCCTTGAGCATGGCGGGGAAGGCCGCGCCTTGAACCATCTTTGTCTCGCCGCCGCTCAGGAGCGCCTTGGCAGAGACTTCGACTTCCCCGCGGCGCCCAACCCCGCCCCCATGGCGATTCCCCCCCTGGAGCTTGAGCCGCCGTCCATCGTGCTGACGGTGGCCCTGGATGACGCGGGCGTCGAACAGGCCCTGCGGCTGGCGACTTCGGTCGCTCAAAGCGCCGCCGGCTGGGCGGTCCATGTGCTTGCTTGCAATCCATCGCCCTGGGCGCGCCAGAGCCTGGAGGCGGCAAGCGCCCAAGGCGCGTGGTTTTCATGGTCCGCTGAGCTGATGGTCGGTTCTACGCCGTCTGAGCTCAGGACCTTGGCCGCCCGGATCACCCTATCGCGCTTGCGCGACCTGGCCCGCACGCCCGATGTCAGTGTTGTCCTGGCCCGCTCCTCAATGGTCTTCCACACCGATCCCGGCGTGATCCTGCCGTCCACCGCACAAGGGGCGGCGGCGCTCATCGGCGAAGGTCTGTTGTGGGACCAGGTGGCGAGCCATGTCATGGCGTTGCGCGGCGGCGCGGCCGCCGTGCGGTTCGTGGACGCCGCGCTCGCCGCCATGGACGGGCCCTGGAGAACGACGCCCCTGGCTCTGGGCGTGGGACTTTGGCGGGCCTGTCGCGGGCAGGAAATACGCGCCCTGACGCCCGCCGATCTGCGGATCGTCACAGAGGCGCCGCCCATCACGCAAGCTGCGCCAGCGCGCGGCGACATCAATGAGCTCGTCGCGTCGCGCTACGGGCAGATGGTTCTCAACAGACACGATCTTTATGTGACTCCCGGCGTGCGCGAGACCGGAGCATGGTCCCAGGACGAGCTGGACCTGCTCGCCCAACTGATCAAACCAGGTCAGACGGTGCTCGACGTCGGCGCCAACATGGGCAGCCACACGCTCGCCTTCTGCAACTTCGTCGGCCCCTCCGGGCAGGTGCATGCCTTCGAACCGCAGCGGGTGATGTTCCAGGCGATGGTGGCGGGCGTGGCGCTCAACAGCTGGACCAACGCCTGGTGCTACATGGCGGCCGTCGGGGCGAAGCGCGGACACATCGAGGTGCCCGACGTCGCCTATGACGAGCCCAGCAATTTCGGGATTATGTCGCTGGTTCCCGGCTGGGAGGGCGCGGACAATCTTCGCCTCGCCGCGCGGACGCAGACGGTCGAGGTCCTCACGATCGATGGCCTTGGCCTGTCGCGCTGCGACCTGATCAAGATCGATGTGGAGGGAATGGAAAGGGACGTCCTGGCCGGCGCCGCGGCGACCCTGAAAGCGCACCGGCCCATCCTCTATATGGAGTGCCAGGAGGGCCCCCGCGGCGCTGAGTGTCTGGCCTACCTCAAGCAGTTCGGCTACCGCGCCTGGTGGCATGGCCATGCCGGATCCCAGAACGTCGTCGCCTTTCCGCAGGAAAGCGCGCCCGCGACCCTGGGGCTGCAGGAAGCTTGACCCGGCGGGCATGCGATTGAAGGGAGCCCCTGGGGGCTCCCTTTCTGTCTGCCTAAAGCACGAAATCGGCGGCGGTGAGTGAGCTTACTCCAAGCAACAGAACGCGGAAATCACCCAGCCCATCCCCTTTGACGTCCGCCTCGAACCCCACGTTCGCTCCGGACACCACATAGCGAAGCTGCCCCGAAACGCCTGTAAAAGCCGCCGTTCCAAGGAAGGTGAAGGCCTGGTTGCCCGAGACATTGCTCCGCGCATCGAGGGCCGAGACATCAATGCGATCCACTCCGGACACGAAGTCGAAGATGTTGTCGTACCACTGGAAGTGATTGGAGCCGGTGATCGCAGCATAGACGAAGGTGTCGGCTCCGGCGCCGCCATAGAGGTGATTACGGTCGATATGCCCGTGCCCGGCGCCCGTTACCGCGACGCCCACTCTGGGATGAGCGGGCCTTATGCGTCGCTGCGCCGCATGCTGCAGGCCGCCACCCATCCGGCCTGGGCTTGGGATGTGGGTGTTGGCGGACGGCCGCACGACCTGGGCAATGTTTCGCGCTATCTGGGCAAGGCCACCGGATTGGGCGACTACATCGGCTGGCTGGGCGCCAACTTCGAGCCGTCAATCTCCTGGCGCGACCTGCAATGGATCCGGGACTTCTGGGACGGCCCGATGATCATCAAGGGCGTGCTCGATCCGCAGGACGCACGCGACGCGGTGACCTTTGGCGCGGACGGCATCGTCGTCTCCAATCACGGCGGGCGGCAGCTGGACGGAGTGCTGTCCTCGGCCCGGGCGCTGCCGACAATCGCCGAGGCGGTTCAGGGCGACATCCGCATCTTGCTGGATTCGGGCGTACGCAGCGGCCTTGACGTGGTCCGGGCTCTGGTTTTGGGCGCGGACGCCGTCATGCTTGGCCGACCCTTCGTCTACGCCCTGGCGGCGGGCGGGCAGGCGGCCGTGGCCAACCTGCTCGATCTGATGGCCAAGGAGATGCGCGTGGCCATGACCCTGACGGGGGCCAGAGCCGTCACCGATCTGGGCGCGCATACGCTCGCCCGATAGGCGGCGAAGAAAGCTTATTTCGGGGGGCAGCCCTTGAACTGGCCGGCCTTGGTGACCGTCAGTTTGGAGAGGTTCAGCGGCATCATCGGGCTCATGGAGCCGCGGCCCGAGCCGGTGAAGAGGTCGATGCGCTCGCCCTTGATCGCGCCGCCGACGTCGGAGGCGTACCAGTAGCCGTCATGGACGCCGCCGTCGGGCATGGGCAGGCCGACGGTTTCCTTGATGAACAGGACGGTGCGGCGGGGAATCAGGTTGCGGTCGATGGCCGCGGTGCGCATGGCCACGACCTTGCAGCCCAGCGAATCCAGCGCGCCCACGCCGCGGGCGCCGGCATGGTAGAGCGTCGCCTTCAGCTTGAAGTCGGCTAGGCCCGGCGTGATGGCCGACAGGGCGTTGATGATCACGTCGCCCAAGGGATCGGATCCCGAGGTCTGGGCGTTCTGAGCATGAGCGGCGGTCGTGAAACCGGCCGCGACGGCTAGGGCGGCCAGAAGGCCAACAAGGCGTCGCATGGGAGGGTATCCTCTTTGGCGGCGTATCTGGTTGTGCGGCCCTCTGCTTAGGCTATCAAGGCCTCCTGGGCAACCTCCTGGGAGTCGCACCGTGGCCTTGCGCATCTTCGGCGATAGCATTTCGGGCAACTGCCTAAAGGTTAAGTGGGTCGCCGATTTCCTAGGGATTTCTTACGTCTGGACCGAAACCAGCGTGCTTAACGGGCAGACCCGGACACCGGAATTTCTGGCCCTGAATCCCGCCGGCCAGGCGCCGCTGATTATTCTCGAGGACGGCCGCCCGCTGGCCCAATCCAACGCCATCATCACCTACCTGGCCCAGGGTTCGGAGCTGATTCCCGCCGATGCCTATGACCGCGCCCGGATGCTGGAGTGGATGTTCTGGGAGCAGTACAGCCACGAGCCTTATGTGGCCGTGGCCCGTTTCCAGATGCATTACCTGGGCAAGACCCGCGAGGACCTGGACGAGAAGCTGCTGGTGCGTGGCGCCGCGGCGCTCAAGCGGCTGGACGACGGCTTGGCCGCCAGCCCCTTCCTGGTCGGCGATCGGGTCAGCCTCGCGGACGTAGCGCTGGTGGCCTATACCCGCGTCGCCCATGAGGGCGGGTTCGACCTTTCCGACTATCCCGCCGTCAAGGCCTGGGTGGCGCGCGTCGAAGCCGCCCTCGGCATCGCCTGATCCTTTCGGAGACCCTGCATGCGTCGCGTCGCACTCGCCCTTGTTCTCAGCCTCGCCGCGGCGGCGCCCGCCGCGCCGGCCTTCGCCTGGGGCGCCCATGGCCACCGGCTGGTCGGACGCCTGGCGACCGAGGCTTTGCCGGCCGAGGTTCCGGGCTTCCTGCGCACGCCCCGGGCTATCGACGACATCGGTGAGCTGGCGCGTGAGCTGGACCGGTCCAAGGGCTCGGGCAAGATCCACGATCACGACCGAGACGCCGGCCACTTCGTCGACATCGACGAGGAGGGCCGGGTGCTGGGCGGGCCGAAGTTCGCGCCGTTCCCCGCCACCAAGGCCGACTATGAGACCGGCCTGCGCGCCGCCAACCTCGACATGTGGAAGGCCGGCTACCTGCAATACTCGATCATCGACGGGTACCAGCAGCTGGTGAAGGACTTCACCTACTGGCGCATCCTGACCATCGTCGAGAAGCGGGCCAAGAGCGCCGAGCAGCGCCGGTACTACCGCGCCGACCGCATCCGCCGCGAGGCCCTGCTGATCCGCGACCTGGGCGTCTGGGCCCACTATGTGGGCGACGCATCCCAGCCGCTGCACGCCTCGATCCACTACAACGGCTGGGGCGACTACCCCAACCCCAAGGGCTACAGCCAGGAGCGCAGCATCCATGGCGTCTTCGAGGGCGAGGCGGTGACCGCCAACGTCACGGCCGCCTCGGCCAAGGCGCGGATGCAGCCGTTCGATGACTGCCAGTGCGCGGTCGAGCAGCGGGTCGCCGACTTCCTGGTCGGTTCGGCCGCCCAGGCCGAGCCTATCTACGTGCTGTGGGCCGACAAGGTGTTCAAGGAACCCAACCCGCGCGCCGCAGCTTTCCTGAACGACCGCATCGCGGCGGGCGCGTCCGAGCTTCGGGACCTGGTGGTCCTGGCCTGGCGCGAGAGCGCGAACGGCTCGATCGGCTACCGCCCGACCATCTCCGTGAAGGACGTGGAGAGCGGCAAGGCCGATCCGTGGAAGGACCTTTACGGGAAGGACTAGCATGCTGCACCAGTTCGGCGATCCGCGGTCCGGCCTCACCTATGTGGAGCGGCCGGCGGCCTTCGGGATCGCCGAGCGGGACGGCAAGGTGGCCGTGGTCGAGGTCGATCGCGGCGACGGCGCGCCCTATTGGGACCTGCCGGGCGGGGCCATCGATCCGGGCGAGGACGAAGCCAAGGCCCTGATCCGCGAGTTCGGCGAGGAGACCGGCCTGCGCGTCCGGCTGGGCAAGCGGGTGGTCAACGTGGCCCAGCGCTTTTTGAAGGACCCGCGCTCGCCGGTGAACAACCGCGGCGGGGTCTATCAGGTCGAGATCGAGGGCGAGGACGCCGCCCTGAAGATCGAGGCCGACCACACCCTGGTCTGGGTCGAGCCCGGCGAGGCGGCCGTGCGGCTGCGGCACGAGGCCCACGCGGTGGCCGTGCTGCTGTGGATGCGGTTGCGCAACGCGGCCTGAGCGACTAGGCCGTGGCGCAACTTCGAGGAGCTTCCCATGGCTGACGCGACCATCATCGACGGCAAGGCCTTCGCGGCCGATCTGCGCGGCCGCATCGCCGAGGAGGTCGCCGCCCTGAAGGCCGACCACGGGATCACGCCGGGCCTGGCGGTGGTGCTGGTGGGCGAGGACCCGGCCAGCCAGATCTACGTCCGCAACAAGGGCGAGCAGACCGAGGCGGCCGGCATGCATTCGGTCACGCACCGCCTGCCGGCCGACGTCGCCGAGCCCGAGCTGATGGGCCTGATCGCGGCGCTGAACGACGATCCGGCCATCCACGGCATCCTGGTGCAGTTCCCGGTTCCGGCTCATCTGAGCCAGGACCGGATCGTGGCCGCCATCCATCCGGACAAGGATGTGGACGGGCTGAACGTCATCAACGCCGGGCGTCTGGCCAGCGGCCTGCCGGCCCTGACCGCCTGCACGCCCGTGGGCTGCATGATGCTGCTCAAGGACGTCCTGGGCGATCTGAAGGGCAAGCGGGCGGTGGTCATCGGCCGCTCCAACCTGATGGGCAAGCCCATGGCCCAACTGCTGCTGGCCGCCGACTGCACGGTCACGATCGCCCATTCGCGCACCGTCGACCTGCCCGCCGTCTGCCGCGAGGCCGACATCCTGGTGGCCGCCGTGGGCCGGGCCGAGATGGTCAAGGCCGACTGGATCAAGCCCGGCGCCGCGGTCATCGACGTGGGCATCAACCGCCTGCCGGCCCGCGATCCCGAGGCCGCCGCCGCCGGCAAGACCCGCGTGGTCGGCGACGTGGCCTTCGACGAGGCCAAGACCGTGGCCGGCTGCATCACCCCGGTACCCGGCGGCGTCGGCCCCATGACCATCGCCTGCCTGCTGCAGAACACGCTCACCGCCGCCCGGCGGCTGAACGGGTTGGGGTAGGGGGCGTCGGGCGCTCCTGCGGGCCGTGCGTGCTTCGACTGGTCGCTGGCGCTCCCGCTCAGCATGACGAATGTGGGTGGCTGCTCTGAGTTCGTCATCCTGAGCTTGTCGAAGGACGCATCGCTTTTCAGGTCCGCCTCCCCAGGCCCTGTGCCTGGGGTCCCTCGTTCGGCGGGCAGGGTGTTGACCGACGGCTGGCGATGAGGAAGCGGACACAGGGGCCCTAGGCACAAGGCCTAGGGAGTCGGGTTTGGTTTGCGGAGCCTCACCCCTGCAAATCAGCAGCCTCGTAGATCGGCCTGATCTCGATTTCGCTGGGGCCGAACATGGGGTTGGGGCAGCGCTTCACCCAGGCGACGGCCTCCTCCATGTCCTTGACCTCCCACAGCCAGAAGCCGGCGACCAGATCGCGGGGGTTGTCGAAGGGGCCGTCGATGACGGTGCGGCTGGCGCCGTCGAAGGCGACGCGCTTGGCGGCGGACGACGGCTTGAGCCCGTCGCCGTCCAGCAGCACGCCGGCGGCGATCAGCTCGTCGTTGAAGCGGCCCATGGCCTCCATCATCGCGTCGGTCTGGGGCGTGCGGACAAAGCCCTTTTCGCTATCCTCGGTCGCTTTGACGAAAATCATCACGCGCATTGGGTCTCTCCCGTGTGTGTGCAGTGTCGTTGATAGGACGAACGGCGGGCGGGGAAACCGACATTGGGCGGGGAGGAATTTGTGCGTCCTTCGAGACGCTGGCTGCGCCAGCGCCTCAGGATGACGGATTCAGTAGCAACCCGCTTCGTCATGCTGAGGAGCGCGATAGCGCGTCTCGAAGCACGCAAGGCCCTTATCCCCTCAGGATCTTCTCCATCGCCTTGCCCTTGGCCAGTTCGTCGATGAGCTTGTCCAGGTAGCGGATCTCCCGCATCAGCGGGTCGGCGACCTCCTCGACGCGGACGCCGCAGACCAGGCCCTTGATCTGCGCGCGGGCGGGGTTCAGGCGGGGCGCCTGGGCGAAGAAGGTCTCAAAATCGGTCCGGGCCGCGATGTGGGCGTCGAGCTGGTCCTGGCGGAGGCCCGTGAGCCACAGGATGATCTGATCGACCTCGGCCTTGGTGCGGCCCTTGCGCTCGGCCTTGGTCACATAGTGCGGATAAACGCTGGCGAAACTGGTCGTGTAGATGCGGTGCTGGGTCATCGGGGTCCGTCCGCGTGGGCCTGTGGGACGATGAGTAGCATCTCGCGGGCGGGGCGAAAGCCGGGGGCTGGCGCGGTCTGTTTTGTCTTCGAAGTCTCCAGGTGACGGGATCGGGGTGATTTCGGTGACGGGCGGCGGGTCGGGGAGACCCTTAGCCCCACCATTGTCGCCCGGCGGGCGGGGGTGGGGACAGTTTGGCCGGGGCGACGGCCGATCCCGCCGTTTCTCAGGCGTGGGCCGAGGTCCGGGCGAGGGGATAGCCGGGGCCGGGGCGGCGGAGGGCGCGGCGGTCGGAGCGGCGCTGGCTCCGTGATCGCGGCCCGTCAGCGGCGGGGCGAAAATGTATCCAGTGTCTCCGCCGAGTGGTCTGAAGTCGCGAGAGTATCGGTCTCCAGAGTCTCCACTTCTCCTCACCGCAAGCGGGGTAGGAAAAAGCATGGGCCTCCTGCACTCGTCTCTGATCCATTAACGATCAGGGATCTGACAGCCCGGGCGTCTTAGAGCGACTAGCTAGCGCCATGCGTAAAGTGCTTGAGAAAGCCGTGGGTCAGCCCGCGCCACCGCGGGGTAGCAGACCGATGGTCCCCCCGTGGCGCGCTCCTACCGGAGAACTACTTATGAGAGATGCAAAGCGAATGCTCGCTTCATCCAGCCTTGCGTGACTTCCATTCCTCCAGCGATGCTGCTTGCATTTCTGCAACGTCATCGGTGAAGTCCAGGATCATCTGAATAGGCGGATCTGCACGATTTACGTCGTTGTAGTGATCCACATCCTGCTTCAATTGAAAGCTGTCATCAGTGATTGATTTGCGCCGTTGCGAGAAGGATTTTTCCATAAACGAGCGAGGGGCGTAATCTATGTCCGCCCACAGGCTGAGCTGAACACCTGACACAGTTGTTCGAACGGAGTGCTTTGCTCGATATTGGCGCCCTTGATCGTCCGTTCTTTTTTCTTGTCGCAAGCTATCTGCAAGAGCGTCCCGGCATATCTTGATGACGTCCTTGGGTGCCGGATAGAAAAGGCCTTGGTCAATGGCCCAGGCCGCGACCTCATCGAGAGATACGGGGCCGCTATCCACTTCGGTGTTGTACCGATTAAAGATGCGCTGCATTTGCTCTGAAAATTTGGCCATCTGAGTCTCTAACTAAAGTTTAGCCTCGACAATATGGCTCCAGCCATCCGTCATAGCGGTTTCTGAAAGGAACTTACGCACGGGGACCTGGTATTTTCTGAGATAATCATAACGCTTCATTCGGCGTTGTAGTTGTCCAACTACTATTGCCGGGTGTACGGAAAGTATTGATGCAAATCCGATAACATCGCGTTCCGAAAAATATGGCTTCTTCCTAAGGTAAAAAGATTCAAGCTTGCTCTGAGATATCGCAAATTCTGCTGCGGCCTCATTGGCAATTTTTTCCTCGTCTTCAATGTCGCCCGACGAGGAGGAGTTTTCTCCAGCGAGATAATCTATTCTTCCGTATGTGCTCTTCCCGTGACCCTGTATTACGTGTTCAATTTCATGTCGGAGCACAAACCAAAAATTGTCCAGCCTATCATAAAGAGTAGAGAGCCCAATAACGGGTGATTTATCGTCTAGCCAAGTGCAAACTCCATCAATCTTCGCACCTGGAAGAACCTCAACTACCACCAGTCGAACGCCGCAGGATGCAAGTATCGATGGCACTTCCTTCACCGCCTCGGGGTCAATCATCAAACTTTTGAGGCGCGGGAGTGAAGAAGTAAGTTCATCAAGGGAAAACGGCGCGACGTTCTGTTGTCGCGCGAGTTGACGTACTCGAAATAGCCAAGCGAGCTGTTGCGGGGACACGTCGCCATAATGAGTCTTTTTAGCTGCGTGAGGCACCGCGACTTCACCTGCAATATCATTTGCGGCTTCAAAGAAGCGGGCAACTTCAAGCCGCATGAGGGAGGCCTCGCGCTGCTCAATCCAGCCTCGGCGGATCATATCGCGTACAGGCCATTCCGATTGGAGTTCGGCCCGCGCGCGAACAGCGGGATCTGGCTCCTTCGCGTTCGCCAAATCGTACTGACTTTGCAAATTCGCAAAGAACTGCGGGGGCACGCCAAAAGCGTCGCCTAGCAAGCGAGCCATGTCAGGGCTAATGGTTCTCTTGCCTGACAGAAGAGGATTTAGCTGTTGCTCTGCCTGACCTAGAATGAAAGCTAAGTCCCGCTGGCTCCATCCGCGCGCGTCAAGCTCGAGCTTGATAAAGGTACCCGGAGGATCGGTGGCGACAATCCTTGGTTTGCTCATTATGCCGCCCCCCGGAACTGCTGTCGTAGGTCTTTGATGGTTGCCTTAGGTGGTGTCGTAGTCGTGTCGAGTTGAATCCACATGTGCCAATCGTCTCGGATGACAACGAGGTGCTCATTGGCGGCTACGCTCTGGCATCCTCGGTAGCCAAAGCTTTTCCACAGTTTGAGCATTTCGAAGTCGGGCGCTGCTCGAAGCAAGACTAGTCGTTGCCGTGCAGCATGAATGACAGCAACCGGCAGGCCGGTGTCTGCGGCTCCGTCGGTCTCGACCAGCGTTAGGTCGCTACTGGCAAATTCGACATCCATCCTAGCGTCATAGCTGCGCCAGTCCGCATCGTCAATAACATACTTAACGCAATGCGTTTAGTTTTGAAATGAGGGTTGGTTGCGTCCTGGGCTGCGGGATGCGCTTTGGGACAGCCCGCCCCCACGTTTGACAAAGCCTTCACCCCCGCCCACCTTTAAGCCCATGTGCTCACGACCGGCATTTCGGCGGTTCTTTCATCACGGCGGGAGCCTTCAGGCAGGCTCCTAGCCCCGGATGCGTGCGGGTGCGCGACGTCCGGGGATGGACGTCCTGATCCCGCCGGCCCTGGCCGGCTCCGCCCTGAATTTTAAGAGCCCATCATGCAAAGTTTGCAGGCCGCCGTCGCGCGGCCGCCCATCGTCCTCGCCGAGAGCGAGGCCGACCGCCTGGCCGTATTGGCCGAACAACACCCCTCCGTCGGCGCCGCGCTGCTTTTGCAGGAGATCGAGCGCGCCGACATCGTGCCCGACGAGCAGGCGTCCGATGACGTGGTGCGCATGCACTCCATCGTCGAGTTCGTGGACGAGGCGCGGGACGTGCGGCGCACGGTGGTGCTGGTCTATCCGCGCGAGGCCGACATCGCGGCGGGCAAGATCTCGATCACCTCGCCCGTGGGGGCGGGGCTGATCGGCCTGTCCGTGGGGCAGGAGATATCGTGGCCCGACCGCGAGGGGCGCGAGCGGCCGCTGCGGATACTGAAGGTGCGGGCGCCGGCGCGGTTGGTGTTCTGAGGGGGGGCGTTGGCGGTGGCCGGCGTTAGTCAACCCATTCCCGTCATCCTCGCCCTTGTGGCGAGGATCCAGACACGGCTGAGGTTCCGGGTTCGCGGGGCGGCGCCACTGCGGTCTTCCGGTCGAGGCGGAGTCTCTGGGCCCTAGGCACGAGGCCTAGGGTGACGAGGGTTTTGGGAGTGGGGTCCCTGTTTCGGCGGACAGGGCGTGGGCAGGTGGTCAAGGTCAGCGAAGCGGACACAGGGACCCTCGCCACAGGGGCGAGGGAGGCGGCTGTTAATCAGCCGGCGCTGCGGTCTTCCGGTCGAGGCGGAGTCTATGGGCCCTAGGCACGAGGCCTAGGGTGACGAGGTTTTGGGGCGCCGCCTACTTCGCCTTCGCGCCGTGGTCGTTGGTCCAGTCGACGATCTCGGCCAGGACCTTGGCGGTCGCCTGGTCGTAAGCGGCGACGATGGGGGTCTGGCGGTTGTCGGCGGCGCGGACGGTGGCGGTGAACATGCGGTCGTCCAGCAGGCTGCGGTCGCTGGTCTTGAGCAGCACGCCGCGCACGGCGACGGTGACGGCCGGCGGGGCGCCCGCGCCGTTGTCGTAGCGGGCCTCGAAGGTGCGCACGTCCAGGCGCATCTGCATGTCGGCGCTTCGGCGCTCGCCCCGGGCGATCAGGCGGGCCGCGCCGGTGTTGACGTCGAACGCCTTCTGCACGGCCTCGTCCCACAGGACCACGGCGGGAGCGACCCAGCGGCCGCCGGCCACATAGGCCGCCTCGCCGCCGGCGGAGACCGTCAGGATGCGGTCGCCGGCCGAGGGGGCGGTGAAGCTGCTGGGCGGCTTGAGCACGCCTACGGTGGAGGTGTTGCTGACCGCGCCCTCCGCCGAGGGCGGGACGTCGCCAAAGCGGTACATCTGGGCCGGGTCGGCCTTGGGGAACAGCGAGATGCAGCCGCCGAGGGGGAGGGCCAGGGCGGCCGTGACCGCCAGGGCCTTGAGGGTGCGCGGGGTTGCGATCACGGCTTGATCTCCACTTCCTTGGCGGGCGACTTGCTGACGAGGGAGCGCGGGTTCTGCTCCACCTGACTGACCAGGCGGCTCATGGACTCGGCGGCCTCCTGCAGGCTGACGATGGCGCTGGTGAGCTGGGGCAGGCCCTGGCGAGCGAACTCGCCGGTGGGCTCCTTGAGCTGGTTGACCATGCCGCGCACGTCCTTGGCGGCGGCCGAGATCTCGGAGGCGGCGCTGGACAGCTCGTTCAGGGTCTTGCGGCCGTCGTTGTCGACCAGGCTGTTGGTGTTCTCGATCAGCTTCTGGGCCGACTGGACCGAGGCGTCGATGGACTGCAGGGCCTTTTGCGCGTCGGCGATGATCGACTTGCGCTCGCGCAGCTCGGCGGTGACGGCCTGGACGTCGTCGAGGCTGGCGCTGAAGGTCTTGATGTTGTCGTCGGACAGCACGCGGTTCATGCGGTCCAGAGCCTCGATGGTGCGGGTCAGGACGGTGCCGCCGCCTTCCAGCAGGTCGGACAGGGCGCTGCGCTGGGTGCGCAGGACCGGGATCTGGTTGTCCGGCACCGTGTCCTTGAGCAGGGGATTGGTCGGCTGGCCGGCGGTGATCTGGACGTAGTTGACGCCGGTGATGCCCTGCGGCTCCAGCGTGGCGTAGCTGTCGGTGCGGATCGGCACGTCGGAGGTGACGCGGGCGCGGGCGATGACGCGGTTGGGGTCGCGCTTGTCGAGGCCGATCTCGGACACCTCGCCGACCTTGATGCCGTTGAAGTGGACCTCGCCGCCCTCCGACAGGCCGCGGACGGGGCCGATGAACAGGATGTCGTACTGGTCGTACTCGCGGTTGAACTGCAGCCGCGCCAGCCAGACGACGAAGACCACCAGGCCCACGAACAGGGCCAGGGAGATGATCCCCACCAGGCCGTAGTTTGCGTTTCTCTCCATGGTCTTCCCCTAACCCGCCTGGCGGGCGGTTTGCGCCGCCCGTCCGCGCTTGCCCAGGAAATACTCCTGGATCCACGGATGGTCGGAACGCTCGAGTTTCGAAACCGGCGCCACGGCCACGACCTTCTTGTCGGCGATCACGGCCACGCGGTCGGTGATGGCGTAGAGCGTGTCCAGATCGTGGGTGATCATGAACACGGTCAGGTCGAGGCTGTCGGACAGGTCCTTGATGAGGTCGTCGAAGGCGGCCGCCCCGATGGGATCGAGGCCCGCCGTGGGCTCGTCCAGGAACAGCAGTTCGGGGTCCATGGCCAGCGCCCGGGCCAGGCCCGCGCGCTTGCGCATGCCGCCGGAAAGCTCTGCGGGCTTCAGCGCGCCGGCGCGGGCGGGCAGGCCGGCCAGGGCGATCTTCAGATCGGCCAGCTGCTCGACCTCGTGCTTGGGCAGGTCGGTGTGCTCGTACAGCGGCGCGGCGACGTTCTCGCGCACCGTCAGGTTCGAGAACAGGGCGCCCTGCTGGAAGAGGACCCCCCACTTGCGCTCGATGGCGCTCCACCGGCGGCGGGAGGCGCGCTGGGTGTCCTGGCCGAAGAGCTTGACCTCGCCGCCGTCGGGAGACTTCAGCCCGATGATGGTGTTGAGCAGCACCGACTTGCCGGCGCCCGAACCGCCCACCACGCCCAGGACCTCGCCGCGCTTGACGGTCAGGTCGAGGCCGTCGTGGACCACGTTGTCGCCAAAGCGCGAGACCAGACCCTTGATCTGGACCGGGGCGACGGTGTCGTCCAGCAGCTCGTCGTCGCTGAGATGGTCTTCGTTGGGGCTCATATGTTGAGCTCCATGTAGATAAGCGCGAAGACCGCGTCGATCAGGATGATCGAGAAGATGGCCTGGACCACGGCGGTGGTCACCCGGCGGCCGAGGCTTTCGACGTCGTTGCCGACCTCCAGCCCCTGGCGGCAGCCGATGCCGGCGATCACGGCGGCCATGACCGGGGCCTTGGACAGGCCGACCCAGAAGTGGGTGGCGCCCACATTGTCGATGATGCGCTGGAAGAAGAATCCGGGCGACAGGTCCAGCACGCTCCAGGTGACCAGCATCCCGCCCGCCAGGCCCGCCAGCGTCGCCACAAAGGTCAGCAGCGGGATCATGATCAAGAGGGCGAAGAAGCGCGGCATGACCAGCGCCTCGAACGGATCGACGCCCAGGATCTGCATGGCGTCGATCTCCTGCTGCATCTTCATCGAGCCGATCTCGGCGGCGAAGGACGAGGCCGAGCGGCCGGCCAGCAGCACGGCGGTGATGATGATGTTGAACTCGCGCAGGACGGCGATGCCGATCAGCTCGACGGCGAATACCTGGGCCCCGAACTGCGTGAGCATGTTGGCGCCCAAAAGGCCCACGACCGCCCCGATGAAGAAGGTGGTGGTGGCCACGATGGGAATGGCGTCCAGCCCCGCCCGCTCGGCCATGGAGACGATGGCCGCCCAGCGGATGCGCTTGGGGTTCTTCAGGCTGCGGCCGATGGCGACGACCAGGTGGCCGATGAAGGCCATGGTCTCCCAGAACTCGTGGCCCAGGTTGAACACCCCACGGCCCAGACGCTCCACAAGGTCGGTGGTGCCCCGGCGCTTGGGCACCGGAGTCGGCTCGGCCTTCACCGCGTTGTCCACCAGGTGCAGCAGGCGGTTGGTGGCGGCGCGGGCGAGGATCTTCTTCTTCTCGACGTCGCAGCCGGCGCGGATCACCGCATAGGCGCCGGCCGTGTCGAAGCGGCCGATCTGGCGCAGGTCGAACACCGCCGCCCCGCCGCCAGACACCGCCTGGGCCAGGCGCGCGGGCGCGTCCTCGAGGGTGGTCGCCGTCCAGTCGCCCGTCAGCACGGCGGTGGCGCCTTGCTCGGTCGTCTCGACGCTGAAGTCGGCGTTGGTGTCCATATGCCCCAGAACTCGCAAACCCGTTGCGGGCTAACCCACACAAGCCTGCCATACCTATGCAGGTTCCGAACGTCTTTAAAGCTCAGGTTGTTCCGGGGAGAGGCGTTCGCACACATTGCTGGCTTAAGCCGGCCACATTGAAGCCGTCAGCACGCGCTCTTCTACCTCTGGTTGTCACCGGAGCGCTCTATGTCTGATTTTTATTTAAATGATGCCGACCATCCAACCCCGGACTTTGTGCTCGCGGCGGCGACCGACGTCGCCGAATTACTGGTCATAGGCAAACGGCCTGACAACTGGCCCGAGACCCAACTGCCAATCGGCGCCGTGGCGTTCGAAGACGGCTACTATGGTTTGTGGAAGAAGACGGAAGACGGACAGACGCAATATACGGCGCCGCATGCCGAAGTGCCCAACGACTTCGCCATCGACATCCAGGTAAGCGGTGCACAAGGAACCCAGACGGCCCTTTTCCTCGCCAAGGCGATTGCTGCGGTCGACAAGAAGATGTTGGCCAATTTTTCGCCCTTGGCCAGCTTTGCGTCGAGCGCCGGGACAATCCGTGGCAGCGACGTGAGGGAGGACTGGCAAAACCTCAAGGTCAAGGTCGTCACTGTGATCCCGGGCTATGAGAGCACGCCAGCTGACGAGCAGCCGGTTATGGCGATCCGGCCGGACGGCGCGATGTACGTGACGCCAAAGATCATGGACGACGGGAACTACGGCGACCCGAATTATATGAGCGGCAAGGGCATGAATTACGCGATCATGCACGAAATGGCCCACCAGACGGACCGCGGTATCGCGGTCGCGGCAGAGCAACAGCATCAATACAGGCAACAACACGAGGGCAGCCTTGCCGGCTACTATGATCGAGCCACACCCAACAAGTACATGGTCGAGCAGGAGCATCAGGTGAACAACATCGCCATCAACATGGGTTTGTACATCGGCCTCGACGTCCCGCTGACCGGCATCACCTATGGCTGGCAAACTGGCGATTACGGTGGCTTCACGGGAAATCCGTCATGATCGGCGCCCTGTTTTGCATGCTCCTAGGCGCTGCGCCTGGCGCCGCATCGTCCTCCCTTGAGGCCGCCCAGGTCGGCTTCGTGCCTGAGATCGGTGGCGAGCTTGCTTTCGTGTCAGCGACGCGCTTCCCGGCGCCGCAGTTGAAGGGCGCCGCGGTGCGCAGCATGGCGGCGGCCAACCTAGCGCAAACAGACACCGGCGCCTGGTTGCGCTGGCAGGGCTCGCCGTCGGGAGGGACGCTGGAGATCGCCTACGACGATGCGGCAGCGCGCAGCAAGGGATGGGCCTTGCCTGACCCAATCCCGCCGTCGGTATCAGCGCCGCCAATGCACTACGACAATTGTGCGCTGGTCGCCGCGGCGCCCGGGAGGCAGGTGGGTCTTGCTCAATGCGGGGCGTCGAATACACATACGACCGTCGTGAGGATCGGCGTCGCGCGCTTAACACCACTCGCGCGGGTGAACGGGCGGTTTGACGCCATCGGAACGGCTGTCATTCCTCATGGCGGCTGGCGGACTGTCACGCTTAGCGACATCGATGCGGCGAGTGGCGATCTGACCGTACTCCAACTCACCTGGGCGCCTACTTTTCCGGCAGCGCCCCCCAAGCCTTAGTGCCGAGGAGGTCGTGCGGCTCTATACGCCCGCGGTGTATGTCCCCGGACCCTCCTCGATCCGCCACTCGCTTCCCGGTCCCGACGGGCCATCCTTTTGGGTCCATGTGCCGACGTATTCGGCAAAGCCGGCGGCCGTGGCGACGGCGGGCGCCGCGACGATAGCGGCGACGAGGATGGCGATACGCATAATGAATTTCCTCAGGTCTCCTCGCCACGTTGCCAAGGCGGGCGCGTAGATGTCCAGTGGGCCCATCACGGAACGATCGTGCGAAGCATGGCAGAGTCAGAAACGCGACCGATGACGACAACGCTTCCAGGTGAGGTGGCTGAATGACGATATCCCGCGGGCGGTTCATCATCTGCGCAGCTCTTGCATCGGCTCTCGTCTCTGCCTGCCACCCCGATCCCGAGCGGCGGGACCAAAAGCGGTTCGCCCGCCAAATTCTTCGCCAGGCGGAAGGTGGCTCTCAGAGGGTGCAGTTGATCAACCTCGTCATGAGTCCGGATCGCACAGTGATTTGCGGCATGGCTCGCATCGGGCCCGTCCGAACGACGCCGTACTGGATCAAGCTGACCCGGCCGTACCCCGATAGAGGCGGACCAACCCGGGTGCGCCTGGCGCCGTCCATCGATGCCGCCAAAGACAAGCCCGCCGCCCGAACAGCGGTGATGCGGGCGCTGTCGGAAATTCCCGAGCGGTGCGCTGCGGCCGGCGCGCCGTTGCCCAGCTACCTCTAGCTCGTGGGGCAGGTGGCGTGTGAACAGGTTGGGCCTGGCGTCCGACCTAGGGCGCCGCTTTCGGCTCATAGATGCCGGTAGGCACTTCCGCTCACGAGAACCATGCGGCGGCTCGGGAAAGTCGTCTAGGGGTGGGGAACGGACGTTCGGCTCGTTGGCCCACGGCAACCTGCAGCGCAGACCTGATAATCGGGGTCACTTCGTGTGCGGCCGTCCTCTGAATCAATGGGAACGGTCGGCGCAGATGCCTGCCCGTATCTTGGTAAGCCATCTGGTGAGGGCGTCGTCACGCGGCGCAACGACTCGCGCAGAGATACTAGCAAACTAGGCCCGCCCCATTCGTAAACACCCTGGAAATTGTACCAAAAGGTACAGACTTGACCTATCGGTACAAAATCGGCTATGGATCCTTTATGGCTCGTACCGTTGCTGACAAATCAGATACCCTGGAACCCCTCGCGCGTGTGTTCCGCGAACACGGCTACGAGGGCGCGAGCGTCTCGATGCTCTGTGAGGCGACCGGGCTCGGTAAAGGCAGCCTCTACCACTTCTACCCCAAGGGTAAGGCGGAGATGGCGGCCACCGTCCTGGCCGCATGGGACGGCTGGTTCGAGACCAACGTCTTCTTGCCGCTCAGGAGCGCCGAAGACGGCAAACAGGCCGTCGGGGCAATGCTCGACAGTCTGACGGAGACTTATCGGTCAGGTCGACGGATCTGCATCTTCGGGATGCTGGCTCTCGGGAGTGCGAGGGACGAGTTCGCGTCAGCGATATCCGGCTACTTCGAGAAGTGGATCGACGCGCTCGAGGTCCCGCTCGAGCAGGCCGGCGTCGACGATCCACGGGTCGTCGCCCAAGAAATCATCGCCAGCATCCAGGGCGCGATCGTCCTCGCAAGGGCGCTCGATGACGCTGAACTGTTCAACAACGCCATGGTCCGCATCCGGAAACAGTACGTTTCCTGAGAGAAGCAAACCCGCGAAATTCAATGTGAATGAGAGCCGGTCAATCGATCTGATCTCGGCCCATTGGGTGTTCACAAACAAATCTGAAAAACAGGAGAATAAACGATGGCCGACCGAAGCAACTTCGAACTCGTCAAACATTTTTACGACAGCTTCGTCAGGGGCGATATCGACGCCGTCCTCGCGACCCTCAGCGATGACCTCGACTGGCGCGAATCCGAAAACTTCCTTCTCGGCGATCGCAACCCGTACCGGACGCCGGCGGCGGTCGCTGAAGGCGTATTCAAGCGTGTCGCGGCGGAGTTTCAGGACTATGTGGCAGGACCTGACGAGTTGATCGACGCCGGCGACACGATCGTCGCCGTCGGCCGATCGAAAGGCGTCATGGCCTCGACCGGAAAGCCGTTTGACGCAAAGTATACGCATATCGTGCGCGTCGCTGACGGCAAGATCGTGAGTTGGCATCAACTGATCGACACGCTCGAGATCTGGCGCGCACAGCAACCGAACTAAATGCAGGCTGCAGGAAGGCGGCGTAGATCCGCAGCGGTCGCTGATCTAGCCGTCGCCTCCCTTGCCACTGAATGTGCAACAGCTTCGACCCGTGCGCTGGGTCTGGCCATGCATCCAACCCCAGTCCCGATGCGACGTCCCCAGACCCACCGGGGGATCAGAATCCTGGTCGCTGCTTTGCGAGCAGCCAAACCGTCGACTCTGCGTCGAGCAACATAAGGAAATATCTGATGACGCTTACAGGCAAGAAGGCGCTCGTGACCGGCGGCAGCCGGGGAATCGGCGCGGCGATCGCAAAAACGCTGGCCGCCGAAGGCGCAGCCGTCGCGATCACCTATGAGAAGTCCAATGATCAGGCCGACGCAGTGGTGTCGGAGATCAAGGCGCTGGGCCAGTTCGCCGTAGCGATCCAGGCCGACAGCGCGGACATCGAGGCGATACAGGCTTCGGTCGACAAGGCGGCCGAAGACCTCGGCGGCCTCGACATCCTCGTCAATAACGCCGGGATCATTCGCATGAACGATCTCGCCGACATCTCCATCGAGAATGTCCAGGCGCTCCTCGACGTCAACGTCCGCGGGCCGATTCTGACGAGCAAGGCCGCCCTCGCCCATTTGAATGAGGGCGGGAGCATCATCACCATCGGCAGCTTCTTCGCCGATCGTGTGCCCTATGGCGGCTTGGGCGTCTATGCGGCCACGAAGTCCGCGCTCACGGCCTTCAACCAGGGGCTCGCACGCGAACTCGGCCCCCGGGGCATAACGGCGAACATCGTCCAGCCTGGCTCGATCGACACGGATATGAACCCGGCCCATGGTCCCTTTGGCGATCCGATGCGCGCTTTGACCGCAAACGGCCGCTTCGGCCAGGGCGCCGAGATCGGGCATGCCGTCGCCTATCTGGCCAGCGACAAGGCCCGCTACGTCACCGGCACGACGCTGACGGTGGACGGCGGCGCCAACGCCTGACCCGGATCGGACCGCCCGGCGGATATCCTCCGGGCGTCCTTGCCCGCTGCGGACTGTCCGCTAGGCCGCGGTGAAATCCGGCGTCTCGGACATTGTCCTGATCGAGAGCGCCGCGCTCCTCGCAACAGCGACGAGACGGTCGGTCGACCAACCCTGCCGGGCGTGTGCGGACAATCCCTGCATGACAGACGCGACTAGGTCGCTGACCGGCTCCGCCAGATCCGGTCGCGACCTGGCGACAAGGTCGCGGACGCGCAGGCGGCCGCCCTCGGCGATCTCTCCGGCGACCGCCGCGGCGCCGGCGTCGCTGCAGGTCCGGGTCGCGTTCAGAACCAGGCAGCCCTTCGTCACAGCGTCCTGGCTGTAGGCCTCGGCACGCGCGACCAGATAATTTTCGACACGCATCGCGACAGGGTCACTCTCCACAGTGAATACGTCGATCAACGGCGTAGCGTCGCTGTAACGGCTCAAAATCTTCTGGAAGAAGTCCGCCTTGCTCCCGAACGCGGCGTAGAAACTGGGCGCGGCGATGCCGATCGCAGACGTCAGATCGGACAGGGACACGCCGTCGTAGCCGCGCTCGTGAAAGAGTTTCTGGCCGACCTCAAGGGCGTTCTCCAGCTCGAACGAGCGGGGCCGCCCGGCCCGGCCGGATTTTTTATCAGACACTAAAGATTCTCCCTTGTCGGCGGCGGCGTTGTATATATAGCGCTCACTAAAATATTTATTCAACCGTGACTACCGGTCCACCGCCGCACATCGACCGCATCGCCTCGACTGAGATTCAGCGGCGGCCCGGCTCCTGCGGCGAGGCATCGATGTCCTGAGCAATCCTGGAACTACAATGGAAGATCAGTCTCCGACGTGGCGTTCCGCGGCCGTTCTTGTGGCCGTCTGTCTCGCCTCCGCGTCGATGCCGCTCGCCTTCACCGGCCCCACCGTCGCGCTGCCCGCCATAGGCGAGGCGCTTGGCGGATCACCGGTCGCGATCAACTGGGCGACAAACGCCTATCTGTTGACCTTCGGAAGCCTGCTTCTCGCGGCCGGGGCGCTAGCGGACCGATACGGTCGCAAGCGGGTGTTTGCCATCGCGACGGGCGTATTCGGCATTCTTTCGGTGATGATCGCGTTTTCACCCGACATGACCAGCTTCAACCTGATCCGGGCCGCTCAGGGCGTCATGGCCGCAGCCGCAATGTCGGCCGGGATGGCCGTTCTGGCGCAGGAGTTCCACGGCCCAGGGCAGCTGCGGGCGTTCAGTTTCGTCGGCGTGAGCTTCGGAGTCGGCCTCTCGGTCGCCCCGATCGCGTCGGCTTATCTGTTCGAGCTGTTCGGCTGGCGGAGCATCCTGGCGCTGGTGGTCGCCTTTGATGTCGCCGCCTTCCTCATCGGCATTGCCTTCATGAAAGAGTCGCGAGATCCGGACGCCACCAGGGTCGACTGGCCGGGAAGCGTCAGCTTCACGGTCGCGCTCGCAGCCCTGACGACGGCGATCCTTGAGGGTCCAGGCCGCGGATGGTCGGACCCGGTGGTCGTCGCCCTCTTCGCAGCGGCGGCTGCCATCCTGATCGCGTTCGTCGTGATCGAACGACGCGTCGCTCGCCCGATGCTGGACCTCGACCTGTTTCGATACCGGCAGTTCGTGGGCGTCCAACTCCTTGCGGCCGCTCCCGCCTATGGCTTCGTCGTCCTTGTGGTCCTGCTTCCGATCCGGCTTGTAGGAATCGACGGCATGTCCGCTTCTGAAGCTGGCCTTACCATGCTTGCCATGTCCGCGCCTTTGCTGGTGCTGCCGCTGCTGGCGGGATCGCTGACCCGCTGGCTGTCGCCGGCCACGCTTTGTGGTCTCGGCCTTGTCGTCGCCAGCGTGGGCGTGTTCTGGCTCGGACAGGTTCCGATTGGTGCTGGAACCGCTGCCATGGTCCCTGCCCTTCTCGTCATCGGCGTCGGCATGAGCTTTCCGTGGGGCCTGATGGACGGGCTTGCCGTCAGTGTCGTGCCCAAGGAGCGAGCAGGCATGGCCGCAGGCATCTTCGGGACTGTTCGCGTCGCCGGCGAAGGCATCGCCCTGGCGCTGACCACGGCGCTGCTGAGCGGACTGGCGCAGGCCAAGGTTTCGCCGCTGATAGCACAGCCGACGGCCTCATCTCTGATCGCTGAGCGGCTTGTGACGGGGGACCTGGGGGGCGCCTCGGCGCTCGCGCCGGAGGTGCCGGCGCCGGCACTGCTTGCAAGTTACGGAGACGCGTTCAGCGCGCTGTCGCTGTGCCTCGCCGCCGTCACGCTCATCACGGCGGTAGTCGTCTTCCTCTCGCTGCGACGACCGGTGGTCCATCAAGGCTGAGTGCTGCTTCATCCCGTAACGCCAAGGCAAATGTCCGCAGTGGGTCGGGAGCGGGCGTGGGACAGCGCGTCTGAGAGTCCGCTTGCCAGAGGGGAGCCAGGGTCTGGTTATGGCGCAAAGCGACCCTAGAAGAATGGGCTTTCATAAGTCTCCCACCCCGCCGCTCGCCACATTCCCGCCCTTGACCTTCCGCCCTGGTCGCGGCTTGTGCGGGCGATGGCAGACGACACTCCCCGTTCGGGCGCGCCGCGCCGCGACGTCTTCGCTGGCCTGGCCGCTCTGGCCGGCCTGATGGCTGTTCCCCGTCTCGCTTCGGCGCAGGCTGAGGGGGCTGCGCAGCCGTTCTCTCAGGAGAGCTTGCGGGCGCAGGCCCGGGCGCTGGCCGCGCGACCCTATGCGCCGCCGCCGCAGGGGCGGTCGCAGCTGGAGGGGCTGAGCTACGACCAGTACCGGCAGATTCGGTTCAACAAGGCGCGTCAGCTGTGGGCGCCCGAGGGGCTGGCTTTCCGGGCCGAGTTTTTCCCGCCGGCCTTCATGTACCCCAAGCCCGTGGAGCTGTTCGAGGTGATGGAGGGGCAGGCGCGGGCGATCGCCTATGCGCCGGACTTCTTCACCTTCCCCGAGGGGCATCAGGCGTCGGGCGAGAACATGGGCGGGTTCTCGGGCCTGCGGCTGCTGTGGCCGATCAACCGGCCGGACGTGCTGGACGAGATCGGGGTCTTCCAGGGGGCGAGCTATTTCCGCAGCCTGGGCAAGGGCAACTATTACGGCGCCTCGGCGCGGGGGCTGGCCATCGGGACCGGCGAGCCGAACGAGGAGTTCCCGGTCTTCAACGCGTTGTGGATCGAGCGACCGGCGGCGGGGCAGGGGTTCGTGACCGTTCACGCCCTGATGGACAGCCCCAGCGTGGCGGGGGCCTACAGCTTCAAGATCACGCCGGGGCAGAACACCGTCTACGAGGTCGATGCGGCGATCTATCCGCGCAAGACCATCGACAAGGGCGGCGTGGCGGCCATGAGCAGCATGTATCTGTTCGGGCTGTCGGACCGGCCGGACGACCATGACTTCCGCACCTCGGTCCACGACAGCGACGGGCTGGCCATGTGGACGGGGCGGGGCGAGCGCATCTGGCGGCCGCTGGCCAATCCCAAGTCCCTGCGCCTCAGTTCGTTCGAGGACGACAGCCCGCGGGGCTTTGGCCTGCTGCAGCGCGAGCGCGACATCGAGGCCTATGGCGACCTGGAGGCGCGGTACGACAAGCGGCCGGGGATCTGGGTGGAGCCGCTGGAGGACTGGGGTCCTGGGCGGGTGCATCTGGTGGAGATCGCCACCCGAAAGGAGACCGACGACAACATCGCCATCTTCTGGCGACCCATCGAGCCGTGGAAGGCCGGGCAGGAGGTGACGCTGCGCTATCGCCTGCATTTCGGAAACGAGCCCTATCCCAGCCAGCTGGCGCGGGTACGCCGCACGCGGGCGGGCGAGATCGTGCAGGAGGGCGCCGCCGGCGGGTCCGGGGCGCGGATGTTCACCATCGACTTCGAAGGGATCGCCCCCGACGCGACCGGCCGCTTCGAGGATGTCGAGGCGGAGATGGAGATTCGCGGCGGGGAGCTGTTATGGCGTGCGGTGGGTCCCTATCCGGCGCCCAACGCCGCGCGGGCGGCATTCGGCTTCAAGCCCACGGGGCGCGAGGTGGAGCTGATGCTGCGGCTGAAACGCGGCGGGCAGCCGGTGTCGGAGACCTGGCGTCACCGTTGGAGCGGATGACGCTCCGATAACGCCGCTCGTCGCAGGCCGGCGCGACGGGGCTGTTCAGCGACCGGGGTTTGTCGGAAACTGCGCGGCCTGGGGGCTTGGGCGGTGATTTTTCCGATGTTTGGGCGATGAACGAACACACCTCGCCATTCCGCAGGCTGGGCCGCATCACCCTGGCCGTCGAGCCGCCATTCCGGCTGGGCGTGCTGGAAGTGCGTCCGGCCGCCCTGGAGGTGTCGTCGCCCGAGGGGGCGGAGATGCTGGAGCCGCGGGTGATGCAGGTGCTGGTCGCCCTGGCGCGCGCGCATGGCGAACCGGTGGGCCGGGACGAGATGATCGACCTGTGCTGGGACGGGCGGATCGTCTCCGAGGACGCCCTGAACCGCTGCATCGTCAAGCTGCGCAAGGCGCTGAGCGCCGATCCGCGGGTGACCATCGAGACCATCGCCAAGATCGGTTACCGACTGCGCGTCCGTGACGGCGCCGCGCCGGAAGCCGCGCCGGCCGTGGCGGAGGCTTCGGGTGAGGCTGGCGCCAAGCGCCGGCCGCCCTGGCGGTGGATCGTTGTGGGCGCCGCGCTGCTGGCCGTGGCGGGCGTGGCGGCGGCCTATGTGCTGACGCGGCCTGGGCCGGCGCGGACGGCGCAGGGGTTCCGGCCGCTGACCAGCGAGCCGGGACTGGAGACCTGGCCGGCCCTGTCGCGCAGCGGCGACGTGCTGGTCTATGCCGCCGGGGCGACCCCCCACGCGCCGCGCGAGCTCTATATGCGGGCTACGCGCGATGGGGAGCCGGTGCGGCTGACCTCCCATCCGCTGGACGATTTCGCGCCGGCCTGGTCGCCGCGGGGCGACCGCATCGCCTTTGTCCGGACGGATGGCGCCAGCCCCTGCCAGATCCTGACCATGACCGTGCCGGGCGGGGCCGAGCGCCTGGTGGGGCGCTGCGCGGCGGACACCTATACGCGGGTGTCGTGGCTGAACGAGACGACCCTGGTCCATGCGGACCGGCCGGCGGGCGGCGGGGTGCGGCGCATCCGGGCGCTGGACATCGAGACGGGCGCGACCCGCGATCTGACCACGCCGCCGGCGGACTTCAACGGCGACGCCGACCCGCTGCTGTCGCCGGACGGGCGGCTGATGGCGTTCCGGCGCACGACGGCGCCGGGGATCGACGACCTGTACGTGCGCGACATCAAGACCGGGCGCGAGCGGCAGCTGACCAACGACGGCTGGAAGGCGCGAGGCTTCGCCTGGACCCGGGACCGCCGCCATCTGGTCTTCAGCTCCAACCGGGGCCTGGATTTCGGGCTGTGGTCGGTGGACGCCACGCGCGACGCCGCGCCGCGTCGGGTCAGCGTCGGCCTGCTGAACCTGGGCCGCCTGTCCTCTGACAGCCAGGACCGGCTGGCGGTGGAGATGACCGCCGAACGCGTGAACCTGGAGGCCGTGGCGCCGGACGGATCGACGCGCGCCCTGAGCACCTCCACCGGGCTGGAGTGGGACCCGGACGTGGCGGCGGACGGGGCGGTGGCCTTCGTGTCCGACCGCAGCGGCGCGTCGGAGCTCTGGGTGGCGAGGGAGGGGGCTGCGCCGGTGCGGCTGACCTCGCTGGGTTCGAGCTATCTGCACGGGCCGCACTGGTCGCCCGACGGCCGCCGGATCGCCTTCATCGCCGTCGGTCAGCGCCGGGTGGATATCCATGAGATCGGGCGCGACGGTTCGGGCCTGAGGCGGGTGACCCAGGACGGGCGCGACAAGGCCTGGCCGGTCTGGGGGGCGGACGGCGCCTTGCGCTATGTGGAGCGGACGGCGGCTGGCTGGCGGCTGATGCGCCTGGGCGCGGATGGTCAGGCGCGCCCGGTCCCTGGCGGCGAGGGCTGGCGGATCGTGCGGACCGGGCCCGATGGCCGCCTCTATGGCGTGCGGTCGGGCGACCCGCGCCTGTGGACCCTGCCCGATGACGGCGGCCCGGCGCGCGAGGCGATCCTGGGACTGCAACTGGCGGATGATTCCTGGGCCGTGGGCCGTGAGGGCGTGCGGTTCATACGCGATCGTCGAAGCGACCGTCCGTCGCTTTGGCTGCACCCTTGGTCGAGCGGACCGCGACAGACGGCGGCGCTGGGAGGAGTGTCAGGGGCAGCCAATATAGCCATCGACCCGCGTAGCGACGGGGTGGTCTACGGCCGGCTCATCCAGGACGAAACCGATATCGGACTGCTGGAGTTGTCCCGCTAGATCACATCACAACGTTCTATGCAGTAATTACTAGTCGTGGCATCATATTGCTAAGTTTGGGGGATGGGTCCGGCTAGTTGAACGAAATTTCCACGATAAGGCCGCGCTTTGGCCGCATCGTGCTCGCGCTTGAACCTTCGTTCGACCTGTCCGCGCTCAAGGTGCGGCCTGCCTCGCTGCAGTTGGTCGGTCCCGAAGGCTCCTGGCAGGTCGAGCATAAGGTGATGCAACTGCTGGTCGTTCTGGCCAAGGCGGAGGGCGCCGCCGTGGGCCGCGACGAGATCGTGGACGTATGCTGGGACGGGCGCATCATCTCGGAAGACGCCCTGAACCGCTGTGTCAGCCGTCTGCGAAAGGCCCTGCAAGCTGACCCGCGGCTGGCCGTCGAGGCGGTGCCCAAGATCGGCTATCGGCTCAAGATTCTGGAAGAGGCCGGGGCGGTCGCGCCCAAGACCAATCCCAACACCGTGACGCAAAAGCCGGCCCGCAGCCGGTGGCCCTGGCTGCTGGCGGGGGCGGTAGCGGGGGTTGCGCTGATCGCCGGCGGCGTGGCGCTCTATACGAGAGTGCAGCCACGCCCGGTGACGGCGGTCCAATCCTGGCAGATCATGACCAGCGAGGCGGAAGGGACGATCCGGCCGGCCCTGTCGCCTGACGGCGCGACGCTGATCTATTCGAGGGGGCGCAGCTCGCTGGATCTGTACATGCGGTCCACCCGCGATGGCGCGCCGGTCCGTCTGACATCGGACAGCGGCGACGAGTATTCGCCCGCCTGGTCGCCCAAGGGAGACCGCATCGCCTTCGTCAAAAGCGACGAGACCGGCGCGCCCTGCCGGATCATGGTCATGACGATTCCCGGCGGGGCAGCCCGGGAGGCGGGCCGCTGCGTCATCGATCCCGGCACGTCCCTGTCCTGGCTGGATGAGCGGACCCTGGTCTATGCCGACCGCACGGCGCCGCGCACGATCCGACGCATCCGGACGATGGATATCGAGACCGGCGCCACGGCCGATCTGTCGCGCCCTCGGGAGGGTCTGGCGGACCAGGACCCGCAAGTCTCACCCGACGGCCGCTCGGTGCTGTTTCGGCGCATCAAGAGCGTGGGGGTCGATGAACTGATCATCCACGACGTTCGCAGGAACGCGGAGCGGCCGCTGATCAACGACGGCGACGGCGTCTATGGCCTGGCCTGGACGCGCGATAGCCGGCAGGTGGTGTTCAGCTCGAACCGGGGCGGCGATCCGGGCCTGTGGGTGGCCGACGTGAACCGCCGCCGCGCGCCGCAACGCCTGAGCGTGGGTCTGATGGCGTTCGGGCGGATTTCCGCCGACGCAGGCGACCAGATCGCGGTCGAAATCCACAACCAGCGTTCACGGCTGGAGATCGCGCTGCCCGATGGGCTGCGGTCCGTCGATCCGGCCGAGGCGATGGATACGGATCCGGATGTGAATGTGCGGGGAAGCACCGCCTTCATCTCCAATCGCAGCGGCTCGCCCGAGCTCTGGGTCGCGCCGGATGGCGGCAAGGCGGTTCGGCTGACCCATCGGGGCGGCGGGGCGATGTACGACGTCCGATGGTCGCCGGACGGGCGCAAGATCGCCTTCATCGCCGTGGACGGCCGCAACACCGACATCTACGAGATCGGCGCCGACGGCTCGGGTCTTCGTCGCCGCACCAGCGACGGCAAGGCGAAAGCCAACGTGGTGTGGGGCGCGGACGGCCTGATCCGCTACATCCACGATGCGGCTGACGGTTCCCATGTGATGCGGGTCGAGGCCGACGGCTCGTCCCGTCCCGAACCGGGCGGCGAGGGTTGGCAGGTGATGCGGTCCTCGCCCGATGGCCGGCTCTATGGCTGGCGGCGGGAGGATCGGCGCCTGTGGGTTCTGACGCCGGGAGACCCGACGCCGCGTGAGGCCATCGCTGGCTTTCGGATGCAGGACCCGTACTGGGTGATCGGGCGGGACGGCGTCTATTTCCTGGCCAACGCTGGGCGGCAGGCGGGGCTGCGGTTCAGGCCATGGTCAGGGCCGGAGCGGGAGTTGCGGCGGCTGGACAATGTGGCGTGGACGTCGGACGTGGCCATCGATCCGCGCGACGACAGCTTCGTCTACGCCAATACCGGCGGTGAAGTTCGCGACATCGGACTGTTCAAACTGACGCGCTAGGGCCAGATCACAGTCTCGCGACAGTCTTGCGGGCTTTGCGAAGCAGCCTATACCTGAGCGCCAAGCTGGGCTTTGAGCGCGACAGTCGAACCGGCAGGCCCGATGTTCGGCGCCCCGTCTCGCTCCAGGCGAATGAGGGAGGGAAACCATGGCTGGGCTGCTTTCGAATTTCCGTAACACCATCATCCTGAGCTTCGTGCTCGCGCTGGTGATGATCGCAGGCTACGGCGCGCATGCGCCGGGCGGCTGGGACGCGATCTTCTGGCAGGCGGTGTTCCGCTGGCTGCACGTGTTCTTCGGCATCCTGTGGATCGGGCTGCTGTACTATTTCAACTTCGTCCAGATCCGCGTGATGCCCAATATCCCGGCCGAGCTGAAGCCGGCGGTCTCCAAGCACATCGCGCCGGAAGCGCTGTTCTGGTTCCGCTGGGCGGCGCTGCTGACGGTGATCATGGGCCTGGCCATCGCGGCCTCGCGCGGCATGGGCTACCTGACCGAGACCCTGACGCTGGGTTTCGCGGGCGGCTACACCGCCGGGCCGGGTGGCGACGCTTCGTACTCGATGATCGGCACCGGCATGTGGCTGGCGATCGTCATGTTCCTGAACGTGTGGGTGTTCATCTGGCCGAACCAGAAGATCGCCCTGGGCATCGTGGACGCTGACGCGGACGCCAAGGCCAAGGCCGCGCGCACCGCCATGCTTTTCAGCCGCACCAACCTGCTGCTGTCGATCCCGATGCTGGTCAGCATGACCATGAACCAGACGCTGTTCGGCTAAGCAGTCGGCGGCAAATCGTGTAGGGAAGGGCCCGCTCGCACCGAGCGGGCCTTTTCTTTTGAGCGATGACCGACCAGCCGCCGCCCCTCGACGACCTCGACGCCACCATCCGCCGGGTGGACCCCGACCGCTGGCTGTCCACCCGCTTCATCGCCGACGAGGCGGCGCGGGCGGCTGTGATCGCGCTCTATGCCTACAACTACGAGCTGGCCCGTGTGGCCGGCGGCGTGCGCGACGCGCTGATGGGTGAAATCCGCCTGACCTGGTGGCGCGAGGCGATGGAGGAGCTGCTGGAGGGGCGCCCCCCGCGTCGCCATCCGGTGGTCGAGGCGATCGCCAAGGCTCGCATCCCCTATGGCCCGCTGGTGGACATGGCCCAGGCGCGCCTGGCCGATCTTGATCCCCCGCCGGAAAACCGCGACCAGGGCCTGGCCTATATCGACGCCACGGCCGGGGCGGTGATGATGCTGGCGGCGATCCGCCTGGACCCGCAGGCTGATCCGCACGCCGTGAAAGGCGCGGCGCGGGCGTTCGGGATTTCGGGGCTGCATCGTCTGGGACGGCTGTGGCCCGACGCGGACGCGCGGGCCGAGACGGCGGCGGCGCTGAAGGACGCGCGGCGGCAGTTGAAGGGCTTGCCCGTGGCGGCGTTTCCGGCGGCGGCCTATGCGGCGCTGGCGGCGGGCTATGTGAAGGGCCGCGCGCCGACGGACTTCGAGAAGCGCGCGCGGGTGACGCTGGCGGTGATGACCGGGCGGGTTTGAAGCTGCGTGCGTCCTTCGAGACGCGGCCGGTTCGGCCGCTCCTCAGGATGACGGATTCAAAGCCAAACCACGCTCGTCATGCTGAGGAGCGCGCAGCGCGTCTCGAAGCACGCAACTAGGCCAGCCAGCCGTCCAGGTCCTGCAACGCCCGAACGCTCATCAGGCGCTTCTTGGCGCGGCCGCGTTCCTTGACCGGGACCTTCTTGCCTTCGCCGTCGACCTTGGGGGCCTCCATGGGCGGGAGCAGGCCGTAGTTGATGTTCATCGGCTGGAAGGAGCCTGAGCCGCCCTCCAGGTGACCGCCGGTGATGTGGGCGATCAGGGCGCCGAGGGCGGTGGTCGAGGGCGGTGCGAACAGCGTCTTGCCCAGCGCCTCGGCGGCGGCGAAACGGCCGGCCAGCAGGCCGACGGCAGCGCTTTCCACATAGCCCTCGACCCCGGTGACCTGGCCGGCGAAGCGCAGGCGCGGCGCGACCTTCAGGCGAAGCTGGTCGTCCAGCAGGCGGGGGCTGTTGATGAAGGTGTTGCGATGCAGGCCGCCCAGGCGCGCGAACTGGGCGTTCTCCAGTCCCGGGATCATGCGGAAAACGTCGGCCTGGACGCCGTGCTTCAGCTTGGTCTGGAAGCCGACCATGTTCCACAGGGTGCCAAGGGCGTTGTCCTGGCGCAGTTGGACGATGGCGTAGGCCTTGACCGTGGGGTTGTGAGCGTTGGTCAGGCCGACCGGCTTCATGGGGCCGTGGCGCAGGGTCTCGCGGCCGCGTTCGGCCATGACCTCGATCGGCAGGCAGCCGTCGAAATAGGGGACGTTCTCCCAGTCCTTGAACTCGGACTTCGGCCCGGTCAGCAGGGCGTCGATGAAGGCCTCGTACTGCGCCTTGTCCATCGGGCAGTTGATGTAGGCCGCCGCGTCGCCGCCGGGGCCTTCCTTGTCGTAGCGCGACTGGCGCCACGCCTTGGACATGTCGATGCTTTCCAGGTGAACGATCGGCGCGATGGCGTCGAAGAAGGACAACTGGCCCTCGCCGGTCGCATCCAGGATGGCCTGTGCCAACGCGGGGGAGGTGAGGGGGCCGGTGGCGACCACCACATTGTCCCAATCGGCGGGGGGCAGGCCGGCGATCTCCTCGCGCACGACGGTGATCAGGGGGTGATCGGTCAGGCGTTTGGTCACCGCGTCCGAGAAGCCGTCGCGGTCCACGGCCAGGGCGCCGCCGGCGGGCACCTGATGGGCGTCGCCGCAGCCCATGATGATCGAGTCGCAACGGCGCATCTCGGCGTGCAGCAGGCCCACCGCGTTGAACTCCCAGTCGTCCGAACGGAAGGAGTTGGAGCAGACCAGTTCGGCCAGGCCGTCGGTCTGGTGGGCGTCGGTGGTTATCTTTTGCGCGACCGCGTCGCTGTCTGCGCGCAGGGCGCCGCGCATCTCGTGCAGGATCACGCGAACGCCGGCCTGGGCGATCTGCCAGGCGGCTTCGGAACCGGCGAGGCCGCCGCCGACGACATGGATGGGCTTGTGGGTCATGGCGCGCTCTTTAAGCCGCATGCGTCCGCGACGAAAGCACCCTCGCTATCGGATCGACGACACGCTAAGGCAGGAGGACTGGCCAAGGCTTGGCTGTAGAAGGATTTGCCCATGGCGCCCGTGCGCCTGAATATCGGTGAGGCCGTCGGTGAGGCGGTGCGTTTCTGGAGCCGTTCCTGGCGCCATGCGGCGGGCCCGCTGGGCGTCGCCGCCCTGAGCCTGATCGTCTATTCCACCGCTTCCATTCCGCTGCTCATGGGCGCGGCATACGGCCTCTATGTGGTCGCCACCCTGATGGCGCAGGGTGCGCTGTTCCGGGTCGCCTTCGCCGATCGTCTGGGCGTCGCGACCGCCGCCAAGCCCGCTCCGATGGCGGGTCTGCAGTGGGGTCCGATGGAGGGGCGGCTGGCCGTGACCCTTATCCTGATGGCGATCCTGTTCGCCATCGTCATCGCCGTGGGCGTCATCCTGCTGGCGGCGATCACCGTGGGTCTGGCCGCGCGTGGCGGGCCGGTGGACTACACCTCCGCCGACTCCATCGCCAAGGCCATGGGTCCGGGCGGCGGGCTGATCATGACCCTTGTCCTGCTGGCGGCCCTGATCGGTCTGGCGTGGCTGTCGATCCGACTGAGCCTGGCGCTGCCGGCTACGGCGGCGGAGGGCAAGGTTCGCCTGATCAGCACCTGGGACCTGACCAAGGGCAACGCCTGGCGCATCTTCGTCGCCTATCTGGTGATCAGCGCGCCCGTGCTGTTGGTCACGGTTGTCGCGACGCTCGTCGCGGAAGGACGTCCCGATCCCGCGTCCAGCCGTATATGGCTCAACGCCGCGGGCAGCGCGGTGGCGGTGGTGTTCTATCTGCCGATCACCGTGGGCCTGGTGTCCCATATCTATCGTCGCCTGAGCACGCCTGGAGCCGCCGCCTGATGTCGAAGTTCTCGTCCTCCGACGCGGCTTTCGAAGGTTTCCGCCTAGCGCGGCATCACCCGCGCGCGGTGCTGATCTGGGCCGGGGCGTCTTTCCTGACGACCATCGCGGTGGGCGTGCTAACCGCGCTGCTGTTCACAGGTTCGCTGGCCAAGGCGGGGGGCGACATCGACCCGGCCGACGCGGCCCTGACGCTGGACCTGGTGCGCGACGCGCTGATCAGCCTGCTGCTGGGGCTGATGATCATCTCGGTCTATCTGAACGCGGTCTATCGCGCGGTTCTGAAGAGCGACGACTTCCACGAGGATCGCTACGGCTATCTGCGCGTCGGCCGCGAGGAGCTGCGCACGGCGGGGGCGGTGGTGCTCTATGGCCTGATCTTCATCGGTCTGACCTTCGTGGTCAGCCTGGGGGCCAGCATTCTCTACAGCCTCGCCACCCTGACGGGGCCGGCGCTGGGCCTGCTGGTGGTGGTGATCGCCCTGGCGGTGTTCTTCATCTTCATCTTCTGCTGGGTGCGGCTGACCCTGGCTCTGCCGATGACCTTCGACCGGGGGAAGATGAGCTTTCGCGACTCGTGGCGGCTGAGCCGGGGCTGGTTCTGGCCGCTGCTGGGAATGAAGATCCTGACCTTCGCCATCACGGCGGTGGTGATCCTGACGATCTTCATCGTCGCCGTCGCCGTGGCGGCGATCGCGTCGGGCGGCGACCTGCGCGAGATGATGCAGGGCTTCAACGACGACAC
This sequence comes from Caulobacter sp. NIBR2454, assembly GCF_027474405.1. Lineage (GTDB taxonomy): Bacteria > Pseudomonadota > Alphaproteobacteria > Caulobacterales > Caulobacteraceae > Caulobacter. Next base: position 1,197,951 of record NZ_CP114871.1, read on the forward strand.
CCCGACCCTGGCCAGCTATCTCAACCCGCTGACCCTGACCTACCTGTTGCTGAGCGCGGCGGTGGGGGCGTTGCAGAACGCGCTGCTCTACGGCCCCTCGGCCCACGCCTACAGAGTGATCACGAAGGTCGAGGCCGAGCGCGAGGCGGCGGCGCTCGCGGCCTAGGCCACGGCGCTGGGGCGGGCCGATGCCCGCTCGCGCCAGGCTTTCAGGTTCTCCAGGCCCTCGGGCGGCTCAAGCCCGACGAAGCCGGCGAAATCGACCGTGCTGAGCGCGACGATGTCGGCCATGGAATAGGCCTCGCCCGCGATCCACGTCTTTCCGGCCAGCTCGCGGTCCAGCCATTTCAGCGCGCGCTCCACCAGCGGACGGTTGGATTCTCCGAACGTCGTGTGCTGCTCCAGCAACTGAGCCGTGAACGGGTGGGCGTGGCGCCAGAACATGCCGGTGGGGATCAGCAGCTGAAACTCCACCCGGCGGATCCACATATCGATCTGCGCCTGCTCCAGGCCGGTGCGGCCGAACAGCGGCGGCTCCGGGTAAAGGCTTTCCAGATAGCGGCAAATGGAGACGCTCTCGGACAGGGTGGTCCCGTCGTCGAGCTCCAGCGTCGGCAGCTGGCCCAGGCTGTTGCGGGCGCGGTGCTCGGACGACTTGTGTTCGCCCTTGCGCATGTCCACCCGGATTTCGGGCAGGTCGACGCCCTTCTCGGCCAGGAACATCCGTACACGGCGCGGATTGGGGGCCGGCATGCGTTCGCCGTAGAGCTTCATGAGGACATCCTCCATCGACCGCTCTGTCGGCGGTTCAAACAGATGTTAGAGGTGTAAGGCCTTGAACTGCAAGGCTTCGCCTTGACCGGTACGGTTTTGGCCTATGCTGGGGGCATACCTGCTGGCGCCGGAACGGGCGGTCACGGACTGATCGCCTGAAGATTCTGCTTTTATGGCGTTGATGGCCTGATCAAGGCGCGGGATTTGTTCGAGGAGAAAAGAACAAAGGGGAAACAAATTGGCGCAGCTGTCGGTGGGGGAGGTGGGGTTCGCGGGGCTGTCCTTGGCCCGGCGCAATCCGAAGCTGGTGCTTCAGTGGGCGGTGGTGCTGACGATCCTGAACCTGACGCAGGGCGTGCTCTTTCAGGTGATCCATTCGAACTCGGACGATGTCCGACAGATCACAATGGCGTTTACGCTTCTAGGCCGTCTTGGAATCGCGATCTTCGCTGTCGGATGCTTCCGGCTGGTCTTGCAGCCAGGTAGCCGTCGATGGGCGGGCTTGCAGTTCGGGCGGGATGAAGTCCGATACGTGGTCGCCTTCTTCCTCAGCATGTTATCCGCTGTCGCGGGCGGAGTTGTCGTGAGCTGTGTGCTAGGTGGCGCTTTATGGATGATCGCCAGCCTGAGCGGCCATGTCGAAGGGCTGCAGACCGCCTTGGGGGTAGTCGTTCTGATCGTTGCTCTTGGTGGAGCGGTCTATTGCGGTGTGCGCCTTTCGCTCGTTCCGCCATCCGCCTTCGCTCACAAGCGGATCAATTTGTTTGAAAGCTGGTTGCTGACCAAAGGGCGCTTCTGGTCGCTGTTCTGGACGCTCTTGGCGCCATGGCCGTTAATCGTTCTGGCGATTGCTCCCGGGCACTTGGTGTTCTGGCTTATCGAAAGGCCTGCGGGCGGGCTGTCTGGGCTTCTGCTCAGCGGGGTTCCTGGAAGTATTTTCTCGACAGCTTCACTGGTCGCTACACCCCTGCTCGCTCTCGCCGGCGCTGTGAACATGCTGCTCATGTTCGCGCCAGCCGCCGAAGCTTATCGACGGCTGGCCCTTGGGACAGGAGATGGAAGCAAAGCGGGCTAGGCCCGCTTCGTCTTCAGGGCTTTCACGCGTTCCTTGCGGCGTTCCTCGTGGCGGGCGAGGACGTCCTTGAGGTAGCGGCCGGTCCAACTGGCCTCGGTTCCGGCGACCTTTTCGGGGCTGCCGACGGCCACCACCTCGCCGCCGCCGTCGCCGCCTTCGGGGCCGAAGTCGATCAGCCAGTCGGCGGTCTTCACCACGTCGAGATTGTGCTCGATGACCACGACGGTGTTGCCCTGGTCGACCAGTTCATGGAGCACTTCCAGCAGCTTCTTGGTGTCCTCGAAGTGCAGGCCGGTGGTGGGCTCGTCGAGGATGTAGAGGGTGCGGCCGGTGGCGCGGCGCGACAGTTCCTTGGACAGCTTCACGCGCTGGGCCTCGCCGCCGGACAGGGTCGTCGCCTGCTGGCCGACCTTGATGTAGCTGAGGCCGACGCGCTTTAGCGTCTCCATCTTGTCGCGGATCGGGGGCACGGCCTTGAAGAAGTCGGCGGCCTCTTCGACGGTCATGTCGAGGATGTCGGCGATGGTCTTGCCCTTGAACAGAACCTCCAGCGTCTCGCGGTTGTAGCGCTGGCCCTTGCAGACGTCGCAGGTGACATAGACGTCCGGCAGGAAGTGCATCTCGATCTTGATGACGCCGTCGCCCTGGCAGGCCTCGCAGCGGCCGCCCTTGACGTTGAAGCTGAAGCGGCCGGGGCCGTAGCCGCGGGCCTTGGACTCCGGCAACTGGGCGAACCAGTCGCGGATCGGGCCGAAGGCGCCGGTATAGGTGGCCGGGTTCGAGCGCGGGGTGCGGCCGATCGGGCTTTGGTCGATGTCGATGACCTTGTCGAAGTGCTCCAGCCCTTCGATCCGCTCGTGCGGCGCCGGGGCGTCGCTGGCGTTGTTCAGACGGCGCGCGGCGGCCTTGTACAGGGTCTCGATGGTGAAGGTGGACTTGCCGCCGCCCGACACCCCGGTGATGCAGGTGAAGGTCCCAACGGGGATTTCAGCCGTGACGCCCTTGAGGTTGTTGCCGGTGGCGCCGATGACCTTCAGCCGGTTCTTGCCGATGGGGCGGCGGTCCTCGGGCACCTCGATCTCGCGCGCGCCCGTCAGGTACTGGCCGGTGACGCTTTTGGGGTTGGCCATGATGTCGGCGGGCTTGCCTTGGGCGACGATCTCGCCGCCGTGGACGCCGGCGGCCGGGCCCATGTCGATGACGTAGTCGGCAGTAAGGATCGCTTCCTCGTCGTGCTCGACCACCAGCACCGAATTGCCCAGGTCCCGCAGGCCCTGGAGGCTGGTGAGCAGGCGAGTGTTGTCGCGCTGGTGCAGGCCGATGGACGGCTCGTCCAGCACGTAGAGGACGCCGGTCAGACCCGAGCCGATCTGGCTGGCCAGACGGATGCGCTGGCTCTCGCCGCCGGACAGGGTGCCCGAGCCGCGCGACAGGTTGAGATAGTCCAGGCCCACGTCGACCAGGAACCGCAGGCGGTCGTTGATCTCCTTCAGGATCCGCCGGGCGATCTCCATGTTCTTGTCGGAGAGCTGGCCCTCGAGGCTGGCGAACCAGTCGCGGGCCGGACGGATGGCCAGGCCCGAGACCTCCGAGATGTTCTTACCGGCGATCTTCACCGCCAGGGCTTCGGGCTTCAGGCGCGCGCCGTGGCAGGCCTCGCACGGGGTGTCGGACTGATAGCGGCCCAGCTCTTCGCGGACCCACGAGCTGTCGGTCTCGCGCCAGCGGCGCTCCAGGTTCGGCAGCACGCCCTCGAAGGGTTTGACCACCTCGTATTTGCGGGCGTTGTCGTCATAGACGAACTTGATCTTGTCGCCGCCCGAGCCTTGCAGGACTACGTCGCGGGCCTTCTGCGGCAGCTTGTGCCACGGGTCGTCCATCGAGAAGCCGTAGTGGCGCGACAGGGCCTGCAGGGTCTGGGTGTAGAGCGGCGAGGGGCCGCGCGACCAGGGCGAAACCGCGCCCTTGTGCAAGGACTTGTCCTTATCGGGGATGACGAGGTCGGCGTCGAAGGCCAGCTTGGCGCCCAGGCCGTCGCAGACCGGGCAGGCGCCGGCCGGATTGTTGAACGAGAACAGGCGTGGCTCGATCTCGGCGATGGTGAAGCCGCTGACCGGGCAGGCGAAGCGCTCGGAGAACAGCAGGCGCTGCGGCTCGGCTTCGCCTTCCTTGGCGTCGGCCCATTCGGCGACGGCGATGCCGTCGGCCAAGCGCAGGGCGGTCTCGATGGAGTCGGCGTAGCGGCTCTCAAGCCCGCCCTTGGTGACCAGGCGGTCCACGACGATGTCGATGTCGTGCTTGAATTTCTTGTCGAGAACCGGCGCGTCCTCGATCGGATAGAACTGTCCGTCGATCTTCAGGCGCTGGAAGCCGGCCTTCTGCCACTCGGCGATTTCCTTGCGGTATTCGCCCTTGCGGTCGCGGACCACGGGGGCCAGCAGATAGAGGCGCTCGCCATCGGGCAGAGCGATCAGCTTGTCGACCATCTGGCTGACCGTCTGGCTTTCGATCGGCAGGCCGGTGGCCGGCGAATAGGGGATGCCGACCCGCGCCCACAGCAGGCGCATGTAGTCGTGGATCTCCGTCACCGTACCGACGGTGGAGCGGGGATTCTTCGAGGTCGTCTTCTGCTCGATGGAGATGGCGGGGGACAGGCCTTCGATCAGGTCCACGTCCGGCTTGCTCATCAGCTCCAGGAACTGGCGGGCGTAGGCAGAAAGGCTCTCCACATAGCGGCGCTGACCCTCGGCGTAGATGGTGTCGAAGGCGAGCGAGCTCTTGCCCGAGCCCGACAGGCCGGTGAGCACCACCAGCTCCCCACGGGGAATGTCGACGCTGACGTCCTTGAGATTGTGCTCACGGGCGCCGCGAACGCGGATGAAGTTCAGTTGTTCAGCCATGGATTCCGGAAACGCAGAGAGCCGCAGGGAGGGTGCGGCGCGACAACGATATGTAGTGCGCAGATGGCTGATTAATACAAGAACAAGGTGAGAACAAACGCCACCCTGCTGACAGCATGGTGTCAGCAGGCTTGTCAGCAGCGTGGCGGGGCGGCTTCCGAGGCCTATACAGCGCGCTCAATCCGGGCGGCGTAGCAGCCTCGGCGGGCGTTGTGGACGTGCAGGTAGGCGGTCTGGGAATCAGCGAGCAGGCGCTGGATGAGCGGCTCCAGATCGACGCCCTCGACCACATCGGCGTCGCGCATCATGCCCTGGGCGTCGAAGGCGCGGACGGACAGCAGCCGGACGCAAAGTTGCTCGGGAATCTCGTTTTCGAAATGCGCGGCGGGACGGTCCGATTCGCGCACGAATATGGCATGGCGACCGCGATAGGGCGTGTCGGCGCCCTGATACTCGTGATTCAGCAGCAGGACGGTCTCGCCGGGCTCGGCGTCTTCCAGGCTGATCCGGCAGGGAAAGCCCGGCTTTTCGTCCGCGGTCATGCGGATGACGCCAGCTGCCGCGAGGGCGGTTTCTGACAGGCCGAAGAGGTGACGGAAGGGATCGGGCGAAAGGCCGGTGACGACGTAGGACATGGGAGGCTCCGTTGGCTTGGCCTTCGTGTCCTGCATGCCGTGCGCGGGCGCGACCCGATCCTTGCGGTTTGCGGCCAGCGACCGGCTGGCCTATATCCGCCTCCAGTCCATCAAGGAGGCCACGGCCATGATCAGCTCTGGAAACGACCGCTTCGTCCTTTCCTCAATGCTGCTCGCAGGTCGCCATGCCCGCCTTTCTCACCCTGGACAATCTCGCCGCCCGCACGCCTGACGGCCGGCCTCTCTTTGACAACCTGACCCTGGCCTTCGGGCCGGAGCGCACTGGACTTGTCGGCCGCAACGGCGTCGGCAAGACGACTCTGCTGCGCCTGATCGCCGGGGAGGCGACGCCCGCCGCCGGCTCTATCGGTGTGAGCGGGCGGATCAGCGTGTTGCGCCAGACCCTGACGCCGGAGCCGGGCGCAACGGTGGCTGACCTGCTGGGTGTGGCCGACGATCTGGAGCGTCTCGCCCGCATCGAGGCGGGGGAGGGTGACCAGGCCGATTTCGCCGAGGCGGACTGGACCCTGCCGGCGCGGCTGGCCCAGGCCCTGGGCGAGGTTGGGCTGGACGGGATCGATCCGGCGCGGCCCGCTGCGTCCTTGAGCGGCGGGCAGGCGACCCGCGCGGGCCTAGCGCGACTGCTGGTGGAGGCCCCGGACCTGATCCTGCTGGACGAGCCGACCAACAATCTGGATGCCGAAGGGCGCGCCCTTGTCGTCCAGGTGCTGCGCGGCTGGCGGGGCGGGGCGCTGGTGATCAGCCATGACCGCGCCCTGCTGCGTGAGATGGACCGGATCGTCGAGCTCTCCAGCCTGGGGGCCAGGGTCTATGGCGGAAGCTACGACCTCTACGCCGCCCGCAAGGCCGAGGAACAGGCGGCGGCGGAGCGTGACCTGGCCTCGGCCGAGCGCGAGACCGACCGCGTGGCGCGTGAGGCGCAGGCGGCGCGGGAGAAGAAGGCCCGCCGCGACGCCGCCGGCCAGCGCTTCGCCGCCAAGGGCGGGACGCCAAAGATCATGCTCGGCGCCATGGCCGAGCGGGCGGAGAACAGCGGCGCGCAGGGCGAGCGCCTGGCCGAACGCCTGCGAGGCGTCGCGGCCGAACGGCTGGAGAGCGCGCGCGAGCGGGTGGAGCAAGTGCGGGAGCTGGGCTTTTCCCTGCCGTCCACGGGCTTGCCGGCGGGACGGATGGTTCTGGCGCTGGAAGATGTGTCGTTCGGCTATGGCGAGACGACGATCCTGAGCGACGTGTCGTTGCGCATCACCGGGCCGGAGCGCGTGGCCGTGGTGGGGCCCAACGGCCGGGGCAAGACCACCTTGCTGAGGCTGGCGGCAGGTGAGCTGGAGACGACGGCGGGAGCCGTCATGCGTGGCGGGTCGGCGGCGCTGCTGGACCAGAAGACCGCTGTGCTGGACGACGACCAGACCATCCTGGAGAACTTCCAGCGGCTCAATCCGCAGGCCAGCGTTAACGACGCCCATGCGGCGCTGGCGCGGTTCCTGTTCCGCAACGTCGCGGCCAAGCAGATCGCGGGCACGCTGAGCGGCGGCGAGCGATTAAGGGCGGCTCTGGCCTGCGTGCTGGCGCGGAGCGAGCCGCCGCAACTTCTGATCCTGGACGAGCCGACCAACCACCTGGACCTGGCCAGCATCGCCGCGATCGAGACGGCGCTGTCGGCCTATGACGGCGCGATGCTGGTGGTCAGCCACGACACGGACTTCCTGGCGGCGATCGGGGTGGAGCGGCGGATCGAGCTATGAGGCGCCGCGCCGCGGCAAGGCTGGCATGTGACCGGGATTTTCCGGTCCCGCCACCGCTATCGCGCCGGCCAGAACCTGCTAGCGTCCGCGCCCATTGTGTCTTTGCATGAGGAAAACGAGATGCGGCTTTCGCGGCGTGACTTTGGATTTGGGGCGGCTGCGGCGGCGTTGACGCCCGCCCTGGCGGCGGCTCAGTCGGCGGACCTGGACAAGCAACTCACCGCCTTCCTCGACGCCGCGTTCGAGCAGGATCTGGCGATGGACCCCGAGCGCCTGACGCGTCTGGGCCGCAAGACCGCGAACGACCAGCTAACCGACCGCAGCGACGCCGCCATGGCCAGGCGCCTGGCCTGGCGCAAGCAGAACGTGGCGGAGATGAAGCGCCGGTTCGACCCCAACGCCCTGGGGGAGGACGCCCGCACCTCTTTCGAGATGTGGGAGCTGGAGCTGAGCCGCGCCGAGGAGTCCAACCGCTGGCGGGGGCACTCCTATGTCTTCGATCGCGGGGGACCGCACACCAGCTTCCCCAACTTCATGATCAACACCCACCGGGTCGATACGCCAGCCGACATGCAGGCCTATGTGGCGCGTGTCGCCGCCATCGGTCCGGCTCTGGACGTTCAGCTGGACCGCGCCAAGCGCGCGGCGGCGGCGGGCGTGCGCATGCCGCGCTTTTCCTATGACCAGTCGGCGGAGGAAGTGCGGCGCCTGCTGACTGGCGCGCCGTTCGGCGGCGAGGGCGTCACGGCGCTGTTCGCGGACGCCAAGGCCAAGACGACCAAGCTGAAGGCGGACGGCAAGATCGACGACGCCCAGGCCGCGGCCTTCGACAAGGCGGTCGCCGACGCCATGACCGGCAAGATGAAGCCGGCCTATGACCGTTTAGCCGCGTGGCTGGCGGCTGACCGCGCGAACACCTCGGCCGAGCCGCAAGGAGCTGGGGCCCTGCCGGATGGCGTGGCCTACTACAACGCCATGCTGCGCCAGCAGACGACGACGGACATGACGGCAGACCAGATCCACGATCTGGGCCTGGCGGAGGTCGCTCGTATCCGGGGCGAGATGGAGACGCTTAAAGCCAAGATCGGCTTCAAGGGCACGCTGGAGGAGTTCTTCGTCTTCATGCGCACAGACGACCGCTTCTATGTCAGCAATGACGATGCGGGCCGGGCGCGTTACCTGAAGTTGTCCGAGGATTATCTGGCGGCCATGAAGGCCAAGCTGCCGGAGTATTTCGGGCGGCTTCCGAAGTCCGACCTGATCGTCAAGCGCGTCGAGGCCTTCCGGGAAGAGCCGGGCGGCGCGGCGCACTACAGCTCCGGCGCTCCGGACGGCTCGCGGCCTGGGGTGTTCTACGTCCACCTGTCGGACGTGCGGGCGACGCCGATCTACGAGATCGAGGGCACCAGCTACCACGAGGGGTGGCCAGGCCATCACATGCAGATCTCGCTGGCCCAGGAGATGACCGGCGTGCCGGTGTTCCGCACCCAGACCGGCTACGGCGCCTATGTCGAGGGTTGGGGGCTGTACGTGGAGCTGCTGGCCAAGGAGGCGGGCTTCTACCAGGACCTCTATAGCGACTTCGGCCGGCTGGGCCGCGAGATCTGGCGCGCGATCCGCCTGGTGGTCGACACGGGCATCCACGCCAAGGGCTGGAGCGAGGCCAAGGCGCTGGAGTTCTACACCGCCAACTCGCCGCAGCCGGTGGGCAAGATTCGCTCGGAGATCCGCCGCTACTTCGTCAATCCGGGGCAGGCGACCTCGTACAAGGTCGGGATGGTCAAGATCCTGGCCCTGCGTCAGGAAGCCCGGCAGGCCCTGGGCGATCGCTTCGACCAGCGTGGGTTCCACGACACGGTCCTGAGCGCCGGCGCCCTGCCGCTGTCGGTGCTAGAGACCCGCGTCCGTCGCTGGGTGGCGCGCAGCAAGGCGTAGGCGAAGTCGCCACGCGCCGGAAAAGAAAAAGGCCCTCTCCTTGGAGAGGGCCTTCGTCGTTTAGTACTTCACCTTGATCTCGGCGCCCCAGATGCGGGGGCCGTTGACGATGCCGGTGAGGTTGTTGAAGTCGATGGCGCCGGTGAGGCGCTCTTCGTCGGTGATGTTGCGGCCGTAAACGACGAACTCGTAGTCGCCGGTCGGGCTGACATAGCCGGCGCGCACGCCGCCTTCCCAGAAGCCTTCCTCGCGGAACTCACGCGCCTCGTAGAGGAAGAAGTGCGTGTCACCCTTGTAGGCCCAGTCCGTATAGACGAAGAGCTCGCCGCCGTTGGGCAGGGGGTGGGCGTAGCGGGCGTTCAGATCCGCGATCCACTTGGGCGCATTGGGGAAGCTGTTGCCGTCGATGCGCGCAAAGCCTGGCGAGGCGAGCGGGTCGGTGACCGTGCAGGCCGCGCCGCAGACGCCGACGGTCAGGTCCGCGTCCTTGATTTCAGTGTGGTTGTAAGAGGCCGAGGCGCCCAGGGTCAGTTGCGGGATCGGGCGGAACTCGACGCTGGCTTCAAAGCCGTAGCCCACGCCCTTGTCGGCGTTGACCAGCTGGTTGAAGTTGCCCGCGCCGCCGATGGCGGTCAGCTGCTGGTCCTCGATCTCGTAGTAGAAGGCCGACAGTTCGGTGCGCATGCGGCGGTCGAGCAGCGACGACTTCACGCCCGCCTCATAGGACGTCACGAACTCGGAGTCGGCGGTGGTGACGACGTTGCTGAACACCACGCGGCCCTGGATGCTGGGCGCGCGATAGCCGCGAGCCACACGGGCGTAGAGGTTGGTGTCCGGCGTCGCCTCATAGACGAGCGAAGCGTCCCAGCTGAACGAGCTGTCGCCCACCGAAACGCGGATCGGCGCCAGGGCGCCGCCGCCGACAGGGCTGAGCGTGCGCAGGGTGACGTAGTCCTTGTCGTCGTCCGAATAGCGCAGGCCGCCGGTGAGGGTCAGTTGATCGGTGAGGTCATAGGACGCCGAGCCGAACAGCGCCCAGGCCTTGGTCTTCTGGTTCTGGAAGGCGTAGCCGTCCAGGCCGCCGCCGCCCAGGGTGTTGTAGCTGTAGGACGCGATGTCGGCGTCTTCGTGGAAGTAGTAGGCGCCGGCCTGCCAGAACAGCGGAGCGTCGTCGTTGCTGGACAGGCGCAGTTCCTGGGTGAACTGCTGCAGGTCGTCGACGCCGTCAGCCGACTCCGACGGGAAGGGGATGAAGCCGGGACCCGAGGGCGGGGCGAACACGGCGCCGTAGCCGCCGTCGATGTCGCCGCGGCTGTAGACCTGACCACGCTCATAGCCGGTGACCGAAGTCAGGGTGACGGCGCCCATGTCGTAATCGACGCGGCCAGACAGGCCCCAGGTCTCCAGTTCCTGCGGATTGCCGTCGCCGCCGTCGTAGAAGATCTTGTCGCGGTCGAAGCCGTCGACCAGGCCGCCGTTCGCGCCGACGACGTTGGCGCGGAAGAGCTGCGAGGTGCCCTGCAGCTTGCGGCCATGCAGGTTCAGAACGGCGTCCAGCTGTTCGTTGGGCTGGTAGCGCAGTTGCAGGCGGCCCGCCAGTTCACGGTAGTCGCCCAGCTTTTCGCCGCCGCCGGGCGCGGCGTTCTCGACCCAGTCGCCCTGGGTCTGAGTCAGGAAGGAGGCGCGGCCCGAAAGGCCTTCGGCAAGGCGGCCGTTGATCACAGCCTCGCCGTCAAAGCCCTTGAACGAGCGGACGCCGACACGGGCGTAGCCGCCGAATTCCTCGGTCGGCTTCACGGAATCGAATTTCACCACGCCGGCCGGGGTGTTGCGGCCAAACAGGGTGCCCTGCGGCCCGCGCAGCACTTCCACCGCGGCCACGTCGAACACGGGGAAGCCCTTGAGGATCGGGTTTTCCAGCACGACCTCGTCGAAGACAATCGACACCGGCTGCGAGGCGTTCAGATCGAAATCGGTGTTGCCCAGACCGCGGATGTAGAAGCGCGGGAAGGTGCGTCCGAACGAAGTTTCGACCACCAGGCTGGGCGTGCGCGCCGACAGCGACGTGATGTCCGCGCCGCCGGCCGTGGCCGCCTGCAGGCTTTCGGCGCTGATGGAGCTGACCGAGCTGGGAATGTCCTTCAGGTCTTCGGACCGCTTGCGGGCGGTGACGACGACGCTTTCGAGCTCGCCGTTGTCGGTCGTCTGGGCCAGGGCGGGCGTCGCGGCGATGATGGCCGCAACGGCGGAAAACCCGAGAAGCGTCAGCTTGCGGGTGGTGTGAATGGTCATTGAAGGATCCCCGTTTGCCGCGCGGGAGGAGCGCGGGAACTGGGTCCTTCTCTCTGCCTAATTCGGCGAAGTGCGCAAGATTTGTGACGTCTACAACACAGAACGTCGGCGAACTGTGTTCATTATGCCAACACGTCAGTCTCTGGCGGGTGCATCCTCGGGCGACCAGCCCAGGGGCATTCGGTGCAGGGTGATCTCGTGGTTCGGGTTCAGGGCGTCGACGGCGCGGTCGCCGCGTCCCTCATCGAAGCCGTAGCGGCCGAGCAGGGCGGTTCGGTCGATCCGGCCGCCCTTGGCGGCGGCGGCGATCTGCTCCGGCGTCAGGGCGCGGCCCCAGAGCCGCAGCGCATCGACAAGGCCCTTGTAGTCCTCGTACTGGGTGAACTCGTAATCCCAGGCGGTCATCACCTCCGAGCCGAAGGCCCAGCCGCCTAGCTCCTTCGGGTCGCGGGGGTGAGCCAGCTGATCCCAGAAACGGCGCATGTCGGTGCGTGTGGCGATATCGGTGGCGGCGACGCGGGCGCCATCAATCCACAATTCCAAGGTCGCCCCCTCGGGCGCGCGCCAGCGCCGAACCGCCACGACGTGGTGCCATTTGTCGTCCAGCAAGCTCGGCGTCGTGGCCGCTGGCCAAGCCTGGACCGCGTAGACAGATCCCTGTGGCTCGCCGGCGGTCATGGAGGCGTTGACCTTGTCGTCGGCGAACATCCAGCGCAAACGCCCGCCGCCGTAGAATTGCAGGCTGAACGTACCCTCGCGGGTGGCCCCTGCGGTATAGCCCTCGGGCCGGGTATGACCGTCCAGCAGCCAGTTACCCGTCAGCCACCAGCCAGGGCTGCTGTAGGGCTTAGGATCGGCGTCCGACCAATTGCGAAGTTGCGCCTTGCTGGCGCGATAGACAGGCCCGACGGGATAGCCGGCGTCCGGCTTGATCCAGAGTTCGAAAGAGAACTCGCCGCGGCCGAATTCGGGCGGCAGCCGGGCCAAGTCAGCGAAGTCGTATTGTTCTGGGCGGTTCTCAGCAAAGCGCAGAGAGCCGGCGACCGCAGGCGAACATAGGCTGAATGCGGCGAGAAGGATGGCGAGGCGAACGAACACGGAGACTCCTGCGGCTGCGGAGCCGCAGATGGCTGATCGCCGTTATGCGGTCAAGGTCAGGCCCGGCGGTTCAGGGCGATGGCGACGCCGGCGTCGGCGGGGGCGTGGCGCTCGCCGCTGGAGCCGTAGCCGCCGGTGGCCGAGCGCTGGGAAGCCACTTCCTCGGCGATGGCCTGAACCAGGCCCTCGGTGATGGTCTTGGCGGCTTCAAGGGCGCGGCCGTGGCGGGCCAAGACGGCGTCGAAGGCCTCGGTCACGCGCAGCAGTTGGGCGCGCAGGGCGGGCGGGGCGCCGTTCATCACCGAAGGGTCGCGCTTCAGGCGGGCGGACTCGAACCGGTAGACGTTCGCCAGCTTGGCCGATTCCTCGATGGTGTCGGCGGCCTCGTGCGGACGGCGCGTCTCGAAGGCCTGGGCCTGCTGGGCCAGCAGCTCCGTCAGGCGCTGGGTGAGGTTCACCAGAGCTTCGGCGCGGACGACGACGTCGGAATTGGCGGTCATAGGGCGGGGGTTCCCGTCTGGCTGAGATCGGTCAGGCCTTGAAGCTTCAGCATCTCGCGCTCGACCGTCGACGCGAGGCCGACACCGCCAGAGCGGGCCATCTGCTTGCCCATGGCCTCCAGCAGGAAGCCCTTGAACATCTGCTCGCCTTGGCCGCCGCCGAAGGGACCTTCGCCGAGGCCTTCGAACATCGGCTGCATCATCTGGGTGAGGAACGAGGCCTCGAAGCTCTGGGCCGTTTCCTTGATCTGGCCGCGCTTGGCCATTTCGGCGGCGGAAGGGGCCGCAGCCTTGGCGGCGGCGAGTTGAGCGTCGATGGCGGCTAGGTTGAGGCTGCTCATCACATCACCTGAATGTCGGCTTGCAGGGCGCCCGCGGCCTTGATGGCCTGCAGGATCGAGATCATGTCGCGGGGCGTGACGCCCAGGGCGTTCAGGCCGTTCACCAGGCTGGCGAGCGAGGCCCCGTCCTTGAGGGTGACCAACTGGCGGCCCTTTTCCTCGTCGATGCCTAGGTTGCTCTGCGGCACGACGGCGGTCTGGCCCTGGCTGAAGGGCGCGGGCTGGCTGACGCCGGGGGTCTCCTGAACGCTGATGGTCAGGTTGCCCTGGGCGATGGCCACGGTGGAGACGCGGACGTCGTCGCCCACAACGATCACGCCGGAAACCTCATCGATCACCACGCGGGCCGGAGCGTCTGTCTGGACGGTCAGGCCTTCGATGGCCGTGATGAAGCTGATCAGGTCGCGGCCGGCAGGCGGGCGGACGGTGACGATGGTGGGGTTGTCGGCCGTAGCCGCGCCGAAGAAGCGGGCGTTGATGGCGTCGGCCACCGCGCGCGAGGTCGTGAAGTCGGGATTGCGCAGGGTCAGGCGCATCTGGCCCATGCTGGCCAGCTGGAAGTGGGTTTCGTTCTCGACGATGGCGCCGCCGGCGACGCGGCCGGCGGTGGGAACGCCCTTGGTGATCGAGGAACCCGAAGCGCCCTGAGCCGAGATCGAGCCGGTCTGAACGGTGCCTTGCGCCACGGCGTAGGTCTCGCCGTCGGCGCCGCGGAGGGCGGTGACCAGCAGCGTGCCGCCCATCAGGCTCTTGGCGTCGCCGACCGCCGAAACCGTGACGTCGACAGCCGACCCCGGGGCGGCGAACGGCGGCAGCTTGGCGGTGACGATCACCGAGGCGGCGTTCTTGGAGTTCAGGTTGGAGTTGCGGATGTTGATGCCGAGGCGCTCGAAGCTCGACTCCATGGCCTGGCGGGTCATGGGCGAGTTACGCAGGTTGTCGCCGGTGCCGTTGAGGCCGACGACCAGACCCTGGCCGATCAGGACGTTGTCCCGCACGCCCTCGAACTCGACGATGTCCTTGATGCGCGAGGCCGCTGAGGCCGCGCCGCTGAATGCGGTGGCGGCGGCGACCAGGAGAGCTGCGAACAAAGGCGAAAATGAACGGCGCATGGTTGTCCCACTAATTTCGCGAGACGCCATGCCAGAAGCGGGCCAGAAAGAATCCCAACGGAATCAAGGCGATTCCGGGCGGGGCGCCGCGTATCCGGCGCCGAGGGCAATTTCTGCCCGGCATTAACCATACCGCAAGCCCATGTGGCCGAGAGTTATATGGTTAACGGGCGAGCGGGATTTACCATGAAGGTCAGCGGTTCGAGCGGGGCGGGATCGGTCGGCGGCGCGGGTCGCGCCAAGGGCGCTTCCTCCGGCGGCGGCTTCTCGTTGCCAGCTGTGGAAGAGGCCGCGGCCTCGACCGGAGTCGGCGGAGCGGGCGGCGTCACGGGCGTGGCGTCAGTCGATGCGCTTCTGGCCATGCAGGCGGTGGGAACGCCCCTGGACGGCCGTCGTCGCGCCGTGAAGCGGGCGGGGCGCATCCTGGATGTCCTGGAAGAGGTGAAGATGGCGATGCTGGATGGCGGCCTCTCCGCACCCCAGCTGCAGAAGCTGGCCAGGGTCGTTCGCGACCAACGCGACAGCACCGATGACCCGGGTCTGGAAAGCCTGCTGGATCAGATCGAAACCCGCGCCGCGGTGGAGCTGGCCAAGTTCGAAATGTCACAACGGGCGATGGCGTGATCGATAGGATGCATTGGGCCGTTGAACCTCGGTTTTGTTTTGCTATAAGCGGCCTGCCTGCTGTGGGTAGGTTTTTTGGGGCGTGAGGCGCTAATGACGGCGGCCGCGGTTCTGGTTTCGAAAGAAGCCTATCGTCCTTCCGAGGACGAAGAGTTTATGAATGAGCGCCAGCTCGAGTTCTTCAAACAGAAGTTGCTCGACTGGAAGGAAGAGATTCTACGCGAATCTCGCGACACGGTTTCGCACCTTCAAACAGAGACTGAAAATCATCCTGACTTGGCTGACCGCGCCTCGTCGGAGACTGATCGGGCTCTTGAGCTGCGTACCCGTGATCGTCAGCGTAAGCTGATCTCCAAGATCGACGAGGCCCTGCGCCGGATCGAGGATGGCTCCTACGGATATTGCGAGGAGACGGGCGAGCCGATCGGCCTGGCCCGGCTTGAGGCGCGTCCCGTGGCGACCCTCAGCCTCGAGGCGCAGGAGCGCCATGAGCGTCGCGAGCGCGTCCACCGGGACGACTGACGGCCTGACCGCTTGACTTCCCGTCGTCGAGGGCCGACCTAGCCGGCCTTCGATAAGGAAAGCTGTGGTTATGACCGCCAAGGTCCGTTTCGCGCCGTCGCCCACCGGGCGTCTGCATGTGGGCAACATCCGCGCCGCGCTGATCAACTGGCTGTTCGCCAAGCGTCAGGGCGGGCAGTTCGTGCTGCGCATCGACGACACCGACCTTGAGCGTTCGACCAAGGAATTCGAGCAGGGCATCGAGACCGATCTGACCTGGCTTGGTCTTGTCTGGGACGAGCGTCACAACCAGTCCGCACGCTTCCCCATCTATCAGCAGGCCGTCGAGCGCCTGAAGGCGCAGGGCCGCCTGTATCCGGCTTATGAGACCGGCGAGGAGCTTGACCGCCGCCGCAAGGTGCAGCTGTCGCGCGGCCAGCCGCCGATCTACGACCGCGCCGCGCTCAAGCTGACCGACGAGGAAAAGGCCGCGCTGGAAGCCGAGGGTCGCCGCCCTCACTGGCGCTTCCGCCTCGAAGGCAAGCGCGTCAAATGGGTGGACCTGGTTCGCGGTGAGTGCGAGGTCGATACGGCCTCTATGTCCGACCCGGTGCTGATCCGCGAGGACGGCGCGTTCCTCTACACCCTGCCGTCGGTGGTGGACGACATCGACATGGGTATCACCCATGTGATCCGCGGCGAGGACCATGTCACCAATACCGGCGCCCAGATCGAGATCTTCGAGGCCTTGGGCGCCGCCGCGCCGACCTTCGCCCACATGACCCTGCTGGTCGGGGCGGATGGCGGCGCGCTGTCCAAGCGTCTGGGTTCGCTGTCGATCTGCGACCTGCGCGAGCAGGGTTTCGAGCCGCTGGCGATCACCTCGCACCTGGCCAAGATCGGCACCTCCGACAACCTGGAGATCGGCGAGTCGTTGGCCGCCCTGGGCGAGAGCTTTGAGTTCTCGAAAATGGGCCGTTCGGCCGCCCGCTATGACGAGGCGGATCTGGCGCGCCTGAACGCGGCCATCCTGCACGCCATGCCTTATGAGACGGCCAAGCCGCGTCTGGCGGCGCTGGGTGTTGATCTGGGCGAGGCCTTCTGGCTGGCGGTGCGCGGTAACCTGAATCTGTTCTCGGACGTGACGGCTCTGGCGGCGATCATCTCGGGTGAGGTGACGCCGGTCGTCGAGGATCAGGCGTTCCTGGACGAGGCCAAGGCTCTGCTGCCGGAGACCGTCGGCCCGGAGACCTGGAGCGAATGGGTTAACGCGGTGAAGGAAAAGACCGGGGCCAAGGGCAAGGGTCTGTTCCTGCCCCTGCGTCGCGCGCTCACCGGTATGGATCATGGCCCGGAAATGGGTCCGATCCTGGCCCTGATCGGGCGTGAGAAGGCGGTCCGCCGGCTGTCCGGCGAAACCGCCTAATCCTTAGCCAGCCTTGGCGGCCGTGTTGCAGGCCGTCACGTCGTCGGCCGACAGGTCTTCGCCGCGCCAGGTGAAGGCGCTGACGGCGCCCAGTTCGCTGGCGACGCGCTTGCAGGCGCGCAGGGCGGGCTGGGATTTGACCGCGGACGCGACGCAGGTCACGTCCTTGCAGATCCAGGCGGCGCCGTCCTGGATCAGGCGGGCCTTGGCCGGGGCGGCCTTGAGGGTGACGGCGGCGCCGTCCTTGGAAGCGGCTTGAACCGCGGTCGCGCCCATGAGGGCGGCCACGGCGACGAGGCCGAGCACGATACGCATGATGACTCTCCTAATATCCCCCCGCCGGAGGGAGAGCCGGCGGACGACGCATAGTGCGTTTTTAAACGCAACTATGTCAAGCGAATGGCTTCGCTTACGTCCTCGATGGGATCGGCGGCGACCATGGCGCGCAGCGCGGGAACAACATCCTGCGGACGTTCGACCACCCGCCACGCGTCGTTGAACGAGGCGGGGGTGAAGCCCGTGTCGATGGTGTGCTGGAACAGCTTGAACAACGGCTCCCAGAACCCGTCAGGGCTGTAGAAGACCACCGGCTTGTCATGCAGGTTCAGCCGCCGCCAGGACAGCAGCTCGACGATCTCTTCCAGGGTGCCGACGCCGCCGGGCAGGACGACGAAGGCGTCGGAGCTGTCGAACAGGCCCTTCTTGCGCTCGGCCATGGTCTCGACGACCTGGGTCTCGACCTTGGTCAGGGGCCGCTCGGTGCCGATCAGGAAGCTGGGGATGATTCCCAGCACCCGGCCGCCGGCGTCGTGGGCCGCGCCTGCGCTGGCGCCCATCAGGCCGACCCCGCCGCCGCCGTAGACCAGGCGCAGGCCGGCGCGGGCGAATTCGCGCCCGACTTCGGCGGCGTCCTGCAACAATTGGGGATTAACGGCGTCGGAGGACCCGCAATAGACGCAGACCGAATCCAGACGCCTGGACTCGTGCGACATGGTCGGTCACTCCAGGAAAGAACGTTGGGCGCGCTTGAAGGCGCGTCTTTTGATCACGATCTGGCTGTGATCGTGTGACACCAACATCGGATGTCGGCGGCGAGGTTGCAAGGATTGAGCGTGAAGCGGGCTGGAACGATCTTTGGCGCGTCCGTCGCGGTCGCCGGCATTCTAGCGCTCGGCGGATGCGAACGCGAGCGAACCGCCGCCTGGAGCGCCCAGGCCCCCGCGCCGCCGCCGGACGCCGCGGAGGCCGCCTATATGGCGCCGCCAACCGTCCTGACTGTCGAGCGAGCGGGCGATAATCTGCGCCTGTCCGGCAAGGCGGCGCCAGGCGCTCGCGTACGCATGGGGGCCCCGACGGGCGAGACGCTGTTTGCGACGGCCAATGCCGACGGCGGCTGGAGTGTGGTCGCGCCGCGCGGCGACGGACCTCGCCTGTTCGGCCTGTCCATGATGCTGGACGACCGAACGGTGCAAGCGGAAGGCTATGTGCTGGTCACGCCCACCGGCCAGGCCGCCATCTTGCGAGCCGGGGCGGGCGCCAATGTCATCGCCGGCGCGGGCACACGTCCGCAAATCCTTGCGCTCGACTATGACCAGGAGGGCGGGGCGGTGGTCTCCGGCCTGGCCGTCCCCGACACGCCCCTGGAGATTCGCGTCGATGGAATCACCCGGGGGCAGGGCGAGGCCGACAGCCAAGGGCGGTTCACGCTTCCCCTGAGCCGGCCGCTGGACCCGGGCTCCTATCAGATCGTGGCGGCCGGTCAGGGCGGCGAAGATACGTCGCTGCTGTCGATGCAGGCGGTGGCGCCGCTGACCGCCGGACCGTTCCAGGGCGCCCGTGAGGCGAACGGCTGGCGGATCGACTGGATGACCCCCGCGGGCGGGGTGCAGACCACAATCGTCATGGAGGCGGGCGCTTGAGCCTGCGGGCGGCCGCGCCCTCGCGGCGACGGGATGCCGCGCCGGAACCGCAGGTGAAGGCCAAGCCATTGACGGCCCTGGCGGATCTGGGCCGCCTGCTGCTGCGATCGGACACGCCCGGCCTGAAATGGCGTTTGGGCGTGGCGCTTTTCCTCACCGTGGTCGGCAAGGCGCTGGGCGTGGTCGGGCCGCTGCTGCTGGGCGCGGCGGTGAACAGGCTGAGCGCCGGCCAAGGCGGCGTGGCGGCGGTGACCTTCGCCTTCGCAGGCCTTGCGCTCGGCTGGGCTCTGATCCGCTTCATATCCTATGCGGCGCCCCAGGCGCGGGATGCGATCTTCACGCCCGTGGCCCAAGCGGCGCAGGCCAAGGCGGCGACCGAGACCTTCGCCCACGCGCTGTCGCTGTCGATCGACTTTCACCAGACCAAGCGCACGGGCGCCCTGTCGCGCACCATCGATCGCGGGGCGCGGTCCATGGATTTTCTGGTCCGCTTCCTGGTGTTCAACATCGGGCCGACGATCCTGGAACTGCTCATGGCCGCCGTGGTGCTGGCCAAGGCCTTCGACTGGCGGTTCGCCCTGACGGCGGTGGCGACGGTGGCGATCTACGCCTGGATCACCCTGAGCATCTCCAACTGGCGCATCGAGCATCGACGCGAACTGAACGAGGCCGACAGCGAGGCGGCCGGCCGGGCGGTTGACGCCCTTCTGAACTACGAGACGGTCAAGGCTTTCGGCGCCGAGGCGCGGGCGGCGTACGGCTATGAGCAGGCCATGCGGGCCTACGGCCGGGCGCAGGTGAAGTCCACCACTTCGCTGAGCCTGCTGAACGTGGCGCAGTCGGCGATCCTGAGCCTGGGGCTGGGCGTCATGGCGGTGCTGGCGGGAGCGGAGGTGGCCGCCGGCCGCATCGGCCCGGGGGACGTGACCGCCTCCATCCTGATCCTGATCAACCTGTACAACCCGCTAAATATCCTCGGTTTCGCCTATCGCGAGATCCGCCAGGCCTTCATCGACATGGAGGCGATGATGGACCTGCGCCGGCAGAAGCCGGAGGTCGCCGAGGCGCCGGACGCCATCGACCTGCCGCCTTGCGACAGTCGCGGCGGCACGGTGGCTTTCGAGGACGTCTCCTTCCGCCACGGCGCGCGGGCTGAGGGGATCAGCGAGGTCAGCTTCGTCGCCGCGCCCGGGACGACCACGGCCCTCGTCGGACCGTCCGGGGCGGGCAAGACGACCCTGGTGCGCCTGGCCTTGCGCCTGATCGATCCGCAGCAGGGGCGGGTGACCTTGGACGGGGCCGACCTGCGCGACCTGAAACAGCCGGCCCTGCGCCGCGCGGTGGCGCTGGTGCCGCAGGATGTGGCGCTGTTCAACGACACCCTGGCCGCCAATATCGGCTTCGCCCGACCGGACGCCGGCGAGGATGAGATATGGGCCGCCGCTCGCGCCGCCGAGCTCGGCGCGTTCATCGAGGGGCTGCCGGAAGGCATGGCGACCAAGGTCGGCGAGCGGGGCCTGAAGCTGTCGGGCGGGGAGCGGCAGCGCGTCGGCATCGCCCGCGCCCTTCTGGCCGAGCCGCGCGTGCTGATCCTCGACGAGGCGACCAGCGCCCTGGACAGCCGCACCGAGGCGGCGATCCAGGAAACGCTGAGAAAGGCGCGGCGCGGCCGCACGACCCTGGTGGTGGCGCACCGCCTGTCGACCATCGTCGACGCCGACCAGATTCTGGTGCTGCGGCGGGGTAAGATCGTCGAGCATGGCGATCACGCCGCCTTGCTGGCGGCCGGCGGCGAATATGCCGCCCTATGGCGTCGCCAGACGCGCGACGGGGCGCTATCAGAAGCGGGACAGTCCTAAAGGAGCGCCGCGATGGAATATCTGCACACCATGGTCCGGGTGAAGGACCTCGACGCGGCGCTGGCCTTCTATTGCGGCGGCCTGGGCTTGGTCGAAGCCTATCGGACCGAGAACGAGAAGGGGCGCTTCACCTTGGTGTTCCTGGCCGCGCCCGGCGACATGGACAAGGTCCGGGAAGGCAAGAGCCCGCTGGTCGAACTGACCTACAACTGGGATGTCGAGGACTATGGCGGCGGCCGTAACTTTGGCCACCTGGCCTATCGCGTCGACGATATCTACGGCCTTTGCCAGCACCTGATGGACAAGGGCGTGACGATCAACCGTCCGCCTCGCGACGGCCACATGGCCTTTGTCCGCTCGCCAGACGGCATCTCAATCGAGCTGCTGCAGAAGGGTGATAATCTGCCGCCCGCCGAGCCGTGGGCGTCGATGCCCAACACCGGGGTCTGGTAAGCCGCTACTCCGCCTTCTGGCAGACGAACTCCACCAGGTGGCCATCAGGATCGCGCAGGTAGCCGGCGTAGTAATTCTCATGGATGGCGGGAGCGAGGGCTGGCGGACGATCCTGCTTGCCGCCCGGCGCGCCGGCGCCCGCCTCGAAGCATGCGTTGACGCTGGCCCGGTCCGGCGCGGCGAAGGCGTAGTGGACCTTCTGTGAAGTCCCGCCAGCGGTGACGAAGAAGTCCAGGCCGTGGGCGTCGCCGAAGCCCTTCTTGATCTCCTCGTCCACCTTCAGGGCGTAGCCCAGCGGCGCCAGAACCTTCGAATAGAAGGCGGCGGCGAGGTCGAGGTCGGTGCTTTTCAGTTCGAGGTGGTCGAGCAAGTCGCGGCTCCGGGTGGTCGTCGTGGGAAGCGGCACCATATCGACGAGGCCGTGCGGAAGGGGCGCAAAGTCCGAGCCGTTTGCGCGCGGAATCGCCATGATGGCGCACCGGAATGCTCGAATCGCGCGGGGACCCATGATCGACAGCTTCGACGCCAAGCTCCTGGCGGCCCTGCAGCAGGATAACCAGCAGACTGGCGCTCAACTGGCCGGGAAGGTGGGTCTGTCCTCGGCCGCGTGCCTGCGGCGAGCCCAACGCCTGCGCGACGAGGGGGTGATCGCCGCCGACGTGTCGGTGGTGGCCCCGGAGAAGGTCGGGCGCGGCCTGACCATGATCGTGTTGGTCGAACTGGAGCGTGAACAGGCGGACCTGATCGACGCCTTCAAGGCTGAGATGACCGCCGCGCCGGAGGTGATGCAATGCTGGTACGTCACCGGCCGCGCGGACTTCGTCGTCACCCTGACCGTCCGCGACATGGCCGACTATCAGGCCTTCACGACGCGCTTCTTCGACAATCCGAACGTCCGGGGGTTCGAGACGCTGGTGGCGATGGATCGGGTGAAATTCGGCGCGGCACTGCCGATTGCGGCTGACTAGAGGCTGTTTGGCAATCGGCGCATAGGGAAGCGCAACCGGCCCCCGAAACTGTGACGCTTGTTACAGATTGCAGCCCAACAACGGCCGTGCCGCCGGGCGAGGTCCGCTAAGGCGCCGCTTGTGGCGTCATTAGTCAGGATAAGAAAATGAAGCTGCATCATATGGTGATCTCCGCGATGCTGGTCGCGGCCGCGCCGGTTGTCGGCCAAGCGCAGACGCCCTCGACGACAAGTCTCTACGGATCGTTGGCCTACGCCGATACGACGACCTTCCAGGACGTGAACTACGGCTCGGTCGTGGGCCGCCTCGGCGCCCGTTTCGGCCGCTTTGTTGGGGTGGAGGGAGAGCTGGGCCTCGGCGTCAACGGCGACAAGCATTTCCTCAACGACACCGTGGTGCGCGATGACCTGAAGCGACAGCTGGCGGGCTATGTCGTCGGCTATGCGCCGTTAAAGCCCAACCTGGATCTGTTCGCCCGCGTCGGTTACGGCCAGACCAAGTCCGAACTGGACTACAGTGGCGCGATCTCCGGCTCGTACAAGGACACGGCCACGTCCTGGAACTATGGCCTCGGCGTGCAGTACTTCCTCGACGGCTCCAACGGCGTACGCCTCGACTACACCCACCAGAACTTCGACTACGACCGCAACGCCGACGTCTGGTCGATCGGCTATACGCGCCGCTTCTAGGCGTGCGAACAGGATGGCGCACGCCGAAGCGTCGAGGTTGGGGGACTTCATGCTGTCAGGAAGGATCGCCGGTCGGCGATGTTCTGGGACCTGGCTCCGCGGGTAGGATTCGAACCTACGACCAGCCGGTTAACAGCCGGCTGCTCTACCACTGAGCTACCGCGGATCAGGTGCCTCAGAAGAGGTGGGGGCTATAGCCTCCGCTGACGGGGCGCGCAAGCGTCTGTGCTCAGAAAAACAGCCCGGCGCGAACCGGGCTGTGGAAAGTTCAGATTGGCGGGTGTCTCCAAGAAGACGATCCACGCTCAGGCTGACGCGGTTAATCGGGAATTAAGCCCGCGACCGCTGGGCGCCAGCAGGTTGCGATAGACCTCGAGATAGCCATCGACCATGCGCTCCACCGTGAACCGCGCCTCGACCGCCGCGCGGCAGGCGATGCGGTCGATGGTGTGAATCCGGGTGAGGGCGTCGGCCGCCTCGTCCAGCGATTCGACCAGGAAGCCGGTGACGCCGTGGTCGATCAGTTCGGGCATGGAACCTCGGTTCATGGCGATCACCGGCGTGCCGCAGGCCATGGCCTCGACCACGCTCAGGCCGAACGGCTCGTCGAAATTGATCAGGTGCAGCAGAGCGCGGGCCTTGCCCAGGATGCGAGCGCGTTCGGCTCCGCCCACCGCGCCGATGAAGCGGACACGGTCACCGTCGATTCCCGGCGCCACGTCGCGGTCGAAATAGCCCTGATCCTGGATGATGCCGGCCATGGTCATCCGGCGGTTCGTGCGGCGCGCCAGTTCGACAGCCTCCGCCGCGCCCTTGTCGGGATGGATGCGGCCGAAGAACAGGAGGTCATCGGTCCCCTCCGCGTCGAAGGGGAAGTCGTCGAGCTTGATCCCGTGATGCACCGTGGCGGCGTAGTTGAGGGCCGAATGGCGATTGGCGTCGCTGATAGAGACATAGGCTCCGGCGTCGTCGTAGCGGGCATAGACCTCCACGATCGCCTCGGACGAGAAGCCATGGATGGTGGTGACCATCGGGGTGGGCGTCAGGCGCGAGAAGGCCAAGGGCACGAAGTCGGCTTGGTTGTGGATGATGTCGAAATCCCCGGCCCGCTCGAAGACGTTGGCCACGTGCAGTGTCTCGGCCACCTTTACGTCCACGGGCGCTTCGGAATAGGCGCGCGGCACGACCCACTCCAGCTTGCCGGCGGTCAGGGAGTCGCCGGTGGCGAACAGGGTCACGTCGATACCGCGCGCTACGAGGCCCTCTGTCAGCAGGCTGGTGGCCAACTCCCACGGTCCGTACTGGCGCGGCGGCGTGCGCCACGAGATCGGCGCGAGCATAGCGATACGCATGAAAGGTCCCCTGCAGGCGGCGCGGTTGCACCGTCGCAGGAACGTGCGCCTGACAGCTAAGGTTTCATCTTATGGGAAGGTGACCGGTCGGGAGCGTCTCGTCGGGGGGGCGTAAGGTGCTCACCGACCGGTCTGTTCCCCCATGGAGTTTAATCCGCGCGGGACATTGCAGATAAAGCCCGCCTCGGCGTCGCGTTCCAAGCTTGAGCAAAAAAGTTGTGCTCCGCCGTTAACGCGGCGGGATGGTCCACAGGTAGATCGTGTTGCCGTCCACCTCGCGCACCGCGTCGGGCTTCCACTCCCCCATGTCGAAGGCGTGGCTCACGACACGCGACCCCGGCTTCAGTTCGCGCAGCAGCTTTGGCCGCAGGCGCAGGTTCAAGGTGTCCAGCAGATAGAGGGTGACGACGCTGGCCTCGCTGAGGTCGGCCTCGAACAGGTCGGTCTTGCGGAAGGTCGCCAGGTGATCGACGCGCTGGCGGCGCGCGATACGGGAGGCTTCTCGCACCAGGGCCACGTCGATCTCGATGCCGACGGCGCGGACTCCGAAGCGCTTGGCCGCCGTGATCGGGATGCGCCCGTCGCCAGAGCCCAGATCGTAGAGCACGTCGCCGGGAGCCACCTTGGCCATCTCCAGCATGGCGTCCACCACGGGCTGTGGCGTCGCCACATAGATGACGTCCGGCTTGGGCGCGGCGAGGGCGGTTCCGGCGATGCAAAGGGAGAATAGGGCGGCGAGCAGCTTCATGCCGCCAAGGGAACACGCGCCGCTCCATACTGGAAGCGCCGTCCGTCAAAGCAACAAGGTAAGAGGAGGCTGGAGCGAGGCGCCGCTCCCCTCTACACATGTTGCGCTGTGCCGCCATGAATTCAGCACGGCGCACTACTGCCAGTGGCGAATGCGGGCGCCTATCGTCGATCGACCGTTGCGATTCTGACGGCGTGCTTTTGAATTCCAGGTGCTCCGCTGAACAACAGGCTGAAGATCGTTACGGCCTACGATGACCAATTCGCTGTCATGGGAGAGGTTTGCGCCCGTTCGATGCGCATCTACGCGGCGATCCACGATGCCGATCACCAAATCTATCCGCTAGAGGACATTGGCCGTCCGCCCGCGTGGATGAAGGTGAAGGTCATTCTGGATGAACTTCGGCGCGGAAAGCACGAGTTCATCATGTGGATCGACGCCGACGCCTGTTTCGTTCGCGGCGATCGCGACATCCTCGACTTGGTCCAGCAAGACAAGGACCTCTATCTCGTACGTCAGTATGTTCGCATCTCGATGGTTCGGCCCGGCGGACTGTTTCTGTTCGCCGAGCGGCCGAATACGGGGGTGATGCTGATCCGAAATTGCGCGTGGTCTCTCGAGCTCTTCGAAGAAATCTGGGACCGTACGCAATACATCGGCCACTACTGGTGGGAGCAGGCTGCGTTCATGGACCTGATCGGCTACCATTACGAGATCACCGGCGGGCGATGCGAAAACGCCTTCAACGAGGAACGTCTAGCCAGGATCGAGTGGATTTCCGGCGAGTGGAACGCCATCCCCACATTGGTGGCTGGCCAGCCCGACGCCATGCGCGCCAATCCGATCATCATCCACTTTGCGGGAATGCCGAACGACCAGCGAAGTCTGGAGATGCCAAGCCAGGTTTTTGGCTCGGTCCCGCTTGGTCAGCGTGTCCTCGCCCCGTAGGGCGGACAGCCGCGCGTTGAAGAGATTTGGAGGCCTGACCGGGAATCGAACCCGGGTGCACGGATTTGCAGTCCGCTGCGTCACCACTCCGCCATCAGGCCGCCTCGGCGCCGCATGGGCGGCTCCGAAGAGGGCGGATCGCTACCAGAAGGGCGGAGCCGTTGCAATCGCAGCCTTCAGATCGCTTGGCGCGGACGGCGGGCGGACCTATAAGCGCAGCGAATTTCAGCTCGGGCCCAGAGGGATAGATGAGCTCCGACTTCGCGGCAGCACGGATCAACATGGTCGACAGCCAGATCCGCATCAATGACGTCACCGATTTCGCGCTGCAGGACGCTCTGCTGGCGACGCCGCGTGAAGCCTGTGTTCCGGCGGATCAAGGTTTCCGCGCCTATGCCGATCTTGAGGTCGAGTATGCGCCGGGCCGCTGGCTGCTGCGTCCGCGCGACGTGTCCAAGCTGCTGCAGTTCATGCACCCGAAGGCCGGCGAGAAGGCCCTGGCCATCGCCGCGCCCTATGCCGGCGCTGTGCTGGAAAACATGGGCCTTTCGGTCACCTATCTGTCCGAAGGCGATCTGACGGCCGTGCCTGGCGGTTCCTACGACGTGATCGTGGTCGAGGGCGGCGTAGCGCAAGTTCCGGCCAGCTGGACCGAAGCGCTGGCTTTGGGTGGTCGTCTTGGCGTCGTCGAGCGCAAGGGGTCGGTTGGGCGCGCCATGGTCTATGTCCGCGCCGCTGACGGCGTCGGCGGCCGGGCGGCGTTCGATTCCGCCGCGCCGCTGCTGGCCGGGTTTGAACCGGAAGCCAAGTTCGTCTTCTGAATCTGAGCACGTTGTTTTCAGCGCAGACATAAGTCCGCGGCGCTCTCGTGTGAAAAAAGCTTAACTGGCCGTGGCTCACGCTGCGGCCTAAACGGCGCAATACAGGCGCGCCGGGATGCGCTTCTTTCGAGGATGAACGGGATGTTCAAAAGCCGTCGTGCGGGTTTGCTGGCCGCCGCTTGCAGTATCGGCCTGGTGGCCGGAGTGGGCGGCGCCCACGCCGAGACCCTGGCCGAGGCCATCGCCCTGGCCTACCAGACCAACCCGACGCTTCAGGGACAGCGCGCCAACCAGCGCGCCCTTGATGAAAGCTATGTGCAGGCCCGCACGGGTTACCGCCCGACGGTGAGCGGGGCGCTGGGCGCCTCCTACAGTCACATCAAGCCGGGCAGCCCGGGCCAGATCGACACCAACGGCGACGGCGTGCCGGACGTGACCGTGGGCGGCTCGACCGAGAACAATACCGGCAGCGCAAGCCTGACCGTGAGCCAGCCGCTCTACACTGGCGGGCGGGTGAGTTCGGAAGTGGCCGCCGCCGAGGCGGACGTGAACGCCGGTCGCCAGAACCTGCGTTCTGTGGAGCAGTCGGTCGTGGGCTCGGTGATCCAGTCCTACGTCGATGTGCGCCGCGATCAGGAGCGCCTGCGCATCAGCCAAGAGAACGTCGCCGTCCTCCAGCGCCAGCTCGACGAATCCAACGCCCGCTTCGAAGTGGGAGAGATCACCCGTACCGACGTGGCCCAATCGCAGGCTCGCCTCGCCGCCGCCCGCGCCAACCTGGCGTCATCGCAGGCGCAGCTCGCGGTCAGCCGCGCGGCCTACGCCGCCGTGGTCGGTCAGAACCCAGGCGATCTGGCCGCCGAGCCCTCGCTGGCGCAGGTCCTGCCGGCCACCGTGGATCAGGCGTTCGACTCCGCCGAGCAGCAGAACCCGCAAATCCTGGCCGCCGACTTCACCGAGCAGGCCAGCCGCGCCCGGGTCGCCGCCGCCAAGGCCGCCCACCGCCCGACCATCGGCCTCGCCGGCACGCTCGGCTACACCGGCCACGCCGATCCGTTCGACGCGGACGAATACGATCGCCAGATCCGCCTCAGCGCCACCGCCAACGTGCCGATCTTCACCGGCGGCCTGAACTCCTCACGCGTCCGCGCGGCCGTGGAGCGCAACAACGCCGCCCGCATCGCGATCGAGACCGCCCGCCGCCAAGTGCTGCAACAGGTCTCGGCCTCGTGGAACCAGCTGCTGGGCGCTCGCGCCAATCTGGTGGCCAATGAGGAACAGGTCCGCGCCGCCCGCATCGCCTTCGAAGGCGTGCGTCAGGAGAACCAGGTGGGCCTGCGCACCACCCTCGACGTGCTGAACGCCGAGCAAGAGCTGCGCAATGCTGAACTGGCCCTGGTCACCGCTCGTCGCGACGAGTACGTGGCGGCCTCGACCGTCCTGTCGGCTTCCGGTCGCCTTGAGGCCCGCGCCATCGCCGCGGACGTGCCCGCCTACGACCCCGTCGTCAATTTCCGCAAGGCCAGCACCAGCGTCGGATGGGTGCCGTGGGAGCCCGTCGTGGCAGGCGTCGACAAGATCGGCGCGCCGGCCATCGGCGCCGCGCCGACCGACGCCCCCGTCGCCACTGCGAAATAGGACCCATCGCCCTGCTTCCTTATGAAGCGGGGCGAACCCATTTGCAGGACAGGCGCTGACCGCCTACGCTTCGGCGGAATCGCACCCCGCCCAAGAGACGGCCGAGCCCTATGTCCGACGCGCAAGCACAAGAACCGACAATGGAGGAAATCCTAGCCTCCATCCGCCGCATCATCTCGGAAGATGATGCGCCCGCGGAGGAGGCCGGCGGCGAAGACGCTCCGGCGCCCGCCGTGGAAGAACCTTCCAGCTATGACGAGTACAGCGCCGAAGCCGACGCTGGCGAAGACGTTCTGGAGCTGACCGAGCCGCTCGACGCGCCGGTGGAGAGCCACGGCGACCTCGACGTCTATACGCCGCCTGCCGCCGCCGCGCCGGAGCCGGAGCTTCCGCCGGTGAGCGACACCGAGCGTCTGGTGGGCGACCACGCCGCCGCCGCCGCCGCCTCGGCCTTCACCAGCCTGTCGGCCGCGATCACCATGCCCAAGGAAGGCCGCACCCTCGAGGACGTCGTCCGCGAGATGCTGCGCCCGATGCTGAAGGTGTGGCTGGACGACAACCTGCCTCGCATCGTCGAGGCCCAGGTAGCCCAGGAAGTCGAACGCATCGCTCGCCAGCGCACGAGCTAGAGGCTGTCGAACTGACGTAATTCAGCGCCGCGACGGTCCGCCGTCGCGGCGTTTTTCATTTGTTTTCATCACACGACTGACGATTTCGCCGCCTTTCCTGCTATAGGCCCCGGCTGGACCTCCCATTGCATCGCCATGCTTGAAAAAACCTTCGATCCAAAGACCGTCGAACCGCGCCTGTATGAGGCCTGGGAGGCGTCCGGCGCCTTCAAGCCCACGGATGACCCGAACGCCGAGCCGTTCAGCATCGTCATCCCGCCGCCGAACGTCACCGGTTCGCTCCACATCGGGCATGCGCTGAACAATACGCTGCAGGACGTGCTGACGCGCTTCCACCGCATGCGCGGCAAGGCGGCCCTGTGGCTGCCGGGCACCGACCACGCGGGCATCGCCACCCAGATGGTGGTCGAACGCCAGTTGGCCGCCGAGGGAAACACCAGCCGCCGGGACATGGGCCGAGACGCCTTCATCGAGCGGGTGTGGAAGTGGAAGGCCGAGAGCGCCGGTTCGATCCAGAACCAGCTGCGTCGCCTGGGCGCGTCCTGCGACTGGAGCCGCGAGCGCTTCACCCTGGACGAGGGCCTGTCGGCCGCCGTGCGCAAGGTCTTCGTCCAGCTCTACAAGGAAGGCCTGATCTACCGCGACAAGCGACTGGTGAACTGGGACCCGCATTTCCAGACCGCCATCTCCGACCTCGAGGTCGAGCAGAAGGAGGTCGACGGTCACTACTGGCACTTCGCCTATACGCTTGAAGACGGCGTCACCTATCAGCACCCCATCGCCTTCGACGACGAAGGCAAGGCGACCGAGTGGGAGACGCGCGACTTCATCGTCGTCGCCACCACCCGCCCCGAGACGATGCTGGGCGACACCGGCGTGGCCGTGCATCCGACCGACGAGCGCTATCAGGGTCTGATTGGCAAGCATGTGCGCCTGCCCATCACCGGCCGCCTGATCCCGATCGTGCCGGACGAATACGCCGACCCTGAAAAGGGTTCGGGCGCGGTGAAGATCACCCCGGCGCACGACTTCAACGACTTCCAGGTCGGCAAGCGTCATGATCTGGAGGCGATCAACATCCTCGACGCCTATGGCCGCATCAGCGAGCCGGCGCCGGCCGAGTATGTGGGCATGGACCGCTTCGCCGCCCGCAAGGCGATCATCGCCCGCGCCGAGGAAGAAGGCTGGCTGCGCGCCATCGAGAAGACCCGCCACATGGTCCCGCATGGCGACCGTTCGGGCGTCGTCATCGAGCCGTGGCTGACAGACCAGTGGTACGTCGACGCCGCTACCCTGGCCAAGCCGGCCATCGCGGCGGTGGAGAACGGCGACACCGTCTTCGAGCCGAAGAACTGGGAGAAGACCTACTTCGAATGGATGCGCAACATCGAGCCGTGGTGCGTGTCGCGCCAGCTATGGTGGGGCCACCGCATTCCGGCCTGGTATACCTTCATCAAGAAGAGTGACTCCGCCACCTTCCTCGAAGATCGCGCTAATCCCGAAATCTTCGTAGCCGAGACGGAGGAGGAAGCCATTGCTCTGGCGGAGGCCTACTTCGGATCGAAAGTCGTGGTTGTTTCGGATGCCGCCGAAGCGACACAGCATGCCTATTCGCAACAGATAAAGCCTGACGACCAAAAGACTTGGCCGATCTTCCGTGACGAAGACGTCCTGGACACCTGGTTCTCGTCCGGCCTGTGGCCGTTCTCGACCATGGGCTGGCCGGAGAAGACCTCGGACCTGGAGCGGTTCTATCCGACCCAGACCCTGGTCACGGGTTTCGACATCATCTTCTTCTGGGTCGCCCGGATGATGATGATGGGCCTGCACTTCACCGGCGAGGTCCCCTTCAAGCGCGTGGTCATCAACGCCCTGGTCCGCGACGAGAAGGGCCAGAAGATGAGCAAGTCCAAGGGCAACGTCATCGATCCGCTGGAGATCATTGACGACCTGGGCTGCGACGCCATGCGCTTCACCCTGACCGCCATGTCGGGCCAGGCGCGGGACATCAAGCTGTCGCGTCAGCGCATCGAGGGCTATCGCAACTTCGGCACCAAGCTGTGGAACGCCGCGCGCTTCGCTCAGATGAACGAGTGCGTGCGGGTCGAGGGCTTCGATCCGGCCGACGTCACCCAGACGATCAATAAGTGGATCCGCGGCGAGACGGCCAAGACCGCGGCCGAGGTAACCAAGGCGCTTGAAGACGCTTCGTTCGATGAAGCGGCCGGCGCCCTGTACCGCTTCGTCTGGAATGTCTTCTGCGACTGGTACCTGGAACTGGCCAAGCCGATCCTCAACGGGGACGACCAGGCGGCCAAGACCGAGACCCGCGCTACGGCGGCCTGGGCCCTGGATGTGTGCCTGAAGCTGCTGCACCCGGTGATGCCGTTCATCACCGAGGAGCTGTGGAACAAGACGGCTGAATTCGGTCACGCCCGCGACGGCATGCTGATCACCGCCAAGTGGCCGGACCTGCCCCTGTCGTTCGTGGACGCCGCCGCAGAGGCCGAGATCGGCCTGGTGGTCGCGGCGGTCAGCGAGGGCCGTTCGGTTCGCGCAGAACTGAACGTGCCGCCGTCGGCCAAGCCGCCGCTGCTGGTGCTGGACGCCAGCGACGCGCAGCGCGCCGCCTTCCAGTCCAACGCCGCGGTGATCGCCCAGACCCTTCGCGTCTCTGGCGTGAAATTCGAGACGACGGCGCCGGAGGGGGCCATCCCCTTCGTCGTCGAGGGTGCGACCCTGGCTCTTCCCGTTGCGGAGTTCATCGACCTGACGGCGGAAAAGGCGCGTCTGGCCAAGGAGATCGCCAGCCACGTCAGCGACATCGAGCGCACCGCCAAGAAGCTGGACAACGCCGACTTCATCGCGCGCGCCAAGCCTGAAGTGGTTGAGGAGAACCGCGAACGCCTGGCCGCGGCGGAGGCGGCCAAGGCCAAGCTGGAGGCCGCCTTGGCGCGTCTGGAAGCGGTCGGCTGATCCAGCCGCTGCGCTGAAACGAGACAAGAGGCGGCGCCTGGAGATCGGGCGCCGCCTCTTTGCATTTACGGCGAGCGCTGTTCCCTAACTTATCGATGTTCCCTCACGGTCAAACGGACGTTTACATCCCGGTCCCGGCGGTGTTTTCTGTGCGGCGAGGCGCTCGATAGAAGCGCAGACCTACCGGGAGTGCATGATGACCCAGGCCGCGACCGCAGCCACCCCTCAACCTTGGCCCGCCATGTCGGTGAAACAGGCCTTCGCCATGATCACGGCGCCTGGCACGCCGTGCGAGATGGAGGAGCTGGACATCCGCGGGGTGAAGACGCGGGTCTGGAAGAATGCGCCGCCCGCCCTGCGGTCCATCGTGGAAATGGGCCGCGCCCATGGTCAGAAGGTTTTCCTGGTCCACGAGGACGAGCGGGTCACCTTCGAGGCCTTCTATCGCGCGGTGGTCGCCTTCGCGGCCGAACTGCTTTCCTTTGGTGTGCAGAAGGGCGACCGTATCGCCCTGGTGATGCGCAACCTGCCCGAATGGCCGGTGGCCTTCTATGCGGGTGTCTCGGTGGGCGCGATCGTCACACCGCTGAACGCCTGGTGGACGGGGGCCGAACTGGAATACGGCCTGACCGATTCCGGGGCCAAGGTCCTGATCGTCGACGCAGAGCGTTTCGAGCGCCTGGCCGAACATCTGCCCAACTGCCCCGAACTTCAGCGTGTCTATGTCAGCCGTGAGGTGGACGAGGTCACGCACCCTTACGTCTGCAAGCTGGAAAGCAAGATCGGCGCTCCCAATGACTGGGCGAAGCTGCCGGATGCGCCCCTGCCGACGGTGGAGATCCAGCCCGACGACGACGCGACGATCTTCTACACCTCGGGGACCACGGGAAAGCCCAAGGGCGCCCTGGCCACCCAGCGCAATATCAACTCCAACATCCTGGCGGCCCTGTGCTCGGGCGCGCGCCCCTTCCTGCGTCGGGGTGAAGCGCCGCCTGCGCCTGACCCGGACGCGCCGCAGAAGGCGTCCCTGCTGTCGGTGCCGTTCTTCCACGCCACGGGTTGCTTCGCCGTGCTGAACCCGTCGCTGTTCGGCGGCGCCAAGCTGGTCATGATGCGCAAGTGGGATCCGGAAAAGGCGATGCAGGTGATCGAGCGCGAGCGGGTCACCCAGATCGGCGGCGTGCCGACCATCGCCTGGCAGATCATCGAACATCCGGCCCGTGAGAACTATGACCTGTCGTCCATCGAGACGGTGGCTTATGGCGGCGCGCCCTCGGCGCCCGAACTGGTCCGCAAGATCAAGGAGCTGTGGCCAAAGTCCTCGCCCGGCAACGGTTGGGGCATGACCGAGACGTCCGCGACGGCCACCAGCAACTCCGCCGAGGACTACGAACACCGCCCCGACAGCTGCGGCCCGGCCGTGCCGGTCACGGACCTGAAGATCATGTCGATCGAGGGCGACCGCGAACTGCCGATCGGCGAGGTCGGCGAGCTGTGGTGCAAGGGCCCGCAGGTGGTGAAAGGCTATTGGAACAAGCCTGAAGCCACGGCCCAGACCTTCGTCGATGGTTGGGTGAAGACGGGCGACCTGGCGCGCCTGGATGACGAGGGCTTCTGTTTCATCATTGACCGGGCCAAGGACATGCTGATCCGCGGCGGGGAGAACATCTACTGCATCGAGGTCGAGAACGTCCTCTACGACCACCCGGCGGTTATGGATGCGGCCCTGGTCGGCATCCCGCATAAAAGCCTGGGCGAGGAGCCAGCGGCGGTGGTGACCCTAAAGCCCGACACCCAGGCCACCGAGACCGAGCTGCGCGCGTTCGTGGCCGACAGGCTGGCGGCCTTCAAGGTGCCGGTGAAGGTGGTGTTCTGGCACGAGACCTTGCCACGCAACGCCAATGGCAAGATCCTCAAGAACGAACTGAAGAAGGTGTTCGTGGAGGGCTGACTCCATGGTGCAGTCGAAGGCGCCAACCGTCGACGCCTATATGGAGACGGTCGAGCCGGATCGGCTCGCCGCTCTCCAGCGGCTGCGCGCGTTGTGCCGAAGCGTCCTCGATGGCTACGAGGAGAAGATGGCCTGGGGCATGCCGGGCTACAGCCTGAACGGACAGGATCCGGCCGTCGCCTTCAATAGCCAGAAGCGCCACATCGCCTTTTACGCCGGGCAGACCGCCGTCGAGCGGTTCAAGGATCAACTGGGAGGCATCGACTGCGGCAAGGGCTGCGTGCGCTACAGCCGTCCCGACAGGATCGACTTTGCTGTGGTCGAGGCCATGCTCAGGGACATCAAGGCGCGCGGCCAGTCGATGTCCTGAGTTATCAGGCGTGGACCGGCGGCCGTCGGTGCGCCCAGGGAAGGGCCCGCTCCAGCTCATAGGCTAGCTCGAACAGGGTCTTCTCATCGCCGGCCTTGGCCGCGAACTGCACGCCCACGGGCAGGCCATCGGACGTCCAGTAGAGCGGCACGCTCATGGCAGGGGCTCCCGCCACGTTTTCGATAGGCGTGTAGCCTACATAGGCCACCAGCCGCTGGACCAGCGTGTCGAATGGTACGTCCCCGGAGACATAGCCCAACTGCACCGGCGGCTTGCCCAGGACGGGGCTAAGGATCACGTCATAGGTGTCGAACCAGCCATTATAGGCGGCGGCTGATGCATTGAGGCGGGCTACGACCGCGTCCATGCCGCCGGGCGCCGACTTGCCCAACTCCGCCACGCCCAGAGAGAACGGCTCCAGCACCGAGGCGTCGGGGGCCTTGCCCATGATGCGGGTCAATTCGGTCACGAGGCCAGCGGCGGATGATCCCCACAGGGCGTTGAAGTCGCGGGCGAACTGCTCGCCGTCGATGGGCCAGCGGGTGGGCTGCACCTGATGGCCGAGGCCGCGCAGCAGGGCGGCGGCGTTCTCGACCGCCTTGGCCACCTCAGCGTCGGGCTTCAGGCCTGTGCCGCCCTCGATGACCACGCCGACGCGCAGGCGGCGCCTGGACGGCTCCAGGACAAAGCCAATCGGGGGCAGGGGCGATCCGGCCTCTGCGTTTTCGGTGGCCGCGAACAGGGCGGCGCTGTCGCGTACGCTGTGGGAGACGCAATGCTCCACGGCCAGATCGATGGCGCGCCGGCTGGGCCGAGGGCCGATCATGCGTCCGCGCGACGGCTTCAGACCGAACAGACCGCAGTTGGCGGCCGGAATCCGGATCGAACCGCCGCCGTCATTGGCGTGG
Source organism: Caulobacter sp. NIBR2454 (assembly GCF_027474405.1). Lineage (GTDB taxonomy): Bacteria > Pseudomonadota > Alphaproteobacteria > Caulobacterales > Caulobacteraceae > Caulobacter. Next base: position 1,233,156 of record NZ_CP114871.1, read on the forward strand.
GCGATCGCAACGACCCCGGCTGCGGTCGCGGCCGCCGCGCCCCCTGAGGAGCCGCCCGGAGAGCGCGCCAGGTTCCACGGATTGCGTGTGGGGGCCGAGGCCAGGGGTTCAGTGGTCGGCAGGAAGCCGTATTCGGGCGTGGCCGATTTGCCGATGATAATGAAGCCCGCACGCTCGAAGGCGTCGATATAGGCGTCTTGCGTCTTGGCCGCCTGGGCCTGGGCGCCGGTGCGCGAACCGTAGCGGGTGGGCAGGCCCCTGACGTCGTTCAGATCCTTGACCAGGAAGGGCACGCCGGCGAAGGGACCCGTGAGACCGCCGGCCTTGGCCCTGTCCACGGCGCGCTCGAAGTTCGGCGTGACCATGAAGTTGAGCTTTGGGTTCAGCGCTTCAGCATTGCGGATCGCCGTCTCGACGGCCTCCACGGGCGACAGCTTCTTGCGGCGGATGCGGCTGGCGATTTCCGACGCGTCGGGTGTCCAGGGTGCGCTGGAACTCGCCTGAGCGCCGAAGGCGGGCGCGAGGCCAGCGGCCGAGGTGGCGACGAGCAGATCGCGGCGAAGCAAGGACATTCACACCCTCCCGTTTTCACCAAGCTGACCCGTAACCATTGGGCTTCGCAAGTCAGGAGGATAAGGGAAGGTCGATGAGGAAGCGCGCCGACATCCTTTTGGTCGAACGGGGCCTGTTCGACAGCCGGGCCAAGGCCCGCGCCGCAATCGAGGCCGGCGGGGTGACGGCCAACGGCGCGACGGTCTCGAAAGCCTCCGAAGCGATCCCCGAGGATGCCGAGATCGTCGCGGAAGCGGCGCATCCCTGGGTCGGTCGCGGCGCGCTGAAGCTGGAGCACGCCCTGACCCTGTGGCCGATCATGGTAGAGGGTAGGGTGGTCGTGGACGTCGGGGCCTCGACCGGGGGGTTCACCGAGGTCTGCCTCAGCCGAGGCGCCGCCATGGTCTATGCCGTGGACGTGGGGCGGGAGCAGTTGCACCCCAAACTTCGGAGCGACCCGCGGGTCATCGATCTGTCAGGCACGGACGCCCGCTCGCTGGACGCCGCCCTGATCCCGGACGCGCCGCAACTTGTGGTCAGCGACGTCAGCTTCATCGGTCTGGCCAAGGCCTTGCCGGCGGCCTTGGCCCTGGCGGCGCCGGGCGCGGACCTGGTGGCTCTGATCAAGCCGCAGTTCGAGGTTGGTCGCGAGAACATCGGCAAGGGCGGGCTGGTGAAGGACGAGGCTGCTCGCGAGAAGGCGGTCGCCGACGTGCTGGCGTTTCTGGCCGAAAGCGGCTGGACCGTCCGGGAAACCGCCCCGAGCCCGATCCTTGGTGGGGAAGGTGCTGTCGAGCACCTCGTTTGGGCAATCCACCCAGCTTGACCATAACAGCGTTCGTCGAACAACCTTGGCGGGTTGATCGGGGAATGTTCAATGAAGCGCTGCATCGCCGCGCTGGCCGCCGTCCTGCTGTCCGGTTGCGCCACGCCTGTCACGGAAGGACCGGAAGTCAGCATCGACGCCCGGAATGAGGAGACCCGGCGGCAGCAGGAATATGTGCTCGCCGTCCGGTCTGAAGAGACGGCGCGCCTGCTGCGGATCGCGGAGCATGTAAAGGCGGCGAACGTTGAACTATGCCATCGCCGCGCACTTTCGATCGGCGCCCACTTCGAAAGCATCTACGACTATGCGGGGCAGATGCGCGCGGCTGCCAAGGCCGTGCATGGCGTCTCGGGCAAGCCGCAGGTCACGTGGCTGGACGAGAGAGGGCCGGCAGCCAAGGCCGGGCTGCGGATGGGTGACCAGCTTCTAGCGGTGAATGGCTCACGTGTCGCCAGCGGCCCGAAGGCCGGCAAGTCAGCGAGAGGTCTGCTGGCTGCGGCCCTTCATGGGTCTCAGAACCTCCAGATTCAGCGGGGAGACCAGGTGTTCACCTTCGACATCGTTGGGCGACAGGTGTGCGGCTATCCGTTTTTCATCGCCGACTCTGATGACGTGAACGCCTTCGCCGATGGTGATCGGGTCGTCTTCATGCGCGGCATGATGCGGTTCGTGAAGAACGATGATGAACTCGCCCTGATCGTTGGGCATGAGCTCGCACACAACGTCATGGGGCATATCGACAAGAGCAAGCAGAATGCTCTGTGGGGCGCGTTAGGTGGAGCGCTGATCGATATTGCGCTGGCGGCGGGAGGCATCAATACGGGCGGCGATATCGCTGAAGCCGGTGCGCAAGCTGGCGCGTTGGCCCACTCTCCGGAGTTTGAAAGCGAAGCCGACTATGTCGGGCTCTATTTCGCGGCGCGAGCTGGATATGACGTTGAGCGGTCGGAGGAGTTCTGGCGTCGGCGCGCGGTCGACAACCCTTCGAGCATTCGCAAGACGACTACGCATCCCACATCGGTGAAACGCTTTCTGACGTTGGCCGCCACGCGTCGCGAGATCGCTGAAAGGAAAGAGGCGGGACAGCCGCTGCTGCCCCGCCTCAAGAAGGATTCGCCGCTCTAGGGCCGCTTAGTCGACGACCTGGTAGTCGCCGTTGGCGTCCTGGCAGACGCGGACGAAGCGCTTCTGGATGCGGCCGTCCGGCAGGTGGATCGGGCTTTCGGCCAGGCTGCAGCCGCCGGCGTCGCCGCGCGCTTCGGCCACCGGACGGGCACGGTCGTCGAAACGGTCGTGGTCGTCATAGCGGGCCGAATAACGGTCCTGATAACGGTCATAATAGTCGCGGTTGTCGTAGTAGCCGACTTCCGGCGGGGGCGGCGGAGGAGGCGGGGCGTAGGTCGCGCGCTGGCCGGGCGTGCAGGCCGCGCCGTTGCGGCCGATCGCGCTGCCGGCGACAGCACCAAGCAGACCGCCGAGAACCGCGCCTTCGGCCTTCACGCCGCTGGAGGCCAGGCCGCCGCCGATCAACGCGCCGAGGCCCGCGCCCGCGAGACCGCCGGTAGTGCCGCGGGTGGTCGTGTCGCGACGGCAAGGGTCGTAATAATAGCCGCCGCGGCTGTCGTAGTAGCCCGAGGACTGCGCCATCGAGACGGTGGGCGCGGCCATCGTGCCGACCAGGGCCGCCGCCGAGGCGAGCAGGCCGAGTCCGGCGGCGATCTTGGAACGGGTCTTCATGTCGTTATCCCCTGATGGAGCGATGATGCTGGTGTTTCTTGTTGTCGAAATTTAGCCGCGCCAGATCCTAGCTGCGGCCCGAGGGTCGCCAGGCGCCGTCGCGGCCACGGCAGACCTCGAAGCCGTGATTGCGGCCGCCGTAGTACTCGTTGACCCAGCGGCAATCGCGGCGGGCCGCGACGCGGCGCGGATAGTCCACGCACTTAACCTGGTTCTTGGCGATCTGGTGACCGGCGACCGCGCCGACGACGCCACCGAGGACCGCGCCCTCGGTCTTGGCGCCGTTGCCCGCGACCGCGCCGCCCAGCAGCGCGCCCGACAGGCCGCCGATGACGGTGCCCTGATTGGCCTTGCGCTTTTGCTCAGCACGGCAGATGTCGCCGGAGCCATAGGAACGGGACGATTGGGCGGCGGCGAATTGAGGGACAGCCAGGGTCGGGACAGTGACCGCGAGGGCCGCCGCGAAAGCGAGAATGGTCTTCATCTGAGCTACTCCTACCGACCGCTGGCGCGTGGCTTTCGGCCGAAGCGCTGCTGATGAGGTCTGGTTAGATGAATGAAGCTGAACGGCGCTTGAGCGATCCGTTCATCTTCGTTCATCTGGAACGCGGGGAGCGATCCGCGGCTGGCTGTGCTAAGGGCGGCGGTCGCGCGCTCGGCCTAGCTTCACCGTGGAGAGGGAATGGGCGGCGCCAGAGGAAGTTCCGAGCTTATGGGCAAACCCGCCGAGGTCCGTGACCTGACCATCAACGCCATCGGCGCCCAAGGCGACGGCCTGGCGGAAGGGCCCGCGTTCGTCCCACTGACCTTGCCAGGCGAAATCGTCCGCGCGCGGGTGGAAAATGGACGCGGCGAACTGCTGGAGATCCTGCAAGCGAGCGCCGAGCGGGTTTCACCGCCCTGTGTCCATTTCGGCGAATGCGGCGGCTGCGCTCTGCAGCACTGGGACAACGCGCCTTACTTGGAATGGAAGCGCGAGCAGGTGCGCATCCAACTGGGTCGTGAGCGGATCGAAACCGAAATCCTGCCGACCTTCGCCTCGCCGCCCGCCTCGCGGCGGCGGTTGGCCCTGCACGCCCGCAAGGGCAAGGGCGGCGCACGCATCGGGTTCAAGGCGCGGCGGTCGTGGGATCTGGTGGAGATCGGCGAGTGCCCGATCAGCGATCCTCGCCTGGTCGCGGCGTTCCCCGCCCTGCGCAAGCTGGCCGCGCCGTTTCTGGAACATCCGAAGTCGGCTCCGACCCTGCACGTCACCCTGACCGCCACGGGTTTGGACATCGACGTCACCGGGGTGGAGCGCAAGAGCGGAGGGCTGTCGGCTGACGCGCGCCTGCGCGCCGCTGAGGCCGCTCAGGAGGGGAATTTTGCCCGGGTGACCATGGCCGGCGAGGCGATCTACGGAATCCGCCAGGCGGTGGTGCGGCTGGGTCCGGCGACCGTGGCCCTGCCGTCAGGAGCCTTCCTGCAGGCGGTGCCGGCGGCCGAGAAGGCGATGATCGACTTCGCGGTGGAGTCCTCGCAAGGCGCCAGCCGTATCGCCGACCTCTATTGCGGGGTGGGCACCTTCACCTTCCGTCTGGCGGAGATCGGCGCGGTGCATGCCGCCGACGTCACCGAAGGGGCCATTCGCGCGCTGAACGCGGCGATCGGCACCGCGCCAGGACTGAAGCCCATCAAGGCAGAAGCGCGGGATCTGGCTCGCCGTCCGGTGCTCTCAACCGAGTTGGCCAAGACCGATGTGGTGGTCATCGACCCGCCTCGCGCCGGGGCTCTGGAGCAGACCGCCGAGATCGCCAAGTCCAAGGTGGCCCGGGTGGTGAGCGTATCCTGCAATCCCGCCACCTTCGCCCGCGACGCCCGCGCCTTGGTGGACGCCGGTTTCACGCTCGAGAAGGTGATGCCGGTCGACCAGTTCCTGTGGTCACCACACATCGAGTTGGTAGGCGTCTTCAGCCGCTAGAGCGCCGAAGCCAGGGCATGGAACTGCTGGACGGCGCCATAGCCGGCCAGACCGTGTCCCTTCATCAGGCCCTCCAACTCGACCATGTTGTGTTGGAGCAGGATCATGACTGACCCGTCAGTGGGATCAGCCTGCCACCATCCGCCATAGGCGCCTGGCCAGCCGACCGTGCCGACGCCACCCTTGCAATGCGTGGCCAAGGCCGTCTCGGGATCGGTGACCACCGCCACGCCCAGGCCAAAGCCGTTGCCGGCGGCGAAAACGGGCATGCCCAGGGTGGTGGCGTTGGCGCGCTGCTCGTCGGTCAACCGGTTGGCGGTCATCAACCTCAGCGTTTCCGGTTTCAGGAGTCGTACGCCGTCGATCGCGCCATCGCCCAGAAACAGTCGCGCGAACGCCAAATAGTCGTCCAGCGTCGACCACAGGCCCGCGCCGCCCGAGACATAGGTCATGTCCTCGGGGCGTTCAGCCACCGTGGCGCCGCCCGGCGCGACAGCGAGCTTGAGCAGGCGTCCCTCATCGTCGAACCCGTACATGCCCGCGCGTCGGTCTCGCTTTGCCGGCGGCACGGTGAAGCCGGTGTCCTTCATGCCGAGCGGCCTGAAGATTCGGCGCTCCAGCACTTCGCCCAAGGGTGAGCCTTCCATGCGGGCGATCAAAAGCCCGAGAAGGTCGGTGGAGTGCCCGTAGTGAAACCCCGCACCCGGTTGATCGACCAGGGGCAGGGAGGCCAGACCCGCGATCCAGGCGTCGGGCGCCACCACGCTGTCGATGTCGCCGCCCAGAGCGTTGCTATAGACCTGGGCCAGCGGACCAGGATGAAATGAGCCGTAGGTGATGCCGGAGCGGTGCGTCAGCAGATCCTCGAAGGTGATCGCCCGGTCAGCCGGGACCGTGTCGTCAAGCGGGCCGCCCGACATGCGCAGAACCCGCTGGTTGGCGAACTCGGGAGCGACGGTGGTGATGGGGTCGTCCAGCCGAAATCGCTCCTCTTCCAGGAGCATAAGCGCCGCCACCGATGTAATCGGCTTGGTCAGGGAAGCGATGCGGAACAAGCTGTCGCGGCTAAGGGGGACGCCAGCCTCGCGGTCTCGCCAGCCGGTCGCGGCGCTCTGAATCACTTCGTCGTCCCTCCAGACCAAGGTCGCGGCGCCAGCGATTTCGCCGTCCGCCACAAGCCCGTCCAGCACCGCCCCGATGTGATCAGTCACTCGCCGCTCCCATAAATAATGTACCTTCGTTATAAAATAATATTCCTATAAAACAAGTCCCGGGTTAGGCTCTCTGTGTGAAGGACGTCATGAGCCACTCCGGGCGCCGCCAGCCGAAGGGCGATAAACGGCAGCGCACACGCGCGAAGCTGCTAGAGGCGACCCGCGAACTCGTCCGTGAGCGGGGCTATGAGCACACGACCTTGCAGGCGGTGGCCGAACGCGCCGGCATGACCACTGGCGCGATCTACGGCAACTTCAAGGATCGGGACGATCTGTTCATGGCGCTGGCAGGCGCCTATTGGACCCCGATCAAGCCGGTGATCCGCCCGGGGTCGAGTTTCGCTGAAAAGATGCGGGCTCTGGCGGAAGCCACTATCGCCGCCATCCCGGAGCGCGAGACGGCGGCCTACGGGCGACTGACCGGCATGGCCTATTCACTGACCCACGAGGAAATCCGCGCTCAGGTGAGAGAGGTGACAGCCGATAGCTTCTCGCTGGGCGCCGACTGGCTTCGGACTGTGGCCGACGAGGGCGGCCTTCCAATGCCGGCGGAACTGCTGGTGGTGGTGATCCATTCCCTGACCGAAGGCCTGTTGTTTCAGCGCTTCCTGACCCCCGAGCTGGTTCCGGACGAAGCGTTTTACGCCGCGTTCGCTGCCTTGGCCGGAGAGCGGACGCCCTAGAACAGGCTCATCTGGTCGCCGGCCTTGGGCGGGATGGCGAATTTGGTGACGTCCAGGGGACTCCAGCGGCGGTCCAGGCCCAGGCGCGCCGCGGCCAGCTTGAAGCGGCGGTTCATCACCTCGGCCACCGGACCTTGGCCGGTCATGCGCTGGCCCCACTCGGCGTCGTAGTCGAGGCCGCCGCGCATCTGACGGACCAGGGACATCACCTTGCCGGCCCTGTCGGGGTGGTCGGTGGCCAGCCATTCGCGGAACAGGTCCTTTATCTCGCGCGGCAGGCGCAGGGCCACATAGCCCGCGCCGACGGCGCCCGCTTCGGCGGCGCGTTCCAGCACCGCCTCCATCTCGTGGTCGTTCAGGCCGGGGATGGAGGGAGCGAACATGACGAGGGTCGGCACACCAGCCTCGGTCAGCTGGCGGATGGCGTCGAGCCGACGCTCTGGCGTGGCTGCGCGCGGCTCCATGCTGCGGGCCAGGCGGCGGTCGAGGGTGGTGATCGACACCGCCGCGTGCGCCAGGTTCGCCTTGCCCATGGGACCGAGAATATCGAGATCGCGGGTGATCAGGGCCGACTTGGTGATGATCGAGAAAGGGTGGTTGAAGCGCTGCAGCGTCTCAAGCACGGCGCGCGTGACCCGCATCCGCTTTTCCTGAGGCTGATACGGATCGGTGTCCCCCCCGATGTGAATGGGGCCGGGCTTGTAGGTCGGCTTGGACAGCTCCTTCTCCAGGAGCTTGCCGGCTTCGGGCTTGAAATAGAGCCGGCTTTCGAAGTCTAGGCCCGGCGACAGGCCGAGATAGGCATGAGCAGGGCGGGCGTAGCAGTAGATGCAGCCGTGCTCGCAGCCGCGGTAGGGATTGATCGAGCGGTCGAAGCCGATGTCGGGGCTGTCGTTGCGCGCGATGATGGTCTTCGATTTCATCGGCTGGATGGTGGTGGACAACGCACGCGGCGTTTCGTCCTCAGTGGTCCAGCCGTCGTCGAACTCCTCCGACTTCAGGCTGTCGAAGCGGCTGGTGACGTTCGAACGCGCGCCACGGCCCTTGATGTCGGTCTTGCCATTGAGGCGCTGAAAGTTGAGAGGCGCGGCCATGGATGCATTTTAGCGCACGATGAGAACATAACAAGAACGATCCTTGACCCTCAATCGCTGACAGGGTTCATGCGCGCGATGCTTAGCGTGATCATTCCGACGAACGACGACCCTGCCGGCCTAGTCCGCACGCTGGCGGCCCTGGTCCCGGTGGCGATGGACGGCTTCGTCAAGGAAGTGATTCTGGCCGATCCCGCCATGCAGGCCTCGACCGTCGATATCTCCGAGGAGACCGGCGCCAAGGTGGTGGAGGGCTCGCTGCAAGACGCCTGCGCCACCGCGCGGCACCCCTGGATGCTGATCCTGGGTCCCGGGCGTATCCTGCCGACCGGATGGGAGGAGGAGGCCGCGCGCCACATCGCCCATCATGGGAACAAGGCGGCGACCTGGGGCAAGAGCGGCCTGCTCAGCCGCCCAAAGCTTGAAGATGGCCTGCTATTGCGAGCCGAGCAGGATGCTGTCGATGCTCTGCGCAGCCGCCCACGGCGCCTGGGCTGAAGCCGCCCACTTGTCGAGGGACGCGTCGGCCAGCTTCTCGCCGCGAGCCAAGGCGTCCAGGGTGTGGTTCTCGCCGCCCATCATCTTGCGATAGGTCCAGTAGTTGGCCATCACCTTCTCGACGTAGTTGCGGGTCTCCTGGGCCGGCAGGCTTTCGATCAGCAGCAGGCTGTCGCAGTCGGCGCCGAGCTTTTCAGCAGCCTTGATCAGCGTGCCCGGCCCGCCGTTGTACGCGGCTACGGCGCGAAGCAGGTCGCGATTCTGAAGGCCGCGATCCATCAGCCAGGTGAAATAGTCCTGGCCGACCCGCAGGTTGAAGGCGGGATCGAACAGCGGCGTGTTGTCGACCAGCAACTTGTCGTCTCCGGCCGCGCGAGCGGCGGCGGCAGGCATCAGTTGCATCAGGCCGACGGCGCCGGCGTGCGACACGGCCGCGGGGTTGAAGCGGCTCTCCTGCTTGACCAGGGCATAGACCATGGCGCGGTCGATGGTGAAGCCGCCGACCGGCTCCAAGGCCGGCATGTCGAACCCGGCGGGAGCTTTCAGCGCGGGGCCGGCGTAGGAGGCGCGAATCAGGCGGGCGATGGGATCGGCCTCGGCCGTCCGCGCCCCACTCAGAGCCAGCTGACGCTCGGCGATCATGCCGTAGAAGGTGTGGGGTGCGGCGGCGGCGAGCTGCAGGAACTCGGCGGCCTGGTCATGGGAGCCGGCGACGGTGGCCGAGCGCGCGGCCCAGAAGGCGGCGGCGGCGCGTTGCCAGCCGTCTTGCTTGGGATCGCCGGCGACGGCCTGGAAGAAGGCCTTTGCTTCGGACGGACGGCCCATGCGGAAGGCGGAAAGGCCGGCGATCCAGCGCTCGCCCGCCAAGGCGGCGAGGTTGAAGGCGCGTTTGACGTCACCGCCGTAATAGGCTTCGCGGGCCGCTTTTGCGTGATCAACCTTCACCGCGGCGGCGCGAGCCTTGCGTGGGCGCGCCTCGGCGGAGACGTGGGTCAGGCTCAGGCTGAACACGGCGACGAAGGCCATGAACAGCATGCGCGCGGATCGCTTCATGTCGTCTGTTCCCGCTCCGGTCGCTATGCGATTCCAGCGCGGCCCTTTTCCGATGATGTCCTTGTCTACTGGGGTCGGCCCAGTCGATCAAGCCGCTCCGAAAGCGTCAAAAGGTCTGTCCAAGCCTTCTTCTTGGCGGCGGGCTGGCGCAGCAGGAATGCGGGATGCAGCGTGGGCATGGCTGGCAGGGTCTCCCCGCCCGATTCCGGGGTCCATTCAAACCAGCGGCCACGCATCGAAAGAATGCCCTCATTGCTTTTGAGCATGGACTTGGCCGAAGCGCCGCCGGCCAGCAGCAGCATCTTGGGCTGGACCAGGGCGATGGCGCGCTCGACGAAGGGCGCGCAGACGGCCTGCTCGGCGGGGCTTGGGGTGCGATTGCCGGGCGGGCGCCAAAAAACGGTATTGGTGATGAACACCCGGTCGGCCAGGCCAGCCGCCGCCAGCATGCGATCCAGCAGCTTGCCCGCGCGACCGACGAAGGGCGCGCCCTCGCGATCCTCGTCCGCGCCGGGCGCCTCGCCGATCACCATCAGGGGCGCGTCGGGGACGCCGCGAGAGAACACAGCCTGACGCGCGCCTTCCAGCTTCAGGCTGCAGCCCTCGAAAGCCGCGATGGCGGAGGCGAGCTCTTCCAGCGTGTTGGCCGCCGCTGCGGCTTCACGCGCGGCCGCGATGCCGGCGCCGGTCTGAGGCGCGGCGGAGACGCGGCCGGCCATCTGGATCGGCGGCGGGGGTGGTGGCGCCTGGCGCGCCTTGAGCAGTGCGGCGCCCTCGGCCATCCGGTCGATGGGAGCATCCGCGTACGACGCCTCGACACCCGCCTCAGCCCAGAAGGCGAGGAGGCTCTCGACAGCGCGAATGTCGGAGGCGGCCAGCATCCATTCTCTGTGCGGCCCGCCGCCGCCTGGGGTCAATAGGGAAGGGCTAGAGCAGACCCTTCAGCCGCTCAGGACCAGCTGTCGCGCGCCACATGCCTGCCAGAGAAGCTTTCGCAACTGCAGCAAAGGTCTTGACCACCCTTGCGTCGCTTCCCGATAAGCGATTCAAACAGACGTAAGCGGCGAGGGGACAGCCGCAGCGCGAGGAGTGGGCCATGTCGGAAGCAGTCGAACGCGAATCCATGGAGTACGACGTCGTCATCGTCGGCGGCGGACCCGCCGGCCTGGCGTCGGCGATCCGGCTAAAGCAGATGGCCGAGAAGGCCGGGACCGAGGTCTCGGTGGCGCTGGTGGAGAAGGGCTCCGAAGTCGGCGCCCACATCCTGTCGGGCGCGGTGATCGATCCCAAGGCGCTGCGCGAGCTCTTCCCCGACTGGAAGGAACGCGGCGCGCCGCTGGAGACCCCCGTCACCAAGGACCGGTTCCTTCTGCTGGGCGAGGCGGGCGAACTGTCGCTGCCGATGTTCGCCATGCCGCCGTTCATGCACAACCATGGCTGTTACATCGGCTCGCTGGCCAACCTGACCCGCTGGCTGGCCGAGCAGGCCGAGGCCTTGGGTGTCGAAATTTATCCGGGCTTCGCCGCGTCCGAACTGGTCTATCGCGATGATGGCTCCGTGAAGGGCGTCGTCGTCGGCGTGGTCGGCATCGCCAAGGACGGCGAGCACAAGCCGGACTACCAGCCCGGGATGGAGCTGCACGGCAAGTACGTGTTTATCGCCGAGGGCGTCCGCGGCTCCCTGGCCAAGGTGCTGATCAACCAGTTCAAGCTGGACGAGGGCCGCTCGCCCCAGAAATACGGCATCGGCCTGAAGGAGATCTGGCAGGTCCCGCCGGAGAAGCATCAGCCCGGTCTGGCTCAGCACACCACGGGCTGGCCGCTGGACGACAAGACCGGCGGCGGCAGCTTCATGTACCACTTCGGGGACAACTACGTGGCCATCGGCTACGTGGTTCACCTCAGCTACAAGAATCCCTGGCTGTCGCCGTTCGACGAATTCCAGCGCTTCAAGCATCACCCGGCGGTCAAGCCGCACCTGGAGGGTGGCCGCCGCATCGCCTATGGCGCGCGGGCCATCACCGAGGGTGGCTATCAGTCGGTGCCCAAGCTCAGCTTCCCGGGCGGCGTGCTGATCGGCTGCTCGGCCGGCTTCGTGAACGTGCCGCGCATCAAGGGCAGCCATAACGCCATGAAGACCGGCATGCTGGCCGCCGAGGAGGCGTTCGCCGCCCTGCAGGCCGGCCGCGCCGGCGATGAGCTGACCAGCTACCAGACGGCCTACGAGAAGTCGTGGGTGGCCAAGGAGCTGAAGATCGTCCGCAACGCCAAGCCGCTACTGTCCAAGTACGGCACCGCGATCGGCGGCGCGCTGGGCATGTTCGACATGTGGACCAACCACCTGTTCGGCTTCTCGGTGTTCGGCACCATGAAGCACGACAAGACCGACGCCGCCTCGACGGGCCTGGCCAAGGACTACAAGCCGCTGGTCTATCCCAAGCCCGACGGCGTGATCAGCTTCGACAAGCTATCGTCGGTCTTCTTGTCGGCCACCAACCACGAGGAAGACCAGCCGGCCCACCTGAAGCTGAAGGACCCGACGGTTCCGATCCAGGTGAACCTGCCCAAGTATGGCGAACCGGCGCGGCTGTACTGCCCGGCGGGCGTGTATGAGGTGCTCTACAACGAGCAGGGGACCGACCCGCGCTTCCAGATCAATGCCCAGAACTGCGTCCACTGCAAAACCTGCGACATCAAGGATCCGTCGCAGAACATCGTGTGGACCACGCCTGAGGGCGGCGGCGGCCCGAACTACCCCAATATGTGAGGCGGGACCGCACACCCTGCACTTGCGGCGGCGCGGGAATGGGAGAAGGTAGGGCCATGAAGCTCCTCCCCCGCCTCGTCGCCCTTGCTCCGCTCGCCTTCGCCGCCGCCTGCGCGGGAGCGCCCAAGGCCGCGCCAGAGCCGAACGCCTTCGCCGACTCCGACGTCATCGTCTCCAGCGTGGCGCGCAGTTCCACGCCGTACGGCCTGTTCTTGGCGGGGCAGGCGGCGATGAACGATGGCGACAGCCGCCAGGCCGCTGAGTTGTTCGGTCGCGCTGATCAACTGGGTGGCGACGCCACCGTCAAGGATAGGGCCTTCACGGCGGCCCTGCTGTCGGGGGAAGTGCGCCGCGCGGCCATGCTCGCCCCCACCGACGAAGCCACCGACAACCAGGCCGTCTATCGTCTGGGCCAATTGGTCACGGCGGTCGAAGACCTGGCGTCGGGCCGCGCAAAGCAGGCGCAAGCCGCTCTGACCGGCGGCCGCATCACCTTCCCTCATGCTGGTGCGGCGGCGCTGTTGGCGCCGTGGGCTGCCGCGGCGGCGGGCGACAAGAACGGGGCGGTGATCCGGCCCGAAGTGCGTGGCGACCGTGTGGTTCAGGTGTTCGGCATGCTCGGCCAGGCGCATCTGTACGAGCGCGCCGGCCGCTATGACGAGGCCGAGACGGACTTCAAGGCTTTGACGGGCGATGCCCAGACAGGTTCGTTGTTCAGCTTGGACTATGGAAACTTCCTGGAGCGTCGCGGGCGCAAGCAGGACGCCGCAACCGTCTATCGTGACGCCTTGGCGGTCCGCTCCAACGACGCGGGGCTACGCGCCGCCCTGGCGCGCGTGGAGGCCGGCAGGGCCGCGCCCCCGCCGCCGACCATCAAGCAGGGCGCGGCTCAATCCCTCATCGCGGCCTCGGCGGTCTATATGGGCGAGCGTCAGCGCCAGATCGCTCTGGCCTATCTGCGTCTGGCCCTGCGGCTGGATGATCAGCGGGACGAAGCCTGGGTGATGCTGGGCGACCTGCTGGCCCTGGCCGGCGACGCCCAGGCGGCGCGCGAAACCTATCAACGGGTCGGGCCGAAGTCGCCGCTCTACGCGTCGGCGCGCGGCAAGCTGGCCTGGACCTATCAGACCGAAGGCGACAAGGAGACCGCGCTGCGCCTGGTGCGAGAGGCGGCCCTGGCGGCTCCTCTAGAGGCTGATCGCCAGATCGCCTGGGCCGAGATGTTGCGCGCCAACGATCGCTGGGCGGAGTCGGTCGAGGTGCTCAATCCGGTGATCGCCCGCCAAGGCGAGAATGCCGACTGGCGCCTGCTCTACATGCGCGGCGTGTCGCTGGAGCGTTCGGGAAACTGGCCGGAAGCGCAAAAGGACCTGGAAAAGGCCTTGGCGCGCCAGCCCGATGAGCCGGAACTGCTGAACTATCTCGGCTATTCCTGGATCGACCGGGGCGAACGGCTGCCCGAGGCCATGGCCATGGTCAAGAAGGCGGTGCTGGCCAACCCTCGCTCGGGCGCGATGCTCGACAGCCTGGGCTGGGCGCAATACCGGCTGGGGGACTACAAGGCCGCCGTCGAGACGCTGGAGCGGGCGGTGGTGCTCGAGCCGGCGGACCCGGACGTCAACAATCATCTGGGCGACGCTTACTGGCGGGTGGGGCGGCGCACCGAGGCGACGTTCCAGTGGACGCGCGTCCTGTCGCTTGAGCCCAGTGACGTCTTGCGGTCCGAAGCGGAAGCCAAACTGAAGAACGGCCTTGGCGCCAAGGGCCCAGCCGCCGCGCCTTCCGTCGCCGAACGCTGAGCGGACCGGTGAAGCTGAACGATGGCAGGGCCGCCTTCGCTCCGGCCAAGGTGAACCTGTTCCTGCATGTGGGTGGGCCGGACGCCGAGGGGTATCACCCGGTGTGCAGCCTGATGGTGTTCGCGGATGTGGGGGACCGCGTGACGGTGCAGCCGTCCGACGCCCTGGCGTTCGAGGTCACGGGCCCCTGTGCGGCCGGTGTTCCCGTCGATGAAACTAACCTCGTGGTGCGGGCCGCCAATCTGCTGATCGCCCGTGCCGGTCGGCCCACGGCGCCCTTCCGTCTGATCCTGGAGAAGAACCTGCCGACGGCCGCGGGCCTTGGCGGCGGGTCCAGCGACGCCGGGGCGACGTTCCGGCTGCTGCGCGATGCCCTGGGCCTGTCGATGGCGGATGAGACTCTTGAGGCTTTGGCTTCCGAACTGGGGGCCGACGGGGCGGTGTGCCTTTGGGCGCGGCCAGCGATCGGCGAGGGAAGGGGCGAGGTGCTGAGCGTTCCCCCAGCGCTGCCGCCGCTGCATGCGGTTCTGGTCAATCCCGGCGCGCCGTCGCCGACGGGTGCGGTCTACCGTGCTTACGATGCGGCCATATCGCCTTGGGGCGCCGACAGGCCCCCTATGCCGGACGCCTTCGAGAGTCCGGAGGATGTGGCGGGTTTCCTAAGCCTGACCCGCAATGATCTGGAGGCTCCGGCTGTGGCTCTCACGCCGATCATCGGCGAGGTGCTGGCGTTGCTGCGCGACGAGCCGGAAATCCTGATGGCCCGTATGTCGGGCTCCGGGGCGACGTGCTTTGCGCTTTGCTCCGGGGATATCGAGGCCGAGGGCTTGGCCGACCGAATCCTGTCCATGCGGCCGGATTGGTGGGTCCGCGCCTGCCGGCTGGCCTAGACCCTCCCCAAAAGAGAAGGGGGGCGGAGGTCCCCCGACCTCCGCCCCCCGGTTCCCCCAGGAACCTTCTCCCGTCGCTTACGAGTGGTAAGCGCGCTCGCCGTGCTCGGCGATGTCCAGGCCTTCCTCTTCCACGTCCGGAGCGGCGCGCAGGCCGATCGTGAACTTGATCAGGAAGAAGACGATGGCCGTGGCGATGGCCGACCACACGATGGTGACGCAGACGCCCTTCAGCTGGGCCAGCACTTGCGTGCCCATGTTGTAGACCGCCGCGTCGCAGGTCGAGATGTCGCCGTCGGCCGCGCAGGTCGTGTAGTCCACGATGCCGGCGCCGCCCAGGGCGGGGCTGACAAGGATGCCGGTGGCGATGGCGCCGACGATGCCGCCGATGCCGTGGATGCCGAAGGCGTCCAGGCTGTCGTCGTACTTCAGGGCGTTCTTCACGATCGAGCAGAAGACCACGCAGATCGGGCTGACGACCAGACCCAGGACCACCGCGCCCATCGGGCCGGCGAAACCGGCGGCCGGGGTGACGGCGACGAGGCCGGCGACCACGCCCGAGGCCAGGCCAAGCGCGCTCGGCTTACCGCGGGTGACCCACTCGGTGATGATCCAGGACAGGCCCGCCGCGGCGGTGGCCACGAAGGTGTTGATCATCGCCAGGGCGGCGTAGCCGTTGGATTCCAGGTTGGAGCCGGCGTTGAAGCCGAACCAGCCCACCCACAGCAGGCCAGCGCCCACCAGGGTCAGGGTCAGGGAGTGCGGCGGCATCGGCTCCTTGCCGTAGCCGGTGCGCTTGCCCAGGATCATGGCGCCGACCAGGGCGGCGACGCCCGCGTTGATGTGGACCACGGTGCCGCCGGCGAAGTCGAGGGCGCCGAAGCTCCAGATCAGACCGGCCTTCACAGCGGCCTCAGGCGCCGAGGCGATGGCGTCCGGACCAGGCCACCACCAGACCATGTGGGCCATCGGGTAGTAGGACAGGATCGGCCACAGGACCGCGAAGGCGACGATCGCCGCGAACTTCATCCGCTCGACCAGCGAACCGACCACGAGGGCGGCGGTGATCGCCGCGAAGGTCGACTGGAAGGACAGGAAGACCAGTTCCGGGATGACCACGCCAGTGGAGAAGGTGGCCACGTTGCTGGCCGGGGTCACGTCCTTGAGGAACAGGCGACCAAAGCCGCCGACGAAGCTGTCGAGGCCGCCGCCGTCCGTGAAGGCCAGGCTATAGCCCCAGAACACCCAGGCGACGATGCCGATGGCGCTGACCACCGACACCTGCATCATGACCGACAGCATGTTCTTGGCGCGCACGAGGCCGCCATAGAACAGCGCCAGACCCGGCAGGATCATCAACAGCACCAGAACGGTGGAGACCAGCATCCACGCGGTGTCGCCCTTGTCGGGCACAGGCGCGGCGGCCTCCTGAGCGAGGGCCGGGAAGGCCATCATGGCTCCCGCGGCGGTCGCCGCGAGCGCGACGCTCGTCAGCGATTTGAATCCCAGTTTCATCGAGTTAAACCCCTTGTCCCCGAATTGTTTGTCAGAGCGCGGCGGCGCCGGTTTCACCGGTCCGGATGCGCACGGCGTTCTCGACATTGAGGACGAAGATCTTCCCGTCCCCGATCTTGCCAGTGGCCGCTGCGGCCTTGATGGCCTCGACGGCCTTGCCGGCGGCGGCGTCGTCGACGACGGCCTCCAGCTTCACCTTGGGCACGAAGTTCACCTGGTACTCCGCCCCGCGATAGATCTCGGTCTGGCCTTTCTGGCGGCCATAGCCCTTGACCTCAGACACGGTCAGGCCTTCGACGCCGGCCGTGACGAGCGCTTCTCGCACCTCGTCCAGCTTGAAGGGTTTGACGACCGCAATGATCAGTTTCATCCGCTTGCTCCCCGCACGCCCCCGAAGGCCGCACGCCCCGTCTGAATGTCAGTTTCGTCGTTAGTCGCCGGTCCGGACCTCGCCGAACTCAGGCTGCGGTCACGCTAGCGGCGGGGGCGGTGGGGCGCGCCTGGAAGGTAAGGATTTTGCAAGAAGCGCCATAATTGGGCCGCACGATGATCGATTTTCGGGCAATCTGCCGTAAATCTGGGCAAATCGATCTCCCTGAACGGCTTTGATGGCCCGATGAACGGTCTAGAAGGCACGCCGATCACACTTTGGACGATCCGCGGAATCCCGCTTCAATGGCGCTGAAGCGGAGGGGACCATGAGCGCGAGCCTTTGGCCGAAGATATTGCCGGTCGTCATGCTGGCCGCCTCGAACATCTTCATGACCTTCGCCTGGTATGGGCATCTCAAGCACCGCACCGCGACCCTGTTCATGGTCATCCTGACCAGCTGGATGATCGCCCTGCCGGAGTACATGCTGGCGGTGCCGGCCAATCGCATCGGGTCGACCGTCTATTCCCCCGGGCAGTTGAAGGCGATGCAGGAAGCGATCACCCTGATCGTCTTCGTGATCTTCTCGGCGCTCTACTTGGGCGAGCCGGTAAGGTGGACGACGCTGGTGGGTTTTGGATTCATCTTCGTCGGCGCTCTTTTCATTTTCCTCAATCGCTGAACGCGACTTTCCAGCAACCCGGTTCGCCGTTGCTGGAACCGGACTCGCTTCTCGCGCGCTTCTTCGCCGGTGGGAAGCGGAGCCGCGCTCTTCGGCCTCGCCCTTGAAACAATGAGGAAAAAGCCATGAAGATCGTTCATCTGATTACCGCCGCTGCTGCGACCGCTCTCCTGGCCGGCGCCGCCTCGGCCCAGACCATGGATTCCAGCCAGCCTGTGAACCCGACCCCCAACACCTCGACGACCATGACCGATGACGCCGTCCGCTCGTCGGGCATGACGAACACCACGGACTCGACGATGGCCGCGCCGATGACCTCGGTCGCCCCGACCGGCATGAGCACCGACGTCGTCTCCACCAGCTCGCCCGAACAGCAGGCGACCCTTAAGGCTGGCGACGCCAACGTAGTGTCCAACGGCCCGGTGGCCGACACTCCGGAAAACCGCGCCAAGTACGGCGCCCCGATGTCGCGCGCCGGCAAGCGCACCGACCCGGCCGGCAACTAAAAGCCGGACAACCACGGGCCGACTTGGCTTGAAGCAAAGGTCGGCGGGCCCTATGGTCCGCCGACTTTTTTCTGGCCCCCGTCCGAGCCCCGATGTCCGCTGAAAAACCCAAGTCTTTTCAAGGTCTGATCCTCACCCTGCACGACTACTGGTCGAAGCAGGGATGCGTGATCTTGCAGCCGCACGACATCGAGGTGGGGGCGGGTACGCTGCATCCGGCCACCGTCCTGCGCGCCCTTGGGCCCAAGCCCTGGAACGCGGCCTATGTGCAGCCCTCGCGCCGTCCCAGCGACGGTCGCTATGGCGACAACCCCAATCGCCTGCAGCACTACTATCAGTACCAGGTCATCTTGAAGCCGAACCCGGCCGACATGCAGGACCTGTATCTGGGCTCGCTCGAGGCCATCGGCCTGGATCTGCGCCTGCATGACATCCGCTTTGTCGAGGACGATTGGGAGAACCCTACCGTCGGCGCCTGGGGCCTGGGCTGGGAAGTCTGGTGCGACGGGATGGAGGTGTCGCAGTACACCTACTTCCAGCAGGTCGGCGGCCTGGACGTCAGCCCCGTGGCCGGCGAGCTGACCTATGGCCTGGAGCGCTTGGCCATGTACGTGTTCGGCGTCGACAACGTGTACGACCTGCCGTTCAACGATGCCGGCGTGTCCTATGGCGACGTGTTCCTTGAGAACGAGCGCCAGCACTCGCAGGCCAACTTCCACGGCTATGACGTCGCGACCCTCAAGCGCCAGTTCGAGGACATGGAGCGCGAAGTGCCGCTCATGCTCGAGCGGGAGTATCAGGGAAGGGCGCTGGTCCTGCCCGCCTACGACATGGTCCTCAAGGCCAGCCACCTCTTCAACCTGATGAACGCCCGCGGCGCGATCGCCGTCGCCGAGCGCGCCAGCTACATCGGACGCATCCGCGACCTCTGTAAGATGTGCGCCCAGAAGTGGGCCGAGCAGCAGGAAGCCGCGTAAGACCATGCCCCAGCTGCTTATCGAACTGTTCTCCGAAGAGATCCCGGCCCGCATGCAGGCCCAGGCCGCAAAGGACCTGGAACGTATGGCGCGCGAGCGTCTGGCCGCCGCCGGTTTCCTGCCCGAGGCCCTGACGGCCATGGCCGGCCCGCGCCGCCTGACGCTGGTGGCCGAAGGCCTGCCCATCGCCCAACCGGAACGCCACGAGGAGCTGAAAGGCCCCAAGGTCGGCGCCCCGCCGCAGGCCATGGAAGGCTTCCTGCGCAAGGCGGGCCTGACCCAGGACCAGCTGACCGAGCGTGACGGCGTCTATTTCGCCCACATCCACAAGGCCGGCCGCGCCACCACAGAGATCGTCGCCGAGATGGTCGAGGAGATCGTCCGCGGCTTCCCGTGGCCCAAATCCATGACCTGGGGCACGGGCAGGCTGCGCTGGGTTCGCCCGCTGAAGCGCATCCTGTGCGTCTTCGACCGCGAGATCATCCCGTTCAGCATCGACGGGATCGATAGCGGTGACCTGTCCGAAGGGCATCGCTTCATGGGCCAGAACCGTGTGTTCCGCGCCCGCGACTTTGACGAATACCGCCAGGCCCTGCTGGCCCACCACGTCGTGCTCGACCCGGAAGAGCGCAAGGCGCGCATCCTGGAAGGCGCCAAGACCCTGTGCTTCGCGCGCAATCTGGAGCTGGTCGAGGACCAGGGCCTGCTGGACGAGGTCGCGGGCCTGGCCGAATGGCCGACCCCGATCCTGGGCGACATGGACCCCGCGTTCCTGGCCCTGCCGCCGGAGGTGATCCGCACCTCCATGCGCACGCACCAGAAGTACTTCGCCGTCCGTGATCCGGCGACCGGCAAGCTGGCCCCGCACTTCCTGGTGGTGGCCAACATCCAGGCCGCCGACGGCGGCGCCGAGATCGCCCGCGGCAACGCCAAGGTGCTGTCCTCACGCCTGTCCGACGCCCGCTTCTTCTGGGACGAGGACGTCAAGGTCGGCTTCGAGCCCTGGCTGAAGAAGCTGGACGGGGTGACCTTCCACGCCAAGCTCGGGACCATGGCCGAACGCGTGGAGCGCATCGTCGCCCTGGCCCGCGAGATCGCGCCCCTGGTCGGCGCGGATGTGGACAAGACCGGCGAAGCCGCACGTCTGGCCAAGGCCGACCTGACCTCGGAAATGGTCGGCGAGTTCCCCGAGCTTCAGGGCGTCATGGGCGGCTATTACGCCCGCAACGCCGGCCTGGACGGCGAGATCGCCGACGCCGTGCGCGATCATTATCGTCCGCAAGGACCGGGCGATGCGGTCCCAACCGCGCCGGTCTCCATCGCCGTGGCCCTGGCCGACAAGCTTGACACCCTGGTCGGTTTCTTCGCCATCGACGAGAAGCCCACCGGTTCGAAGGACCCCTTCGCCCTGCGCCGCGCGGCGTTGGGCGTGATCCGTCTGATCCGGGAGAATGCCGCGCGGGCCTCGCTCTCTAAGATAGTCAAAGCTGCCTATCTTCGCATTCAGGAAGACAATCTAAGGTCAGGTCGGGCTTTGGGTGAGCGGCGCTCGACGGCCGAGCCAAATGCAACCCCAGCGCTCGGCCTGAATATCGAGCTGCTTCCTTGGGAGCAGATTGAGCGAGATGTTCTTGTCTTCTTTGCTGACCGTTTGAAAGTCGCCCTGAAAGATGAAGGCAAGCGCCACGACCTCGTCGACGCCGTCTTCGCCCTCGGCGACGACGATCTGGTTCGGATCGTTTCGCGCGTGGAGGCGTTGGACGCCTTCCTGAAAACGGACGACGGGGCCAACTTGCTGGCGGGATACAAGCGCGCGGCCAACATCCTCAAGGCCGAGGAGAAGAAGGGCCCATTGCCGCAGGGCGACGCTGTGGCGCTTTCCGGCGCTCCGGCTGAGGAATCGGCTTTGCTGGAAGCGGTGCAACGCGCGCGTCCTGTCGTGCAAACGGCGCTGACCTCAGAAGATTTTGCCGGCGCCATGCAGGCGCTCGCGCAACTTCGTGCGCCGGTGGACGCATTCTTTGAGAAGGTGCTAGTGAACGATCCGGATGTTGCGGCGCGGGATAACCGTTTGCGGCTCCTATCCCAAGTCAAGACGACCACCGAAACGGTCGCGGACTTTTCACTTATCGCAGGGTGAGCTTTGACATGCCGGTCGAGACGATGACCAAGACGCGCTGGGTCTACTCCTTTGGCGGAGGCGGCGCGGATGGCGACGCCTCGATGAAGAATCTGCTGGGGGGCAAGGGCGCCAACCTGGCCGAGATGTCTTCGCTGGGCCTGCCGGTGCCTCCGGGCTTCACCATCACGACCGAGGCGTGTGTCCACTATTACGCCAACGGCAACCAGTACCCGGCCGAGCTGGCCGAACAGGTGGCCGCCGGTCTGGCGACGGTCGAGAAGCTGACGGGCAAGACCTTTGGCGATCCAGCCAACCCGCTGCTGGTTTCGGTGCGCTCCGGCGCCCGCGCCTCCATGCCGGGCATGATGGACACGGTCCTGAATCTCGGCCTCAACGACGAGACCGTGGCCGGCCTGGCCAAGCTGTCGGGCGACGAGCGTTTCGCCTATGATAGCTACCGCCGCTTCATCCAGATGTTCTCCAACGTGGTGCTTGGCCTCGACCACCACTCGTTCGAGGAAATCCTGGACGACCACAAGGATCGCCTGGGCGTCACGGTCGATACCGACCTGACCGCCGAGGACTGGCGCGCGGTGGTCAAGGACTACAAGGCCGTGGTCTCGCGCGAGCACGGCCAGCCGTTCCCGCAGGACCCGCAAGCCCAGCTGTGGGGCGCGGTTGGCGCCGTCTTCGCCAGCTGGATGAACGACCGGGCCAAGTTCTATCGCCGCATGCACGACATCCCCGAAAGCTGGGGTACGGCGGTCAACATCCAGTCGATGGTGTTCGGCAACATGGGCGCCACCTCGGCGACCGGCGTGGCCTTCACCCGCAACCCGTCGACGGGCGAGGCGCGCCTGTACGGCGAGTTTCTGATCAACGCCCAGGGCGAGGACGTGGTGGCGGGCATCCGCACGCCGCAGTCCCTGACCAAGATCGCCCGCGAGGAAATGGGCGACGTCTCTCCCTCGATGGAGGAGGCGATGCCGGAGGTGTTCGGCCAGTTCAAGACCGTGGTCGAGACGCTGGAGCGGCACTACCGCGACATGCAGGACATCGAGTTCACGGTGGAGCAGGGCGTGCTCTACATGCTCCAGACCCGCAACGGCAAACGCACCGCCAAGGCGGCGCTGAAGATCGCCGTGGATATGGCGGCCGAGGGCGTGATCAGCCAGGACGAAGCCATCCTGCGCATCGAGCCGGCCTCGCTGGACCAACTGCTGCACCCCACCATCGACCCCACCGCCCAGCGTGACGTGATCGCGTCGGGCCTGCCGGCGTCGCCCGGCGCGGCCACCGGCAAGGTGGTGTTCGACTCCGACGAGGCTGAGCGCCTGGGCCAGATGGGCGAAGCGGTCATCCTGGTCCGCGACGAGACCAGCCCCGAAGACATCCACGGCATGCACGCGGCCAAGGGCATCATCACCGCCCGTGGCGGCATGACCAGCCACGCCGCCGTCGTGGCGCGCGGCATGGGCCGCCCTTGCGTCTCCGGCGCGGGCGAGATCGCCATCTTCGAGAACCAGGGCCTGTTCCGGGTCCGCGGCCGTGAATTCCGCGCCGGCGAGATCATCACAGTCGACGGCTCCAAGGGCGAAGTCCTGGCCGGCGCCGTGAAGATGATCGAGCCCGAGCTGACCGGCGACTTCGCGACCCTGATGGTTTGGGCCGACAAGGCCCGCCGCCTAAAGGTGCGCGCCAACGCCGAGACGCCGCTGGACGCCAAGACCGCCCGTCAGTTTGGCGCCGAAGGCATCGGCCTTTGCCGCACCGAGCACATGTTCTTCGACGAGGACCGCATCGCCGCCGTGCGCGAGATGATCCTGGCCGATGACGAGCGCGGCCGCCGCGCCGCCCTGGCGAAGATCCTGCCGATGCAGAAGGGCGACTTCGTCCAGCTGTTCACGATCATGGAAGGCTTGCCGGTCACGGTGCGCCTGCTCGATCCGCCGCTGCACGAGTTCCTGCCGCACACCGAGGGCGATGTGGAAGCCGTGGCCACCGCCACCGGCCTGGACGCCGCCAAGCTGATGCGCCGCGCCAAGGAACTGCACGAGACCAATCCCATGCTCGGCCATCGCGGCTGCCGCCTGGGCGTTTCGTACCCCGAGATCTACGAGATGCAGGTCCGCGCCATCATCGAGGCCGCCTGCGAGATCGCCAAATCGGGCAAGGCCGCTCCGGTGCCGGAAATCATGCACCCGCTGGTCGCCAAGGGCGAGGAGATGAAGTTCCTGCGCGAGCTAACCGACCGCGTGGCCAAGGAAGTGATCGCCGAGCAGGGCGTCGAACTGACCTATCTGGTCGGCACCATGGTCGAACTGCCGCGCGCCGCCCTGCGGGCCGCCGACCTGGCCGAGACCGCCGAGTTCTTCAGCTTCGGCACCAACGACCTGACCCAGACGACGTTCGGCATCAGCCGCGACGACGCCGGCAAGTTCCTGAACGCCTATATCGACAAGGGCATCTTCGAACGCGACCCGTTCGTGACCCTCGACCAGGAAGGCGTGGGCGACCTGATCCGCATCGCCGCCGAACGCGGCCGGGCCGTCCGCCCGGACGTGAAGCTCGGCATCTGTGGCGAGCATGGGGGCGACCCGGCTTCCATCGCCTTCTGCGAGAGCGTGGGTCTGGACTACGTGTCCTGCTCGCCCTTCCGAGTGCCCATCGCCCGACTGGCGGCGGCCCAGGCCGCTCTGTCGAAGAAGTAAGGTTCAAGGGCTCGCCGAAAGGCGGGCCCTTTTCCTTTGGGGCCTATTTGCGCTTGGCGGTGATCAGCACCGACAGATCGCCCAGCGCTGGGTTGACGAAGTCCAGCCGCGTGCGGCCGTCCTCGATCTCGCTGACCACGACGGGGGCCGACGAATTGGTCAGGGTCCAACCCACGGGCAGGACCACCGCGTTAGCGGGGCGTCCCAGGGCGCGGTCGAAGACCAGCTCGTCGCCGACCAGCTTATAGCGGCCGGGATCGGTATAGGTCTCGGCCAGGCGCAGACGCACGGATTCCCCGGCCTTCACGGGCGGGAAGCTGAAGAGAACGATCTCGGTCTCGGCGGTGATCTCGCGCAGGCCGGGGTCCTTGATCCCGGCGGCGGTGATGGCCGCGCCTTTCAACTGCTGAGCCTTCAGCGCTTCCCCTGTGTCCATGTTGCGGGCCGAGGGCTTGGAGGCGGTGCTGCCCGTCCGCACGACGTTGACGTACTGACCCACGCCCGGACGGTCCTCGGTGTAGTCGTGATAGAGCGCGAAACTGTTCGTCTCCGGCGCATTCAGGAAATACACGATGTCCCGCGTCTGGGCGGCGCGCTCGGACACCTTGGCCGCGGCGCTGTTGGCCGTCGGCGTCAGCTTGCCGGGGCGGGCGCGCAGCTTCAGCGGCGCTTGGGCCGGGGTGTTGTTGATGAAGCTGATCCGAAGGCGGCCGTCCGCCTCCTGCGCCACCTGCGACGGATAGTTGGAGGAGACCAGCACATAGCCGGCTGGCAGGACCACGGCGTTGCGCTTCACCCCCAGCGGGCGGTCAAAGACGATGTCGCCCTTGTCCTGGAAGTAGGATTTGGCGTCCTCGTAGGTCTTGTCGATGCGCACGCGGCCCTGGCCGCCGTCGGCGGGGACTGGGCGGGCGAGGGTGACGCGGATGTAGTCGCTGTCGAGGCTGGCTTCGGGCAGGCCGGTGGCGCGGGCGGTGGCGCCGTCCACCACCTTGAACTCCAGCGCTTTGCCCGTGGCCATGTCGAGCACGCTCTCGTCGGTGGCGATGCTGCCCTTGCGGATCGGGTTGAAATAGGCGGTCGCGCCCGGGCGGGCGGCGGTCACGTCATAGATGATGCGGAACTTGCCCGAGCCGGGGCTGAGCAGTTCGTAGCGGGTGTAGGCGTTGATCTCCTGCGGCGCGGCGAAGGCGGGCGCGGCGATGCAGACGACAACGGCGACGAAGGTGGCGATGCGGCCGATCATTTCGCGGCCCCTTCACGCTGGTAAACGCGCTTGCCGCCGACCCAGGTCTCCTGGACCTTGATCTTCCACAGATCCTTGGGCGCCATCTTGTACGGATCGGCGTCGAGGATCAGGAAGTCGGCCCACTTGCCCGTCTCCAGATTGCCAAACTTGCCCTCGCCGAACGCTGCATAGGCCGCGCCGGTGGTGAAGGAAGCCAGCGCCTCGTCTAGGGTCAGGGCCTCGCCAGGATACCAGCCGCCCAGGGGCTGATCGTTATGGTCCTGGCGGGTGACGGCGGCGTGGATGCCGAAAAAGGGGTTGGGCGCCTCGACCGGAAAATCCGAGCCGCCGGCGAACTTGGCGCCGCTGTCCAGTACGCTGCGCCAGGCATAGGCGCCCTTCATGCGGGCGGCGCCCAGCCGGTCCTCGGCCATGTTCTTGTCGGAGGTGGCGTGGGTCGGTTGCATGGAGGCGATCACCTCCAGCTTGGCGAAGCGGGGCAGATCGACGGGATCGACCACCTGCGCATGTTCGATGCGGTGGCGCAGGCCCTTGGGCCTCGAGCCGACGACGCTTTCAAAGGCGTTCAGCACCTCGGCGTTGGCCCCGTCGCCGATGGCGTGGATATTGACCTGATAGCCGCGTGAGGCGGCGCTCTGGACCATGGCGTTCAGCTTGTCCTGCGGCAGGAACTGCAGGCCCATGTTCTTGGGATCGTCGCTATAGGGCGCCTTCAGCAGGGCCCCGCGTGAGCCGAGGGCGCCGTCCGAATAGAGCTTCACCGACTTGAGGGCGAGGCGGTCGTCGTACGTCCAGTCTATGGGCCCCTTGGGCGAGATCGCCTCCAGCGCCTCCATGCCCCCGGCCATGGCGTAGATGCGGGCGGTCAGGCGACCTTCCTTGCCGAAGCGGTCGTAGAGCGCCCAGGTCTTCGGATCGGCGCCCGCGTCGCCCACGCCCGTCAGGCCGACCTCGGCCATGATCTTGAGGGCGGCGTTGAGGGCCGCCTCCGCGTCGGCGGCGGTGGGGGCGGGGACCTTGGCGTCGACCATGTCTTGCGCCGCGTCCACGAGCACCCCGGCGGGCGAGCCGTCCGCCTTGCGCTCCACGCGACCCCCGACCGGGTCCTTGGTCGCAGCGGTGACGCCGGCCAGCTCCAAAGCCTTGGTGTTGCCCCAGCCAGCGTGCCCATCCACGCGGCCAAGCCAGACCGGCCGGTCGCTGACCACGGCGTCGATCTCGGCGGCGGTGGGGAAGCGCCCGAGCTTCCAGATTTCCTGGTTCCAGCCGCGGCCGATGATCCAGGGCTTGTCGGGATTGGCGGCGGCGTAGGCCTTCAGCCGCTGCAGCGCCTCGTCCAGGGACTTCGTGCCCGTCAGGTCCAGCGCCAGGGCTTGGAAGCCCAGGCCCATGACATGGCCGTGGGCGTCGATCAGGCCGGGGATGACGGTCCGGCCGCCGGCATCGACCATGACATCGTCCGGACCCCAGGCGATGCGCGGAACGGCCTGGGTGACCCAGGCGATCTTGCCGTCCTTGCCGATGCGCATGGTGCGGAAGGGGACCGGCTTGCCCGCGGTGTCGAACGCATAGCCGTTGGCGTTCATGACCCAGGTGTCGGCCTGGGCCGCGTTTGCGGCGAGGAGCGCGGCCCCCGCCAGGAAGATCGCCTTCAAAGTCATCGCCGCCCCTTATGGAATACCGGGTGCGACCTTAGTCACCGACCGCGCCGTGGCAATGGCGGCGAGGGGATCAGCGCTTCCTGACGAACACCGTGCCGGCCGAATAGCCGGCACCGAAGCTGCAGATTAGGCCTTCGTCGCCCGCCGTGAACCCGTCGTTGTGCAGGTGGAAGGCGATGATGGAGCCTGCCGACGAGGTGTTGGCGTACTCATCCAGGATGATGACGTTCTCGCCCGGCGCCGGATCGCGACCCAACACCTTGCGGCCGATCATCTCGTTCATGTTGATGTTGGCCTGGTGCAGCCACAGGCGCTTGAGGCCATGAGGGTCCACGCTGATGTCATTGGCGTGCTCGACGATCATCTCGCTGACCATGGGCACCACCTCGCGGAAGACCTTGCGGCCCTCCTGCACGAACAGCTTATCGCGGGCGCCGATGCCCTCTGGCGCGGTGTTGTTGAGGAAGCCGAAGTTGTTG
Organism: Caulobacter sp. NIBR2454; assembly: GCF_027474405.1. Lineage (GTDB taxonomy): Bacteria > Pseudomonadota > Alphaproteobacteria > Caulobacterales > Caulobacteraceae > Caulobacter. The sequence continues at coordinate 1,260,501 of NZ_CP114871.1, forward strand.
CGGATGTTGTTGGAGAACTGCGTCTTTAGCCGCGTCCCGAGAATGTCCCAGCCCTGGCCCGCGGGGACGTCTTCGGCCCGTTCCACGATCACTGCCGTGGCCACGTCACCGAAGATGAAGTGGCTGTCGCGGTCCTTGAAGTTCAGGTGAGCCGAGCAGATCTCGGGGTTCACCATCAGCACCGCCTTGGCCGAGCCGGTGGCGATGAAGTCCGCCGCCGTCTTGATGCCGAATGTGGCCGACGAGCAGGCCACGTTCATGTCGAAGGCGAAGCCGTCGATGCCCAGGGCCTGCTGCACCTCGATGGCCATGGCCGGATAGGCGCGCTGCATGTTCGAGGCGGCGCACAGGACGGCGCCGATTTCGCTGACCGGCTTGCCCCAACGGGCGATGGCGTCCTTGGCGGCCTCGACCGCGATCTCGGCCAGGATGGAAATCTCTTCGTTTGAGCGTTCGGGGATGACCGGGCGCATGACCTCGGGGTCGATGACGCCCGTCTTGTTCATCACGAAGCGGGATTTGATTCCCGACGCCTTCTCGATGAACTCGGGGGAGGAGGGGCTCAGCGCCTGAACCTCACCCGCCTCGATGGCGGCGGCGTTGGCGGTGTTGAACCGCTCCACGAAGGTGTTGAAGGCTTCGACCAGTTCGGTGTTCGAAACGCTGTGCGGCGGGGTGTACAGCCCCGTGGCGGCGATGACGGCTTGATGCACGAAAGACTTCCCGACGGCGCGCGAGGGCGCGGCTCATATTGGTTTTCTGAAGCGATCAATAGCACGCCGCAGCGCGCCGTCACGTGCGCGGATGTGTCCCGGATAAGGCCGTACCGCCCCAAATAAGGCCGCAACCGCCCTGCGCAGGTCGCGTTTGGCTGCGAACCAGGGGCGTCCCGCAGGGGACGAACTGGGGCGCTGTTCGAGTAGAGTGAGTACAATAAAAATGAAGTCTCTCATGATTGCGGCTAGCGCCGCTGCTATCGCCGCCACCATCGCTCCGGTCGCGGCCAACGCCCAGATGATGGGCGAGACCACTGTCTACGGCACGGCCGGCCTGTCCCGGTCGGGCGCTGACGGCGCTGATCTCGGCGCGGTGCAGGGCCGCATCGGCGCCCGCTTCGGCCAGTATTTCGGTGTGGAAGGCGAAGCCGCCACCGGCATCGACAAGGACCACACCTACATCAACGGCGTGAAGGTCGGCGCCGACCTGAACCACCAGATCGCCGGCTATGCGGTGGGTTACGTGCCGGTCCAGCCGAACCTCGATCTGTTCGCCCGCGTCGGTTACGGCAACACCGAGATCAAGAGTTCAGTCGCTGGCATCTCGACCGAGGCGGACGGCGATTCCTGGAACTACGGGGCAGGCGCCCAGTACTTCTTCGACGAGAAGAACGGCGTCCGCGTCGACTACACCCGCCACGACTTCAAGAACGACGGCGGCAAGGCCGACGTCGCGTCCGTGGCCTACGTCCGCAAGTTCTAACCTCGATCAACTGCTCCTCTCCCGTTCGCGGGAGGGGAGCGACATTTCACCGTTCTTGACGGCGCCGTCACCTTGACGGACGGTCCTCCTTCAAGGGGAGGAAGCGTCGCGTGAACAAGGCGCTGCTTGTAGAGCTTTTCGGGTCGGCCCTCGCGGTGGCCGGCATGGTGGGTCTGGCCTGGTGGGCCAAGATTCCACGATCGACGCCGCCTCTGGACGAGGCGGCTGCGCGAGCCATCCTCGCTGACGATTTTCCTGACATCACGCCTGAAAATATTTGGATCGCCGATGACGGCCGCGGCGCCGTCGCCCGCGCTGGCGAACAGGCGCTGGTGCTGTTCCAACTGGGGGACAGCTATGTGGCTCGGCTTGTGGCGTGGCGCGACGACTTCATCGGCGCGACGCCCTGGCCGCCCAAGGGGGTGCGCGCATGAAGCCCGCCTTCGATCCCGTCACCCTCGCCATTCCGTTCTTCGTCCTGGCCATTGTGCTGGAGATCATCCTGGCGCGTCTTGGCAAGGCCAAGGCGGCCTATGAGACCAAGGACGCCGCCACATCCCTGCTGATGGGTCTGGGCAGCAGCATCGCCGGGTTGTTCACCGCCGGTCTGATCTTCGGGGCCAGCGTATGGGTTTACCAGCATCGGCTGTTCGACATCCCGATGACGGCCATCTGGGCCTGGGTCGTGATCTTCTTCGCCGAGGACCTGACCTACTACTGGTTCCACCGGATCTCGCATGAGCGGCGGTTCTGGTGGGCCAGTCATGTAAACCACCACTCTTCGCAGCACTACAACCTGACCACCGCCCTGCGACAGACCTGGACGGGCGGGGTGGCTGGGACTTGGCTGCTATGGCTGCCGCTGAGCTTCATCGGCTTCCCGCCGGCCATGGTGGCGATCCAGAAGGGGATCAGCCTCGTCTACCAGTTCTGGATTCATACCGAGGCGGTCAAGCGCATGCCACGCTGGTTCGAGGCCGTGTTCAACACGCCCTCGCACCACCGGGTCCACCACGCCCGCAACGCGCGTTACCTGGACGCTAACTACGCCGGCATCCTGATCATCTGGGATCGCCTCTTTGGCACCTTCACGCCCGAGTTGGATGAGGAGCCTCCGCGCTATGGACTGGTGCGCAACCTGGGCGGCTTCAACCTCTTCCACGTGGCGTTCCATGAGTGGATCGGGATTGGCAAGGACCTGATGAAGGCCCGCTCTCCGCGCGAGGTGGCCGGCTATCTGTTCGGCCCGCCCGGCTGGAGCCCGGACGGATCGCGCGACACCTCCGCCACCCTCAAGGCCAAGTGGCGGGCCCGGACGGGTCAGGGCGGTTAGAGCAGCGGCAGGGACAGCCCCGATGCCGGCCGCGCGCTGAGCGCCTCGCGGCGGAAGCGGAACAGCTCCGCGGGCCGGCCGCCGGTCTCCACATCCAGGCGGCCGAGACCTTCCACCAGGTCGGTGCGTTCGACCACGCGGCGGAAGTTCTGCTTGTGCAGGGCCACGCCGGCGATCGCCTCCACCGTGCGCTGCAGGGTGCTGAGGGTGAATTCGGCGGGCATCAGTTCGAACACCACGGGCCGGTATTTCAGCTTCCCGCGCAGACGGCCCAGCCCGGTCGCCAGGATGCGGCGGTGATCGGAAATCATCGGCTCGCCGAACGCTGGCGACAGTGCGGCGGGTTCAGCCGCCGGGCGGCCCTGGTCGCGCGCCAGGTCGCGGGCGGCTTCGGGGGCCAGGCCGGCCTCGTAGAGGAGTTCGTACCGCTCCAGCACCCGCTCCTCGTTCCAGGGCGCGCCGTCCAGGGCGAAGTGCAGCCGGACACGGGCCAGGCGGCCTTCATCCTGACCGGCCCAGGCGCGCAGGGCGGGGGCGAGGGCGTCGTCGATGGCGGCCGGGCGGCCTTCGCGCCAATCTTCCCAAGGGAAGAACCGCGACCACGGCGTCCAAGCGGTGTCGGCCGCCGCGCCGTCGGCGAACGGGCTGAGCGCCAGGTAACCCACCGAAACCACTCGCGCGGCGCCGGCCCCCACCTCGGCCCGAGGTGCGTCGCGGCCTTTGTCGCCGAAGGTATAGAGCTGTTCGACGTAGCCCAGTTCGAACCCGGTCTGCTGGGTCACGAAGGCGCGCAGGGCCAGTTCGAACGTACGGTCCGCGGCGGGATTGAACGGGCCAAAGGGCAGGCCGGCCAGGGTCGAGGTCCTATCCGTCAGGGCGTCGTGCGGGCGCACGGTCAGAACCACGGCCTCGCCGTCACGGATGCCGACGGTGACCGCTGACAGCCCGATGACGACCGACTGTGCGCTCGGCTCCATCATCATTCGGTATCGTGGGCGGCGGCGACCGGTTCGAACCCGGCGGCCTCCGACAGAACATGGAAGCGGTGGACATACCGGTCCTGCGCCTCGCGCGGAGCCTGCGGATCGATGATCAGGTTGTAGCCCGGCGGCGGCGCGCCGAAGAAGCCGAGAGACTCCTCCACCGAGAAGCCCGCCAGCTGCGTCGCCTCGAAGAAGGCGCAGGCGCGGTCGGCCTGCTTGATCAGCTTCTTGATGTCGGCCGGAACCTTCACCGGTAGGCCAAAGCGGATATGGATGGCGTCCTCGAGCTTGGCCTCGAAGTCCTTGTAGCTGACCCCCAGCGCCGCCTTGAACGGCGAAATCATGTCGCCGATCACGTACTCTGACGCGTCGTGCAGCAGGGCGGCCAGCCGCCATTTGGGCTCCAGGTCCGGGCGGATATGGGCCGCGATTTCTTCGACCACCACCGAATGCTGGGCTACCGAGAAGCCGTGCTCGCCGACCGTCTGGCCGTTCCAGCGCGCCACGCGAGCCAGGCCATGCGCGATGTCCTCGATCTCGATGTCCATCGGCGAGGGATCAAGCAAATCCAGGCGCCGGCCGGACAGCATTCGCTGCCAGGCCCGGGGTGGCGCTTTCGTTCTTTGCAGCCCTTTCGCCACTTGATCGTTCCTACAGTGAAGGCTGTTGGCTTGGCCTATCGGTTGATGAAGATCAACGACATGCCGGTCGCCGCCCACAAGAAATGCCTCGAAGAGGAGAATGGATCATGAGCTGGGCGAGGATCATGGCGCCGCTAGCCGGCGGCAAGGGCGATGAAGCGGTCCTGACCGCGGCGGCGGCGTTGGCGGGGCCCTTCGGGGCCGAGGTCGCGGCGGTGCATACCCCCGCTGACGTGGCCGACTTGATGCCCTGGATGGGCGAAGGCTTCATGGGCGGGGTGCAGATCACCGCCATCGAAAGCCTGAAGGAAGCGTCCGCCACGGGCGAGCGTGCCGCGCGTTCGGCGTTTGACGCCTGCGCCGCCAAATCCAAGACCTTCATCTCCCTGGAATCTCCTGTCTGGGCAGGCCTTTCCATGCAGGGACGCCTGTCGGACGTGGTCGTGTTCGACGACGCCGCGGCGCGTGGTCGAGGCCCTCTGGCCGAGGCCTTCCAGCAGATTGTCGCCGACGAGCAACGACCGACCATCGTTGCGCGGCCTGGCTTTAACGCCACCGGCGTCGCCCTTGTGGCCTGGGACGGCGGCAAGGAGGCCAGCCGCGCCGCGCGTACGGCCCTGCCGCTGCTGCAGAAGGCCTCGCGAGTGGTGATCTTCAGCGCGCCGACCGCGACCTCCCGCAAGTTCGATCCAGCTGACCTTCAGGCGTTCTATGCGGCCCGGGGGGTGGCGGCCGAGGTGCAGACGGGCGGGGAAGGCGGCGACGCCGCGCCGATCCTCCTGGAGGCGGCCAGTCGGCTGGGTGCGTCCCTGCTGGTCGCGGGCGCCTTCGGGCACCCGCGTCTTCAGGAATACATCTTTGGCGGCACGACCCGCTCCCTGTTGGGAGCCGAGAACGGCCCGTCGCTGTTCCTGTCTCACTAGTCGCTGAATTCTCCGAGTTTTTGTCTCGCAATTCTCTCCACAAGAAGAAGGGAAGACCCCATGACCCTGTCACGCATCGTGATGCGCCTGGCGCGCAATCCTGGCACCGAGTTCGCTGGTGGTGACGACCATCGCGGCTACGCGCTGACCGCGCCGCTGACCAGCGACGGCCTGCTGGACGAGGCGGCCTATTCCAAGTCGAAAGCCGAATGCACCGTTCGTCGCTTCACCCCCGACGAGGACGCCGCCGATGGCCGCCTGGCCCGCAAAGGAAGCCGCTGGTTCTTCGACTATGACGGGCAGGATGATCTGGACGACGAACCGGTCCATCGCCTCGGCGAGCACCGGTTCGCCGTTGGGGAGTATGTGACCGTGACGGATGAGGACGGTCGCCCGCTGACCTACAAGGTGGTCGAGGTGCAGCCGGTCTGACCGGCCGCACCCGCCCAAACTCAGTCTTCGTTGGTGTTGCGCTTGACCAGGCGTTTCATGTCCATGAAAGCGCCATTTCCGTCGTTGTGGTAATCCTTGCCCTTGGACTTCACCACCGCGACGATCAGCGGGCCTTTCACAGGACCCCTGGCTTCGTAGCCCACCACGGGGTGGTCGCTGGTCGGGATTTTGTCGCCCGCCAGAATTAGGCTGGCCTTGACCGAGTTTTCCCCGAAGTTCTCGGCGCGGATTTCCGCGCCGTTGTCGTCCGCGTTGATGTGGACGCCGGCGACACGGACCTGAGCAGAACCGCCGCTGCTGTCATCCTGCGCGGTGATGTGAAGGCCCGGAAGACGGATTTCGGTGTGTTCGCCGGTCTTTTCCGGCGGCTTGGCCTTGTAGGGAACGAGCGCGCGCAGTTCGGATTCAATGGGGGCCAGGGCCGCGCGAGCGCCATCCGGGCCGATTGCGATCTGACGAAGGGTGATCTCCGCGTCGTCGCCCGTGTAAACGCAAGACTTGCCGTCGGCGGCGGCGCTGACACGGGTCAGAACCCCCTGCTTCTCAGGACAGTCCAGACGTGACTTCACCGTCATCGCCTTGTCGTTCCAGTGGTTGTTCGAGGGCTTGGGCGGTTTGCCATCGGGACCGCAGGCGGCCAGGGCTAGGCCCGCAAAGCACAGGACGCCGGCGGTGGCCAGGAACGGACGTTTCATCGTTGTCTCCCCTCTCGAAGCTTGCCGCGAGGGTGCGGCGCGCCTGAGAGAGGGTCCAATGAAATTGCGGTAAGAACCGCCTTCCCAGCATTAAATCGCCGCAAGAAACCTTATTGGCCGGGGCGTCCCGAACTGCCTTCGCGGCGGGCCAGGAAGGCCAGACGCTCGAACAGGTGGACGTCCTGTTCGTTCTTGAGCAGGGCGCCATGCAGGGGCGGGATCAGCTTGGTCGGGTCCTTCTCGCGCAGGACCGTCTCGTCGATATCCTCGACCATCAGCAGCTTCAACCAATCCAGCAACTCGGACGTGGAGGGCTTCTTCTTCAGGCCCGGCACCTTGCGCATGTCGTAGAAGATGCGCAGCGCCTCGGCGACCAGCTTTTCCTTGATGCCGGGGAAGTGGACGTCGACGATGGCCTGCATGGTCGCCTCGTCCGGGAAGCGGATGTAGTGGAAGAAGCAGCGGCGCAGGAAGGCGTCCGGCAGCTCTTTTTCGTTATTGGAGGTGATGATCACCACTGGCCGGACCTCGGCCTTGATGGTCTCGCCGGTCTCGTAGACGAAGAATTCCATCCGATCGAGCTCCTGGAGGAGGTCGTTGGGGAATTCGATATCGGCCTTGTCGATCTCGTCGATCAGCAGGACGGGGCGGGGCTGACCCTTGGCGGGGGCCTCGAACGCCTCCCACAGCTTGCCCTTCTTGATGTAGTTCTTGACGTCCTTGACCTTCTCGTCGCCCAGCTGACTGTCGCGCAAACGGGTGACGGCGTCGTACTCGTAGAGACCCTGGTGGGCCTTGGTCGTGGACTTGATGTGCCAGGTGAGCAGCGGCGAGCCCATGGCCTTGGCGACTTCGTAGGCCAGGACGGTCTTGCCGGTGCCGGGCTCGCCCTTGATCAGCAGCGGGCGCTCCAGCGCGATTGCCGCATTGACCGCGACCTTCAAGTCCTCGGTGGCGACGTAATCCTGAGTGCCTTCGAAACGGCCAGCCATGCGATCATCCAAACAAGTGTTCAAGAGATCGCAAACTAAAGGGCGGCGCAGGACATTCAAGTCCCGCGCCGCCCTGATCAGTTCGTCCGCGTCGATCTAGTCCGCGTCGATCTAGTCGGCGCCGGGATTGATCGAGACGGGATCGGAGGCCGGGAAGGTCTCCTTCAGCCCGTGGTCGAGCTGCTTTTCCTTGTCCAGCCGGCTGGGGGGAAGGGGATTGGCGTCAGTCGCCTGTTCATCCTCGTCCTCTTCATCGTCGAGGTCTTCATCCTCATCGACAGTGTCGTCGGCGTAGAGCGCGGGGATCGCGCCGTCGTCCAGCCCAGGCCGACGCGGCAGCGGATCATGGAATCGATAGTCGATTTCGGGGGTCATAGGTGCGACTCCTGCTGCGGGCGGAGACCGTCCCCACCTGCGCTGAATCAACCCGCCGGGGTGAGTCGGGTTCCTTGCGCTCGCGTAGCGGGCGACGCCTTTGCAACAACGGGACTGTTCGCCTAATCCAGGGCTTGAAGCTGCGGAATGCGGAGTTGATGTGAAGCACCCCTATATCTTGGAGGCTACTCAGGCTTATCGTGAGGGTCGTAACGTCGCCGAGCATTTGCGCGCTCTTTTGGGCGAGGACGCTAATACCGGCGCGATCATTGAGGCCGCTTACGACCTTCAGGCCGGATCATATGTGGCCAGCTTCGTCAGCTCCGATAATCCGTATCCCATCGAGATCGCCCAAATACTCCGTCCGCACCTGACGGAAGCTGAAACCATCCTCGACGTCGGAACCGGCGAATGCACGACGCTGTATAGCGTCGGCAAGCATGCATTTTCAGAGCACCATCGGCTGTTTGCCTGTGACATCAGTTGGTCGCGGCTTCGTTCAGCGGTCACTTGGCTTGAGCGAACAGCGCCGGAAGTCCTCGATCGGCTCTCACTCGCCGTGGGCGATATGTTGAATCTTCCCTTCCAGTCCAAGAGTGTGGATGTGGTCTGGACAAGCCATGCCATCGAGCCCAACGGCGGTCGAGAGCGTGAAGCGCTTCGGGAATTGTTCCGTGTGGCGCGTCAAAAGGTGTGCCTGTTCGAGCCATCCTATGAGGACAACAGCCCCGAAGGTCGGGCGCGCATGGACAGTCATGGCTATATCCGGGGCCTTCCAGAGGCGATCGCCGATTGTGGCGGAGTGTTGCACGAGAAGGTGCGCTTGGAACGCGCGAACAACCCTCTCAACCCAACCTTCGCCTACATTATCACTCCGCCGCCGCTGGCTGGCGGTGAAGAGCCCCCTCGACGGTCCAATCTTGTGTGGGCATGTCCGAATACCGGCTTGGCTCTTGAGGAGGAGGCTGGCTTTCTTTTTTGTCCTGACGCGGGTCTCGCCTATCCGATCCTGAAGGGGCTTCCGATCTTACGACAGGACGCGGCGATCCTAGCCACGGGTCTTCGGCGTTTTGGCTAGGCGGCGCGCTCGATCCTGCCGAATTGGCTCTCCCCGCTAATGCATCGAGCTAGATTTTGACCGACCTCGTGGAGGATCGGCGACCAGTCGAGCGAATTGGTGCGAGGAAAGCATCGAACCTGTGGAAACCACGGATAGTGGTCTGTTCCAAATTGCGTCCAGGAGGCTTGGCTGGTCACCATCCACACCGGTGTTCCAACTGCACCTGTGATCTGTGTGTTCGCATTGGGATTCCCCACGACGACGTCCAGAGCCGCGGATAGGGCGGCGACATCATCCAAATCTGTTTTCAGATCGATCCCGGGAGCGTGGAAAATCTCTACGCCAAACCGCTCTCGGGCATCTGCCAACTCTTCATCGACGTCGCCGTACTGCATGTTGATGAAAGTCGCGCCTGGGGTTTGCAGGATTGGCCCCCAGCTATGGAATGGAGAGTAAGACGACGCCCGATCGCCTGTGATCTTCATGCTCTTCCACAGCACGCCAACCTTCGGTCCGGGCGGCAGGCTGTCTAGCCACCCACGCCAGTGCGCAACGCGCTCGGGATCTGGGGTAAGGAAGCCGGGAGTGGTGGGAAAATCCTCGACCTTGTTTCTGAAGTGACGCAACAGCGATCCCATCGGAGTCCAGAAATCGATCTCTTTCCAGTTTTCGATTTCCAAGCTGCCGCGTTTGACGCGTCCTTCGAGGCGAATGGTCTTGTGGCTGATGACGCGGGCGGTCGGGAATGAGCGCTGGAAGAGCGGCTGAAGGCGGCGCTCCACCGCCAGGGTGAGGATGCCGTTTGGACCCAACGCCTCGATCGTATCCGGAATGATGTTGGCAAACAGTATCTCATCGCCCACGCCCTGCTCGGCGAAAACCATAAGGTGCTTGCCGGCCAGTTGGTCAGAGGGCGTCCATCGCGGTGCATCGGCGATGAAAATCGGGGCTTCGGAATGTCCCGGAAGGAAACGAGCCTCGTAGAACGCCCACCCCTCCTCAAGCCTGCCCGCGGCGAGGAGAAGGATCGCCTTAGAGAACTTCATGTTGTCTAGGTCGGAGGATGATCCAACCAAGTCGATCGCCAGATCGCATTCCTCGAGCGCGGTAGCGAGATCACCAACGGCCCAAAGGGCCCCGCTTCGGTTGTAGTGGGCAAGCGCGAAGTCGGGTTTGAGCCGGGCCGATTCCTCAAAGAAGACCAAAGAGCCTAGTGCGTCGCCTTTGTTTTTCAGGATTGTGCCTAGCGTATTCCACAGGATGTGGCTGCTCGGATTTTCTGTAAGGACTGGCTTAATTACGTCGATCGCTTCGTCAAAGCGGGCCATGTCGCGCAACGACGTAGCGATGTTGTTGGTGGCTTCTAGACTCGAAGGATTCTTGGAGAGATAGATCGCATAAAGCTTGATGGCTAACTCGGGCATATCCAGGCGAGACGCCAAGCGGCCGAGGTCCAGGGCGACCATCGTCTCGTCCGCAAGTAGCTGCAGAGCGGCATCATAGCATCGCAGTGAACTTCCCAGATCGCCCAGCTTTTCCCGCGCGACCGCCAGCACGTACCAAGCCATGCCTTGCTTGTCGTCAAGCTTGAGTGCGGCCAGCGCCAGCTTTTCGCCTTCAACGTAACTGCGGCCGTTTATGGCTCGGATGGCCCGCGAAAGAAGGCCTGGGACCTCCTGATCGCGAAGTTCAGCGACCGCACGGGTCAGTTTGTCGAGCGCTTCCCTGGAGGCCGCGTCCCCTATCGGGCCGGCCATCATCTTCGGTTGAACCGCCTCGGGCGCGACTTCCGCGCCGCCGAGCAGTGCTGCGTAGGAGGTTTGTGTTTTCCGAAGCGACATTAAAGAAACCCTGATTCCAACGGCTCAATGCTGGGCAAACATGCTTAATCGATTGCTAAGGCGGCGTCGGCGCACGCCCTCCGGGCAACCATCCGTTAACCATGTTTGGCTAGGCAGAAGCTGTCTGGAATGGGGAAGCTGACCGTGCCGCTGAAACTGTCACTAAAGCCTGGGGAGCGGTTCGTTCTCAACGGGGCCGTCGTACAGAATGGCGATCGGCGTTCGACGCTTATTCTCCAGAACAAGGCGTCGGTGCTGCGTGAGAAGGACATCATGCAGACGGCGGATGCGGTTACGCCGGCGCGCCGGATCTATTTCCCGGTGATGATGATGTATCTGGACGGGGGAGAGCTCGAATCCCACTACGATGAATTCGTCCGGCGCATGAGCGAATTCATGGGCGTGATCGGTAATCCCGACGTGTTGGCTGATTGCGTAACCATTTCGAAGTACGTTCTGGCCAAGGAATTCTACAAGGCGCTGATGCTTAGCCGCCGACTGATCGAGTACGAGAACGAGAGGTTGGGGAATGTCCCTACGGGCGTATCAACAGACGGCGATTAGCGCTGAGTCGCCTCGCGAGATCGAGTATCGGATTTTTGGCGAGGTCACGCGTGATCTAATGTCAGCGGCGTCGGGGCCGGCCGACGATTTCAATGGTCGTATGAATGCGCTCGACCGTAATCGCCGCCTTTGGTCCGCCTTCGCCACCGATTGCTCCCAGCCCTCCAATCAGCTTCCCCCGGCTCTGCGGGCACAGATCATCTCGTTGAGCCTCTGGGTTGCTCGCCACTCCAGCGCGGTGATGCGCAAGGAGGAGGATTTTGAGCCTCTGATCGATATCAATCGATCGATCATGCAGGGGCTGTCCCAGCGACCGGGCAGCTGAGTTTCTCCCTTAGTTGTATCCAATTGGCGGCGCAGGTTCCCATCTGCGCCGTTTTTCTTTGTCCAAGGGCGCAAGTTGCACGGCAACATGTGCCGCGCCGGAAAAATCTACCTGGCAGCGCTCGTGTGGTCGCGGGGATGCGGATCGTTAACGATCTGATATCGTAGGGTTTTTTCGCAAGTTTGGTTTGGCGCGCCGTTTGCGATGCGCGGGGTGAGCAAAACGCTCGCTCGGCACTGTGCCGGAAACACCGACCAAAATGGTAGGGACCTATGATCGCTAACTCCGTGAACACCAACGCCGGCGCCATGATTGCGCTGCAGAACCTGAACCAGACCAATTCTGAGCTTCAGCAGACGCAGGGCCGCATCAACACCGGCAAGAAAATCGGCACCGCCAAGGACAACGGCGCCATCTGGGCTATCGCCGAGAACCAATCGGCTATCGCCAACTCGCTGAACGCCGTGCGCGACTCGCTGCAGCGCGGTCAGTCGACCATCGACGTCGGCCTCGCCGCCGGCGACACGGTCGTCGATCTGCTGAACAAGATGAAGGAGAAGGCTCTAGCTGCTGCCGACACCTCTATCACCACCGCCAGCCGCACCACCCTGGCCGCCGACTTCGCTTCGCTGCGCGACCAGATCACCAAGGCTGTCAGCAACGCCAAGTTCAGCGGCGCCAACATCATCGACGGCTCGGTCACTTCTATGTCGTTCCTGTCGAACGACTCTGGGGATCCGTTCACCGTTTCGGCTCGCAATCTGTCGCTGGCTGGCCTGAACATCTCCGCCAGCGCCACGTTCGCGTCGGCGTCGGAAGCATCGGGCATGATCTCGATCGTGACGACCGCTCTGTCGGACGCCACGGACAAGCTGGCTTCGCTGGGTACGAACTCGGCCGGCCTGGACGCTCACCTGACCTTCGTCGGCAAGCTGCAAGACAGCCTCGACGCCGGTGTGGGCAACCTGGTCGACGCCGATCTGGCCAAGGAAAGCGCCCGACTGACCGCTCTGCAGACCAAGCAACAGCTGGGCACGCAGGCTCTGTCGATCGCCAACCAAGCGCCGCAGTCGGTCCTGTCGCTCTTCGGCTAACCGCCAACTATGGGGAGGCGTTCGCCGCCTCCCCATTTACTTATCGCTAAGCACAATCGAGGCGTTTTTGCCCGGCAACATTTGCCGATTCCTCATTGGAGTCGGCAGGTGTTGCCGGGCATTTTGGTTCTAAACAAACCTATAACGCTGTATTTTCGGGGGCTTAGGAAAAATCTGCCCGCTAGGCAAGTTTGGCCCGGTCGTTGCTACCGAGTTCCTGGGCAAAAAGCCCCCGGCCGTCAAAACGACGCCGGATACGAGAAAAAGGAACTCTCGATATGGCGCTGAACAGCGTGAACACCAACGTCGGGGCCATGGCCGCCCTGCAGACCCTCAACGGCACCAACACCGAACTGGGCATCGTCCAAGGCCGCATCAACACCGGCAAGAAGGTCGGCACCGCCAAGGATAACGGCGCCATCTGGGCTATCGCCGAGAACCAATCGGCCATCTCCAACTCGTTGAACGCGGTGCGCGACTCGCTGCAACGTGGTCAGTCGACCATCGACGTCGGCCTCGCCGCCGGTGACACGGTCGTGGATCTGCTGAACAAGATGAAGGAAAAGGCCCTGGCGGCCGCCGACACCTCGCTCACCAGCTCGGCTCGCGCCACCCTGGCCGCGGACTTCGGTTCGCTGCGTGACCAGATCACCAAGGCTGTCAGCAACGCCAGCTTCGGCGGCGCCAACATCGTCGACGGCACCGTCAGCTCGATGGCGTTCCTGTCGAACGATTCGGGCGACGCCTTCACCGTGACCGCCAAGGATCTGTCGCTGTCGGGCCTGAGCATCGCCGCCAGCGCCAGCTTCACGACGGCGTCGGAAGCGCTGACGATGATCGGCACCGTGACGACCGCTCTGTCGGACGCCACGGACAAGCTGGCTTCGCTGGGTACGAACTCGGCCGGCCTGGACGCTCACCTGACCTTCGTCGGCAAGCTGCAAGACAGCCTCGACGCCGGTGTGGGCAACCTGGTCGACGCCGATCTGGCCAAGGAAAGCGCCCGACTGACCGCTCTGCAGACCAAGCAACAGCTTGGCGTGCAGGCGCTGTCGATCGCCAACTCCTCGACCTCCACCGTGCTGGGCCTGTTCCGCTAAGGAATGGAAGGAAGGCGGGCTTTTGGCCCGCCTTCCACCCTCCACGCCGCGCGCTTCGACCCTGAAGCGCCGTTTGTCAGGAAGGCGTCAGCCTTTAACGGCTGACGGCAGGAGAAATGACCGATCCAGTTGTTCAACTGAATCTCACCGTGGATGTCGAAGGCCGCGCCGCCCCCGCACTCGAGGGCGGCTTTGCTCGTACAGGCCAGCCGTTGACCGAGCCCAAGGCCTCGGACGTGCGCCTGTTCATCGAGCGGGACGAAACCAGCGGCGTCTATATCTACAAGACACTCGACCGGGTGACCGGCGAGGTCCTCTCGCAGTTTCCGCGCGAGGAAGTGCTGCGCGTCATGAAGTCTCCGGACTACGTCCCAGGCACGATCTTCGACGCCAAGAGCTGAGATTTGGCGCCGCCTTGAGGGCGGGCGGATGTTAAAATTCGTGGTTTATTTCCGTTAACCATACGGACACCTCTTAAGGTTAACGCTCGTCTCTATGGCGGAGCGTCCCCGAATCGAGGCGCTCTGCGGCCAGGCAAAAAGCCTCCGGGAGACGGCTCATGACGCTGAGCGTGAATACCAACAAGTCCGCTCTGATCGCCCTTCAGAATCTTAACAAGACGTCGGATGAGCTCGGCAAGGCCGAGGATCGCATCAGCACGTCGCTGGAGATTTCCAGCGCCAAGGACAACGCCTCGATCTGGTCGATCGCCCAAGACCAACGGGCGGACGTCAGCTCGCTGAACTCCGTGAAGATGAGTTTGAACCGCGCCCAGTCGATTTCCGACGTGGCCATGGCGGCCGGCGAGTCCGTCTCCAATCTCCTCAATCAGATGCGCGAGAAGGTCATCGCGGCGATGGAGACATCGCTGGGTAGTTCCGCGCGTAGGGCTCTGAATGATGACTTCCAGGGTTTGCTGTCCCAGTTGGGACAGGTGGTCGAGAACGCCAGCTTCGATGGTTCCAACATTCTCGATGCCTCGCTTTCCCAGAGCCTGCGATTCCTCGCCGACGCTGACGCTGTGCTGGCGATCACACTCACTCTTCAGGATCTGACGGTCGGGGGAGCGAATGTTCAAATCCCACCGGCATCCGATATCCTGACTTCGTCGAACGCTGCAGCCGCGCTCACCCTGCTAGATGCGTCCATCCAATCGACGAACGGGGCGATCAGCACTGTCGGCTCTCAAGCCAAGCGGATCGAGGCGCACCTGACCTTCATCGGCAAGCTTAGCGATACGCTTGAGGCCGGCGTCGGTAACCTGGTCGATGCCGACATGGCCAAGGAGAGCGCCAAGCTCCAAGCCCTTCAGGTACAGCAGCAGCTTGGCGTACAGGCGCTCTCGATCGCTAACAGTGCCCCGCAGGTGATCCTGTCCCTATTCCAAGGTCAGGGCTGACTTTCTAGCCCGGGGGCGTAAACATGATCAGCCTTCGTGAATTGCGTGACGAGGACGAGCAGGTCCTCCTGGCTTGGCGTCGTGAGCCGGAAGTCGATCGCTGGATGTCCGACGCGGCGTTTCCGAGCGAAGCTGCGCACCGGGCTTGGTTCGAGTCCCTGCGCGCGGATCCCGATATGCGGGGGTGGATGATCCAGCAGGGCGATACGCCTGCTGGCTTGCTGACCCTGACGGGGCTCGAAAGCCATCACCGGCGCGCGGCCTGGAACTGGTTTCTGGGGGCTGCCGACGCTCGGGGCAGGGGCGTTGGACGCGCCGCGCAAGTACTTGGAATTGATAAGGCTTTCGGTGAACTCGGCCTTGAGAAGGTCTTCGCCGAAGTGATGGCGGACAATGATGCTGCCCTTAAGGCGCAGACCGCTGTCGGCTTCCTTCGCGAAGGCTATCTGCGCGCCCACGTCCTGAAGGGCGGCCAGCGTTGTGACGTCGTTCTTCTTGGCTTGCTGGCGGACGAGTGGAAAGCGTCAGGCGATCGTGTCCGTCAGTCCTTGATCGATGCCCGGATGATCGCCGGTTAAGGGCGAGTCTTAACGACTTGGCAGCCCTGAACGGCGATAATCTTCGCAGGGGCGCTGTGGGCGCCGAGGAGCCGCTTGTTGATCACCTTCGATAGCAGCTTGTTGCTTGGCTACTATCAATCCCGCGCCGGCGTCGCGGGAGCGACCGCTGCCGCTTCGAACGGGACCAGCAGGACCAACCGCGTGGTGGCGCCATGGGCGTCTTCGAACGAGAATCTTAAGGCTGACGCCCTCGTTAAGAAAGTGCTGGGCGGTCGCAAGTTCATCGACGAAGGCGGCGCCAATCTGGAGTCCGCTGGGGCGGCCGAAGACCATCGCAAGCTCTTCGCGCTGCATCAGGGTTTGGCCGCGCTGTCGGGCCTTATTGAACGCGCTGGCGAAAAAGGGGTCACGGACAGCGAACTGACACGCCTCCAATCAACGTTCGCCAAGGGGCTCGAAGAGGTCGAGAAGTACACCCAGAGCCTGAAGCTCGACGGAGTGCGTTTCACCACGGGGCAGGCGCAATCAACCGTCAAAAGTACGGTCGGCGTAGAGAAGTCCAACTACAACTACAACACCGGCACGATCTATTCGGGAAAAGCCGGCGAAGAGGTTCCCGCTTTCCAAGGAGCGGCAGCCTTCAAGATACAGGTCAAGAAGCTCGGCGTTGTCACCGACATCAACGTTGACCTGTCCGAGATGGGTTCTACGCCACGAACGATGCAGTCGGTCGCCGCCTTCATCAACGATAAGTTCAAGGCCGCCGGCCTCTGGACGACTTTCGCCGTCAAACAGACCAAAGGCGCTGAAACCGAGGTCAAGGGCGTCAACGGGGAGACCGTCAAGCTGCCGGCCAAGGGCGATGATTTTTCATTCCTGGTCAAAGGCGACATGGCCGAGACGCTGACATTCTCAGCGCCGACCTCGGCCCCGGCGGTCTATGTCACGACCCGCTCGGGCGATCCTGACCCCGACAAGGACGTCAAGACCGATGATGGCGTCTTCAGAAATACCCTGAGCAAAATCAACGGCGCGTTCGGGACGGCGGTCGGCGGTTCGGTGTTCACCGAAACTCTTCAAGGCACCATCGACAGCGTTGAGAAGACGATTACGGGCGCCGACGGCTCGATCTACATGCTGGCCAACGTCTCGCATGGCGTGAACGACTCGCTCGACATCGACAGTCAGGCGATCAAGGGCAAGCAGGACGTCGCCCTGCTGAAGTACGACTCCTCGGGTAACCTGATGTTCGCTCGCTCATTGGGCGCAGCGGAGACCGCGTCAGGCCTGAACCTGGCGGTTTCGGCCGACGGCAAGGTCGCCGTTGCGGGCTCGGTGACCGGTGAACTGACCGGCCTGCCGGACGGCGCCAACGGGCCGCTCAATTCCGGCTCCGGCAGCGACAAGTCCGACAGCTTCGTCACGCTTTACGACACCAATGGCGACGAGACCTGGACGGTGCGTCGTGGCGCGTTGGAGTCCGATTCCGCGACCGCACTGGCTTTCGGAGCCGACGGCACGCTCTATGTCGCCGGCAACACCAGTTCGGGCATGGCTGGCCACGACGGCGCCGCGTCGCCGCAGTTCGCTTCGCCCAAGGGCGGGCAGGACGGTTACCTGACCGCCTTCGCCACCCAGGCCGACGGCAAACCCAAATCGCTGTTCACGACCCAATTCGGCACGTCCGAGAAGGATAGTGTCGCCGGCCTCGTGGTCGATGGGGACAAGGTCTATGTGGCCGGGGTCGAGAATGGCCGCGCTGTGGTCCGCAACTTCGACGTCGCCCTGACCAGCACCTCGGTCACGCGCACCAGTTTCCAGAATGGCGGTTTCATCGAGGAGACCACCACGACCGTTGATGGCGGCGCGCCGTCCACGGTGACGACCACCGGGGGCGATACAAGCCAAACCCAGTTGGGCGT
Organism: Caulobacter sp. NIBR2454; assembly: GCF_027474405.1. GTDB lineage: Bacteria > Pseudomonadota > Alphaproteobacteria > Caulobacterales > Caulobacteraceae > Caulobacter. The sequence goes on from NZ_CP114871.1 coordinate 1,278,240, forward strand.
CAAGACGACCCGCGCCACGACGGCGGGTATGGTGACAAGCGGACCCGTGCGCGACCTCGGCGCTCTGGGCGGCGGATCCATCGCCGGGCTGGTTCTCGATGGCGGCAAGCTTTGGATCGGCGGTTCGTCCGGCAGCGGCGCCTTGACGATCGGCAACCAGAAGTCCGGACCGCAGGGCCGGATGGACGGCTTCGCCGCCAGTCTGTCGTTGGATCTGGCGAGCACCGCCGACGATGTGCTGACCTACTACGGCGGCGCGGAAGACGACACGGTGACCGGCATGGCCGTCGCTGGCGGCAAGGTCTATCTGACCGGCCTAGCCAGCAAGGATCTGGGCGGCACTACGCCTCTGGGCAAGCAGGACGGCTATGTCGCGCAGCTCGACATGACCACCGGCGCGGCGGATTGGATGCAGCGCATCAGCGGCAAGGACGGCATCGCCGCCCCGACCTCGATCGCGGTCGACGCCGCGGGCGCTAGCGCGCTCGATACATTTGGCCTGCCGCGCGGCCAGATGTTCGCCAAGGCCTCGGAACTACTGGTGTCTGGCACGGGCGTGCGCCCCGGCGATCAGTTCCAGATCCGCACCCGTCCGGGCGGCCCGCTCACGACCGTGACCATCGACGCCAAGGACACGCTCGACACGCTGGCCGACAAGATCCGTCGCGCCAGCGGCAGCCAGGCCAAGGTCGAATTCGCGACCACCGACAATCGTCGCCAACTGCGCATCACCGCCGCCTACAACACCGCCAGCATCGAGATCGTCGCGGGCAAGGGCGACAAGGACGCGCTCGAGGCGCTCGGTCTGTCCGAGGGACTGATCTACAGGACCCGCGAGGAGGGAGGTCGGAATGTTCCGGCCGATGGCAAGGGCGCGATCTGGGGACTGCAACTGGCGCAATCCTACGACCTGACGGACAAGCTCGACCTGAAGGAGGCCAAGGACGCCGTCACCAAGGCCATGACCACGATCCAGCGCGCCTATCGCGAACTGCTCAATCCCCCTGCGGCGATCGCCGAAAGCGCGGGCAAGCAGGGCGGAACGGTCCCGGCCTATCTGACCAAGCAGATCGCGAGCTACCAGAACGCCCTGGCGAAACTGACCGGCGGCTAAAGCCCTTCCTAGGCTGGCTCGGCGCTCTTCGCCTTGAATCGGGCGCCGCCGCGTCGTAGGCGTCGCTCATGGCATTTCCCACCGACCGCAAGTTCATCCTCATCGGCGCGGGCGTCGCTGTTGTGGCTGGCGTCGCCATCGCCGCTGGCCTGCTGGCGCGTGACGGCGGCTCTCGTTCCTCGCCTCCAGCATCGCAGGGCGGACTGGTGGTCGAGATGGGGACGCAGGAAGAGAGCAAGCTTGATCCCGCACGGCCCCTGCGTTGCTTTGTCGGCGGCCAGTTCGTGGGCGAACTTACCCTTGCCGAATGCGCCTCGCGCAATGGTGTGGGGACAGGCGCGCTCGACGTGGGCGTGGATGAGACAGGCGCTCTGGCCGCCGCTGACGAGGCGGGCATGATGCTGACGCCGCTGCCGCCCCCGGAGGCTGCGGCGCCCGTCAATCCCAATGCCGCACCGACCGGGCCCGAGATCGAGGAAGCCATGGGGCCGGTATCCGCCTGCTGGCGCTATGAGGGCGGCCAGTGGAGCCGCATCCCAGGCGAGGGGACCATGAGCGAGTGCGTTCAGGTGCTCTATGCGGGCCGCTGCGATGCGGGCACGGCCTATGGCCGCTGGGGTGACCAGACTCTGCGTCTGACGTCCGGTCGTATCGAGGCTTCGAACGATAATCGCCGCTTCCGCACCATCGCCCCGTCCGTGCCCGGCTGCGCGCCGCCGGCCGGTTGAGAGGAAACGCCATGAAGACCAAGTTCGCCATCATCGCCGCTGTGGGCTTTGCGACCCTCGCTGTGGCCGGCTGCGAAAAGCCGGTGGAAGCGCCTTACGACACGGGGGTCTGCTGGCACGTGGCTCCGCAGAAGGACGGCAAGCTCAAATTCAATTCCTTGGCCAAGAATGTCCCCAACGTCGAGAACTGCGCGGCGACGCTGGAGGGCATGCGTATCCGCTTTAACCGCATGGGCATGAACCAGCAGCAGATGGTCGGCGCCTATCAGGGCAACTTCCTGTTCGTGGAGCGTGAGGGCATTTTCGTCAGCCGTGGCTTGAAGAGCGGTCGCTATCTTGCTCTGGTCCGCACCGGCGATGGCCGTTTGGCGGTCCCCGGCGCAATGCCGCAATAGTCGCTCTAACAGTCCACAGAACTTATCGGGAACATCTGTTGCGCGCCCCGAGGTTGCGTGATTAGGGTTCCGTTAAGATTCTGGCGCGGTTGGGTCGCCAGGCGAGCCTCGGGAGAGAGCCATGGCGGGCAGCGTCAACAAGGTCATTCTGGTCGGCAATCTGGGCGCTGACCCGGAAATCCGCAGCCTCGGGTCAGGCGACCGCGTCGCCAATCTGCGCATCGCCACCTCCGAGAGCTGGCGCGACCGCACCTCGGGCGAGCGCAAGGAAAAGACCGAATGGCACCGGGTTGTGATCTTCAACGACAACCTGGTGAAGGTGGCCGAGAACTACCTGCGCAAAGGCTCGACGGTCTATATCGAGGGCGCGATCCAGACCCGCAAATGGACCGACCAGAGCGGCGTTGAGAAGTACTCCACCGAGATCGTCCTGCAGAAGTTCCGTGGCGAGCTGACCATGTTGGGCGGTCGCGGCGACGGCGGCGCGGCTGGCGCCAGCTCGGGCGGCGGCGATTTCGACAGCGGTTACAGCGGTGGCGGCGGTGGTGGTTTCAGCGGCGGCGGCCAGCGCAATCAGCCCAGCGGTCCGCGCGAGAACTTCTCGGCCGACCTGGACGACGAAATTCCGTTCTAGGGCCGGTCTTCAGTGAAACATTGCAGCGGCCGCTTCCCTTGGGAGGCGGCCGTTTTCGCACCTGGATCACGCCGCAAGACGCGCCGGTTCACCGCAATAGGTCCGGCGACAATCCAGCGGTTCCGGTCTAGGAGGAAGCGGTTCCAGCCACCTTCCGAGCCATGAGTCGCACTTCCTCGCCCTTCACCCTCGTCGAGGTCGGCGCAATCGCCACGATCATCCTGGTCTGGGGCGTCAACAACGCCGCGGCCAAGGTGGCTACCGCGGAACTGCCTCCGCTCTTCGTGGCCGGCTTTCGTTTCCTGATCGCGCTGGTGGTTCTGCTTCCATTGCTCAGGCCGCCGTTTCCGGACTTGAGGCGAATGTGGCCGATCGTCATTCTCTCGGGGCCGATCCACTTCGCTTTCGTCTATATCGGCTTTGGCTTGGCCGAGCAGCTCAGCCCCTTGGTGGTGGCCAGCCAGTTGTGGATTCCCTTCACGGTGCTGTTCGCCTGGAGAGTCCTGGGCGAACGAATGACCCGGGCGGCGGCGCTGGGGCTGGCCGTGGCCTTCGCCGGGGTGACCTGGATGACCCTCGACCCGCATACGGCGACGGACTTCATCCCCATTGTGCTCATCATCACCGGGGCCGCGATCTGGGCGCTGGCGACGGTGCTGGTTCGCCGCCTGCCTAGCGTGCGACCATTGAAGATGCAGGCCCTGACATCCCTCGTCGCCGCGCCGTTGTTGCTGGGCGCCGCCTTTGGCTTCGAGCCTAATCTCAAGGCCCAGGTGATGGACGCTTCGCCGCTGGCCTGGGCGTGCGTCGTTTTCGCGGGCCTGGCCTCATCCATCGGCGCGTCGAGCCTGCTGTTCTGGCTGGTGCAGCGGCGAGAACCTTCTCGGGTGACGCCTTTCTTCCTGCTGACGCCGCTGGTGTCCTGCACCATCGGCATCTTGCTGATGGGCGACAAGGTCACCGTGCAACTGATCGGCGGCGGGATGGCGACGCTCGCGGGCGTCGCCATCGTCACCTTTGACGAACGGCGCAGAGCTCGGCTCGCGGCGCTACAGCTGCAGGCGGCGAGCCAAGTCTGAGGCGTCCCAGCCGTCAGCGTGACGAGGCGCCGTCAGGGTTGCAATCTCGCCGACAAAAGCGGCGAGGCTGGCGGCCGTCTCCCCAAGGTCGGGCGCGCCTTCGCTTTCGCTCATGACGATGGCGGCGACAGTCACGCCGCGAGCCTTCAGCACTTCCAGCGCCGTGAGCGTGTGGCTGATCGTGCCAAGGTAGCTGCCGCAGACGAGGATGACTGGGAGCGTGAGCCGCGCGATCAGGTCGAGATTCGTGGCCTCATCGGTCAGGGGCGACATGACGCCGCCCGCCCCCTCGATCAGCAGCGGGCCGTCACCCGCGATCTGGGTGCGGCAAAGGGCTTCGAGCCGGTCGAGTTCAAGGTGAACGCCTTCCAGGCGCGCGGCCAGTGGCGGGGAGAGGGGGGCGGCGAAGCGCAGCGGCGAGATATCCTCCAACGACGGCGCGCCGTCACCCAGCGCGGCGCGCAGGCGGCCCGGATCACTCGCGTCCGTATCGGCTGGGTCGAAACCACTGACCACTGGTTTGAAGGCGCGAACCGCCCGCCCTTCCGCACGCAGGGCGCGGATCAGGGCGCAGGCGACATAGGTCTTTCCGACGTCCGTGCCCGTGGCGGTGATGAACATGGCGCTCATGCGGCGACTCCTGTCGTAGAGACAAGTCCTCGGACCAACTCGGCCAAGCGCAGAATCTCCGCGTCGGGATGAGCTGCGGTGAAGGCCAAGCGCAGGCGCGCCGTGTCGGCGGGCACCGTCGGCGGGCGTATGGCGACGGCGAGGAAGCCTTCGGCCTCCAGCATTGCGGCGGCGTCGAGGGCGGCCTGGGCCTTACCGATGATCACAGGGACGATGGGACTGGTCGCGTCGGGAAGGTCGGCGGCCCGGGTGAACAGGCGGGCCTTGGCTAGCGGCGCCGTGACCAAGGCGGGATTGTTCTCGATGATGTCCAGCGCCGCGATGGCGGCGGCGGCCGAGGCGGGCGGCAGGCCGGTGGCGTAAATCACCGTCCGGGCTCGGGTTTTCAGTAGGTCGATCACCGCCTTCGAACCGCAAATATAACCGCCATAGCCGCCGATGGCCTTGGACAGGGTGCCCATCTGCAGCGGGATGTGCGTGTTGGCGAACTCGTGGGCCGAGCCCCGACCATCGCCAAGCACCCCGACCCCATGGGCGTCGTCACTGAGCAGCCAGGCGTCATGCCGGCGACAGAGGTCGGAAAGGGTGTCCAGCGGCGCGAGATCGCCGTCCATTGAAAACACGCCGTCGGTGGCGACCAGCACATGGCGAAATTCCAAGCGGCGGGCGATGAGCATCGCTTCCAGAGCGGCGACATCGTTGTGCGGGAAGGAAATGATCTCAGCGCCCGACAGCTGGGCGCCCGCCCAGATGCAGGCGTGGGCCAGCTCATCAATCAGCACCAGGTCGCCGGGGGCGGCGAAGGCGGGGATCACGCCCGTATTGGCCAGGTATCCAGATCCGAAGACACACGCCGCCTCGGTTCCCTTCAACCCCGCCAGCCGGGTTTCAAGTTCGGACAGCAGCGGGTGGTCGCCCGTCACCAGCCGCGATGCGCCCGCGCCCGCGCCATACAGATCGACCGCTTCGCGCGCCGCGGCCTTCACCGCCGGATGATGCGACAGGTTCAGATAGTCGTTGCAGGAAAAGGACAGCAGGCGTCGACCGCCGCGCTCGACCCACAAGCCGTCGAGGCGGTGGGTCGGCTTGAGCGTGCGTCGCAGGCTGCGGGCGTCGAGCCCGGCGAGCTTGCCGGCGGCGAAGGCCTCAAGGCTGTCCATGAACCGTTCCGTTTGCGATCGAGGGGCGCAGGGCATAGCAACGCCCACCGTCAGCGCAATGGAGATTCCCTCGTGAGCAACGCCCAGCCGGGTTGGTTGACCGCCGGTGCGCCGCACGTCTGGCGGCCCTATTGCCAGATGAAGACCGCGCCCGCGCCGCTCGCGGTGGCGCGAACGCAAGGCGCGCGGCTGATCCTTGAGGACGGCCGCGAGCTGATTGATGGCGTGGCGTCGTGGTGGACGGCCTGCCACGGTTACAACCACCCGCACATCGCCGCCGCCGTGCGCGAGCAACTGGATCGCATGCCGCACGTGATGTTCGGCGGCCTGGCGCACGAGCCGGGCTATCGGTTGGCCCTGCGTCTGGCTGACCTGCTGCCGGGCGACCTGGACCACGTGTTCCTGGCCGAGAGCGGCTCCGTATCGGTGGAGATCGCCATGAAGATGGCGGTGCAGTTCCATCTGAACCGGGGCGAACGAGGCCGGTCCAAATTCCTGGCCTTCCGCGGCGGTTATCACGGCGACACCCTGGCCACGATGACGGTTTGCGACCCGGAAGAGGGGATGCACGCCCTGTTCGCCGGAGTGATGCCGTCGCAGGTCATCGGCGACCTGCCGATTGACGAGCTGTCGGAGGCGGCGCTGGACGCTCTGCTGGTGGAGCGCGGCGCGCAGATCGCCGCCATACTGGTCGAGCCGCTTGTCCAGGGGGCGGGCGGCATGCTGATGCACGACGCCGAGACCCTGCGTCGGTTGCGGCGCCTCGCCGACAAGCATGGCGTGCTGCTGATCTTCGACGAGATATTCACCGGCTTTGGCCGCACGGGCACGATGTTCGCCATGGAGGCGGCGGCGGTGATCCCCGATATCGTCACCCTGTCCAAGGCCCTGACCGGGGGAACCTTGCCGCTGTCAGCGGCGGTGGCGCGATCGCATGTGTTCGAGGTGTTCTGGAGCGACCAGGCCGACGCCGCTTTGATGCACGGGCCGACCTACATGGCCAACCCCCTGGCCTGCGCGGCGGCGAACGCGTCGCTGGACCTGTTCGAAGCTGGAGAGTGGAAGGCTGATGTGGCCCGCATCGCCGCCGGCCTGCGTGAGGGGCTGGAGCCCTGTCGCGGACTGCCCGGCGTGACCGACGTGAGGGTTTTTGGCGCGATCGGGGTGGTGGAGATGAAAGAGGCGGTGAACGCTTCCGCGCTCACCGCCTCTTTCGTCGATCAGGGAGTCTGGATCCGGCCCTTCGGGAAGATCGTCTATCTGACTCCGGCCTTCGTCGTATCCGATGCGGAATTGGCGACTCTGACGGCCGCCATCCGCACTGTGCTGGCCGCTATTTGATAACCGCGCAGGCTACGCGATCACCCGCGCCGCCGATGGGCTGGCTGAGGTGGTCGTCCTGGTTGGCGTGAATGACCAAGGCCGAGCCGTCGGCGTCGGCCAGGCCGGGGCGGCCGTCCTTGCCCGACCAGGAGACGAGGCTGGTCCAAAGCTGGGCTTCCGCAACGCCGTCGGCGCCGGCGAAGATGTTGGGCAGTTCGCCGAAATCGCTGCCGGCCGGGTTCAACAGGCCGTGTGGCATCTTGTGATCACCGGCGTGATTGATGTGTGCGCCGGACTTCTGAAACTTGGCGGTGTCGGAGCAGTCGCCCACCGCGTGGAAGTGAATCCCGTGCCAGCCGGGGGTCAGGCCGCTGACCTTCACCTGCACCAGCACACCCTTGGGTCCTTCCCGGAAAGTCGCCGAACCGACGGCGGCGCCGGCGTTGTTCTTGATCTCGGCGGAGGGCGGCGTCTGCGCGACGGCGGCGGTGGCGACCATGGCGGTCACGGCGGCGAGGGCGATCAGGCGCATTGGGGAGGCTCCAAAAATGCAGGTGCGAACTGATCTCAACCTTAGCCGGCGAAATAGGGTTCCGGAAAGCGTGCGATTTTTTGCGCGCGCGCCGTAGGAATGGTAACAAGAGCGGTGAAAATTCAGCGATTCCGGTCCATTCCCCACAGTGACTGACGACTCAGAAAACTCCGCCGTCCTGCGTGGGGGCGTGGCCCCCATCGCCATCGAAGACGAACTGAAGCGTTCGTATCTCGACTACGCCATGAGCGTGATCGTCAGCCGCGCCCTGCCGGACGTGCGCGACGGTCTGAAACCGGTGCATCGCCGCATCTTCTACTCGATGCATGACCTCGGGATGACCCCCGACAAGTCGTACTCGAAATCGGCCCGCGTGGTCGGTGACGTGCTGGGTCGTTTCCACCCGCACGGCGATGCTTCGGTCTATTTCGCCATGGTCCGCATGGCCCAGCCGTTCTCGATGAACCTGGTGCTGATCGACGGTCAGGGAAACTTCGGCTCCATTGACGGCGATATGCCGGCGGCCATGCGCTACACCGAAAGCCGCATGGCGCCGCCGACCACGGCGCTGCTGGCCGATATCGACAAGGACACCGTCGACTTCCAGGAGAACTATGACGGCAAGGAACTGGAGCCGGTCGTCCTGCCGGCCCGGATTCCGAACCTGCTGGTCAATGGCGCGGGCGGCATCGCCGTCGGCATGGCGACCAACATCCCGCCTCATAACCTTGGCGAGGTCGTCGATGCGGCACTAGCGCTGATCGACACGCCGGACATCGCGCTGGACGACCTGCTGGACATCGTTCCGGGGCCGGACTTCCCGACCGGCGGCGAGATCATCGGCCGTTCGGGGCCGCGTCAGGCCCTGCAGACCGGCCGTGGCTCGGTGATCATGCGCGGCATCGCGACGATCGAAGAAATCCGCCAGGGCCGCGAAGCCATCATCATCACCGCGATCCCGTATCAGGTGAACAAGGCCAGCCTGGTCGAACACATCGCCGAACTGGTCCGCGACAAGAAGATCGAGGGCATTTCCGACCTGCGCGACGAAAGCGATCGCGACGGCATGCGCATCGTGATCGAGTTGAAGCGCGAAGCCTCGGGCGATGTGCTGCTCAACCAGCTTTATCGCTACACGTCCCTGCAGACCTCGTTCGGCGTCAACATGCTGGCGCTGAATCGCGGACGGCCCCTGCAGATGGGCCTGCGCGAGATGCTGTCGGCGTTCATCGATTTCCGCGAGGAAGTCGTGGTTCGCCGCACCAAGTACGAACTGGGCAAGGCGCGCGACCGCGGCCACGTCCTGGTCGGTCTGGCCATCGCCGTGGTCAATATCGACGAGTTCATCCACATCATCCGTTCGTCCAAGGACCCGGCCGAGGCGCGCGAGCGCCTGTGCGATCGCAACTGGCCGGCCGGCGATATGATTCCGCTGGTCGAGCTGATCGCCGACCCGCGCACGGTCATGCTGGATGACAACAATGTCCGCCTGACCGACGAGCAGGCCCGCGCCATTCTGGCCCTGACGCTTTCGCGTCTGACCGGCCTTGGACGGGAGGAAATCTTCGAGGAAGCCGGCACGCTGGCCGAAGCCATCCGTGGCTATCTGGAGCTGCTGTCGGACCGCGCTAACATCATGGGCGTGGTGCGCAAGGAACTGGTGGAAGTGCGTGAGCGCTTCGCCATTCCGCGCCGCACCCCCATCGTGGACGGCGAAGCCGGCGTCGATGACGAAGACCTGATCCCCCGCGAGGAGATGGTGGTCACCGTCACCCATGGCGGCTACGTCAAGCGCACACCGCTGGCCAGCTACCGGACCCAGCATCGCGGCGGCAAAGGCCGCTCCGGCATGGCGACGAAGGAAGAAGATGCGGTCACCCGTGTGTTCTCGGCCTCGACCCACGCGCCGGTGCTGTTCTTCACCTCGGGCGGCAAGGTCTTCAAGCTGAAGGTCTGGCGTCTGCCGCTGGGTAATCCGACCTCGCGCGGCAAGGCGTTCGTGAACCTGCTGCCAATCGAGCCGGGCGAACAGATCACGTCCATTCTGCCGTTGCCGGAGGACGAAGCGAGCTGGGACCGCCTGGACGTGATGTTCGCCACCGCAAGCGGCAATGTGCGCCGCAACAAGCTGTCCGACTTCGCCGACATCCGCCGGAACGGCAAAATCGCCATGAAGCTGGACGAGAGCGACCACATCATCGGCGTCGGCCTCTGCACCACCGAAAACGACGTGCTGCTGACCACGGCCCTGGCGCGTTGCATCCGCTTCGCCGTGGATGAGGTTCGCGTCTTCGCGGGCCGGGAATCCACGGGTGTTCGCGGCGTCAAGCTGGCCGAGGACGACACTGTCATCTCGATGGCCATCCTGCGCAGCGTCGACGCCTCTCCGGCCGAGCGCGCCGCTTATCTCAAACAGGCCAACGCCTTGCGCGCCGCGACGGGTGAAGGGGAGGCGGACGCCGCCCCCGCGCCGGACGAGGAAGAGGATGTCGCCGACGGCGCCGTTTCGCTCAGCGTCGAGCGGTTCGCCGAACTGGGCGCCGCCGAGGAGTTCGTGCTGACCGTTTCGTCCGAAGGCTTCGGCAAGCGCACCAGCGCCTATGACTATCGCCGGACGGGCCGTGGCGGGCAGGGCCTGATCGCCCACGACGTCACCAAGCGCGGCGGCAAGCTGGCGGCTTCGTTCCCGGTCGAGGACTCCGACGAAATCCTTCTGGTGACAGACGCGGGGCAATTGATACGTTGCCCCGTCGCTCAAATCCGTGTTGCAGCGCGAAACACCCAAGGGGTGACCATCTTCCGCAAGTCGGGCGATGAGCATGTCGTGAGTGTCGAGCGTCTGGCGGAGGCCGGCGGCGTCGATGACGAGGAAAGCGGGGCGGACGAGACCCCGTAGACGCTCAACGCAGCCAAGGGGGTAGGTTTGTCTTTCGTCGGTCTTTATCCGGGTACCTTTGACCCGATCACCAACGGTCACCTCGACATCATTGGTCGAGCCGTGAAGTTGGTCGACAAATTGGTGATCGGGGTCGCCATCAATACCGGCAAGGGTCCGATGTTCACGCTCGAAGAGCGTGTGGACAGCATCCGCCGCGAAACCGCCCAGTTCGCCGGCAAGACCGAGATCGTGGTCCAGCCGTTCGAAAGCCTGTTGATGAACTTCGCCCGCGAGGTCGGCGCCAAGATCATCGTGCGGGGCCTGCGGGCGGTCGCCGACTTCGAATACGAGTTCCAGATGACGGCCATGAACCAGCAGCTCGATCGTGAGATCGAGACGGTGTTCCTAATGGCTGATCCCCGCCACCAGGCGATCGCCTCGCGGCTGGTCAAGGAGATCGCCCTGCTGGGGGGTGATGTCCACAAATTCGTCCCGCCGGGCGTTCGCGACGAACTGATGGCCAAGGTCGTCCAGCCTTAGAAATCCACATTCCCAGAGGAATGACATGATCCGACCCCTGACCATCGCCGCGGCTGTCGCGGCCATCGCCGCGCCTGCCTTGGCCGCGCCCGGCGCCGCCGACTGGCGCATCCCCGATCCCGAGAACGTCCTGGTGATCGACACCAACAAGGGGCGGGTCGTCGTCGAGCTTATGCCGGAAGTGGCTCCCGGCCACGTGACCCGCGTACGCGAGTTGGCCCGCGCGGGCCTCTATGACGGGCGCACCTTCTTTCGCGTCATCGACCAATTCATGGCCCAGACCGGCGATCCCAAGGACGACGGCACCGGTGGTTCGGAAAAGGAAGACCTGACGGGCGAGTTCACCTGGCGCCGTGGCGCGAACTCGATGTTCTCGACCGTGGCCAAGCCGAGCGGGGCGGAGTTGGGCTTTGTCGGCGCCATGCCGGCCATGAGCCAGACGACCTTGCTCGCCGCCATGACAGCTGATCGCAAGGTTTCGGCCTGGGGGATGTTCTGCCCCGGCGTCCTGGGGATGGCGCGCGGCGATAATCCTGACTCGGCCAACAGCCAGTTCTTCATCATGCGCCAGGCGTATCCCTCGCTGGACAAACGCTACACCGCCTTCGGCCGCACGCTTTCGGGCCTCGAAGCCGTGCGATCGATCAAGACCGGCGAGCCGGTGCCGGCGCCGCAGGACGTGATGCAAAAGGTCCGTGTTCTGGCCGACATTCCGGCTGGTCAACGCCCTTCGGTGCGGGTGGTCGACACCAAGAGCGCCTGGTTCCTGGCCGAGGTCGAGCGGGTCAAGGCGACGCGGGGCGCGGATTTTTCACCCTGCGACGTCGACATTCTGGCTGAAGTGAAATAGGGCGGGTTCATGAGCACCGATCCCGAAAACACCATCGTCATGACCCTGGAAAGCGGTCCTGTCGTTATCCGCCTCCGTCCTGACCTGGCTCCGGGCCACGTCGCGCGGATCAAGGAACTGGCCCGTGAAGGCTTTTATGACGGCGTGACCTTCCACCGCGTCATCCCCGGCTTCATGGCCCAAGGCGGCGATCCGACCGGCACCGGCCGCAGCGGCTCCGACAAGCCGGACCTGAAGGCGGAGTTCTCCGACGCCGAACACGTCCGTGGCGTCTGCTCCATGGCCCGCACGCCTGACCCGAACTCGGCCAACAGCCAGTTCTTCATCTGCTTCGACGAAGTCACCTTCCTGGACGGTCAGTACACCGTGTGGGGCGAGGTGGTCGAAGGCATGGAGAATGTCGACGCCCTGCCGGTCGGCGAGCCGCCGCAGAACCCGGGCAAGATTCTGAGCTTCAAGGTCGCCGCCGACGCCTAAGGCGTTCGAGCGAGCGTAACGACCACCGGGCGGTGGTCCGAGCCCAGTCTCGGACCCCGCTCGACCTTCACCGTCCGCCAGGCCTTGCCGGCGTAGACGTGATCAATCGGCAAAATCGGAAACAGCGGGTGGAAGCCCGCGCGATCAAAACGCGCCGGCCAGGTGGCCAGGGCGCGTGTGCGCCGCTCCATGCCGAACGCCTTGTCCTGGCGGCGCATGGCGAACGACCAGGGCGTCGAGTTGAAATCCCCGGTGAGGATCATCGTCTCACGGTCGAAGGCCCCGAGCTTCTTGGCCAGCGCCGCCGACTGCCGCTGCTGATAGCCAGCTGGCCACGGCCAGGCATAGTGCGCGCCCATCACGGTGAAGGCGTCGTCGCCCCGACCAAAGCCGGCATACAGGACAGACAGGAAGGGCTTTCCGTCCCGTCGGATCGTACGCTCGGCGAAATCACCCTGCACGGTGGGCTTCAGTCTGCTCAGGATCAGGTTCTGGCACGGACGCGCCTTGGGACAGCCGGTGCGATAGGGATAGGCGGCGCGAATCTTCTTGTGGAACCGTCCGGCGGCCCCATACGCCTCTTCCAGCACCAGAATGTCGGCGTCTTGGGCCAGCAGCCAGCGCGCGGATTCCTCCGGGTCTTCGTTGCGGCCCCAGGCGTTGAACTGGACGATTTTCAGGGTCTGGCCCGCTTGCGACGAATCCTTGCGCTGGGTGGCGTAGGCAAAGGCTTCAGGCGCGATCTGCAACACCGACAACGCCACGGCGACGGTGGCGACGATCACGGTGGCGATCCGTTCCTCGCCGCGCGAGACGAGCGCGCCAAGGGCGGCCGCCAGCAGTCCGCCCACCAGCCATATGGGCGAGAAATGGGAGGCGACGTCCAGAGTCGCCGAGAACCGGCCGCCTTGGGCCGCGATGGCGAACAGCGCACAGCCTAGCGCCAGGGCCAGGGCTCCGGCGCGGAGGAGAAGCAGGGCGAGGTTCAGAATCGTGCGCACGTCGTCGCTTAGCACGTTCTTTTGGGCGTCAGTTGGGAAGCGTCGCCGCAGTCCTGGGATGAGCGTTCAGGCGCCTTCTGCTTGACCTGATCCCCGCGCCGTGGCCTTGACCGCGCCCAATGCGCCTGTCCGATTTCGACTTTGACCTGCCTGAAGACCGCATCGCCCTGCGGCCCGCCCAACCGCGCGATTCCGCACGCCTGTTGCTGGTCAAGCCGGGGGAGGGATTGTCGGACCTGATCGTCCGCGATCTGCCGGGGCTGCTGCAGGCCGGCGACGCCCTGGTGTTCAACGACACCCGGGTGATCCCCGCGCGCCTGTCGGGCACGCGCGAACGGGACGGCAATGTCACGGCCGTCGAGGCGACCTTGCACAAGCGTGTGGCCGCCGACAGGTGGACCGCCTTCATGCGGCCGGGAAAGCGGTTGAAAGTCGGGGACCGCGTGGCTTTCGGCCAGGCCGCCGACCGCGCCTGTGAAGGCGCGCGCCTCGATGCGACGGTGATCGAGAAGCATGATGGCGGTGAGGTCCTGCTGGCCTTCGACCTGTCGGGGCCGGATCTCGACCAGGCGATCAACACCCGCGGCGACATGCCCCTGCCGCCCTATATCGCCGCCAAGCGGGGGGAGGACGCCCAGGACCGCAGCGACTATCAGACCGTGTACGCGCGCGAGGACGGCTCGGTCGCCGCGCCGACCGCCGGCCTGCATTTCACGCCCGACCTGCTTGAGGCTCTCAAGGCGCGGGGCGTCTCGACCCACTTCGTCACCCTCCACGTTGGGGCGGGCACCTTCCTGCCGGTGAAGACCGACATGGTGGCCGAGCACAAGATGCACGCCGAGTTCGGCGTGGTGCCGCCGCAGACAGCGGACGCCCTGAACGCCGTGCATGCCGCCGGGGGGCGGATCATCTGCGTCGGCACCACCTCTTTGCGCCTGCTGGAGAGCGCTACGGGCGAGGATGGGGTGATCAAACCGTTCGCGGACGACACGGCCATCTTCATCACGCCCGGCTACCGCTTCCGCGCCGCCGACGGGCTGATGACCAACTTCCACCTGCCCAAATCGACCCTGTTCATGCTGGTCAGCGCCTTCGCCGGCCAGGATGTGATGCGCGCGGCCTATGAGCACGCCATCGCCACGGGCTACCGCTTCTATTCCTATGGCGACGGCAGCCTGCTATGGCGGGCCGCCTGATGGCAGCCTTTCCCTTCGAACTGAAAGCCACCGACGGCGGAGCGCGCACCGGCGTGCTCAAGACGCCGCGCGGCGATATCCGCACCCCCGCCTTCATGCCCGTCGGCACGGCCGGCACGGTCAAGGCCCTCACCGTCGATCAGGTGAAGGATACCGGCGCGGACATCATCCTGGGCAACACCTATCACCTGATGCTGCGGCCGACGGCCGAGCGGGTGAAGCGCTTGGGCGGACTGCACAAGTTCATGCGCTGGGACAAGCCGATCCTGACGGACAGCGGCGGGTTCCAGGTGATGAGCCTGTCGGGCATCAGCAAAGTGACCGAGCAGGCGGTGACCTTCGCCAGCCATATCGATGGCTCCAAGCATGTGCTGACGCCGGAACGGTCCATCGAGATCCAGGCCGACCTGCTGGGCAGCGACATCGTCATGCAACTGGACGAATGCGTCGCCTGGCCGGCGGAAGAGAAGCGCGCCCGCGAGGCGCTGCTGCTGTCCGCGCGCTGGGCCGAACGGTGCAAGACCGCCTTCGGGACGCGGGATACTCAGGCGCTGTTCGGCATTCAGCAGGGCTCGACCTTCAAGCACCTGCGTCGGGAGTCGGCCGAACGCCTGCAGGAGATCGGCTTCGACGGCTATGCCCTGGGCGGCCTAGCCGTGGGCGAGGGGCACGAGGCCATGTGTGAGGTTCTCGACTACGCTCCCGCCATGCTGCCGACCGACCGGCCGCGCTACCTGATGGGCGTGGGCAAGCCTATCGATCTGGTCGAGGCGGTGGCGCGAGGCATCGACATGTTCGACTGTGTCCTGCCGACCCGCTCCGGGCGCCATGGCCAGGCCTGGACCTGGGACGGCGCCATCAACCTGAAGAACGCCCGCTTCGCCGAGGACGACATGCCCCTGGACGAGGCCAGCGCCTGCCCGGCCAGCAGCGCCTATTCCAAGGCCTACCTGCATCACCTCGTGCGGTCGGACGAGATCCTGGGCCAAGTCCTGCTGTCCTGGCACAACATCGCCTTCTTCCAGGCTCTGACCGCGGCCATGCGGGTGGCGATCGAGGAGGGGCGGTTCGAGGCGTTCCGCAAAAGCTTCCGCGAGCGCCACCTGGCCGCGAAGGGCGCCTAGCGCACCGGGTACTTCGGCCCTTTGCGCGGAGGCTCGTACTTGGTCGCGCTCTTTACGTGGGTTGGCGTCGCGGGCGGATTGCAGCCCTTGGATTCCCCAAGACCCTTCAGATAAGCGCGACGCACATTGCCCGAGGTGATGGCGGCGCTGACCAGGCGATCATGCCGCTCGGCGCCGGTGAGCATGCGCACCCCGCCGCGGAAGGGGATGAGGCTCGAAGCCACCCCGGCCATGACGCCGTAGGAAATGGTCTTGCCGCGATCGATCAGATCCTCGTCCTCCCCGGCTGGGATGACGTCCAGATCGGTGCCCAGGGCCTCGTCCAGTGGCCGGATCAGTTCGGCGATGCGGCGGCAGTTATTGGGCGAGGGTCGCTGATAGGGGTCGTGCATGACCTCCAGCAGGATCGGCGGGATCTTGGTGCGCACCACGTTCAGGTCGCGCAGAGGTGATTGAGCCGCGCCCTGCAGGCTTTCGCTGTTGGCCTCAGGCGTCGTCTTGATGCGCGACTCGTCCTTTGGCGGCTGAGCCACTGCGAGGGACGGAACGGCCAAGGCGATGAGAAGCAAAACCGTACGCATGCGGTTTGATAACGCCGGGCGCCCCTTGGCGGCAATGCCGTGATCGCAAGGTTACGAAGGAATAATGGTCACGGGGCGGGAAGCGCCGCGGACGAGCGTGATCGCCCGCAGCACGCCGCCCGGTCAGCCGCCCTTGGTGGCGATGTAGCGATCGACCTCGTTGGCCAGGATGTCGAGCGGCAACCCGCCGTTGGCCAGCACAGCATCGTGGAAGTCGCGGATGTCGAAGCGGGTCCCCAGCGCCTTTGTGGCCTTGGCCCGCAGCTTGGCGATCTCCAACTGGCCGATCATGTAGCTCGTCGCCTGGCCGGGATTGTTGATGTAGCGATCAACTTCCTTGTTGATGTCGCGCTCGGAGTTGGGGGAGTTGTCCCGGAAATAGCTGACCGCCTGCTCGCGGCTCCAGCGCTTGGCGTGCAGGCCGGTATCCACCACGAGGCGGATGGCGCGCCACAGCTGCAGGCTCAGCATCCCGAACTCGGCATAGGGCTCCTGATAACCGCCCATCTCCTTGGCCAGGCGTTCGGAGTAGAGGCCCCAGCCTTCGGAATAGACGCCGTAGCCGCCGGTGCGGCGGAACTTCGGCACGCCGGGCAGCTCCTGGGCCAGGGCGATCTGGAAGTGGTGTCCCGGCGCCCCTTCGTGGAAGGCGATGGCCTCGCCCTGGGGCTTCTGGACCTCGTTCATGTCCGCCAGATTGACGTAGTAGATGCCCGGGCGGGAGCCATCGAGCGTGGGGGCGTTGTAGAACGCCACGGCCGCCGTCTCCTGACGCCACTTTTCCACGGCCCGGACCTCCAGCGCCGCCTTGGGCAGGCGGTGGAAGAACTTCGGCGCCTCGCGCATCGCCAGGGCGATCGCCGCCCGGGCGTCGGTCAAGTACTGCTCGCGACCTGCTTCGGTGTTCGGATATTTCAGCTCCGGCGCGGTGCGGACGTGCTTGAAGAGCTCCGGCAGGGAGCCGGAGAAATTGAGGCGAGGCTTGAGCGCCTCCATCTCCGCGTGGATGGCCCGCACCTGATCAAGGCCGATACGGTGGATCTGGTCGGCGGTGAGGTCGGTGGTGGTCGAGAACCGCAGGCGGCTGGCGTAATAGGCCGCGCCGTCCGGCAGGCGCCACGCGCCGTCGTTGCTTTTGGCCAGCGGCTCGATCTCGTCCAGCACGGAGAAGAACACGTCATAGCCACGCTTGAACGGGCCGGTGAGCGCCGCGCTCGCCTCGGCCACCAGGGCCGCCTTGTCGGCGTCCGAGGCGGTCAGCTTGCCGACCTTGGTCTTAAAATCAGCGAACACCGGCGTATCGGTTCCGCTGGTGAACGGCGCGCCGGCGAGCACCGCCTGGGCGTCTCCACGGGCGGGGGCGAAGACCATCTTTGGCGGCACGATGCCCATGCGCGCCTGCTCGCGCACGTTGGCCGCCACCTCTTTCATGACGCGCTCGACCTCCACCAGTCGGGCGACATAGGCACGCGCGTCCGCCACCGTATCCACGCGGTGCCTATTGATCAGCATCACGGGCAGGGCGCCGGCGGGCGTGCCGTTTGTGGAGATCGGGAAGCTGTACCAGCGCCAGCGGTGGTTCTCGCGGGCCGTCGCGACGCGGCGTTCGAAGAGCTGGAAGCTCAGTTGTCCCGCATGGCTCAGGCGATCAAGCCGGAACTCGGCCTTCATCTGGACCAACTGACGCTCCAGCAGGGCGAGGGCTTTTGCCCGCCCGGCGTCGGTATAGTCGTTCAGCTTGTTGTTGTCGGTCTTCAACCCCAAGCCCGTCATGCCTTCGGGGCTGAGGGCCAGAGCCTCATCGAAGGCCTTGTCCAGGAACGCCAGAAGCCGGGCGTCTTCGGCCTGCAAATCTGGGGTCTGAGCCTGCGAGGCCGTGGCGACGAAAGCGGCCAACGGAAGGCCAAGGAGGAGTGGGCGGCGGGTGATCATCTGGGTCATGCCGCGACCCTATCCGCGGTCGGATGACTCGTCACCAATCGCAATGACGAAAGCGGGACGGTGGTCTTCTGGCGCCGAAATGCGATGAAGGAAGAATGGTAGGCCGGGTGAGGTTCGAACTCACGACCATTCGATTAAAAGTCGAATGCTCTACCACTGAGCTACCGGCCCGCGTCGTGGCGCGGGGCGCCGGTCGAAGCGGCGCGGACCATAGTCGGGGGGATGCTTCGCCGCAAGCGCCTAGTCGGCCAAATTCACCCAGGCCGGCGCATGGTCGCTGGCGTTCTCCTGACCGCGCACCTCGCGGTCCACACCGGCGGCCCGCAGGCGCGGGGCGAGGGCGGGCGACAGCAGCAGGTGATCGATGCGCAGGCCGGCGTCGCGGGGCCAGCGGTCCCGGAAGTAACTCCAGAAGGTCCACGGAATGTCGTTTGGATGCAGCGTGCGGAGTGCGTCGGTCCAGCCTTGCTCCAGCAGGGCGGCATACTGGGCGCGGGGGCGAGGCTGGAGCAAGGCGTCCTTCTTCCACGAGCGGGTGTCGTAGATGTCGGCGTCGGTAGGCACGACATTGAAATCGCCAGCCAGGATCACCGGCGCACCCGTCTGGAGCAGGGTTTGGGCGTGGTCCAGCAGTCGGTCGGTCCAGGCGAGCTTGTAGTCGAACTTCGGCCCCGGCTGCGGGTTGCCGTTGGGCAGGTAAAGGCAGGCTACCAGGACCCCGTTCACCGCCGCCTCGATATAGCGCGGCTGGTCGTCCTTTGGATCGCCCGGCAGGCGGCTGCGGGTCAGTACCGGCTCCGCGTCGCGGGCCAGGATGGCGACGCCGTTCCAGGTGCGCTGTCCCGTGTAGACGGCGCCATAGCCGATCTGCTCCAGGGCTTCTTCCGGAAAGGCGCCGTCGGTGGTCTTGGTCTCCTGCAGGCAGACGACATCAGGCCGCGTGTCGTCCAGCCAGTCGAGCAGGTTGGAGAAGCGCTTGTTCAGGCCGTTGATGTTGAAGGTCGCGATCCGCATGCGGGCCGACAACGAGCCGGAACCACGACCGTTCCTGCCGCCTTCTTCCCGCAAAGGAGATCGTCATGGCGGAAAAGATGCAGGGTTCGGTGAAGCGCGGCTGGGTGATCTTGGCCGTTGTGGGCTTGGTGATCGTGGGCGCCGTCGCCTATTTCGGCATGAGCGGGCCGGGCCATCAGTCGGGCGGTCAGATCGCTGCGACCAGCCCCGCCGGGGGCCAGGAAGGACCGCGGCAGGAAAGCCCGGCTCAGCCCTAGGCGACGACGGTCGAAGGCGTCTCGACCAGGGACCGCACGAAGCGGTTCTTCTCATCGACCAGGATGACCTTCTGCTGGACCGGCTGGTCGGTGATCTCGAAGGCGATGATGATGACCTGCTCGCCCTCGCCAATCAGGTGGGCGGCGGCCCCATTCACGCAGATGCAGCCCGAACCGCGCGGACCTGCGATGACATAGGTCTCCAGGCGGGCGCCGCTGGTGTTGGACACCACGAGCACCTTCTCGCCGGCCCACAGGTCCACGTGGTCGAGCAGATCCTGATCGATGGTGATCGAACCCACATAGGCGAGGTTCGCCTCGGTCACGGTGGCGTTGTGGATCTTCGAGCGCATCAGAACGCGCATGAATGAACTCTCTCGTCGACTGCGGGGAATAGCGGCTCTTGGTGGTGGCCGCCTTGCCGCGTGATATAGGGTCCGCGACCCGCTTTGTCAGCTTACGTGTGATAACCTATGTCGGCGACGATTTCCCAGAAGTCCGTGACCACCCTCGATCTCGCCGCCATGAAGGCGCGGGGCGAGAAGATCGCCATGCTGACCGCCTATGATTTCACGTCGGCGATCCTGGCCGAGCGGGCGGGCGTTCCGGTGCTGCTGGTGGGCGACAGCCTGGGCATGGTGGTGCACGGGCATGGCACGACCCTGCCGGTGACCCTGGACGACATGGTGCGCCACGCGGCGGCCGTTGTGCGCGGGGCGGGCAAGGCCCTGGTGATCGCCGACCTGCCGTTCCTGACTTATGCCGACGAGGCCATGGCCGTGCGTTCCGCCGGCCGCCTGTTGCAGGAGGCGGGTGTTGCGGGCGTGAAGCTGGAGGGCGGGGCCAGCATCGCGCCCATCGTCCGCAAGCTGGTGGAACTGGGCGTTCCGGTCATGGGCCATATCGGCTTCACCCCTCAATCGGTGAACCAGATCGGCCTGAAGGTGCAGGGCAAGGCGGCCGTGGACGCGCGCCGCATGCTGGACGACGCCTTGGCGCTGCAAGAGGCGGGGGCCTTCGCGGTGGTCATCGAGCTGGCGCCCGCGGCCCTGGCGGCGGAGATCACCCAGCGGCTGACCATCCCGACCATCGGCATCGGGGCCGGGGCCGGCTGCGACGGCCAGGTGCAGGTCTGGCACGACATCCTGGGCCTCTATGGCGACAAGCCGCCTCGCCACGCCAAGCAATTCGCTGACGTGGGCGCGGTGATTGAGGGCGCGGTGAAAGCCTATGCCGACGAGGTTCGCGGCGGCACGTTCCCCACCGACGCCAACAGCAGCAAGATCGACCCGGCCGAATTGGCTCAGGCCCTGAAGGGCGCGTGATGAGAGTCGTCAGCACGATCGCCGAGTTTCGGGCCGAGCGCGCCCGGTTCGGCGACCTGGGTTTCGCCCCGACCATGGGCTTCCTGCACGAGGGCCACATCAGCCTGATGAAGCGGGCGAAGGAAGAGTGTGGGGCGGCCGCCGCCAGCATCTTCGTCAACCCCACGCAATTTGGTCCGAACGAGGATTTGTCGCGCTATCCCCGCGACCTGCCGCGCGACCTGTCGATGCTGGAGGCGTCTGGGATCGACCTGGTGTTCACGCCCGAGCCGGCGGAGATGTACCCCGAAGGCTTCGAGACGAGCATCACCGTGGGCGGGGTCAGCGAGGGACTGGAAGGCGCCTCACGTCCCGGTCACTTCAACGGGGTGGCCACGGTGGTGGCCAAGCTGCTGAACATCGTCCAGCCCACCCGCGCCTATTTCGGCCAGAAGGACGCCCAGCAGGCCGCCGTGATCCGCAAGCTGGCCCGGGACCTGTCCATCCCCGCCCAGATCGTCATCTGTCCGACCGTGCGCGAGCCGGACGGCTTGGCCATGAGCAGCCGCAACGTCTACCTGTCGCCGGCCGACCGCCATTCGGCGCGGGTGCTGTTCCGCGCCCTGACCCTGGCCCGCATCCTGGTCGAGCGGGGCGAGCGCAAGGCAGAGGCCATTCGCGAGGCCCTGCGCCGGACGATCAGCGAAGAGCCGTCAGCCGAGATCGACTATGTCAGCCTGGCCGACAATCTGACCCTGCGCGAGATCGACGACCGCCTGTCAGGCGAGGTGCTGGCGTCGATGGCCGTGCGCTTTGGCAAGACGCGCCTGATCGACAACCTGGTCATAGACGTCCCCAAGGGACGCAAGTAGCCGCCCAGCCCCCGCCACATTCCTCCGCGAAGCCTCCAATGGTGAAGCTTATGGGGAGAGACCTGCATGCGGTTGATGGTGTTGGCGACGGCGGCGGCGATCGCCGTCTCGGGGTGCGGCAAGACCGAGGGCGAGGCGGTGCGTACGGCGCCCAAGGCGGCGGTGACCACGGCGCAGTCCGGGAACGGCGCGCCCTATGTCCTGACGGGCACCCAGGTCTGGGACGTGCCTGACCCGGTCTCTGGCCGGAAGTACCAGATCTTCGTCAACCTGCCGGCCTCTTATGAATTCGACGCCCAGCGGCGCTACCCGGTGCTGTATGTCACGGACGCCGACTACGCCTTCCCGGTGATCCGCTCGATGGTGAGGCGGCTGAACCTGGAGCGGCCCAGGGTGGGCGACTTCATCCTGGTGGGCCTGTCCTACGCCCAGGGAGACAGCGGCTCGCACAGCCGGCGGCGCGACTATACGCCGACCCCCAAAGGTCCAAGCAGCGCGCCCGCGGACGCCGTCCATGGCGGCAGCGCCGCCTATCGCCAGTACATCCGCGAGCAGGTCCTGCCGTTCGTGGAGGGCAGGTTCCGGGCTGACCCAGAGAGCCGGGTCATCCTGGGGCATTCCTACGGCGGGCTTCTGGGCGCGGAGTTCCTATTGCAAGAGCCGGGAGTGTTCAGCGGCTACATCCTGGGCAGCCCGTCCTTCTGGTACGATAAGAAGCATATGCTGAAGGTCGAGGCCGACTACGCCAAGGCCCACAAGGACCTGCCAGGGCGCGTGTTCATGTACGTGGGCGGATATGAGACGGTGAAGCCCGACGACGCCCGCTACAACAACGACGCCGATCTGGTTGGCGACATGAGGTTGTTTGAGACGAACCTGAAGTCGCGCGGCTATCCGGGCCTGACCATCAGCTCCGAGGTGCTGCCTGGGGAGGATCATCTGACCGTGGCGCCGTCCGGCTTCGCCCGCGGGCTGATGGCGGTGCTGCCGCCTCGTTAACCGCAAAGAAAAACGGCGGCGCTCGAATGAGCGCCGCCGCTGATCTTCAGTTTGGGTGGATCGGTCAGACCTTGACCGGATCCATCTTGGGCATGAGCACGTGGATCACGGCCAGGGCGATCAGATAGGCCGTGGCGCAGAGCACGAAGATCGGGGTGTAGCTGCCGATCTGGTCCAGGACGTAGCCGGCGTACTTGGCCATGGCCATGCCGCCGAAGGCGCCGAGCATGCCGCCGATGCCCACCACCGAACCCACCGCGGCCCGCGGGAACACGTCGCCCGGCAGGGTGTAGAGGTTGGCCGAGAAGCCCTGGTGGGCCGCGGTCGCGACGCCGATGATCAGCACCGCCACCCACAGGTTGTCGGCGAAGGCCGCGAAGGCCACCGGCACCGCCAGCAGGGCGCAGATCAGCATGGTGATCTTGCGAGCCTTGTTGATGCTCCAGCCCATGTTCATGAACTTGGAGGACAACCAGCCGCCGCCGACGCTGCCGACATCCGACAGCAGGTAGATGGCGACCAGGGGCGGGCCGAAGCTCTTGAGGTCGAGGCCGTGGCGCTTGCCCAGGAAATCCGGGAGCCAGAAGAGGAACATCCACCAGACCGGGTCGATCAGGAACTTGCCCAGGGCGAAGGCCCAGGTCTCGCGCTTGGTCAGAATCTTGGTCCAGGCGATCTTTTCGACCGGATCGGCAGGGTCCTGGGTGATGTGGGCCAGTTCACCGGCCGAGACACGCTTATGCTCCTGCGGGCTGCGGTAGACGAGCAGCCAGATGGGCAGCCAGATCAGGCCCGCGATCCCGGTGACGATGAAGGCCATCTGCCAGCCCCAGGTCAGGGCGACGATGGGCACGACCAGCGGGGTGACGATGGCGCCGATGTTGGTGCCGGCGTTGAACAGGCCAGTGGCGAAGGCGCGTTCCTTCTTGGGAAACCACTCGGCCACGGCCTTGATGCCGCCTGGGAAGCCGCCGCCTTCACCCGCGCCCAGAGCGATACGGGCGAAGATGAAGCCGTTCAGGCCGCGCGCGCCGGCATGGGCGATGTGGGCGATCTGCCAGATGGCGAAGGCCAGGCCGAAGCCCCAGCGCGCGCCGATCTTGTCGATGACGCGGCCCCAGATCAGATAGGCCACGGCGTAGGAGGCCTGGAACCAGAAGACCAGATCGGCATAGTCGGTTTCCGACCAGCCAAATTCCTTGCTCAGGTCGGCCTTGAGCAGGCCGATGGTCTGGCGGTCGACGTAGTTGATGACCATGGCCGCGAAGAGCAGGCCGACGATCACCCAACGGAACTTCGTAATTCTTTCAGAGACGGGCGGGGGCGTTATTCCCCCGAACTTTGCATCGCTCATGAACTCTCTGCCTGTTCCTGGCGCGCCCGGAACAGGGAGCGCCGTTCAATCCCTGTGGTTTCTTGCTTAGGCTTGGTGCGGCTCGGCCTTGACCGTGGTGCAGGCAATCTCGCCGTACTCGCCGAAGCGCACAACAGTCGATTGCCCGAGGAAGATCTCGTGGACGCCCGTCGCGGCGCCGGTGGTGATCAGGTCGCCGGCCTTTAGCGGACGGCCGCGGCGGGCGCAGTGCTCGACCAGGAAGCGGAACGCCTCCATGGGGCTGCCCGGAATGCTGGCCGCCGTGCCCGTGCCGATCAGCTTGTCGTCGATCCAGGTCTCGCAGGGCAGGGCGTCCCAGCCCTTCTCCCGCCAGTCCTTGACCTCGGGGCCGACGATCAGGCCGGCGTTGTTGCCGAAGTCGGAGGCCACGACGCGCGGGCCCATGCCATTGATGTCGGGAAGCGGGCTGCCCGCCAGTTCGAAGCCGATATAGACGGCGCCGACATAGGCCTCGGCGTCTTCCAGCGACCAGTCCGTCTTGTCGGCCGGCGTATCCTTGCCGACTTCGAGAATGAACTCGGCCTCGGCCGCGGCGAAGCCGCCGGGGATGACCGGAAGCGCGAATGCCTCACCCGGAGCGACGCTCCAGATATTGTTCTTGAAGACCGGGCCGGCGAGGCGCTCGGCGCCCAGTTCGGGACGCAGGGCCGGAGCGATCAGGCCGACCTTCCAGCCGGCCACCTGGCCAGGATAGAGGCCGATGGCGATGTCTTGGATTTCGTAGGAATCGGCCAGCGTCGCCGGCGTGTCGCCGGGGTAGCCGGGGAGGGCGGTTGCGGACAGGCGCGCCTCTACAAGAGTCTTGGCGATCGTCGAGGCGACCGTTTCGGTCCGTACTGCGTCCACTCCGTTACGCTCCCTATTCCCTATGGGTTGTTGGTTGTTGTCGTGTTTAGGGGAAACCGGTGTCATTGACAATTCGAGCCGTCAAGCTTGCACAAGCGTTGCGTAGGCAGCCTTTACCGCAGTGCTGAAACCGGCGTCTGAGGCCAAGGACGGCGGGAAAACGGCTTCCAATTTTAGGAATGCATCGACGTCTTCCGGACCGCCTGTGCAGGCCGCGCCGAGACCCATCAGCTTGTCCGCGAGAGGATCGACGGGCGGTGTTCCGGCCTTGGCCCGGGCGGCGATGAAGGCGATCCAGGCGGCGATGGGAACGGCCAGCCGGTTCAGGGGGCGGTCGGCGGCCACTGCCTCGGCCGCCGTCTCGAGAATGCGGAAGGGCAGCTTCTTGGACCCGTCCCACGCGATCTGCGCGAGCAGGTGGCGAATCTCCGGATTGCGGAAGCGGCCAAGGATCGCCTCCACATAGGTCGGGATATCCAGGCCGGGCGGGGTGCTGAGGCTGGGAGCGATGTCTTCCAGCATCATGTCGCGGACAAAGCCCGCCAGTTGAGCGTCGGCCATGGCGTCGCCGACCGTCTCGTAACCGCGGCTCAAGCCCACATAGGCCAGGGTTGAATGGGCGCCGTTGAGCAGGCGCAGCTTGGCGCCCTCGAACGCGGCCACGTCGTTGGTCAGAGTGACGCCGACGGAGGCCAGGTCCGGGCCGTCCTTGGGCAGGGTGTCTTCGACCACCCACTGAACGAAGGCCTCGCGCTGGATCGGCCAGGCGTCGTCGAAGCCGGTCTCGGCGGTCACACGAGCGCGCAGGGCGTCATCGGTGGCTGGGGTGATGCTGTCGACCATGGTGCGCGGGAAGGCGGTCTGGGCCGCAATCCAGTCAGCCAGGCCGGTGTCCAGTTTGCCGGCGAAGGCGACGACCGCGTCGCGCAGCTTGTGACCGTTGTCGGCGAGGTTGTCGCAGCTGATGACCGTGAACGGCGCCAGACCCGCCTCGCGGCGGCGGCGCAGGCCTTCGACGATGTAGCCGATGACGCTGTCGGGCCGGCGCGGGTCGGTCAGGTCATGTGCGATGTCGGTATTGGCCAGGTCCAGCTTTCCGTCGCCGCCCAGGCAGTAGCCCTTCTCGGTGACCGTCAGGCTGACGACCCTGGTCGCCGGCGCGGCGAGGCGGGCGAAGACAGCCTCGGGGTTTTCCGGCGCGACCAGGGTTTCGCGGATCGAGCCGATGACGCGGAAGGTGGTCTCGGCGTCCAACTGGGCGAGGACGTAGAGGCCGTCCTGAGGGCCCAGGGCGTCGCGGACGCCGGGGCTTTTCAGCGATACGGCGCAGATACCCCAGCGGGAGTCGGTCGCCAGGAGGGCGTCGAAATAGAAGGCCTGGTGGGCGCGGTGAAAAGCGCCGGGGCCGAAATGGACTATGCCGATCTCGACGGAGGCCGGATCGTAGGCAGGCTTAAGCACCTTTGCCGAAGCGGAGGCCAGGGTGGAAAGGGAAAGTTTCGTCAAAGGGTTACGCCCTGCTTCCAGATGGCGATTTCACGCTCGCCGTTGATTTCGGCCTTGGTCTGCTTGCCCGAGGCGGTCTCGACCACGAGGGCCATGAGGTCGTCGGCGGCCGCGTCCATGGTCGTGTTGTCCAGCACCACCCCGGCGTCGAAGTCGATCCAGCCCGGCTTGCGGCCAGCCAGACCACTGTTCGAGGCGATCTTCAGGGTTGGGGCGGGGAAGCCCAGAGGGGTGCCCCGGCCGGTGGTGAACAGGATCACCGTGGCGCCGGCCGCGGTCAGGGCGGTGGAGGACACCGCGTCGTTGCCTGGCGCCTCGAGCACGGTCAGGCCGTGGGGGCCGATCTTGTCGCCGTAGCGGATGACATTGACCACCGGCGCGCGGCCGCCCTTCTGCACGGCGCCGAGGGACTTTTCCTCCAGCGTGGTGATGCCGCCGGCGATGTTGCCGGGGGAGGGGTTTTCGTAGATCGGCTGGTTGTGGTCGATGAAGTACTGCTTGAAGTCGTTCACAACCGAGACGAGGTCGGCGAAGACGGCCTGGTTCTGGGCGCGGGCCATCAGGATGCGCTCGGCGCCGAACACCTCGGGGATTTCGGTCAGGACGGGCGTGCCGCCGGCGTCGGCCACCTTGTCGGCGATGCGGCCGACCAGCGGATTGGCGGTGACGCCCGAGAAGCCGTCGGAGCCGCCGCACTTGAGGCCGACCACCAGATCCGAGATCGGGCAGGGCTCGCGGCGATCCCGTTCGGCGAGGGCGACGAGGGCCTCGACGGCGGCCAGGCCGTCTTCGAGTTCGTCTTCGACGTTCTGGGTGGTGAAGGAGCGCAGGCGTTCCGGGTCTATGTCCGGCGCGGACTCCAGCAGCTTGGCCAACTGGTTGTTCTCACAGCCCAGGCCCAGGATCAGCACGCCGCCTGCGTTGGGGTGGGCCGCCAGGGCGGCGATCAGCTTGCGGGTATGATCCAGATCGTCGCCCAGCTGCGAGCAGCCGAACGGGTGGGGGAAGGCGTGGACGCCATCGACACGGCCGGCGAAGCGTACGGCGGCCTTCTCGGCGATGCGGCGGGCGGTATTGGCTACGCAGCCGACGGTGCAGAGCACCCAGATCTCATTACGCGTGCCGACGCGGCCGTTCTTGCGGCGGTAACCCATGAAGGTTCCCGCGCCCATGTCGTGACCGATGACGTCGGCTGTGGGCTGGTAGGTGTAGGTCTCCACGTCGGACAGCTTGGTTTCGACATTGTGGATGTGGACGTGGTCGCCAACTGCAATCGCTTGGGTCGCGCGGCCGATGGGCCAGCCATACTTGCAGACGTCCTCGCCGATAGCGGCTTCGCGCACGGCGATCTTGTGCCCCTTGGGGATGTCGGCGCGAACGGTTATCGCGCGGTCGCCCAGGGTGAGCGTTTCGCCGGAAACGAGGTCGCGCAAGGCCATGGCGACATGGTCTCGCGAATCCACGTGGTGGATCACATGGTCAGCTGTGGCTGTATCCGCCATCATATTCCGTCCCTGCGCACCGTGTTCTTGAGCTTGGGTAACCGGTGTCATCATCAACAATAGCGCTTTCTTCGCGGCGTTTGTAGTCGGGCGTGCGATCAGGCTAATAAAACAGAACTAGACCAAGCGATCGGACCCTCGTGACCGCCTCCAGCCCGCCCGACGACCATTCGCCCGATGGGCCGAACTTTGATGGGGAAACTCGTCGGCGACCGACGATCAACGACATCGCGCGTCTGGCCGGCGTGTCGAAGAAAACGGTGTCACGGGTGATCAACCAGTCGCCCTCCGTTCGCGACGAGACCCGCGAGCGCATCGAAGCGGTGATCGCCGAGCATGGCTATGAACCCGATCCCCAGGCGCGGGGCCTGGCCTTCCGCCGGTCGTTCCTGATCGGTTTGATCTACGACAACCCGAACCCGCAGTACGTCGTGAACATGCAGCAGGGTTTGCTGGACGGCATGAAGGGCTCGGGCTTCGAGCTGGTGGTGCATCCCTGCGACCGTAGCAGTCCTCTTTTCCTGACGGACCTTCGCACCTTCATCGAGCGCCAGCGGCTGTATGGCGTCGTGGTCACCCCCTCGGTTTCGGAAGACGAGCGGGTGGGGCGGCTGTTGCGCGAGATCGGCTGCGAGTACATCCGCATCGCCTCGGTGCCCGTTGACGATGCCGAGCGCATGATCGTCGGTCGCGACCGGCTGGGCGCCATGAAAGCGGCCCAGCACATCGCCGAGTTGGGGCATACCGAGGTGGCTTTCATCTCCGGTCCCGACACCTTCCGGTCCTCGCACGAGCGGCGCGGCGGGTTCGAGGATGGTCTGGCCGAATCCGGTCTGAAGCTGAATCCCGATCATGTGGTCGAGGGCGCCTATACCTTTGAATCCGGCCTGGCGGCCGCCGAGACCCTGCTGACGCGCAGCCCCCGGCCCACCGCCATCTTCGCCGGTAATGACGAAATGGCCGCGGGCGCCCTGCAGGCCGCCCGCCGGGCAGGGCTGACGGTGCCGGCGGATTTGACCGTCGTCGGTTTCGACGATTTCCAGATCGCCTCGCGCGTCTGGCCGCCTTTGACCACCATCCGTATTCCCACCCGCGAGGTCGGCCGCATGGCCGCCCTGAAGCTGATCGCCGGCGGCCAGGAGCCGCGCGAGCTGAAAGCGGAGCCGGAACGTATTGTGCCGTCGCTCGTCGTGCGCGAGTCTTCGGCGCCGCCGCCCAGGAAGTGAGCCCTCAAGCTTGCTTCAATCTATGACACCGGTTACCACGCCCGCAGAACGGGGACGTTGAAGTCTCCGCGCCGGGAAACCCAGGAGCGCTTATTCATGGCTCAGCCGCTCATCCTCCACGACGACCGCCTTTTTCCGGCCGACCCGACCACGCGCGCGATCGCGCGGGAGCTCTACGGTCTGGTCGAGAAGCTGCCGATCATCAGCCCGCACGGGCACACCGACCCGTCCTGGTTCTCGACCAACGCACCTTTCGAGGACGCTTGTGACCTGCTGCTGGCGCCCGACCACTACCTGTTCCGGATGCTCTACAGCCAGGGGATCGCGCTGAAGGATCTGCGGGTCCCGTCCAAGGCCGGCGTCCCGGACACTGACCCCCGCAAGGCCTGGAAGCTGTTCGCATCGAATTTCCATCTGTTCCGCGGCACCCCCTCGTGGCTGTGGCTGAACTACGTTTTCGCCAAGGTCTTCGGCTTCAAGGATCGCCTGAGCGCGGACAACGCGGATAAGTATTTCGACGAGATCAACGCGCATCTGGCGACCGACGCCTACAAACCGCGCGCCCTGTTCGAGCGCTTCAACATCGAGCTGCTGGCCACCACCGAGGGGCCGCACGAAAGCCTGAAGCATCACCACGCCATCCGCGACAGCGGCTGGAAGGGGCGGGTGGTCACCGCCTATCGCCCGGACGCGGTCATCGACTTCGAGGACGAGCGTAGCGGCGACGCCTTCCAGACCTTCGCAGAGCTGTCGGGCCAGGACGTCTATAGCTGGGCCGGCTATCTGGAGGCGCACCGTTCGCGCCGAGCCGACTTCATCGCCGCCGGCGCCACCTCCACGGACCATGGCCACCCCACGGCGGCGACGGCGGACCTGTCGGCGGTGGACGCCGAAGCGCTGTTCCTCAGCTTGTTGAAGGGCGATGTGACCCCCGAAAAAGCGGAGCTGTTCCGGGCGCAGATGCTGACCGAGATGGCCAAGATGAGCCTGGATGACGGGCTGGTCATGCAGATTCACCCGGGCTCGACCCGCAACCACAACCGCCAGCTGTTCGAGGCCTATGGCCGCGACAAGGGCGCCGACATCCCGGCCAAGACCGAATACGTCCAGGCCCTGCGGCCGCTGCTGGACAAACTGGGCAACGATCCGCGCCTGTCGATCATCCTGTTCACCCTGGACGAGACCACCTACAGCCGCGAGCTGGCCCCGCTGGCCGGGCATTATCCGACCCTGAAGCTGGGTCCGTCCTGGTGGTTCCACGACAGCCCGGAAGGCATGATGCGCTTCCGCGAGCAGGTCACCGAGACGGCGGGCTTCTACAACACCGTCGGCTTCAACGATGACACCCGGGCGTTCCTGTCGATCCCGGCGCGCCACGATGTGGCCCGTCGTGTGGATAGTTCGTTCCTGGCCAAGCTGGTGGCCGAGCATCGCATGGATATCGACGAGGCGGCGCAAACCGTCGTCGATCTCGCCTACAACCTGCCCAAGCAGGCCTACAAACTGGATCGTCCGCTGACCGCCGCGCCGGCCGCCGCCTGATCCCCCACAAAACACGTTCGGAGACTTAGAGCCATGTTCGCCAAGACCTATCACGCCACCCATCCGGACATGATGTTCGGCGTCACCAACGACGAGCTGCGCGACCGTTACCTGATGCAGGACCTGTTCGAGGCCGACGGCATCAGCCTGAACTATTCGCACAACGAGCGCTTCATCGTCGGCGGCGCGGCTCCGGTCAGCAAGCCGGTGGTCCTGCCGCACCAGACCGAGCCGGCCTCGGCCGCCGGTCACCCGTTCCTGGAGCGCCGCGAACTGGGCGCCATCAACGTGGGCGAAGGCAAGGGCAAGGTCACGGTCGACGGCGTGGTGTTCGAGATCGAACCGCGCGACGGCATCTATGTGACCATGGGCTCCAAGGACGTGGTGTTCGAGTCCCTCGACGCCGCCAACCCGGCCAAGTTCTACATCACCAGCGTTCCGGCCCACGTGGCCTTCGAGACCAAGAAGCTGGTGTTCGCCGACGCTATCCCGCTGGAGCGCGGCGCGTTGGAGACCTCCAACGAGCGCACCATCTACCAGTACATCGTTCCCACCACCTGCAAGTCGGCTCAGCTGCTGCTGGGCATGACCGTCCTGAAGCCGGGCAGCGTGTGGAACACCATGCCGCCCCACCTGCATGACCGCCGTTCGGAGGTCTATTTCTACTTCGGCCTGGGTGAGAACGACCGCGTGTTCCACTACATGGGCGAGCCGGACGAGATGCGTCACATCGTTCTGGCCAACGAAGAAGCCGTCATGAGCCCGCCGTGGTCGATCCACATGGGCTCGGGCACCGCCAACTACACCTTCATCTGGGCCATGGGCGGCGAGAACCTGGACTATACGGACATGAACGTCCTCGACATCTGCCAGCTGAAGTAGGCCCATTATGAGCAAGCTCTTCAGCCTTGAGGGCAAGACCGCCCTTGTCACCGGCGCCAACACCGGCATCGGCCAGGCGATCGCCATCGCCCTGGCGGAAGCCGGCGCGGACGTGGCCGTCGCCGGCCGCAGCGAGCCGACCGAAACCCAAGCGGCCATCGAGGCGACGGGGCGCAAGTTCCTGTCCATCAAGGCCGACTTCGGTTCGACCGAGCCGGTGCAGCGGGTGGTGGACGAGACGGTCGCCGCCTTCGGCAAGCTGGACATCCTGGTCAACAACGCCGGCATCATTCGCCGCGCGGACTCGATCGAGTTCAGCGAAGCCGACTGGGACGCGGTGATGGATACGAACCTGAAGGTCGTGTTCTTCCTGACCCAGGCCGTGGCGCGTCAGATGATCAGCCAAGGCGGCGGCAAGGTGATCAACATCGCCAGCTTGCTCTCGTACCAGGGCGGCATTCGCGTGCCGTCCTATACGGCGTCCAAGAGCGGCCTGGCGGGCCTGACCAAGATCCTGGC
Organism: Caulobacter sp. NIBR2454; assembly: GCF_027474405.1. Classification (GTDB taxonomy): domain Bacteria; phylum Pseudomonadota; class Alphaproteobacteria; order Caulobacterales; family Caulobacteraceae; genus Caulobacter. Next base: position 1,310,288 of record NZ_CP114871.1, read on the forward strand.
CAACGAGTGGGCGGCCAAGGGGATCAACGTCAACGCCATCGCCCCAGGCTATGTGGAGACCAACAATACCGAAGCCCTGCGGGCCGACGCCGAGCGCAACGCCTCGATCCTGGCGCGCATCCCGGCCGGCCGCTGGAGCCAAGCGAGCGATCTTGGGGGCGCCGCGGTGTTCCTTGCCGCCGCCGCTTCGGACTATGTTCACGGAATCACGCTGCCGGTGGACGGCGGCTGGCTGGCCCGCTGATTCCGTAGGAGACCTAAGTTGAGCCGTGTCGTCTGCTTCGGCGAGGTGCTGCTGCGCCTGTCTGCTCCCACCAATGAGCTGCTGCTGCAGTCGGCCCGGCTGAACGTCTGCGTCGGCGGGGCGGAGGCCAATGTGGCCGTGTCCCTGGCCAAGTTCGGCCACGATGCGGCGACGGTCTCGATCCTGCCTGACAATCCGCTTGGCCGCGCGGCCCGTGACGAGCTGCGCCGGCACGGGGTCGATACCCGTAGCCTGCGCTTTGTCGAAGGGCGGATGGGTCTGTACTTCCTGTCGCCTGGCGCGGTGGTGCGGCCGTCGGAGGTCACCTATGACCGCGCCGGCTCGGCCTTCGCCCTGGCCGGCGAGGACGCCATCGACTGGGAGCGCGAACTGGACGGCGCCGACTGGTTCCACGTCTCGGGCGTGACGCCGGCGGTGGGGCCGGCCGCGGCCAATGCGGTGGTCAAGGCGGCCCAGACGGCCCGCAAGCTGGGCGTTCCGGTCAGCTTCGACGGCAACTATCGCGCCAAGATGTGGGCCGCCTGGAACGGTGACGGCCCGGCCGTGCTGCGCCAGATCCTGGACTGTGCGGATCTCGCCTTCGTCAACGACCGCGACATCGCCCTGATCCTGGGCGAGAGCTTCCTGGACGAGTCCGCCCAGGTGCGCCGCCGCAAGGCGGCCGAGCGGGCGTTCGAGGTGTTCCCGAACCTCAAGCGCATGACCTCGACCGTGCGGTTGACGCCGTCCGCCGACCATCACGAGCTGTCGGCGGTGATCCTGTCGCGCGACGGGGGCGAGCACATCACCCGCGCCTTCCCGCTGGCCGGAGTGGTGGACCGCATCGGCGGGGGCGACGCGTTCGCCGCCGGGGTGCTGCACGGCCTGCTGACCGGCATGGACGACGCCGACGCGGTGGAGTTCGGCCTGGCGGCCGGCGCCCTGAAGCACGCCGTGTTCGGCGACTTCAACCTGGTCTCGGCGACCGACGTGCAGGCCCTGCTCGACGGCGAAGGGCTGGACGTCAAGCGCTAGGCGCCCGCGACCGGCCGGCCTCTATCGAAACAGGGCGCCGGCCACGATGAAGATGGCCAGCGCCGCGGCCGTGCCAAGGAGCGCGGTCGTCAGGCCGCGCAACGCCGTGATCTTCAGCTCGCGGGCGAACCACAGGGCCTGGACCGCCACGTACCAGACGAGGGCGATGGCGAGCAGCGCCAGGCCGGCGAGCAGGATCCAGGTGCGATGCGTCTGCAGGAGCGACGCCGAAAGACTGACCGCCAGGGCGTAGGGCGCCGCCACATAGCACTGGGCGTAGAACGGCCCTTTCAGGGATTGCTGCATCAGCTTGATTCCGCGCCTGCGCAGCAGGATCACGGCCATGACCAGCGGGAACAGGCCAAAGAAGATCACCCGCAGCATCAGCAGGCTGGAATCGTCATCGACCACGGCTGACAGCCCGTGGCGGTTGGCGATCATCGGACTGTCGCCCACCAGGGCCAGCTCGATCGCATGCGAGACCAGCACCGACAGGAACAGGAACAGGGGCGGGCTGACCGCGTCGTCGTACCGCTTGTCTTCGGTGTAGGTCAGTTCGCGCTCGGCATAGGTCATCATCGCCGCCGGCGAGCGCAGGGTGCGCCACAGGGTCAGCGGATAGAACAGCAGCCAGCTCATCACCCGGAAGATCAGCTCGTCCAGCGAGTTGAGCAGTTGGATCATGAAGTGCATGGCGGGTCCCGCGTGGCGTGCGGGGTCAGTATGGGGTGGAAGCCGGGGTGAGGGAAAGCCGGCGCTGGCGCTCCGCGTGCTGTTCGCGCACCTCGGCGGGTCAGGTCCTGGTTTGAGGGCGGTAGTGGATTCTCCCTTCTCCCTCGATGGGAAAAGGAGGCCTTTCAGCTAACCCGTCATCCTCGCCCTTGTGGCGAGGATCCAGACACGGCTGAGGTCCTGAGTTCGTTGTGGTGGAGGCCGCTTCGCCCACGCGGCCGATGCGGAGTCTCTGGGCCCTAGGCACAAGGCCTAGGGTGACGAGGATTTTTGGGCACAGCTGAGCACCCCCACGGGCTTGAACCCGAAAGGTTGGAAGGGCGGCGGAACGGCCTGGCCTGCGTCAGGCGAAAGAGGGTGGAGTTTGCCGGTTCGACGTAGGCCCGTCCGCTCCGCGCGATCGTTTTGCGAGAGCCGTCGGGGGGCTGCGCTCTTAACGCCTTTCCGACGATGCCCGCGACGGGCGGGCCCCCTCCAGCGAGGAGGTCCCGGACCGCATGAGTGTACGCTCCCACGCCTGTGGCGACATCCGAGGGCGTCCTGTCACCGTCCGAACTGGGCCTGGCGAACCAGGGGCGGACGTGCCGATTGAGACGGAGGCTGCAAATGCCGCGCCCTGACGGGCCGCACGATCAGCAACGCGCCCGGCGGAGCGCTACCCGCTCGACCGCATCCCCGCCACAGCTACGGCGCTGGCCGCGCGCCCTTCCGTGCAGCGGAGACGGGGCAAGAGTACGGGAGGTGAGGTGGGGGTGGATAAGTCGGGGCAAATCCCCGCCAGCTGAGCCGCAGCGACCAATGTCGCGGCCGGCGCGTCGAATGGGGCCGCGCGGCTTTTGTCCGGGCCGCCGTAAAGGCTTATCAGACGGATCGCGCCGCGTCGGCGCCGGGAGGGATCCATGTCGCACGAGCACGAATTCACCAGCCGCGTCGTCTGGACCGGGGATCGCGGGGAGGGGACCAGGACCTATCGCGGCTATGACCGGACCTGGGACATCGCCACGCCGGGCAAGCCGGTGACGCATTGCTCCAACGACCCCCGGCTGGGCGGCGACCCGAGCCTGCCCAACCCCGAGGACCTGCTGCTGTCCTCGCTCTCGGCCTGCCATATGCTCTGGTACCTGCACCTGGCCAGCGCGGCGGGGATCGTGGTCACGAGCTATGAGGACGAGCCGGTGGGGGTGGGCGAAAGCACCCCCGACGGCGCCGGACGGTTCGTGCGCGCGGTCCTGCGCCCCGTCATCGCCGTGCAGGAAGGCGCCGATCTGGTCCGCGCCGAAGCGATCCACCACGAGATCAGCCGCGTCTGCTTCATCGCCCGCTCGGTGAACTTCCCGGTGACCTACGAGCCGAGGTTCGTGGTGGGGTGAGAGGGCATGCACCCCTTTAGCGCCCGTGGTCGGGTGTAGGTCACGTCGGGGAGCCGATCACGGCGTCTAGGACGCGACCTACAGCGCCAAAAACCATTAGGGGCTTCGACAGCTGGAAACCGCCTCAGAGTAAAAAATTGGAAGTGTTGCCCCCGTTAGAAATGCGAAGGCCGATATAATGTATAGCGTTATAGGTATAAATATAAGATATCTCCGCTGAAGTTTTCTGGTAAATTCTTGAATCGAGTTATTTTCTGACTGAATCTTTTCGTTGAGTTCTTTTATATCTTCAAGATTCTCAGAATTTGGTTCAAGTTTATCCATTTCGTGGGCATATAAATGTAAAGCCGTGAGACTGGTTTGCTGCCCTGACAACAAATAGATAGTCCGTAAATCGACGCCATACGCACCGACCGCGCCGGCAAATGCGGCGATCAAGCCTACTGAGAAGGCCTTCGTGGCATTGGACATCAAAAGCGGATCGCAGCTGCTCCCCGCGATCACGGCGTTAAATACTATGACGATGGCACCGGCATTGCCGACGACAAGCCAGCTACAGATGCGAGTGCCATTCTCCGCCACGCGCTGTAACAGCTGAAGCAGCATTGAGCGGGAAAACTCAATGAAGCTATGGGTCGGTTCGTTGCTCATTCTCTACCTACCATCCTACTCCTCCCCCCGCTCGATCTGGATGGAGTTGATCCAGTCGTCGAGGACCAGGGAGGCGCGGTCTTTCAGGCGGGTGACGGCTTCCTCGTCGCCGCCGATGTCCATCTCGTAGAGCCGGCCCTGGGCGACCTCGTGCAGTTCGCGCAGGCGGCCTTCGGGGTCGTCGCTGAAGCCGCTGACGGCCACGCCGATCAGCCAGGGCAGCAGGGCGCGGGTGGCGAAGCTTTCGGCCTGCAGGTCGCGCACCGCCTGTCTCAGCAGCTCCAGGTCATCGTCTTCGGCCATCGGCGTCTCCCGAGTCGTCCGCATGATCATGGACCGGGCGGCGGGCGGGAGGCAAAGGGGGGCGTGCGCGGCATCGGATGCAGGGACCCTGGGCGCAAGGCCTAGGGAAGCGAGCTTTGGATGAAACGCGTATGCCCGCCTCCCAAAGGGCGAAGGGGAGCTACCGCGGCAGCACGCCCACCTTGATCGACGGCGTGTCCACCACGGGACTGTCGATGTCGCTGAGGCCGGCGGCGGTCATGGCGGCCTTGAGGGTGCGGACGGGGTCTTCGCCGCGTGGCTTGGTCCCGAAGGCCAGGGTGGCGGGCAGGGCGCTGCGGCCGCCCAGATTGGCGAAGGCCGTCGTGTCGGGCGTCGGGGGAGCGGCGGCGGGGGCGTTCAGGGCCACGGCGTAGCGCTTGCCCGGCAAGGTGCGGCACAGGACCACGAAGCTTTTCTCGTCCCGCAGCAGGCGCGGCGCGCCCAGGCATTCCAGCGGGGCGTTGGCGTCAACATCTGCAAGGCGCCAGCCCTTGGGGTCCATGGGCTGGTCGAAGGTCAGCTTCAGGGCCAGCAGGCCGGCGGTGACCTCCGCCCCCTCGGCGGGGAAGCTGGCGGTCAGCTTGGGCGGATCGCCCGCCGGCATGACGGTGACGGGTGAGACGTCGGTCGGCTGATCCTGCGCGGCGGCCGGGGCGGCGAGGGCGAGGGCGATGAGGACGACGGTCATGCGCATGGAGGGATGCTCGCACGCCGACGGTGTCGATCTCAAGGCGGTGCGTCCTTCGAGACGGCCTTCGGCCTCCTCAGGATGACGGACTCAGTAAAGCAACAAAGCTCGTCATGCTGAGGAGCGCGAAAGCGCGTCTCGAAGCACGCAGGGCTATTCCGCCGCGTGGGGCTGCGAGCCTGGCAGGCGAGCCTTGGACCAATCGCCCGGCGCCACAACCTTCGAGGCGCCTATGATCTCGATCCCAAGGATGCGACCCTCGGCGTCGTAGTCGAGCACGACGCCCGGAGAGACCTCGGCGCTTTCGACGACATCGCCCTTCGCCAGCCTGAGATAGGCTGCGTCAGCTTGCGGATCATAGGTCTGATCGGTCATGGCCTGCGCCCGGCGTTGCGGTCGAACATCGCTGTTTTAACGCGGATGTGCTGGTCAGTCTCCACGCAGGCCACCCGCAACGCGCCCGCCGTTTTCGGGGATAGGCAGGAAGCGCCGCTCGATCACCGGGTCGATGGGATCAGGCTTCCGCCATGCAGGCGAGCGGACTGCAGCCTCGATCCAGGTGACATCAAGGTTTCGCCGCCGCAGCTGCTCTGCGGCGTGGAAGGTCAAAAGCAGCGCTTTCACCCGTCATGTTGAAGCATTTACGCGTCTCGATGCCGAGACGCGTAAATGCTTCAAATGACGATCAATCCCCGTCCATTTTCAGGGCGGCGATGAAGGCTTCCTGGGGGATTTCGACCTTGCCGAACTGGCGCATGCGCTTCTTGCCGGCTTTTTGCTTGTCGAGCAGCTTGCGCTTACGCGAGGCGTCGCCGCCGTAGCACTTGGCGGTCACGTCCTTGCGCAGGGCGCGGACGGTTTCGCGGGCGATGATGCGGCCGCCGATGGCCGCCTGGATCGGGATGACGAACATGTGCTGGGGGATGAGGTCCTTCATCTTCTCGCACATGCCGCGGCCACGGCTTTCGGCCCGGTCGCGGTGGACCAGCATGGACAGGGCGTCCACCGGTTCGGCGTTGACCAGGATCGACATCTTCACCAGGTCGCCGGGGCGGTAGGCCTCGACCTGATAGTCGAAGGAGGCGTAGCCCTTGGAGATGGATTTGAGGCGGTCGTAGAAGTCGAACACCACCTCGTTCAGCGGCAGGTCGTAGACCAGCATGGCGCGGTTGCCGACATAGGACAGCTCGCGCTGTTCGCCGCGACGGTCCTGACACAGCTTGATCACGCCGCCGAGGTATTCGTCAGGGGTGAAGATCGTCGCCTTGATCCAGGGCTCGTGGATGCTCTCGATGTGCATCGGATCGGGCATGTCGGCGGGGTTGTGCAGCTCGATCTCGCTGCCGTCGCGCATCATGATCTTGTAGACCACCGAGGGGGCGGTCGCGATCAGGTCGAGGTCGAACTCGCGGCTCAGACGCTCCTGGATGATCTCCAGGTGGAGCAGGCCGAGGAACCCGCAGCGGAAGCCGAAGCCCAGGGCCGCGCTGCTCTCCATCTCGTAGGTGAAGCTGCCGTCGTTCAGGCGCAGGCGGCCGACCGCGGCGCGCAGGTCCTCGAAGTCAGCGGCGTCCACGGGGAAGAGGCCGCAGAACACGACCGGCTGCACGTCCTTGAACCCGGGCAGGGCCTGGGCGGTCTGCTTCTTCTCGTCGGTGATGGTGTCGCCGACGGCGGCGTCAGCCACTTCCTTGATGCTGGCGGTGAAGAAGCCGACCTCGCCGGGGCCAAGCACGTCCACGTCGGTGGCCTTGGGCTTGAACACGCCCACCTTGTCGATGCGGTGGGTGGCGCCGGTCTGCATCATGCGCACCTGCTGACCCGCCTTCAGCGTGCCGTCGAAGATGCGAACCAGCACGACCACGCCGAGGTACGCGTCGTACCAGGCGTCGACCAGCAGGGCCTTGAGCGGGGCGTCGATGTCGCCCTTGGGGGCGGGCAGGCGGGTGACGATGGCTTCCAGCACGTCATGGATGCCGATGCCGCTCTTGGCGCTGGCCAGGACCGCGTCGCTGGCGTCCAGACCGATCAGGTCCTCGATCTGGGCGCGCACCCGCTCGGGTTCGGCGGCCGGTAGGTCGATCTTGTTGAGGACCGGGACGATCTCGTGATTGTTGTCGATGGCCGAATAGACGTTGGCCAGGGTCTGGGCCTCGACGCCCTGCGAGGCGTCGACCACCAGGATCGAGCCCTCGCACGCGGCCAGGCTGCGGCTGACCTCGTAGGCGAAGTCCACGTGGCCCGGCGTGTCCATCAGGTTGAGGATGTAGGTCTCGCCGTCGTCGGCCTTGTAGTGCAGGCGCACGGTCTGCGCCTTGATGGTGATGCCGCGCTCCTTCTCGATGTCCATGTTGTCGAGAACCTGGGCGCTCATCTCGCGCGCGGTCAGGCCGCCCGTCTCCTGGATGAGGCGGTCGGACAGGGTGCTCTTGCCGTGGTCGATGTGGGCCACGATGGAAAAGTTACGGATCTTGTCGAGAGGCGTCGTCATGGGGGTGCCTCTAGCATATTCGCGGGCTCATGCATCATCCCCGCGCTCGCGGAGCCTGCGGCCGAAGGGATCATGGCGTCACAAGCGTCAGCGGGTCGTCAGCTTGACCATGGGATAGGGGCTTAACTTCCCATTAAGCTTGCCGCCGCAAACCCGACGAAATGGTCAGTCACTTTCGGCCAAGCTCCTGATTCGAAAGGCCCGCCATGGATCGCCGACTTCTTCTCGCCTCCGGCATCGCGACCCTCGCCACGGGCGGCTGCGCCACGGCCCAGCCGCGCGAGGCGCAAAGCAGCTTCAACGAAGATGGGACCCAGCAGGCCGATCCCTACACCATGGACGAGATCGTCCAGAAGGGTTCGGATTTCCTGGGCGTGACCGCCGAGGCCCTGGGCGGGGCGGTGGAGAAGATCTTCGCCGATAATGGCCGTCCGACGGCCTATATCGCGGGGGAGGAGGCCTCGGCCGCCTTCACCATCGGGGCGCGCTACGGCCGCGGTCTGCTTTACATGAAGGGGCGTCCGACCCAGGAAACCTTCTGGCAGGGTCCGTCCATCGGCTGGGACATCGGCGGCAACGGCAGCCGGGTCTTCACCCTGTGCTATAATCTGCAGTACCCGGACGCGATCTTCCGCCGGTTCCCCGGCGTCGAGGGCTCGGCCTATCTGATCGGCGGCCTGGGCGTGAACTATCAGCGGGCGGACACCATCACCCTGGCGCCGATCCGCGCGGGCGTAGGCCTGCGCCTGGGCGCCAATATCGGCTATCTGGCCTATAGCCGGCAGCGGAACATCATCCCGTTCTAAAAGAGGGCTGGCGAGCGTCACATTCGCCAGCCGAAACCGACGCCGCGCACCGCCAGACAGGCGCCGAGGCGGCTGGCCAGCAGGTCGGCGCGCTCATCGCCCTCGTCATCGGTCTCAAGGGCGATGGTCAGGCCCTCGCCGGTGGTTGAGGCCTCGACCCGGCGCAGACGCGCCTGCTGCACGGACACGACGTTGAGCACGCGCAGCAGGGCGTCATTGGTGTCGGCCGCGCTGATCATGAACAGGCGGCGTTTGTCGCTCTCCGGTTTCACGAGGCCTTGCCCCACAGGTGCTCGACGCGGGCCGAGCTGACGCCGGGGCGCGTGGCCAGGTTGGCGGTCAGGCGTACGGCGGCGTCATCGCTGAGTTCACGCACGCGCAGGGAGGCCTCGACGATCTCGCCCACGGGCTTGAGGGTCAGGCCGGCCAGCTCGCCGCCGGATAGGTCGAGGCCGGCGCGCACGGCCTCAAGCGCCGCCTGGGCGTTGGCCGCGGCGACGAGCAGCAGGTGAACGACGGATCGCTGGGGCGACGCGTCGGGAAGGGGGAAGGCGTAGGGCAGAGAAGACATTTCGTTCGGGTCCTTTGAGGTTGGACCGACGAAGACCGCACGACAAAAACCCCGCGTCCGTTTCCGGAGCGGGGCTTTGGAAGATCCTGCGATCTTTTGTCGGCTATTTTAAGTGGTCGCGCGCCGACGCCCCGTCCGATTGGAGACGGTCATAATTTTAATGGTGGCGGTCATGAGCGCGGCGCACGGCGAAACGCACGAGGCCATGCGGCTCGCGGCGTTCATTGCGGCGATGTCAAAACGCGGATGCATTCCGACGAGGTTCTCCGTGTGCGGGTCGAGGTTTAACCTGACGCGCCGTTAGCAGCAAGGTGCGTCCTTCGAGACGGCCTGCGGCCTCCTCAGGATGACGGATTCAGAGTTCGTCATGCTGAGGAGCGCGGAGCGCGTCTCGAAGCACGCAGGGGTCACCCCCGCAGTTTCGCTCCGGCCTTCTCCGCCGCCGCGACGATCTTGGCTGAGAGGGCTTCGATTTCGGCGTCGGTCAGGGTGTGGTCGACCGGCTGGACCACGACCTCGAGGGCGATGGACTTGAAGCCGTCGGCGACGCCGGGGCCCTGGTAGACGTCGAAGACACGGGCGGCGGTGACCAGGGTCTTGTCGGCGCCCAGCGCCGCCTTGATCAGGTCGCCCGCCGGCTTGCCCGCTTCCACCACGAAGGCGAAGTCGCGGGTGAGCGGCATGAGGGCCGAGCCGGTGTAGGCGGGCTTGGTCTTCAAAGCCTTCTTCTTCGGTTCGGGCACGGTCTCCAGCCAGATCTCGAAGGCATAGACAGGACCGGCCACGTCGAGGGTCTTGAGGACCGCCGGGTGGATCTCGCCGAACTCGGCCAGTACGGCCTTGGGGCCGAGCTGCAGGCGGGCGGAACGGCCTGGATGCCACCAGGGGCTGGCCGAACCCTGGGCGGTCTGCAGGGAGGCGACAGGCGCGCCCATCTCCTCCAGCAGGGCCAAAAGGTCGGCCTTGACCGTGTAGACGTCGTCGGCGGGACGCTTGTCCCAGCCGCGCGGAGCGTGGGGGGCCAGGATGGCGGTTACGGCGGTGCGCTGGCCGTCGGGACGGTCGCTGTGGAACACCGGGCCGACCTCGAACAGGGCGACATCGGGGAAGCCCTGGCGGGCGTTGCGGCCGGCCGCCTCGATCAGGTTGGGCAGGATCGACGGGCGCATGCAGTCGAGTTCGGCCGCGATCGGGTTGGCGAGCACAAGGTCAGGCTGACCGCCGCCGAACGCCTCGGCCGTGGCCTTGGAGGTGAACGACCAGGTGACGGCTTCCTGATAGCCGGCGGCCGCGAGGGCGCGGCGGGCGAGGCGGGCGCGAGCCTGCTTGGGCGTCAGCACCCCGCCGACGGCGCGGGCGACTTCCGGCAGGGGCGTGGACGGCAGGCTGTCGAAGCCGGCGATGCGAGCCACTTCCTCGACCAGGTCGGCCTTGCCATGCACATCGCGGCGCCAGGACGGCGGGGTGACCATGCCGCCTTCAACCTTGAAGCCTAGGGCGGTGAGGATGGCGTTGGTCTTGTCGGTGCTGACCGACAGGCCCGACAGTTGCTGAACATAGGCAGGGTCGAAGGCGACCGGGGCGGGCGCGGCTGGCGCCTTGCCGACGACGGTGATCTCTGACGGCTCGCCGCCGCAGAGGTCGATGATCATCCGTGTGGCCAGCTCGACGCCGGCCGCGCAGCTTTCCGGATCGACGCCCCGGGCGAAGCGGTACTGGGCGTCGGAGTTGATGCCGGTGGTGCGACCGGTCTGGGCGGTGCGAATCGGGTCGAACCACGCGGCCTCGACGAAGACGTCGATGGTGTCGTCGGAGCAGCCGGTGGACTCGCCGCCCATGACGCCGCCGATACCGATGGGACGCTCGCCGCCAGCGTCGGCGATGACCGACATGTCCGACGACAGGTCGTAGGTTTTGCCGTCCAGGGCGATCAGCTGCTCGTCCGAGTGCTTCTCGGGCGAGGGCTCATGCGCCGGACCGGCCTGGGCCGGGGTCTTGCCCAGGCGCGCCTCGATCACGTTTCCGACCAGCTTTGCGGCGTCATAGACGTGCAGGGGGCGGGCGCGGTCGTAGGTGATCAGGTTGGTGATATCGACAAGGGTGTTGATCGGGCGCAGGCCGATGGCCAGCAGGCGATCAGCCAGCCACTTGGGCGACGGGCCGTTCTTGACGCCCTTGATCAGGCGGCCGGCGAAGATGTGGCAGGCGTCGCCATCGACCTTCACCGTGATGGGGCAGGGGAACTTGCCAGGGACAGGTTCGATCTTGCGGTCGATGAAGGTCCCGAGGCCAGCGGCGGACAGATCGCGGGCGATGCCGTTGACGCCCAGCCAGTCGGGACGGTTGGGGGTGACCTCGAAGTCGATGACGCCTTCCAGGCCGAGCGCGTCCACGGCGGGCGTTCCGACGGCCAGGCTGTCGGGCAACTCCATGATGCCGTCGCTGTCGCCGGCGGCCTCAAGCTCGGACGCCGAGCAGAGCATGCCGTTGGAGACGACGCCGCGAACCGGCTTCTCGACCAGGGTGACGCCCAGGCCCGGCACATAGGCGCCGATGGGGGCGTAGATGGTGGTCAGGCCCGCGCGCGCGTTCGGGGCGCCGCAGACGATCTCTTTCCGGCCGTCCACCGTATCGACCTGGCAGACGCGCAGGCGGTCGGCGTTGGGGTGCTGAACCGCCTCGACGATCTTGGCGACCGTGAACGGCGCCAGCTTGGTGGCCGGATCGGTGACGTGTTCGACCTCGAGACCCGCCATGGTCATGGCGTCGACGACCTGGCTGATCGTCGCGTCGGTCTGGAGGTGGTCCTTGAGCCAGGAGAGGGTGAATTTCATCGGTCAGTCTACAATGAACAGCTTGGCGCCGACCGAGGTCGACGAGCGGTGTGCGGGGTCGCCGAAATCGGAGACGTGATAGCTCATGCCGGCGGTGAGGACGTTCTTGCGGCCGTCCTTCAGCTCGCTGATCAACTCGCCCTCAAGCACGAAGATCACGTGGCCGCGGTCGCACCAGTGATCGGCGAAATAGCCGGGCGAATAGTCGACGCGGCGGATGCGCATGTCGCCGACATTGATCGTGCGCCAGGTCGCCGTTCCGGTGTCGCCGGGATGGACCGTGGGCTCGATCGCCGACCAGTCCACCGCCGTGAAGGGGCTGTCGGGCAGCTTCATCAGCTGAGGCCCGAGGCCAGGTTCGGCGCGGAGAAGGCGCTGAACCCGTAGTGGCCCAGCCAGCGGCTGTCCGACGAGAACATGTCGCGCAGGTCGGGCATGCCGTACTTCAACATCCCCAGGCGATCGACGCCCATGCCGAAGGCGAAGCCCTGGTACTCGTTCGGGTCGATGCCGCAGGCCTTGAGCACATTGGGATGGACCATCCCGCAGCCCAGGATCTCCAGCCAGTCGCTGCCCGTGCCGATCTTGATCTCGCCGCCCGAGCGGTCGCAGCCGACGTCGGTCTCGGCGCTGGGCTCGGTGAAGGGGAAGTGGTGCGGTCGGAAGCGCGTGGTGACCGCGTCCGTCTCGAAGAAGCGGGCGAGGAAGGTCTCCAGGGTCCACTTCAGGTGGCCCATGTGGATGGCCTTGTCGATCACCAGGCCTTCGACCTGATGGAACATCGGGGTGTGGGTCGCGTCGCTGTCGCAGCGATAGGTGCGGCCCGGGGCGATGATCCGGATCGGGGGCTTCTGGGACAGCATGGTGCGCACCTGCACGGGGCTGGTGTGCGTGCGCAGCAGCATGCGCTCGCCGCTTTCCTTCGGATTGAAGAAGAAGGTGTCGTGCATCTCACGCGCCGGGTGCTTCTCGGGGAAGTTCAGGGCGGTGAAGTTGTGGAAGTCGTCCTCGATGTCCGGGCCCTCCGCCACGGCGAAGCCCATCTCGGCGAAGATGGCGACCATCTCGTCCATGGTCTGCATGGTCGGGTGGACCGAGCCCTTGCGGCGGTGCGGGGCGGGCAGGGTGAGGTCGAGGGTCTCGGACGCCAGGCGGGCGTCGAGCTCGGCCGTCTCCAGCAGGGCCTTTTTCTCTGTCAGGGCGGTCTGCACCCGGTCGCGGACGGCGTTGATCTGCGCGCCGCGCTCCTTGCGCTCCTCGGGGCTCATGGCGCCGAGGGTTTTCAGCAGGGCGGAGACGGACCCGGACTTGCCGAGCGCCGAGACGCGGACCGCCTCGATGGCGGCGACGTCGCCGGCGGCGGCGATCTGGGCGGTGATGTCAGCTTCGAGCGTGGCGAGATCGGTCATTTTGCTAATTCGGCTTCGGGCGGGGCTGGTCTAAGCGGTTTCGGGCTGGGTTGAAACTAGGGAAGCGCGCAGCAAAAAGCCCCCCGGTTCGCACCGGAGGGCTTTTCAAACTCGAGGGACTAGAGCCCCAAGACCTTAAGCCAGCGCGGCGCGAACCTTGTCGGCGATGGCCTTAAACGCGACCGGGTCTTGGCCGGCGATGTCGGCCAGGACCTTGCGGTCCATCTCGATGCCCGACTTGCCCAGGCCGTGGATGAACTGCGAATAGGTGAAGCCTTCCAGACGCGCGGCGGCGTTGATGCGCTGGATCCAGAGCGAGCGGAAGTTACGCTTGCGGACCTTGCGGTCGCGGTAGGCGTACTGGCCGGCCTTGTCCACCGCGGCCTTGGCCGTGCGGATGGTGTTCTTGCGGCGGCCATAGAAACCCTTGGCCTGCTCCAGAACCTTCTTGTGCTTAGCGTGGGCGGTTACGCCCCGTTTAACGCGTGCCATGTGTCAGCGCTCCTCTTACAGGCCGTAGGGCAGGTAGGTCTTGATCGTGCGGGTGTCCGCCGCGCTCATGACCTTCGTGCCGCGCTGTTGGCGGATGTACTTGCCGTTGTGGCTGATCAGACGGTGGCGCTTGCCCGCCACACCGGCTTTCAGTTTGCCGGTGGCCGTCAGTTTGAAGCGCTTTTTAGCGCCCGACTTGGTCTTCAACTTAGGCATTTTGCGTCGGCGCCGAAGCGCCGTCCTCTACAAGCATGACGAACCGCCATGGCATGCCAAACGAGCCAGGCGGTTCCGGAAAGGCGGTGTCTCTAGGCTAAAAGCCGCCCGGTGGCAAGCGTACTAGCCCTTTGGATAGGCTTTGACCTCGCCGTTCTCGCGCAGCAGTTCCAGACCCGTGACCGCGCCGCCCGTGCGGACGAAGCGGGCGCGGCGGACCGAGCCGTCGATGGCGAAGAGATCGGGCGCCAGCGGCGTCAGGCGCGCCGGCGGACGGTTGGGGGCCACGAACATCAGGCCCTCGGCCGAATCGTTGACCGCCATCTCGCCGAACGTTCCGGCATAGGCGGCGGGCGAACCAGACAGGGCGACGGGATTGGCGCGGGCGGCCGCGTCGACGCGAGCCCAGGCATATTTAGCCTTCTCGGCGGGGGCTGCCGCGGCCTCAAGCTTCTCCAACGCCCGGACCAGGGCGACATCGAGGGCCTTGGCGGCGGGAGTCTCGACCGCCGGCTTGACGCCGACCGCCTCCCAGTTGGTCTTGCTGACCGGGTGTTCGGGACGGCCGACCGAGATGCTGAAGATGAAGCCTGGCGCGATGGGGTTCAGGTTGTTGCGGTTCGCCGCGCCGGCCGTGGTCTGACCCACCAGCTCGCCCAGCTTGAACTGCTCCACGTGATAGGCGAACTCCTCGCCCGCTGAGGCGACCCCGCCGTCGATCAGGACATAGAGCGGCGCCTTCACGCGGCCGACCTTGGGCTCGACGGTGGTTGAAAGTTCCGGCGTCTCGCCGCCGAAGTGGAAGGACATCAGCCGCTGGCCCGCCGGCATGAAGTGGTCGGTCAGATAGCGCACCGCCACGGGCGAGCCGCCGCCATTGCCGCGCAGATCGATGATCGCCGCGTCGCCGCCGGCCAGGAAGCGCATGGCGCCGTCATAGGCGGCGGGCGATAGATCATCCTGCCAGAGGAAGGGCGCCAGCTTCACGTACCGGACATTGCCCGGCAGGATCTTCTGCTCGGTCAGGCCGCTGTTTTCGCGGATGGCGCGGTTGCGCCAGTAGGAGCCGTCGTCGCCAGCGGCGGTCCGAGGCGCGATCGCGGTGGCGTACTGCGCGGGGCTCCAGCTCAGGCCCATGTGCTTGTCGCGGCTGGAGGTTCCCAGGTCTTCGCCAATGCGGGCGGCCAGCTCGAACGGGTCGGTCACGGCGTAGCGGCCTGACGCCTGGGCCGCGTCGAGGGCCTTGATGATGGTCTCCCGCCGCTCGGGGAAGACGTAGCTTTCGCGGACCTGCTTCTTGATCTCGGCGAGGGCGGCGGCGGTCTGGGCGGGGGTTATGCGCACGACCTGAGCGGCGGCGGGGGTCTGGATGAAAGCGGGCCCGGCGGCTGTGGCGAGCAGCGCGGCGGCCAGGGCGAAGGGCAGGGCGCGGTTCATTTGCCTTTGGCCTTCATCTGCTCGATCACGCGATCCTTGAGTCCCTGGCGGGAGAGGGCGGTATCCAGGCCGTCCAGCTGGGCCAGCATCTGCGGCGCGCCTTCGCCCAGGAACTGGTCGGTGGCCGCGGCGATGGCGGCCCACAGCGGTTCCAGCCGCTCGGCTTCGGCGACGCCTTTGGGTGTGAGGCTCAGGCGTTTGACGCGGCCGTCGCTGGGGTCGGACTCCGACTGGACCAGGCCGGCGGCCTCCATGGCGGAGCGCACCTGGCTGACGGCGGCGTGGGTGACGCCCGTCCGCTCGGCGATCTCGCCCACGGTCAGGGAGCCGGCGTCGCGGATGGCGATGAAGGCCGAGAACCAGCGCGGCTCAAAGCCAACATCGGCGCTGCGATAGATGTCCTGAACCTCGCGGTCGAGGCGATCGATGAGGCGGCGGAGACGTGAACCGAAGGCCGACGCTCCCTTTTGCGCTATATAGTCCATATCAGATATGTAACAACTTACATATCTGATATGCAAGCATCTTTAGCCTAGCTGCGTGGGAAAGTCAGTTCGGCGGGTTCTCGCGTTCGAGGAAGGCGACGGTGGCTTGGAGCATCTGCAGACGGGTGGCGCCGCGTGAGAGCCAGTGATCCTCGCCAGTCAGGGTGATGAGCTCATACGGCTTCCCAGCCTTCTTAAGGGCTTCAGCCATGTAGCGGCTCTGGTCATAGGGGACGACGGTGTCGTCCTTGCCGTGGATCAGCAGGATCGGGGCGTCGGCTTTCGCGGCCTGCATAGCGGGGGAGATCGGCGTCAGGTCGGGGTCTCGCGCGCCGTCAGCGCCCATGAAGTTGGTCCAGTAGCGCAAAGCCGGATAGTTACGCTTGCCAGGGCCGGACTGTATCTGGAGCATTCTGCGGAGGTCGGCGACTCCGGCGACGGATACGGCGCAGCGATAGACGCCTTGCTCGACCGTCACGCCGGCCAAGGCGGCGTAGCCGCCGTAGCTGGCGCCGACAATGCAGGTCCGCTTGGGGTCGATGATCCCCAGCTTAGCTAGATGCTTTACGCCATCGCTGACGTCCGTCTGCATCTTGCGACCCCATTCGCCAAAGCCTGCCGCCATGAAGGCGGCCCCCAGGCCGCCCGAACCTCGGAAGTTCGGCTGCAGCACGGCATATCCGCGTGAGGCCAGCGCCTGGCTCCACCAGTCGAAGCCGGGGCTGTCGCGGACGGCGGGGCCGCCATGGGGCAGGACGATCAGCGGCAGGTTCTTGGCCGGCTTGCCGCGTGGCAGGGTGAGATAGCCGGTGATCTCCAGCCCGTCCTGCGCCTTGTAGGAGATCGCCTGCATGGGCGAGACGTCCGTCTCGGCAATGTCGCGATAAACATCGCCGATCCAGGCGGCGGATTTGGCGTCCAGGTCCACCAGGGCGTAGGCCGGCCCCATCTTGGGATCGTCGACCTTCACCACGATCCGGCGGCGGTTGTCGGCCCAGGACACCAACGCCGCCTGCTGGTCGGGATAGGCGCGTACGATAGCCCGCCAGGCGGCTTCCGCCTTGGGACCGAAGAAGACGTATTGGCCGGCGTCACCCTTGATCTCGCTGGCCCCGATCAGGAGACTCGTGGCGGGATCGTGGATCAGCTCGCTGGCGCCGAGCGGCAAGTCCCAGGTTCCATCGAGACGATATTCCCTCAAAGTGCGCTCGCCGTCGGCGCCGTCATCGTCGCTTTCACCCTCGCGCGCCTCCTTGGGCGAGAGGGTCACAACGGAGTTTGGCGTGCGGCCAAGGCCGCGCAGTCGGGGCGGCCCGAACGGCAGGATATCCTCGGCCACTATCTTCCAGCCGCCGCCGTCGCGCATCTGCAGCGCCCAGCGGCCGCTCTGCTCACTGTACATGGACCGGGCCAACACCGTGCCGTCAGGCGCGACCGCCCAATCGGCGACGCCATCCTCACCCTGGGCGACTACCGAGGTGCGGCCCTTGGCGATGTCGTGGCGGAAAACGGTCAGATAGAGCGTCGTGGAGTTGGCCAGACCTCGATTGGTCTTTAGGCGAAAGCCATTCAGGAAGACCGTGGGCGCGCCGTCGATCGTTCGCACCTCCGGCTGGCGGGCGATCACGTTCATAGCGTTCTCCTCAAGAGCGAGGAGGTGTTTGGTCTTGCGGTTCTTGATATCGACCAGGAGCGCCAAATAGTGCTCGCGGCGACCGCCGACGATGCCATGAGCCGTGCTGGTGCGAGAGCTGGTGATCACCATGTGGTCCGATCCCGCCCAGCGCAAATCCCGCAACTTGGCGTCACCGGCGGCGATGGCGAACACGGCGCTGTTGTCCGATATGCGCCGCACCACGATCCGGCGCTGCTCTCCGCCGTCGGTGACGGAGGAGGCCAGAAGCTGGCCGTCGGGAGAAATCTGTACGTCCTCGATCGACGGGAGGCGGCCATAGGCTTCGAGCGGAGCGGCCAAGGCCGGCGCAGCTAAGGATAGGCAAGCCAGGAGGCCAGCCAGGAGAATACGCTTCATGCACCCCTACTGAAACGCAACCATGGGAAGAATCATGGGTACGGTTCACCGGCCGGCGGCGCAAACGAAAAACGCCCCGGCAGCGATGCCGGGGCGTCTTGTCTTGTGGAGAGATGCAGTTCCTAGCGCGGCGCCAGGATCATGATCATCTGCCGGCCTTCCATGCGCGGCTCGTACTCGACCTTGGCGACTTCGTCGAAGTCGGCCTTGACCTTCTGGAGCAGCTTCATGCCGAGTTCCGGGTGAGCCATTTCACGGCCGCGGAAGCGCAAGGTGACCTTCACCTTGTCGCCTTCTTCGAAGAAGCGATGCATCGACTTGGCCTTCACGTCGTAGTCGTGAGTGTCGATGTTCGGCCGCAGCTTGATCTCCTTGATCTCGACGACCTTCTGGCGCTTGCGCGCCTCGTTCTTCTTTTTCTGTTCCTGGAATTTGTACTTGCCGTAGTCCAGGATCTTGCAGACCGGCGGATCAGCGTTCGGAACGATTTCAACGAGATCGAGACCTGCCTCTTCCGCGGCCTCAAGGGCGGCGGACGTCGGCATGATCCCCTGCTTCTCGCCATTCTGGTCGATCAGCAGGACGCGCGGAACGCGGATCTCATCATTGGTGCGCGGGCCGTCCTTGACGGGGGGCGCTTGCATCGGGCGGCGAATAGGCGGTGCTCCGGACCTGTTACAGCAATCGCGCGGCGCACACGTACGCCACGTTGGCTCGATATATGACGAATGGGCCGCCTTTCTTCAAGCAGAGCCTATGGGCGCGAGCCGTTTAGCGGTGCGAATTCGAAGAAACTTGGCCGGTCGTCGATGGGTTTAATGCCGTGGGACGGGCGATTGATCCCCCGCGCGCCCTTTTCTACGCACAAAGGAGAAACGACCATGGCCGATGACAACAGGTGGAGCGACCGAGACCGCGACTGGCGCGACGACCGCAGCTGGTGGGAAGGCCGTGACGACGGCCGCGGCGGCTACGGCGGTGACCGCGAGTTCGGGCGCTATTCCAGCGACAGCGACCACGAACGCGCCCGCCGCCATGGCGGCCGGGGCGCATACGGACAGGGCGGCCGCACCTATGGCGACCGCACGCCGACGTCCTACAGCGAGGCTCCGCCCCGCCGCACCGGGCGCGGTTACGGCGACCAGAGCTATAATCCCGCCGGCCTGGGCGGCGGCAACGACCCAGGCCTGGATAATCAGGCCCGCTATGGCGACTACGATCGCGACCGTCATGACGATCAGCGCCGCTACTCGGCCTATGGCTATGGTGCGGACGAGTACGGCTATGGCGGCGGGACCTACGCCGACACCAACCGTTCGCGGGGCCGCGACTGGCGCAGCGGCGGCGAGGAGCGTAGCTGGACCGAACGGGCCGGCGACCGCATCTCGGCCTTCTTCGGCGACGATGACGCCGAGGCCCGCGTCCGCCAGCGCGAACTGGCGCGCGGCGAGCATCGCGGCCGGGGTCCGAAGGGCTATCGCCGCTCGGACGAGCGTATCCGCGACGACGTCAATGATCGCCTGACCGACGACGCCTGGCTGGACGCATCGAACATCGACGTGTCGGTGAGCGAGTCGGAGGTCACCCTGACCGGCACGGTGCGCAGCCGTGACGACAAGCGCCGGGCGGAGAACCTCGCGGAGTCGATCAGCGGCGTGGGCCACGTGCAGAACAATCTGCGGGTCAATGCTTCGGGCGACGAGTCGCTAACCAGCGCGATCAGTTCGATCCCGCCGGGCTAGCGCCAGCAGACGTCGGACATGGTCGAGGCCCTCGCCGTCAGGCGGGGGCCTTTTCCTTGCGCGGAAGCATGGCGTTGGCCGCCACCAGCACCGTCGCGGCCGGCAGGTCGTCGAGGTTGTTGGACTGGATGATGGTCACGTGGCCACGGGGAGCGCACAGGTCCGGATCCGAGGCGTTGGAGAACAGCGCGATGGTCGGCGCCCCGGCCGCGGTGATCAGGTGCAGCGGCCCGGTGTCGTTGCCGATGGCCAGGGCCGCCTTGGCGCCCAGGGCCGCGATCTGCGAGAAATCGGTCCGGCCGGTCAGGTCGCGAACGCCCTTGGCGCCTCGGGCGATGATGCGGGCCAGCGGCGTCTCCTGCGGACCGCCGATGACGACCAGATCGTAGCCGGCGTCGGTCAGGTAGCGGGCGACCTCGTTGAAGCGCTCGGCGGGCCAGCGCTTTCCGGGCCGGTGGGCCGAGCCGCCGGGGACCAGGATCACGAAGGGGCGGGTGGGGCGAATCTTGATCGCCGTCTCGCCCATCCAGGAGACGTCCGGCGCCGGAGCCTCGCCAGGTGCGGTGGGCGCGTCCGGCCAGATGCCGGCGACCTTCAGCTGGTCGGCCTGGCGCTCCAGGGTGTGCATCTGGTCGCGTTCGGGGTTCTTGTGGCGGAAGGCCGCGCCCTTGGCGATGCCCGACCACTTCGGCGCGAACGGCCACAGGGCGTAGAAGTAGCGGCTGGACCGGCCGGAGGTCTGCAGGTCGTAGACCCGGTCATAGCGGCTGGCGCGGATGCGCTTGATCAGGGCGCGCAGGCTGGCGGCGTCCTCGGGGCGTCCGTCCGTCTCCACCGCGTCGAAATAGGGGCTGGCCTTGGCCAGGGCCTCGTAGGGCGGGGTGGTCAGCAGGGTGATGTGGGCCTCGGGATGCGCCTCGCGGATCTTGGCGGCGGCGGCCAGGGCCAGGACGAAGTCGCCCAGGGCGCCCAGCTTGATCACCAGCACCTTGCGCACGGGGCGGCTCATCGGCGGGCCTCCAGCACCTTGGCGTAGACATCAAGATAGGCGGCGCACATGGCTTCGACCGAGAACAGGCGACGGGTGCGGGTGCGGCCGGCCTCGCCCATGGTCATGCGCTTGTGGGCGGGCAGGGCGACGGCTTGCGCCAGAGCGTCGGTCCAGGCGTCGGCGTCACCCGGGGTGACCAGCCAGCCGGTCTCGCCATGGACCACGGTCTCCAGCGCCCCGCCATGGGCGGCGGCCAGGACCGGGCGGCCCATGACCTGTGGTTCGACGGCGGTGCGGCCGAAGGCCTCCGGCTCCAGCGAGGGGGCGGCGGCGTAGTCGGCGATGAGGTAGGCGGCGGGCATGTCGTCGCAATGGCCGACGATACGCACGTTGTCACTCAACCCTTCCGCGCTGATCTTGCGCTCAAGCTCCGCCCGATAGTCACGCCGGCCCTGGTCGTCGCCGGCCAGGATGATCAGGAAATTGCTCTCGCCGCGCCGCTTCAGCCGGGCGACGGCGTCGATCAGCAGGGCCTGGCCCTTCCAGCGGGTCAGGCGCCCGGCCAGCAGGACCTTCACCCGGTGATCCGTCGGGTCGAGGCCCCAGGCGCGGCGCAGGGTCTCCACCCGGCTGGGGGCGATCAGGCGAGGCTCGAACCGCTGCAGGTCCACGCCGCGCGGGATGTTGACCACCCGGTCGGGGTCCAGGTGATGCTCGGCGATCACGTGCCGGCGGGTGTAGTCGGAATTGGCGATGACGAAGTCGCCCTTGGTCATCACCGCATTGTACCAGCGCTTGAGGCCGGATTTGGCGTTGTAGACCCCGTGATAGGTGGCCACGAGCGGGGTCTTGGTCGTCTGCGCGGCCCATAGGGCGCTGAAGGCCGGGGCTCGCGAGCGGACATGGACCAGGTCCACCTTCTCGCGCCGGATCAGGTCCACCAGCCGCGAGGCGTTGCCCAGCATGACCAGCGGGTTCTTGGACTGCATCGGCATCTGGGCCAGGCGTCCGCCTTCGGCCGTGAGCTTCTGAGCCATGCGCCCGCCCCGCGTGGCGACCAGGGCCGTGCCGCCGGCCGCGATCACCGCATTGGCCACGTCCAGGGTGGTCTGTTCCGCGCCGCCGGTTTCAAGTTCCGGCGTCACCTGCAACAGGGTGAAATCGGGTGGCAGGGCCAAGGAGTTGCGTCCAGCTTCGCCTCTGCCGTTTCACGCAGGCGTAGAGGCGGGTAAGTCAGGTAGCCGCCGTTACTAATCAAAGAGCCCCGTTAACGCCATGACCGAATCATCCGGACGCCTGGAACCTGTGGACGGGGCGCCGCTGGCGTGGCGGCGCGTGTCCGGGGCGGGGCCGACGGTGGTCTGGCTGGGCGGCTTCATGTCGGACATGAGCGGGACCAAGGCCCAGGCCCTGGCCGACTGGGCGACGGCCAAGGGGCGGTCCTTCGTGCGCTTCGACTATTTCGGCCATGGCGAGTCCGAGGGCGCGTTCCGGGACGGGACCATCACCCGCTGGCGCGAGGACGCATTGGCGGTGATCGACCAGTTGACGACGGGGCCGGTGGTGCTGGTGGGCTCGTCCATGGGCGGCTGGATCTCCTGCCTGGCGGCGGCGGCGCGGCCTGAACGGGTCAAGGCCATGGTGTTGATCGCCCCGGCGCCGGACTTCACCGAGAAGCTGATGATCCCGGAGTTTCCGCCCGAGGCGCATGAAGCCCTGGCCCGCGACGGCGTGTGGATGCGGCCGTCGGAGTACGGCGATCCCTATCCGATCACCCGCCAGCTGCTGGAGGATGGCGCCCGCTGGTCGATCCTGCCCGGGCCGGTGAATGTGGCGGTTCCGGTGCGCATCCTGCAGGGCGGCCAGGACCCCGACGTGCCGTGGATGCACGCCCTGACCCTGGCCCACGCGATCCGGTCGGACGACGTGGTGTTCAGCCTGATCAAGGACGGGGACCATCGCCTGTCGCGGGACCAGGATATCGCGCGCCTGATCGCGGCGGTGGAGGAGCTGGTTTGAGACTTTCCCTTTTGTCGGCGGCGCTCGCCTGCGTAAGTGTGCTGGCTGTCGCCGGCTGTTCCCAACCCGAGCCCTACGCCCCCGAGCTGGAGGTCTGCGTGCAGGACCCGGCGGGGCTGGAGGCGTTCAAGGGCCTGTTGAAGGGCTATGCGGACGCTGAGGGCATGACCTTCGCCGACAGCAGTCGGGAGACGGCGCCGTCGGGTCCGTCGCGCCCGGTCGTCCAGATCGCCGTCGAGAAGGACGGGGCGGGCCTGGCGGCGGGCAACACCGGCCTGGCGTTCTATCAGCTGGCGATCGGCTTTTCGGGGGCTAAGGCGGAGCGGGAGAAGCTGTCGGCCGATGTGGTGCGTCTGTTGGAGCGACGCTGGACGGTCGAGCCCGTGGGCGAGGGCGGCCTGGTGATCGATCCGGAGTGCGGGCGGTACGCGAACTGGAAGGGGTAGGTTCCCCCTTCTCCCTCGATGGGAGAGGGGCCGGGGATGAGGGTGCTTTGCATTCCGTTAGTTCGTCATCCTCGCCCTTGTGGCGAGGATCCAGACACGGCTGAGGTCAGGGGTTCGTGAGGCGGAGGTTGCTGCGCTCTTCCGGCCTACGCGGAGTTTCTGGGCCCTAGGCACAAGGCCTAGGGTGACGGGTTGTGATATTGACGTTCCGCGCTCTCACCCGCCAGCCTTCAGGATCGCCGCCAACCCCTCTCGGTACGTCGGAAACTGCGGCAGCCAGCCCAGCTCCGCCTTGGCGCGGGCGTTCGAGACGCGTTTGCTTTCGGCGTAGAAGCGCAGGGCGGCGGGGGGGAGTTTTTCCGGGTCGAAGAGGGTTTCGGGCGGGGGCTCGACACCCAGCAGTTTCGCGGCGTGGGTGACCACGTCCTGCGGGGGGCAGGGCTCGTCGTCGCACAGGTTGTAGCGGCGGCCGGCGCGAGGGCGTTCGATGGAGGCCGCCAGGGCGGCGGCGATGTCGTCCACGTGGATGCGCGAGAAGACCTGGCCCGGTTTGACCATGCGGCGGGCGGTTCCGTCGCGCAGGCGGTCGAAGGCGCTGCGGCGGGGGCCGTAGATGCCGGGCAGGCGGAAGGCCTGGACGGTGAGGCCCATGCCGCGGCCGACCTGCATCCAGTCGCGCTCGGCGGCCACGCGGCGGGCGCCCTCGGGCGAGCTGGCGGGCAGGGGGCTGGTCTCAAAGGCCCAGCCGCCGCCAAGGTCGCCATAGACGCCGGTGGTGGAGAGATACCCGATCCAGTCGGGGAAGGCGTTCGCCTCGGCCAGGGCCGGGACCAGGGTGTTGAGGCCGGGGCACCCCTCCGCCGTCGGCGGGGCGGAGATGAGGATGGCCGAGACCCCCTTGAGCGCCGCGACCAGGGCGGGGCGGTCGTCGCCGGCCACCGCCTCGACGCCCAGGGCCCGCAGATCGGCGGCCTTGCCCGCATCACGGGCGACGGCGGTGGTGGTCCAGCCGCTGGGGGACAGGCGCGTTGCGAGGGCGCGGGCGGTATAGCCGTGGCCGAAGGTCAAAAGCTTCACGTCCGCATCATGGGACTGATGCGGCGGCGGCGTCCAGCTACTCGACAGTCACCGACTTGGCCAGATTGCGTGGCTGATCCACGTCCGCGCCCTTCTGGACGGCCACGTGATAGGCCAGAAGCTGGATCGGGGCGGACATGACCAGCGGCGCGATCAGCGGGTCGCAGGGCGGGGCGGTCATGACCACGCGGGCGCCGGCCGGGGCGTGCTTGGCGCCCTGCGGGTCGGTGATGAAGACCACCTGGCCGCCACGGGCCATGACCTCGCTCATGTTCGAGGCCGACTTTTCGAAATAGCTGTCGAAGGGGGCCAGGATGATGATCGGGGTATTCTCGTCCACCAGGGCGATGGGACCGTGCTTCAACTCGCCGGCCGCATAACCTTCGGCGTGGATGTAGCTGATTTCCTTGAGCTTCAAGGCGCCTTCCAGAGCCAGGGCCGACATCGGGCCGCGGCCGAGATAGAGGACGTCGCGGGCCTTGGCGATCTCCGACGCCACGGCGCGGACGGCGTCTTCCAGCTGGATGGATTCGGCGATCAGGCGCGGGGCTTCCAGCAGCACCTTGACCAGACGCTCTTCCTCGGCGGCGTCGATGCGGCCCCGGGCGCGGGCGGCGGCAACGGCGATGGCGGTCAGGACGCTGACCTGTGCGGTGAAGGCCTTGGTCGAGGCGACGCCGATCTCGGGGCCGCAGTGGATCGGCCACACCACATCGACCTCGCGGGCCATGGTGGATTCCACGGCGTTGACCACGGCGGCGCTCTTCATCCCCTTGGCCTGGCAGTAGCGCAGGGCGGCGAGGGTGTCGGCGGTCTCGCCCGACTGGCTCATGGCGATGGCCAGGGCGGTGGGGCGGATCGAGGGCTCGCGGTAGCGGAACTCAGACGCGATCTCCACGTCCACGGGCAGGTCGGCGTACTTCTCGATCAGGTACTTGCCGATCATGCCGGCGATGTAGGAGGTGCCGCAGGCGACGATCTGGATGCGCTCCAGGTTGGCCCAGTCGATGTCGCCGGGCACGGCGGTGCGGGCGCCGATGGGGTCCACATAGGCGGCGATGGTGCGTTGGCACCCCTCCGGCTGATCGTGGATCTCCTTTTCCATGAAGTGGCGATAGTTGCCCTTCTCCATCAGGGCGACGGAGGAGGCGACGACCTTCACCGGGCGGCTGACCTCCGCGCCGGTGTGATCGAAGACACGGGCGGACGTGTGGTCCACGGCGGCGTAGTCGCCGTCCTCTAGATAGAGCACGCGGTTGGTGAAGGGGCCGACAGCCAAAGCGTCGGAGCCGATGAACATCTCGCCGTCGCCATAGCCGACCACCAGGGGCGGGCCGTTGCGGGCGCCGAAGATCATCTCGCTCTCGCCCATGATCAGCACGCACAGGGCATAGGCGCCGGACAGGCGGTCCAGGGTCGCCTTGAAGGCGGCGAGGGGGTCCTTGCCCTCGATCAGGTTCTGGTCGATCAGGTGAGCGACGACCTCGGTGTCGGTGTCGCTGGAGAAGACGCGGCCCTTGGCCTGAAGCTCGGCCTTCAGCTCGGCGAAGTTCTCGATGATGCCGTTGTGGACCACGGCCACGCGGCCGGCGATGTGCGGATGGGCGTTGCGCTCGGTCGGGGCGCCATGGGTGGCCCAGCGGGTGTGGCCGATGCCGGTCTGGGCGACCAGCGGGTCGGCGGCCAGGACCGATTCCAGCTCGCGCAGCTTGCCCGGCGCGCGGCGGCGCTCCAGCACGCCGTTGACCTGGGCGGCGACGCCGGCGCTGTCATAGCCCCGATACTCAAGGCGCTTGAGGCTTTCCACGAGACGTTCGGCCACCGGGGCCTTGCCGACGATTCCGATGATGCCGCACATGGAACGCTTTGATCCTTTGTCGAATGCGCCGGACGGGTTTAATCCTGCCCCGACGCAGGCTTGCGGCGAGGCTTTATCACCCGGCGCCGCTTCGCCCGCATAAATCTAGATTTCGCATCGTTTCGCACGAGTCTCAGACCTATGGCCAAGCGCTCTTACTTCGGCACCGACGGCATCCGCGGCCAGGCCAACCAGCATCCGATGACGGCGGAGGTCGCGCTGCGCGTGGGTCTGGCGGCGGGCAAGCTGTTCCGCTCGCGCGACGACCGCCGCCATCTGGTGGTGATCGGCAAGGATACGCGGCTGTCGGGCTACATGATCGAGCCGGCCCTGGTGGCGGGCTTCACCAGCGTGGGCATGGACGTGCGGCTGTTCGGCCCGCTGCCGACGCCGGCGGTGGCGATGATGACCCGCTCCATGCGCGCGGACCTGGGCGTGATGATCAGCGCCAGCCACAACAACTTCGCCGACAACGGCATCAAGCTGTTCGGGCCGGACGGCTACAAGCTGTCGGACACCCAGGAGCTGGAGATCGAGTCCTACATGGACGAGGGCCTGCAGGAGGGTCTGGCGACCCCGGCGGCGCTGGGCCGTGTGAAGCGCATCGACGACGCTCAGGCCCGCTATGTGGAGATCGTCAAGGCGACCTTCCCGCGCCAGATGAACCTGTCGGGCCTGCGCGTGGTGATCGATGGGGCCAACGGCGCCGCCTACAAGGTCGCGCCGACCGTGCTGTACGAGCTGGGCGCGGAGGTGATCCCCGTGGGCATCGACCCGGACGGGGTGAACATCAACGCCGACTGCGGCTCGACCCATCCGGCGGCCATGGCCAAGGCGGTGAAGGAATACCGCGCCGATATCGGCATCGCCCTGGACGGGGACGCCGACCGGCTGGTGATCTGCGACGAGAACGGCCTGGTGGTGGACGGCGACCAGATCATGGCGATCATCGCCACCGCCTACGCCAAGCGTGGCCTGCTGAAGGGCGGCGGCGTGGTGGCGACGGTGATGTCCAACCTGGGCCTGGAGCGCCTGATGGCGTCCAAGGGGCTGAAGCTGGAGCGCACCGGGGTGGGCGACCGCTACGTCATGGCCCGCATGCGCGAGGGCGGCTTCAACCTGGGCGGCGAGCAGTCGGGCCACGTGATCCTTTCGGACTTCTCGACCACGGGCGACGGCCTGATCGCGGCGTTGCAGGTGCTGGCCGTGCTGGTCGACAGTGGCGAGCCGATGAGCAAGCTGGCGCGTCAGTTCGAGCCCGTGCCGCAGAAGCTGGAGAACGTCCGCTTCGCCGCCGGGGCCAAGCCGCTGGAGCACGATAAGGTCAAGGCCGCGATCGCCGACGCCGAGGGCAAGCTGAACGGCTCCGGCCGGGTGCTGGTCCGGGCTTCGGGCACCGAGCCCCTGATCCGCGTCATGGCCGAGGGCGACGACGAAAAGCTGGTCAACAAGCTGGTCAAGGAAATCGCCGGCGCGGTGAAGTCGGCGGCGGCTTGATCTAACTCCGCTCACCCCGGCGAAGGCCGGGGCCCAGGTGAAGCCCTGCTGGCTCACCGGATGAATCTGGGTCCCGGCCTTCGCCGGGATGAGCGGGTTGGGGTGTCACTCCGCCAGCATCGCCAGCAGGGCGAAGCTGGCGAGCCAGTGTTCGCCCATATAGTCGCCGGAGACGTGGGGCAGGGCGTCGGCCATGTGGCGTTCGGCGGCTTGCAGGGCGGCGGTCTTGGCGTCGCCATCCAGCGTCCCCGCGATGCCGCGCCAGCACCAGGCGCGCGACAGGTTCAGGCCGTCCAGGTGAGCGATCTTGCCGTCGCTGCGGTCGCTGACCGTGGCGGGGGTGAACAGGGTCGCCGGGGACTGCTGCGCCACGCGCGGCAGGAAGGCGGCGAACCAGGTCTTGAAGGCGTCCGCCGGCAGCATGCGGCGCATGCATTCGGCCTCCATCAGGGCTGAGGACAGGAACTCATCGCCGCTGGGCTCCCAGGCCTGGCAGTCGGCGTCCTGGCCGTACCAGCCTTGCGCTGTCTCGCGGCACAGGTCGGCCAGGGCGGGGTCGTTGGCCTGCGCCCAGTCCAACGTCAGGGTCAGGGCGAAGGCGGTGTTGAAGTGCGTGCCGACCCGGATCGGGTAGGTCGCCTTGGGCAGGAAGGCCTTGAACCGGTCGGCGAAGGCCAGGGCCAGCGGCTTGAGGGTCGGGCCCCAAGGGGCGTCGTGGCGGTCCAGCTCCGCCGCCAGCATCAGGAGCCAGGCCCAGCCGTAGGGTCGCTCGAAACCTCGGCTCGACGCGCGGTCGAGATAGGCGCGCTCGGTCTCCACCTTCGCCGCCGTGAAGGCGTCGTCGAACAGGGCGCGGATGGCGCCGGCTTTGGGCGTGTCCGGATGCAGGCGCAGCAAGGTCGCCAGGGTCCAGTAGCCGTGGACGCAGGAGTGCCAGTCGAAGCTGCCGAAGAAGATCGGATGCAGCACGCGCGGCGCCAGGACGTCGGCCTCGCTCTCCATCACGTGGTCGGCCTTGTAGGGCCAGGGCTTGGTCACGTGACCAAGCGCGATGGAGGTGAAGAGAGAGGCGGTCGCCTCAGAAACGGAAGACGAGGACATACATCAGCACTGTGTTGGCGAAGAGCAGGATGAGGGCGGTGGGGACCTGGGCCTTGATGACCCCGTTCTTGTCCTTCAGCTCCAGCAGGGCGGCGGGGACGAGGTTGAAGTTGGCGGCCATGGGGGTCATCAGCGTGCCGCAGAAGCCCGACAGCATGCCGATGGCGCACATGATCGCCGGATCGCCGCCGAACTTCAGGACGATCAGCGGCAGGCCGACGCCCGCGGTCATCACCGGGAAGGCGGCGAAGGCGTTGCCCATGACCATGGTGAAGAGCGCCATGCCCACCGTGTAGGTGACCACGGCGGCGAGTTGCGAGCCCTCCGGCAGCCAGGCGGTGGTCAGGGCGCCGACCGCCTCGCCCACCCCGGCGGCGGCGAAGACCGCGCCCAGGGCCGCCAGCATCTGCGGCAGCAGCAGAGCCCAGCCAACCTGATCGAACAGGCGGCGGCCTTCCTGCAGCGGCTCTGTCGGCTTGGCGCGCAGCATGGGCATGGAGACCGCCAGGGACAGAATGATGCCCAGGACCAGCGACACCAGCGTCGCCTGCTTGGGGTCCACCGGATGCACGCCGCCGAAGGTCAGGTGCTTGAACAGCATGGTGCCGGTCAAGGCGACGGCGGGGATGATCAGGGCGCAGAGGAACAGACGGTTGCGATGGGTCGCGGCGCTGACCTTGCGCTCCTCGATGCTGGTGGTGGTCGGCTTGCCTTGGCCCAGGCCGCCGAAGCCGGCGACCAGCACCATGGCGATGACGATGCCGCCATTGGCCAGGTCCGGCAGATGGGAGCCGAACAGGAAGCAGACCGCGAACAGGCCCCAGAAGGCCGCGTTCTTCCACCGCTTGGGATTGGTTTTGTCGACGGCGCTAAAAATCGCGATCACGCCAAACATGGTCCCGGCGATGGCGTAGAGGAGTTCGAGGCCGATCATCGGGCGACTCCCGACTTCAGCTTGCGATCAAACAGCACCAGCCGCGTCCCGTGGACCAGCAGGGCGACGATGGCCGTGGGGATGGCCCAGATCGACAGATGCAGCGGTTCGACCACGATGCCGTTCTGCTGCAGGAAGCCGACCATCAGCAGGATCGAGCCGATGGCGATGAAGATGTCCTCGCCGAAGAAGAGGCCGATGTTGTCGGTGGCGGCCGACATGGCGCGCACCTTTTGGCGGGTCTCGTCGTCGGCGTGGCCGTGGGTCTCGGCGGCGGCCTCGGCCATGGGGGCGACCAGGGGGCGGACCATCTGCGGGTGACCGCCGAGCGAGGTCAGGCCGAGCGCTGAAGTCCCCTGGCGAATGATGAGGTAAAGCAACAGGATGCGGCCGGTGGTGGCGGCCTTCATGCCGCCGATCAGGGCCTTGGCCCGCTCTTGCAGGCCATAGCGCTCCAGCAGGCCGATGGCCGGCAGGACCAGCCACAGCAGGGAGACGTAGCGGTTCTCCTTGAACGCCTTGCCGAAGAGAGCGACCACCTCCAGCGGCCCCATCCCCCCGGCCAGTCCGGTGACCAGCGCGGCGGCGACCACCACCAGAAGCGGATTGATCCGGGCGACAAAGCCCACGACCACGACCGCGATACCCAACAATGTCAGCATGGGCCCCCCTTTGCGACGCAGGGACACTAGGGGAAGGCTGGATCAGGGCAAGCCGGTTTACGGAGTCGCGCCCCAGCGTCGCAGAACCTTCACTTATTCGCGCGCGGGCCTTGCGGCTTTTGACCAACCTGTCAGTCTCGAATCGATCCGGCCGCTCGATCGGTCGGACACCATAAGGACTAGGGAGCGAAACATGCGGCGACATCTCGCCGCCGCCGGGCGACCGGCGGTTCGCAGCAATGGTCGGTACGCCATCAGCTGCCTGTTCGTGCTTAGTATTCTGTGCGCCGCGTTCTGGGTGGCTGCCTATCTGGCCATCTCCCACTGGTTCAACTGAACCAGAGAGGGGCGCAAAGCGACCGCAGGCGCGACGGACGACCCAAAGGCCGCCCGTGCGGATGCTCGCCTAGATTTCCTGGTTGTACTTGCCGACTTCCGGCCGCTTGGCCAGGCGCGGCTTCACTTCCTTGTGGAACAGGTCGCGCATGTCGTCTTCCGACTGCGTGCTCTCGACCACGACCACCAGCTCCGGCTTGTTGGACGAGGCGCGGACCAGGACCCACGAGCCGTCCTCAAGCGCGACGCGCACGCCGTTGACGGTGATGACGTCGGTGATCTTGCGGCCCAGGATCGAGCCGCCCGATTTTCCCAGGTCCTCGTATTCCTTCACCACGTCCTCGACGACCTTGTACTTCACCTCGTCGGCGCACTTGGGCGACATGGTGAGGGACGTATAGGCGACGGGCAGGGCCTTCTTGAGGTCCGACAGCTTCTTGCCGGGATTGCGCTCCAGCATGCCCAGGATGGCGGCGGCGGCGATCAGGCCGTCGTCGTAGCCGCGGCCCAGCTCGCCGGCCAGGAAGAAGTGGCCGCTCTTTTCAAAGCCGGCCAGGGCGTTCAGCTCGGCCGTCTTGCGCTTGATGTAGCTGTGGCCGGTCTTCCAATAGACGGTGGTGCAGCCATTCTCGGCCAGGATCGGGTCGGTGGCGTAGAGGCCGGTGGATTTCACGTCGACGATAAAGGTCGCGCCCTTGTGCAGGGGCGCCAGGTCGCGGGCCAGCATGAGGCCGATCTTGTCGGCGTAGATCTCTTCGCCCTCGTCATCGACCACGCCGCAGCGGTCACCGTCGCCGTCGAAGCCGAAGGCCAGGTCCGCGCCATGCTCACGGACGGCCTTGGCCATCTCCATCAGCATCTCGTGGTCTTCCGGGTTCGGGTTGTAGCGGGGGAAGGTGTAGTCGAGCTCGGCGTCCATGGGGATCACCTCGACGCCCATGCGCTTCAGCGCCTCGGGCGCGAAGGCGCCGGCGGTGCCGTTGCCGCAGGCGGCGATGACCTTCAAGGGGCGGGTGATGTTCACGCGGCTGGCGGCGTCGGCGATGTAGCGCTCGGCCACGCCCTCGACGCGGATCAGTTTGCCGCCTTCGCGCTCAACGAACTCGCCCTTGAGGACGATGTCCTTCAGGCGGCCCATCTCGTCGGGGCCGAAGGTGAGGGGCTTTTGCGCGCCCATCTTCACGCCGGTCCAGCCGTTCTCGTTGTGGCTGGCGGTGACCATGGCCACGCAGGGGGCGTCGAGATCGAACTGTGCGAAATAGGCCATGGGCGAGACCGCCAGGCCGATATCCAGCACCTCGCAGCCCGCCGACAGTAGGCCCAGGGTCAGGGCCTGCTTGATCGACAGGGAGTAGGAGCGGAAGTCGTGGCCGACCACGATCTTCTTCTGGCCCAGTTCCTGGATGTAGGTCCCAAGACCCAGGCCCAGGGCCTGGACGCCCAGCAGGTTGATGTCGGGACCGAACAGCCAGCGCGCGTCGTACTCGCGAAAGCCCGTCGCCTTGACGAGCGGCTCGTTCTCATAGGCGGCGGTGTTGGGAACGAGATCGGCGCGGGGCGTGGCGAACATGGAACCTCAGCGTGGAATATTCTGGTTAGGGATGTTGTAGAGCGCGCGGTCTGAACTCGCGAGCCCCTTCGCCCTGCGGGCGTAATGACTTTTAGTGACGGTAGTTCCGTCAAACCCGGCGGGCGAGGTAGCGCACGGATTTTGAGCGATCTTCCAGTCGGGAAGCGCCGACCTCTTCAAATCCCAGGGCAGAATGAAAGGCGTCGGAGCCTGGGTTGGGCGGATCGGAATTCACCTCGCAGCAGAACAGGTTGTGGCCGGCGCCCCGCATGTCGGCCATGGTGGCCTCGTAAAGCTTGCGCGCCAGGCCGTGGCCGCGAGCGTGCGCGGCCACGATCACCCGGTCGATGTAGATGAAGCGCTCGTAGCGGTCGCGAAACCACAGGAAATTCGGGCTGTCGTAGGCCGCGTCCTGGTCGAAGGCGATCAGCACCGCATCGGCGTCGCCCACGACCCAGGCCCGCCAGGCGTTGGCGGCCATGGTGTCGAGCTCGAACTGGGTCAGCAGGGAGGTCTCGACCTTGTGGGCGTTGTTCAGCGCCAGCACCGCCTCCTCGCCTGCCAGGAGCGGGCGCAGGTCGGTCATCAGATGACGCCGGCGCGCAGCAGGTCGTGAATGTGCAGGATGCCGACGGGTCGCTTGGCTTCGACCACGAACAGTACGGTGATGCGCTTGTCGTTCATCAGCTTCAGCGCCTCGGCCGCCAGGGCGCCGGGGGCGATGGTCATGGGCGAGGGGGTCATGACCTCGCCCGCCGTGTGGCCCATCAGGCCGTCCATGTGGCGGCGCAGATCGCCGTCGGTGATAAGGCCGGCCAAGCGGCCGTCGGGCGAGGTGACGCCGACGCAGCCGAAGCGCTTTTCGGTCATCACGAGCAGGGCCTGGGCCATGGTCTTGGTGGAGGGGACCAAGGGCAGCTCGCTGTCCCTGTGCATCAGATCCGCGACCGTGCGCAGCATGGCGCCCAGCTTGCCGCCGGGGTGGAAGATACGGAAGTCGGCGGCGGTGAAGCCGCGCCGCTCCAGCAGGGCCACGGCCAGGGCGTCGCCCAGGGCCATCTGCTGGGTGGTGGAGGTGGTGGGGGCGTTGACCTCCGCCGTCGCCTCGGCCGAATCGGGCAGCAGCAACAGGGTGTCGGCGGCGCGGCCCAACTGACTGTCGGCGGCGGCGGTGATGGCGATGATCGGAATGCCGAACCGCGCGCCATAGGCCAGCATGTCGGACAGCTCGCGCGCCTCGCCCGACTTGGACAGGGCCAGGATCACGTCGCCCTTGCCGATCATGCCCAGGTCGCCGTGGCTGGCCTCGGCGGCGTGAACGAACATGGCGGGCGAGCCGGTAGAGGCCAGGGTGGCGGCGATCTTGCGCGCCACGTGGCCGCTCTTGCCCACGCCGGTGCAAACGATCTTGCCCTTGGCCTTGAACAGGGTCTCGACGGCCTTGACGAAGGTCTTGTCCAGGCTGTCGGCCAGGGCGGCGAGGCCCTCGACCTCGATCTTCAGGACCCGGCGGCCGACGGCGGCGGCGTCGAACTCGCTCATGGGTTCTCCTCCCGCAGGGCCGGCGGCTGGATGGGGGCAGGGGGCTCTTGCGGGACGGACTGGGGAACGGGCGCGGGGATGCGCTGCTCCTTCTGCTCCTGCTGGGCGCGGCGGGCGGCGGCGGCCTCTTCGCGCTGGATGGCGGCCTGCACCTCGGGGCGCTGCTGCACGGGGCGCGAGCCGAAAGGCCCGGGGGAGCGGGCGCCCAGACCCTGCGGCCAGACCAGCGCCAGGCCGATCAAAGCGGCGGCGAGGAGGGCCAGGGCGGGCAACACGATGCGGTCAGACATGAAGAATCCTTGCGCGGGAGGGTCCTATAGCACGGGTCCCGCTGATGGGGAGGGCGTGCTTGACGCTGGGCGCCGCAAGCCTTAGCCCGACCAGCGACAAACATATGGAGGTCCGATGCCCACGCTCGTCCTGCTTCGCCACGGCCAGAGCCAGTGGAACCTGGAAAACCGCTTCACC
The DNA here is from genome assembly GCF_027474405.1 of Caulobacter sp. NIBR2454. Classification (GTDB taxonomy): domain Bacteria; phylum Pseudomonadota; class Alphaproteobacteria; order Caulobacterales; family Caulobacteraceae; genus Caulobacter. The sequence continues at coordinate 1,344,348 of NZ_CP114871.1, forward strand.
GGCTGGGTGGACGTGGACCTGACCGCCGAGGGCGAGGCCCAGGCGACCAAGGGCGGGGAGCTGATCAAGGCCGCGGGGCTGAAATTCGACCGCGCCTACACCTCGGTCCTGACCCGCGCCCAGCGCACCAACGACCTGGCCCTGGCCGCCGCCGGCCAGTCGGATACGCCGGTGGTCAAGGACTGGCGCCTCAACGAGCGCCACTACGGCGGGCTGACCGGGCTGAACAAGGCCGAGACCGCCGCCAAGCACGGCGAGGAGCAGGTCAATATCTGGCGCCGGTCCTACGACATCCCGCCGCCGGACCTGGCGCCGGGGGGCGAGTACGACTTCGCGGCCGACCCTCGCTACGCCGGTCACGCGGTGCCGGTGACCGAAAGCCTGAAGACCACGCTGGACCGCGTGCTGCCCTACTGGGACGCCGAGATCGCGCCCAAGCTGAAGGCTGGGGAGACGATCCTGGTGGCCGCCCACGGCAATTCGCTGCGGGCTATCGTCAAGCACCTGTTCAACGTGCCGGACGACAAGATCGTCGGAGTCGAGATCCCCACGGGCAATCCGCTGCTGATCGAGCTGGACGGCGACCTGAAGCCGACCGGCGCGCGGTACCTGGACGAGAGCCGCGCCCAGCCGCTGCCGTCGGCGGGCTAGGGGACGGGCGGATGTCGAAAGAGCTCGACATCCAGTACATGCGCCGGGCGATCGCGGTCGCCCGGACCAACCTTGGCAAGACCTGGCCAAACCCGGTGGTCGGCTGCGTAGTCGCGGACGGCGAGACCGTGCTGGCCGAGGCCGCCACGGGGGTCGGCGGCCGCCCTCATGCCGAGGAGCAGGCCATCGCGGCCCTGGGCGAGGCGGCGCGCGGGACCACGGCCTATGTGACGCTGGAGCCGTGCGGAGCGCGATCCAGCGGGGCGCTGTCCTGTTCCGAACATCTGGTCGCCGCCGGGGTGAAGCGGGTGGTGATCGCCTGCGAGGACCCGTCGCCCTTCGCATCGGGGCAGGGGTCGCACCGCCTGCTGGCCGCTGGGCTGACCGTCGAGACGGGGCTGCTGGCCGACGAGGCGTTCATCCTGTGCGCCGGGTTCGTCCATCGCCTGAAGACCGGTCGTCCCCTTGTCGAGGCGGCGTCGGGGCCCGATGGCTATGAGGCCCTGTTCGAGCCCGGCGCGCAGGAGGGGCTGGCGGCGGCTTTGGCCCGTTACGCCGCGCTCGGCCACACTCGGTTGTGGACTCCGGAGGGCGGCGAAGTCGCGGCGCGATTGCATAGCGCCGGTCTCATAACGAACCCGTTGGAAAGCTTGCGTTAATCGGTTCAACTCAAGGTGACTGCCTAAGCTTGAGGAGCTGGGGAGCATCATGGTCGCGTCGGCGGCGCCAGGGGTCACACACCGGCGCCTTACCCAGCAGGAAGTGGATCTGATCTGCGCCAAGCACGACCGCCTCTGGTCGGCGCGGATGGGCGGCGCGCGCGCCGTGTTCAGCTTCACCGATCTTTCGGGCCTGGATATGCGGGGCCGGAACCTGTGCGACGCCGATTTCTCGGGCGCGATCATGCACCAGTGCAAGATGGCCGGCGCTCGTCTCGACAACGCCGTGCTGTTTGGCGCTGACCTAACGGAAGTCGATCTGGTGGAGGCGTCGCTGCGGCGGGCCGACCTGCGCGGCGCCTGCCTGCGCGCGGCGAACCTGACCGGCGCGGACCTGTTCGAGGCCGATCTGCGAGAAGGGGCCATCGCCGCCGCCGACCGCAAGGAAGGCTACAAGGTCATGGAGCACACCCTGCGTACCGGCGCGGCCCAGGCCCTGAGCACCAACCTGGTCGGCGCCAATCTGGAGCGCTCGCGCCTGTCGGGCATCATGGCCATCAAGGCCGACTTCACCGACGCGGTGCTGAAAGACGCCAAGCTGGTGCGGGCCAATCTGAAACAGGCGTCCATGAGCGGCTGCAACCTGGCCGGCGCCGACCTTTCGGGCGCGGACCTGCGCGGGGCGGACCTGCGCGACGCCATCATGGTGGGGGCCAAGACCTTCGCCTGGAACGCTACCGACGCGAACCTGACCGGCGTCCTGACCGACCCCAAGGAGGTCAAGGCCGACCACAGCTCGCCCTATCCGCAGATGGTCCGGGACCACGCCCGCTGGTGCGAAACGGGCGGGGCCGAAGGCAAGCCGTCGCTTTTCGACAAGGCCGACCTGCGCAGCCTGGGGTCGATCCGGGGGTTCAACCTGACGGCCCTGGTCGCCAAGGGAGCCATCTTCTACGGCCTCGACATGGAGGGTGTGCAGCTTCAGGGCGCCCAGCTTCAAGGGGCTGACCTGCGCTCGTGCAACCTGCGCCGGGCCGACCTGCGGGGCGCCAAGCTGACCGGCGCCAAGCTGTCGGAAGCCGATCTGCGCGACGCTCAGCTCGGTCCGCTGCTGATCGGCAAGGATCGCGTCCTGCCGTCGGACCTGTCCGAAGCCGTGCTCAAGAGCGCTGATCTGGCCCGCGCCGATCTGCGCCAGGCGATCCTGCGCGGAGCGGACGTTTCACGGGCGAACTTCACTAACGCCATGGTCAAGGACATCGACCTGACCGACGTCATCCGTCATGGGGCGAAAGGCCTGGAAGGCCTGATCTGACCAAGCTTCGCCTTAACGGTTCGGTGGGGCTTCTCCAGTAATGTAGCGACACCTATCGTCTGAGCCGGGACCAGAGCCTTGTCCGCCCAAGCGAAACTTGCCGGTCGCCGCCGCCTGACCCAGGCGGAGCTGGACCTGATCGTCGGCTCTCATGAGCGCTATTTGCAGCGCAAGCCCGGCGGTCGCCGCGCATCCCTGCGTTTCGTGCATCTGGGCGGGCTGAACCTTTCAGGGCGTAATCTGTCGGAAGCGGACCTGTCGGCCTCGGTGCTGGAGGGCTGCCGCCTGGTCCGCACCAAGCTGGAGAGGGCGGACCTGTTCGGCTGCGATCTGCGCATGGCCGACCTGCGCCAGGCGGTGATGGTCAAGGCGGACCTGCGCGGCGTGTGCCTGCGCGGCGCCGACCTGTCCCAGGCCGACCTTACCGGCGCCGACTTTCGCGAGGGCAAGGTCGCCATGCCCAGCGAAAAGAGCGGCCTGGACATCGCCCGTCACGAGCAGCGTGTGGGCGAGGTGGACGAAGCCAACTTCACCGGCGCCATCCTGGACGACGCCGAGATGAGCGGCGTCTCCGCCTTCGCCGCCGATTTCACCGATTGCTCCATGGTCGGCGCCAAGCTGATCGGGGCCAATCTGAAGGACGCCAACTTCTCCGGCGCGCTGATGCAGGGCGCGGACATGAGCGGCGCCAATCTGGAGAACGCCAACTTCGCCGGCGCCGTCGTGGTCGGCATGACCATGGAGAAGGCCAAGACGGCCGGAGCGCGCATGGAGAAGGTGCTGCGCGAGCCCACCGAAGAAGCGGCGAGCAAGGCTCCCGAACTGCTTGAGCGCGCCCAGGCCAACCAGGCCTGGTGCAAGACCGGCGGCAAGGAGGGCGCGGCCGCCAAGCTGGACGGCGAGGACCTGCGTCCCCTGGCTGGGGCGTTGAAAGGCATGCGCATGACGGCCATGAGCGCCAAGGGGGCGTGCATGGTGGGGCTGGACCTGTCGGGCGCGCACCTGCAGGGGGCCAAACTGGAAGACGCCGACATGCGGGCGGTCAATTTGCGGGGCGCGGACCTTCGCGGCGCCAAGCTGATGCGGGCTGACTTGACCAAGGCCGATCTGCGGGGCGCCTATCTGGGGCCGTTGCCCCTGGGCGGCCGGGAAATCTCCACCGACGTGACGGGCGCCAAGCTTCGCTATGTGGCGGCGCAGACGGCGAACCTGACCCTGGCGGTGCTGGACGCCGCCGACCTGCGCGGGGCGGACCTGACCGCGGCGGTCATGGATGGGGTGAGCATCAAGGACGTCGATTTCCGCCAGGTGCAGGGTTTCGAGCCGCCCAAGGAAGAGCCCACAGAGGACGAGTTCGGTCCTCTCAAGACGCCAGTGTCCATCGAGGACGCGGCGGAGTCCGGCCAATAGAAAAAAGGCGGCGCATCGCTGCGCCGCCTTGCAGTTTCACCAGTCAGACCGGGGGACGTCTGACTGCTGTCTTGAGAGTGAAGCCGCTTAGGCGGCCTTTTCGCCTTCGATCAGCGGTGCGTCAGTCGTGGCCGTCGAGATTTCGATGCGGCGCGGCTTTAGCGATTCCGGCAGTTCGCGCTTCAACGAAATGGCCAGCAGGCCGTCGCGAAGCTGGGCGTCGGTGACCACCACATAGTCGGCCAGCTGGAACTTGCGGTCGAAGTTCCGCTCGGCCAGGCCGCGGTGCAGATAGCGCTTGGCTTCATCGTTGGCCGTCTTGCGGCCCTGGACGGTCAGGAGGTTTTCCTTGACCTCGATGCTCAGCTCTTCGGACTTGAAGCCCGCGACCGCGATCTCGATGCGGTAGGCGTTCTCGTCGGTGCGCTCGATATTGTAGGGCGGATAGCCGCTGGCGGCTTCGTTAGTGGCGGCGGCGTCAAGCAGCGCGGCCAGGCGGTCGAAGCCCACGACGGAGCGGTACAGGGGGGAAAGGTCGATCGTACGCATGGTCACATCCCTCTTTGCATAAGCAAGGTTGCGGTTTTCGGACTTCTCGGCGGCCCGATTTGGCCCCGCCTGCAAGTCCGTGAAGGCCCGACATCGGCGCCTTCGCTGTATGAGTTAGGATCGAGCGAAAACGCTTCAAGCCCCTCCTCGAAATAGTGGATGGGCAAGACGACCGCGGCTTGGCTCAGCCAGCCGCGGTCGCCGATGCGCGAGTGGCGCCCCCTAGAAGCTGTAGCGCAGCGTGGCGCCGATCTCACGCGGGCGGGCCGAATAGCCTTCGCCGACGCCGAAGCTGCCCGGGTAGCAGGTCCCGGCGTCGAGATAGCGTTCGTTTGTGAGGTTGCGAGCATAGACCGTCGCCTGCCACCCGCCGGCGGTGTCCGCGACGCCCACGCGTCCCGAGAGGAGCCCGTAAGATGGCTGCCGGACGAACGAGCAGTTGCGCGTGTCCAGTTCTTGATCGCTGCGCCAGGAGTAATCGAGGTTGCCGATGAACTCGGTGGCTCCGGCGCCGATCGGCGTGCGGACATCCGCGCCCAAAGTGTAGTTCCAGGCCGGCGTGCGGGCGAACTTCGTGGCGGTGGTGATTGGCGAGCTGGCGTCCGTCTCGGTGTAGCGCGCATCGATATGGCCGATGCTTGCGTTGAGGGTCAGCGGCTTGGCGACCCGCGCGGTGATTTCCGCTTCGAAGCCGCGGACGCGGGCGCCGGCGGCGTTCTCGGTTGTGAAGCCGAGCACGCGGGTGATCGGATCAGCCACCGTGAACGGCACCTGGATGTCGTCATAGTCGGTCTGGAAGACAGAGGCGTTGAAGCGCAGCCGGCGATCAAGGAGGTCGGTCTTGACCCCGACCTCGAACGCCGAGGCGGTCTCCGGACCGAAGGATTCGATCGCCGCCTCGAAGGTGGGGCGGCCTTCGAAGCCACCGCTCTTGAAGCCGCGCGACCAGGAGGCGTAGGTCAGGATGTCGGCGCTGAAGCGATATTCCACGCCAATTTTGGGGGCGAGGTTGGAATCCTGACGCTGAAGATCGGCAGGAGGGAAGACCAGCAGGTTGGCGACCCTGCGCCGATGCACGGCACTGTATTTCTTGTCGTCCTCGGTCCAGCGCAGCCCGGCTGTGACGCTGAAGGCGTCGGTGAGAGCGAAGGTCGCCTGACCGAAGAGCGCGGTGCTGCTGTTCGAAGTCTTGTTCAGAATATCGAGGTTGAGGTCGAAGCTGAGGTTGAGCGGGTTGCCCCGGCCGCCCGCGCACGGGAAGCCTGCCGGCGCCGCGGGACAGGAGAACGCGGGCGCGCCGTTCGGCAGGGTCGGGATCGTCGCTAGAGGAACCAGCGCGAATGGCAGGCTCTCCAGCGTCGCATAGAGGCCGCCCAGCGCGTCGAGGTGATTGCGGTCGGTGGCCCGCTCTTCGAAATAGTAGGCGCCCACAAGCCAGTCGAGGCGGTCGTTGAAGCTGGTCCCCGCAAGCTGCAGTTCTTGGCTGAACTGGTTCTGCGTGATCGTCTGCTGCGACTGGCCGACAGCGTAGGGCGAGCCGTCCGCGTCGCGCCCGAACGTGGTGTCGAGTTCGCGATAGGCGGTGATCGACTTCAACTGCACGGAACCGAGATCGTAGGCGAGCGTCGTCGCCACGCCCCAAATGTCGACATTGTTGACGTTGGGGCCAGTCCCCAGGCTGACATCGCGGTCGCTGGATATGAACTTGGGCCCAAAGGTGTCGTTGAACAGCGGACCCAGCACCACCGCATTGTACAGCGGGAGAAGATTGGGGGCGGTCTCGACGCCGGTCAGCGAGACGACGCCGCCGTTCTCGCGCTGGTGGGTCCCGTCGGCGCTGAACAGAGCGGTGAACCGGTCGGTCGGCTTCCATTCCGCCACGAAGCGGGCGGACAGGCTGTTCTCGTCGCCCATCTCGTCGCCGGCAAGCGGGCGAGAACCATAGCCGTCGGCACGCTTGTACGACGCCGACAGACGCGTGCGCAGCGTGTCGCTGATCGGCAGGTTCAGCGAGCCGCGGGCGACCACACGATTGAACTCGCCATAGGTCAGCTCACCCCAGCCGCCGGTCTCGGCGGTCGGGCGCGCGGTGGTGACGTTGATGGCCCCACCGATCGTGTTGCGGCCAAACAAGGTGCCTTGTGGCCCCCGCAGCACTTCCAGCCGCTCGAGATCGACGAGGTCGAGCACACCGCCGACCGACCGCGCGATATAGACGCCGTCGAGATAGATGCCGACGCCTGGGTCGGTCGTGATCGCAAAGTCGTTCTGGCCGATGCCGCGGATGAACACCGACGCGCTGGACGTCGATCCCCCCACCGGCGCGGTGGTGGCGAAGGTGATGTTGGGGGTGAAGTTCTGGACCTGGGACAGGCTGACCATGTTGCGCCGCTCGATCGCATCGGCCGTGAAGGCGGTGATCGAGACCGGGACGTCCTGCAGGCGCTCTTCGCGGCGGCGGGCTGTGACGACGATCTCCTCGATCTGAGACGTCTCCACCTCTGACGGAGGGTTGGCGGTAGGCTGGGTTTCAGTCTCAACGGCCTGCGCGGACGCTGACGTGGCGATGCCGAGCAGCGCGGCCGCGGAGGCGGTCAGCAGCAGCCGGGGGAGGACATTCGCGTGAATCTTGGACATGATAAGCCGTAGTGTTCTTTCTAGAGCCGTCGGTGGGGAGCGCGTTCGGGTGTCTTCGCGGCGGGCATGGCCGGACGCGTGACGACTAGGAAATGACGGCGAAGACGCGGTGTGACGATCATCCCTTTGGATGACATCGGCGCCAGGCGGCGTCCTGCGCCGCGGGCCAAATGCAGGAGTTCTCCATCCACATCGACGAGTATGCCCGCCAGGATGCGACCGGCCTTGCTGCACTCATCCGCTCCGGCGAGGTGTCGGCGGCGGAGGTCAAAGCCTGCGCATTAGCCGCCATCGAAGCCGTTGATCCCGCCATCCAGGCGGTGCTCGATGCGCCCCGGGCCGCGCCGACATCGCTGCATGCAGGGCCGTTGGCGGGCGTTCCGTTCCTCATCAAGGATCTTGGCCCCACGCTTGCGGGCCTCAGGTCCGAAGCGGGGAGCCGGCTGTGCGCGGGTCATGTGGCGACGCAGACCTCGCACCTGGTCGACAGCTATCTCCGGGCGGGCCTCGCCGTGGTCGGACGCACCAAATCGGCGGAGTTCGGCTTCAGCGCCACCACCGAGCCGGCGCTGTACGGACCGGCCCGCAACCCCTGGAACCCCCTGTATTCTCCCGGCGGATCGAGCGGCGGTTCCGCCGCGGCGGTCGCGGCGGGGGCTGCGCCGGCCGCGCACGCCAATGACGCAGGCGGATCGATACGGATTCCGGCCGCCTTCTGCGGCCTTGTCGGCCTCAAGCCCTCTCGCGGGCGGATCTCCGTCGGCCCGGCCATGAGCGAGGCGGTGGCTGGGCTGGGCGTGGACCATGTGGTCACGCGCACGGTGCGCGACACCGCACTGTTGCTGGACATCGCCCATGGACCTCGCCCGGGCGATCCTTATGGCGTGGCCGCTCCCGACGGTTTCTTTGTGGACGCCGTGCGCCCGCCGCGCCGACGGCTGCGCATCGCCGTCGTCGAGCGGGCCTTCGACGGCGGCGCTATCGATCCGCAGATCACGGCCGCGCTGAGAGAAACCGCCGACCATCTCGCCGAGCTTGGCCATGGCGTCGAACGGATCGATCTGGCGCTGGGCGTGCGGTGGGGGGACTATGTCGGCGCCACCCTGGCGCTGTGGTGCGCAAATATCGCCCAAGTCGTGGATGGGATCGCCGCCGCCACGGGTCGGGCGATCGATGCGAGTACGCTACAGGCCGGGACGCTTCAGGCGTATCGGCACGGCAAGTCGCTGCCGGCGACCGGCGTCTTCGACGCCTATGCGACCCTCAACACCGTCCGACAGACCGTCGCGCGCCATTTCGCCGACATCGACCTGCTGCTTTCCCCAGTGACGCCGCGCCTGACGCCGCGTATCGGCGCGCCCGATGTCGTCGTGGAGGGACGAGAGATTGCCGAATGGGGAGCGGATCTGTTCGCCTATGTAGGCTTTGCATCCCTGTTCAACGTGACGGGCGGCCCGGCGATCTCCCTGCCGCTGCACCAGTGCAGCGAGGGAATGCCCCTCGGCCTGCAATTCGCAGCAGCACCAGGCGACGAGGCGCTGCTGCTGTCGATCGCCGCCGAACTGGAGAACTCACGTCCCTGGTCCGGACGGCGGCCGACGATCTTCGCCGCCTGATCCCGGCGCGAGCCGTTCACGCCAGGGTTTTCAGCCCGCCGCTGGAGTGAACAGTACGCCCGCCGACGATGGTCTGGAGCACCTGCGTATCGGGCAGATCGTCGAGCGGCGCCGTCAACGGATTGCGATCGACGATGGTCATGTCGAAGTGCATGCCCGGGCGAAGGGCTCCGATGTCGGTGCGTCCCATCACCTTCGCGCCGTTCTCGGTCCAACCGCTGAGCGACTGCTGGCGGGTGAGGCCGTGGCCGGGCAGATGCGCGACGCTGTGGTTGCTGCCACAGAAGCGGCAGCTTTCCTGAAGGGCGATATGTTCGAAGACATTCTTCGGCCCCCAGTCGGTCCCGTTGGCGACCGTTAGCCCATGATCCCACATCCGCTTCATCGGCACCTGATCGTCGTGGATGTGCGACCCGATCCGCTCGGCATAGAGATCGCCCTTGCCCCACAGGAAGCTGCTGCTGGTGGTGACGTCCATGCCCAGGGCGGCGAGCTTCTTGATGTGCTTCTTGCGGATCAGGATGTTGTGTTGCGACACCCAGCCGCGGCCTTTTACGGTGCGGCCGTTAAGCACCTCGGCGAGCAGAGAGAAGAACATGTCTTGGTTCTTGTCGCCGCCCTGCACGACGTTGAGGCGAATGTCGTTGTCCAGGCAGAATTCAATGATCCGCCGCTCCGCCGCATCCGACAGGAACTGGTGGCCGCGGGTCTTGCGTCCGAACGGATCGCGATAGGAAAAATTGGTGCGCAGCAGGCCTGGCCAGCAAGGCCCGCCGTTGCCGTAGGACAGCCCTTCGAAGCTGTACATGTCATCGTCGCCGCCCCGTAGGGTCAGCGCGTTGGTGAGGCGCCCGAGCTGCTCTTCCTCGCTCAGGTCGATGTGCGGCTGGAAGACCGCGATTGAATAATCGACCGCGCAGTGGACGCGCATCGTCAGCTGGCCCTTGTCGCGAATGGACCGCCAGGCGAGGACATGCTCGGGCTCCATGGCGTGCGCTTCGTAGCTGGCCGTCACGCCAAGCGCATGCATCTGCTGCTGGCCGACGAGACCTCCGACTTCCCAGAGTTCTGGCGGCGGAGCCCCGAAGTGGGACTGGATGGAGAGCCAATAAGGATCGAGCGTGTAGTAGTTATTCACCGCCCCGCGCAGGATGCCGGTCGGCTGACCCGACGCATCCTTTTCAATCTCCACGTCGCAGACCTTGTCGGGCGTGATGGAGCCTATCCCGACCATGCGCAAAGCCATGCTGTTCATGGCTACGATGTTGGGCGTCCGCGGGCCCCAGGCGGTGATGATGATGGGGTGGACGCTGCTGGCCTGGTCAAGCTCCCAACGGTTCGGGAGCCGCCCTTCGGGGAGGTCGGTGTACCAGCGCCGGATGAAATAGTGGGGCTCGCCCACCGGGGTGCACTGGATCCAGGCTCCCGGCGGAAAGGCCGCGGCGCGCTCGCGGATACGCTTGAGAATATCGGCATGGTCCACCGCATCGAGCAGATCGACCTGCCCGGTCTGGAAGGCTGCGAAGTGCATCGCGTGGGGGTGGCTGTCGATGAGACCCGGCATCGCGGTGGCGCCCGCCAGATCGATGTGCCGGGAATCGCGTCCGGCCAACCCGCGCATGTCGTCGAGGGTTCCAACGGCGACAACTTTGCCATCCCGGGCGACGAGCGCTTCGGCGCTGTTCCATTCGCGCCCACCGGTTAGGATCGCACCTCCGGATACCAAAACAGCGCGCGGATCCTGCTCAATCATCGACTCTCACTCCAAAACTGGCGGCCGTTAGATTGTCGCGGCCCAGCCCTGGAGGGCTATCATCCCAAAGAATGATCCCGTGCCTGCGGGGCGTTGGACAAATAGATCCGCGCGACCAGCTCCGTGCGCGAGCTCACGCGCGCCTTGGCGTAGATCTTCTGAAGGTGGGTCTTCACAGTCGGCAGCCTGATCGACAGGCGCCGGACGATTTCGTGGTTGCTGGCGCCGTTGCGAAGCATCCGGACAATGGCGATCTGCCGCTCGCTGAACCCGAAGTCGCTTTCCAACTGCGCCTGATCGGCATGAACGTGCGGCAGATAGAGGTGGACGAGGGAGTATTCCAAAAAGCCGTGGACCTTGGCGAGCTCGCTCAACTCCGCCTTGTGGAACGGACCCCGATCCCCGGTGCGCAGCAACGAGATGCCGGCGATCAACCGCCCGTCGCCGCGAAACAGCATCTCGGCCTCATGCTCGATGCGCTGGCCGTGCATGAACTCTCGGAAGTACGCCTCGCTGTTCAGGGCCGCCGCGGGCGGTAGATCGTCAAGCGTTACGATGTTGTGCGGGCAGTCCGCGAGGCGGCGGGGGTGGAATGGGTCCAGCGCTTCGTACAGGCGAACATAGTCCGGCAGGCCGTCGTAATCGAGGTTGTGAAGGATATGGCCGTGCGGGTTGTTCGCCTTGTCCACGAGGTAGAAGCAGGCGGCGGTCGCACCACCGAGACGCACGACCATCCTGAGGAGTTCGTGCACGTACGCCGTCTCGATCGAACGAATGCTCACGAAATTCCCCGTCTCCTTACCCGTCCCCTCGACGAGGCGCGTTCCTACGCGCCGAAAGGCTCCTTCCGCAGCGGTGATGCGTCGAATGCGCCTAGACCGTCGACGAGTGATCACTGGACGTGCGCCGCACTTGAGCCAGCGCGTTCGCGGCGCCCGGCGACCCGCGCGAAATCCCTGTTTTGGTCATAAGAAGGCGAATGCGCACGATTGGCCCTTGATCGGTCACGCTTGGGCCGTAAGGCTCCGCCCCAGAAGAAAACGCCAGGAGCTCTCCACATGACTACTCGTCGTCTCGCCATCGCCGCCGGCTTCGCCGTCGCGACCCTGATGTCCGCGCCGGCCGCGTTCGCCGCCGACGCCGCGCTCACGGCCGCCGTGGCCAGCCCGAACCGGGCCGCCAACAACGTGGCCCGCGACCCCCATCGCCATCCGGCGGAAAGCCTGACCTTCTGGGGCCTGAAGCCGAAGCAGACCGTGATCGAGGTTTCGCCCGGCGGCGGCTACTGGCTGGAGATCCTGGCGCCTTACGCCAAGGCCACCGGCGGTCAGTACATCGCCGGCGTGACCGACCTTGAGAACCCCAAGGTGTCGGAAGGCGCCCGCAAGGCCCGCGCCGACTTCGAAGCCAAGTTCTCGGACAAGGCCAAGTGGGGCGACATCAAGTTCGTCAACTTCGGCGCCGTGTCCAAGCCCCTGGGCGCGCCGAACTCGGCCGATCTGGTCCTGACCGCGCGCAACGTCCACAACTGGACCGCGGCCGGCGTGGCCGACAAGATTTTCGCCGACTTCTTCGCCGTGCTGAAGCCGGGCGGCCTGCTGGCCGTGGAGGACCACCGCGCCGATCCCAAGCCGCAGGCCGGCGGCGGCACCGACGGCTACCTGTCGACCGCCACCGTGATCGCCCTGGCGGAAAAGGCCGGCTTCAAGCTGGACGGCCAGTCCGAGATCAACGCCAACCCCAAGGACACCAAGGATCACCCCTTCGGCGTCTGGACTTTGCCGCCCGTGCGCCAGAGCGCGGCTTCCGGTCAGCAGCCGGCCGCCGATTTCGATCGCGCCAAGTATGACGCCATCGGCGAAAGCGACCGCATGACCCTGCGCTTCAAGAAGCCCGCCTGATGCAGGTGCGGAGCGACTGGTCGCGACGCGGCCTTCTGCTCGGTTCGGCGGGGCTCGTCCTCGCCGGCTGCGGCCGCAAGGTCGAGGAGACGCCGGCCTCCGCGCCGGCCAAGGCCAAGGCGTCCGACGCCCTGGCCGAGACCCTCGCCGGTGACTGGCGCTCCGCCGCCGACAAGGCTCGCGATCAATGGCGTCACCCGCGCCAGAGCCTGGAATTCTGGGGGCTGAAGCCGGGGATCACGGTGGTCGAGTTCTGGCCGGGGGCCGGCTGGTACAGCGATATCGTCGCTCCCTATCTGGCGGCCAGCGGGGGCAGGCTCTATGCGGCCCACCTGCAGACCGACAATCCCAATGACCCGACCGCTGGCGAAATCGTCGAGGCCTACCGCCGCAAGCTGACCGAGCGGCCGCGTATCTATGGCAAGGTCGAGGTGACCGCCTTTGGCCCCACCAGCGGGCCGGTCGCCCCGGCGGGCACGGCCGATCTGGTTCTTTTCCTGCGCAATATCCACAACTGGATGGCGGCGGGGGTGGCCGAGAAAGCTTTCCGTGACGCCTTTTCCGCCCTGAAGCCCGGCGGCGCGCTGGGTGTGGAAGAGCACCGCGCCGATCCCGGCGGCGTTCAGGACGCCCTGGCGGCCGACGGCTATGTGCAGCAGGCCTATGTGATCCAACTTGCCAAGGAGGCGGGTTTTGTCCTGGCCGCCGACAGCGAGATCAACGCCAACCCGAAGGACACCCGGGACCATCCGTTCGGAGTCTGGACCCTGCCGCCCACGCGCCTGTCTGCGCCGCGCGGCGAAGCGCCCAAGGCCGACTTTGATCACAGCAAGTACGACGCTATCGGCGAAAGCGACCGTATGACGCTGAAATTCGTCAAACCGTCGTAACGTCAACGTCTGAGCGTTGTTTACTTGTCGCCGATCACCCGCCAAGGTGGCCGCCGATTTTCAACGAAGAGGGAGCGCGTTGCATGGCTACGCTGCAGGAAGTCACCGACAAGATCAAAGGCGCGGTGGGCGACGACTCGGGTCTCGGCAAGAGCCTGAAGTTCGACCTTAAGGGCGAAGGCTTCATCCATATCGACGGCGGCGAAGTGTCCAACGAGGACAAGCCGGCCGACCTGACCATGACCCTCAGCCTGGCGGACCTGATCGCCATGAGCCAGGGCCAGCTCGACGCCACCATGGCGTTCATGAGCGGCCGGCTGAAGCTGTCGGACATGGGTCTGGCCATGTCGCTGCAGCCCAAGCTGCAGGCCCTGTTCAGCAAGGCCTGATCGCCTTGTCCCGGCCGGCGCCTCTGCTCGATATCGCTGAGGCGCCCGTTCCGGCGGGCGGGAAAGCCGAATGGTTCGACGGCGCGAAGGGGGCGACCCTTCGCGCCGCTCTGTTTCCGGCGCAGGGGGCGCCGAAGGGTTCGGTCGTCCTCAGCGGCGGCCGCACCGAACCCATCGAGAAGTACTACGAGGTCATTCGTGACCTGACCGGCCGCGGCTTCACCGTTCTGGCCCATGACTGGCGCGGGCAGGGGCTGTCGCAGCGCCTGCTGCCGGACCGCCTCAAAGGGCACGCCGCCGGTCACGCCGATTTCATGGCCGACTACCAAGCCCTGCTGGCGCAGTTCGAAGCCCGCCTGCCCAAGCCGTGGATCGCCATGGCTCATTCCATGGGCGGGTGCCTGACCATGCTGGTGCTGACGGGGGGCGAGACAAGGTTCAGCGCCGCCGTGCTTTCGGCGCCGATGCTGGGCCTGCCTCTGGACGGCCGCCCGTTCTGGATGGGCCGCGCCATGGCCGCCGCGCAAAAGCTGCTCGGGCGCTCATCGGCCTATGTCGCCGAAGCGTCGGGCAAGGGCGGCGGCGGGGCCGCGCCGTTCGAGGGCCAGGTCCTGACTCACGACCGTACCCGCTATGACACCTGGATGAAGCAACTGGCCGCCAACCCGGACCTGGATCTGGGCGGGGTCACCTGGGGCTGGGTGGATTTCGCGCTTTCGGCCTTTGCCTGGATGCGGGCGCCAGGCCGGCTGGAGAAGGTCTCGATCCCGGTCACGATCCTGGCGGCGGGCGAGGAGAAGCTGGTCTGGAACCCTGACGCCAAGATGGTGGCCGGGCGTCTGCCCAAGGGCCGCTTCGTGGAGGTCCCCGGCAGCTACCACGAGATCCTGATGGAGACGGACGACAAGCGCGCCGTCTTCTGGCGCGAGTTCGACGCGGTGGCGGCGGGGCTCTAAGGCTTTGTGCGTCCTTCGAGACGCCGGCTGCGCCGGCTCCTCAGGATGACGGATTCTGTTGCAAGGGCCTTCGTCATGCTGAGGAGCGCGATAGCGCGTCTCGAAGCACGCAGGGGCTAGAGCGTCGTCTTGGCCGCCGGGGCCAGCAGTTCCAGGGTCGGCTCAAGCAGGGCCTCGTCGCCCACGATCAGCATCTGGCCGCCATTCTTACCCATTTCGTCGCCACGCCAGTCGGTGACGACCCCGCCGGCGCCGGCGATCAGGGGGATGGCCGCCTCCACGTCCCAGGCTTTCAGCCCGGCCTCGACGATCATGTCCATCTTGCCCATGGCCACCATGGCGTAGGCGTAGGCGTCGCAGCCCAAGCGCGCGAGCTTGGTGGCCCGGCGCACGTCGTCCCACACAGCCCGCTCGGGACTGTCAAAGCAGGCCTGAGGATCGGTGGTCGAGATCACCGCCTGTGCCATATCGGGACAGGCGCGGGTCCGGATGGCGCGGCTTTCGCCTTGGGCCAGCAGGCGCGACCCGGAGGAAGAGCCAATGAACAGCTCGCCCAGATAGGGCTGGCCGATGGAGCCCAGGACCGGCGCGCCGTTCCAGCGCAGGCCGACCAGGGTGGTCCACAACGGCAGGCCTGAGATGAAGGCGCGGGTGCCGTCGATGGGGTCCAGGACCCAGACGAACTCGGCGTCGGGCCGGTCCTCGCCATATTCCTCGCCAATGACCCCATGCTCGGGATAGCGCTCGGCGATCAGCTTGCGGATCGCGGCCTCCGCGCCGCGGTCGGCTTCGGTGACCGGGTCGAAGCCGCCGGTCCCGCCCTTGTCTTCCAGGCCGTGATCGGCCCGGAATAGCGGCAGGATAGCCTCGGCGGAGGCCCGGTTCAGCTCGATCAGGAAGGCGTCGAGGTCGGCGAGATGGTCGGCTTGCAGCATGGTCGCCGGCTTATCCGATGCCGCGCCACCATGGAAGGCGTCGCGCCTAATCAGGCGGCCACGGACAACCTGTGTTGCGGCTCCAGCCCGTCATAGAAGTAGCCCACCGGCACCTGCAGCGCCTCGGAAATACGCCACAGCCGGGCGGCCGAGATGCGATTGGCGCCGCATTCGTACTTCTGGATCTGCTGGAAGCGCACCCCGCACGCGCCGGCCAGCTGCTGCTGGGTAAGGCCCAGGATTCGCCGTCGGGAGCGCAGCCGCTTGCCGAGATGAAGGTCGATATCGCTACTCATAGGCATGAAAACAGTCCCCTAAACTGTTGCTCGGTGAACGTGCCGATTCGGCACGTTCGGGTGGCGAAGCGGCAAACACCGTGCCGTATTCACCAAGCGCCAGGGCGTTGCCGTCGAGGCGAGAACCAGCCTAGACAGAAACCATGTCGGAGATACGAGCCAGCTTCGCTCAACATGCGGCCTGGAGGCTGGAAGCCTTCGCCTTTGATCTGTTCACAGGGATCATGCGTCTGCTGCCGGTGGATTGGGCCTCGGCCATGGGCGGCGCTCTGCTGAAGAACCTGGGTCCGCTCAGCGGCGCGCACCGCACGGCGGATCGCAATCTGAGGCTGGCCTTCCCTGACAAGGATGACGCCTGGCGCGCCGACATCCTCAAAAAGCAGTGGGAGGAGTTGGGGCGGACCTTCGCCGAGTTTCCGCTGATGGACCGGATCATC
Organism: Caulobacter sp. NIBR2454; assembly: GCF_027474405.1. GTDB lineage: Bacteria > Pseudomonadota > Alphaproteobacteria > Caulobacterales > Caulobacteraceae > Caulobacter. The sequence continues at coordinate 1,360,742 of NZ_CP114871.1, forward strand.
CTGTCGCCCGACAGGGTGGAGATCGAGAATCTGGAGCGGCTGCACGTCATCGCCGCGAACCGGGAGCCGGTCGTGTTCATCAGCGGCCACTTCTCGAACTGGGAGGTGATGCCCGCCGCCATCGTACAGTCGGGCGTCGATTGCCAGATCACCTATCGTGCGGCCAACAACCCCTATGTGGACGCCCGTATCCGCAAGAGCCGGTTCCGCTACGGCGTGCGGCTGTTCGCCCCCAAGGGCGGGGATGGGGCCAAGGAGTTGCTGGCGGCGCTGAAGACCGGCCAATCGGTGGCGCTGATGAACGACCAGAAGTTCAACGGCGGGGTGGCCGCGCCGTTCTTTGGCCATCTGGCGCACACGGCGCCGGGGCCCACGCGCCTGGCGCTGCGGTTCGGCACCGTGCTGCAGCCCATGACGGTGGAGCGCACCCGGGGCGCAAGGTTCAAGGCCGTGGTCCACGATCCCATCGTGCTGGAGCAGACGGGCGACCGCACGGCGGACATCGAAGCAGGGGTGCGGCGCATCAACGCCATGGTCGAGGACCAGATCCGCAAGCGGCCCCACGAATGGTTCTGGGTCCACAAGCGCTGGTCGAACGAGGCCTATGACAGCCTGAAAGCCGGTGAGGCCTAGATTTCGAGAGACGGTTGCTCTTCGGCCCGTCGCTTGGGGCCTTCGTAGTTAGGGTCGCTGATCCGACGCCGCTCCGGGCCGAAATAGCCGTCGCCCGGCACGCGGACATAGGGGCGGGGCTTGTAGATCACCGCGTTCATCCGGCTGAACAGCGAACCGGCGGTCACCGGCTTGACCACGACCTCGTTCACCCCGACGTCGCGCGCCTCGAAAACCCGCCGTTTGTCGGCATAGGCGGTCAGCATGATGATCGGCAGATAGGGGACCTTGCTGTCGGGAGACTTGCGGACCAGCTCGGTGAACTGCACCCCGTCAAGGGGCTCCATCTGATAGTCGACGATGGCGAAATCGGGGGTCCAGCTGCGCAGAATCTGCAGTGCCTCGGCGCCGTTCGACGCTTCCTTGATGTCGTGCAGGCCCACGCCCTTGAACAGCGCCCGAACGATGGAGCGCATGTGCTGGTTGTCATCAACCAGGAGAAGGCGAAGCGCCGAAAGGTCGGCGGACATCTACTCAGTACCCCACGTTACTCGAACGCCCGAATAGCGTGCGCCAGTCTAAAGGGAAAGCCCATGGTGAAGCTTGGTTGCGGTTGTTTACAAAGGGTTTCGCAGCATCAGCATGGGGTCAAGGTTGCGGCCTCGCCACTTCAGGCGCCAGCACAGGTGCGGCCCGGTGGCGCGCCCTTCTTGGCCTACGGCGCCGATGGTCTGTCCTGGCTGGACCGACTGGCCTGTCCGCACGTCGATGCGCGACAGATGGAGATAGGCGCTGACTACGCCCTGGCCGTGATCGATCAGGATCAGGCCGCCTTCGAAATGCAGCCCCGTCTCGGCGAAGCTGACCCGTCCGGGCGCGGGCGCGTACACGGGCGTTCCGGTCGGCGCGGCCAGATCAGCGCCATAATGCGGGCGGTTGGGCTGGCCGTTTAGGATGCGTTGGCCGCCGAAGCGGCCTGACAGCCGCCAGCCGTCCAGGGGCGGCAGGAAGCCGTGGTGGAAACCGTCGCTGTCGTCGAGACTGGCGAAGCCGATGGCCTTGCGCTTGGCCTCCTCGCCGATGCGGGCCAGGAGAGCGGGGTCCTGCGGCGACACCTGGTCGGCGGGCAGGCCGTCGATGCGCTGGATATCGAAGTCGCCGGGGGCGACGGTGATGCGGTGCTGGAAGGTCTCGCCGTCGCGCGACACTGTCAGCAGGGTGATTGGCGGGGCGTCGCGGTCGAAGCCGATGAAGAACCAGCCGGTGCGGGAGGCCGTCGTCACCTCGACGCCGTCCAGACTGACGACGGCGCGAGGCGCGGTCTGGCCAAACAAAAAGCCGCCCTGCTGGGGGCGGCCGACAAGAGCGATTGGAGGCGGCGCGGCGAGCGCCGGGCCAGCGGTGACGGCGAACGCCCCGGCCAGCAGGGCGCGCCGGTTCAGGAGCGGGTTTCCTGCCAGCGCTTCAGCGCTTCGGCCGGACCGGCATAGGCTTCCTGCAGCTCAGGGCTCCAGTAGCGCAGGGCCTGCAACGGGACCTTCTTGCCGCTGACGGCGCACAGGACGTAGCGGCCCGGCTTGATGATGGCGAATTCGCCATCGCCGAAGTGCAGCACGGCGGCGTCAGAGCCCATCTGGCGGTCGTAAGCGTTCATGGTCTTCCATTTAGGGCATCAAGGGCGGCAAGAACAGGTTCAGCCGTGCGGTTCACGCGCATTCTACCGCAAGCCCTTGGCGTTCAGAAGAGATCGCCCTGACCAGCAGGCGGATTGGCGGGCTTGATCTTGGGCTTAGCCACCCCCGGAGCGGGCGTTCCGTCGATGACCGCGCCGCGCTCTCCATCCCCGAACACCAGCTTGACGCCTTCGCCGGCCTCCAGCGCCTGCGCCGAGCGGGCGAGGGAGCCGTCGGCGCGATGCACGCGGGCGAAGCCCAGGGTCAGCGGCCGATTGGGATCGAAGGATCGGCGCAGCTTCTCCAGCCCGGCGAGATCCTGCTGCATCCGCGACAGGCGGCGATCAAGCGCGGGCTTCATGCGGGCGGCGAATTCGGTCAGGCGTTGGGCCTGCAGGACCTGTGGCCGCTCCAGAAGGCCCGGCTTGAGGCGTGAGGCGGTGCGCACCAGGTCGCGCTCGTGAGCATCGGCGTTTCGGTGGAGCGCGGCGCCCAGGCGGCCGGCGGCGTTATCGAACCGCTGCTGGCCCAGGGCGATCAGGTCCATCGGCCGCGGCAGGCCGCGGGCGGCGGCGGCCAGGTGGCTGCGGCGCTCCTCCAGCATGCGCCCGCTGCAACGGGCCAGGCGCCGTTCATAGTCGGCCACCCCGGCGCGCAGCTCCGACAGCACGGGCGTGGCCATTTCGGCGGCGGCGGTCGGGGTGGGCGCGCGGCGGTCAGAGACGAAGTCAATGAGAGTGGTGTCGGTCTCGTGCCCCACGGCCGAGATCAGCGGGATCGCGCTCTCGGCCACCGTCCGGGCCAGGGTCTCGTCGTTGAACGGCCACAGGTCCTCGACCGAGCCGCCGCCGCGCGCGACGATCAGCACGTCGGGGCGCGGAATGTCCTGATCGGGCAGCAGGGCGTTGAAGCCCCGGATCGCGGCGCAGACCTGGGCCGCCGCCGCATCCCCCTGGACCACCACAGGCCAGACCACCACGCGGCAGGGCCAGCGGTCGCGGATGCGGTGCAGGATGTCGCGGATCACCGCGCCGGTCGGGCTGGTGATGACGCCGACCACGGCGGGCATGGCGGGCAGGGGGCTTTTGCGCGACGCTTCGAACAGGCCCTCGCCCGCGAGCTTGGCCTTCAGCCGCTCCAGTTGGGCCAGCAGGGCGCCGACCCCGGCGGCCTCCATCCCCTCGATGACGATCTGATAGCGCGAGCCGGCGGGATAGGTGGTGATCCGTCCGGTGACGATCACCTCCAGACCCTGTTCGGGCCGGACCTGCAGATTGCGGACGCTGCCCTTCCAGACCACGCCGTCGATGGCGGCCTTGTCGTCCTTGATGGTCAGATAGACATGGCCATTGGAGTGGAAGGTGACCTTGGACAGCTCGCCGCGCAGGCGCACGAAGCCATAGGAGTCCTCCAGCGTCCGCTTGAGCGCGAAGGCGAGCTCGGAGACGGAATAGGCGGAGGCGTTGGTGGCGGCTTCGGTGTCGGTCACAGGGGCAACATAGGGCGCGTTGTCGCAGTCGTCAGGCGTCAATGATCGCGAAAGGGCGTCGTGGCAGGATGAAGTCCCCCGACACCGAGCTTCGCCTGATGAAAACCCTTACCCTGATCATGGCGGCCCTGTCCTTGGCGGGACCCGCCGCGGCCAATTCGCCAGAGCCCATTCCCGGAACCTGGTTGGTCAAGGGCAAGTGGGGCCTGCTGACCTTCACCCTGAATTGCCGCTTCACGAGGCTGGGCGGCGTGATTGGCGGAGAGTGCGTCGATGGTCCGACCAATGACGCCAATATCAAGGGCGGCAAGCGGCACGCGATCCGGGCCGCGGCCCTGAAAGGCGATCAGCTGAGCTGGACCTACCAGACCCGCTGGACCGTCTATGAATTCGACGCGCGGTATTCCGGCGTGATCCGCGGACGGACGATGAACGGCCAGATGCTCGCTCTGGGCAAGACCGGCACGTTCACCGCCGTTCGGCAGTAAGTTCTAGATGTAGCGGCGCAGCGAGCGGGCCAGTTCGGTGGCGCCGGCCTTCTTCTTGGTCTGCTGCGGCTGATAGGCGACCCGGGCGTGCTCCAGGCAGTAGGGGGCGCCTTCGTCCGAGCGACGACCGCAGAAGGTGAAGCTGTCGGTCGACGGATCGCCGATCGGCCACTTGCACATATGGGCGCCTAGGGTCAGCACGGTGGCCGAGCCCGGCTCTTCAACCCGATAGACCGGTTGCTGCGGCATGGGCGCGGGCGAGGAGGAGACAGCCTCCGCCACCCGACGCGGAGCCGACGGCGCGGCCGAGACCGGACGCGCGGGGCGCGGGGTCTTGAACGCCGGGCGGCTCGGCTGCGACGGCGCGGCGCGGCCCGACAGGCCCAGGCGGTGGACCTTGCCGATCACGGCGTTGCGCGTGACGCCGCCCAATTGCTTGGCGATCTGACTGGCGGAAAGCCCGTCGAGCCAAAGTTTCTTCAGCGTGGTGACCCGTTCGTCGGTCCAGCTCATAGCCAACCCTCCAGCCCTTAAGTCCTGCGCCGCCCCCGCGGCGTCATGGACAACATCTTGTGTCGGAAGCCGGGGTGAGCCCCGCCTCCACACCACTAATCGTAAACCAGGAGTTAAGGCACACAATAGGCGCCATTCACTCTGTCCACAGAAACAAGATGTTGATAACCGACTCGGGATTTGCAGCTTCACCGGGGCCGATCCTTGCGGATGGGCCGGTCCGAGCGCACTTAGGCGAGCATGAACGACATGGCCGATAAGGTGATTCCGCCGCAGCCGCGCGACTACGCGGGCTTCAACTGGCGGGGATTCAGCACCCTGTACCTCAAGGAAATCCGCCGCTTCTGGAAGGTGGGCACCCAGACGGTGGCCGCGCCGGTGGTGACGACCCTGTTGTACATGATGGTGTTCGTGGTGGCGGTGGGCGCCTCGCGGCCCGCCATGGACGGGGTCAGTTTCGCCACTTTCGTCGCGCCCGGCCTGATCATGATGAGCGTGCTCAACAACGCCTTCGCCAATTCGTCGTCCAGCCTGCTGCAGGCCAAGATGATGGGGCTGACTTCCGACTTCCTGACGCCGCCGCTATCTTCGCTTGAGCAGGTGCTGGCCTTCACCCTCGGCGCGGCGACGCGCGGCGTGCTGGTCGGGGCGGTCACCGCCATCGCGGTCCTGCCCTTTGCTCAAGTGACTTTGGCGCACCCGTTCTGGGCGCTCTACTTCTGTGTCGGCGCGGCGATGATCCTGGGCATGGTCGGCATCATCACCGGCCTTTGGTCGGAAAAGTTCGATCACCTGGCGGCGGTGACCAACTTCCTGATCATGCCCATGACCTTCCTGTCGGGGACCTTCTATGTCGTCGATCGGCTGCCTGAGCCGTTCCGCACCTTCAGCCACTACAACCCGTTCTTCTATCTGATCGATGGGTTCCGCTATGGCTTCATCGGGGTCTCCGACGGCTCCATCGCCATCGGGGCGGTGATGACCGCCGTGCTGACCGTGGGCCTATTTTTCCTGTGCCTGCGCCTGTTCCAGCGTGGCTGGCGCCTGAAGACCTGATTCATTGACATAGCGGTCGTACGCGACGACAACGCTCAGCCTTCCCATCCCCGCGCCCTCATGTGCGGGGATCACCTTTTGGAGGCTTGCCCAGTGACCACGCCTACGACCTCTTCCGCCGCCGCGCAGACGCACCTGATGGGTGTCTACAACCGCGCTCCGCTGGCGTTCGAGCGAGGCGAGGGCGCGCGACTGTTCTCCACCGACGGCGACGTCTATCTCGACTGCGTGGGCGGCATCGCCACCACGGGTCTGGGTCACGCCCACCCTGTCCTGGTGAAGGCGCTGAAGGACCAGGGCGAGAAGCTCTGGCACGTCTCCAACATCTTCCGCATTCCCGAGCAGGAGGCTCTGGCCGACCGGCTGTGCGCGGCGACCTTCGCCGACGCGGTGTTCTTCACCAACTCCGGCACCGAGGCCATCGAGTGCGCCCTGAAGGCGGCCCGCCGCTATCACGTGGTCAACGGCCAGCCGGAGCGGGTCGAGATCATCGGCTTCGACGGCTCGTTCCACGGCCGGTCCTATGCGGCGGTCAACGCCTCGGGCAACGCCAGCTATCTTGAGGGCTTCGGCCCGCGCCTGCCGGGCTACACCCAACTGCCGTTCGGCGACTTCGACGCCCTGAAGGCCGCGCTCGGCCCGACCACCGCCGCGGTAATCATCGAGCCCGTGCAAGGCGAGGGCGGTGCCCGCGCCCTGACCGAGGCCCAGCTCGACGAACTGCGCGCCCTGGTCAGCGAGGCCGGCGCCCTGCTGATCTATGACGAGGTCCAGTGCGGCATGGGCCGGACCGGCAAGCTGTTCGCCTACGAGTGGGCCAGCGACGCCGCGCCGGACATCATGTGCGTGGCCAAGGCCCTGGGCGGCGGCTTCCCGATCGGCGCCTGCCTGGTCTCGGCCGAGGCTGGCCGCGGCATGACCGTGGGCGTCCACGGTTCGACCTTCGGTGGCAACCCGCTGGCCATGGCCGTCGGTGTCGCGGCTTTCGACGCCATCAACACCGAAGAGCTGCTGGGCAATGTCCGCGACGTGGCCGGCTACTTCGTGCAGCAGCTGAACGGCCTGAAGGACCGCTATCCGGACCTGATCGTCGACGTGCGTGGCAAGGGTCTGCTGATCGGTCTGAAACTGGCCTCCAACAACCGCGAGTTCATGGCCCTGGCCCGCGACCAGAAGCTGCTGGTCGCCGGCGGCGGCGACAATTGCATCCGTCTGCTGCCGGCCCTCAACCTGACGGTGGAGGAGGCCAGCGAAGCGATCGCCAAGCTTGAAAAGACCCTGGACGTCGTCCGGGCGTCACAAAAGGCGGCCTAAGAAGACCGCTTTCTCTGATCGGCCCCGGACGCGTGCCGGGGCCGGTTCCATTTGGGCGCCAGACGAGGACCGCCTATGACCACGCCCCGCCACTTCATCGACCTGTGGAAGCTCGAGGCTTCCGACCTGCGCGCGATCCTTGAGGACGCCAAGGCCCGCAAGGCCGCGCGAAAAGGCTGGGGCCAGGCCCGCGTGGACGCTGACGCGCCGGCGGACGGCCTCACCTTGGCGATGATCTTCGAGAAGAACTCGACCCGCACGCGGTTCTCTTTCGACGCGGCGATCCGTCAGCTGGGCGGGGCGGGGATCATCTCCACCGCCGCCGACATGCAGCTGGGCCGGGGCGAGACGATCGAGGACACCGCCCGCGTCCTGTCGCGGATGGTCGACGCGGTGATGATCCGCGCCAACTTCCACGAGGATGTGGAGCTGTTCGCCCAGAACAGCACCGTGCCGGTGATCAACGGCCTGACCGACAAGAGCCACCCGTGCCAGATCATGGCCGACCTGCTGACCTTCGAAGAGCATCGCGGCTCGGTCGAGGGCAAGACGATCGCCTGGGTGGGCGACGGCAACAATGTCTGCGCCAGCTTCATCCACGCCGCGCCCAAGCTGGGCTTCGAGCTGAAGATCGCCTGCCCGGCGGTCTATCATCCAGATCTGGTCGATCTGGCCCGCGCCGCCGAGCAGCAGGGCCGCATCACCATGACCGACGATCCGCGTGAAGCGGTGAGGGGCGCCGACTGCGTCGTGGCCGACACCTGGGTGTCCATGGGCGACGTGGACCATGACGAGCGCATCGCCGCCTTCGAACCCTATCAGGTTGACGAGGCGCTGATGGACCTGGCCCATCCGGACGGCGTGTTCCTGCACTGCCTGCCGGCGCACCGCGGCGAGGAAGTGACCGACGCCGTTCTGGACGGTCCGCGCTCGCTGGTCTGGGACGAAGCGGAGAACCGCATCCACGCCCAGAAATCAGTGCTGGCCTGGTGCTTCGGCAAGGTGGGGTGACGGACGGGCTCGCAATCTTGCGTGCGAGCCCCTATCTGACCGCCCCATGACCGAAATCACTGACAACCTCGTCGCCGCCTTTTCGATCGAAGGCCACCCCGTTCGCGGCCGCATCGTCCGTCTTGGCGACGCTGTGAACGAGGTGATGAGCCACCACGACTATCCCGAGCCCGTGGCCAACCTGCTGGGCGAAGCCTGCGCGCTCGCCGCGCTGGTGGGCTCGGCCCTGAAGTTCGACGGTCGCCTGATCGTTCAAGCCCAGGGCGACGGCCCCGTGGCCTATGTGGTCTGCGACTACGAAACCGACGGCAGCCTGCGCGGCTATTGCCGCTTCGACCCCGAGCGCGTGGCCGAGGCGTCCAAGGGCTTCGTCCGCCCGGGAGCCAAGACCCTGCTGGGCCACGGCGTGTTCATCATGACCATCGACCAGGGCCCGGACATGGACCGGTACCAGGGCGTCACTCCGATCGAGGGCGAGACCCTGGCCCTGTGCGCCGAGCAGTACTTCGCCCAATCCGAACAGACGCCGACGCGCCTGCGCCTGGCGGTCGGCCAGGTCGATGACGGTTCGGGTCCCACCTGGCGGGCTGGCGGGTTGATGATCCAGATGATCAGCGGCGACGACGCGCGCGGCTCGACCGAGGACTCCTGGACCCACGTCCAGGCCCTGTTCGAAACCACGGGTGAGGACGAGCTGGTCGATCCGACCATCCCGGCCGAGCTGTTGCTGTACCGCCTGTTCCACGAGGATGGCGTGCGCATGTTCGAGGCCCAGCCGCTGAAGGCCTTCTGCCGCTGCTCGCCCGAGCGGATCGAGACCGTGCTGCAGTCCTTCAGCGACGAAGAGCGCGCCGACATGGTCGAGGACGACGGCAAGATCCACGTCACCTGCGAGTACTGCTCGCGGGTGTACGACCTGGATCCGGACGTGAAGGTCTAGTGCGTCCTTCGAGACGGCCGCTACGCGGCCTCCTCAGGATGACGTAATCAGCAAAAGCATTCGTCATGCTGAGGAGCGCCGCAGGCGCGTCTCGAAGCACGCAAGGCGTTACTTGGCCGCCACGTCACTCAGTAGTGCGGGCTTCTCGCCCGCCAGGGATTTCACCACCGCCTCGTTGGCTCGCATCACCCGCAGGATATTCTCGCCGGTGAGCTTGCGCAGGTCCGCCTCGCTCCAGCCACGCGAGGACAGCTCCGCCAGCAGCACGGGGTAGGACTCCACGCCCGTCAGGTCGGTGGGCGTGCTGTCGATGCCGTCGAAGTCGCCGCCGATGCCGACGCAGTCGACGCCGCAGACCTTGCGGACATGCTCCACGTGGTCGGCGACTTCCTTGGAGCTGGCCTTGGGCTCGGGATTCGCCGCGACCCAGGCGTCGAGGCCGGCCTTCACGGCCTTGGGATCGCCGGGGTTCAGGGACTTGAGCCTGGCTTCCAGAGCGGACTTCTCGCCATTCCACTGACGGATCGTCTCGGAGACGAAGCCCGGGACGAAGGTGATCATCACCACGCCCTTGTTGACCGCCACCAGTTTAAGCACATCGTCCGGCACGTTGCGGGCGTGCGGCGTGACGCCGAAGGCCGAAGAGTGGCTGAAGATCACCGGCGAGCGGCTGACGCGCAGTGCGTCCTTCATGGTCTCGGCCGAGACGTGGGACAGGTCCACCAGCATGCCGACGCGGTTCATCTCCTTGACCACCGCCTCGCCGAAGGGCGACAGGCCGTCGCTGATCGGGGCGTCGGTGCCGCTATCGGCCCAGGGCAGGGACTTGGAGTGGGTCAGGGTCATGTAGGCGACGCCCGCGCGGCGAAATTCCCGCAACATCGAAAGCTGGCCGTCGATGGCGTTGCCGCCCTCGATCCCGAACAAGGAGGCGACCTTGCCCGCCTTTTCGATGCGGACCACGTCGTCGGCGGTGCGGGCGAACTCCAGCCGGTCGGGGCGTCGGTCGATGATGCGCTGGGCGGTGTCGATCTGGCGCCAGACGGCCTGGGTCGCGGCGGGGCCCTTCAGGTCGGCGGGGATATAGACCGACCAGAACTGCGCGCCGACGCCGCCCTGTTTCAGGCGATCCATGTCGGTGTGCAGCTTGCCGCGGGTGTCGCCGTCGATGCCCGCCTTGTCCGGATCGCTGTCGAAGCCGCCCAGCAGAGCCCACGGCAGGTCGTTGTGCCCGTCGAACACCGGGCTCTTGGCCAGGGCGGCCTTGGCCTTGGCCATGTCGGCCGCGGTCGGCGCGGCGTGGACGGCGGTGGAAAGCGCGGCGAACGCGCTGGCGAGCAGCAAGGCTTTGCGGATCATGTCCCCTCCGGAAAATCGCGAGGGGGACGTTGGCCCGGCGGGGCAGGGCGCGCAAGCGCTCGCCGCCTAGTTCATCCGCTTGCGGGCGTCGGGCATGTGCAGGGAGAACTCGGGGATCAGCGCCTCGAACACTTCGCCGCCCTCGGTGATCATCTGATAGGCGCCGCGCATGGTCCCGGACGAGGTCTGCAGCGGGCAGCCGGAGTTGTAGCGGAACGCCTCGCGGGGCTTCAGCTCCGGCTGTTCGCCGATCACCCCGATGCCGCGCACTTCCTCGACCCGGTTCATGGCGTCGGTGATCACCCAGTGGCGCGAGACAAGCTGGACCGTCTCCTCGCCATGGTTCTCGATCTCGATCATGTAGCCCCAGAAGAACCGGTTCTCTTCCGGGTCCGAATGGGCAGGCATGTAGTCGGCCGCCACGCGCACGAGGATGTCGCGAGTCTTGGTCTCGTAGACCGGGGCGTCTCCCGTACGCTTGCGGCGGATACGTCTCATCATGCGGCGTCGAGCGCTCTTTCCACGTCACGCGCCAGATCGGCCTCGTCCTCCAGGCCCACGGACATGCGTACGCAGCCTTCGGTCACGCCGATGGCGATGCGGTCTTCCTCGCTCATCGAGCGATGGGTCGTGGTGGAGGGGTGGGTGGCCATCGACTTGGCGTCGCCGAGGTTATTGGAGATGTCCACCAGCTGCAGGGCGTCCAGGAACGCCCAGGCCCGCTCGCGCGAGCCCAGATCAAAGGCGATTAGATTGGAGAAGCCGCTCATCTGTTTGCGCGCCACGTCAGCCTGCGGGTGGTCCGAGCGACCCGGATAGAAGATTCGCTGGGCCTTTTCATGGTTACCGATCAGGTCCGCCAATTTAGCCGCGGTGTCGCTCTGGCGGCGGACGCGCAGGTCCATGGTCGCCAGACCGTTCAGGTGCAGCCACGCATTGAACGGCGAGATCGCCGGGCCGGTGTGGCGCAGCAGGTCGCGATAGGCCTCGTCCATCAGCTCCTGGCTGCACAGGATCGCCCCGCCCAGGACACGGCCTTGGCCGTCGATGTGCTTGGTGGTCGAATAGACGACCACATCGGCGCCCAGCTTCAGGGGCTGCTGGAAGATCGGGGTGGCGAAGACGTTGTCCACCACCACCTTGGCCCCGACGGCGTGGGCCAGCTTGGCCACCTCCTCGATGTCGGTGATCTCAAGCAGGGGATTGCATGGCGTCTCGATCAGCACCGCCTTGGTGTTGGGGCGCAGAGCGGCTTCCCAGGCCTTCAGGTCCGGGCCGTCCACATAGGTCACCTCGACCCCGAACTTCGGCATCCAGTTGGACAGGATCCATCGGCAAGACCCGAACAGGGCGCGGCCGGCCACGATGTGATCGCCGGCCTGGACCAGGCCCGAGAGGGCCACATGCACGGCCGCCATGCCAGACGCCACCGCGCGGCACGCCTCGGCGCCCTCCAGCAGGGCTAGGCGCTCTTCGAACATCGCCGTCGTGGGGTTGGCGTAGCGGCTGTAGACAAAGCCGGGCTCGTCGCCGGCGAAGCGCGCGTCTGCCCCGGCCGCCGAATCGTAGACGAAGCTTTGGGTCAGGAAGAGGCCCTCGGCCGTCTCGCCCCAGGGGCTGCGCATCAGGCCGCCCCGGATCAGCTTGGTCGCTGCGTTCCAGGATTTGGGATCTTCGGCCATGGCGGGCTCCTCACTTTCGTCGCGCGGAGAAAGGCTTACACCCGTTGCAAGGTCAAGCCGAAGGGGCCTGCGGGGGCTTTCAGCAAAACTCGTCACAGACCAAGCCTTGCCTTCCGCGCGTCGGGCGGCGAGTGTCGCCGTCCAATGACGAACGCCCTTACCGCAGGCATCCTCCCCTGCCAGTCCATCGAGGACCTGATCGACCGCGAGGCGATCACCTCGCTCACCGCCTTCGACGCCGACCAGGTACAGCCCGCCAGTCTGGACCTGCGGCTGGGTGTCCGCGCCTGGCGGGTCCGCGCCTCGTTCCTGCCGCGCGCGCGCACGGTGATGGAGCGTCTGGACGACGTGAAGATGCACGAGCTGGATCTGGCCGCCGGCGCGGTGCTCGAGCGCGGCTGCGTCTATATCGCCGAGGTTCAGGAACGCCTGCGCCTGCCGGACGGGGTCTCGGCCCGGGGCAATCCCAAGAGCTCGACCGGTCGCGTGGACGTCTTCGTCCGCCTGCTGACCGACCATGGGCCTGCCTTTGACGACGTCGCGGCCGGCTATGACGGCCCGCTCTATATCGAGATCGCGCCACAGACCTTCTCGGTGCTGGTCCGCACCGGCACCCGCCTGAACCAGCTGCGCCTCAAGCAGGGCGAGCCGCCGAAGCTGGAGACCCGCAGCGTCGGCGTCGATCTGACCAGCGGCCTGGCCGGCTTCCGCGGCCGCCGCCATGCCGGCGTGATCGACCTGGACAAGGTGGACGGCCACGATCCGCGCGACTTCTGGGAGCCGCTGGAGCCCCGCCGTGGCGAACTGCTGCTCGATCCGGGCGAGTTCTACATCCTGGCCTCCAAGGAAAACGTGCAGATCCCGGTGCTGCAGGCCGCCGAGATGACGCCCATCGATCCGTCGGTGGGGGAGTTCCGCGTCCACTACGCCGGCTTCTTCGATCCCGGCTTCGGCACGGAGGAGGCGGGCGCCGTCGGCTCCAAGGGCGTGCTCGAGGTCCGCAGTCACGAGACCCCCTTCCTGCTGGAAGACGGCCAGATCGTCGCCCGGCTGGTCTATGAGCCGCTGACGGCTCGGCCGACCCGGCTCTATGGGGAGGACGGCAGCCATTATCAGCGCCAGGGCCTGAAGCTGTCCAAGCACTTCAAGGTCTGGAGGTAGGTCTCTGCGTCCTTCGAGACGGCCTTCGGCCTCCTCAGGATGACGAATTCAGAGTGCAAAAAACCTCGTCATGCTGAGGAGCGCGACAGCGCGTCTCGAAGCACGCCTTGCCTATCCGCTAAGGCCAACCCCTACGAGGGGGTTAGCTCACTGGACTTTTTGTAAAGCTAACTTGACTCAATCTCGCCATTGTATGACAAGCTTCCTTGTCATCGCGGAGGTGGGTCATGTTGATGTTGAAGCTTGGTGGTTCTCGAAAGCGCCTGACCGGGCTCGCCCTGATCTCGGTTTTTGGGTTGGCTGGCGGCATCGGCTTTTTGAAGGGCGCGCAGATGACCGGGGCGGAAGACTCCCCCATTCCGCTCGCCGTTCTTCTGGTCTTGCTGGTGATCGCGCTGACCGCCGCGCTTCGGCTGAGCTGGAAGTGGTGGGCCTCGGTCGATGAGGGCGTTCGCAGCGCCCACATGAACGGCTGGTATCACGGCGGCTCCATCGCCACGATGCTGGCGCTTGTGATAGCCCTCGCGCTTTTCGCTGGGCCGCAGACGCTGACCTTTCCCCTGAGCGGCGCCGGTGAGCTGTTCGGCCTGGGCGTGCTGTTCTGCGTCGCTGTTCAGCTCGTTGGCTATGGGGTCGGCTGGGCCATCTGGTGGGCGCGCGCGAGCCGCTAGCCGTCATTCCTCGAAATATAAGGAACCAAGCCATGGAATTTTCCTGGAACCCTGTCCTGCGCCGTTATCTGCTGCGCTTCTCGATCTCGATGGTTCTCTATGTCGTGGTGCTGATCGCCTCCCTCCGCCTGTTGCGGACGCAGGAGCTGCAGGGTCCGCTGCTCTATCTGGTTGCCGTCGCTCCCGCCCTGCCGATCCTGGGCGTCATCTGGGCCATGGGCGCCTTCGTGGTGGAGCTGAAGGACGAGTATCAGCGCATGCGGCTGGTCCGGGCGATGATGATCGCCACGGGCCTGAGCCTGTCGATCTTCACCGTCGTGGGCTTTTTGCAGAACTCGGGCGCGATCCAGGCCGAGCCGCTGTGGGCCTTTCCGATCTGGTGCGCCTGCCTGGGTCTCGCCCAGGTCGGCGGCAGGATCCTGGATCGATGAAGAACCGGCTCAAGGTCCTGCGGGCCGAGCGCGACTGGAGTCAGGCCGATCTGGCCCAGCGGCTGGAGGTCTCGCGCCAGACCATCAACGCCCTGGAGACGGGCAAGTACGACCCCAGTCTCCCGCTCGCCTTCCGCATCGCGCGGCTGTTCGGACAGTCGATAGAAACGATCTTCCAGGACGAAGCCTAGGTCAGGGCAGGGGGCAACACCGCACCCCATGGCGCGGCGCAGCATTTTCTGGTATCAGCCGCGACATTCAAAGAATTCGCCCGGGTTATCGGCGTCGCAATCTGGCGGCGCGCCTTGCGCGTTTCGAGCCCGGCCCAAGGATACCATGAGCTTTCCCCCTACCCATCCCGCCCTCGCGCGCGCTCTCGCCGCGCAAGGTTATGAGACCCCCACGCCGATCCAGGCCGCCGTTCTGGAAGCCGAGGCCGACGGTCGCGACCTGCTGGTCAGCGCCCAGACGGGTTCCGGCAAGACGGTCGCTTTCGGCCTCGCCGCCGCCTCGACCCTGCTGGGTGAAGCCGAGACTTTCGGCAAGGCCGGCGCGCCCCTGGCCCTGGTCATCGCCCCGACCCGCGAACTGGCCATGCAGGTCGAGCGCGAGCTGACCTGGCTGTACGCCCCGGCCGACGCCCGCGTCGTCTCCTGCGTCGGCGGCATGGATCTGCGCAAGCAGATGCGCGACCTGAACTATGGCGCGCACATCGTCGTCGGCACCCCCGGCCGCCTGCGCGACCACGTGGAGCGTGACCGCCTGGATCTGTCGCAGCTTCAGGTCGTCGTTCTCGACGAGGCCGACGAGATGCTGGACATGGGCTTCCGGGAAGACCTGGAGTTCATCCTCGACGCCGCGCCGGCCGAACGCCGCACCCTGCTGTTCTCGGCCACCATCGCGCGCGAGATCGCGACCCTGGCCAAGACCTACCAGCGCGACGCCCTGCGTATCGACACCACCAAGAAAGACGTCCCGCACGGCGACATCGAATATCGCGCCGTCAAATGCGCGCCGAACGAGGTCGAGCATGCGGTGGTCAACGTCCTGCGCTTCTTCGAGGCACAGGGCGCCCTGGTGTTCTGCAACACCCGTGACGGCGTGCGCCACATGCACGCCCGCCTGCGCGAGCGCGGCTTCTCGGTCGTCGGCCTGTCGGGCGAGCTGACCCAGAAGGAGCGCGCCGACGCGCTTCAGGCCCTGCGTGACGGTCATGCCCGCGTCTGCGTCGCCACCGATGTGGCCGCCCGCGGCCTCGACCTGCCCGATCTGGGCCTGGTGGTCCACGCCGACCTGCCGGTGAACCGCGCCACCCTGCTGCACCGTTCGGGCCGTACCGGCCGGGCCGGCAAGAAGGGCGTCTCGGTCCTGATCGCCCCCTACACCCGCCGCCGCAAGGCCGAGCAATTGCTCGACGCCGCCTCGGTCGAAGGCGTGTGGGAGAACCCGCCGTCCGCCGACGCCATCCGCGCCAAGGACCGAACCCGCATGCTCAGCGATCCGCTGCTGAGCGAGGTCCCGACCGAGGACGATCTGGAGATGGGCCGCGCCATCCTGGAAAGCCGCACCCCGGAAGAGGTCGCCGCCGCCCTGGCCCGCGTCTATCGCTCGCGCCTGCCCGATCCGGAAGACATGCTCTCGGACGGTCCGACCCAGGAGATCCGTCGCTTCGAGCGTGGCGATCGTCCGGAGCGCGACGCGCCCCGCGACCGCATGGACCCCAATGACGCCGTGTGGTTCCGCGTCACCGTGGGCCGCGCCAAGAACGCCGACCCCAAGTGGCTGATCCCGCTGATCTGTCGCCTGGGCCATGTCACCAAGAAGGACATCGGCTCGATCCGCATCTTCGATCGCGAGACGAAGTTCGAGATCTCCAAGGAAGCCGAACCCAAGTTCTCGGCCGCCGTGGCCTCGACCTCGGAAGACGACATCCGCATCGAGCCGAGCACCCCGCCGGCCGCGCGCAGCGAGGGTCCTCGCGGTCCTCGTCCGGAACGCAAATTCGATGGCCCGCGCCCTGAGCGCAAGTTCGACGGTCCCCGTCCGGAACGCGGCGAGCGTCCCGAGCGCCCGAAGTTCGACGGCCCGCGCCCCGAGCGTGCGGAACGCCGCTTCGATGGTCCGCGTCCTGAACGCGCCGAGCGCAGCGATCGCCCCGAGCGTCCGTTCGACCGGCCGCGTGGCGACAAGCCGCGCTTCGACGGTCCGCGCGACGCCGCCGCGCCCCGCAAGCCCTACCGCGCGCGGGAAGAGGGCGGTGCTTCCGACTTCAAGCCCAAGGGTGATTTCAAGCCCAAGGGTGACTTCAAGCCGCGTGGCGACTTCAAACCTCGCGAAGACCGCCCGCGCGGCGAATACAATCCCCGCGATGACAAGCCGCGCGGTGAGTACAAGCCTCGCGACGACAAGCCCCGTGGCGAGTTCAAGCCGCGAGAGGATTTCAAGAAGGACGGCTTCAAGAAGAAGCCCGATTTCAAGGCCAAGGGTGACTTCAAGGCCAAGAGCGATTTCCGCAAGGATGATCGCCCTCAGACCAGCTTCAACACCAAGACTGGCTTCAAGAAGCCGTTCAAGAAAGGCCCGCGCCCCTGAGGCTTGGGCGGTAGCGTTTAGATCAAATTGACGGCGGCTTCCCCTGGAGGCCGCCGTCAGCGTTTGTGACAACTGTCACAGAACTGTCGTGTATGTGCTTTAGGGACGACACGCGGCGGGTTGGTTTCGGACGCTAAAAGCAAGCGTCCGGGCCGTCGGCCCTAAAATTCCCTGAGCGCTTCACACGAGGTTTTTCCCATGCGCGCGAAGTCGATCCTCCTTACCCTCGCCATGTTCGCCGGTGCGGCGACCCTGGCCGCTTGCGGTCAATCCGACGACGCCGCCAAGACGCCGGCCCAGGCCGCCGCCGGTTCCGGTCTTTCGGGCGCTGGCGCGACCTTCCCCGCGCCGCTCTACGCCAAGTGGGCCGAAGACCATCGCGCCGAGACGGGCGTCGCCATCAACTACCAGGCCATCGGCTCGGGCGGCGGCATCAAGCAGATCAAGGCCAAGACCGTCGACTTCGGCGCCACCGACAAGCCGCTCAGCCAGGCTGACCTGGACGAGGCCGGCCTGTTCCAGTTCCCCACCGTCATCGGCGGCGTGGTGCCGATCGTGAACCTGCCGGGCGTCGCGGCTGGCCAGCTGAAGCTGACCGGCGCCATCCTGGGCGACATCTATACCGGCGCGATCACCAAGTGGTCCGACCCCAAGATCGCCGCCATCAACGCCGGCGTGAACATCCCCAACCTGCCGATCACCGTGGTTCACCGCGCCGACGGCTCGGGCACGACCTTCCTGTTCACCACCTACCTGACGGCCAAGAGCCCAGCCTGGAAAGACAAGGTCGGCGCCGGCGACGCCGTGTCGTGGCCCACCGGCCAGGGCGGCAAGGGCAATGACGGGGTCTCGGCCTTCGTTCGCCAGACCCCCGGCTCCATCGGCTATGTCGAATACGCCTTCGCCAAGCAAAACGGCCTGGCCCACGCCCAGCTGCAGTCCAAGGACGGCTCCACCTTCCTGAACCCCAGCGCCGAAAGCTTCGCCGCCGCGGCCGCGGGCGCCGACTGGGCCTCGGCTCCGGGCAACGCCCTGCTGCTGATCGATCAGGACGGCGCGGGCGCCTGGCCGATCACCGGCGCGACCTTCATCCTGGTCCACAAGCAGCCGGTCGACGCCGCCAAGAAGGCCCAAGTCCTGAAGTTCTTCGAATGGACCTACGCCAAGGGCGACGCCGCCGCCTCGGCCCTCGACTACGTGCCGCTGCCCGCGGCCGTGAAGACGATGATGCTCGACCAGATGAAGGCCCAGACCCCGGCCGCCTAAGTCTTCTCGAGTTTCGAACGACAAGATCCGCCGGGGCCGCGCGCTCCGGCGGATTTTTTGTACGTGCGGGGTGACGGGGAGGGGGGAATGGGGCTAGCAAGCCCGCTTTAGGGAGCCTCGTCATGACCCGTCACGAACTGAAGTGCTGGCCGGACTATTTCGCCGCCATCCGGGCCGGGACCAAGACGTTCGAGATGCGCCGCAACGACCGCGGCTTCCAGATCGGCGACATCGTCGTCCTGCGCGAATTCGATCCCGCCACCGACGACTATACCGGCCAGACCGAGGAGCGGCAGATCACCTATCTGCTGTCCGAAGAGGGCTTTGGCTTCATCCACGGCTGGGTCGCCATCGGCTTTGGCCGTGTGCCCCACGCCACCGACACGCCGCTCGACGAGACCCTGACCACAGAGGCCCTGGCCCAGTGGCACGACCAGCAGTCGCGCAACGCCGCCCAGCGGGCGGAAGGCGCCCGTCAGACCGCCGCCGGCTATGCGCGCGACGCCGAAACCCAGCTGGCGCTCAAGGCGTCCGTCGCGCGGTTCGAGGCCATGGCCAAGGCCGGTGAGGCCGACGCCAGCTTCCATGCGGCCGCCGCCCACCTGGTCCGCGCCGGCAAGGCTCACTAGGCTCGCTTTCGCACTTGATGCGCGCCCGTTGTGACAACGTTGTCAGGGCTTCTTGACAGCGTTGTCATTTCGCGTTCAACATCCTCCCCAGACCAGCCCCATCAAGAGCGCTGGCGGGAGGAGTATCGAAATTCACACCTGAACCCGTGGGGTATCCGCACGCGCGATGACGCCGCGGCGGATGTTTTTCGGAGCAGGCGTTCGCGAAGATCGGCGTTTCGACGCCCTCGCCATCCTGGCGGAGCAGGCTGAGGTTCAGCCCGCATCGACGGGGTTCTTTCTGGAACATCTCGCCCTGATGGCGCGAGCGGCTTCAGAATCTCCTCTGCGTGACTGGGGCGGCGCTTTACGGCGTCGCCCTTTCTTTTTGCCATCAGGACCAGATGAGGGCGTCGCGAACCACGGAGGGCGCGCCTCCAGCCAGATCCAGCGGCCTCTCGGCGCCAGAAGCCAGGCGTCATTCGACCTGAAAATCCTGATAACCTGACAGGCCCAGACCTCGGCAAGTTGACGCACCCGTCAGGAGTCTTCATATGTGGATTCACATATGAATTCATATGTGAAGCAGTGGGTTTGTCAGTGACGCAGTTGACGTCTGCCGGTTCGAACCAGGCGAGCGCTTCCTCCCTTCATGTGGATGATCGCCATAACTCCCATCCCGATGATCGCGATCCGATGTCGGCAGAGGCCGTACCGGGCCTTATCCTCGGCAGTCTTGACGGCGTTCCGCCTCGCACCGAGCAGATACTGTCGGCGACCCTGGGCGATTATGAAGCTGAGAACCTGACGCCCCCGGGTGTTGAGAGCTTTGAGCTGAGTTTCGTGAAGGGCGCGGCCGGTGAGCGGCGCACGGCCGTGTGGCCGACCTTCAGCCTGGTGCGCAATGCCGGAGCGCTGCGGATTTCCGACTTCCGGTGCGACGGCCAGAGGTTTCGCGGCGCCTTGAAGGATGGCGGCGTCGCCACCTTCGCCACCGGCTCCTTCATGGAGATCGAGTGGGCCAGCCGCCCGACCTATCATCTGCTCACCTTCGCGTCCGAGGACGTGGAGGACGCCCTGGCTCGCCTGGGCGTCGGCCGCCGGCCACAGCTTCGTTCCCGCCTTCAGGTGGGGGACGCGGTGCTGGAAGGCCTCTACGCCAACTTCGTCGAGGAGGCCGAGCGCGGCTGGCCCAAGGGCGCGGTGTTCGCCGAATGGTTCGCCCTCAGCATCCTGATGCGCACGGCGGAAATCTGCACCGACGCCGAAGGCTCCGCCATCGATCGAGCGAGGGGACTGGCGCCTCGTCAATTGGCGCGTGCGCTGGAGCTCATCGACCAGGGCATCGACCAGAACCTGACCCTGTCCGACCTGGCCTCCGCCGTCGGGCTCAGCCGCTTCCACTTCGCGCGGCGGTTCCGGCAATCGACCGGCGTCTCGCCGGTGAAGCACCTGATCAACCGTCGTCTGGATCGCGCCTTCCAGCTGCTGCGCACCGGCACCCGCTCGGTGATGGAGGTGGCCCTGGCCTGCGGCTACGAGAATACCTCGCACTTCACCCGAGCCTTCCGGACCCGCTTCGGTATGACGCCCTCGGACTGCGTGCGCCAGCATTCGCGCTGACGTCTCACCCTCCGATACAGATACGAAAACGCCCCGGATCGCTCCGGGGCGTTTTTGTTTGGGCTTGATCGTCGACCCAAGAAAAAAGGCGGCGGGCCCGAAAGCCCGCCGCCCCGATCTTAAGCCTCTACGCGCTCCTAGTACTTGAGCGAGGCGTTGATGAAGAACATCCGGCCCAGGACGTCGTAGACGGCCGGGTAGCCGCTGTTCGACGGCGAGGCGTTGGCGCCCAGGATCGGGTACTTCTCCTGGGTGATGTTGCGGACGCCACCAGTCAGGGCGACGTTGTCGCTGACTTTCCAGTCGGCCGACAGGTCGATGTAGTTCTTGGCGCCGATCCGCTCGACGGTGCGAACAGCGGCGGAGTCGTCCAGAACGTCGTCCAGGTGGTTCCAGATCAGGTTCAGGCCGACGCTTTCGTACGACCAGTTGATCGCCGTGCGCAGCTTGTGACGCGGAGTCGGGTTGCCGCAGGTCGAGCCGAAGCGGTCCGCGCACTTGATCAGGCCGGCGTTAGCGTCCGGGATCGTCGAGGCCTCCCAGGTGTTGGTGTAGAGCGTCTTCACCGACACGCCGCCCCATTCGGGCAGGCCCACATCAGCCAGGTCAAAGCGATAGGTGATGCCGATGTCGAGACCCGACGCCGACGCTTCGGCCTGGTTGAAGTTCAATGCCTGGACGAAGTTGATCGAACCGTTCGCCAGGCGAGTGATGGCCGAGCAGTACGGCGAGGTCGGATCACCGTTCACCTTGGAGCCGTAGCAGACGTTCATCACGTTCTGGGTGCCGCCGCCGAACGACGAGATCAGGTTCTTGATCTTGATGTCGAAGTAGTCGGCCGTGATGGCTAGGCGCGGGATGAACGACGGCTGGTAGACGAAGCCGGCGGTGAGGGTGTCGGCGACTTCCGGGCTAAGATTCGGATTGCCGCCGATCATGGTCTGGGTCTGCTGGTTGGCGTTGAACGTGCCGACCACCGACGCGGGCACGCCCGAGCGGATGCAGGCCTGACGACGCTGGTCGATCGCCGCCTGGTTGCTGCCCAGAGCCGCGAAGCCCGGCCGCGAGCAGTTGTCGGTCGAAGTCGGGAAGCTGTTCGCCAAGGGCGAGAACAGTTCACCGACCGACGGCGCGCGGACGGCTCGGTTGTAGGACGCGCGCAGACGCAGGTCGTCGTAGATTTCCCAGTCACCAGCGACCTTGTAGGTCTTGGTGATCTTGTCTTGCGACGAGTAGTCCGACAGACGGCCGGCCAGTTCCAGGTTCACCGACTGAGCGAAGGGCAGGTCCTTGAGGACCGGGATCAGCAGTTCGCCGTACAGTTCGTAGACATCGAAATCACCACGGACCGGCGGAGAAGCGTTGAAGCCGGTCAGGTTGCCCGTGGCCAGATCCTGCGACGGACGGTAGTCGAAGCCTTCGTAACGGTACTCCGAACCGACCGCGAAGCCGACGCCGCCGGCGGGCAGCTTCAGGAAGTTGTCGGTGTTGCCCGAGAAGAACGCCGAGGCCACCAGTTGCTCGTAGTCCTGCGAGGACTCGATGCGGGTCTTGATGAAGTTCGCGGCGGCGGCCGAGATCTTGCCACGGCCGAACAGGTTCACCGGCACGCAGCCGCCTGACGGGTCAGCGCAGGCGGTGCCCGCGGCGTTCAGCAGCAGGCCTTGCTGGATGCGGGCCTGGCTGGTGTCGCCAAGAAGCGACATGGAGCCGTGGGTGTTGCCGTACTGGATGTACGTTTCCCAGGAGCCGTTGATGAAGTCCAGGTCGCCGCGCAGGCCCAGTTGGGTCTGGAAGCCGTAGAAGTTGTTCTCCTGGATGCGCGGGCCGACTTCGGTCAGGCGACGGTTGAACACGCCGGTGACGGTTTCATAGATGCCGTCGCCGTCAGCATCCACATCGGTATAGGTGCCCGAGGCCGGAGCCGACGACGGGATCGTGTAAGGCGTCGCGCTGCCGAGGCCGTTCAGCGAGGCCTTGGCGGCGGCGCTCAGGAACGGGTTGTTGTCCAGGGTGAAGCGGAAGGTCCGCGAACTGATCGGCGTTTCGGCCAGCTGGGTGGTGACCGACGAATAGACGAAATTGCCCTTGGCGAAGGCCTCGATGCCCGGGGTGAGCTCATAGCTGCCCAGCGAGGTGACCGAGTAACGTTCCTGCGGCGTCTGCAGGTAGTTGATCGGCGCGAAGTTGTAGGTGTCCGGCGCCCCCAGATAGAGGCGCACGCCGCCGTCAGCGGTGAACAGCGCGACATCGGAAGCCGTGCCAGCGCCGCCCGGCAGGTTCAGCGGACGGGCACCGGTGTTGAAGCCGGCGACGGTGCCGTCTTGCTGCGCGCCCGAGCCGGAGAAGACCAGACCGACGCCAGCGGCGCGCTGAGCAGCCGAAGGTTCGCCCCAGGCGGTGGCGAGCATTCCGCCGCGCTTGCCCTGGGTCAGCGATTCACGATCGTTGTAGCCGAGCGACAGGACAACGTTGCCCTTACCGTCGTCGAACGAGGCGCCCATGGTTGCGTCGACCGAATAGATCGGGGCGTCCAGGTCGTCGGTGTTCTGATAGCCCGCCGAGAACTCAAAGCCCTCGAAGTCCTTCTTCAGGACGAAGTTGACGACGCCGGCGATGGCGTCCGAACCGTAAACGGCCGAGGCGCCGCCGGTGACGACTTCCACGCGCGAGATCAGGGCCGGCGGGATCAGGTTGAGGTCGACTGTGCCGATCTGGCTGGTCGGAGTCTGACGCTTGCCGTCCACCAACACCAGGGTGCGGTTAGAGCCAAGGCCGCGCAGGTTCACGGTGGCCGCGCCGCCCGAACCGTTGTTGACGGTCGAGGTCACGCCCGGAACCGCTTGCGGCAGGGTGTTCAGCAGGTTCTCGGTGTTCACCACACCCGACTGCTCGAGCTCCTTTTCGCCGACGGTCGCGACCGGGCTCGAGGAGACCAGGTCAGGGCGCGCGATGCGCGAACCGGTGACGACGATCTCTTCGACCGCCGTGTCGTCCTGCGCATAGGCGGCTGTGGCGGAAAGAGCCATGAAGGCCGCGCCGCAAATCATCGAAGACGCGAGCAGGCGCTCGCGCGTGGACTTGTAAGTCAAATTCTTATCCTCCAGCAGCCGCTTTGCGGCGGCGTGCCCCCATTGAGAACCGGGCCGATTTGGAAGGCGCGCCGGCCGCGACCCTCGGGTGTCGGCGCTCCTCGGCCCGCCCAAAGGCGAACCGGCCGATCGGCATGACGCTGATCGACGAACGGAGCGTGAGGAGCGGGGAGGGTCTGTGCCGACACTATGATGCGTCGATCATTGTGATCGTGCGCTCAATGCCGGGGGCGATGCGAGGAGGGCGCACCAATGATGCGGCAATGTCGCACTTCTGCGACAAGGCGACCCGCGATGGTGTTGTAAATGCAGAGGAAATTCGAGCGGCCGGGGGATCGAGCCCTTGCGGCCTTTAAATCAACCCCGCCGCGTAACGAAACCGTCTGACCTGCGAAATCCAACAGAGCAAACGTCGGTGAGGGCGGGACATGGGCGGCGAGACGACAAATTTCGAGCGGCGAAGCGCTGAGGCGACGGCATCGGCCGCGAAGCCCTCATTCTCGGTCGAGCAGGGGGCGGATCAACTTTTAAGGGAAGGCGCTTCCTGGTCAGCCATTCGGGGCGCGGGGATCGAGCTGACCTACGCTTTCCGAGCCAGCGCGACGCCCGAGGATTTTCAGGGCATTCCAGCGACCTTCTTCCGATTCAATCTGGAGCAGATGGAGGCTTACGAGCTTGCGCTCCAAGCTTGGGCGGATGTGGCGGACATCCATTTCGTGCGCGTGGGCGATGGACGGTCGGGCGACCAGGCCTATTCCAATCAGGCCACCTTGCTGGGCGGCGCCTTCACCTCGGCGGTATTCAACGTGACCGGCGGCGGCGTGCCGCCGATGACAGGCGATCGCAGCCCCGGTTCCATCGAGGGCGACACCTGGTTCAACAACTCGCCCCAACACACGGTCAACGCGCCGATATCCCGCAACAACATCGGCAACTTCGTCCATGAGCTGGGGCACGCGCTTGGCCTGGAGCACCCGGGCGACTACGGCGCTGTCGGCTCCACGGAGACCTACGAAAACGACGCGGCCTTCGCCGAGGACACCAAGATGTACTCGGTCATGAGCTATTTCGGCGCCGAGAACACGGGCGGCGTCTACAACGTTCCCGGCGGGACGATGCGGTACATGAACACGCCGCAGATGATGGATGTGGCGGCGATCCAGAAGCTCTATGGCGCCAACACCACCACCCGGCTGGGCGATACGGTCTATGGCTTCAACTCGAACGCCGACCGCATCTGGTTCCAGGCGGAGCAGGCCTATCAACTGGTGTTCACGGTCTGGGACGCTGGCGGCCACGACACTTTGGACTTCTCTGGCTATTCGACGAACGCCGAGATCGATCTGAACGCTGGCGCCTTCAGCAGCGTCGGACTGCTGAAGAAGAACGTCGCCATCGCTTTGGGCGTCACCATTGAAGGCGCTGTCGGCGGTTCGGGCGCCGACGCCATCGCCGGCAACGCCGCCGACAACCGCTTGCAGGGCATGGGTGGAGATGATCGCCTGGCCGGCGGCGACGGGATCGACACCGCGGTCTTCCGCGGCCGCGCCGGCGACTACGCTCTCTCCAGGCAAGCGGACGGCTCATGGACGGTTCGCGACCAGCGCGCGGGCGGGCCGGATGGCTCGGACCTTCTCGTCTCCATGGAGAAGGTCGTGTTTTCCAACGCCGACATCGACCTTGAACGCGCATGGTCCGACGTCGGGCTAAAGAGCGCCTATGCCGCCGTCCTCGCGCCGCTCCATCGTGGAGCCGATTGGGCGGCGCTGGATCAGCTCGCCGCCGCCAAGGCGGCGGGCGAGACCCAAGCCCAGGCGGTCGCCAGAATGGTGCAGGCCGCGGACGCCACCACCTCGGTCGCCACGATGAGCTACCAGTTCTTCACGGGGAAGGTTCCGACAGAGGGCGGGGTGGCCTACTTGGTCTCACCCATGGGACCCAACCCGAACAACCTGAATTCGCCCTACTATCAGGACTTCAATCTGGAGAACCGGTACATCAACTTCGCGGTGAACCTGGGCAAGCTGGGCGACGGCAGGGTCGGCTTCGAGCAGACCTACGGCTCGCTGTCCCTGGCCGACGCGACCAAGAAGGCGTTCCAGACGATCTTCGGCAGCGCTCCGACCGACGCCAAGGTGGCGGGCCTGCTCAGCGGCGGCCGAGACCTCTACTTCGCCTCCTACGGCGGTGACGGCGTCGAGGGGATCGGCGCAAAGGCGGCCATGGTCGGCTGGTTGCTGGCCGAGGCGGTCAAGGCCGACATCGGCGTCATGGCCCGGTCAAACGACGCCTTCCTGACCGATCTCGCCGACGGCGCGGCCTTCGCCGTAGACATGGTGGGCGTCTATGGCCGGGCTGACTGGAGCTATGCAGGGTAGGGGAATTTGGAGCGGCCGGGGGGAATCGAACCCCCGACATTCAGCTTGGGAAGCTGACGTTCTACCTCTGAACTACGGCCGCATCGGCCGGGGCGAGCCCGGCGGAGGCGGAACATAGCGGATCGGCGTCGGGCCGCAAGGCGCGTTGACGCCTTAGCGCGTCGGGCGCAACCTCGCCTCAAACAACCGTATGAGGACGCGGGCCATGGCGGATGGGCATCACGGCGAGGAGGCGCGGGCCAAGTTCCACGCCATGACCGAGGGCACGGTGGAGGACTGGGGGATCATCGCCCAGGCCTCCATGGAGTTCGGCCGCGAACTGCCGACGCGGCTGATCGCCCATCTCAAGCTGCTGCAGGGCGATTGCGGGGGCTTCGCCGTCGACCGACTGGAGCACAGCCTTCAGACCGCCACCCGCGCCCATCAGGACGGCAAGGACGAGGAATATGTCGTCTGCGCCCTGCTGCACGATATCGGCGACATTCTGGGGCCGCGAAACCACGCCGATATCGCTGCCGCGATCGTCCAGCCCTTCGTGTCGGAGCAGAACCACTGGATGGTCGCCCAGCACGCCATCTTCCAGGGCTACTACTTCTTCGACCACCTGGGCCTGGACAAGAACATGCGCGAGCAGTTCCGGGGCCATCCGGCCTTCGAACACACGGCCCAGTTCTGCCACATCTACGACCAGCCGGCGTTCGATCCGGCCTTCAAGTCCATGCCGCTTGAGGCGTTCGAACCCATGCTGCAGCGGGTGATGTCGACGCCCAAGCGCTCGATCTATCTGCGCGCGCCGGGCGAAGCGGCGGCCTGAAGCCTCAGAAGTTCTGGATGGTGGCGCGCAAGGCGTCCATGGCGGCGCCCGCGTGCAGCCACAGCTCCGGATCGGTCAGGTCCGAGGGCGCGATCGCCTCGGGCCAGGCCTGTTCGACCAGGGCTTCCAAGGCCTCGATCCGCTGTTCATTCAGCAGGTAGCGCTGATCCATGCCGGCGCGCGCCGCGTCGGGTACGGGAACGCGCAGGCGCAGGCAGGCGGGGCCGCCGCCATTGCGCATGCTCTCGCGCACATCGACCACCACGGCGCGCCGGATGGGCGAGGGGCCGTCGAGCAGCTTCTCCACCGCCGCCCAGACGGTGTTCTCCTCCCGCGCCTCGGCGGGCAACACCAGGGCCATGTCGCCGTCAGGCAAGGTGACCAGCTGGCTGTTGAACAGATAGGAGCGGACGGCGGCGTCGAGGCTGACATCCACCTCCGCGATCACGACGTCGGGCAGACGCGCGGACAGCACGTCCAGGAAAAGGCCCTTGTCGTCAAAGGCGTCGGGGTGGGCCAGCAGGACCCGCTCATTGGCCACGGCCACCACGTCATTGTGGAAGGCCCCGGCCTCGACCGCCGTCAGCGATTGGCGCACGAACATCGCGTCATTTCCGGACAGCCCGCCCAGACGCGCCACCGCGGCGCTGGCGCGCTTCTGCTGGCGTTCCGGGTAGCGCCCGCCGCGCGTCTCGCCATGGACGAAGACATTGACGCCCCGCGCCTCGTGGCGGGCCGCCAGCCGCATGTGGTTGGCCGCGCCCTCGTCGCTGAAATGCGCGCCGCCGGGCAGGGCGGGGTGGACGGCGAAGTGGCTCTCGTCGCGAAAGATCGCGCGCAGGTTTCGCCAGGTCTCGTCCTGCTCGAAGCTGCGATGGAGCATGGTCGACAGATTGGCGACTATGAAATGGGTCCGCCCGTCGCCGCTGTCGGGCGCGGCGATCACGGTGGCGGCGTTGGCCGCCCACATGGCCGAGGCCGAGCTGGCGTTGCGCAGCAGGGCCGGGTCCTCGATGGCGGCGGCGGTCAGCACCTGCTCGTCCGTTCCCGAAAAGCCTAGGGCCCGCAGCGGCCCCACGGCGGGCCGGTCATGAGGCGGCAGGAACCCTTGCTCGAGACCCAACGCCATCAATTGGCGCATCTTCGACAGACCTTCCAGCGCCGCGGCGCGAGGCTTTGACGTCCCGCCCGCATTGCCCTGCGAGGCGACATTGCCCAGGGACAGGCCCGCATAGTTGTGGGTCGGTCCGACGAGCCCGTCGAAATTGATCTCGGTTACGCTCACACACGACCCCTGTGGCTGTCCTCGTCGGATGCTCGTGTGCCACGGGGCGAGGACGACCGCCACTCATCGGGATGCGGAATCCCGGCGGCGTTGATAGAACAGCCGCTTACGGAGCGTCGCCATGACCGTCGTCCAGTCCCTGCTCGCCTTCACCGCCGCGGCGGCCTTGCTGACCGTGACGCCGGGCCTCGACACCGCCATGGTCCTGCGCACGGCGGCGGCGGAGGGGCCGCGTCGCGCGGCGCTGGCTGGCCTGGGGATCAACATCGGCTGCCTGGTCTGGGGCGCGGCGGTGGCGACGGGGCTAGGCGCGCTGCTGACGGCGTCGCAGACGGCCTTCACGGCTTTGAAGTGGGCCGGAGCGGCCTATCTGCTGTGGCTTGGCCTCAAGCTGATCCTGAAGCCGCGCCAGAGTTTCGACCTTTCGGCCCCAGGGGGCGGCGCCAGTGGCGACGACTTCGCCTGGATGCGGCGGGGCCTGCTGACCAACCTGCTGAATCCCAAGATCGGCGTCTTCTACGTTTCGCTGCTGCCGCAGTTCACGCCCGACGGCGTGGCGGCGGGACCGTTCATGTTCGGACTGGCCGTGATCCACGTTCTTCTCAGCCTGCTGTGGTTCGCCGTATTGATCATGGCGACGCGCCCTCTGGCGGCGGCGCTGCGCAAGCCCAAGGTGGTCGGCGCGCTCGACCGGCTGACGGGCGGCGTGTTTATCGCGTTCGGCCTGCGTCTGGCGCTCGATCGCGCCCGGTGAAGACCCTTCGCTCCATCCAGGCCCTGCGAGGGCTGGCGGCTCTTTCCGTGGCCGCCTTCCACGCGGCGCAATGGAGCCGGCTGGATTTTGAGATCGGCGCGGCGGGGGTCGACGTCTTCTTCGTCATCAGCGGCTTCATCATGGAGGCCATGGCGGCGGAACGACGGCTTGAGCCCGCCCCCTTCATCCTGCGGCGCGCCACCCGGGTCGTTCCGCTCTACTGGACGCTGACCCTCTTCGCCTTCGCCATCGCCTACTTTTGGCGGGGCGCGATTCCCCGGATCATTCCGGACTGGGGGCATCTGGGCCTATCCCTGGCCTTCATTCCGCACCTGGATCCGGACGGCTGGCCGTTCCCGCTGATCCCGCCCGGCTGGAGCCTGCATTACGAGGCGCTGTTCTATCTGACCTTCGCCGTGGCCCTGGCGGTCGCGCCGAACACGCGGCTGAAGTTCGTGGCCACGACGCTGGCTGTGGTGTGCGTCTTAGGGGCGGCGTTCCCGCCGGCCTATCTGGTCCTGGCCAATCCGATGCTGTTGGAATTCGTCGCCGGCATGGCCCTGGCGCGCCTGTGGCGAGCCGGCGGCCTGCCGGGGCAGGGGGCCAGCATCGCTCTCATCGCCGCCGCTTTCGCCCTGTTGGCCTGGCAACATTTCGCTGTGTTCGTTCCCGGCAACTGGCGGCCGATCACCTGGGGCGTCCCCGCCTTGATGATCGTGGCCGGGGCGCTGGGGCTGGAGGGCTCGCGCCTGTTCCGCCCACAAATCCTCCAGAAGCTCGGCGACGCGTCCTATTCGATCTATCTCAGCCACATCCTGATCGCGCCCCTGGTCGCCAAGGCGATCTGGCCCGGCCTGCCGTGGCTGTTCATTCCCGCCATGCTGCTGGTCGCGGCCGGCGCCGGATGGTTGTGCCATCTATGGCTCGAACGCCCGCTCATCAGGCTGTCTCGCAAGCTCGCGAAAACCTGACCGCTAAAACAGAAATGGTCCTATGGCCGTCTTAAGCCTTAGGCCGTAACTATCCGCGCCGCCGACAGGGCGGCGGGCTCGCAATGCGCCCGCCAATTGCGTATGTAGGCGATGACAGCGTTGTCATAAGAAGGAAGAGCGCATGGCGCCGACGGGGAAGACGGAAACGGGCGGAGAAGTCTTGGTGCTGCTGGGCGGAGGCGGAGATCTCGCCCTGCGCATGCTGCTGCCCTCGCTCTATTTTCTGGAGGCCGACCGCCTCCTTCCCGAAGGTCTGCGCATTTTCGGCGTCGCCCGGCACGAGCTCGATCGCGACGGCTATCTGAAGCTGGTTCGCGAAAACCTGCTCAAGCGCGGCGGCAAGGATGACGCCGCCTGGCAGCGTCTGGTCGAGCGGCTGGACTATGTGGCCGGCGACCTGACCAAGCCGGAAGGGGCCAAGGCCCTGGCCGAGAAGATCGGCGAGCACGGCCAGCTGACCATCTTCTTCGCCCTTTCGCCCAGCCTTTACGCGCCCGTGTGCGCGGCCCTGCAAGGCGCCGGCCTGACCCACGAGAACACGCGCCTGGTGCTGGAAAAGCCCATCGGCCGCGATTTCGAGACCTCGCAGCAGATCAACGAGGCGGTGGGCAATGTCGTCACCGAGCGCCAGATCTTCCGCATCGACCACTATCTGGGCAAGGAGACCGTCCAGAACCTGATGGCCCTACGCTTCGCCAACGTGCTGTTCGAGCCGCTGTGGAACGCCCAGACCATCGACCACGTCCAGATCACGGTCGCCGAGACCGAAGGGGTGGGCGAGCGCTGGCCCTATTACGACGAGTACGGCGCCCTGCGCGACATGCTGCAGAACCACATGCTGCAGCTGCTGTGCCTGGTGGCCATGGAGCCGCCGTCGGGCCTGGACCCCGACTCCGTCCGCTCGGAGAAGGTGAAGGTCCTGCGGTCCTTGCGTCCGTTCACGGCCGAGAGCGCCGCCGCCCATTCGGTGCGCGGCCAGTACGTCAACGGCGTGGTCGAGGGCGCCGAGGTGACCGGCTATCTGGAGGAGGTCGGCAAGAAGACCGACACCGAGACCTTCGTGGCCCTGAAGACCTATGTCGACAACTGGCGCTGGGCTGGCGTGCCGTTCTTCCTGCGCACCGGCAAGCGCCTGCCCGAGCGGCGCACCCAGATCGTCATCCAGTTCAAGCGCGTGCCGCACTCGATCTTCGACGGAGCGGGGCGCGACGACCTGGTGTCCAACCGTCTGGTCATGGATCTGCAGCCCGATGAAGACATCAAGCTGCTGATGATGAACAAGCAGCCCGGCCTCGACGCCGAGGGCATGCGTCTGCAGGCCCTGCCGCTGTCGCTCAGCCTGGCCGCCGCTTTCGGGGGCCGCCGTCGCATCGCCTATGAGCGGCTGCTGCTGGACGTGTTCAAGGGCGACCGCACCCTGTTCGTCCGCCGTGACGAGGTAGAGCAGGCCTGGGCCTATGTGGACGGCGTCGCCGACGCCTGGGCCGCCGCCAAGGTCCAGCCCGAAAACTATCCCGCCGGGGCGTGGGGGCCGAAGTCGGCCGCCGCCCTGATCGCGCCGAAGGGCCGGGCCTGGAATGAGTAAGGTCGTCATCGAGACCTTCGACAGCCGCGACGCGGCCTATGACGCCGCCGCCGAGGCGGTGGCCGAAGCGTTGCGCGCCGGCTTGCGGACCAAGGGCTACGCCAGCCTGGCCGGGGCGGGGGGCTCCACCCCGGCGCCCGTCTATGAGCGCCTCTCGGCCATGCCGCTGGCCTGGGATCAGGTGACCGCCGCCCTCGTGGACGAACGCTTCGTTCCCAACACCGCCCCCGACAGCAATGAAAAGCTGCTGCGCGAGCATCTGCTGAAGGACCAGGCCGCCAAGGCCCGCTTCACGCCCATGTATTCCGACGGCGCGCCCAGCGAGGCCGCCGCCGTGGCGTCCAAGACCCACGCCAAGCTTCTGCCCCTGGACGCGGTCCTGCTGGGCATGGGCGAGGACGGGCATTTCGCCTCCCTATTCCCGGACAACCCGGCCCTGGAGGAGGGGCTGGACCTGTCGTCGCGCAAGGTGGTGATCGCCGCCCCGGCCGGCGAGCCAGCCCCGCCCCAGACGCGCCTGACCTTCACCCTGGCCGCCCTGGCCCAGAGCCGTAGTTTGGTCCTGCTGGTCACTGGCGCGGCCAAGAAGGCGGTGGTCGAGGCGGCCCTCGACGATCCCGCGCGTTATCCGATCGGCGCTGTATTCGCCCAGACCAAAGCCCCTGTCCGCGTCCTCTGGGCCGCGTGAGGAACCCGATGTCCGCTCCCCTGAACAAGACCGTCGCCGAAGTCACCGCCCGCATCGTCGAGCGCAGCCGCCCAACCCGCACCGCCTATCTGGCGCAGGTGGACGCCGCGGCGGCTTCCGGCCCCGGCCGCGCCAAGCTGTCCTGCGCCAACTGGGCCCACGCCTTCGCCGCCGAAGAGGTTCAGGACAAGCTGCGCGTCATGGACATGAACGCGCCCAACCTGGGCATCGTGTCCGCCTATAACGACATGCTCTCGGCCCACCAGCCGTTGAAGCGCTATCCCGACATCATCAAGGCCGCGGCCCGCGAAGTGGGCGCCACCGCCCAGTTCGCCGGCGGCGTTCCCGCCATGTGCGACGGCGTCACCCAGGGCCGTCCGGGCATGGAGCTGTCGCTGTTCTCGCGCGAGGTGATCGCCATGGCCACCGCCGTGGCCCTGACTCACGACGCCTTCGACGCGACCCTGGCGCTGGGCGTCTGCGACAAGATCGTACCGGGCCTGGTGATGGGGGTCCTGACCTTCGGCCACCTGCCGGCGATCTTCGTGCCCGCCGGTCCCATGACCTCTGGCCTGCCCAACAGCGAGAAGGCCCGTGTCCGCGCCCTCTACGCCGAGGGCAAGGTCGGCCGCGACGAACTGCTGGCCGCCGAAAGCGCCAGCTACCACGGCCCCGGCACCTGCACCTTCTATGGCACGGCCAACTCCAACCAGATGCTGATGGAGTTGATGGGCCTGCACCTGCCGGGCAGCGCCTTCGTGCATCCCAACACGCCCCTGCGCGACGCCCTGGTGCGCGCCGCCGCCCACCGCGCCGCCGCCATCACCGGCAAGGGTAATGACTTCACGCCCAGCGGCCGGGTCATCGACGAAAAGGCCGTGGTCAACGGCGTCGTCGGCCTGATGGCCACCGGCGGCTCGACCAACCACGCCCTGCACCTGCCGGCCATGGCCCGCGCCGCCGGCATCCAGCTGGAGCTGGAGGACATGGACGAGCTGTCCCAGGTCGTGCCCCTGCTGGCCCGCGTCTATCCCAACGGCTCGGCCGACGTGAACCAGTTCCACGCCGCCGGCGGCATGGCCTTCGTCACCCGCGAGCTGCTGAAGGCCGGCCTGGCCCATGAGGACGTGCTGACCGTCGCCGGCCACGGCCTGTCGCGCCTGACCCATGAGCCGCACCTCGATGGCGAGACCCTGGTCTGGAAGGAGGGGGCGCAAGAGACCCTCGATCCCGAAATCCTGCGACCTGTCAGCGATCCCTTCCAGCACGAGGGCGGCCTGCGCCTGCTGAAGGGCAAGCTCGGTCGCGGCGTGATCAAGACCAGCGCCGTTAAGCCCGAACATCGCACCGTCACCGCGCCCGCCGCCGTGTTCGAGACCCAGGAAGACTTCCTGTCGGCCTTCAAGCGCGGCGAGCTGGATCGCGACTTCATCGCCGTGGTCCGCTTCCAGGGCCCGGCCGCCAACGGCATGCCCGAGTTGCACAGCCTGTCGCCGGCCCTGGGCGTCCTGCTGGATCGTGGGTTCAAGGTGGCCCTAGTCACCGACGGCCGCATGTCCGGCGCGTCCGGCAAGACGCCCGCCGCCATCCACGTGACCCCCGAAGCCGCCCATGGCGGCCCCCTGGCCTATGTGCAGGACGGGGACATGGTGCGGCTGGACGCCGACAATGGCGTCCTCGACATCCTGGTGGACGAGGCGGTGCTGCGCGCCCGCCCGGCGGCGGTGAAGCCGGCCGATCAGCACGGCTTTGGCCGGGAGCTGTTCGCCTGGATGCGCCGCGGCGCCGGCCCCGCCGACCAGGGCGCCAGCGTCTTTTACCGCTAGCTCCTTAGCGTCTTGCCCCGGCTTGTCCGGGGCATCCATGCCGTAGCGGCGCCGCTAGGCACAGGCATGGATCGCCCGAACAAGTCGGGCGAAGACGATGTGAGAGCTACTCGAACGAGATCGGCAGCAGTTTCTCGTACAAACGCCGCGCCGCGCCGTAACATTCGCAGGTCATGGCCTCCAGGCCCTGGCGGTCGAGGATGTCGACCACGCCCCGCCGATAGCGGATCAGGCCCTTGGCCTGCAGAGCGCCGGCCACCGCGGTGACCGTCGTGCGCTGCACGCCCAGCATGTCGGCCAGGAATTCCTGGGTCAGGCTGACAGTGTCGACGTCGATCCGGTCGTGGCACGTCAGCAGCCAGCGGCAGAACCGCGCCTCGACCGAATGCAGGGCGTTACAGGCCACCGACTGTATGGCGTGACCGAACAGGGCGTCCGAATGCTTGTGGATCAGGGTCTGCAGCGTGGGGCTTCGCCTGACGATGTCCTGGAACTGCGAGGCGCTGATCCGCGCCGCCGAGCCCGGCACCTGGACGATGGCGCGCGACAGGGAAATGCGCGGGGTGAACGCGGTGCCGAGGCCCAGGCCGCCTTCGCGACCGATAGTCGAGGATTCGATGGCCGCGCCATTCTCCATAAGCGTCATCAAGGAAATGACGCAGTCGTGAGGAAAATAGACGGTGTCTACCCGTTCGCCCGGATCATAGAGCAAGCGGCCTTTCTCGAACTCGACCTGAGTGAGGTTGGCGGATACCAGGCTGTAGTCGTCCGGGGGTAGGGATGCTAGAAATCTGTTCTTCACCGGACGGCGGTTTCCTTGAGCTTTGCCAGGAATCAGAACGCGACCCCACGGCGAGGGTTGCAAGCTATAGGTTCGGAAAATCCGGCGCCGTCAGGTAGCCGACACAATGCAGATCGCAGCCTGAGAAAAAGACTGCCTGTGTATGTCTGGCCGAGGCGAAATCTATATTTTCAGCAAGTATTGGTTGCTCGCGGCGCCTGCGCAATATTCAGTGTCCAGGACGTCGCGCTGGATTTCAATGGCCCAAAATATACAGGGAGCCGAAGCTCCCTGTATCTTGCCTGATCTAGAAAGGTGTCGTGCGTCGTTTGCCGACTAAGCTGGATCGGTAAGCAACTTTTGCTTCCGGCGACGCCCCAGGTGGTAGGCCGCGCCAATGCCGGCCAAGGCCGCCGCCGCGATCCCGGCCGTAGCCAGGGGACGCATCTGTGCCGCCGAGAACAGGCTGGTCTCCCTAACGTCCGGATAGTAGCTGCGTTCGCGCAGGTCATGCCCGGCATGGTGCAGGTTGTCGTCGTTCGAAGCCGGACGCCCAGACTTGTCCACCGACATCTGCGGCACGAACCGGGACAGCGCGCGCTCCACCGCGTGCGGCCAGGCGGTCCAGGCCAGGGTCTGCAACAGGCCGCCGCCGCCGACCGTCATCTCCCGCACCGGATGCTCGGCCGCATAGAGAATGGCCTGCGCCACCAGCGGGGTCGCATAGACCGGGGCGGGGTTGCGCACCGCGTGCCCGGTGTAGTTGCGGGCATGATCCTTATAGGGCGTGTCGATGGCGCTCGGCTTGATCTGGGTGATCGTGATGGGGGCCTTCTGCTCCATCAGCTCCATGCGCAGGGCGTTGGTGAAGCCCCGAACCGCATGCTTGGATGCCGAATAGGCGCCCTGGGTCGGGATCGCCAGGTCGCCCAGGACCGAGCCCACATTGATGATCGCGCCGCCGCCGACACGGTTTCGCAGGTGCTCCACCGCCGTCAGCGAGCCATGCACGACGCCCCAGTAGTTGGTGTCGAACAGCCGGCGCTGATCCTCCAGCGGAACGCGCGTGATGTCGCCAAAGATCGACACCCCGGCGTTGTTCACCCATGTGTCGAAGCCGCCGAACCGGTCGATGGCGTGTTTGGCGACTTTCTTGATCTGCTCGGCGTCGCCCACGTCCGCCACGCACCAGCCGACCTCCGCGCCCTTGCCGCGCAGGTCCTGGCTCACATCCTTCAACGCGTCTTCATTGCGTGCGACCAGAAACAGCTTGGCCCCGCGCGCGGCCGCGGCCCGGGCGGTGGAGAGCCCGATGCCGGAGGTCGCCCCGGTGATGACGATGACCTGTTCGCTAAGCGGCTTGAGCTTCAGCTTTCCCCGATGCGCAGCCATGTCAGTGCAGATCGATGTTGGCGCGGCCGCCCATGTCGGGCTGGGTCTTGGTGGCGTTGGCCTTGGCCACCTCCCAGAGGAACTTCACCGGGCCGCCCTTGGAAATCCAGATCGCGGCGTCCTCGGCGTCCAGGCAAAGCAGCGTCAGTCGCGCGTCGTCCTTGCCGTCCGGATACCAGGCGGCGACGATCGGGTTCCAGTACTTGTCGATCCGCGCGCGATCATGCTGCTGGATCAACTGGCCTCCTATGCAGGCCTGGAAATCACCGTCCTTGGACTGGATGGTGAACATGGCCATCTTGCCGTTCTCCACGGCCCGCGCCAGGTCCGTGTCCTTCAGGGTGAAGAACCAGATCTTGCCGGTCTCGGGTTCGCCATAGGCGGTCATCGGCTGGAAGTGCTGGTCGGAATTGGACAGCCCCAGCATGCCGAAACGGGCGTCGTCGATCTCCTTCCAGAGGCGCTTTTCGACGGCCGCCTTGTCGTTCACGTCGGTGGACATGGAGATTCTCCTGCAAAGTTTGGGTGCAGAAAGAACCGCTGGCGGCCTGTGCGGTTCCTGGCCTTAGAAGGGGCCGTGCTTGCCCACGCTCTCGAACCGGGCGTCCTCGGCCTTGTGATAGAACTGCGAAGCGATCAGCCACGCTTTCACTGGCCTCAGCGTGCCCAGGCACCCGACCAGGAACAGGGGCAGGGTGAAGACGAAGTGGAACCAGATCGGTGGGTGGTAGGCGATCTCAATCCAGGCGAACAGGGCCATGATCGCGCAGCCGATCCCGGTCATCACGAAAAAGGCCGGGCCGTCAGCGGGGTCCGCGAACGCGTAGCTCAGGCCGCAGACATCGCACGCCGGCGCCACCTTCAGAAACCCGTCGTACAGCTTGCCCTCGCCGCAGCGTGGGCACTTGCAGCGCAGGCCGCTGATGATGGGGGCCGGCGGCGTATGGACGTCGTTCGGGTTCGACATGGTCTTGGCTCGCCTACAATCCTGCGGTACATACATATAATTGCTTTGTAATGTATGCATGAGAGATCGCCTTTGCAATGACGGCGGAAGACTCCATCGCCGCTGAACTTCGTCCCGAGGGCGGGCCGGTCTATGTGCGGGTCGCCGACGCCATCCGGTCGGCGATCCTGGCTGGACGCCTGCAGCCCGGAGACCGCCTTCCGCCTCAGCGCAGCCTCGCCGCCCGTCTGGGCGTCGATTTCACCACCATCACCCGCGCCTACGGCCTCGCCCGCGAACGCGGTCTGCTGGCCGGCGAGGTCGGCCGCGGCACCTTCGTCAGGTCAACGGCCGGGGAAGAGATCCGCTCCGTCATCGATCTGTCCATGAACCTGCCGCCCCAGCCGTTCGGGATATCGCTCGCGGCCGCTCTGGATGACGAGTTGCAGCGCATCCTCAAGCGCAGCGATCTGGCCGCCGTCATGGCTTATCGCGCTCCCAGCGGGGCCGCCCCTGAACGGGCGGCGGGCGCCCGGTGGCTGGAGCCGCTGCTCGGCACGGTCGATCCCGCCCGCATCGTGGTCAC
Organism: Caulobacter sp. NIBR2454; assembly: GCF_027474405.1. GTDB lineage: Bacteria > Pseudomonadota > Alphaproteobacteria > Caulobacterales > Caulobacteraceae > Caulobacter. The sequence continues at coordinate 1,398,350 of NZ_CP114871.1, forward strand.
GGCGGGCGCCCAGACCGCGCTCAATGCCATCCTCCAGACCCAGCTTCAGCCCGGCGATGCGGTGGTGGTCGACGCCCTGACCTATCCGGGCATGCTGTCGGTCGCCGCCCGGCTGGGCCTGAATCTCATATCCGCCCAGGCGGACGGGGAGGGGATGACCCCCGACGCCCTGGAGGCCGCCGCCCGCGCCAGCGGCGCCAAGGCGCTCTACCTGACCCCGACCCTTCACAACCCGACCGCCGCCACCCTGGGCGAGGCGCGCCGCGAAGCCATCGCGGGGATCGCCCGGCGCCTCGACCTGATCGTCATCGAGGACGACGCCTATGGCCGGCTGCCGGCCGAACCGCTTCCCTCGCTCGCCCATTTTGCGCCGGAGCGGGTCTGGCACGTGGCGACCTTGTCCAAGGCGCTTTCGCCGGGTCTGCGCACGGCCTTCGTCGCCGCGCCCGACGCCGCCATGGCGAGCGTCGTGGCTGAGGGCGCTCACGCGGTGACCATGATGCCCGCGCCGCTCATGACCGCCGTCTTCACCGGCTGGATGCAGACAGGCGTCGCCGACGCCCTGCTGGCCGGCGTGCGGACCGAGGCCGCGGCTCGCCGCGCCATCGCCGCCGACCTGCTGCCGGACGCGGTGGGTGGCGATAACAGCCTGCATGTCTGGCTGGACCTTTCCGCGCGGCTGAACCGCCTGATGGTGGCCGAGGCGGCGCGGCTCAAGGGGCTGGCGGTGGTGCCGGCCGACACCTTCGCGGTCGGCCCCGCATCCAATGGCCTGCGCCTGTCGCTCGGCGCGCCGGGCAGCCGCGCCAGCCTGATCCACGGCCTCAAGGCCCTGGCCGAGATCACCGCATGAAAAAAGCCGCCCGGCGGACCGGGCGGCTCAATTCGTCTGCGATCAGGCTCGCTTAGTCGCGGGCGGTGATCTGGGCCGAAGAGACCCAGCCGCGGTTGCCGTTCTCGTCGTCCACTTCCATCCACACGCCGTTGCGCTGGCCGGTGGGGTAGAGGATGTCGCCGGCGTCCACGGGGACCACGACCTTGCCGGTCGGGGCCGGCGTGGCGCGCAGGCTGAGCGCGACCTTGGCGGCTTGGCCCGCGGCAGGGGCGGCAGCCGAAGCCTGGCCCGGCGCCTGGGCGCGCATGTAGTTCACCAGGTCCACATAGGCGTTGAAGTAGGCCGCCGTGATGACCTTGCCGATTTCGGTATTGCCGTAGCCGCCGATGTCGCCGCCAAAGCCGCCGCCGTAACCGCCGCCGCCGAGGCTGAGGTCGGTCTTCTGGGCCGTGCCTTCGGCGATGTAGAGCTGCTCGGTGGTGCGGGCGTCGACCAGGGTGATCAGGGTGTGCGCCTGGGCCTTCTTGGTCTTCAGGTTGCCGGCCAGGAAGCCGACCGGCCCCGGCATGAAGCCGCTGACCGCTGACAGGTTCATCCCGCCCGCGTTGGCGTTCGAATTGGCGATGTCGGCCACGATGAAGTAGTCGGCCGCGCGGACCTGACCACGACCCAGGTTCGAGCCGCGCTGCAGTTCGCCGCCCAGGTCACGCTCGCCCTGGCGCATGGCCATGCCGCCGTTGCGATCGACGATGCGCAGGCAGCCCGAGCGCAGGGCGAACAGCTTCAGCAGGGCTTCCGGGTTGGACAGGCCCAGCTCGGTCCACCACTGGCGTTCCGGCTCCTGGATGGCGGCGGTGCCCAGCGGCGTGGCGCACTTGGGCAGTTCCGGCGTCGCCGTGTTCTTCGGCGCCTTCTTGTCCATGCCGTATTGCGCGGCGGCGGGTTGAGCCAGGCCCAGCAGGGCCGTCGCCGCGACGGCGGCGGTCAGAATCTTTCGCATGTGTACTTCCCCAGATATGGGCCGCCCTTTAGCGCAGCAGCGCTTCTACGCCAAGATCGCGAAGACCTCTGTTCGGTTAAAGGCTCGTAATCTGCGACTAAAAGCCCATGATCCGTGCGTAACGGTCGCGATGATAGGTCGTCCCGCCGAACAACGCCTCGGCGACGCGCGCCCTTTTCATGTAAAGGCCGGCGTCATGCTCATCGGTCATCCCGATGCCGCCATGCATCTGCACCATCTCGATTGAAGCCAGATGCAGGATCTCGTTGACGCGCGCCTTGGTCAGGGACGCGGTGGCCCGGACATCCTGACCGGCGTCGATGGCCTCCAGCGCCGCCTCGACGCAGGAGCGCGCGGTCTCCAGGTCGGTGAACATCTTGGCCGCCCGATGCTGCAGCGCCTGGAAGGCGCCGATCACCTGGCCGAACTGGGTGCGGGTCTTCAGATATTCCAGCGTCACCTCGAACGCCTGGGTCGCCGTGCCCAGCATCTCGGCCGCCAGCCCGGCGCGGGCGCGATCCAGGGTCGGCTCCAGCACCGCCCAGCCCTTGTCGACCTCGCCCAGCACCGCATCTGCGCCCACCTCGACGCTTTCGAAGGCGATCTTCGCCGCCCCACGGCTGTCGGCCAGCGACAGGTGGGTGCGGGTCACGCCCGGCGCGTCGCCGTCCACCAGGAACAGGGTCAGGCCGTCCGTCCCCTTGCCGCTGGTGCGCGCGGCGACGATCAGCAGGTCGGCGGCCTCGCCGTCCAGCACGAAGGTCTTGGTCCCGTTCAGGACCCAGCCACCGCCGTTCTTCTGCGCCGCGAAGGCGATCTTTTCCGGCGCGTGGTGCGAGCCTTCGTCCACCGCCAGGGTGGCGACGATCTCGCCAGCCGCGATCTTGGGCAGCCACTCGGCCTTCTGCGCGTCCGAACCGCCCAGCATCAGGGCCGACGCCCCGGTCAGGGCGGTGGAGATCAGCGGCGAGGCGGCCAGCGTCCGGCCCGTCTCCTCTAGCACCAGTCCCAGGCTCAGATAGCCAAAGGCCGAGCCGCCGTGTTCTTCGGGCACGATCACCCCGGCCCAGCCCATCTGGCCCATCTCGGCCCAGGTCGGGGCGTCGAAGGTCGCCTTGGTCTTGCCGTCGCGCAGCTTGCGCAGGGCGGTGGTCGGAGCGTTTTCCTGGGTCCATTCGCGCGCGGCGTCGCGCAGCATGGTCTGTTCTTCGTTTAGGACGGCCATGGCGTCGTTTCCCTTGTTTTCTTTGGGCCTATTGGTGGTCGAGCAGGCCGAGCACCCGCTTGGCCACCACGTTCAGGTTCACCTCGCTGGTGCCGCCCTCGATCGAATTGCCCTTCGAGCGCAGCCAGCCGCGGGTCACCGCCAGCTCGTCCTTGGCGAAGCCTTCGCCCTCCCAGCCCAGGCCCTGCAGGCCCATGGCCTCGACCATCAGCTCGTAGCGGTCCTGGTTCATCTTGGCGGCCGCGTACTTGATGATCGACACGGCGGCGCTGGGGCCCTTGCTGGCCTTGGACTCCACCTCTGCGCGACGCACGGTCAGCATGAAGGCGTGGGCGTCCATGCGGTGGGCGGCGATGCGGGCGCGCAGGTCGCCGTCATCCAGGCGGCCCTGTTCGTCGACCCCGATCTCCTTCTTGGCGACCTCCACCAGGTCCAGCCCGCCGCCGCCGCCAAAGCCCGAGGCCGAGATGTTCTGGCGCTCGTACTGCAGCAGGCGCTTGGCGATCTCCCAACCGCCGTTCAGCTTGCCGACCATCTGGTCCTTGGGAACCTTCACATTGTCGAAGAAGGTCTCGCAGAACGGGGACGAGCCGCTGATCAGCTTGATCGGCCGCGCCTCGACGCCTGGCGTGGTCATGTCGAACAGCACGAACGAGATCCCCTCGTGCTTCTTGGTCGTGTCCGTCCGCACCAGGCAGAAGATCCAGTCGGCTTGGTCGGCGTAGCTGGTCCACACCTTCTGGCCGTTGATCAGGAAGTGGTCGCCCTTGTCCTCGCACTTGGTCTGCAGGGCGGCCAGGTCCGACCCGGCGCCCGGCTCGGAATAGCCCTGGCACCAGCGGATTTCGCCGCGGATGATCGGCGGGATGAACTTCTGCTTCTGTTCCTCGGTGGCGTATTCCAGCAGCACCGGGCCCAGCATCCACAGGCCGAAACTCATCAGGGCGGGGCGGGCGCGGATATTCCGCAGCTCCTGCTCCAGCACCTTGTTCTCTTCCTTGGAAAGGCCGCCGCCGCCGTATTCCTTGGGCCACATGGGGGCGGTCCAGCCCTTGGCCGCCATGCGGTCCAGCCACAGCTTGGCGTCGGGGTTCTTCCAGGCGAACTGGCGCCCGCCCCACGGGGCGTCGTCCTCACCCATGGGCGTGTTCAGCGAGGCCGGATAGTTCTCCGCCAGCCACGCCCGCGTCTCGGCCCGAAAGGCCTCCAGATCGGTTCCGCCGAAATCGGCCATGACCGTCCTCCCTCGATGATCTTCTTGTTGGCGCAAGCATGCCTCCGGGCTCGGCGGTCTTGCAAGCTGATTCAAACGCCTGTTCGCGAACCTCTCCTGCGGCATTGCAACGGTTGAGCCCGCGGCCCGCCCCGCGTACCCAAGGGACATGACTCCGATCCGTGAGATTCGGGCGGCCCTGCTTGCGGTCGCGCCGACACTGGCCTCCATCCTGGCGGCGGCGGCGGGCGTCATGCTGCTCACCTCCGGCGCCACGCCATCCGCGCCCGAGCGCTTCGTCTTCCTGCTGCGGGTCGCCCCGCAATGGCTGGTCGAGGCCAGCCACACCCTGTCCTCGATGATCGGCCTGCTGTTGCTGATGCTGGCTTTCGGTCTGCGAGCGCGCATCGATGCGGCCTGGTGGGCCGGGGTCTGCCTGCTGTCGACCGCCACCGTCTTGGCCATGCTCAAGGGTCTGAACTGGGAGGAGGCGGTTCTCCTCGGCGCCTTCGCCATCGTGCTTCTGCCCCTGCATCCAGCCTTCCCCCGCAAGTCGCGCCTGATGCAGATGGAGCTGACGCCCGGCTGGATGTTCTCCGCCGTGGCGGTGCTGCTGGGCGCATGGCTCATCGGCCGCTGGGCCTTCATGCACGCCGACTACCGCAGCCAGCCCTGGTGGCGGGCCCTGGTGGACGAGGATTACATGCGCACCCTGCGCTCCTCGGCCGGCGCGGCGGTGCTGCTGCTGGCCATCGGGGTCTGGCGCCTGTTCGCCACCACCGCCACGCCCAAGGTCGTCGGCGACGCGGACGAGGATTTCGCCAAGGTCCGCTCCATCCTCGCCTCGGCCGAAAACGCCGAGCCGGAATCCAACCTCGCTCTGCTGGGCGACAAGCGCTTCCTGTTCTCGCCCTCGGGTCAGAGCTTTCTGATGTTCGGCTTGCGTGGCCGCTCCTGGATCGCCATGGGCGGACCCGTGGGCGTTCGGGACGAGCGCATGGACCTGCTGTGGCGCTTCCGCGAACTGGCTGACGCTCACGGCGCCCGCACCGCCCTGTACGGCCTCGACCCCGAGGACCTGCCCGACGTGGTCGAGCTGGGCTTCTCCATCCAGAAGACCGGCGAAAGCGCCGTGGTCCAGCTGGAGGGCTTCTCGCTTCAGGGCCGCCGCCGCGAGGTCCTGCGCCGCAACTGGCGCAAGGCCGGCGAGAACGGCGCCCGGTTCGAGGTGATCGAGGCCGGCGCCGCCAACGCCGTCATGGATGACCTGCAGCGCGTTTCCGACGCCTGGCTCGGGCGGCATGCCGGCGGGGAGAAAAGCTTCTCCATGGGTCGCTTCGACCCCCGCTACGTCGCCGAATTTCCCACGGCCCTGGTGCGAGTGGACGACCAGATCGTCGCCTTCGCCACCCTGTGGACCACGCCCGACAAGTCCACCTTCTCCATGGACCTGATGCGCTATTCCGACGGCGCGCCGCCCAACATCATGGACTTCCTGTTCGTGGAGCTCCTCCAGTGGGGCCACGCCCAGGGTTACGCCGGCTTCGAGTTCGGCGTCGCCCCCCTGGCTGGTCTCGAGGATCGCCGTCTGGCGCCGATCATGTCCCGCGTCGGCCACCTGCTCTTCGAGCGGGGCGAGGACATCTACAATTTCCGCGGCGTGCGCCGGTACAAGGACAAGTACGACCCCCTCTGGCGGCCGCGCTACATCGCCGCCCCGCACAAATGGGTCATCCCCCTGCTGCTGGCCGACATTGGTCTGCTGTCCTCCGGCGGCGTCGCCGGACTGGCCAAGCGGCCAAAGGACAAGAAGGGCTGATCTTCTCCTCCCTTGCGAAGCGGCGGAGGGGGACCATGCGCAGCATGGTGGAGGGGGCGCAGACTGGGCTCAGCTTTAAACCGCTCATCCCGGCGAAGGCCGGGACCCAGATTCATCCAGAGCCTCAGCAGGGCTTCACCTGGGCCCCGGCCTTCGCCGGGGTGAGCGGAATATAGGGCCCGGACGCAGCGAGCAGGCTCACCGCCCCGTCTGTACGCCCATCAGGTTGGCCAGGTGGACCAGCATCATCAGCAGTCCCACCGCCGACAGCATCATCAACGGACGCCAGGGGATCATGCGCGGGCCCTTGGCCGGATTCGACGGCTGCGCGCCGCGCCAGCCGCAGAATACGGCGGCCGTCAAAAAGCCCGCGGCGATGGCGATGGTGGTCGTCAGGGTCATGGTCGCTCACCTGCCCATGACGGTTCCGGTATGCAAGCGTTCGTCCACAGACATTCACGTCCGACCCCAGATTTAGCGTTAACTCCGCGTTTACACACTAGGTGTCGCTGGCTAGCGTCCCCTGTGAAGAGTACCGGGAGATCGATTCGATGAGCGCGGGGGCGCCGTGGAGCGTGAAGGGGATCGACCCCAAAGCGCGCGAGATCGCAAAGGATCTCGCCCGCCGCTCCGGCATGACGCTCGGCGAGTGGCTCAATCGCATGATCATCGAGGACGGCGGCCCCGACCTCGGCGACAGCGGCTATGGCGGCCGTCCGGGCCAGAACATCCTCGACCATCCCCGCGCGCAGCGGGAATCCTCGACCTCGCGTTTCGACCCCGCCGGCTATCCGGTGGACGAGGCCGGCCGCATCGCCCTGGCGCTGGAGCGTCTGTCCGAACGCATCGAGGCCGCCGAGGCCCGTCAGGCGCGCGCCGTCACCGGCATCGACCATTCGGTCCGCAACCTCATCGCCCGCCTGGACACGGGCGAGCGTGACGCCGTGGCCGTCGCCGCCCGCTTCGAGGGCGCCATCGACGAACTAGCCACCGAACAGAAGCTGACCGCCGACCGCCTGCGCCGCATGGAGCAGGGCGGCGCCGACGCCGCCTCGACCGAGGCGATCAAGACGCTTGAGGCCACAATCGGCAAGCTGGCCGGCCAGGTCTATGAGGGCGAGGCCCGCACCAAGGCCGCCCTCGAAGCCCTCAAGGATTCCGGCGGCAAGGCGGTCGATACCGACGCCCTGGTCGAAGCCGTGGTCGCCCGCGTATCCCAGCGGTTGGAATCCGCCGAGTCGCGGACTTCCGACGCCCTTCTCGAACTCAGTGCGTCTTTCATCACCCTCGACGAACGCCTCAAGGCGGTCGAGGGCGGGGGCGGGATCGGCGGCGAGGGCCTCGGCGCCCTGGCCGCCGACCTTTCGCGCCGCATGGAGTCCGCGCGGGTCGAAATGACCGCCCAGCTGGAAAAGTCGGCCGGCGGCCGACTCAACTCGCTGGAAGCCTCTTTCCATACCCTGCAGTCCCACGTGGACGCCGCCGAGCGCCGCTCGACCGGCGCCCTCGAGCGCATGGGCAAGGAAGTCCTCTCCATCGCCGGCGCCATGAACGCCCGCATCAAGGAGGTCGAGGACCGCAACGCCGACGCCGTCGAGAAGATGGGCGCCGAGATCGCCCGCGTCGCCGCGACCACCGACGGCAAACTGGCCCGCGCTGATCTGGTCCAGGCCCAGGCCCTCGAACGCCTAGGCGGCGAGATCGCCCGCATCACCGAGCGTCTGTCCGAACGCATCGCCACCGCCGAGCAGCGCAACGCCCGCGCCATCGACGATGTCGGCGAGCAGGTCGCCCGCGTGGGCGAGCGCCTGACCGAGCGTCAGGAGCGCGTCACCAGCGAACTGTCCGAGCGCATCCGCCAGAGCGAGGAACGCACCGCCCGCCTGCTGGACGAAGCCCGTGAAAAGGTCGACGCCGGACTGGAAGGCGCCCGTCGCCGCCTGGCCGATCCCGTCGTCGAGGCGCCGTTCTCCGCGCCCGCCGAACCCGAGCCCGCCTCATCCGCCACCGCCTTCGTCTCCGAAGAACCTGAGGAGGGGGCCGCCTCGTTCTCCGAAGGCCGCTTCTCCTTCTCCGAGGTCGGGGTCGAGGATCACCGTCCGCCCCTGACCGGCCAGACCTTCGCCCGCCCGCCGGAACCGGCTCCGCCGCCCGCGCCCCGGCCGGAGCCGCAGGCCGAACCGATGGAGCTGGACTCGCTGTTCGAGCCCGCCGATCCGGTGGAATACGACGATGATCCCCTGGCCGCCCGCTCGCCGGACGACCTGGGCTTCACCGACGAGGACTTCGACGCCGCCGACGGCTTCATTCCGCTGCACGGCTCGGACGAGGCGCCCGACGGACCCGACCTGTTCGGGACCAGCCAGAACTACCTGCTTGGCCCCGAGGCTAATCCCGAGCCCGTCCGCGTCCTGTCCACCCGTGAAGCGGTGGAACAGGCCCGCGCCGCCGCCCGCGCGGCTCAGCCGACCTCGGAAGCCCGCCCATTCCTGACGCCGTCGGGTTCGCGTTCCTTCTTCTCGGGCCTGATGGGTTCGCGTCGGGGCGGCCGTCGCGCCGGCTCCTCCATGCAGACCGTGGCCTTCTTCAGCGCCGGCGTCGCCATGCTGGGCCTGGCCACGACCGGCCTGTTCCTCAGCGGCCAGAGCGCCGAAAAGCCGGCGACCAAGGGCGACGAGACCGCCCCGCGCACGCCGCTGGACAACGCCCGCGCCGCCGTCGCCATCGTCACGCCGAACATGGCCCAGTCTCTGTCGCCCACCAGCGTCACCGACGACCAGACCGCCGCCTACGAAGACGCGGTCCGCCGGATCGAAGCGGGCGACAACGCCGCCGTCGCGCCCCTGCGCAACATCGCCGAGTCCGGCCATCCCGCCGCTCAGTTCTATCTGGCCAAGCTGTACGAGAACGGCGAGGCGAACCTGAAGGCCAATCCCGCCGAGGCCCGCCGCTGGACCGAACGCGCCGCCCAGGGTGGCGACCGCAAGGCCATGCACAATCTCGGCCTCTATTACTTCGAGGGGCAGGGCGGTCAGAAGAACCCCGCCGTCGCCGCCCAGTGGTTCCGCAAGGCCGCCGACCTCGGTCTGGTGGACAGCCAGTACAATCTTGGCCGCATCTACGAGGCTGGCTTCGGCGTCGCCCAGAACAACGCCGAGGCCTACAAGTGGTATCTGATCGCCGGCAAGGCCGGGGACGATGAGGCCCGCGCCAGCGCGGTGCGCATCAAGCCGCAACTGAGCGCCGAGGCGCAGACCGCCGCCGAGCGTTCGGCCGCCGGTTTCCGCACGGCGGGCGGCGCGGCCCCGACCAACCTGGCGGCCGCGGGCGCGGCCAACAGCCTGATCACGGCCCAGAAGGCCCTGTCGCGCCTCGGCTATTACCAAGGGCCGCAGGACGGCGTGTCTTCGCCCGCCCTGCGCCTGGCGATTTCGGCCTATCAACGCGACCAGGGGCTTTCGACGACCGGCAGCGCCGACGCCGAGCTGGTTGCGCGACTGGCGGCTTTCGCTCAGTGATGCGTCGCCTTCGGGCGAAGACTTGAAGACGTCAGGGGTGGCGTAAGGCCGTACGACCGGCCGGTGTGGAAGGCGTGTTTTGGACCTCTATCTGCCCATAGCGGAAGTCTCCGTGAATGCGCCGCTGCTGGTGGTGCTGGGGGCTCTGGTCGGCTTCATCTCGGGCCTGTTCGGCATCGGCGGCGGCTTCCTGATGACGCCGGTTCTGGTCTTCCTGGGCATCCCCCCGGTCGTGGCCGTGGCGTCGGAAGCCAACCACGTGGCCGCGTCCTCGGTCTCCAGCGTCATCGCCTACAGCCGCAAGCGCGCCGTGGACTTCCGCATGGGCGGGGTGCTGGCCGCGGGCGGGGTGATGGGCGCCTTCCTGGGGGTCGAGGCTTTCCGCCTGCTGCGCCTGCTGGGTCAGGCCGACCTCGTGGTCTCGGTCTCCTACCTGTTGTTCCTGGGCGTCATCGGCGGCCTGATGCTGATGGAGTCCCTGCGCTCCATCCTGCGCCGCCGCCGGGGCGAGGCCCCCGCCGCGCCCCGCGATCGCCGCCCCATGTGGCTCTACGGCCTGCCGCTCAAGATGCGGTTTCCCAAGTCGCGCCTCTATATCAGCGTCATCCCGCCCATCGTCCTGGGGATCTTCGTCGGCATCCTGTCGGCCATCATGGGGGTCGGCGGCGGTTTCATCCTGGTGCCGGCCATGGTCTATCTGCTGCGCATGCCGGCCGGCGTGGTCGTCGGCACCAGCCTGTTCCAGATCATCATCACCACCAGCCTGACCAGTGTCCTCCAGGCGGGCCGCAACCAGACGGTCGATATCGTCCTGGCCACCCTGCTGCTGGCCGGCGGCGTGGTCGGCGCCCAGTTCGGCGCCCGCATGTCCTCGCGCTTCCGGGCCGAGGAGCTGCGCGCCCTGTTGGGCCTGCTGGTCCTGGTGGTGGGCCTGCGCATGGGCCTGGATCTCTTCATCCGCCCCGAAGACCCCTTCGTGCTCGTGTCGGGGGCCGGCTGATGGCCGTCGATCTTCCCCCGCCCGTGGCCGCGGTCTCCGCCGCCCTCACCGAGACCGAGGTCAAGGTCACCTCCGGCTTCCGGGGCGCCGACATCGTCATCTACGGCGCCGTGTTCGACCCGTCCCAGCGCCCCAGCGACCTGGTCGTCCTGGTCAGCGGCCCCGAGCAGCCGATCCGCCTGGCCCAGAAGAACCGCGTCGCCGGCATCTGGCTCAACAGCCGCCCGGTGGTGTTCACCGGCGCCCCCGGCTTCTACATCGCCGCCTCGACCCGGCCGCTGAACCAGATCGCCAGCTTCTCGGCCTTGCGCGAACTCAACGCCGGCCTCGACCACCTGGCCATCGCCGCCCCTGAAGAGCAGCGGATCGAGCGCCGCTACGGCGTGCGCGACATGGTCGTCAGCCGCCTGGGCTCGGACTATCTGGACTGGCGCCGCGCCGTGATCCGCCTGAAGGAGAAGGCCGGCCTCTACGCCGCCGAGGCCGACGGCGTCCGCTTCGTGGACCGCGGCCTGTTCCGCGCCCAGATCGCCCTGCCCACCGCCGCGCCCATCGGCAAGTACGAGGCGCGCATCATCCTGTTCCAGGACGGCCGGCCCGTCTCGATCCGCGACCGCACCCTGACGGTCGAAAAGGTCGGGCTGGAGCGTCATCTTTATCTGTTCGCGCATCAGCGGCCTTGGACCTATGGTCTGGCTTCGGTGGCGATCGCCCTGTTGGCGGGCTGGGCCGCCTCCGTCGTGTTCCGCAGGAGCTGATCCATGGATTTGGCGCAAAAGCCGCCCCGCGTGATCTGGGTCGTCGGCGTCCTCACCGTCCTGCCGCTGTTCGTCGCCTCGGCGGTGTTCTGCTACGGCCCCATGCACCTGCGCGCGGCGGGCCTGACCAGTCTGATCGCCTACGCCACGGCCCTGCTGTCCTATCTGGGCGGCATCCATGCGGGGCTGGAGATCGACAAGGCCCGTCCCCGATGGCTGGTGCTGGGCCTGTCCCTGGCGGCCCCCGCCGTGGCCTGGCTGCTGCTGCTGGGCGGCGACGACTTCGGCCCCGCCTGGCAGATCGCCGGCGTGCTGACCGCCCTGCTGCTGCAATGGCTATGGGACGCCACCAGCCATGACGGCCCGTCGTGGCGTCCGCGCCTGCGCACCCTGCTCACCGCCGGCGCCGCCATCGCCCTGGCCGTGGCGTTGGAGCAGGCGCTGAGTCTTTAGTCCGGCCGAAGCGACTTCCACCCCACCGCATGCACCTTGCCGCGGCCCAGCGCTCCGGCGATTGGGGCGGTGGCGAACAGGCCGGCGAAGGCCTTGTCCATGATGTTCAGCCCGCCGGTGAACGCGCCGAAGGCCGGCATCACCACCCGCGATCCATCCGTCACGAAGCACCGCCGCCGCACCGATCCGGCCGCCGCCGCCACCCGCGCGCAGGGATGCAGGTGCCCGCTGACCTCGCCCGGCTGGGCCCCGTCCCGCGGCTCGTGGCGCAGGGTCAGGCCCGCCAGCGCCATCTCGTCGATGATCTCGCCCGGCAGGGTGCGCGGCCCGTCCGCGTCGTGGTTGCCCACCACCCAGACCAGGGTCCGCCCCGTCGCCAGCCCCGCGATCCGCGCCGCGTCGTCCGCCGCCAGCCGATCCTCCGCCGCCCCGTCGTGGAAGCTGTCGCCCAGGAACACCAGCAACGCCGGGTTGGTCGCCGCCAGCTCCCGCTCCAGCCGGTCCAGGGTCTCGCGCGTGTCGTAGGGCGGCAGCATCTGGCCCCGCGCCGCATAGGCGCTCCCCTTCTCGAAGTGCAGGTCGGCCACGACCAGGGCCCGCTCGGCCTCCAGCCACATGGCCCCCGACGCGCGCAGCACCGGCTCGGCCCGATGCAGGCCGACGCGCAATCCCCCGCAAGGGTTGGCCGCAAAACTCAAACGGCTCGAACTCAAGCCAGCGCCTCCGCGATCAGATCGGCTTCGGCCTCGGCCAGGATGGCGTCGCCCGCATCGCCCAGGTTCACCCGTTCGCGCCCGATCTCCAGCATGATCGGCACGGCGAACGGCGAAACCTTGGTCAGGGCCGCATGCCGGATGCGCCCCTTGATGCGCGTCAGGAACCCGGCCACGCGCGCCACGTCGATGAGGTCCGTCGCCGCATCCTGCCGCGCGCACCGCAGCAGCAGGTGGTCCGGCTGGTGCCGCCGCAACACGTCGTAGATCAGGTCGGCGCTGAACGTCACCTGCCGCCCGGTCTTCTCCTGGCCCGGAAAGCGCCGCTCGATCAGGCCCGAGATGATCGCCGCCCCCTTGAAGGTGCGCTTCATCATGTAGCTTTCGTCCAGCCACGCCTCCAGATCGTCGCCCAGCATGTCCTGGTCGAACAGGGCGTCCAGGTCCGCCTCGTCCAGGGGTTTGAGCGCCCAGATGTTGACCGCATAGTCGTTGGCCACGAACCCCAACGGCTGCAGCCCCGCCCGCTCCATCCGCCGGGTCAGCAGCATGGCCAGGGTGTTGTGCGCGTGCCGCCCCTCGAAGCTGTAGCAGACCATGTGATGCCGCTTCCCCCGAGGAAACGTCTCCACCAGCAGCTCGTCCTCCGACGGCAGGGCCGAGCGCGCCTTCTGGTATCCCAGCCATTCCTGAACGTCGGCGGGCAGGGCGGTCCATTCGCGCTCGTCCGACATCATCCGCCGCACCCGCTGGGCGAGGTAGGTGGACAGGGGAAACTTCGACCCGCCCCACGACAGGATCATGGGGTTGTCCTTGGGCGCCGGGCTGACCAGCACATCTTCGCCGACGATGGCGTTGAACCGCCACACCTGCCCCGCGAACACGAAGGTGTCGCCGGCCTTGAGCTGCTCGAAGAAGCCTTCCTCGGCCTGGCCGATCTTGCGCCCGCCGCGCTTGCCGATGGCCACCTTCACGTTCAGCGTCGCCGCCGACAGGATGGCCCCCACATTCATGCGGTGCCGCTGCGCCGTCTGGGCGTTGCGCACCCGCCACAGCCCGTCCTCGCGCCCCTGCACGATCCGGCGGAAGCGGTCATAGGTCTTCAACGCGTATCCGCCGGTCGACACGAAATCGACCACCTGCTCGAAGTCCTCCCACGACAGGTCGCGATAGGGCCCTGCGGTCCGCACCTCGTCGTACAGCGCCAGAAGGTCGAACGGCTCCGAACAGGCGCAGCCCATGACGTGTTGCGCCAGCACGTCCAAGGTCCCGGTCCGGCGCGGCTCCCCGTCCAGGGCGTTCTCGACGATGGCGTCGGCGGCGGCCCGGCACTCCAGCATCTCGAACCGGTTGGCCGGCACCAGCAGCGCCCGCGACGGCTCGTCCAGCCGGTGGTTGGACCGCCCGATCCGCTGCACCATCCGCGACGACCCCTTGGGCGCCGCCAGCTGCACCACCAGGTCCACGTCCCCCCAGTCGATGCCCATGTCCAGGGTCGAGGTGCAGACGATGGCCCTAAGCTCCCCCCGCGCCATGGCCGCCTCGACCTTGCGCCGCTGCTCGGCCGACAGGCTGCCGTGGTGCAGGCCGATGGGCAGGTTCTCGTCGTTCAGCGCCCACAGCTCCTGGAACGCGAACTCGGCCTGAAAGCGCGTGTTCACGAACACCAGGGTCGTCTTGCAGCCCTTGATGATCTCGTACAGCTCGGCCATGGCGTGCTCGGCCGTATGCCCCGCCCACGGCACCCGCCCCCCGCTGACCAGCACCTCGACGTGCGGCGTGACCCCGCCCTGGCCGAAGACGATGTCGACGCCGAGGTCCATCTTCTCCTGCCCCGCTTGCGGGGCAGGAGAAGATGGCGACAACCACTCCGCGATCAGCCCCGGATCATCCACCGTCGCCGACAGCCCGACCCGCCGCATCTGCGGCGCGAACTGCTGCAGCCGCGCCAGGCCCAGCGACAGCAGGTCGCCGCGCTTGTTGGGCCACATGGCGTGGACCTCGTCGATGATGACGCAGCGCAGGTCCTCGAAATAGGTCCGCGCCCCGTCCCAGGCGCAGAACAGCGCCAGCTGCTCGGGCGTGGTCAAAAGGATGTCTGGCGGCTTCAGCCTCTGGCGGGCCTTGCGCGCCTCGCCGGTGTCGCCCGTGCGGCTCTCGGCCACGATCGGCAGGCCCATCTCGCGGATGGGCGTCATCAGGTTGCGCTCGACGTCCACCGCCAGCGCCTTCAACGGCGAGATGTACAGGGTATGCACCCCCCGAACCGGCCCGTTCGACGGCGGCCGCTCGGACAGTTCGATCAGGCTCGGCAGGAACCCGGCCAGGGTCTTGCCCCCGCCCGTGGGCGCGATCAGCACCGCATGCCGACCCGCATTGGCCTTCTCGATCATGGCCAGCTGATGCGCCCGCGCGCTCCACCCGCGCGAAGCGAACCAGTCGGCGAACCGCGCAGGCAACAAGGCAGAAGCAGGCAGGGCGCCGTCCATCACGCCCCTATAACACGTTCCCGTTTCGTTTCGATGCGGCGGATTGGGTATGGGCTGTTTTCATTGAACGGTTAAGGTAGATATTTCAACCTTGTTCGCGTCTGGGGGGAGCATGCTAGGCATGAAAAGAGGAAAGGCGGCGGCTAAAGCTTCCGCGCATGGGTTTCAAATAAACTGGGGGCTTCTGGTATTTGGTGTTCTTTTTGTATTTGTCGCGGTTATAATAGAGCATCCAAATTTTTCAGATATACTAACTAATGGCGGATCTGTATTTTTTAGTAGCAAAACGGCTATTGGCCTTCTTAAGGAGATAGGATTTGCACTTATAATTGCTTTCTGTGTTGCTTACTTCATAGAGAGGCAGGCAAAGCAGAGAGATGAGGATGCGACTGAAAAAGCTAGAGGGAGAATCGCTCAAGACGTCATTCAGGCGGTGTTTGGCCTTCAGCATGATCAATCATACGTAAAAAAAGTTGTAGAACAGACGCTTCAACCAAAAGTTGTTAGAGATAAAATATCTCTTCAATATAGTATTGATCAGTTGAATTCAGAAGATATATCTAAATTGTCTGTCCCGGAGGGGCGATTTACGAAATTAACTATGGTTTCTGGGTATAGGTTTTTAAATATCTCTCTTCAAACTGTAAGATTTGACGTAAAATATGCGTTGGCTGCGAGAATTGGTCAGAAATTTAGGGACTTTGCCAGGGTTTGTATGGTGAAGTTTGATGGGGTTGAGCTTGCCGAGCCCGACATTGAAGGTGGGTACGTTTCCGATAGGGGCGTCGGTGATGACGCATACAAGCTATATTCTTGGGAAAAGGAATTGCCCCCAGGCGGCTGTTTGACGGTGCTGGTTGAAGCCGTCAGCATCAAAGAGCTTTCGGATAACGAGGTTTGGGGAAGTTTGCATGCTACAATCCATGGCGCGGAGTTCAAAGCCCGTGTCCGTGTGCCGGGTTTACGGTTCGGCCTGCGTTCGCTGACCGCAACGCCTTACACCGAGCAGAGGAAAAATGAGAGCGAGGGCGATTGGCTTATCGACGGACCAATCCTACCTAACGAAAGCGTCGTCTTTTGGTGGCGAAGCCTTGAGGATGACGGGGAACAAGTGGCGTTAGTTCCCCGTTCCCCTACACCGAGTTAACTTTACAGCCATCCATCGATCGACATACTTGGACTCAATGGCACTAGTTGCCGACCAGCGGGAGACACAGACCATGGCTAAATCCATCAACGTTCGCGGTGACGGTGGCGGCGGCTGCTAAAGCCATATTTGGCTTCTCGCAACAAACGCCCCCGAGAAATCGGGGGCGTTTTTGTTTGAGTTGGTTTCTACCCAAACAACCCCGCCAAAATGCTGATCCCCAGCGCCAGCAGCGCCGTGTTGTAGATGAACGCCGCCGCCGCGTGGGCGGTGATCAGGTTACGCAGGGGCGTGGAGCCGACGCTGGTGTCCGACACCTGATAGGTCGCCCCCACCGAGAACGACAGATAGGCGAAATCCAGATAGCTGGCCGGCGGATCGCCCGGAAAGCCAAAGCCGCGCCCGGCCTTGTGCGCCTCGGCCTGGAAATGCCGGTGCGCGTAGTGGGGCGTGAACAGCGACTGCAACAGCGCCCAGCCCACCGCCAGGGTCGCCGCCGCGGTCAGCACCGTGGCGGCCTTCAGATGCGGACTGCGCCCGCCGTCGATCAGGGCGAACATCACGGCCGCCAGACTGGCGCCCAGGGCCGCGATCACGATGGCGATAATCACCGTGGGCTTTTCGTCCTCGTCCGCCGCCCAGGCGCGGATGTCGCTCTCCCGCGCGGTCAGGAACAGCGCCCAGAGCAGGCCCACATAGGCGACTGCCGCCGCATCCCACCCCGACAACACCTTGAGCAGCAGCGTCGGCGCGGGGCTGACCAGCCCGGCCACGACGCCGACCGCCAGCGCGATCAGCAGGCGGACATGCGGCCTGAGCGCGGCGAGGTTCACGATCTTAGGGCTCGATCGCGAACATGACCGTGACCCGGGCGTTGGCCTCGATGTCGCGTACGGTCAGGTCGACGGGCGACTCCACCCGGGCGCCGGTCACCGTCACGGGCGGAATGGGCATGGGCGGCGCCGGCGGAGGTGGGGCGGCCATCATCATGTTGCGCGAGTCGAACTGGGTGTTGCCGTCCATGATGCGAAGGATCGGCCCCAGCTTGACCCCGGCCGCCTTGGCCAGGACCTCCGCCTGCCGACGGGCCTCTCCCACAGCGGACGCCATCGCATCATCGTCCAGGGGCTTTCGGTCGCGCAGGCCGCTGCCGCGCATATACGGGTTCTTGCCGCCCAGCTGCGCGACCAGGGAAGCGGCCTCGCCAACCTTCTCCGCCGGCTCGATCCGCGCCTGGATGTTGATGCTGGCGATGGCGCCGATCACGGCGCATTCCTCCGAGGTCAACCGCATCTGCACGGCATAGGGACGCTGCGGCTCGCAGGCGGGCGTGCGCACATCCTGCACCGACAGGCTCTCGCCCATCAGCTCGGTGACCTTGGCGCCGGCCAGCCGCACCAGGCTCTTCTCGATGCTCGAC
Source organism: Caulobacter sp. NIBR2454 (assembly GCF_027474405.1). GTDB lineage: Bacteria > Pseudomonadota > Alphaproteobacteria > Caulobacterales > Caulobacteraceae > Caulobacter. The sequence goes on from NZ_CP114871.1 coordinate 1,415,940, forward strand.
CGGCTGTCGTTCAGGGCCTTGATCGCCTCGGTGGGCGTCTTGCCTTCGCCCCGCACGGTGAAGCCGACCAGCGCGAACTCCGCCGGCTTGCGCGCCTTGCCCGTTCCCGTGACCACCACGGTCGGCCGATCCGGCGGCGGCATGACCTGGGCGGCTGCGGCCCCTGCGAGAGAAAGGGTCAGCGCGACGGCGAGCGTGGTTCTGGCGAGCATGAGTCAACCTCCGGTTCAGTCCAGATTGGACCACGGATCGTGACAGGCCAATGGAGACTCTGGAGACCGATACTCTGGAGACACCGGGGTACTGGGCGGAGACATTGGGGACATGATCTCAAACCCCGCTCACCCCGGCGAAGGCCGGGGCCCAGGTCGTAGGGCGCGGCGCTTTGTCATCTGGGTCCCGGCCTTCGCCGGGATGAGCGGTGGAGAGGGAATCCCCAACCGCCTTCCTCGCCCCTGTGGCGAGGATCCCTGTGTCCGCCCACGCCGCGCCAGCCACCCAAGCTCAACGCACGCCGCCCGCAGGGACCCTCGCCACGGGGGCGAGGGAAGCAAGGGGAGGGGGCCTTATCCCCACCCACGCCCCCAGTCCTACAATTCCCCTCCGACCCCTCGTCCAGTCACCCAAGTCACCCCGCCAGTCGCCCTAATCCCAGCCGCAAAGGAGACCGGATACACACGCGACATTGTTCCCGTTCCGTTTCCTCCCGACGCGGGTTAGGTAGGCCGGGTGAACGCGCTCGCCCCGAGTCTTGATCTGGCCCCCGCGCTCGTCGTCCTGCCCGGACCGCGCGGCGGGGTGGCGGATGCGACGGGGCCGCGCGCCCTGCGCCCGCCGGACGCCCGCGATCTGATGGAGCAGGGGCCGGTCCTGGTGGCCCACGCCGCCATGACCGCCCGGCGCCTGGGCCTGCACGCGCCGGCCCGCTCGGGCCGCATCTTCGACGCGCTGGAGCTGTTCGCCTTCGTCTATCCGGCCCGGTTCTGCGCCCCCTCGGCGGCGGGCCTGGCCCTGGCGCTCGGCCTGCCCGAACCCAAGGGCGCGGTGGAGCAGGCGGCCGGCCTACGTCGGGTCTGCGAACTGCTGCTGGCCGAGGTCGCCCAGGCGCCCTGGCCGACGCGGGAGGAAGCCCTGGCCTTGGCCGAAACCCTGGCCCGCGCCGGCTGGGCCTGGGGGCCGCCGATCATCGGCGCCCTGCGCTCGGCCCCCGTGGGCAACGCCTTCCGTTCCAGCGGTCTCGACGTCTGGAGCCGCATTCCCGAGTGGGAGGATCAGGCGCCGCTGGGCGAGTCCGGCTCCAAGCCGATCAGCCCCCAGGGCGCCGCCGACCGTCTGGCGTCCCTGCTGCAACGTGCCGGCCTGGACGAGGCGAGACCGGCCCAGGCCGAGTTCGCCAGCGAGACCGCCTTCGCCTTCCAGCCGCGCGAGCGGGAAGGCGAGCCGCGCATGATGCTGGCCGAGGCCGGCACCGGCGTCGGCAAGACCCTGGGCTACCTGGCGCCGGCCTCCCTGTGGGCCGAGGCCAACGGCCCGGCGGTGTGGGTCTCGACCTACACCCGCGCCCTGCAACGGCAGATCGAACGCGAGAGCGCCTCGATCTATCCCGACCCGGCGGTGCGCGCGAAAAAGGCCGTCGTGCGCAAGGGGCGCGAGAACTACCTGTGCCTCCTGAACTTCCAGGAGCAGAGCAACAGCGGCCAGCTCGGCGCCTCGGACCTGATCGGTCTGGGCCTGACCGCCCGCTGGATTCGCGCCAGCCGCGACGGCGACATGACCGGGGGCGACTTCCCCGCCTGGCTGCCGACCCTGTTCGCCGTCGCCCCGGCGGCCCAGGCCAGCGCCGCCAACCTGGTCGATCGGCGCGGCGAATGCGTCCACGCCGGCTGCCCGCACTACCGCGTCTGCTTTGTGGAAAAGGCGGTCCGCGCCTCTCGTCGGGCCGACATCGTCATCGCCAACCACGCCCTGGTCATGACCCAGGCCGCCTTCGACGGGGCCCGCTCGGCCAAGGGTCTGAAGACCGACATCGAGACGACCACGCTCAAACGCATCGTCTTCGACGAGGGCCACCACCTGTTCGAGGCCGCCGACAGCGCGTTCTCGTCCGCCCTGTCGGGGGCCGAGTCCGCCGAGCTGCGCCGCTGGATCCGCGGGCCCGAGGGCCGTGGCCGCCGGGGCAGGGGGCTGGAGGCCCGGCTGCTCGACATCCTGGGCGACCGGGAGACCGCGCGGAACGCCCTGCGCGACGCCCTGCACGCCGCCGCCGCCTTGCCGGGCGAGGGCTGGTCCGGCCGCGTCGCCCCGCCCGACGGCCAGGTGAACCCCATCGGCCCGATCGAGGCCTTCCTGGTGGTGGTGCTGGAGCAGCTTCGCGCCCGCGCCACGGCCTCCGACGTGGGCATGGAGTGCGCCGCCCGCCCGGCGCTCGACATGGTCCGCCAGACCGCCGCCGAGGCCGCCCGCGCCATCGCCGCCGTCGAGGCGCCGCTGCTGGCCCTGGCCCGCCACCTGGAGGACGTCCTCGACGAGGATACGGACACGCTGCCGACCTCCGAACGGGCCCGGATCGAAGGCGCGCTGCGTGGTCTGGACCGCCGGGCGCGCATGACCCTGCCGGCCTGGCGCTCCATGCTGAAGGCCATCGACGAGGACAGCGAGGACGACCCCGAGTTCGTCGACTGGTTTGAGGCCACCTTCCTCTACGGCCGCGTGGTCGACGCCGCCTGCCGCCGCCATTGGGTGGACCCCACCCAGCCCCTGCAGGCAGCCGTCCTGTCCCGGGCGCACGGCGTGCTGGTGACCAGCGCCACGCTCACCGACCCCTCGGCCGAAGACCCCTTCGCCCTGGCCGAGATGCGCACCGGCGCCGCCCGCCTGCCCGAACCGCCCAAGCTGCTGCGCCTGGCCTCCCCGTTCGACTACGCCAGGAACGCCAAGGCCTTCGTGGTCACCGACGTGGGCCGCGACGATCCCCGCCAGGTCGCCGCCGCCATGCGCGAGCTGTTCCTGGCCGCCGGGGGCGGGGGCCTTGGCCTGTTCACCGCCATCCGACGGCTGAAGGCGGTGCATGAGCGCATCGCCGCCCCCTTGGCCGACAAGGGCTTGGCCCTCTACGCCCAGCACGTAGACCCGCTCGAGGTCGGGGCCCTGGTCGATATCTTCCGCGCCGAGCGCGACGCCTGCCTGCTGGGCACCGACGCGGTGCGTGACGGCGTGGACGTGCCGGGCCGGTCCCTGCGCCTGCTGGTGTTTGACCGCGTGCCGTGGCCGCGCCCCGACCTGCTGCACAAGGCCCGCCGCCAGCGGTTCGGCGGCAAGAACTACGACGACGCCACCGCCCGGGCCCGCATCTCCCAGGCCTTCGGCCGCCTGATCCGCCGGGCGGACGACAAGGGCGTGTTCGTCATGCTCGACGCCGCCGCGCCCACCCGCCTGTTCGCCTCCCTGCCCGAGGGCGTAGAGTTGCAGCGCGTCGGCCTGGTCGAGGCCATCGAGGCCACCGCGGAATTCCTCAAGGAGGACCAGTGAGCGAGGGCTTCACGCGCGGCTCGCCTGAATATCGCCGCGTGGCCGTCGCCCTGTTCGCCGCCGGCTTCGCGACCTTCGCCCTGCTGTACAGTGTCCAGCCGCTGATGCCCCTGTTCGCGGCCAGGTTCGGCCTGAACCCGGCCGACAGTTCGCTGGCCCTGTCCTTCTCCACCGCCGCCCTGGCCCTCTCGCTGCTGGCGGCGGGGGCCATGGCCGACCGGGTGGGGCGCAAGACCCTGATGACCGCCTCGCTGTTCGCTTCGGCCGCCCTGACGGTGGTCGCCGCCCTGGCGCCCAACTGGCCGATGCTGCTGGTCGCCCGTACCCTGCTGGGGGTCGCCTTGGCCGGCGTGCCCGCCATCGCCATGACCTATCTGGCGGAGGAGGCGAAGGCCGAAGCCCTGGGCTCGATCATGGGCCTCTATGTCGGCGGCACCGCCGTGGGCGGCATGAGCGGACGGCTGCTCAGCGGCCTGCTGGCCGACTTCACCGGCGACTGGCGCATGGCCGTCGGCGGGGTGGGCCTGGCCGGGCTGGCCGCCGCCGTGGCGTTCGTGAAGCTCCTGCCGCCCTCGCGCCGCTTCCACCCCCGCGCCGGCCTGACCGTACGCCAGCAGGTCAGGGACTACGCCGCCAGTTCGCGGACGCCCGGCCTGCCCTGGCTGCTGCTCTGTGGGTTCTGCCTGATGGGCGGGTTCGTGACGCTCTACAACTATGTGGGCTTTCGGCTGCTCGGTCCGCCGTTCCACCTCAGCCATGCGGCCGTGGCGCTGATCTTCCTGGTCTATCTGGCCGGCGTCCCGGCCTCGCCGTTCTTCGGCTCCCTGGGCGGTCGCGTCGGGCGCGGGCCGGTGCTGGCTGCGGCGGCGGTGATGATCGCGGCGGGTGCGGCTCTGACGCTCAGCCACAGCGTCGCTCTGACTGTCCTGGGCGTGGCGGTGCTGACCGCCGGCTTCTTTGGGGGGCATGCCCTGGCTTCCGGCTGGGTCGGACGGCTGGCCGGGCCGGCCAAGGCGCAGGCGGCGTCGCTGTACCTGCTGTTCTACTACGCCGGCTCCAGCCTGGTCGGCTCCAGCGGCGGCCACGTCTTCTCCGCCGGCGGCTGGGGCGCCCTTATCATGCTGGTGTCAGGCCTCGCCGGGCTGGTTCTGCTCGCCGCTTGGCGACTGAACGTGGTCGAACAGCAATTGTGACGCTTTCTTGAATGTCCAGAACGGTTTAACGACAACGCCAGAAGCGCGAAGGGAGAAGCGCCAGCGTGTCGAAGTTCTGGGTTGCCGGTCTCGCCGTACTGCTGTCGGCGGGCGCGGCCAAGGCCGACGAGTTTGTCCGGCCCGACTGCCGCAGTCTGGTCTCGGCCAGCGACCGGCTCAGCTATGAGCGCGCTGAGCACCCGGTCTGGTACCGCCGTTTCTGGACGGGCGAGTGTGGCGGCCTGCCGCTGTATCGCTGCAAGCCGGGTTCGCCCAACTGGAACGACGTGGCGAGCCAGATGATGAGCCGCGCCGCGCCGGCCGCCCGCAACGCCGTCCGGCTCAAGGCCTGCCGCCTTGGCCAGACGATCGGCCACGAGTGGTCGCGCGACAAGCCGATCCGCCGGATCGACACCGCCGATCTCAAGGCGATGTTGAAGCTGCTGAACGAGACCCCGGATGTGTCCGCCGGTCTCGATCGCGTCGACGCCAGGGTGCGCGAGCTGATGGGCCGCCCGCGCCGCTGAGGTCGAACTACTGCTCGTCGTCGTCGCCGACGAGCCGCATTTCACCCACCGGCAGGTCCGCCGGGCAGGCGCCGATCCAGCGGCCGGTCATGGCCATGGTCGAGCTGTCGGTCTTGCCGTCCGGCGTGGTGATGGTCATCTTCAGCTCGCCGTCGGTCTTGGTCTGGGAGGTGCGATAACGCATCTCCATCTTCACGTTGACGCCCGACTGGGTGCAGTCCGAGATCATGGTCACCTGGCCGGGCGAGGTCTTGATGTCGGGCTTGCAGGTGGAGTCCTCGCTGCCGCCGCTCTCACTCAGTGGGATGCCGTCGGCGCCGACGCAGTATTGCGAACGGGTGACGTCCTCGCCGTCCTTCACCTCGGACTCCCACAGGCCCGGCTTGACCTTCAGGTTGCGGCCGATGAGTTCCGGCATCTCGCTGCTCGCGACTTCCTTTTCGGTCGTCGCGCCCTGGTCGGCTGCCTTGTCGCTCTTGCCGCAGGCGGCCACGGCCAGAACGCTGGCGGAGATGATGATGAGATTGCGCATGGTGTCCTCGATTGGTCGTGGCCCGAAGGCCGAACCTTTCTGAGTATGGACTCGCTCGCCGACGGCCATGCTCGGACGACGAACGGCGCCCTTGACGCGACGAGCGTCAGTGCTTGCCGCGGTCGCGCCCGAAATTGCTTTCGGCGCTGTCCTGGCCCATGTCGATGATGCCCCTTCGGATCGCGCGGGTGCGGGTGAACAGCTCATGCAGCTTGTCGCCTTCGCCCCAGCGAATGGCGCGCGACAGGGCCTGAAGGTCCTCGGTGAAGCGGCCCAGGATCTCCAGCACCGCCTCCTTGTTGGTCAGGAAGATGTCGCGCCACATGGTCGGGTCGGAGGCGGCGATGCGGGTGAAGTCGCGGAAGCCCGACGCCGAATAGCGCATCACTTCGCTCTCGGTGACCTCTTCCAGATCGGCGGCCGTGCCGACGATGTTGTAGGCGATCAGGTGGGGCAGATGGCTGGTGACGGCCAACACCAGATCATGGTGCTTCTCGTCCATCATCTCGACCTGCGAGCCGAGCGTGCGCCAGAAGGCGGCCAGCTTGCCCACCGCGTCCAGATATTCGGCGTCTTCGCGCGGCTGCGGCGTCAGGATCGTCCAGCGGCCATGGAACAGCTCGGCGAAGCCCGCGGCCGGGCCGGAATGCTCGGTGCCCGCGATGGGGTGGCCGGGGATGACGAATACGGTCTCGTCGGTGTGCGCCTTCAACGCTTCCGACACCGCCGCCTTGACCGAGCCGACGTCGGTGATCGTCGCGCCCGGCTTGTAGGCGCCGGCGGCGGCTTCCGCCGCGTCGGCGATGGCCAGGACCGGGGTGGCGAAGACCACCAGGTCGGCATCCTTGACCGCCTCGCGCACGTCGCCGGTGACCTGGTCGGCCAGCTTCAGCTCGGTGATCGTGGCGCGGGCGGCCTCGCTGGCGTCGGCGATGACGATCTCGCTCACAACGCCCGTCTCGCGCGCGGCGCGGGCGATGGACGATCCGATCAGGCCGCAGCCGATGATGGCAAGACGCGGGTAGAGGATCGGCGTGTTCATCGATCCGCTCCCATGAACTGCGCCAGCAGGTCGGCCACGGCGCGATTATGCTCCTCCAGCCCGATGGTCAGGCGCAGGCAGTCGGGCAGGCCGTAGCCGGCGACCACGCGCAGGATGTAGCCCTTGGAGCTCAGGAATGCGTCCGCATCCTTGGCCGTCTTGCCGGGCGTGGTCGGGAAGGTGATCAGGATGAAGTTCGTAGCCGACGGCCCGACCTCCAGCCCGATGCCGCCCAACTGCTGGGTCAGCCAGTCGCGCCACTGCTCGACGTGCGCGATGGAGCGGGTCTGGAACTCGTCGTCGGCCAAGGCGGCCACGGCGGCTTCCTGGGCGGGGATGGAGGTGTTGAAGGGCGGACGGATGCGATCCATCGCCTCGATCATCTCCACCGGCCCATAACCCCAGCCGACCCGTAGCGCGGCCAAGCCGTGCAGCTTGGAAAAGGTGTGGGTCACCACGATGTTGCGGGCCGTGCGCGCCAGCTCGTGGCCGCACTCGAAGTCGGGCGAGCGGGCGAACTCCGAATAGGCCTCGTCCAGCACCAGCACTACGCTGGCGGGCAGGGCGGCGTGCAGGCGGCGGACTTCCTCGCCGGAAATCCAGGTACCCGTCGGGTTGCCGGGATTGGCCACGAAGACCATGCGGGTACGCTCGTCCACCAGCTCCAGCACGGCGTCCACGTCCATGCGGTGGTTCGGTTCGCGCGCCATGCGGGCCTCGGCCTGGGCGGCGCGAATGGCGATGGGATAGGCGGCGAAGCCGTGTTCGCCCATTACGGCGTTATCACCGGGCTCCAGATAGGTCTGGCAAAGCAGGGTGAACAGCTCGTCCGACCCGTCGCCGAAGATCAGGCGTTCCGGCTCCAGCCCATACTTGCCAGCGATGGCGGCGCGCAGCCCCTCGGCGCGGCTGTCCGGATAGATGTGCATGCGGTCGGCCGCGGCGACATACGCCTCGCGCGCCTTGGGGCTGCAGCCGAGCACGTTCTCATTCGACGACAGTTTGACTGGATGGGCGACACCCTCGACCTTGGATTTGCCCCCCACATAGGCGGCGATGTCCAGGATGCCCTGCTTGGGGATCGGGCGGTCGGCGGCGGTGCGGTCGATCATGACCGGGCTTCTACACGTCGAAGGACAGCGGCGCAGCACCGATCACGCCCGTCAGGCTCCCGGGCGCACGCGCCAGGCGCTCATCCTGCGGCTGGTAGAAGCCGGACAGGGCGAACAGCTTCAGGCCGCCGACGTCGGCGATCATTTCGCCCGCCACGCCGTCCTGCGCCAGCTTGTCGGCAACCGCCTGGCCCGAGCCCGCCGCATCGGTGACCCAGAAGGTCTCGTCGCCGCCGGTCGGCTCGATATTCACCTCGGCCGCGGCCAGGGCGCCGGTCGGTCCCCAGATAGACAGGCAGGGCAGGGCGGCGAACACCTTCACCTTCGGCTCGACCAGCAGGCGGCCCCACCAGGGCGTGTCGGAATTGAGCGCCAGCACGGCCACGCCGCCGGGCGTGCGGGCCGCGGCGATGGCGTTCTCGGTCTTGTCGGTCTGCGCCATGCGCGGCGCGGCGCCGAACCGCAGGCGAGCCAGCTCGACAGCCCGGGCCGGGTCACGGCCGCCAAAGACCGACAGGTGGAAAGGTCCCTGGCGGGACAGGCTTTCAGCCATGATCTCGCGCCAGATGCGAAGGACCAGAGCGTCGCTGGCGGCGTTGCGAGGCCGAGCGAGAAGATTGCGGACGATCTGGGCTTCGCGATCAGGGCGCAGGCCGAAGCGGTCAGCCTCGCCCGCCGCCGCCTTGGCCGCGGCTACAGCGCGCGCCAGACCAGCCCGCTCGTCGATCAGCTGGAGCAGTTCGGCGTCGATCGCATCGAGCCGCCATCGGACCTCTTCTAGCGAGGGCGCGTCGCTGGGCGCGTTGTCCATTTCATTCCCCGAAATCGAGGGGCGGAACATAGTCCTTGCGCGCGCGGGCGCAACTCCACTCTTTCACGCAAGGATATTGCGCGTTCGGCTTAGTAGATGCGGGGCGCGCCGCCCATGGTCTGGCCCGACAGCCGCGTTTCGCCGTTCTCGAACTTGAAGGTGGAGCCAATCAAGCCGCCGGTGGCGCCCTGGGCGCCCAAGGCGGCGTCGATCCGGCCGGTCAGGCGGCCATCGGGGCTCACCGACAACTGGCCGGACTGACTGTTGAGGCCGCCGTCCTTGGTGCTGATCTCGGCGCGGCGGACACTCACCTGGCCGCCGGCGGCGGTCCAGCGCTGAACCGTGTCGCGCCAGCCGTGACCACGCATGGCGCTGAACTTGCTGAAGACCACGTCCACCAGCAGCAGGGCCGGTTCATCACGCGCCACGCGGTCAAGCACCTGATCCTCGAACTGCACCCGTGCGCCCTCGACCTTCAGCATGAAGGCGGCCTGATCGTCAGGACCGGGGCGCAGATGCATCTCCAGGCGGCTGGCCGACCGAAGCGGGTATTCCTCGGCGCCGGTGCCGGGGGCGAAGCTCAGGCCGACACCCTCGATGGAGATGCGGGGCGGCGCCCCCTCCGGACCGGCGATGCTGGCGCGCAGGGCCTCGCCCGTGATGGTGACAGGGCCGCCGAGGGGGCGGGTGAGCATGGCGCCTTGCGGCGCGGTTCCGACCCAATGACGCAAGTTAAAAACCTCGGCTTCACCCTTCAGGACGGGCGCCGACAGGCCCCATCCCGAGGGTTCGGTGATACGCAGGTTGTCGAACTCCACGTTCAGCCGGAAGGGATAGCCGCTGATCTTGCGGTTCTGCCAGGCCACGTCATAGCCCACGGCCCGCAGGCGCGCGGTCTCGGCGTCCACCCGGCGCTCCGTCTCGCCCCGAAGCCAGGCCCAGACGACAGACCAGATCGCCACCGCGACGAGCAGAACGACGTATGGCGCGATCAGCCAGAACCGGCGGGGTTTACGCGGAGGGATCGGATCGGGCAGGGTCATTTTAAAGGGCGCCGAGCATCGGGAGTTGAAATTGGGCGATGACGAAGCGGCCGCGTCGAGCGGCGACCGCTGGGTGTTCGGTTATGGATCGCTGATGTGGCGGCCCGGGTTCCAGTATCTAGAACGCAAAACGGCGGTGCTCCATGGGCGTCGACGGGCATTCTGCATCTATTCGGTACACCACAGGGGCACTTATCAGCGCCCAGGTCTAGTCCTGGGTCTCGCGCCAGGCGGCGCGGTTCGCGGTGTGGCCTATCGCGTGGCCGCGGCCGAGTGGCCCCAAACCTACGCCTACCTGCGTGAACGCGAGCAACCCACCGAGACCTATGTCGAGGCGTGGCGCGAGGCGCGGATCAATGGCGGCCTGCGCGCGCCGGTCCTGGTGTTCCTGTCGGATACGGATCACCCGCAGTGGGCGGGGGCGCTTAGCCACCAGCAGCAGGCTGATCTGATCGCCGGCGCCGCGGGTCTTTCGGGGCGGAACATCGACTATCTGCGCGATCTCGTCGTCCACCTGCGTGAGGAGGGCGTTCGCGACCAGGGTATGGAGAGCCTGCTGGCGATGGTCGAGGCGCGCGAGCCCGCCTAGACGCCCTCGGCCAACAAGGCGTTGGAGGCCGCGTCGATCCGTGTCGCCATCTCACGCATGAATTCGGCGCGCTTCAGTCCGGCCGGGATCGGCGGCAGGTACTGGAAGACGATGGTCCCTGGGTAAATCTTCAAGCCTTTGCGCGGCCAGTGAACCCCGGTGTTCAGAGCCAGGAGGCTGCAGGGCAAGTCGAGTTCGCGATAGAGCGCCGCGACGCCGGGCTTGTACTCGGTAGGCTCGCCGGGGCTGGAGCGCGTGCCCTCGGGGAAGATCACGATCTGCCGGTCTTCCTTCATCCGGTCGCGGGCGTCGCGCACCAGTTTCTTGAGCGCGGCGGAGTGCCCTTCGCGATCGACGACGATCATGCGGTCCTTGGCGGCGTACCAGCCGAAGAACGGAATGACGGTCAGTTCCTTCTTCAGGATGAAGCAGGCGTCCGGCAGGACGGGCAACTGACCGAAGATGTCGAACATGCCCTGGTGTTTGGCGGCGATCAGGGCTGGGCCGGTCGGCCGATGCTCCACGCCCCGGACCTCGACCCGCACGCCGCAGATCACCTTCAAGAGCCAGGTCACCGCCGCGCCCCAGACGCGCAGGGCGCGGGCGAGGATCGGGCGCGGCATGAACAGGAACGGGACCATGATGAGGCAGGTCATCACCGACATCAGGTAGAAGGCGGCGATGAACAGCAGCGAGCGCAGCAAAATCAAAAGCTTGGTCCCTAGCCCTTGCGTTCCTGGTCGGGGCCGAGCTTGAGAAATGCCTCGCGTCCCAGGATAGCCAGATACTTACAGTACTCGAAGGCCATGCGCTTGGCTCCGGTCGCGGTCTTCCACCAGCTGCGCGCGTCCATGGCCTCGGTCTTGATGGGATAGGCGTGGAATTCGGCCTCCGGCATGGCCGAGCGCAGTTCGATCATGGCTCGGGGCATGTGATAGTCGGCGGTGACCACGATCACGCTTTTGTAGCCCAGGTTGCGAGCCCACTCGGCGGTTTCGCGGCCGTTGCCCACCGTATCGGCGGCGGTGAAGCCGAGGTCCACGCAGCAGTCATAGAGGCCCTTGGTGGCGCCGGTGACATCCTGGATGTCGGCGCGGGTAGCCTCGCGATTGACGCCGCTGACCAGCAGGCGGTCGCCCTTGCCATCTTCCAGCAGGCGCATGCCTTCTTCCAGCCGTGCGTTGGAGGCGCCGGTCAGGACGACGATGCCCTCGGAGGTGGGGGGAACCTGCGCCGGGGTCGACATGTCGACACGGGCCGCGAAGGTCAGAAGTCCTACGCCCCAGATCATCAGCGCGATGAGAAAAGCCGCGATGGTTTTCATAGTTCGACGATCATCCTGCGAGTTCTCCGGTCAACCGGATCGCGACCCCGCGCGCGGCGACGGCCGCGGTCAGGGCTGCGATGACGGGGCAGGGCAGGAGCCAGGCCAGGTCGCTCCAGACGAGCGGAAGCACCGGCGCCAGGCCCCCGCCCCCGCCGGCGAGCCTTAGTCCTGCGCCGATCATGGCCGCCCCTGCCGCGCCGAACAAGCCCGCGACGGCGGCCATGCGCGCGAAACGGGCCTGGAACAGGCGGGCGATGAACGTGCCCTTGGCGCCAGACAGGTGCAGGACTTCGATGACATCGCGGCGAGCGGCAAGGCCCGCGCGGGTCGCGAAGGCGACCGTCGCGGCGGCGGCGGCGGCGATCAGCACGAACACGCCGATGGCCGCCCAGCGGATCAGCGCGGCGGAGCGTTCGATGTCCCCGATCCAGCGGCTGTGGTCATCCACGCTGGCGTCCAGACCTGCTGCTTGCAGCGCGGAGTCCAGCGATTGCGCCGTGGCGGGTTTGGCGGGGTCCAACTCGACGGTGACGAGGCGCGGGACCGGGAGGTCTTCAAGCAGAGCCTCGCGGCCGATCCAGGGCTCAAGCAGTTCCTCGGCGTCGGCCTTGGCCAGGGCGCGCGCTTCGGTGACGCCGCTCAGGCCGGCCAGTGTCTCGGCCGCGCGGGCGGCGGCGGCGTCGGGAGATTCCGCGCCCTTGGGGCGCACGACGATGGTGGCCGAGCCGGTCAACTGCCGCGACCAGCCCCGCGCGCCGCGATCGGCGCTGATGGCGGTCAGGGCGGTCAGGCAGGCCAGCAGGCACAGCACCGCCACCACGAAGGTCAGGGCGAAGTCCCTCTCGTCGCGCTTGGGCAACAGGGGGCCGGGACGCCAGCGGCGGAGGTCGAAGCTGTCGCTCACAGCTCATCCCCCCGAACATTCAGCGACGCGCTGGGCGGAGCCAGCAGCCGGCCGCGTTCCAGCCGCAGGACCGGCCGACGGGCATGCGCCACCAGATCGTCGTCGTGGCTGGCGATCAAGACCGTGGTGCCCATGCGGTTGAGCTCCACGAATAGCCGCAGGATGCGCAGGGCCATCTCGTGATCGACATTGCCGGTCGGCTCGTCGGCCAGCAGCAGGTCTGGGCGGTTCACGACGGCGCGGGCGATGCCCAGGCGCTGCTTCTCGCCGCCGGACAGGGTGGCGGGCAGCGCGTGCATCCGCTGATCCAGCCCGACCCAGGCCAGAAGTTCGGCGATGTCGTTACGATAGGAGTCCGGTTTGCGGCCCGCGATGCGCAGCGGCAGGGCCACGTTGTCGAACACCGACAGGTGCTCGAGCATGCGAAATTCCTGGAACACCACCCCGATGCGCCGGCGCATCATCGGCTGGTCGGCGGCGCGGACGGTGGAGACGTCGCGCCCGAACAGCTCCACCCGTCCTCGCGAGGCCCGGTGGGCGAGGTAGATCAGCTTCAACAGGCTGCTCTTGCCCGCGCCGGAAGGACCGGTGAGGAAATGGAAGGAGCCGGCCGGCAAGGCGAAGCCGATATCCTTCAACGTTTCAGGCGCACGACCGTAGCGCATGGCCACGCCTTCAAAACGCACGACGTCCGGCGCCGAGGCGAGACCGGAATACTCAGATTGTACAAACGGTTTTCTGGACATGGAGACCGAAATCGGCGACCTCGTTGGGACGAGCGGGAGCGTCCGATTCTGCGGCCATGATACTGACCTGCCCCAAGTGCGCCAGCCGCTATTTGGTGCCCGACGACAAGGTCGGATCGGATGGCCGTGCTGTTCGCTGCGCCAAGTGCGGGAACAAATGGACGGCCTACAACGAGCAGCCGCTCGATTTGGCCGAGGAGTCGACTCCGTCGGTCTTCGCCGATGTGCCGCCTGCCAGCGAAGACGACATCGAGGCCGAGCTCAACGAACTGAGCAGCGATCTGTCGGGCGAGGAATTGCCCAAGGCGTTCCGAGCGCGCGCCGACGGGGAGCGCAAGGTGCGCCACGCGGCGACGGCGGGGATCGTCTGGGCCTCTGTCCTGGGCCTGATGGCCCTGACCCTGGTGCTCGCGGTGGTGTTCCGCGCCGACGTGGCTCGCGTCTGGCCTCGCACGGCGGGTGTCTATGATCTGATCGGCATGCCGGTGAACAACGTCGGCCTGATCATCGAGGGCCTGAAGGCGCAGCCGTCGCTCGAAGGCGGCCATGCCGCCCTGACGGTCACCGGGGTGATCCGCAACATCCGCGCCACGCCGGTCGTGTCGCCGCCCTTGCAGGTCAGCCTGCTGAATCCCCAGGGCAAGCGTGTTGCTGGCAAGCTGGCCGCCGCCGCCGATCCGACCATTCCCGCGGGAGAGGTTCGCCACTTCGCGATCGTGATCCTTGATCCGCCCTCGACCGCCCGGGACCTGGAGATTCGCTTCGACCTGAAGGACGGCGCCGCCAAGGCCGCTCACGCTCCCCTGACGCCGGCGGCCAACCCGGACCATGCCAAGACGCCGGCGTTGCGCGGCGCCAAGACCGAGGTTCGGGCTGCGCCTCAGACCCACCCGGAGAAGGGCTCGCATGACTGACCAGCCCATAGAGCTGCTGTCCGAGGCCGAGATCGCCGCGCGCGTGGACATCCTGGCCGAGCAGATCGCACCGCGGGTGGACGAGAACACGGTGGCGGTTTGCCTGCTGACCGGCGGCATCTGGTTCGCCGCCGACTTGACCCGGGCGCTCGGCCGTCGGGGCAAGTACGTGCGCTTCGACGCCCTGTGGCTGGCGTCCTACCATGACAGCCAGGAGTCCTCGGGCCGCTGCCAGGTGCGCGCGGATCTTCAGCGCCCCTTGATCGGCCGCAAGGCGCTGGTGCTGGACGACGTTTTCGACACCGGCCTGTCGCTGTCGGAAGCGGTGCGCCTGGTGCGCGACGCCGGGGCCAGCGAGGTGATCTCAGCCGTCTTCGCCCGCAAGCCGTGGCCCAAGCCGCGCGCCATCCAGCCCGACTTCGTGGCCTGGGAGGCGCCGGCCCGCTTCCTGGTCGGCTACGGCATGGACAACCAGGGCGTCATGCGCGGCCTGCCTTACATCGGCGCGCTGGACTAGCGCGTCCTTCGAGACGCGGGCTTTAAGCCCGCTCCTCAGGATGACGGATTCAACAGCAAACCACCTTCGTCATGCTGATGAGCGCGAAGCGCGTCTCGAAGCACGCAGGCCCTAAACCCACTCCGCCGACATCTCGCGCGCCAGCATTTCGTCATAGGTCGGACGGGCGCGGATCACCGCGAACTTGTCGCCGTCCACCAGCACCTCGGGCACCAGGGGGCGGGTGTTGTACTCGCTGGCCATGGTCGAGCCGTAGGCGCCGGCGGACATGAAGGCCACCAGGTCGCCGCCCGACAGCACAGGCAGAACGCGGTCGCGGGTGAAGGTGTCGCCCGTCTCGCACACTGGGCCGACCACGTCATAGACGCCGGTCTCCGCTCCGCACGGCTTGACCGGGCGGATGTCGTGATAGGCGTCGTACATGGCCGGACGGATCAGGTCGTTCATGGCCGCATCCAGCACCAGGAAGCGTCGTCCTTCCGGACGCTCATGGACGTGGATCACCTCGGCCACCAGCACGCCCGCGTTGGCGGCGATGACGCGGCCCGGCTCGAAGGCCAGCTGCACATCCAGGCCATCGACCACTCTGGCCACCATGGCGGCGAAGTCGGCGGGCGTCGGGGGCTCGGGCTGGTTGAAATAGGGCACGCCAAGGCCGCCGCCGAGATCGAGGCGCTCGACCGTCAGTCCCTCGGCCCGCAGGCTTTCGACTAGGCCGCGCATCTTGCGGAAGGCGGCCTCCATGGGAGCGAGATCGGTGATCTGACTGCCGATGTGGCAGGCCACGCCCACCGGCTGCAGGTGCGCGTGGTTCGAGGCGTTGGCGTAGAGGCGTGCGGCCTCGGCGAAGGAGACGCCGAACTTGTTCTCGGCCTTGCCGGTGGAGATCTTGGCGTGGCCGCCGGCCGAAACGTCCGGGTTCACGCGGAAGGCGATCTTGGCCTTCACGCCCAGCTCCGCGGCGACTTCCGCGATCAGCTTCACCTCTGGCTCGGACTCGACGTTGATCTCGGCGACGCCCGTGGTCAGGGCGAAGGCGATCTCGGCGCGGGTCTTGCCGACCCCGGAGAAGACGATCTTCTCAGGCGCGACGCCGGCCGCCAGGGCGCGACGGATTTCGCCTTCGGATACCGTATCCGCGCCCGCGCCTTCCGCCGCCAGGACCTTCAGGACCTGGACGTTGGAGTTGGCCTTGACCGCATAGGCGACCAACGGCTCGCCGATCTGCGGATGGCTGCGCAGGGCGTCGCGGAACACCGTGAAGTGCCGGCGCAGGGTCGCGGCCGAATAGACATAGACCGGCGTGCCGACGCTGGCGGCGATGCGCGACAGCGGGACGCCCTCGCAATGGAGTTCGCCGTCCCGAAGCTCGAAATGGTTCATTTAGGGCGCTGGCCGAAAGGGTCGTTGATGCCGGGCAGTTGGGTCTCGTTTACCGGGCGATTGGCGGTGGCGGGGTCCATTTGTTCGCGCGTGCTCTTGGGCGCGGACGGCTGGTTGGCCTCCGACGAGGATTTCTCAGCCTCATAGCGCGCCTTGGCGGCGGCGCCGAACATAGGCGCCGGGCGCTCAAGCGGCCCGACCTTGCCGCAAGCCGCCGCAAGCATGGCTCCAGCCCCGACGGCGATGATCACAAGGCTGCGGTTCATGCGAGGATCTCCTTCCAGCGCGCGATCTGCGCGCGGACCTGGGTGGGTGCGGTTCCACCATAGCTTACGCGGCTGGCGACCGAAGCGGCAGGGGTAAGAACGGAATAGACTGCATCGGTGATCCCGGCGTTCAGCGCCTGAAGCTCCGGCAGGGGCAGGTTCGGCAGGTCGCAGCCCAATTCCTCACAGCGCTTTACCGCCGCACCCGTCACATGGTGGGCGTCGCGGAAGGGCAGGCCCAGCTCGCGCACCAGCCAGTCAGCCAGGTCCGTGGCGGTGGAAAAGCCCGCGCCCGCCGCCGCGCCCATGCGCTCCGCGTTCGGGGTCAGGTCGGCGACCATGCCAGCCATGGCCAGCAGCGACAGCTCCAGGGCGTCGAAGGCCTCGAAGGTCGGGACCTTGTCTTCCTGCATGTCCTTTGAATAGGCCAGCGGTAGACCCTTCATCACCACGGTCATGGTGGTGAGCGAACCCAGGATACGGCCGACCTTGGCGCGGATGAGCTCGGCGGCGTCAGGGTTCTTCTTCTGCGGCATGATCGAACTGCCGGTGGTGAAGGCGTCGGTCAGCTTGATGAAGCCGAACTGCGGGGTCATCCAGACCACGATCTCCTCGGCCAGGCGCGACAGGTGGGTGGCGCAGATCGAGGCGGCCGACAGGGCTTCCAGCGCGAAATCGCGGGCCGAGACGCTGTCGAGCGAATTGGCGGTCGGGCGATCAAAGCCAAGGGCGCCCGCCGTCTGATGACGATCGATGGGGAAGGGCGACCCCGCCAGGGCGGCGGCGCCCAGCGGGCACTCGTTCATTCGGGCGCGGGCGTCCTTGAACCGCGAGGCGTCGCGGCCGAACATCTCGACATACGCCATCAGGTGGTGGCCGAAGGTCACCGGCTGGGCCGGTTGGAGATGCGTGAAGCCCGGCATCAGGGTGTCGGCATGGGCTTCGGCCGTGGCGATCAAGGCGCGTTGCAGGGCCTCGATCTGCGCCGCTGAGCGGTCGCAGGCCTCGCGCACCCAAAGGCGAAAGTCGAGCGCCACCTGGTCATTGCGCGAACGGGCGGTGTGCAGGCGGCCGGCGGTCGCGCCGATCAGCTCGCGCAGCCGCGCTTCGATATTCATGTGGATGTCTTCGTATTCCTCGCGGAATGGGAAGGCGCCGGCCCTGATCTCACCCTCGATGGCGTCGAGGCCTTTGAGGATTTCAGCAGCATCTTCGCTTGTAATCACGCCCTTGCTGGACAACATCGCGGCATGGGCGCGTGAGCCCGCCAGATCCTGCGCCCAGAGGCGCTTGTCGAAGCTGATGGAGACGTTGATCGCCTGCATCAGTTCCGCGGGTTTGGCGGAGAAGCGACCGCCCCACATGGCTTGGCCCTCGGCCTTAGGGGAGGGCGCATTGGAGGCGTTGTCGGTCATATGAGCGAAGTCCAGGCGGAGAAACCCAGGCCCGACCTTTTGAAGTGGGCCATCCGGGGCGTCGCCCTGATCGGCGTCGCGGCGGTTCTATACGTCATAGGCGCCTCCGCATTCAAATCCCCAGCGGGCGAAGATGGCTTGGCGGACCTGTCCGACCTGCGCCGGGCGAGCCTGGCCAAGCTGGATGTGCCCGCCGAACCGCGCGCCATGCCGACCGTCGGCTTCACCGACGCGGACGGTAAAGCCCTGACCCTAGCCGACTTCAAGGGCGAGGTGGTCGTGCTGAACCTGTGGGCGACCTGGTGCGCGCCCTGCAAGAAGGAGATGCCGACCCTCGCCGGGTTGCAGGCGGCCTACGCCACCCAGCCGGTGAAGGTGCTGGCTGTCAGCGTTGATCGCGACGACGACCTCAATATCGCCAAGGCCGACATCGCCGCCGTGCCGCCGCTGAAACTCTATCGCGACCCGGGATACAAGCTCGCCTTCGGCCTGACGCCGCGCGCCGAGGGCTTCCCCACCACCTTGATCTTCGACAAGCAGGGACGTGAACGCGCCCGCCTGGCGGGTGAGGCGGACTGGAACAGCCCGGAGGCCCGTGAACTGGTGGAGCGCCTGATCCGCGAGAAAAGCTGAAGCGGGCTCACTTGATTAGCGATTGACCGCCTCGTTTGGCCATGCACAGCTTCGCTCCGCGCTGTTCCGTAGCGCACAAAAGTCAGGGAGACGGCGACACATGGCCACCGGTACGGTCAAGTGGTTCAACACCACCAAGGGCTTCGGCTTCATCCAACCTGAAGATGGCGGCAAGGACGTTTTCGTCCACATCAGCGCTGTCGAACGTGCAGGTCTGCGCTCTCTGAACGACGGTCAGCGCGTCAGCTACGAAGAAAAGGAAGAGCGCGGCAAGATCGCCGCCGTGGATCTGAAGGCCCTCTAAGGCGTCTCCAGGCGACAAGATTTCAGCGGGCGCCGGTCGTATGATCGGCGCCCGTTTCATTTGCGGAGCCCGCGCCTGAGCGTCGATCCAAAGCTTCTCGAACCTATCGCCGACCGCGCCTGGCCCGCGGCCGAGCAATTTCGCATGGGCGGCTGGCGGTTGAACGCCTCCGTCGGCTTCTCCCAGCGGATCAACGCCTGCTGGCCTCTCGGCCGCCCTAGCGTCGCCGCGCCCAGGGCTATCGAAGCCGTGGAGCGTTGGTACGCCGCACGGGGCCTGCCACCGCGATTCAAGCTGACGGACCGCGCTGTCGCCCCACGGACCCTGGCGCAGCAATTGGAGAAGCGGGGCTATCGGCCCGCGAACCGCACGCTGGTCATGGTCGGCCCTTGCCGGGGCGAGGCGGACACCGGCGTTTTACTGGAAGGCGCTCCGGACCCTGCGTTCGAGGCGGTGTTCACCGCCACGGCCGGCGGCAACCTGGCGGACGCTCGGGAGCGGCTGGACGCCCTGCGCCGCATCGGCCCGCCCGCCCTGTTCGCCCGGATCGAAGGCGAGGCTGGCCCCGAAGCCATTGGCGCCTCCGCCGTCGAGGGCGCGTGGGCGGGCGTTTTCGCCATGCGAACTGCGCCCGATCATCGCCGCAAGGGGCTGGCGCGGCGCGTGCTGTCGACCCTGCTACACGCCGCCGGCGGCGAGGGTGCGACGCGCGCCTATCTGCAGGTCGAGGCGAACAACGCGCCCGCCATCGCCATGTACGAGGCGGCCGGGTTCTCCACCGCCTATACCTACGCTTACTGGACCACCGGGGCCTGAGGACGTCGGGCGCTGGCCCATTGGGCAAGAACGACGCTGGCCAGGACGACCGTGCCGCCCAGAATCTGCTGCGCGGTAAGGCGCTCGCCGAACAGCCCCCAGGCGATCGCGCCGGAAAAGGCCGGCTGGATCAGCACCGTGACCGCGGCCACCGCCGTCGGCAGGCGGCCTAGCGACCAGGCGATGGCTCCCTGACCGATCACGTGTGTCGCCGCCAAGCCGACCAGAGCCCATCCGCCGTTAGTGGTCGCGGGAAGGAGCGATTCGCGCAGAGCCATCGCCACCACGAGAAGCGCGGCAGCGCCCGACAGGCTGGACCAGAACATGATCGCCGAGGCCGTGCTCCTGGCGCGCCCGGCTCGGGTGGCCAGAAGATAGCCGGCGTACCAGGCCGCGCCGAGGGTGGCGAGAACGTCGCCCAACAGGGGATTGGGGCCGGGCGTGCTGACCATGCCGCCGCCCATGGCCATGACGACCGCGCCTGTGATGGCTCCGGCCAAGCCGACGAGGAACAGGGCCTGCGGCCTCTCGCGAAACAGCATCCAGCCGATGATCGTCACATAGATGGGCGCCAGATTGCCCAGCACCGTAGCGTTGGTCACTGACGTGAAGCCCAGCGAGTAGTGCCAGAGCGCCAAGTCTCCGCAGAGGAACAGACCACCCAGAACGCCAGGCAGGGTAGGTCTTGTCAGCGAGGCGGCATCCCGGTTGGCGATGGCGATGATCGCCAGCACCGGCACGCTCAACCCCAGCCGCCAGAAGCCGATCGCCGCCGGCCCGGCGTCGGACAGCCGCACGAAGATCGGGGTCAGGCTGATGGCGCAGGCCCCGAACAGCAGGGCGGCGTAGGCGGTCCAGCGCGGAGCGGGGGTCATAAGCCCGAGCTAGGCCGTTCGCCGGCCAGGCTCAAGCAAAACCCAGTTCGAGCTTGAGGTCGTGGGCCGTAACGCCCCGATCCCGCAGATCGGCCAAGGTTTCAGCCAGATCCCGTTTGGCGTAGCGCTTGCCATCCGGGCCGATCAGCAGCCGGTGGTGGCGATAGACCGGCGCCGGTAGGTCGAGCAGCGCTTGCAGCATGCGCTGAATGTGCGTCGCCTGGAACAGATCTTCACCGCGGATGACGTGACTGATCCCCTGCAGGGCGTCGTCGACCACGACGGCAAGATGATAGGCCACGCCCACGTCCTTGCGGGCCAGGACCACGTCGCCGGCCGACATGGGGTCAGCGGGAATCAACCCGGTCTCCCCGTCGGGCCCGCCGCCTTCCTCGATAAAGGTCAGACCGTCGAAACCGCTCAGCAACTCCGCGGCCGCGTCCAGCGAAAGGCGCCAAGCGAAGGGCTTGCCGGCGTCCAGCAGCGCGCGTTCCTTCGACGGGGAGAGCGGTGAACCACGGAAACCTTCAGCCGCGCCGTGCGGGGCGCTGGCGGCGGCCTCGGCGATTTCCTTGCGCGTGCGAAAGCAGCGATAGAGCAGACCCTTGGCGCGAAGAACCTCCAGGGCCGACTGGTAGTCGTCCATGTGACCGGACTGTCGCCGGGCCGGCCGTTCCCAGGTCATGCCAAGCCACGCCAGATCCTCGAACACGGCCGTCTCGAATTCCGGCCGGCAGCGGACGCGGTCGATGTCCTCGATACGCAGCAGGAACCGGCCATCGGCCTGCCGCGCGGCCCGATAGGCCGTCAGCGCCGAAAACGCGTGGCCGCGATGCAGCCGCCCGGTGGGAGAGGGCGCGAACCGGGTGACGAAGCCGCTCACGGTGGGAGCTAGCCCTTCATCACCTTGGCGAACATGCCCAGATGCTCCAGCACGCCGCGCAGGAAGGCCTCCTCACCGCCGAGCTCCTTCTTCAGGGACTCGAACTGGCGAAAGCCGCTCATCTCGGCCAGGCCGTGGGCCGCGCACCATGCGGCGATCGTCGCCAGCTCCAGGTCCAGCGGCGTAGCGCCGTCCAGGCCCGCCTCGACCAGGGTGTTGCGCACCGTGCAATAGGCGCTGCCTTCGTCGGTATGCAGGTGATCGGGCATGGCGTCCTTGTCGCGCGAGCAGTCGGACATCACGCGATAGAGGGCGGGGTTGTCCCGCGAGAAGGTCACATAGGCCACGCCGATGGAGGCCATGGCGTCCTTGACGCTGGCGGCCTTGCTCTTGGCGTCCTGAAGGACGACCGCCAGGGCTTCGAAACCCTCGTGCGCCACCGCGTCGAGCAACTCGCCCTTGTCCTTGAAGTGGTGATACGGCGCGGCCGGGCTGACCCCGGCCTCCCGCGCCACGCCGCGCAGCGACAGGGCCGCGGGACCGTCGGTCTCGAGAATTCGACGCGCGGCCTCGATCAGGGCGCGGCGCAGATCCCCATGGTGATAGGGGCGAGTCTCGACGGGGGCGGGCTTGTTCATCGTCACTACTCTAGTGGCTGATCCGTACGGCGTAAAGTTCATCTTGACAACGTTCAGATTGGGTATATCTAAACATCGTCCAGATGGGGCGGCGCTTCGAAAGGGTCGAGGCGCCAATAACAGGGGCTCTTGTCTCAGAGAGCTCGAACTTTGGAGTGTGTGTCATGCTCAACGCTTTCGAACGGATCTTCGACCGCGCCGCTGCGATCTATCTTCTCGCCCTTGGCCTGCTGATGGCCGGCGCGACGGTCGCGATCGGGGCCTAGGCCGTCAAAAAGAGGGGGCGACAGGCGTCGGTCACTCGCCTGTCGCCGAAAAAGGCATATCCTTCACGGGTGATCGGGGAGTCGGCGTGATTCTCTGACAGCGACGTAGGAAGGAGACCTGTCTTCAGTCCTGTGGCGTACATCCCCCTCCGGCGGAGGGTCTGATGCAGGTGCTTTCCAGGCCTCCGTCAGGCGCGCCCGCCCTTGTGCTGAACGCGGACTTCAGGCCGCTCAGCTACTACCCCCTGTCGCTCTGGTCCTGGCAGGAGGTGATCAAGGCTGTGTTCCTTGATCGGGTCGATGTTGTTTCGACCTACGACCACGTCATCCACTCGCCGTCCTTCGAGATGAAGCTGCCTAGCGTCGTGGCGCTGAAGCAGTATGTGACTCAGGACCGGCCACCGGCCTTCACCCGCTTCAACCTGTTCCTGCGCGACAGCTTCTCCTGCCAGTATTGCGCTTCGCCGGACGACCTGACCTTCGACCATGTCATTCCGCGCTCGCGCGGGGGCCGCACGACCTGGGAGAACATCGTCACCGCCTGCGCGCCCTGCAATCTCAGCAAAGGTGGGCGCACGCCACGAGAGGCGGGCATGCAGCCGCACCACGCGCCGCGCCGCCCAAACATGCATGAACTACAGGACCGGGGACGCCGCTTCCCGCCCAACCACCTGCATGAGAGCTGGCTCGACTACCTTTACTGGGACATCGAGCTGGAGGCTTAGGTCTCGAAAAGCACGATCTGGGTAAGCTGGTCTTTGCGCCGGGCCGGCGACTGCGGCACCAAACACTTCAATCGCCGCACTCTATGAGTGCGGCCGCCGGCGACGGCGGACGGCGACGGTTGGGAGGCGCTTTCAGAGCGACGCCCGTCGTCTTTTGGGGGAGGCCGTGATGGCGCTGAAGCGTCATCACAGAGGCCGTCGCCGGCGATGGGCGGTCCTGCAGTAGAACGTCCTAGGCGCCCTGATGGACCGAGGATGAATGTAACCACTTACAAATATATCCATTTGCGGTCATAAGGTGCTCTCCGCTGCGGAATGACGCCAAGAAGGCGTGCGCGGCCCTTGATCGCCGCTGCTCTCGTTGCGGCCCCGCTTGCAAGAGAACTCCATGCGCATCCTGATAGCCAGCCTCGCCCTTCTGACCGCCGCGCCAGCCGTGGCGCAGGACGACCTCACCGCCCTTTCTGATGAATTCAACGGGACGGAGCTTTCGGGCTGGACGCGGTTCGATCAGGCCTATGGATGGCCTGACAAGCTCAAGGCCATCGATCTTGGCAAGACCACGCCGGGCGCCTTGCACCTGGAGCCTTATGACGTGGCCTGGGTGCGCGATCTGAACGCACCCTTCCTTTTCAAGGAAGTGCAGGGCGACTTCGACGTGCGGGCCCGTGTTCGGGTCAAAAGCGCCAACGGCGACATCCCTGGCGGCACATGGTCCCTGGGTGGCCTGATGGCGCGCGTTCCGAATGGGTCAACCGCCGCCAACTGGCGCCCGCGGGCGGAGAACTGGCACTTCATCACCACCGGTGTAGGCCAGGCGGCCGGTCAGCAGATGACCGAGACCAAGTCGACCTTCAACAGCTACTCGTCGTTGAAGCTGCGGCCGTTTCCGACGGGCTGGGTCGAACTTCGTCTGGTGCGGATGGGTATGGTGATGATCGCCTTGGCCCGGCCTGACGGCGAGACAAAGTGGCAGGTGCGCGACCGGTTCTATCGCATGGAATTCCGGCCGCAGATGCAGGTTGGCCTGATCGCCTACACCACCAGCGATGACTCAGCGAAGGGGCCGGAAAATCCCGAAGGGATCAACCGCTCGGTCAACACCACCGCGCGGGTAGACATGCAACTGGATGTCGACTGGATCCGCTTCTCACGGCCCAAGCTGAAGACCTCGCCCGACTGGGTCCAGCAGGTTACGGGCGCTGGCAATCCGATGGCCGATCCGAATCTCAGCGAAGAGGCGATCCTGGCGGCGATCGGAAACTGAGCGCGCCCATAGGCGCGCTCATATCCAAATCAGCCAAAGTGGATGTCGCCGGCCATCTGCGGGCCGTTGGCGACCGTCAGGCCGGTGACGCCGGCCAGCATGACCAGGCCATCCTCCATATCGAGTTCGGCCTTGTCGTTCTGGTGGAAGACATAGGTGTGGCCGTTCCACTCGAAGACGCTGTTCTTACCCGCCGCCGTTTGCCCGGCGACGACTTTCAGGGCGTCCTCGAGCGTGGCGCCGGCGCGCCATAGGTAGGCGGTCTGGATGTCGAGCTTGGCGCCCGCGCCCAGGCCGGCGGCGAAGCCAAGGCCATCCTTGCCCTGTTCGAAATCGGTGATGATCGCGGTCGGGATGATGTCGGGTACGATGCCGTGATTGTGCAGCGGACCAAAGCTCGTCACCTGCACCCAGTCATTGCCGGTTCCGGTGTTGATCTGGCCGTCGGCGCCGCTGACCGTGATGACGTCGTTGCCGGCGCCGGAGTCGATATCGCCGCGCGTCAGGCCGCCGCTGATGGAGATGGTGTCGTTGCCGCCGCCGGTCGCCACGGTGACGCCCAGGGCGAGACCGGTGGTGCTGATGATGACGTCGTCGCCATCGGTGGCCACGGCGTGAACATTGGACGCATTCGTCGGATTGCTCACATCGACGTTCCAGTCATTCTGGATCGTCACCTTTCCACCCGGCAGGCCGGGATCGGCCGCGCCGCCCGGCGCATAGTCGCCGCCGGGGCCCCAGTTCTCCAAGAAGCGGGTCGAGCTGGGGGCGTCGCCGTCGCCGGCGATGTCGAGCAGCAGGTTCTTGGTCGCCTGGGCGTAGGGTCCTGTGTCGGCCTTGACCGCCTCCGCCAGCAGCCAGCCGATCAGAGCGGCCTTGGTCCCCACGCCGTCGGCCCCGTCCCCGCCGTAAGAGGCGAAATAGGCGGCGCGCTCAGGCGTCAGCATGGCCGAGAACTCGGCGTCGGTCTTGCTCGTGCCGAAGATCTGGCCGTAGGCCTTCTTGAGGGTCTCGGCCAGCGAGAGCGGCGCGAAGTCCGTCAGGAACTTCGCCTGGCTTCCCGGCTCCTTGGCGATGCTGACCGCGAAGTTGATGTAGCGGTTCTCGAGGCTGAAGCCCTTGAAGTAGTCCGAGTTCAGGTTGTTCGGGTTCGAGCCATACGCCGACACTAGATAGTCCAGCCCGCCCCCGGTTATCGAGGTGTTGGTCATGAAGCCGTAGGTGGCCGCCGCCACGGCGGAGGTGGCGTTGACCGAGTCCAGGATCCAGGCCAGCGCGCCGTTGAAGTTCCAGCCTGTCCCGACCTGGCCCGCTTTGCCGGCGTCGATGCCGTCGGCCATCATCTTAAGCTGGGCGGCGGCGTCCGTGGACAGGGGTTTGTCGGCGGGGATGCGGTGCAGATTGCGGTAGATGGAATCGAGCGTGGTGTAGGTGGACATGATACTCTCACGACAACGCAACGGGCTCTCGCCCCGATATAACGACGATCTTCGAGTTCATGTATAGCAATTACTGAACATGGCTGGCAAGGCCCTTCCGTTTACGGCCAAGCTGCCTCGCTTTCGTCATCCTTCGCGCGGAGATATGCCCACGGGGACGCAGTGCGCTCCCGTGCGTTCAGTTCAGTTACAGGGAGGGTCCATGGCGCCCCGCCAGCTCGATTTCACCGGCAAATCCGGAACCGTCTATCGCTACATGCCGCTGGAGGACGACCGGGTATCGCCTATGGGAGGCAACTACCTCTATGTCCGCTTGGCCGGTCCCAGCGCCACCGTCGTCTATGCCGGCGAGACCGAAAACCTCTACAAGGGGCATAAGGACCGATGGGAAGAGGCCAAGGCCGCCTTCGGCGCGACTCACGTCTTCACCCGGCTGAACGTGGCGGGCGCCGTACGCCGCGCCGAGAAGTCGGACATGGTCGAGCAGCACGTCCCGCCCATGAACAAGGGCGACTGATTCTCGGCTTCC
This sequence comes from Caulobacter sp. NIBR2454, assembly GCF_027474405.1. Taxonomy (GTDB): domain Bacteria; phylum Pseudomonadota; class Alphaproteobacteria; order Caulobacterales; family Caulobacteraceae; genus Caulobacter. Next base: position 1,442,164 of record NZ_CP114871.1, read on the forward strand.
TGGCGGCGCTGGGGGGCTTCGGAACTTCCGCCGCCCAGGCTCCCCTCGCGCCGGCGTTCCAAGATGAGAGCGCCGTCGTGCAGGAGCTGGAGATCGTGGCGCGCCCACCCGGTCCCGCTTTGTGGCGGGTGCGGCGCGGGGAATCCGAAGTCGTCATCCTGGGCGGGCTGACGCCCCTTCCGCACAGCCTGCAGTGGTCGTCGCCCCGCCTGGATCGAGCGCTCGCCGGCGCCAAGCTCGTCCTGCTTCCGCCCAAGGCCAGCGCGTCGCCACTGGAAGGCGCGCGCCTGTTGCTGCGCTATCCCTCGCTGAAGGGAAAAAACCTGCGCGCCGGTCTGCCGCCCGAGCTGCGGGCGCGGCTGGAGCGCACGGCCGTCTCCATCGGCCGCGATCCGAAGACGTACGACGGCTGGAAGCCAGGCGTGGCCGGCTTCATGATGCTGGAGGATTTCCGCGAGCAGGGCGGGCTGTCGTCCGCCAAGCCCGGCAGCACCCTGGCCCGACGCGCCAAAGCGGCCCGTGTGACCGCCAAGCCGATCGAGGACTTCAAGGCCTCCTCGCTGCTCAAGGCGGCGGCCAACCTGCCGCCCAAGACCCACATCGCCTGCCTGACCGCCGCCCTGGACGAGATCGACCACGAGGCTGCCAACGCACCCGCCGCGGCGCGGGCATGGGCGAATGGCGACTTGGCGACGGTCCGGTCTCGCGCTGCTCCAGCCCTGCTGGACGCCTGTCTGCAGCAAGTCCCGACCTACGGCGCGCTTTTGGAGCGCGGCACGGCCGAAGCGGTGTCGGATATCGAAAAGGCGCTGACCAAGCCCGGTCGCACCATCGCGGTGATCGACCTGCAGTATCTGCTGCGCCGCGACGGGGTGCTGGATCGCCTGAAGGCGCGCGGCGCGGTCATCGACCTGCCGCCGGAATAGGGCTCAGATCTTTTCGGCGACCTTGATGGCCGCCTTGCAGCCCGCCTTGATCACCGCTGACAGTAGGGGATAGCCCGGCGCTTCGTGGGCGCCTTCCCCGATGGCGTGGTCCCGGTGGGCCAGTTCGTCGTCGCGAAACTCGGTCAGTTCGGCGGCCAGTTCCGGGTCGCGATCCTTCAACTCGGCGATCTGAGCGGCGTAGTGACCCTCGATCACCGTCTCCACCGCCTCGGTGCAGGCATGGGCCGCCTTGTCCCCCATCAGCGCTGTGCCCGCGCCCAGGGCGAAGGCCGCCGCCCGCCAGAACGGCGTCAAAAGGGTAGGCCGGACCTGATGCTGGGTCAGAAGCTCGTCGAAGCGGGCCAGATGCTCGGCTTCGTGCTGCTCCATTTCCGAAAGCTGGCCGGCGATGCGGCCGCGCCCCTTGGCGCCCTTCAGCACGGCCTGCTGGCCGCGATAGATCTGTACCGCCGCCAGTTCGCCCGCGTGATCGACGCGCAGGATTTCCGCCAGCCGCGTACGCGTGGCGCCCATGCCGGGGCGGGGAGGGACAGGGCGCTCGATACTCATTTACGGCCCTTCAGCGCGGCGACCAGCGACCAGCCGGCCAGTTTCAGCGAAATGAGCACATTCCACCCCGCCATGGACAGACCCAGGAACACCCACGCGGCGGTGTCGCATGCCGGCGGCCTGATCTTGGCCGTGCCATCCATCAACGCTGTCAGATCGCTAGCCTGGAGCGAGCCGGTTCCGCCGCCACAGACGTTGGGGCCGGGCCACCACTTCCACTCCGCCCCGGCGTGGTACGCAGCCAGACCGGCGCCGAACAGGAAGATGGCGGCGAGCAGAAGATTGAACGCGGCGCCGATGCGCGGTCCGGACCGCACACGGACCAAAATCATCGCCGCGAGCGATACGGCCATCGCCACCCAGAAGACCTCGCGCTGTTTGAGGCACAGGTAGCAGGGCGCGTAGCCGCCGAACCGCTCGAACGCGTGCGCCGTGGCCAGCATCGCCGCCGACGCCAGGAAGGCGACCAGAGGCCAGTTGCCGAGGCAGGACCTGATCATACGCTTCAGCATGCGGCGGGCGCTCCACCGCCCACGAAGTGGCTGATCACCAGACCCAGCACCAGCAGACCGATCAGCAGCACGGCGAACAGGCCTAGGCGTTTCTCGATGATCGGCAGCATGGTGGGGCCAAATCTCTTGACCACGGCGGCTACCATGAAGAACCGCGCGCCGCGCGTGACGACCGAGGCGGCGATAAAGATCGGCAGGCTGAACGCCGCCAGGCCGGAAGCGATGGTCACGAGCTTGTAGGGCACCGGCGTCAGACCCTTGATCAGGATCATCCACACGCCCCATTCGGCGTACCAGCACTGAAACTCACCCAGCCCAGAGGCGTGGCCCGTCATGGCCAGCATCCACATGGCCAGGTCCTGGGCCAGCAGGCCGATCATGTAGCCTGCCAGGCCGCCCAGCACCGAAGCGGCGGTGCAGATGCCGGCGTAGAGCCAGGCCCGCTCCGGCCTGGCCAGCACCATGGGCGCCAGCATCACATCCGGCGGGATCGGGAAGAACGAGCTTTCGGCGAAGGAGACGGCGAACAGGCTGGCGGGCGCGCGGCGGGACGCCGCCAGACCCATGACCCAGTCGTAGAGGCGGCGAAGCATCAAGGTTCCGTCGGAAAAGGGATGAGCGACCCCCTTGCTAGCAGGGCGCCCGGCGCTTGTCTCCCCGCGTCGGACGGGCTCTAGATGCCGCCATGAAAAGACTCAGCTTTCTGCTCGGCGCCGCAGCCGCCATCGCCCTCTCCACAGCAGCCAACGCCGCCGAAAAGCCCCGCTGGGCCCTGGTCATCCATGGCGGCGCCGGGATCATCGAGCGCAAGGACATGGACGCCGCCACCGAGGCCGCCTACCGCAAGGCGATGGACGCCGCCGTCGCCCGAGGGTCCGCCGTGTTGGCCAAGGGCGGCACGTCGCTGGACGCCATCGAGGCGGTGATCACCGGGATGGAGGACGATCCGCTGTTCAATGCGGGCCGGGGCGCGGTCTTCACCGCCGACGGCCGCAACGAGTTGGACGCCGCGATCATGGATGGCTCCAACCTCAAGGCGGGCGCCGTCGCGGGCGTCACCCGCACCCGCCATCCGATCCTGCTGGCTCGGGCGGTGATGGATAAGTCGCCGCACGTGATGATGATCGGGCAGGGCGCCGAGACCTTCGGCCAGACCCAGGGCCTGGAGCAGGTCCCGCCGTCCTTCTTCTTCACGCAGCGTCGTTGGGACCAGCTTGAGAAGGAACTGACCAAGCGCGGCGATCCCATTCCGGCCAAGCCGGCCGGCGCGGTGGCGGAGGCCGCTGACGCGCCAAAGCCGGACGACCATCGTTTTGGCACTGTCGGTGTGGTCGCCCTGGACGCCAAGGGGAACATCGCGGCCGGTACTTCCACGGGCGGCACGACCGGCAAGCGCTGGAACCGGGTCGGCGACAGCCCGATCATCGGCGCCGGCAACTATGCGGCCAACGACTCCTGCGCGGTGTCGGGCACCGGCACAGGCGAGTACTTCATCCGCCTGACCGTCGCCCGCGAGATCTGCGCCCTGGTCCAGTACAAGGGGATGAAGCTGCAGGCCGCCGCTGACGAGGTGATTCAAAAGCGCCTGACCGCCCTGGGCGGCGATGGCGGGATCATCGCAATCGCTCCCGACGGCCAGATGGCCTGGAGCTTCAATACGTCCGGCATGTACCGCGCCATGGCGGCGGACGGCGTCGCGCCCGTGATCTCGATCTTCAAGGACGAGCGCTGATCGCTGTGACCACGACCCCGCAAGATCCCGACCTTCTGGCGATGGCGGAAGACGAATTGAGTCGCGCCTGCTCCATCTCCTGGCGTGAGCTGTCCAAGGTCACGCCCTGGGGCGATGTCTTCGAGGGCGTCGCCCCGGGCGGCCGCTACGTCGACGTGGAGCGCAATTACCTCTGGGCTGAGCAGCCGGGCGGCGACATCCTCGTGGAAGTCGTGGTTTCTGGCGGGACTTCCCGTTATGAGCACGGCGCCAGGGCCAGCAGAATAATCAAGAAGGGAACCGCCTGACGTGAAGCTAGCATCCTTGAAATCCGGCCGTGACGGCCGGCTGGTCGTGGTGTCGCGCGACATCGCCTGGTGTACGACGGCGGCCGCCTATGCGCCCACGCTTCAGGCGGCGCTCGACGATTGGGATCGCGTAGGCCCGCTGCTGGAGGCCCTGTCCGAAAGCCTCGAGCATGGCTCGGTGCCTCGTGAGCGTTTTCACGAGCATGACGCCGCCTCGCCCCTGCCGCGCGCCTATCAGTGGGCCGACGGCTCGGCCTATGTGAACCACGTCCAGCTGGTCCGTCAGGCTCGCGGCGCGGAGATGCCGGAAAGCTTCTGGACCGATCCCCTTATGTACCAGGGCGGTTCCGACGGCTTCCTGGGGCCGCGCGACGACATTCCGCTGAAGGACGAGGCCTGGGGCTGCGACCTAGAAGGGGAGGTGGCGGTGATCACCGGCGACGTGCCCCTGGGCGCGACCCGTGAACAGGCGCTTGCGGCGATCCGTCTGGTCATGCTGGTCAATGACGTCTCCCTACGCAACCTGATCCCGGATGAGCTGGCCAAGGGCTTTGGCTTCTTCCAGTCCAAACCCGCCAGCGCCTTCTCGCCCGTCGCGGTCACGCCCGAGACCCTGGGCGATGCGTGGAAGGACGGCCGTCTGCATGGCAAGCTGGAAGTCGAGCTGAACGGCAAGCCGTTCGGGGAGGCGGACGCCGGCGTCGACATGACCTTCGATTTCGGGACCCTCGTGGCGCACGCCGCCAAGACGCGCGCCCTGGCCGCCGGGACCATCATCGGCTCGGGCACGGTCTCTAACCGCGGCGCCGACGGCGGCCCGGGCAAGCCGGTCAGCGAAGGCGGCCTCGGCTATTCCTGCATCGCCGAGGTGCGGACCATCGAGACCATCGCCACCGGCAAGGCGACCACCCCGTTCCTGCGCCATGGCGACACGGTGCGGATCGAGATGCGCGACCAAAAGCGCCACACCATCTTCGGCGCCATCGAACAGCGGGTCGCTCCCGCGTGAGCAAGGCGACAGCCGGCGACGATGAGGGCGTGGGGCTGAAGCTCGACGGCTATCTGCCGTTCCGGCTGTCGATCGCCTCCAACGCCGTCAGCCGCCTGATCGCCCGCGCCTATGAGGACCGTTTCGGCCTCACGGTCCCGCAGTGGCGGCTGATCGCCGTCCTGGCCGAACAACCCATGACCCAGCAGGCCATCGTGGTCCGTACGGTTATGGACAAGGTGATGGTCAGCCGCGCCGCGCACGGCCTGACCACCCGCCGCCTCGTGGAGCGTTCCGCGCACGAGGCCGACGGCCGCTCGCACGTCCTAAGCCTCAGCGACGAGGGGCGGCGGCTCTATGCCGAGGTCGCCCCTCTGGCGCAGGCGTATGAGGCGGCCTTGCTTACCGGCCTGACGCCCAAGGAGGTGGCGCAGCTCAAGCGTCTGCTGCTTCGCCTGGAAGCGGCGGCGGCGAAACTGTCCGGAGAGGATCGCGGGGCGCCCTAGCGGCGGATGCGCGCTTCAGGCCCAGGCTCTCGACCACCTCGGCCATGGCCGCGCCCCGCGGGATCACTCGCCATGCGCCTGGACTGGCCGCATTGACCGTCACGACCGCGCCCTTGGGGCAGATGTCGAAGCAGTCGACCTCGATGACCGCCGCGGCGGCCTTGCGATCGTCGCCCTTGCCCGCGCCGAGTTCGCGTCGAAGCGCCTTGGCCAGCCTCTGGTCGCCCTTTTGACCAAACCCGCCGTCCAGCTTCTTGGAGCACTTGCGGCAGACCAGGACCACGTCGGTCCAATCGGCGCGAACCTGTTTGATCCTGGGCTTCATGCCGCTGAGATTGTGGTGGTGGAGGCTTCCGGCAAGAGGCGGAGCCTTGGTGCGGGCGGTCGGGGTCGAACCGACACTCCTTTCGGAACCGGATTTTGAGTCCGGCGCGTCTACCAGTTTCACCACGCCCGCAAGGCCGCTGGTGGCGGAGCGGGGTGAATAACAGGCGGTCGCCGCAATTTCCAGTCGCCTGCCCACCTTCTAAGGGGAAGGCTGGCGATTCAATTTCAGGTTGTTGAGCGCAAAGCGTTTCTTGCTGCGGGCGCAAGAATAGTGACACAAAAGCCGCAGTGAGAAACGACCGGTGTTCGACTTGGGGGAATGTTCACCACGCACCCTGAGGCATGGCCCGAGTCCTGCGTCCCTATTGATGACGTGGTGATGACCGGTTTCGTCGAAAGGCGAGGCTGGTGGCTCAAAGCGTAAAAAAACAAGTCGAGGGGATATTATGAACATCAACCGTAAAGGGCGCTCGCTCCTGCTCATGAGCACGGCGCTCAGCGTCGCCGTCCTGGCCGGTCAGGCCTGGGCTCAGGACGCCAGCGAAGACGCCGCCGTCGAAGAGATCATCGTCGTCGGCACCCGCATCGAAGGTTCCAAGGTCACGGCCGCACTGCCGGTCACCGTGGTCGGCCAGCAGGAACTGGACGCCATCAGCGCCTCGTCGGGCGATGAACTATTCCGCGCCATCCCGCAGATGGGCGACGTGAACTACAACTCGTCCTACCTGCCCAACTCGTCCAACTCGGCGCGCGGCGACATCGGTTCGGTGAACCTGCGCAACCTGGGCTCGGGCAACACCCTGGTCCTGCTGAACGGTCGCCGCGTCGTGGCCCACCCCACCAGCCAGGCCGACGGCGCCAGCCTTGTGCCGACCATCACCTACAACACCAACGCCATCCCCACTTCGGGCCTCAAGCGCCTGGAAGTGCTGCGTGACGGCGCCGCCGCTCTCTATGGCTCCGACGCCGTGGCCGGCGTGGTCAACACCGTCCTCCAAGACAATTATGACGGCGCCGAGGTCGAGGCCAGCTACGGCGAGGCCGAAGGCACCAACATGGAGGAGTACAACTTCACCGCCTTGGTCGGTCACAACTTCGACCGCGGCAACATCACCACCTTCTTCACCTACGACAAGCGCTCGGAACTCCGCTCGACGGACCAGAGCTTCACCTCGTCGTCGGATCGTCGTCCGCTGTTCGCCGGCACGCGCTTTGATGGCGCCGCCAGCCTCGACAGCCGCGCCACTCAGACCGCCTGGGGCAACTTCACGGCCCGCTCGGCGGTTCGCCGCAACGGCGCCCTGCTGACCAGCGCCGCCGGCGCCTTCCACATCCAGCCGACCAACTACGCCGGCTGCCTTGCCAACGTCACCGGCCAGGCCTGCATCGACGACGCCGCGTTGGCCACCGCCGGCGCCGAGCGCGACCTGCGCTATGACACGGGCGCCTCCGGCACCTCGGTCATGCCGTCGCTGAAACGGACCAACCTGTTCGTCACCGGCAATTATGAGCTGACCGAAGGCGTGACCGCTTTCGGTGAACTGGGCCTCTACCGCGCCGACACCGAAGCCTGGCAGAGCCCGATCTACACCACGACCGCCCAGGTCATGACCGCGCCGGGTTCCAACTACTACAACCCGTTTGGCGCCGTCGGCCTGCCGGGCCGCCTGTCGGGCATCGACGCCCCGGCCGCCGGCGTGGGCGTCACCCTGACGACCTACAACTTCGTGGACGCCGGTCGTTCGCTGGTGGAAGTCGCCAACGCCCAGGACCGCTATCTGGTCGGCCTGAAGGGCGAGAAGTACGGCTTCAACTGGGAGACGGCGGTTCTCTATTCGGCCGCCAAGGTCGAGGACGTCTCCGACGGCCTCAGCGCCACCCTGGTTCAGCGTCAGCTGAGCCTTTCGACGCCTGACGCCTACAACCCGTTCAACGGCGCCGACTTTGGAACGCCGAGCGTGGGCGACAGCACGCCGAGCAGCCAAGCCGCCATCGACGCGATCCGCGTCAAGAGCGAGCGGAACAGCAAGAGCACCCTGGCCCTGTGGGACTTCAAGGTCTCCAAGGCCGACCTGTTCGCCCTGCCGGGCGGCGACCTCGGCATGGCCGCGGGCGTGGAAGTGCGTCGCGAGACGCAAAAGGACGACCGCGACGCCCGCGTCGACGGCACGACCAAGTTCACCAACCCGATCACCAACATCACATATGACAGCGACCTGATCGGCACGTCGCCGTCGCCGGACACCAAGGGTTCGCGCGAAGTGGCGTCGGCCTATCTGGAATTCGCCGTGCCGGTGATCTCGCCGGAAATGAACATCCCGCTGGTCCGCAGCATCGAGATGCAGCTGGCCGGACGCTACGAACACTTCTCGGACGTGGGCGATGTCGCCAAGCCGAAGGTGGCCGTGGCCTGGGACGTGTTCGACGGCCTGCGTTTCCGCGGCTCTTGGGCTCAAGGCTTCAAGGCCCCGAACCTGGAGCAGGTGAACGCCACACTGGTGACACGCTCCAACTCCCGCACCGACTGGACCCGCTGTGAGGCGGATCTGCGCGTGGGTCGGATCACCAGCTTCGCCAACTGCGCACGTTCAAGCACCACGGCGGAGCTGCGCTCGGGCAACCAGAACCTGAAGCCGGAAGAGTCCGAGAACACCAGCGTCGGCGTCGTCTTCGAACCGCGCTTCATCCCCTCGGAACTGGGTCGCTTCACCGTGACCGCCGACTACTGGCGCATCAAGCAAGAAGGCATCGTGGGCCTATTCGGCGGCAACAACGCCCTGGTCCTCGACTACCTGCTGCGCACGCAAGGCCAGTCCAACCCGAACGTCCTGCGCGCCGCCCCGACGGCCGATGACGTGGCCGCCTTCGCGGGTTCGGGTCTGGCTCCGGTCGGTCAGGTTCTGGGCGTTCAGGACCAGTACGTGAACCTGCTGCCGCAGGAAGCCCGCGGCCTCGACATCGGGGTCATGTGGCGCCTGTACGGCACGCAGTTCGGCGACTTCGACGTCAACTTCAACGCCGCCCATCTGATCAAGTTCTATCAAAGCCCGTCGCCGGACGTGGCGGCCCTGCTGGACGCCCGTGCGGCTGGCCAGATCAACGCCGGCACCTCCCTGACGGGCGGCGGCGATCTGCTCAGCCGTCGCGGCAAGCCGGAATGGAAACTGTCGGCCTCGGCGACCTGGCGTTACAACCAGATCACCGTCGGCGCCTTCACCCAGTACATCGACGACGTCAACGACACCGATCTGCTGGATTCCGCAGGCGCGCCGTGGGTCGTCGACTCGACGGTCACCGCCAACCTCTACGCTCAATACGAGTTCGAGGGCGGCTTGGCGGAGAACACCCGCCTGCGCATCGGCGCCCGCAACATTACGGATGAGAAGCCCCCGCTGTCGTCCGACGGCTACCTGGGCTCGCTGTACAACCCGTACAGCCGGTACTGGTACGTCAGCGTCCGCAAGAGCTTCTAAGTCTAGAACTGCATCGCTCCCGCCGGCTCAGCCGGCGGGAGTTTTTGTTTCAATGCTTCGCGTACCCGGGAGAACCCCATGAAGCCTGGTCGTTTCGGCCTATCTGCCCGCATGCTCGTGGCCGGCGTCGCCGCGCTGGCGCTGCAATCCGCCGCCCTCTCGCCGGTCATGGCCCAGGCGCCCTCTGGCGGCGACATCGTCGGCTACGCCCAGATTCACAATCCGACCATCGGCCGTCAGGGCATGGTGGTCGCCCAGAACGTCCTCGCCGCCAAGGTCGGCGCCGAAATCCTGCGCCAGGGCGGCAACGCCGTGGACGCAGCGGTCGCCATCGGCTTCGCCGAGGCCGTGACCCTGCCGCGTGCCGGCAACATCGGCGGCGGCGGCTACATGCTGGTCCACATGGCCAAGACCAACCAGACCATCGCCATCGAGTATTACGGCGAGGCGCCCAAGGCCACGACGCCGGACCTGCTGCTGGGCGCCAACGGCCGCACCGATCCCAACAAGACCGCCTCGTTCAAGGGCGTTTCGACCCCCGGCACGGTCGCCGGCCTGTGGGCCGCACACAGTCGGTTTGGCAAGCTGCCCTGGAAGAAGGTGGTCGAGCCGGCCGTGAAGCTGGCCCGCGACGGCGTCATCCTCAGCGACGACGAAGCCTCGGCCACCGCGGCCCGCCAGAAAGCGATGGCCCGCGACCCCGGCGCCAAGCAGGCGTTCTTCAAGGCAGACGGTTCGCCATATCAGCCCGGCGAGTTGTTCAAGCAGCCCGACCTAGCCTGGAGCCTGGCCCAGATCCGCGACGGCGGACAGGACGCCTTCTACAAGGGCGCCGTGGCCAAGAAGATCATCGCTGGCATGCAGGCCAATGGCGGCGTCATGACCATGGAGGATCTGGCCTCCTACAAGGCGAATGTCTCCGACCCGATCTGGTCCAGCTATCGCGACCTGAAGATCGCCTACATGCCGCCGACGGCGTCAGGCGTGACCCTGGCGGGCGTGATGAACGTGCTTGAGCATTTCGACATGCAAAAGCTCGGCTGGAACAGCGCCGCCTCGATGCACGTGATGTCCGAAGCCCTGAAGATCGGCTGGGCTGACCGCGCCTTCGTCGGCGGCGGACCGCAGTGGAAGACGCCAGTCGCTGGACTGGCCAGCAAGGCCTATGCGCAAGAGCGCGCCAAGCTGATCTCCATGGACAAGTCCTTGAGCACCGAAACCTTCAAGGTCGGCGATCCGTACAAGTACGAGAGCCCCGACACGACCCACTATTCGGTGGCCGACGCAGAGGGCAACGCGGTCAGCAACACCTACACGATCTCGTCGTCTTATGGGGCGCACGTGGTCGCGCCGGGCACGGGCGTGCTGCTCAACAACTCCATGGGCAACTTCGCCTGGGGCGCGCGTGGCGAGACGAACGAGGCCAACCGTCCCGCGCCCGGCAAGCGGGTGTCGTCGACCATCACCCCGCTGATCGTGTTCAAGGACGACAAACCCTGGCTGGTCACCGGAACGCCGGGCGGCGGCTACATCATCGCCACCATGGCCCAGTTGCTGGTCAATGTGATCGACCACAAGCTCAACATCGCAGAGGCCGCCATGCGTCCTCGGATCAACCAGTCGGGCATAGACGGCCCGCTGGAGCTGGAGGAGGGGATTCCGCAGGATCTCGTGCCGCTGCTTGAGGCCAAGGGTCACAAGGTTACGCGCTCGATGACCATGGGCAGCACCCAGTCGATACTGGTCGAGGACGGGCTGTTCTACGGTGCGGCGGACACCCGCCGACCCGACGCCATCGCGATCGGCGTCAAATAGAAAAAGGGCCGCCGGTGATCCGGCGGCCCTTCGTCTTCGTCGTCTTCGAATTATCCGTTTTTGGTATCCGAATCCGTAGCCGAATTCTCACAGCCCCAGGGCGGCCTTGATGCGGTCCCAGGAGGTCAGTTTGAAGTTCTGCGGATCAGGGCGGTTATCCCCGTCCTGAGCGATGAACAGACCGCCGGGGAAGTCGGGACCGAAGTCGCCGAGCATCAGCTCCAGACCGTCGGTCTCCTGCACGCTTTCCGAGCCTTCTCCGCCAATGCGGAAGCGCCCGACGAAGCTGGCGTCCTCCAGCTTGTAGACCGCGAAGGCGTTGTCGCCCTGGCTTGATGCGATCAGCAAGCCGCCGGCTTCGCCTTGCGGCGCGATGGCGACGCCCTCGACGTCGGCGAAGTGCTGGACGCGATCGACCTTGGCGAACGGCGTGGCGGTGACGGGCGCGGACGGCGCGGCGTCGAAACGCCAGACGCCGACATCCTCTTCACCCACATAGAGCTTGCCGGTCCGGTCGTCGGCCACGCAGCCCTCGGACTGGGTCGCGAGCTTCAGGGTGCGGACGATCTTGCCCGTCGGCGCCGCGCCGGATGCGTCGAGCGCGATCTGGGCGATGGTCCCGTCCTTCATGACAAGGAAGGCGAAGACCGACTGGTCCGCCGCTTTCCACATGCAGACGCCATAGGCCTCGCCGGCGGGACCGGCGACCTTGCCCAAAGGCGTCAGCATGCCGCTAGGAGCCAGGCTGAACAGCGCTAGCGCCCCGCTCAGCGGGTCGTTGCGATCACTCGCCACGACCAGCACGCCGGGCTGCCCGTTGATGGTCACGCCGTCGCGCAGGTCGACATTGTTGACCCGCCCGGCCGGCTTGAAGTCGCGGCGCTTGCCGTCGAGGCCATAGGTGACCAGACCGGCCTTCTTGTCGGTGGCGACGATCAGGCTGGCGGCCGGATCGGCGGCGTTGCGCCAGATGGCGGGATCGTCGGCGGCGTCGTCGATCGAGGCCACCGGATCGGTCTCGCGGACCATGGCCACGTTCGGCGTCGCGACCTTGTCCGGGCCGGGACCCGTGGCGCAGGCGGCGAGGGCGGCGGCGGAGGCCGCTATCAGCAGGATATTGCGCATCAGAACGCCACCCGCAGGGTCACCTGGTACAGCGAGCCCGAGCGCTCGCTTTCCAGCTCGCCCTCGTCGATGTCCCCGTTGGCCCGGTTCTCAAGGATCTCCGCGACGGAGTCGCCGTCATACTTGCGGAACGTCTCCTTCTTTTTCTTGTCGAGGAGGTTCATGCCGGCGAGGCGAACCACGACGCGGTCGCCGATACGCTTTTCGATGAAGGCTTCCATATCGGCGGTATAGGCGACCTTGATGGTTTCATCGAGAGCCGACTCGTAGCCCGCCGAACGGCTGTACACGCTGGCGCCGAAGCTGACGCCCAGGTCGCGGACGGTGTGGATGAAGCCGGCGTTATAGACGTGGTGCGGCTGGTTGGTGAACCGGCGGTCTTGGCCCGTGAAGGGGTCCTGAACGGAGCTGTCCATGTAGGTGTAGTTGGCGAACAGGCCGGTGTCGGGCATGCCGAACGCGGTCAGCGGCGCCGAGAAGTCGACTTCCAGGCCCCAGGTCTCACCCGAACCGATGTTGCGTGGCTCATAGATGCGGCCGTCGCCCGACGAGGATTCCTCGTTGGTGCCGACCAGTTCGATCAGATCGCTGACGTCACGATAGAACACGTTCACGCCCACGATGCCCTGGGCGCCCAGGCGGCGCTCATAACCCACGTCCAGACCCCAGGAGGTCTCGTTGGTCAGGTTCGGGTTGCCGCGCAGATCATCCTCGTCCGTCGGCTCTTCCTCGGCTAGGTAAGGCGCGATTAGGCTGTAGTCGGCCCGGCGGACCGTGCGGGCCAGCGAGGCGCGGAACTGGTCGGTGCTGTTGGGCGCGTAGGACAGGTGGAGCGAGGGGTTCCACTCAGCCTTGGAGTAGTTGACCTTGCCCAGATCGCTGGTCACGTCCCGGTCGGTGTTCTCGACGCGCAGACCGGCGTCGATGGTCAGCTTCTCGTTCGGGGTGAAGGTGTAGCGGACGAACGGATCGATCCGCGTCTCCTCGATCGTGTAGATGGCGCCCGGCGCCGGATCGGGATCGCCCACCTCGCCATCGTCGATGTCGAACTCGACTTCTGAGCCGTTGCGCTTCTTGCGCAGCAAATCCACACCCGCTTTCAGCTTGGCGTTCGAGAAGGCCCAGGTGTAGGCGGCGCCGCCAGCGTACTCGTCGTCCTCGATGTCCAGCTGAACGACTTCATCCAGTTCGAGGTCATTCAGGTCGCTGCCCGCGGTGACCCGGGCGCCCGTATCTTCACGATAGCCAGCCCAGCCGAGGTTGAAGTCGAGCACGCCACCCATGACGTCGAACTTGCCGTCGGCGCTGAACTGATAGGTCTGCTGCGAGATGCGCTCGGCCTGGACCTCGGCCTCGTCCAGCTCAGTGAACGAGCCGCCGCCGGCGTCGACGTAGGTCAGCGAGGTTTCGTCCTCGTCACGATCGGTGTCGACCACCAGACCGCTGAGGCGCAGGCGACCAGTTTCGAATTGCTGGGTCAGTTCGGCATTGGCCGAGATGTCGACGCCGTCGCGGGTGTCGTCCTGGCGTTCGATGTTGTCCAGATCGCTGAAGCTGCCGTCATAGCGCCAGCTGGTCTTCTTCTTCGGATTGCGGCGGCCCTGGTAGTTCAGAGCGCCCCAGAAGCTGGTGTCGCCGCTGGAGCCGGCATAGGCCACGGCGCCCGAGGGACGGACCTTGCCGTCCTCGTTGATCAGGGCGCCGGCCTTCACGAAGCCGCCTTCCAGCTGAGCGCCTTCCTTCAGGATGACGTTCAGCGACCCGGCGACGCCTTCGCTAGGCTGGTCGGCGCGGGGGGAGCGGATGATTTCGATGCGTTCGACCAGCTCGGCCGGGATACGATCAACGAAGAAGCTGCGATCGGCCTCGCCGCCCGGGGCGCGTCGGCCATTGATCAGGATTTGGGTATAGCCCGGCGGCAGACCGCGCATAGACACGCCGTCGAACTCAAGCACGTCCGAGGTGAAGGTCACGCCCGGAACCCGTTTCAGCATCTCGCCGACCGAGACCGGCTCGAAGCGCTGGAAGTATTCCAGGTCGTAGGACAGCACCGGATTGGCGTCGTTGGTGCGGTTGCGGAAGGTGATGTCGCCGGTGACGATCACTTGCTCGACCGTCGTCGCAGCGTCAGCTGCGGCGTCTTCGGCGCGCGCCGCGCCAGCGATGGACAGAGCCGCCGTCGTCGCCAGCAGCCAGGCGCGCGTACGGGAATTGTTGAGTGACATGATCGCCCCTTTTGCGTGTGTCGCGTCGGGAGCGGGAAATGACCTATGTCCATGACAGCAGCGCCACATTGCTGTGACGATCCTGTGTCGAGAGCGCGACTTTGGAACGGCTGTGCTTTTGGCGCCGTTCAGGTGCTGTCACAAACCGAGTGCGCTCCCATGTGCTTCACCCAGCTCAACCCGACCATTCCCATGACCGTCGAAGGCAAGGGAAAGGGCTATGCCGTCGCCGTCATCGACTACGGCCAGGAGCATCACCTGATCTGGGTGGTGGTCATGGACGATACGGGCGAGATTTGGAGCGCGCCCAATCCCACGACGCGCGTCCAGTCCAACTGGACGATGGGTCGAGGCGGCCCAGCGCGCGCCGCGCCCGTCGAACCCCTTCGCCAGGCTGCGTCCGCCTAGGCCAGGCAGGCCTCGACACAGCGACGGGCCAGGGCCTCGGTCGCGTCGATGAGCGGCACGGCGACGTCCTGAGCGCCGATCACCAGCGGGACCTCCGTACAGCCTGCGATGACCGCATCCGCGCCGTCATCGATCAGGGCGCCCGCCAGGGCCGCCATTTCGCCCCCTACGGTGAGGTCGCCGCCCTTGATGCGGTAGAGCAGCTCCATGAACCGAGCCTGGGTCTCGGGATGCAGCAGAACGGGCTCCAGCCCCATGCTGGCCAGACGTCCACGATAGAGGGCCAGGGCGGACGGCGTGCCCAGGACGCCAGGTCGCGCCGCGCCGGCCGCGCTGGCCGCTTCGCCCGCGGTCTTGATCATGTCGATGAACGGCAGGCCGGCGACCTTGATGTCGGGCGCGTAAGCGTGGGCGGTGTTGCAGGGCATGGCCAGGACTTGGGCCCCGGCGTCACGCAGCCGGACCGCCATCTCGCCCAGGACTGGCCCGGCCTCGCCGCCGGTGTTGCGGTCGGGGACCTGGGGGTTCATGTCCATCAGGACGCGGACGTGATCCTGGTCCCGGGCCGCCGGCGTCGCCGCCTGCAGCTTGGCCAGGAAATCCACCGTAGCGGCCGGGCCCATGCCGCCGATGACGCCCAGGATCTTGCTCATTGGCCGAGCACGGGCTCCAGCTCCGTGTGATAGCCGAACAGGCCCTGCGCGCCGCCGGTGTGCAGGAAGACGACGTTCTCGCCCTTGAAACGGCCTAGGCGAGCGAGGGCGATCAGGCCCTTCATGCCCTTGCCGGTATAGACGGGGTCAAGCAGCAGCGCCTCGGTCCGCGCCGCCAGCTTCAGGGCATCGATCACCCCATAGTCGATCAGGCCATAGCCCGCACCGACATAGTCGCAGTCGGCGACCACCATCTCACGCTTCACCGCCTCGGAGCGCCCCAGCAGCGTTGCGGTTTCGACCGCCAGCTTGAAGACGTTGGCCTCTTGGGTCTCCTTAGGCGCCCGCACCCCGATGCCGAGGACCGGAATGTCCGCGCCGCTGACCGCCAAGCCGGCCACAAGGCCCGCGTGGGTCCCGGCGCTGCCCGTGGCGGTGACGATGCGGTCGATCTTCAGGCCCTGGGCGTCCGCCTGACGCACCAGCTCCAGCGCGCAGTCCACGTAGCCGAGCGCGCCGATAGCGTTGGAGCCGCCGCCCGGGATGACATAAGGGGTGCGGCCCTGGGCGCGCAGGTCATCGGCGATCTTGGCCATCTCGCCATTCATGTCCGATCCGGCCGGCACTGTCCGCAGGGTGGCGCCGAGCAGACGATCCAGCAGGACATTGCCCGAACCCACATAGTCGACATTGCGCGAGCCCGTGCGGTCCTCCAGCACGATTTCGCAGCGCAAACCGTGGCGCGCGGCGGCGGCGGCTGTCTGGCGCACGTGGTTGGACTGCACCGCGCCCTGGGTGATCAGCGTGTCGGCGCCCTTGGCCAGGGCGTCGCCGAGCAGGAATTCCAGCTTGCGGGTCTTGTTGCCGCCGCCCGCCAGGCCGGTGCAGTCGTCGCGCTTGACCCACAGCTTGATCCCCAGGTCCGCCCCCAGGCGGGGCAGGGGCTCCAGCGCCGTCGGCAGATGAGCGAAACGGGCGCGGGCGAAGCGGGCGAGATGCATGACGTGACCCTGAAAGCGAAGCGGTAAGCCAGCTATCACGCTCCCAACCGCGCCCAAAGCCGTCCCGCTTTGATGATTTCGCGAAAAAGGCGCATGATTTCAAAAAATCTAAGGGAAACGCCAATGTTCAGGACCTTCGCCATCGTCGGCGCGGCTGCGTTCGCGACCTTCGCCATCGCGGGCAAATCACAGGCCGCTACTATTGTGATCGGACAGACCCTCGCGGGCTCGTGCTCGCGCGCCGCCATGGGCGGTCTGGACGACTTTGATTCCCTGCAGCTATGCGAGCGCGCCCTGCGGGAGGACGCTCTGCCGGTGGCCGATCGCGCCGGCACCCTCGTCAATCGCGGGGTTATCAAGCTGCGACGCAAGGATTACGCCTCGGCTCGCAGCGACTTCGACGACGCCCTCGCTCTCCAGCCGCAGCTTGGCGACGCCATGGTCAACCGGGCAGCGATCCTGATCGCCGAGGGACGCTATGCCGAAGCCGTCGCCGAGATCGACCGTGGTCTGGCCTTGCAGGTTGAGACCCCGGAAAAGGCGTTCTTCAATCGCGGCATCGCCCACGAGGGGCTGCAGAACCTCAATGCGGCCTATCGTGACTATGCCCGGGCGTCGGAGCTAGCCCCGGCCTGGGACGCGCCCAAGACCGAGATGGCCCGCTTTCAGGTGCGGAAACGGTAGGGCTCTTCGGAACGGGCGGCGTACCCATCTGTTGAGGTGGAAGAGGACGCAAGCCCATGAAGACGCTCATGCTCATCGCCATCGCGGCGCTTGCCGCAGCTCCCGCCGCGGCCCAGACCTTCGAGGCGGAGGCCGCGCGCCTGGACGCCTTGCGTCTTGAGCAAGACATCGCCCGGCAGCAGTTGCTTGCCACGGAGCGCCAGGCGCTAGCCGCCGAGAACCGCGCCCGCACGGCCCAGGCGTTGCAATCGTTGCAGTTCGGCCGCTCGACCGCGGCGATCCCGGCGCCCAGCTATGGCCCGCCGGTCATCCCCGCGCCCTTGGACGCCCAGATGGCCAACGACGCCGAGCGCTTGCGCCAGCTGCAGGACCGCAGCTTGGCCGAGGGAAACGCTCGAATCCGCGCGATCAAGCCCGCCAGCCCGCAATAGGGAGCGGTATCGCTTCACCCGCGTTGTTCCGCTGAAGCTGAGCGGAGGGATGACATGCGTTGGGGTGGCGGTCGCACGGGCGGCAATATTGAAGATCGGCGCGGTCTCGGCCCCGTGGGCGTGGCGGGCGGCGGCATAGGCGCCGCGCTTCTGGCCCTGGCCGGCTACTTCTTCTTTGGCATCGATCCCAGCACCACCATGAACGCCGCCAACCAGCTCGCGCCCCAGGCGCAGCAGGAGGGCGAGCACGGGACGCCGCAGGACGAGGCTGGACGCTTCGTCGATGTGGTGGAGACGTCGGCCCAAGATGTCTGGACCCCGTTGTTCGCCGCGCGTGGCGAGAAATACACCCCGCCCGAGAGCATCGTTCTCTATGAACAGAATACCTCGACCGGCTGCGGCTTGGGGCAGTCGGCCATGGGTCCGTTCTATTGTCCGCGCGACCAGCGGGTCTATCTAGACCTGTCCTTCTGGCAGGAGCTGGAAACCCAGTTCGGCGCCAAGGGCGAATTCGCGCGCGCCTATGTCATCGCCCACGAGATCGGCCACCACATCCAGAACCTGACGGGCCAGATGGAGCGGGCCGGCGGCAAGGGCGCGGAAAGCGGCTCGGTGCGACTGGAGCTTCAGGCCGACTGCTATGCAGGCGTCTGGGCGGCGCGTGCGCCTGAGACGTCGGGCGGGGCCATCGGCATCGACCCGGCGGACATTCAGAGCGGCCTTTCGGCGGCGTCCGCCGTCGGCGACGACACCATCCAGAAGCGCACCCAGGGCCAGGTCGTGCCGGACGCCTTCACCCATGGCTCGGCGGAGCAGCGCATGCGCTGGTTCCAGCGTGGCTATGAGCGCGGCGATCCGGCGGCGTGCGACACGTTCAGCGCCGCACGCCTCTAGACCGATGGTTTAGACCCCGCCGAACGAGCGGGTGAAGCGGATGCCAATCCGCCGCGGGGCGAGAATGCCCGTACCGAAGCTGCGGCTATAGACAGGCCCGCCGTCGGCGTTCTCTACCACCTGCGCCGAAAGCGGGGTGGAGCGGGCGCTGACCTCGGCGAACTCGTTGAACAGGTTGGTGGCGTAGAGCGAGGCGCTCCATTGCTCGCCCTGCAACGTCACCTGCGCATTGTGGAGATCATAGGAGGGCAGGGTGATCCCGCCGCCCTTGCCGCCGGTTCGCGTCAGCACATTGCCCGCCGCCGTCACGCCGTAACCGAACTCCAGGTCCCAGCCATTCGATAGCGGCTGGGTATAGCTGGCGAACAGGCTGCCCTGATGCTTGGGCGAACCCGGCAGGCGGTCGCCATCCTCCCCGTCCTCGTACGCGATCGTCGAGTTGAAGCCCGGCGGCACGATGTAGGAGATCAGGTTCGGTGTGGTCTCGGTGAACTTGGCGTCGGCGTAGGAATAGGCGCCGCGCAGACGGAAGCGCTCGGTGGCCAGCCAGTTGAAGTTGACCTCGAAGCCCTTGGTCTCCGCCTTGCCGCCATTGCGGGTGATCGGCTGCTGGCCGTTCACCGTGGCGGCGTTCACCTGGGGATCCTTATACTCGATGTAGTAGAGCGCGCCGTTGAAGGTCAGCCGCTTGTCCAGCCACTGGCTGTGCAGACCCAGCTCAAAGTTGGTGGTCTGGTCGGGACCGAACTGCGCCTCGTTGGGCAGGGCGCAGACGATCTGGCTGGTCGGCAGCGGGGTCGGGCAGGCGGCGACGCCGTTGGGGCCGCCGATCCGGTTGCCTTCGCTATAGGTGAAATAGACCTTCAGGTCGTCGCTGAGATCGTAGGAGGTGTTGGCCTTGAACAGCCAGCCCTTGTTCTCCTGACCGTCCGGCTCCCAATCCAGGACGATGGAGTCCGGGCCGCGACCATCGAACACCGTGTAGTACAGCGGCAGATCGATAGCGGTCTCGAAATCCAGTTCGTAGCGGTAGTAGCGCGCGCCGCCCGTGACCTGCCATTTCGGGGTGATCTGGTAGGACAGCTCGCCATAGCCCGCCGTCTCGGTCTGCACGCTGCGGCTTAGCGAGTAGTACTCCAGCGAGTCCGGGCGAGAGCCGCCGTTGAACACGTCGTAGCCGGGGGTGAACTCCTTGCTGAAGCCCTTGGTCTTGAAGCGGTTATAGAAGCCGCCGAGAATCCAGCTCAGCGGGCTGTCGTACTTGGAGACCAGCCGTACTTCCTGGTTGAATGTCTCTTCGCGGTCCTCCTCGCGCGTGAAGGCGCTAAAGCCTGGGAACGCCTCGTACGAGTATTCCAGCCCGATCAGCAGGTCGGTCTGGTCGCGCTGGCCGCCCGATTTGAAGATGGCCTGGCCCGTGGCCGAGGTCAGTTCGGCAAAGCCCAGGTCGGCGGTGATCTCCAGCGCCAGCATCTCGTTGCGGATGCGGTTCGGCTCAAGCACCCGCGAGGCGGATTCATACTTGCCGAAGGTGTAGGGCATGTTGTCCAGGCGGCGGCTGCTGACCTGGCGGCCGCCCACCTGCTGGTCCTGGTAGTAGTAGGTCAGGTTGACGTCGAGCGCTTCGATCGGCGCCCAGCGCAGACCCAGCCGCCCCGACAGCGCCTTTTCGGTATTGGTGTCCTTGCGTCGGCTGACATTGGCGTCGGTCAGATCGTTGGGATCGGACACCCCGACGCGGTTGACCACGAAGGGTTGGTCGATGAAGCCCCGGTCGTCCATCCAGTCCACGGACCCGCGGATCGCGAACTTGTCGCCGACCGGGATGTTGAAGGTCGTGCCCACGTCGATGTTGGACTTCGAGCCCGACGAATAGCCATAGGCGTCGCCGCGAACCGACATGCCGGTCTCGCCGAACTTCGGCCGCGTTGGGATGTAGCGGATCGCGCCGCCCAGGGTGCCGGCGCCGTATAGCGTGCCCTGCGGGCCAAGCAGCACCTCGACCCGCTCCATGTCATTGAGCTTCAGGTCGATGAAGAGAGGGATTTCACCCACATAGGTGGCGACAGTGCCATTGCCGCTGTTGTTGCCGTCACCGAAGCTGGTCGGGGCGGCGTTCAGCCCGCGCACCACGATCGGATTTCCCTGGCGCGGACCCGCGTCGATGGTGAACACGCCGGGCACGAAGCGCAGGGCCTCGGTCAGGTCGCTGAAGCCCTGTTGTTCGATCTCGGCGCCGCCGATGGCGGTGATGTTGATCGGCGAATCCTGGACCGTCGCGCTGCGGCGCGTGCCGGTGACGATCAATTCCTCCACCTCCTGAGCCTGGGCGCCGAAAGAGGCGAGGGCGGGCAACAGGCTGATGGATGCAAGAAGGCCGGCGCGCGTGGCGCCTTTACGGTAATTCATTCGAACTTCCCCTTTTCGCTCAAACTTGAGCGTTGGGGGAACGGTGTGATGCGTCGATGCGCAGGCCCACGGTTTCCTCACGCAACCGTCACGAAACCTGTCGACGAGACCCCCGGGCGCCCGCATTTTGTGCGTTTCGCTGAACAGACAGGCGCCAACCCTCGTGATCGCTATCGTCGCCGATACTACCCTTGATCGCGCCGAACATCTTTTGGCCCAAGGCGCGGCGCGCGAGGCGCATGCCCTGTGCCTGGACGCCCTTCGTCGCGATCCCGGCGTCGCCCAGGCCTGGTTTCTGCTCGGGATCATCGCCGCCGAGCACGGAAATCACGGCAAGGCTGCGGAATTGCTGGAAAAAGCGACGGCGCTAGCTCCAGCGATGGCGCGCGCCCATGCCCATCTGGGTCGCACGCTCGTCGCCCTGAATCGCCAGGATCTGGCGCGACAAGCGGCCGACCGGGCGGCTTCCCTCAGTCCCGGCGACGCCCTGACGCTGGACACTATCGGGGTAGTCTATAGCCGGACCGGCTTTCATGACCGCGCCATCGGCTTCTTCGAGCGGGCCTTCACACTGCAGCCGTCCAACGCCTCGTTCGCCTACAATCTCGCCTCCGCCCGCCAGTTCATCGGCGATTTCGCAGGGGCCGAGACGGCCTACGCCGCGGCGCTCGACCTGGACCCCGGCTACTACAAAGCCTGGTCTTCGCGCGTCGTCCTGACCAAGCAGACGCTGGAGCGGAACTTCGCCGCCCAGCTTGAGGCCTTGTTCGATCCTAGCGCCAACGATCCCGACCCGGCCCTGCACGTGGGCCACGCTCTGGCCAAAACGTACGAGGACCTGGGCGATCACCCCACGTCCCTATCCTGGCTGAACCGGGCCAAGGCCGCCAAGCGACGGCAACTGGCCTACGACGGCGCAGACGACGTGGCGATCTTCGCCGCCGCGGCGCGAACGGCGGGAAAGGGGGAGGGCGATCCCTCGAACGAGCCGATCTTCGTGGTGGGGCTGCCACGCACCGGCACGACGCTGGTCGATCGCATATTGTCCAGCCATCCGGAGGTAACCTCGGCCGGAGAGCTTTCCAACTTCGCCCTGATCGCCAAGCGGATGACCGGAACGCCGTCCAACCGCGTGCTGGACGCCGAAACCCTGAAGGCGGCGACCTCCCTCGATATGGCCGCTCTTGGCCGCGCCTATATCGACAGCACCCGCCCGCTGACGACGCCTGGCGGCCGCTTTGTCGACAAGATGCCGCTGAACGCCATCTATGCGGGGCTGATCCACCGGGCCTTGCCCAATGCGCGTATCGTCTGCCTGCGCCGCGATCCCATGGACAGCGTGCTGAGCAACTATCGCCAGCTCTTCGCCACGGGGTTCTCCTACTACAATTACGCCTACGATCTGGCGGACACGGCGCGCTACTACGTTCAGTTCGACCGGCTCGTCGCGCATTGGCGACATACCCTGCCAACCGATCGCTTCACCGAGGTCGCTTATGAGGACCTGATCGCCGACCAGGAGGGCGAGACCCGCCGTCTGCTGTCCTTCTGCGGCCTCAACTGGGACGAGCGGTGCCTGGCTTTCCACGAGAATCCCAACCCCGTGGCGACCGCCAGCTCGGTACAGGTCCGCAGCCCCCTGCATTCCGGCAGCATCGGGCGTTGGAAGCGCTATGGGGACGCCGTCGAGCCGGCCCTGGCGGTGCTGCGCGGCGCCGGAATTGCGCCGCAATAGGACGGGAACTTGCGGCCATGCCGCCCCGTTCGACGCTCATGCGCAAAGCTGTTCTTTTGACCGTCCTGGCCCTGACGACCGCCTCGCCGATGCTGGCGGTCGCTCAGCCCTATGACCACCACCGCGCCGAGCAGGACCGTCGGCGCGATGAAGCGCGCCGACGTGACGAGGACCTTGGGCGACGCCTGCGGGACATCGATCGCCAGCGCGACGACGCTGAACGCCAATTGGCTGACGCCCGGCGCCAGCGCGACGAGGAAGTCCGGCGCGCGCAGGAAGACTACGGCCGCAGACGTTCCGATATCGCCCGGAACAACCCGAACGACCGGCGCAACGAGCTGCGCCGCGCCGACGAGGATCGTCTGCGCCGTATGGCCGACATCAATCGCAACTACGATGACCGCGTCCGCGACCATCGCAACCGGCTGCGCGACATTGAACGCCAGGCGGCCGACGCTCGCCGTGACCGCGAGCG
The DNA here is from genome assembly GCF_027474405.1 of Caulobacter sp. NIBR2454. Lineage (GTDB taxonomy): Bacteria > Pseudomonadota > Alphaproteobacteria > Caulobacterales > Caulobacteraceae > Caulobacter. Next base: position 1,465,340 of record NZ_CP114871.1, read on the forward strand.
TCGCTGGTAGAGCCTATTTCTTCGGCATGTGAGCGATCACCTGCACCTCTACGATGCCGGTGGGCGCCAGAAGGCCGGTCGTCCCCACCGCCGTCCAGGCGGGGGCGGGCGCGCTGCTCAAGCTGCGGCGGACTTCCGTCATGACGCGAATCTGATCCATCGGCTTGCCGGTGAAGTTAGGGCTGTCCCAGACGTGGAAGCTGTTCACCATCACCACGTCGTCCCAGCTGGCGCCGGCAGCCTTCAGCGTGGCCTCCAGTTGCTTGTAGGTGCGCAGGGTCTGAGCCTTGAACGCGGCTTCGTCGTTACCTTCATCCTTGCGTCGCGCAACGATGCCGCCGGAGACATAGAGCGTGTCGCCAACCCGCCGTGCGGCGGCGTAGCCGACCTCATCGTACTCGCGTTGATACATCGCGTTCGGAATAATCGCCTCGCCGCCCGGGGCGGGGATTTTCACGGGATACTGGGGAGCGGTTTGAGCGGCGGCGGGGACGGCGGCCAGCAGACCGGCGGCGAGGGCGAGGGCACGAAGCATTGAACGGTGTTCCTTGAAAGCTTGGCCGCTCGTGCCGCGTTCCGTTAGAGCTTACAAGTTAAATTCCGGCAATCTGTCGAAGCTCACTCGAGCGGTTCCACCTCGCCTCTCCTTGAGCTAAACTCCTCTCGTTCACCGGGGGGGCGCACCTAAGCGCCTGAGAGGCGGGTATCTCCCGCGACCCGTAGAACCTGATCCGGGTCATGCCGGCGAAGGGAGGGAACGCGGCGGGGCGAAGGTCCTCCGTAGACCAACTTGCGCATGCGGTCCGGGTCTCCTTGGCAACAAAGGAGCCCGCCATGAACGTCCACACTCCGATCTCCGACAAGAACGCGCTGGAGAAATCCGTCGCAACCGGCGAGCTGCCGGGCTCGCGCAAGGTCTATCAGGCGGGCGAACTGTTCCCCGATATCCGCGTCCCGTTCCGCGAGGTCGCCGTCCACCCGAGCGCCAACGAGCCGCCGGTGACGATCTATGACCCGTCGGGCCCCTACACCGACCCTAACGCAACCATCGACATCGAGAAGGGTCTGGCCCGCCCCCGCGAGGCCTGGGTCCTCGCTCGCGGCGACGTCGAACAGGTGGCACAGCCCCGTCAGGTGAAGCCCGAAGACAACGGCTTCGCCGCCGGCAAGCACCTGGCGCCCGAGTTCACCGCGCCGCGCCCGGTGTTCCGCGCCAAGGGCGGGGCCGCCGTCACCCAGCTGGAATACGCCCGCAAGGGGATCATCACCGCCGAGATGGAATACGTCGCCATCCGCGAGAACCTGCGCCGCGAACAGAACGCCCCGTGTGTGCGGGACGGCGAGGATTTCGGCGCTTCGATTCCCGATTTCGTGACGCCGGAGTTCGTGCGTCAGGAGATCGCTCGCGGCCGCGCCATCATCCCCGCCAACATCAACCACACCGAAGTCGAGCCGATGATCATCGGCCGCAACTTCCTGGTGAAGATCAACGCCAACATCGGCAACTCGGCGGTGCTTTCGACCGTGGCCGACGAGGTGGACAAGATGGTGTGGGCCACCCGCTGGGGCGCCGACACGGTCATGGACCTGTCCACCGGTCGCAACATCCACAACATCCGCGACTGGGTGCTGCGCAACAGCGCGGTGCCGATCGGCACCGTGCCGATCTATCAGGCGCTGGAGAAGGTCAACGGCGTGGCCGAGGACCTGAACTGGGAGGTGTTCCGTGACACCCTGATCGAGCAGGCGGAGCAGGGGGTGGACTACTTCACCATCCACGCCGGCGTGCGCCTGCCTTACGTGCCGCTGACCGCCAAGCGGGTGACTGGCATCGTCTCACGCGGCGGGTCGATCATGGCCAAGTGGTGCCTGGCGCACCACAAGGAGAACTTCCTCTACGAACACTTTGAAGACATTTGCGAAATCATGCGCGCGTACGACGTGTCGTTCAGCCTTGGGGACGGCCTGCGGCCCGGCTCCATCGCCGACGCCAACGACGCCGCGCAGTTCGCGGAACTGGACACCCTGGGCGAGCTGACCCAGGTCGCCTGGAAGCATGGCGTCCAGACCATGATCGAAGGCCCCGGCCACGTGCCGATGCACAAGATCAAGGCCAACATGGACAAGCAGCTGAAGACCTGCGGCGAGGCGCCGTTCTATACGCTTGGCCCGCTGACCACCGACATCGCCCCCGGCTATGACCACATCACGTCAGCCATCGGTGCGGCCATGATCGGCTGGTTCGGCACGGCGATGCTCTGCTACGTCACGCCCAAGGAACACCTGGGCCTGCCGGACCGCGACGACGTGAAGGTGGGTGTCATCACCTACAAGTTGGCCGCCCACGCCGCCGATCTGGCCAAGGGACATCCCGGCGCCCAGGCGCACGATGACGCGGTCAGCCGCGCGCGATTCGAGTTCCGTTGGGAGGACCAGTTCAACCTGGCGCTCGATCCGGAGACCGCTCGCGACTATCACGACGAGACCCTGCCCAAGGAGGCGCACAAGACCGCGCACTTCTGCTCCATGTGCGGGCCCAAGTTCTGTTCGATGAAGATCACCCAGGAGGTGCGCGAGTTCGCCGCCGGTCTGGCGCCGAACGACATCGCCCAGGGCATGGCCGACATGAGCGAGAAGTTCCGCGAGAAGGGCGAAATCTACCTCAAGTCCGACGCCTGATCACAGGCAGCGCGACGCGTAGGTCGTCTGAAGATGCAGGAGCCGCTGTTCGCGTGGGCGAATGGCGGCTTCGGTGTTCTGACCATCCTGGTGGGTCGCGATCATGGTCGTGTCACGCGACGCCTTACTGGCGGCGTTGAGCGCGGTTGTCGCCCCGTTGATCGCGGCGGGATTGGCCCCCACGAGCGCTGTGCTGGCGATGATCGCCGTGGAAGCCGACAGCGCCTTTTGCCGGGCGACCATGGCTTCGCCGGAGGCCTCCAACCGCTTCATGCTGTCGTCGCGCATCTTTTTGATATCGGCCTCGATGCCCATGCCTTCGGACATCAATTCCTGGCAACTCGCCTTGGCGTCTGTGGGTCGCTGGACGAGATAGGTGACTTCCGCGGCGACCGGAGCCGATAGCGCCAGCCAGGCGATGGCTGATAGGGAGTGGCGGATAAGCATTCGAAGGTCTCGGCCAATGGCGGGCCAGACGATCACTGTCTTGCGCGCGGGCAAAGCGGTCTGCGACTGAAGCGCCGCTGGCGGCGATGAACGCCGCATCCTGCCAAGCGGCGGTCCGCGAACGTCGATTGATCGGAAAACTTCAAAGAGCGTCACCAAAGCGAAGAAATGGCGCCATAGAAGGCTCCGACGAAAAGCCATGGAGACGGCGACAATGACGAAATCCATCCGCCGTATCGGCCTGTCAGCGGTCGCCGCCGTGGCCGTTCTCACCTGCGCGGGCGCCGGCCACGCGGCGGAGGAAAAGAAGCCTGCCCCCAAACTGGTGGTGACCATCGTCATCGATCAGTTCGGCTCCGATCTCTTCAACCAGCACCGCGCTGATTTCACGGGCGGGCTGAAGGCGCTTTCGCAGGGGATGGTCTACGCCAACGGCTATCAGAGCCATGCGGTTACCGAGACCTGCCCTGGCCACTCCACCATCCTCACCGGCAAGCGACCGAACAAGACCGGCATCCCAGCCAACGACTGGGTCGATCGCGCCACCGGCAAGGAAGTCTATTGCCTGGCCGTGCTGGAGAACACGCTGGCCGACGGCGGTCCGGGCGAGAATGGCCGGGTTGGCGCAAGCGCCATGCGGGTCTCCAACCTTGCCGACTGGCTGAAGATCTCTTCGCCGGGAAGCCGCTCCTTCGCCGTTTCGGGCAAGGATCGCGGCGCGATCAATCTGGCTGGCCAGAAGGGCGACGGGGCGTTCTGGTATGTCGACGGCTTCGGCTGGACGACCTTCGTCGAGCCTGGCCAGGACCCTGCCAAACGCCTGGCCCCCGTCGCGGCCCTGAACGAATCCCTTCGTGGCCGACCGAGGCCCGACTGGACCTACACCCATGACGTCTGCCGCAAGGCCGCGGCGGACTGGATGATCGAAGGCCGTTCATGGCCCTCGCGCCTGCCGCCGGAAAAGCCGGTGTTCGACACCTCTCCCGCCCTGGATGAACTGACTGTCGAGGCGGCCATTCGTCTGCTGGACGAACAGAAGCTCGGCGAGGGCCCGGCGACCGACATGCTCGGCGTCAGCTTGTCGGCCACTGACCGTATCGGCCACGTCTACGGCACACAGGGCCCGGAGATGTGCGAGCAGATGTACCGTCTGGACGCGGCTCTAGGCGCGCTGATCGAGCGGCTGAAGAAGGTCCCGGGCGGTGTGGTGGTCGCCGTGACCGCCGACCATGGCGGCTCGGATTTCCCGGAGCGTTCGCATGCCCGCGGCTTCGAAGAGGCTGGCCGGATCGATCTGACCTTCCTGCCGTCGATCAACGCCGAGGTCCGCCGCCGGCTGAACCTGGACTTCAATCCGCTCACCACGGGCAGCAGCGGCTTCATGATCGTGGACAAGACCGGCAAGGGTATGGCTGAGCCCCTGCGCGGCAAGGTCGCCGACGTCGCGGTCGAGCTCTTCCGCAAGAATCCGCTGGTCGCCGGCGCCTATCGCCTGGAGGAGGCGCTGGCCGCCCCCCCGCCGCCGATCGGGACCAGTCCGCAGGAATTCACCCTGTTGCAGCGCATGACGGTTGGCGCGGTGGCGAACCGTTCGGCTGACATCCTGCTGGCTTTCAAGCCGGGCATCACCGCCTTCCCGGCGCGCTACGGACGCAGCCTGGCGAGCCATGGTTCGCCCTGGGGCTATGATCGTCGCGTGCCGATCCTGTTCTGGTGGCCGGGCGTGGAGGGCCAGGAGCGCTTCTATCCGATCGAGACGATCGACATGGGGCCGACGCTGGCCAACCTCGTCGGCGCCAAGCCCCCGGCCGACATCGATGGCCGGTGCCTGGACATGGGCGCGTTCGACGTACCGGCCTGTCCGAAACGCTAGGCCGCGGGGACGAAGCGGGCGCGGACGCTGGGCCAGGCTAGGTTCAGCGCCAGCCCGCCCAGCACCAAGGCCGCGGCGCCGAGTTTCCAGGGTTGCAGCGGCTCGTGCAGGAAGAAGGCCGAAGCCCCCATGCCGAACACCGGCACCAGCAGGGCCAGCGGACTGATGGTCGCCGCCGGGTGACGCGCCAGCAGCCACCCCCACACCGAATAGCCGAACAGGCTGTTGCCCACCGATTGCCACAGCACCGCCGCCCAGGTGGCCGCGTCGGCGTTTTGCACCCCGGCGACCATGGCGGGCCAACCCTCGGTAATCAGAGAGAGGGCGAACAGGGGCGGGACGGCGAACATGCTCGACCAGACCACGTAGGCCAGCATGTTCACCTGACCAGCGCTTCGCGCCACGATGTTGCCGCCGGCCCAGCTGAGCGCCGAACCCAGGATCAGCAGCACGCCCAGGGGCGTAGTCCCGTCACCGCCCACATGGGTCATGATGATCCCCACGCCGGCGGCGGCTAACGCCAGAGCGAACCATTGATAGGTCTTCACCCGCTCGCCCGTCAGGGCCATGGCCATGCCGATGGTGAACACCACCTGGGTCTGTACGATCAGCGAGGCCAGGCCCGGCGTGATGTGCCCCCGCATGGCGATGAACAGCAGGCCGAACTGGCCGGCGCCGATCAGCACGCCGTAGCTGGCCAGTTTCGACCAGGGGATCGGCGGCTTCTTGATGAAGAACACCGCCGGCAGCAGCACCAGACTGAAGCGCAGGGTTGCGAACAACAGGGGCGGCAGGTGGTCCAGCCCGACCCGGATGACCACGAAGTTCGTGCCCCAGATCGCCACCGTGGCGAGCGCCAGCAGGAAGTGCGGGAGGGGTAGTGAGCCGGTCTTCATGGCGAGACTCGCGAGCGCGGAGAGATGAGCCTGTCTATGCCCCGATCCCAAGCTGCGCCATGGCAGTTTTCCTCAGGGGCTGTTCATCGCCGCTGAGCCCGGCTATCCACGCGCAGATTATTGCCCAATGTGATGCGAACATGACCGACACCCTGCCTGACCGCCTCTCCGTGAACCCCAACAACCCGCACTACGACGCGGCGGTGCTGGAGAAGAACGTGGGCGTCCGCTTCAACGGCGTCGAGAAGACGAACGTGGACGAGTACTGCGTCAGCGAGGGCTGGGTCCGGGTCAGCGTCGGCAAGTCGGTCAACCGCAAGGGCGAGGCGATGACTGTCAAGCTCAACGGCGTGGTTGAGCCGTACTTCCGCGAAGGCTAGGCGCGACCCTCGACACCGAGGCGCTTGCGCCTCAGCCCGCCGTTTTCGTCCTGCAGATGCAACTCCACAGGCACGCCAAGCCCCGTAGCGAACGAGGTCAGGCGCAGGGCCGCTCGCGTCGCGGCCTTGCGGCTCTCATAGCCGTTCAGGGTTAGGCCTTCGCCGATCAGCCGCCAACGACCGGCGACTCGAACGACGCCATAGTGGATCTCGGTCATCGCGATCTCCTTCTGACTGCCGACAGGCTCGCCCGCGAATAGGGCGATCATGCGTCATGGCGCGACCTATTGAGACGCAGTGTAGCCGCAATTTCGTGACATGCGCGTGAAAGTTGTGCGGCTCAGCTTCGCGCCTTTTCGGCCGCGATCCACGACTCGACCTCCAGACGCAGGACCTTCAGCGGTACGACGCCATTCTTCAGTACGGCATCGTGGAATGCCTTGAGGTCGAACTTGGGTCCGAGCGCTTCTTCAGCCTGTTTGCGCAGGGCGAAGATTTCCAGGCCGCCGCTGTCATAGGCGGTCAGTTGGCCGGGAAGCACGGCGATGCGATCCACCAGATCGTCGGCCTCCTCACCCATAAAGCGGCCGCTTTCCTGAGCGAAGGCGGCGGCCTGCTCGCGAGTCCAGCCGAACATGTGGATTCCCGGGTCCAGCACCATGCCCCGCGCGGGCCACATGCGGCGGGTGATCTTGGGATAGTCGCTGGAATAGATGCCGACTTCTTCCGACAGGGCCTCGGAATAGCGGGCCCAGCCTTCCACATAGGCGGAGTTGAACGCGACCTTGAACAGGTCGTGGCGCTTGACGCCCAGCGCCATGGCGATCTGCAGATGGTGGCCGGGCCACCCTTCATGCACGGCGACGATCTCGGCGCCGCCGCGCGTCTCGCTGGCCCACTTCTCCGATGCGATACGGTATGTCCCGGGCTTCTTCGGATCAGCTGACATCTCGTAGTGGGAACTGACGCCCGAGCCGCGCATGAAGGGCTCGAACGGCTTCACCACCATGTCCTGATCGGGCAGCTTGGTGACCAGCGCGGCCGAAGCGACGCGGGAGCTGTCCACGACCTTGCGGGTGTAGGCGATCAAATCCTCCTCTGAAGCGAGCTTGTTGGCGGGCGCTTCAGAGGTCCGCTTGGCGATCTCTTTCAGGTCCTGGGTGCCGTACAGCTTCTGGCCCAAACCTTTGACGATCTCGGCATTGGCGTTGACTGTGGCCAAGCCCAGGTCGAACACCTGCTTGGGCGTACGGTCCAGGGTCGTGTAGCCACGAAGCTGCGCCTGATAGCAGTCCGCGCCGCCGGGCAGGGCGCTCAAGCCCAGGGTGTCGCGAGCCTTCGGCATGTATTCGACCGCCAGGAAGTCGCGATAGGCTTTAAGCGCCGGATTGATCTCGCCAGCGATGATCTTGGCCAGGGCCGCGCCGAACGCTGGGTCCTTGTCACGGGATGCGGGCGAATAGAACGGGGACTTCGTCGGATCGGCGACGATCATGCCGTCGATCTGCTTGATGACCCGCGCGACGACGGGTTTGGGCGCCGAATACCCCTCGGCCAAACCCTTGCGCAGGTTGGCGGTCTCGATCTCCACGAACTTGGGAACCGAACCCCAGCGCTGCAGCGCCTGCGCTCTTAGGTCAGCGTCGCCCACTGGCTGGTCCGACGCGGTCCGCACCAGATAGCTTTGCCAGCCGAACATGTGGTTCAAGTTCCACAGGTGCGCCCTGCACACCCGCGTGCCGCGCTCGGCCTCAAGACTGTCGATCAACACCGCCAGGGTGATGGCGTCCTGGCCGTTCAGGCTCTTGGCGTCGATGGCGCGGGCGTCCGCCTCGATGGCGTCCATCTTGACTTCGAAGGCCCGGATACCGGCCTCGCTGTTGTCGTACAGGCGGGCATGCGTCGGCGCCTTCAGGCCCGTCGAATAGGACGCCGAGGGATTGTAACTCAGCGTCTCAGCCACGAAGCGATCCGCGACAGCCTCGACCTTCTGGCCCCCAGTCTGTGCCGAGGCGGCGGATGCAAAGGCGAGAACCGCAAAGGCGGCGGAAAGGCGCAGGCTCATCGAAGAACTCCCCACTCGATCATGGGGAGAGTAGGGCGGGTTTGCGCCCCCGGGGCAAGTGGCGTCCCGGTAACCCAGGACGCCGTCAGCCTCAGGCGATCACGCCCAGATAGTCCAGCTTGCCCACCGGCACGCCTTTATGGCGCAAGATGTCGTAGGCGGTGGTCAGGTGGAAATAGAAGTTCGGCAGCACAAAGCCGCTGAGATAGGCGCTGCCCGTCATGCTGAACTCGCCATTGGGAAACTTCAGCTCGATCGTTTTACCCTCGGTCCCGTCCAGTTGGGCGGCGTCTATGCCCTCGATATAGGCGATGGTCTTGGCGATCCGCGCCTGCATGTCGGCGAAGGTGACTTCGTCGTCCGGCATGGCCGGAGACTCCACGCCGGCTAGGCGGGCGACCGCGAACTTGGCGGAGTCGCTGACGCGCTGAATCTGGCCGGTCAGGGGCGCCATGTCTTCGAACAGGCGGGCGGACGCCAAATCCGCTGGATCGACGCCATTGTCCTTGGCCCAGGCCTCGCCTTTGGTCAGCAGGGCCGACAGGGTCCGCAGCCCGCGGGTGAGGGCGGGCAGGGTCATTTGGCTCATGGACAGCGACATCAGGCGTTTCCTCGTTGTGGACTCAAGCTGAGCTGTTCCGACACTTGGTGACGTCCGCGCCGATTGTAAGGCTATTTCGCGAGATCAAACCCGGGCTTGAAGCCGCGCAGATAGGTCTCCCATTCCTCGCGGCTCTTGAAGTCCAGACCGCGATCCCAGGCCGCGCCTTGATAGTAGACGAACGGCTTGCCCGGCGTGACGCGGACCAGGACCAGGTAGTTGTCGGCGTCGTTCCTGAACTCGACGATGCTGGCCGGATCGACCAGGACCGCCGTGCCGATGGTCCCGTGCTCAGGGTCGGTCGGCTCCCAGCAGGCCAGCAACCCCGCTGCCTTGTCGGCGGTCAGCGCGCCCTTGCCGGCGACGATGCCCTTACGGTTCAGGCCGATGCCGACGATCATCTCGCCGCTCTTGTCCGAGCTGATCGTCGAGACGACGCGGTTCAGGTTCGATCCCAGGGGCAGGGTGACGCTACGGTGCTCCCAGACCTTGCGGTCCACGCCCACGGGCCAGGGTGCGTAGTCGAGTTCGAAGGCCGCCTTGTCGGGGCCGTTCTGGATGATCCTGTAGGACTTGAAGTTGCGCGACACCCACAGCTTGTCGTCGTCCCAGACGCCAAGCCCGCCCGCGCCCCGCGAGCCGCCGACATTGTAGTAGTCCAGCCCCTCGCCATGGTCGGTGTGGTACTGGCCGCTCTTCAGCTGCCGATCCATGAACGGATAGCGGACCTTCTTGACCCAGGTGTCGATGCCCGACCCGGACGGCGGCTCGGCCTTTTGCAGGGCGGGACCATAGATCCGGAAGGCGATGCGGTCGTTCTCCCACATCAGGTCGTCGAACCGCTCCGGCACGAAGCGTACCGTCGCCCGGGGCGAGGTGTCGGCCGGCGGCGTTGCGGGCGTGGCTGCGGCCAGCAGGACGAGAGCGGCGAGGGACGTGGGCAGGACTGTCATCGAAGCGCGCCTGTTCAAGACTCGAATGCAGCCCTATTTGTGCCGCGCCCCGACACCGGTTTCCATAGGGACTTGAGCATGCAGCAGATCGCGATCGTCGGCCCGGGCGCCGTGGGTGGAACCGTCGCCGCCTGGCTCGCTCAGAGCCCCGATCTCTCCGTCACGGTCTGCGCCCGTGCGCCCTTTGACGGCCTGAGCGTGGAAACTCCGGATGGCGAGATCACCGCGACGCCGAACGTCCTGACCGAACCTTCGACCGCGACGCCGCAGGATTGGGTGCTGGTCTGCACCAAGGCCTATGACGCGGCTGGCGCTCTGACCTGGCTGGGCGGTCTGGTCGGTCCCGAGACCAAGGTCGCGGTGCTGCAAAACGGTGTCGAGCATGTGGAGCGGTTCGCGCCGCACCTGCCCGGCGTCGGCATCGTCCCGGCGGTGGTCGATATCCCGGCCGAGCGCGCCGCGCCGGGCCGCATTCGTCAGCGCCGCATGGGGACGATCCTGGTTCCGGCGGGCGCCGATAGCGACGCCTTCGTCGACCTGTTCGCCCACACGCCTATCGAGGTTTCAACCACCGACGACTTCAAGACCGCCGCCTGGCGCAAGCTGGCCCTCAACTGCGCCGGCGCGGTCAACGCCCTGACGCTCAAGCCCTCGGGCGTCGCACATCGTGAGGCGATCGCCGACATCATGCAGGCCCTGGTCGCCGAGTGTGTTCTGGTCGGTCGGGCCGAGGGCGCGGTGCTGCCCGACGACCTGGGTCGGGCGGTGGTGGACGGCTATCGATCGGGTCCCGCAGACGGGGTCAACTCGCTGCACGCCGACCGCGCCGCTGGTCGTCCCATGGAACTTGACGCCCGCAATGGCGTGATCGTCCGCTTCGGCGCGCGGCATGGGATCGCCACGCCCATGAACGCCATGATCGTCGCCCTGATTGAGGCTGCCGCCGCGCCGGGCGACGGTCGGCCCTAGTCTCAACCGTTGAAAGGCTTGGCGATGGGCGAGCGGCGAGGCAGATAGCCCTCATGAGCCTGTCATCTCCTCGCACGGTCGCTGTCATTGGCGGCGGCCCCGCCGGCCTGATGGCCGCCGAAGTGCTGAGCGCGTCCGGTGTGACCGTGACGCTGTACGACAGGATGCCGTCCCTCGGCCGCAAGCTCCTAATGGCGGGCCGTGGCGGCCTGAACCTGACCCATTCGGAGCCTTTCGATCGTTTCGTGGGCCGCTACGCCGAGGCGTCGGAACGCCTGCGCCCTATCCTGGAAGCTTTTCCGCCCAGCGCCCTTGTCGCCTGGGCCGAAGACCTTGGCCAGCCGACCTTCGTCGGCTCCAGCGGCCGGGTGTTTCCAAAGGCGATGAAGGCGTCGCCTCTCCTGCGCGCCTGGCTTGCTCGGCTCGAGACGCAGGGCGTCGTGTTGAAGACTCGCCATACCTGGAAGGGCTGGAATGAGGCCGGCGGCCTGATGTTCGCTGGACCTGACGGGGAGCACGCCGCGCACCCGGATGTGACGATCCTGGCCCTCGGCGGCGGTAGCTGGTCGCGGCTCGGCTCCGATGGCGCATGGGCTTCTATCCTGCAGGGGACGGGGGTGGAGGTCGCGCCCTTCCGGCCAAGCAATGGCGGCTTCACGGTCGCCTGGAGCCACCTGTTCCGGGAGCGCTTCGCGGGAGAGCCGCTAAAGGCCATCAGCCTGTCGTTCGGCGGTCGTCAGGTGCGAGGCGAGATGATGGTCGCCGCCTACGGGGTCGAGGGCGGGGCGATCTATGCCTTGTCGGCTGAACTGCGTGACGCCGTTGAACGCGGCGGCGACGCCGTCTTGCAGATCGACCTGAAACCCGACCTTTCGGTCGGGCAGATCGCCCAGAAGCTGGCCAAGGCCCGCAAGGGCGAATCCGTCACCAATCACCTGCGCAAGGCGCTGCACCTTCCGCCGGTCGCGGTGGGGCTGTTGAGGGAGGCGGCGGGCGTGAATCTGTCGGCGGAGCCCGAGGCGCTGGCAGTTCTGGTGAAGGCCGCGCCGATCACGCTGACCGGCTGCGCGCCCATGGATCGAGCCATCTCCACCGCCGGTGGCGTGGCCTTAGGCGGCGTTGACGGGAATCTGATGCTGACAGCCAGGCCAGGTGTCTTTCTGGCCGGCGAGATGCTGGATTGGGAGGCGCCCACCGGCGGCTATCTGCTCCAGGCCGCTTTCGCTACGGGTCGCGCCGCCGCGCTGGGCGCGCTCGCCCATCTGAAGGATTGAGATGCCCAAATCACTGATCCTGGCCATCATCGGCTGTCTCGTCGGCGGCGGGCTCGCCGCGGTTCAGGCCCCAACGAACGCCCTGCTGGCGCGGCCCCTCAACAGCCCGGTCAACGCCGCCTTCATGTCGTTTGCTGGCGGAACCCTGGTGCTGTTGATCGCGGTTTTGGCCCTCAGGGTCCGGCCCGACTACCAGGCGACCCTGGCCGCGCCCTGGTACGCTTGGATGGGCGGCCTCTACGGCGCTGTCTTCGTGGTCGCCGCGGCCTACGCCATCCCGAGGATCGGGGTCGCCTCGGCCATGACGCTGTTCGTCGCCGGCCAGCTCTTGCTCAGCGTCTGTATTGACCATTTCGGTGGCTTTGGCGTCGAGGCTCGCCCCGTAAACCTGACCCGTCTGGCGGGGCTCGCGCTTGTGCTCGGCGGTGTCGTGCTGGTTCGGCGCTGATGGGCGCAAGCCTTGCGCATTAAGCCTAATAGTCACCACTACTACGGGAATCAGATAGGTTCCGACCTGCGCAACTGGTGATGCCGGTTCGTGTCGGAGGGGAGCAGGGGCTCGTCCGGCTGTCGATAATGATCAGGCGCTCAAGCCGTCGTCGCCAAGTGGAGGGTGACGCGGTTTGCTAGGTCTAGGAGGCGAGTCGCTTCCGGATTCTCGATCGCGTCGGGCTGCGGATCAGGTTCCTTCGCCTCATGACCATTTCGTCGGTCTCGAACATTCCCATCACGAAGCTGACTCCGGCTCAGATTTCTGCCCTGGGCCCCAGCTTCTTCGAGGCGCTTTCGCCGTCCGATTTCGGCCTGATGACGGCCAACCAGATCCGGGCGATCAACAGCAGCGCTATCGAGGCGGTCAACGCCGAGCAGTTCGCCGCCCTTTCCTCGACGCAGGTAAAGGCGCTGACGCGGATTCAAATCCCGCGCCTGTCATCCAACATTGTCTTCAGCCCAGACCAGTTGTCCGTTCTGAACAGCGAGCAACTTCAATCGCTGACGACCGACCAGATTGCATCCGTTGATATTGGAGCTGTGGCGGCCCTTAAGGGCTCGCAGATCGGATCTCTGACGGCGACAGGCTTCTCCGCGCTTACCGCCCCACAGGTGGCCGCCCTTTCCCCCGCGCAGATAAGAGGCCTCACAGCGGCTCAGATTGCTGGGCTGACGCAAGCTGACATGGCCGAGTTCTCTCCCGAACAGCTGCAGGCGCTGGGCACGCTACAGCTACGCGCTCTGTCGGGTGATAATTTGTCCACGCTGAACGCCGATCAGATCGCGGGCCTCACCGACGCCCAGATACGGGTCCTTACCCAAACCCAACTCAATGCTCTGAGTTCAGCCGACATCGGCGAGTTTACGTCCACGCAGATCAAGGCGCTGAGCGCTACCCAAATCACTGGTCTGAGTGCTGAGGTGTTCTCGGCGCTCGACGGCGATCAAATTGGAAATCTATCGCCATCGCAGATGAAGGGCTTGTCGATCACCCAGATGAAGTCGATGAGCGCTGAAACGCTCGGTCGCTTCGGACCGGATCAGATCGCCGCCCTGTCCACCGGACAGTTGCTGGCGCTGTCCACGACAGTCTTCTTCAGTTTGCAGCCAGAGCAAATCGCCAGCATCAATGCCTCACAGCTCGGCGCGCTGCCGGCCGGTCATCTGGCGGGCCTCTCGGCGGAGCAGTTCAGCGCCCTGACCACCAGTCAGATCAGCAAGCTGAGCGCAACGCAGCTGAAAGGCTTTGACGAGCAGGATTTTCAGGACTTCACCGTCGAGCAGCTTCAAGCCCTGACCGTCGGGCAGATCGGCCAGATCTCGGCCACCAACCTGTCCAGCCTTGCAGACGAGGATATCGCCGCGTTGACGGCGACCCAAATCCGGGGATTGACGGCGGCCCAGATGAAAGGCCTGACCGTTGAGGATGTCGGCGAATTTACGCCGGCCCAGGTTGCGGTCATGTCGGGGCTTCAGATCGGCGCTCTCAGCTCGGCCGGTCTGGCTGCGCTGACCAATGTAGCGCCGCTAAACGCCACCCAGCTCAAGGCGCTTAGCGCCAGTCAGCTCAAGGGGCTGGACGTCACCGACATCGAGGCTTTCACGCCCACGCAGATCGCGTCCCTGACGCCGTCACAGCTTGCGCAGCTTTCATCTACGGCCATCGCAGCGCTGGACGACGCGCAGGTGGCCGCCTTGTCCACCCTCCAAATGAAAAGCCTCACCCTGACGCAGTTGCGGGGGCTTCAGCCGGAGGACATCGAACAATTCTCGGCGGCCCAACTTGGCGCGTTGACCGGCGCACAGATCGGCGTCCTTGCGCCCAGTCTGACGCCAGACCGGATTGGTGACCTCGCGGTCAGTCAGATCACCGGTCTGTCCCCGACCAGCTTCGCCGACCTCACACCGGCGCAGATCGCCGCGCTTTCCGCTACCCAGATACGGGCGATTTCAACGGTCCAGCTACGGGGTCTGAACGAGGACGATTTCGCCGAGTTCGACTCCGAGCAGATCGCCGCCTTGACCGCCTCGCAGCTTGCGGTGCTTTCGGCGACCCACATCGGCGCGCTGACGACCGAAGAGTTGGCCGCGCTCACCACCACGCAGATCAAGGGGCTCACCGCGACTCAATTGAGGGGTCTGGAGGCGGACGACGTGACCCAGTTCACGCCCACCCAGATCGCCGCGATGTCCGCCGCCCAGGTCGCGGCGCTTTCGCCCACCGGGATCGCTGACTTCGACGCCAGCCAGATCGCCGCCCTGGCGACCACCCAGATCAGGGCGCTTACGACCACCCAGCTTGGCCAGTTCACGCCCCAGGACCTGGATCTGCTGAGCCCGACGCAATTCGCCGCCATGACCGGCGGTCAGATCGCAGCCTTATCGCCGGATACGTTCAACACGCTCTCGCCCGAGCAACTCGCCGGGCTCACCGCGACGCAGATCGGCGGCCTTACCACCACCAGTTTCTCAAGCCTCAACGCCACCCAGGTCGGTCAACTGACCACCACCCAGCTTGGCGGCCTCACCGCCACCCAGCTCAAGAGCCTTGGCGCGACAGACTTTTCCGAGTTCACCGCCACTCAGGTCGCGGCTTTCACCGCGACCCAGATCGGCGCGTTCTCGACCACTAACATCGCCGGCCTGTCAGCCACCGCGATCGCAGGCCTGTCGGCGACGCAGATCAAGGGGCTGACCGCCACCCAGCTTGGCGCCTTGGCCGAGACGAGCATCGCGGGGCTGACGACCACCCAGATCGCGGCTCTCAGCGCCACCCAGCTCGGCGCGATGTCATCGACGGGCATCGCCGCGCTGGACGCCACTCAGGTCGACGCTCTCACGGCGGCGCAGCTGAAAGGGCTGACCACCACCCAGATCGGCGGACTCAGCCCTGAGGATATTCGCGAGTTCGACGCCACCCAGGTCGCCGCGCTGTCGGCATCGCAGGTCGGCGGCTTCTCCACCACCGCCGTGTCGAGCCTCGACAGCACCCAGATCGCCGGCTTGAACAAGACCCAGCTGGGCGGACTGACGGCGGCGCAGATCGGCGCGCTCAGTGCGTCTCAGATCGAGGGGCTGTCATCGACGCAGCTTGCGGCCCTTACGGCGTCACAAATCGGCGGCCTTACCGAAACGGGTCTGTCCGCCCTGACGCCGACCCAGACCGCTGGCCTGACGGCGACCCAGATCGCTGGTCTCACCACCACCCAGATCGCCAGCCTCTCGGTCACCGACTTCGAGGAATTCAGCGTCACCCAGATCGGCAAGCTGACGGCCACCCAGGTCGGCGCCATCGCCACCACCAATCTGGCGGAGATGACCTCGACCGAGTTCGCCGCCCTGACGGCGACCCAGGTGCGGGGCCTGAGCTCCACTCAAATCCAAGCTCTGGAGTCCGGCCATATCCGCGGACGCCTGGGCGATCTGACCGGGACGCAATTCGGCGCGCTTTCGAACACCACCATCACCAGCCTGTCGGTCACGGAGTTGGACAGCCTGACCGCGGCTCAGGTTGGCGGGCTTTCGGGCGCGGCCTTCGCGGGCCTGAGCACCACCCAGGTCGCTTCCCTTGACAACACCCAGATCGGGGGACTGAACGCGACCCACATGGCGGCGCTCAGCAGCGGCCATTTCAATGCTCTCAGCGCGGCGCAGATCGCCGCCTTGTCAGGCTCCCAGATCGGGGCGCTCTCGGCTGAGAACGTGGTCGGTATGGACGCCACCCGGTTCGGAGCGCTCAGCCGTACGCAAATCCAGGGTCTGTCTTCGACCCAGTTGGAAGCGCTGACTGTCTCGGACATCGCCGAATTCACCACCACCCAGGTCGCCGGCCTGACCTCGAACCAGATCGGCGCCTTCTCAGCTGATGAGATTTCCGCGCTCAGCGCGGCTCAGGTCGCGGTACTCACCAGCGGCCAGATCGCCGGCCTCTCGCCCGCCCAGGTGCGTGGCTTCAACCCGACTGACATCGGCGAGTTGAGCGTCACCCAGATCGCCGCCTTTTCGCCCGATCAGATCGCCGCCTTCTCAACCACCGCCATCAGCGCGTTCAGCACGGCCCAGATCGGCATCCTGAGCAGCGATCAGATGAAGGGCTTGTCGGGCGTCCAGCTTGGCGCCTTCGACATTACCGACATCGGCGGCTTCGCCGAGACACAGATCAAGGCGCTGACCCCCACCCAGATCGGCCAGATTTCTCCCACCGTCATCGGCCAACTGACCACGACGCAGATCGGCTACCTGATGCCGGCCCAGATTCCGGGGCTGACCAAGGATCAGATCCAGCAGATGAGCACGCACCAGCTAGGCTCGATGACCAACGCCCAGATCAACAAGTTCACGGCCGCCCAATTGAACGAGGCCATGACGCCGGCTCAACTCGAGGCCATCGGGATCAATCCGTACTTCGGATAATAATACCCGGGCGATATTGACGCGACCGATTTCGTCCGGGTAAAAGTTGCGTATGAGCACTCCAGTACCCGACAGCCCTCAAACCTGCACGGCCTTCATCGGGCCGCTCCGCCTCGCTTCCGGCGCACTGGCCGAGGTTGCGGTCGCCGTCCATCGCGCGCTGGAGGCTGATCCCCAAACCTCGATCCTTGTCTTCGATGACCAGACCGCCCGTTTGGTGGACCTGGACACGCGCGGCGATGAAGCCGCGGTGCGCGCGCGATATGCGCCTGAATCTGAACCGCCGCGGGGCAGGGGGCGCCCCAAGCTCGGGGTGGTGGCGCGGGAAGTGACCTTGCTGCCGCGGCATTGGGATTGGCTGTCCCGTCAGCCAGGCGGCGCCTCGGTGGCGCTGCGAAAGCTGGTGGACGGCGCTCGTTCCGACGGGCGCAGCCAAGTCCGCGAGGCTCAGGAAGCCGCCTATCGCTTCATGTCGGCTATGGGCGGGGACCTGCCGGGGTTCGAAGAGGCGTCTCGCGCCCTTTTCGCGGGGGATAGGGGCGGGCTGGAAGATCGGATGGCTCCGTGGCCGGCTGACCTGCGCGAACACGTCCTGCGGCTGGCGCAGGGAGCCTGGTCGTGAGGGCGGAACGGCGCGGGCCCTTTGTGGCCCAACCCCTTGCCCCGCATGACTCACAGCGTGGGCCTCTAGACAATTTTCGCCTGCACACATACTTTTCGCGGCATCGATCTCTGTCGCGCCGTTTCTATCTTCCGCTCTCGTTACCGCGCGCGGATCGTCCAGAAGCCGACCATTCAGACTTCGACCGCTGCTGAGGCTCTTCTCAACGGCGCTAAACTTTTCTAACGGAGAGCTGAAATGGCTACCGGCACTGTGAAATGGTTCAACACGACCAAGGGTTACGGCTTCATCCAACCCGATGACGGCGGTAAGGACGTGTTCGTCCACATCAGCGCGGTGGAGCGCGCTGGTCTGCGTTCGCTGAACGACGGCCAGAAAGTTACCTACGAGCTGGAACGCGACCGTCGCAGCGGCAAGGAAGCCGCTGTGAACCTGCAGGCTTCTTAATAGGCTTTCAGGAGTGGACGCGGTAATCGCGTCCGGCTCGAAACAGTCGAGCGCGCCGAAGCGTTAAGCTTCGGCGCGCTTTCGTCATTACAAAACTTACCCCAGGAGCCACATGGCCAAGGAAGAATTCATCGAGTTTGAAGGCGTGATCACCGAACTGCTGCCGGAAGGCCGCTTTCGTGTTCAGCTCGACAACGACCACGTGATCCTCGCCTACACGGCGGGCCGGATGAAGCGGAACAAGATCCGCTCGCTGGTCGGCGATCGCGTCACGGTCGAAATGACGCCTTACGATCTGGACAAGGGTCGCATCACGTTCCGTCACAAGACCGAAGGTCCGCGCCTGGGTGGTGGCCCGGGTCGTCCGCCGGCGCGTCGTCGCTAAAACCTGTCCGTCCGGGAGGAGGCGGCTTTGCGCCTCCCTCCTGTCAGATGGAGAAGCTGACGCCGCAGCCGCAGCTGGACTTGGCGTTGGGATTGCGGATGCGGAACTCCGCGCCTGCCAGTTCATCGACGAAATCGATTTCGGAGCCCTTCAGCAGGGCCAGCGAAACCACGTCCACCAGGGCGGCGGCTCCGTCACGCTCGATCCTCAGATCATCTTCGCCAGCCTCCTGCACCAGGTCGAACTGGTACTGGAAGCCCGAGCAACCGCCGCCCTCGACAGCGACGCGCAGCATTACGGGCGCGCCTTCCAATTCGGAAAGGGCGCGAATGCGGCGTGCGGCGGGTTCTGAAAGTGTGACGGGAATGTTGTCGGTCATGGCTGTGGAAAACTAACGCTTTCCCTATATGAGCAAGTCGCCGCCCTTTCGAAAGGGGCGACAGACAATCATCGAGGCAGAACATGTCGTCCTCCGCGCCGTATCAGGTCGTTCGCGCTCCCTACGCCGAAGATCCGTCCCGCTCGCGCGGCCGGCGCTTTCCCGAGGCCGACAGCCGCACGCGCACCCCGTTCGCCCGCGACCGCGACCGCATCATCCACACCACGGCCTTCCGCAGGCTGAAGGAAAAGACCCAGGTCTTCGTCGCCCATGAAGGCGATCACTTCCGCACCCGCCTGACTCACTCGCTGGAGGTGGCGCAGATCGCCCGCAGTCTCGCGGCGGGTCTGGGCCTGGACCACGATCTGGCCGAGACCATCGCCCTGGCGCACGATCTCGGCCATCCGCCCTTTGGTCACGCGGGGGAGGATGAACTGGAAAAGCAGGCCGCGCAGTGGGGCGGCTTCGACCACAACGTCCAGACCTTCCGCGTCGTGACCGAGCTTGAGCGTCGCTATCCCGACTTTGACGGCCTGAACCTGACCTGGGAGACCCTGGAAGGGGTTATCAAGCACAACGGCCCGGTGACCTCCAAGCTGGCCAAGCCGTCGTGGAAGGCCGTAATCGACTTCAACGCCGGCTACGACCTGGAACTGGGCGGCTGGGCTGGGGCCGAAGCCCAGGTCGCGGCCCTGTCGGATGACATCGCCTACAACAACCACGACGTTGATGATGGCCTGCAGGCCGGGATTTTCACCCTGGACGAACTGATGGACGTGCCTCTGATCGGCCCGATCCTCGCCGCCGTCCGTTCCGAGCGTCCCGATCTCAACGCTGACCTGACCCGCATGGAAGCTGTGCGCCGGATGATCGGCGCCATGATCGACGACGTCATGGGCGAGACCTTGCAACGCGCCGCCGCAAGTCAGGTGAACAGCGCCGACGACGTCCGCGCTCTTGACCACGCCTTGGTCTCCTTCTCGGCCGACATGGCCGAGGATTTGGCCCGCCTGCGGGAGTTCCTCTACACGCGGATGTACCGCCACTGGAAAGTGAACCGCACCCGCAGCCAGGCCCGCCGTATTTTGGGCGAGATGTTCGGCTTGTTCATGGCCGAGCCCGATGTCCTGCCGACGGAGTGGTTCATCCGGTCGCAGAACGGCGACGAGGCCGGCCGCGCCCGGGTGGTGTGCGACTACATCGCCGGCATGACCGACCGTTTCGCCATCGAAGAGCACCGCCGGCTGTTCCATCTGGACGTCTGGAACTAGCAACGCCGGTTCAGACGCCGACGGGCCTTCGATAGACTGCTGCGACGCGCGCGTGATTCGCCTTGCGCTCCGCGCTGGATTCCTGGAGTTCCTGGTTCGATGTCTGATCCTGAGCGCGGCGCCTACGCGCCCCATACCGACGAGCCCCTGGCCTTCGATGCGCGCCGCCCGGTGCGTGGGTCCCGTCCGTTTCCGCTTACCCTCATCATCAGCGGCGTGGTGCTGCTGACCCTGATCGTGGCCATCGCCCTGATCTATCGCGGCGGCGTCCGCGCCCCGAACGAGGCGCCCCAGCCCGTAGGCGAGCCCGCCGGCCAGATGAAGGGCCCGGCGCCGCTCGACGCCCAGCCCGCCGATCCCGCCGCCGGACTGCAGATCTATCGTTCGGAAGGTCAAGCGGAAGAGGGCGCCGAGCCCAACTTCGCCCCGCCCCCGGAAGAGCCGCAGCCGCGTCCGGCCCCGTCGACCGCTCCGGTCCAGGCCGCCGGTCTGCCCCCGGCCCAGGCCACGCCGGCCCAGCCCGCTCCGACGCCCGTCCCGACCAAGGCTCCGCCCGCCGCCGCGCCCGCGCCGGCCCCGGCCAAGGCGACGACCCCGCCCGCCGCCGCGCCGGCTCCCGCGGCTTCCGGCGGCGCCGCCGCGGTGCAGATCGGCGCCTTCTCGTCCGCGGCCCTGGCCGACAAGGGGTGGAACGACGCCGCGCGGATCGCGCCGGGCGCCGCCGCCGGCAAGGGCAAGCGAGTCGAGCAGATCGAACGTGACGGCAAGACCCTGTTCCGCACCTCCGTCACCGGTTTCGGCTCGCGCTCGGAGGCCCAGGCCTTCTGCGACGCCCTGAAGGCCGCCGGCAAATCCTGCTTCGTGAAGTGACGGAGGCCCGGTGAGCCACGCCTGCATCCTGGGCTGCTCCGGCACGCGCCTGACGCGCCATGAGAAGGAGTTCTTCAAGGCCGCTCAGCCTTGGGGTTTCATCCTCTTCAAGCGCAACATCGAGACGCCTGATCAGGTGCGCCGGCTCACCGACGAACTGCGCGAAACGCTCCAGCGACCCGACGCGCCTATCCTGATCGACCAGGAGGGCGGCCGCGTCGCTCGCCTGCAGCCGCGGCACTGGCGTCGCTACCCGGCGGGTCGCGCCTATGCCGAGATCGCCCATAACGACCCGCTCGCCGCTCGCGAACTGGTCCGCCTGGGCGCCCGACTGATGGCTCACGACCTGTCGAGCATCGGGATCAATGTCGATTGCGTGCCGGTGCTGGATGTCCCGGCGCCTGATGGGCATGAGATCATCGGCGACCGCGCTTACAGCACCAATCCCGACCAGGTGGCCCAGCTGGGCCGCGCGGCGGCCGAAGGCCTGATCGCCGGCGGGGTGCTGCCGGTCATCAAGCACATCCCCGGCCACGGCCGCGCCAAATCCGACAGCCACGAAGAGCTGCCGGTGGTCGACGCGACCCTGGAAGAGCTGGACGCCCGCGATTTCGCGCCGTTCCGCAGCCTGTCGGATATGCCCATGGCGATGACGGCGCACGTCGTCTACATCGCCCTCGACTGGCGTCGCCCCGCGACCCTGTCCAAGCGCGTCATCACCCAAACCATCCGCCATTCGCTGGGCTTTGAGGGCCTGCTGATGAGCGACGACCTGTCGATGAAGGCCCTGAAGGGCTCGTTCGAGGCCCGCACCCGCGCGGCCCTGGCGGCGGGCTGCGACGTCGTCCTGCACTGCAATGGCGACATGCAGGAGATGAAGTCGGTGGTCACCGCCTGCCGCCCCCTGTTCGGCAAGGCCAAGAAGCGGGCCGAGGCGGCGCTGAACCGGCTGGCCATCCGTCCCGAACCCTTCGACGTGGCCGAGGGCCGCTCCCGCTTCGATAGCGCCTTCTCGCGGGTGCTCGCCGGATGAACGACCGCAGCTTCCAGCCGACCTTCGCGTTCGATGCGGCGGCGGAAGCAGCCGAGGACGGCGTCGCCCTGGTCATCGACATCGATGGATATGAAGGGCCGCTGCACGTCCTGCTCGCCCTGGCCCGCAACCAGAAGGTGGACCTGCTCAAGCTGTCGATCACGAAGCTGGCCGAGCAGTATCTGGCCTTCGTGCATCAGGCCCGCCGCATGCGCTTCTCGCTCGCGGCCGACTATCTGGTCATGGCCGCCTGGCTGACCTACCTGAAGTCGCGGCTGCTGCTGCCCAAGCCCGAGCGGCCCAAGGGCGAGGAGCCCCCGGCCGAGGAGATGGCCGCTCTTCTGGCCTTCCGCCTCGCCAAGCTTGACATGATGCGCAAGGCGGTGGACGCCCTGAACAGCCGCCCCTTGCTCAAGCGCGACATCTTTCCGCGCGGCGATCCGGAGGCGATCAAGGTCGTGCCCTCGACCCGGCTGGAGGGCGACCTCTACAGCCTGATGAGCGCCTACATCACCCAGCGAAAGCGCGAGGAGAGCCGCCGCTACGCGCCGACGCCCCCCACCGCCTACGCCTTGGAAGAGGCCCGCGAACGCCTGCGGACGCTGCTGCCGGAAATGGAGTCCTGGACGACGCTCGAGATCGTGGCGCCGCCCGAGGGCGCATTGGGGAGCGAAGGTCCAACCCGCGCGTCCTTTTTGGCCTCGACCCTTTCGGCCAGCCTTGAGCTGGTGAAGGAGGGCGCTTTGGAAGCTCGCCAGCTGGATCATTTCCAGGACATCTACCTGCGCCGCCGCGAAATGCCGGCGGCCGAACCCACCTTGCTGTGATGGACGAACTTCTGATCGAGCGGGCGATCGAGGCCCTGCTATTCGCCGCCGCCGAGCCGATCAGCGAGGCCGACCTCGCGCGCCGCCTGCCCGAAGGCGCCGATGTCGCCGCGGGCATCGAGGCCCTGCGCCGCCGGTACGAGGGCAGGGGGGTGGAGCTGGTCTGTGTGTCCGAGCGCTGGCGTTTCACCACCGCCGCCGACCTGGCCTATCTGATGACCGAGGAGCGCGAAGAGCCGCGCCGTCTGTCCAAGGCCGCCCAGGAAACGCTCGCCATCGTCGCCTACCACCAGCCGGTGACCCGCGCCGAGATCGAGGCCGTGCGCGGCGTGCAGGTCAGCCGCGGGACTCTGGACGTCCTGCTGGAGCTGGGCTTGGTTCGCATGCGTGGCCGCCGCCGCACGCCGGGCCGCCCCGTCACCTTCGGCACCACCGACGCCTTCCTGGAGCATTATGGCCTGGCGACTCTGGCCGACCTGCCCGGCATGGCCGAGATGAAGGCCGCCGGCCTGCTCGACCTCAACCTGCCGCCCGGCTTCTCGGTGCCCGACCCCACCGGCCTGCGGGACGGCGAGATCGAAGACCCGCTGGACGAAGGCGAGACCCCTGAGTTCGCGCAGGACTTCCTGGGAGAGGAAGAGCCGTAAATCGAACAGTCGGTTGCGCCGAAAGACGCGGCCTTCGCTTACGCCTCGCCAAGGCCTATATTGTGTGCGAAACGCACGGGTCCGTCGGAGCGCCTTTCAGGATAGGCCACGACTCTAAGGAGCATACTCGTCATGGGTTCGATGAGCTGGATTCACTGGGTGATCGTGATTGCGGTCGTGGCGCTGCTGTTCGGCGGTCGCGGCAAGCTTTCCGGCATCATGGGCGACGCCGCCAAGGGCATCAAAGCCTTCAAGGAAGGCCTGAAGGACGACGACAAGCCGGCCGATTCCAAGCCTCTTCCGCGCACCGAAGCGGAAAAAGAAGAGCTGCGTAGCTAGTTTTCCCATCGCGCGGGGTTGAACCTCCGCGCGATGACGCCTCTAAGGCCGTCATGCTTCCCGAAATCGGCGCCACCGAACTCATGGTCATCGCCGCGGTCGCACTGATCGTGGTCGGACCCAAGGACCTGCCCGTGCTTCTTCGCAAGCTCGGGCAGTTCGTCGCGCGTCTGCGTGGCATGGCCAACGAATTCCGCGCCTCCTTCGATGAGATGGCCCGCCAGTCAGAGCTGGACGAGCTGCGCAAGGAAGTGGCCGCCATGCGCGCGGGCCAATTCACCAATCCCGTCCAGGAAGCTGCCGACGCGGCCAAGGACGCCAGCGTCGATCAGGTTTTCAACGACATCGACGCCAGCCTGAAGGGCAGCGACATGTCCTTCCCGCCCACCAGCTTCGCGACCCAGAACGAGCCGGCCGCCATCGAGCCCGAGGCCCCAGCCAAGCCAAAGCGCAAGTCTGCGCCCAAGAAACCTGCCGCCGCGCCCAAGGCCGCCGCCACGGCCCCGGTCAAGAAGGCCGCCGCCGCGCCCCGCAAGGCACCGGCCAAGGCCGCTAAAGCCCCCGCCAAGGCGAAGTCATGAGCGCGGACATCGAAGACGAGATCGAGGCGTCGCGCGCGCCGCTGCTGGACCATCTGGTCGAGCTGCGCACCCGCCTGATCATCTGTGTCGTCGCGCTGTTCGTCGGTTTTGGCGTGTGCTTCGCCTTCGCCGACACGCTCTATGTCTTCCTGCTGCGCCCGTTCGAGGTCGCCGCCGGCCTGATGGCCGCGCAGAAGGCGAGCGGCGGCAAGCATGGCGCCTTCGACCTGTTCTTCGCCCTGCTGGGCTTGAAGGAAATCCCGCCCCTTGCGCCCGGCTCGCTGAAGCTGGTCTTCACCGCGCCGCTGGAATTCTTCTTCACCAAGCTCAAGCTGGCCGCCTTCGGGGCGGTTGCGATCTGCTTCCCGGTGCTGGCCTTCCAGCTGTACCGCTTCGTCGCCCCCGGCCTGTACAAAAAGGAGCGCAAGGCGTTCTTGCCGTTCCTGATGGCCTCGCCGGTGCTGTTCATGCTTGGCGCGACGCTGGTCTACTACGTCATGCTGCCCTTCGTTCTGTGGTTCTCCCTGAGCCAGCAGATCGTCGGCGCCGGCAACATCTCGGTCGAGCTGCTGCCCAAGGTGTCGGACTACTTCACCCTGGTCACCTCGCTGCTGCTCGCCTTCGGTCTCTGCTTCCAGCTGCCGGTGGTGCTGTCGCTGGCCGGGCTGGCGGGGCTGGTGAACGCCGAGATGCTGCGCACGGGGCGTCGTTACGCCATCGTCGCCGTCTTCGTGGTCGCCGCCATCGTCACGCCGCCCGATCCGATCAGTCAGCTGATGCTCGCCATTCCGATTTGCCTTCTCTACGAAGTCTCTATCTGGTGCGTCTGGCTCATCGCCCGCAATCGGCGGATCGAGGATGAGGCGCGAGACCTCGTCGCCACCTAAAGAGTCGCTTCTGCGGTTGGCGCCCTGACCGACGCGCCTTAAGGAATGCGGCTCTCCCGCCTTCCCGAGAAGACCGATGCACGACATCAAGGCCATCCGCGAAAACCCTGACCTGTTTGAAAAGGCGTGGTCCGCGAAAGGCTTCTCCGGCAAGGCCGCGGAAGCCATCGCCCTCGACGCCGCCCTGCGCGCCGCCCAGAGGGCCGTTCAGGAGGCCCAGGCCAAACGCAACGAGTCCTCCAAGCTGATCGGCGCCGCCAAGGCCAGGAAGGACGAGGCCGAAGCCGCCCGCCTGATGGCCGAGGTGGAAGCCCTCAAGGGCGTTCTCGCTCAGCAGGGTGTCATCGAGACTGGGGCCGTCGCGCAACTGCACGACCTGCTGGCCGGTCTGCCGAACATTCCGTTCGATGAGGTTCCAGAGGGTGACGACGAAGGCAGCAATGTCGAGCAAAGCAACTGGGGCGACGCTGCAAAACTGCCTGCGGGCAGGCTGAACGCCCCAAAGGACCATGTCGACTTGGGCGAGGCCCTTGGAGGCATGGACTTTGAAGCCGCCGCCCGCATGTCGGGTTCGCGGTTCGTTGTTCTTAAAGGGCAGATCGCACGTCTTGAGCGTGCGTTGGGCCAGTTCATGCTTGACCTACAGGTCAATGAGCATGGCTACGTCGAGGTGTCGCCGCCGGTTTTGGTTCGAGAGGCGGCACTATTTGGAACGGGTCAACTACCTAAATTCAAAGAGGACCTGTTCGCCACTCAGTTCATGGATTGGGACGAGCTGAGTTCAATTAGGGCCGAATATAGAGATCAAATAGTCCGTGATAATTCGGAGACTATAAAGCAGCAGCTGCAGCATGCGCTTGGCGATAGAACTTCTAACGTTGATGTTCGTGCTTTTGCTGTTGGATTCATCGAGCAAAGAGCGGAAGAGCTCGTGGAGTTGCATTACGAGAGCATGAAGCGGGCCGCGCTAGCCCGAGTTCCGCAGCAACGTTGGTTGATCCCTACGGCCGAAGTCTCTCTTACCAACATTGTACGAGAGCAAATCCTCAGCGAGGAGGAACTGCCTCTACGCATGACGGCCTTGACGCCATCCTTCCGAGCCGAAGCTGGCTCGGCCGGCCGCGATACGCGCGGCATGATCCGTCAGCACCAGTTTTATAAGGTCGAACTCGTCTCGATCACTACCTCTGACAAATCCGAGGCCGAGCACCAGCGCATGACCGAATGTGCCGAAGCTGTGCTGAAGAAGTTGGAATTACCGTTCCGCACCATGCTGCTGTGCAAGGGCGACATGGGCTTTAGTGCGCGCAAGACCTACGACCTCGAGGTCTGGCTGCCCTCGCAGAACACCTTCCGCGAGATCAGCTCCTGCTCGAACTGCGGAGACTTCCAGGCGCGTCGTATGGACGCTCGCTATCGCAAGACCGGCGAGAAGGGCACGCACTTCGTCCACACCCTCAACGGCTCGGGCCTCGCCGTCGGCCGCACGCTCGTGGCCGTGCTGGAGAACTATCAGGACGAGAACGGTCGCATCGCCATCCCGTCGGCCCTGCAGCCCTATATGGGCGGCCTTACGCACATCGGGGGCTGAGCGGCGTGCGGATTCTGCTGACCAACGACGACGGCATCCACGCCGAGGGCCTGCAGGCGCTGGAGCGCATCGCCCGCGCCCTGACCGACGACGTCTGGATCTGCGCGCCGGAGACCGAGCAGTCCGGCGTCGGCCGCGCCCTGTCCCTGACGTCGCCGCTGCGGGTGCGCCGGATCGAGCCGCGCAAGTTCGCCGTGGCCGGCACGCCCACGGACTGTGTCATGCTGGCGGTTCAGGACCTGATGGACGGCCCGCCGGATTTGATCCTGTCGGGCGTCAATCGCGGCCAGAACATTGGCGAGGACGTGTCCATGAGCGGCACCGTGGCCGGCGCGATCCAGGGTATGGCCCTAGGCGTTCCCGCCATCGCCATGAGCCAGGCTCTGCGCGTCTTCCACGACAGCGAGCAGGCGCTCTACGACACCGCCGTCGAGTATGCCCCTGGCATCGTCCAGAAGCTGGTCGAGATCGGCTGGCCCAAGGACGTGATCATCAACGTCAACTTCCCCGACGCGCCCGCCGATCAGGTGCATGAGGTCGAAGTGACCAAGCAGGGCTTCCGCGACGTGTCGATCATGCACGCCGAGCGCCGCACCGACCTGCGCGGTCGCGACTATTACTGGATGGGCTTTCGCAACGAGCCCTCGCGTCCGGCCGACGGCACCGATATCAAGGCGGTGTACGAGGGGCGCATCTCGGTGACGCCCCTGCACATCGATCTGACGCACCACGACACGGTCCACCAGATGAAGGGCCTGCTCGGCGGCGCCATCCCGAAAGTGAAGGCGGGCTGATGGCCAAGGCTCCCAAGACCGACGAGTCGCCCGAAACCCAGATGGCGCGGCTCATCCTCGCCCTGCGTTCGCAGGGGGTGACCGAGCCCGGCGTCCTGAACGCTATCGAAAAGACCCCGCGCGACCTGTTCACCCCGGACCTGTTCAAGGAACGCTCGTGGGAGGACTCGGCCCTGCCGATCGCCTGCGGCCAGACGATCAGCCAGCCCTTCATCGTCGGCCTGATGACCCAGGCCCTGACCCTTGAGCCCCGGTCGCGGGTTTTGGAGATCGGCACCGGGTCCGGCTACCAGACCGCGATCCTCTCGCGCGTGGCGCGGCTGGTCTACACGGTGGAGCGCTACCGCACCCTGATGAAGGAAGCCGAGACACGCTTTGCGGTGCTCGGTCTCACCAATGTGATCACCAAATTCGGCGATGGCGGCGAGGGTTGGGCCGAACAGGCGCCTTTTGACCGCATTTTGGTCACGGCGGCGGCGCCGGATGAACCCAAGACGCTTCTCAATCAGCTCAAGCCCAATGGCGTGCTCGTCGCGCCGGTGGGCAAGGGGCCGGTCCAGAGCCTCAAGCGCTACGCCGGCGACGGGCAGGGGGGCTTCAAGGTCGAAGTCTTGTGCGACGTGCGTTTCGTCCCGCTGCTGGATGGCGTGGCGCGCGAACTCTAGAGCGATTTCGTCGGCTGAAGCGGGCGCGAATCGCTTCGGACATATCGCCGCGCGCCTGCGACCAATTCGTCGTGCTTAACGCGGGCTTAACGCTAAGGCCGCACCAGTAAGGTTGTGTGAGTTGAAGGAAGATCCAGCGATGACGGAAAACAACCCCCGCAACACGCTGATCGCCGCAAGCCTTATGGCCTTGACCGCCGCGCTCGCCAGCGCGGCGACGGCCCAGACGCCTCGCTATCCGATCACCCAGGACCAGCCGCGCGGGCAGGGTCTGCGCATGCCCAAGCCCAATTTCCCGATCCGAAATCCGGCCGCCGACACGCCGGTCGCGGCGAGCGCGACACCCGCCTATGCGCCGCCTTCGACTTCTGGCTCGGGCATCACCAGCACCCAGATTCCGGACGCCGCCCCCTCGACCGTCCGCGCGCCCATGGCTGTGACCAGCCAGACACTGGCCCCGCTCGCGCCGGCGCGTTCCGCTGAAACCGAAGCGACGGCCGCCTCCGACGGCTCCTTCGAACTGGCCCTGGCCCAGACCAGCAGCCGTCGCCGTTCCGGCTCGGCGGTGCGCGAAACCGCCTCCGAATACACCGTCAAGCGCGGCGACAATCTGGCGTCCATCGCCCGGTCGCTGGGCGTCAGCCAGGACGCCTTGGCCGAGGCCAACAGCCTGAGTTCGCCTTATCGCCTCGACGCCGGGCAGAAGCTGAAGGTGCCTGGCGCCGCGGGTCAGAGCGCCAGCTCGACCTCGGGCTCCTACACGGTCAAGCGCGGCGACACCCTGGCCACCATCGCCAAGTCGCAGGGCGTCTCCATCGAGGACATGGCCCAGGCCAATGATCTGCGCTCGCCCTATCGCCTGACCGCCGGCCAGAAGCTCAACGTCCCGGGCGGCGGCGAAGACAGCCGTCCGTCTTCAACGCCGACCCGTACACCGTCGCGCGGCGGCGAAGTTCGCACTCACACCGTGGCGTCCGGCGACACCCTGTTCGCCCTGGCTCGCAAGTACGACACCACCCCGGCCGCCATCGCCGAGGCCAGCGGCATTTCCGCCCGCACCGGCCTGCGCGTCGGCCAGAAGCTGACCATCCCGGGCGAGGGCGGCTCCGTCCCGACCCGCGCCGAGCCGGAAACGGCCCGTCCGGCGCCCGTGACCAGCCGCCCCAATCAGGTCCGCCCATCGCGCGAAGAGCCCGTGGTCGACACGGCCGGGAGCGCGGACGTCGCCGGCGGCGGCCGCGTCATCACCGTCGATGGCCCGGCCAAGACCTACACCGTCAAAAGCGGCGACAATCTCGACGAGATCGCCGACCGCATGGGCATGAGCCGCCGTGAACTGGCTTCACTAAACGGTCTGAAATCCCCGTACCGCCTGACCGTCGGCCAGCGCCTGAAAGGCGAGGCGACCAAGGCCAAGGCCTATGTGGTCGAGAGCGGCGACACCCTGGCGGTGGTCGCGCAGCGCTTCGGCGTCACCACCCGAGCCCTGGCGGCCGAGAACAACCTGCGCTCCACGGCCCGGCTGCGGTCCGGTCAGCGTCTGATCCTGCCCGCTGGCTTCCGTGACCGTGGCGTCCCCAAGCCGGCCGCCTCGACGCCGGCTCCTGTCCGCTCGACGCCCGCTCCTGCTCCTGCGCCGACGACCCCGGCGCCGGTCCGCGAAGAACCCGCCGCCAACCTGCCGACCCGGCCGCAGCCCTACACCGGCACGCCCACGCGCCCGGCCCAGACCTCGCGCCCCGCCATCGTCGAGTCGGCTCCCGCCCTTAGCGAGGCCGAGATCGTCGCCGCCGGCAAAGGCCGCTTCATCTGGCCCCTGACAGGTGAATTGCTGTCCGACTTCGGTCCGAAGGCCGGCTCGCAGCGCAATGACGGCCTGAACATCAAGGCCGCCGCCGGTGACCCCGTACGTTCCGCCGCCGCGGGCGAGGTGGTCTATTCCGGCGATCAGGTCCCGGGCTTTGGCAATCTGGTGCTGGTCAAGCACGCGGACGGCTGGGTGACGGCCTATGCCCACCTCAGCCGCACCGATGTGAAGATGCGCCAGCAGGTCACTCAAGGTCAGCAGATCGGCCAGGCCGGCTCCACCGGCGGGGTCGCCGAACCCCAGCTGCACTTCGAAGTCCGCTACGCCCCGTCGCCGAAGGATAAGGCGCGCCCGATCAACCCGGCCCTTGTCCTGCCGCAGTAGCCGGCGGGATCAGTCCTCGCCGTTGCGCCAGCGCCATTCGCCGTCCGTCTTGCGACGACTGACGATGACCAGCGCGACGCTGAGGACCGTTGCGGCGAGGATGCCGACGTAAAAGGGAAAGGCCGGCGGTCGGAAGTACCAGACCGCGCCCACGGTGCTGGCCGTGTAAACCGCCAGCAGCGCCCATCCTTCCCAGGTGATGGGAAGACCGGCGCCATAACCGTACCGCTTGGGTTTGAACCACGCCTTGCTCATGGACACCCCTCTAGTTGGTCAGCTTCACTCCAAGCTCGCCGGCCAGGTCGCGGGTGAACTGCCACGCGATGCGACCGGAGCGCGAGCCTCGCAACTGTGACCACTGCAGTGCGCGACGGTCAAGGTGCTCGACCTTCAGGCCGAAACGCTGGGCATAGCCTCGGATCGCTTCCAGATAGGTCGCCTGATCCATGGGCGGGAAGCCCAGCCACAGACCGAAGCGGTCGGAGACGCTGATCTCCTCTTCCGCGTCCTCTTGGGCGGCGATGGCGCCCCGGCCCTCCACGTGATCGCGCGGCATCAGGTGCCGGCGGTTGGAGGTGGCCACGAACATCACGTTCTCCGGCGGACCGGCCACGCCGCCCTCCAGAGCCGACTTCAGGGCCTTGGCCGCCGCCGCGCCGTCCTCGAACGACAGGTCGTCGCACAGCACCACGAACCGCTCGTCCCGGCCGCGCAACTGATCGAACAGGTCGGGCAGGGCGGTCACCGCGTCGCGGTCCACCTCCACCAGCTTCAGGACCGGATGCGCCTTGGCCGCCGCCATGAAGGCCGCCTTGGCCATGGAGCTCTTGCCCGTGCCCCGCACGCCCCACAGCAGTACGTCGTTGCAGGGCAGCCCCTCGGCGAAGCGCTGCAGGTTCTGCAGGAACTTCTCCTTCTGGCGATCCACGCCGACCAGCAGATCCAGCGCCATGGGATAGTCCGGCGCCGGCAGGAAGGCGCCGCTTTGCGGGTCATGGCGGAACAGCCGGGCGGCCCCGAAATCGAGATCCCTGGCCGGTTGCGGCGCCAGGCGCTCAAGGGCTTCGGCGATGCGGATGAGGATGGGCGACAGGTCCTGGCTCATGCTCTGGCTATAAGCCGCCTGCCGCTCATTGCAAAAGGGCAGGCGAGCGCATAGCTTCCGCCGACCTAAAAACGGCCCCGCTCGTGAAGCGCCGGGCCCAAGAAGACAATTGGAGATGCGATGAACCCGGCCGCCGGTCCCCAGGATTTCCTGATCCAGATCGCCCCGATCCTCCTGCTCGTGGTGCTGTTCTACTTCCTCATGATCCGTCCGCAGCAAAAGCGGATGAAGGAACATGCGGCCCTGCTGTCGAGCCTGAAGCGCGGCGACAATGTCGTCCTGTCCAGCGGCATCCTGGGCAAGATCGTTCGCGTCGAAGACAAGGAAGTCGGCGTCGAGATCGCCACCGGCGTCACCGTGAAGGTGGTGAAGGGCATGATCACCGAGGTTCGCACCCGCGGCGAACCGGCGAACGACTAAGACGTAAAGCCCCGCCTCGATGCTCAATCTCTCGCGCTGGAAGCTCCTGGCCGTCGCCTTTTCGGTCGTCTTCGGGATTCTGTTCGCCCTGCCCAACGTCCTGCCTCAGCGGACGCTGGATGCGATGCCCGGCTGGATGCCGAAGCAGAAGCTGAACCTTGGCCTGGATCTCCAGGGCGGGTCCTATCTGCTGCTTGAAGTCGATACCCAGGCGCTCCGCGCCGAGAAGTTGACCAATCTGATCGAGGACATGCGCGGCACTCTGCGCAATGGCCAGATCCAGTTCAGCAGCCTGAGCCAGCAGAACGGCCGCATCTCGGTCCTGATCAATGATCCGGCCCAGGTTAATCAGGCCGCCAACCTGCTGCGCAACAGCGTCGGCGCGCCCCTGGCCGGCACGCCGGGCGGCCGTGACGTCAACGTCAACGTCCAGGGCCAGCGCATCGAGGTGGCTTTCGTCGCCGAGGCGTTCAATGCCGAAGCCGCCAAGGCCGTCGATCAGTCTATCGAAATCATCCGTCGCCGGATCGACCAGCTCGGCACCAAGGAACCGTCGATCACCCGCCAAGGTATTGACCGTGTCGTGGTCCAGGCCGCCGGCGAAAGCGATCCCGAGCGTCTGAAGCGGGTCATCGGCCAGACCGCCAAGCTCAGCTTCCAGATGGTCGATGAGACCGTCACCGCCCAGGACGCCGCCGCCGGCCGTGTGCCGCCGGGCTCGGTCTATGTGCCCAGCGACGACGGCTATCTGCCCGGCTATGTGCTCAAGAAGCGCGTGGTGGTCTCGGGCGACATGCTGACCGACGCCCAGCAGCAGTTCGACCAGCAATCGGGCGCGCCCGTGGTGTCGTTCCGCTTCAACGGCGTGGGCTCGCGCCGCTTTGGCGACGCCACCAGCGCCAACATCGGCAAGCGTTTCGCCATCGTCCTCGACAACCGCGTCATCTCGGCTCCCGTGATCAACAGCGCCATCACCGGCGGTTCGGGTCAGATCACCGGCAGCTTCACGGTCGAGAGCGCCAACGACCTCGCCGTCCTCCTGCGCGCCGGCGCCCTGCCGGCCCCGCTGAAGGTCGAGCAGCAGCGCACGGTCGGCGCCGAGCTGGGCGCTGACGCCGTCAAGGCCGGGGGCATTTCCACCCTGGTGGCCTTCGTGGCCATCGTGGCCTTCATGATCCTGTCCTACGGCTTCCTGTTCGGCGGCATCTCGGTCGTGGGCCTGGTGATCAACGGTCTGCTGATCACGGCCATCATGACCATGACGCAGGCGACCCTCACCCTTCCCGGCATCGCCGGTCTGATCCTGACCCTCGCCGTCGCCGTGGACGCCAACGTGCTGATCTACGAGCGCATGAGAGACGAGGTTCGAGCGGGCAGGCCGTTGTTGTCGGCCATGGACGCCGGCTTCTCGCGCGCCATGACCACCATCATCGACGCCAACGTCACGACCATCCTGGCGGCGGCGATCATGTTCCAGTTCGGTTCGGGCCCCGTCCGCGGGTTCGCCTGGACCTTGTCCATCGGCGTGATCACCTCGGTGTTCACCGCCGTCCTCATTACGCAGGTCCTTCTGGCCGTGTGGTATCGCACCACGCGCCCGAAGACCCTGCCGATCGCTTAGGAGCCAGGTCCGATGTGGCCCCTGATCAAGATCCTTCCGGTGAAGACGAACTTCCGGTTCGTCAGCTTCGCCAAGTTCGCCGCCGCCTTCTCGATCATCGCGGTGATCGCGTCCCTCGCCGCCACCCTGCTGCCCTTCAAGGGGCCTTGCGGCGGCCTGAACTGCGGCATCGACTTCCGTGGCGGCACGGTGCTGGAATTCTCCACCGCCCCGCGCGCCCTTGACCCTGGCGTCGTTCGCGAGGCTCTGTCCGGTCGCGGCCTTGGCGACGTCCAGGTCCAGAGCTTCGACGCCACCTCGGCCATGGTCCGCTTCGAGACCCCGCCGAACATGAACGCCAACCAGACCGCGGAAGGGGTGAAATCCGCCCTGACCCAGGCCCTTGGCGCACCGGTCAAGTTCGCCCGCACCGAGGTTGTCGGCCCCAAGGTGTCCGGCGAGCTGTTCCGGGGCGGCATCATCGCCCTTGGTCTCGCGATCGGCCTGATGATGGTCTACATCTGGTTCCGGTTCGAACTGCAGTTCGGTCTGGGCGCCGTGGCGGGCCTGTTCCACGACATCATCCTGACCTTCGGCCTGATCGCCTTCTTCAATCTTGAGTTCAGCCTGACGACGATCGCGGCCCTGCTGACGATCATCGGCTACTCGATGAACGACACCGTCGTGGTGTTCGACCGCCTGCGCGAGAACCTGCGCAAGTACAAGAAGATGCCCCTGGGCGACGTGATCGACCTGTCGATCAACGAGACCCTGTCGCGCACCGTGATCACCGGCCTGACGGCCGTGCTCGCCCTGGGCGGCCTGGCGGTCTTCGGCGGCGAGACCCTGTTCGGGTTCTCGATCATCATGATCTTCGGCATCGTCTTCGGCACCTATTCGTCGATCTATGTCGGCGCGCCGATCATCCTGCTGTGGGGCGTCAAGCGCGGCGACGACGATGAGCCGGCCAAGCCGATCGTCCCCACCGGTTCCGCCGTCCGTCCCTGAACATGCGTCAGCCGCCATCCATAGACGCCTATGGGGATGGCGGCTTTCGCGTGCAGGGCAAGCGCCATGACGGCTCGCTGCTGCTGCTCGACGACCAGCCGCACCCGTGGCCTGTGCGCAGCCTGGCCGAGTTGAAGCCCGAGGATTTCGCTGATGTCGTGGCCGCTGGCCCGTCCGTGGTCGAGTTCGTGCTGCTCGGCACCGGGGCGACCATGGCCCCGCCGTCGCGCGCCGTGAAGGACGCGCTGCGCAATGCTGGCTTTGGCCTGGAGTTCATGTCCACCGAGGCGGCGGCCAAACTCTACAACGTGCTGGCCACCCAGGGGCGCCGCGTCGCGGTCGCCCTGATCGCCGTCTAATCGCGGCGCTCACAGCTTTGGGGCCAAGGTTCGCAAAAGCGCCTTGCCCCCACCGAATGGCCGGGCTATAGGCGCAACCCTTCCTGCCGGCGGATGCGTAGCTCAGCGGGAGAGCACCTCGTTCACACCGAGGGGGTCACAGGTTCAATCCCTGTCGCATCCACCATTCCCCACCCGAAATCGGTTCAGGCCGCGCCCTTCGCCCAGGCGCGCACCACGCCGTCCAGTTCGTCGAAATGATCGATGACGATGTCGCCGCCCAGTTCACGAGCGGGCGCCTCGGTATAGCCGAAGCTGACCACGATCACCGGCACCTTGGCGTTCTTGCCGGCGCCCACGTCGGCGATGCTGTCGCCCACCAGGATCGCGCGGTCGGGGCGGCCGCCCACGGCCTCGATGGCGACCAGCAGATGGCGGGCGTCGGGCTTGGGGGCGGGAGCCAGGTCCTGGCCGATCACCGCATCGAACAGCTTCGTCAGATCCAACGCGTCCAACAGCGCCGTCGACAGGCCCGTCAGCTTGTTGGTGCAGACGCAAAGCTTGGCGCCGTCCGCCCGCAGCTTTTCCAGCGCCTCGACCGTCCCGGGGAAAGGCGTGCTCTCCTGGGCGATGCGGCTCAGATAGACGGCGATGAACCGCTCCACCAGGCCAGGCGCGCGCTCGGCGTCCAGCGGCGCGCCAGCCGCCGTGAAGCCCCGCTCCAGAAGGGCCTTCGCGCCGCGCCCGACCATTAGTCGGACATCCTCATAGGGCAGGGCGGCTAGACCCTCCTCCGCAAGCACGGTGTTCAACGCGCCGATCAGGTCGGGTGCGGTGTCCACCAAGGTGCCATCGAGGTCGAAGGCGATCGTCAGGCCGGAAAGCGGGAGCTGGTCATGCATAAGGCCGCCGTTTCGGCTAAACGCGATGGGAAAGCAATGCAGGAGCGCGAGTCGCCATGACCACCGCCGCCCCCGGGGCCCGTCCCCGCGCCGCCGTAATCCTGGCCGCCGGCCAGGGCACGCGGATGAAATCGCCGACGCCCAAGGTGCTGCACAAGGTCGGCGGCCGCACCATGCTGGACCACGCCATCGACGCGGCCGAGGGCCTGGGCTGCGAGCGCATCGTCGTGGTCGCCGGAACCCACAGCCCGCAGGTTGGCGCCCATCTCGCCAGGCGGCTGGGCGACGCCGCCGTCGCCATCCAGGACCCGCCCCTGGGCACCGGCCATGCTGTCCTGGCCGCCAGGGAGGCTCTGCAGGGCTTTGAGGGCGACGTGGTGGTCACCTACGCCGACTGCCCGATGCTGAGCGCCCAGACCATCGCCCCGCTGTTCGACCTGCGCGCGGCAGACGCGGACGTCGCCGTGCTCGGCTTCGACGCCAAGGACCCGGGCGCCTACGGCCGCCTGATCCTGGCCCCCCACCAGATCCTGCTGCGCATCGTCGAGGCCAAGGAGGCCGACGAGAGCGTGCTTCAGGTCAAGCATTGCAACTCCGGCGTCCTGGCCGCCGACGCGGCCCTGCTGTTTGACCTGCTGTCTCGGGTCACCAACGACAACGCCAAGGGCGAGTACTACCTGACCGATATCGTCGGCCTCGCCCACGACGCCCACCTGAAGTCCCGCGTCGCCTTCGCCTCGGAAGAGGCGGTGATGGGCGTGAACTCACAGGGCGAGCTCGCCGTCGCCGAGGCGGTGTTCCAGCGCCGCCGCCGCACCGCCCTCATGGAGGCCGGCGTCTCCATGGTCGCGCCCGAAACCGTGTTCCTGTCCTGGGACACCCATCTCGCCGCTGGCGTCACCGTCGAGCCCAACGTCGTCTTCGGCCCCGGCGTCAGCGTCGCCGCCGGCGCCCAGATCCGGGCCTTCAGCCATCTTGAGGGGGCCCTGGTTCACGAGGGCGCCGAGATCGGCCCCTACGCCCGCCTGCGCCCCGGCGCCGACATCGGCCGTGACGCCAAGGTCGGCAACTTCGTCGAGGTCAAGAAGGTCAAGATGGGCGAGGGGGCCAAGGCCAACCACCTGTCCTATCTCGGCGACGGCACGGTGGGGCCCAAGGCCAACATCGGCGCGGGCACGATCTTCTGCAACTACGACGGCTTCGAGAAGTTCGAGACCCATGTCGGCCCCGGCGCCTTCATCGGCTCCAACAGCGCCCTGGTGGCGCCGGTGACGGTGGGCGAGAACGCCATGACCGCCTCCGGCTCCGTGATCACCAAGGATGTCGAGGCCGGCGCCCTGGCCCTGGCACGCGCCGACCAGACAGCAAAGCCCGGCTGGGCGACCAAGTTCCGCGCCCTCAAGGCCGCCAAGAAAAAGGGAGCTTCAAAGTGAGCGCCGACGACCAGAAACGCATTTCGGGCGAAGCCGCCGCCCAGCTTGTCGAGAGCGGCATGATCGTGGGCCTCGGCACCGGCTCCACCGCCGCGTGGTTCGTCAAGGCCCTGGCGGCCCGCGGCCTGACGGGGATCAAGGGCGTGCCGACCTCCGAAGCCACCGCCGCCCTGGCGACCGAGCTTGGCATCCCGCTCCTGGACCTCAACGACGCGCCCGAGATCGACCTGACCGTTGATGGCGCGGACGAGATCGGCCCCGGCCTGTCGCTGATCAAGGGCGGCGGCGCGGCCCTGCTGCGCGAGAAGCTGGTCTGGGAGGCCTCCAAGCGCTGTGTGGTCATCGCCGACGCCGCCAAGAAGGTCGAGACTCTCGGCAAGTTCGCCTTGCCGATCGAGGTGGTGGCGTTTGGACATCTCTCCACCAGCCGCCGCATCTGCGACGCCCTGTCGGAATGCGACATCGGCATGCCGCCGCGTCTGCGCCTCAAGGACGGAGCCCCGGTGAAGACCGATGGCGGCAATCTGATCTACGATGTGGCCTGCGGCCGGATCGAGGACCCGTCAGCTCTGGCGGCGGCGCTCAAGAGCGTCACGGGCGTGGTCGAGCACGGCCTTTTCCTGGACCTTGCGGAGGAAGCTCTGCTCGGAACCGATAACGGCATAGTGCGCCTGCAGCCCTGACGCCCTATCTGTGCGTTCAAGCGTGACTGGATCTGGAGCCCTCCATGGCTGAGTACGACTACGACCTCTTCGTCATCGGCGCCGGCTCGGGCGGCGTTCGAGCCTCGCGCCTCGCGGCCATGAGCGGCGCCAAGGTCGCCGTGGCGGAAGAATATCGGGTCGGCGGCACCTGCGTGATCCGCGGCTGCGTGCCCAAGAAGTTCATGGTCTACGCCTCCGAATTCGCCCACCACTTCAAGACCGCCGAAAGCTACGGCTGGTCCAAGGTCGAAAGCAGCTTCGACTGGAAGACCTTCATCGAGGCCAAGGACGTCGAGATCGCCCGCCTGTCCGGCATCTATGTGCGCAACCTGCATAACGCCGGGGTAGAACTCCTGCATGGCCGCGCGACCATCAAGGGTCCGCACACCATCGAGATCACCGGCAACGACGCCCGCACGGTGACGGCCAAGAAAATCCTGATCGCCGTCGGCGGCCGGCCCTCGGTGCCGGAAGAGATACCGGGCATCGAGCATGTGATCACCTCGGACGACGCGTTCCAGCTGGATAGCCTGCCCAAGCGGATCGTGATCATCGGCGGCGGCTATATCGCCGTGGAGTTCGCGGGCATCTTCGCGGGCCTGGGCTCCGAAGTGACCCTCGTCTATCGCGGGGCCAACATCCTACGCGGCTTTGACGACGATGTGCGCGAGCACCTGGCTGGCGAACTGGAAAAACGCGGCATCCGCGTCATCCTCGGCTGTTCGCCCGACAAGATCGAGAAGACCCCTACGGGCCTCGTCGCTCACCTGGGCAACGGCATCCTGTGCGAAGCCGACCAGATCCTCTACGCCACGGGCCGCAAGCCGCACGTGGATGGGCTGGGTCTGGAGACAGTCGGCGTCGAGCTGAACGAAAACGGCGCCGTGAAGGTCGACGACCATTCGCGCACCACGGCCGAAAACATCTGGGCCGTCGGCGACGTCACCGACCGCATCAACCTGACCCCGGTCGCCATCCGCGAGGGCGCGGCCTTCGCTCAGACGGAATTCTACAACAACCCCACCAGCTTCGATCACGACAATGTCGCCAGCGCGGTCTTCTCCCAGCCGCCCATCGGATCGGTGGGGCTCAGCGAAGCCGAAGGCCGCCGCAAATTCGGCAAGGTCGATATCTATCGCACCGTCTTCCGCCCGATGAAGTACGCCTTCGCGGGCGCCGAGGAGCGGTGCTTGATGAAGCTTGTGGTCGAGGCGGAAAGCCAGAAGGTCGTCGGCGTCCATATCGTCGGTCCCGACGCGCCGGAGATGATCCAGCTGGCCGCCATCGCCGTGAAGATGGGCGCCACCAAGGCCCAGTGGGATTCCGCCTGCGCGGTTCACCCGACCGCCGCCGAGGAACTGGTCACCATGCGCGAGAAGTACGTTCCGCAGGAGCTTGGCGGCGCTTGACCGCGGTCTCCACAGAAGCGGCGGACCGTCCGACGCGGGGTGAGACCTGGCTGGGCTTCATCGCCGGCTTCGTCCTCGTCCTGACGCCCATCCTCGGCTACCTGGCGCCCCTGGCGTTCGCGCCGCTCATGGGGATCGCCGGGGTCATGGCCCTGCCGCTGCTGCGTCGGCGATGGGGTTCGATCCTGCCGCTCGCGCCGCTGCTGCTGTTGATCCTCTGGGCCCTGATCAGCCTGGACTGGAGCCCCTACGTCACCATCAAGCCCAAGGCGGCGATGGAGAACGCCCTCAAGCTGCCGTTGCAGCTTGCCCTCTATGGCTCCGCCATCCTGGCCTTCGGTCGGCTGGCCGTGCGGTCGGCGCGGCGGGCGCAGACGCTGCTGGCGGCCGGAGCGAGCGCCCTGGCGCTGATCCTGTTCGTGGAGGCCTTGCTGGGCGCCAGCCTCTACCAGGCGATCAAGCAGGCCATCGGCGATCCGATCCGCCCCGACCTAGCGCGCCGCAACATCGCCCAAGGGCTGTACGTCCTGGCGGTGCTGTTCTGGCCGGCCGCCGTAGCGGCGTGGCGTAGCGGCTGGAAGCTGGCGGCTCCGGCCGCGGGCCTGCTGCTGACGGCCGCATCCATCCTGCTGGGCGCCGACGCGCCGATCCTGGCCCTGGTCCTAGGCGGTCTGGCCTTCGCAGCCGTTCGCTACGGCGGTCGCCTGGCGGGTCTGGCCTTCATCCCGCCCATCGCCCTCTACTTCGCCATCATGCCGATGCTGACCCTGGAGGCGGCGCGCAACGGCTTCTTCGCCTGGCTCCATCGCCTGGTCGGCCAGTCCTGGGACGCCCGCCTGGACATCTGGGCCTTCACCGCCGCCAAGATTCTGGAGCGGCCGGGGCAGGGGTGGGGCTTCGACGCCAGCCGGACCTTCGATCCCGCCATACCCCTTCATCCCCACAACGGCGCCCTGCAGCTTTGGCTTGAACTCGGCGCCCTGGGCGCGGCCCTGGGCGCGGTGTTCTTCTGCTGGACGGCCTTCAACCTGGCCAATCAGGCCGAGGAGAACCGCCCCGAGGCCGCCGCCGGTCTGGCGGCTCTCATCGCCTACATGACCGTCGGCGCCATCAGTTTCGGCCTCTGGCAGGAGTGGTGGTTAGGTCTGGGCGCGCTTGCGGCATGTACATGCCTCATTCTCCGCCGCGCGCGGGCCTAGAGGGCAAAAATTTTCCTTCGTTTCTTATGAAACGAGACGTTTTGCGCACGTTTTTTGCTTTGCGCTTCGGTTTAGGATAGAAACCGCACCCTTCTTCCGTTCCCTGAGTAGCCGTCATGACGACCCAACGCTGGACCCCGCAGTCCTGGAGAGCCAAACCCGCCAAGCATGTGCCGTCGGACTATCCCGACATGGCCGCTGTGGAACGGGTCGAAGGCACGCTTCGTCAGATGCCGCCGCTCGTCTTTGCGGGCGAGGCCCGTCGCCTGAAAAGCCTGTTGGGCGACGTGGCCCAGGGCCGCGCCTTCCTGCTGCAGGGCGGCGATTGCGCCGAAAGCTTCAAGGAATTCCACGCGGACAACATCCGCGACACCTTCCGCCTGATCCTGCAGATGGCGGTGGTGATGACCTTCGCCGGCGGCAAGCCGGTGGTGAAGGTCGGCCGCATCGCCGGCCAGTTCGCCAAGCCGCGCTCGGAACCCATCGAGACCATCGATGGCGTGACCCTGCCGTCCTACCGCGGCGACAACATCAACGGCATGGGCTTCAACCCCGAAGAGCGCATCCCCGATCCGGATCGTCTGCTCAAGGCCTACGCCCAGTCGGCTTCGACCCTGAACCTGCTGCGCGCCTTCGCCACCGGCGGTTACGCCGACCTGTACAACATCCACCGCTGGACCCTCGGCTTCGTCGAAGGCAGCCCGCAGGGCGCGCGATACCGCGAGCTGTCGGAGAAGATCAGCGAATCCCTGGCCTTCATGGCCGCCATCGGCGTGACCCCCGACACCTATCCGGGCCTGCATCAGGTGGAGTTCTTCACCAGCCACGAAGCCCTGCTGCTGGGCTTCGAGGAAGCCATGACCCGCATCGATTCCACGTCGGGCGACTGGTACGACACCAGCGCCCACATGCTGTGGATCGGCGAGCGCACCCGTCAGCTGGACGGCGCGCACATCGAGTTCATGCGCGGCGTGAAGAACCCGATCGGCGTCAAATGCGGCCCCACCATGGAGCCCGACGACCTGCTGCGCCTGATCGACGCCCTGAACCCCAATGACGAGCCGGGCCGCCTGACCCTGATCGGCCGCTTCGGCGCCGACAAGATCGCCGACCGCCTGCCGCGCCTGATGGAGGCGACCAAGCGTTCGGGCCGCACCGTCGTGTGGTCCACCGACCCCATGCACGGCAACACCCTCAAGGCCGCTAACGGCTACAAGACCCGGCCCTTCGACCGGATCCTGGCCGAGGTTCGCGGCTTCGTGGAGGTCGCCGAGTCCGAAGGCGTCCATCCCGGCGGCGTCCACCTGGAAATGACCGGCCAGAACGTCACCGAATGTCTCGGCGGGGCTCGCGCCCTGTCGGAGGGTGATCTGGGCGACCGCTACCACACGCACTGCGACCCGCGTCTGAACGGCGAACAGGCGCTGGAGCTGGCCTTCCTGATGGCTGAAAAGCTGAAGGCGTCCCGCGAGGACACCCTGCGCAAGGCTGGCTGATCCAGCCGTCTAGCGGTTGAGGAAGAACTCGACCGGAGCCGATATCTCGATCCGCTCGCCGCGCATGTGATGCGGGGCGGGCGGAAACGGGTCCGCCCGCGCGAGCATGGCCAGGACCTCGGTGTCCAGCAGTGCGTGCCCCGAGCCGCGCACGATATCGCCGTCCAGCACATGACCGCTGCGATCCACCACGAAACGCACCTCCACCACACCCTCCTCGCGGCGCATCCGCGCCTTGCGGGGATAGGTCTTGTGCGACTCCAGCCAGCTGCGCAGCCGCGAGGCGTAATCCTTGCCGGCGCCGTGCGGCGCATCGACATCCATGCCGGTCGCAGTCCCCACCCGGCGGGCCGGCGCGGCGACGGGCGTCGCCGGGCCCGGGCCTGAACTCGGCGGCGCGGCGTCAGCGACGGCCTGCCGGGTGGGTTGCGAAGCCGCCGGCGCCGCTTCCGTCCGGGCGGATGACTCCCGGACCGCCGAGGAAAGGGGGACAACCTCGGGCGGCGGCGGCGGTTGCAACGGCGCGGCCGCGTCCGGCTTGGACGGGACCGATTGGGTCTCGGCGACGCTCGGCGCCGGCGGGAAGGGCGCGCGGGAGACGACCTCGCCCCCGCGCACCTGCGCCAGCTCCGCCGAGATGGCGAACGGCTCCTGCATCATCCGGGTCGTGGGCGACAGGCCCATGGCCATGGCCAGGGCGACCAGGCCATGGGCCCCGGCCGCGCCTGTCCAGGCGATCCAGCGAATGCGGGAAGCCGCGCGCACGATCAGAAGGTCTTGCCGACCGTCAGCTTGAAGGTCCGCCCTTCAGCGTCCAGCGACGACAGGTGGCGGCGGTACTTCTTGTCGCCGACATTGTCGATCGCGGCGCGGACATCCAGCCCCTCCAGCAGG
Source organism: Caulobacter sp. NIBR2454 (assembly GCF_027474405.1). Lineage (GTDB taxonomy): Bacteria > Pseudomonadota > Alphaproteobacteria > Caulobacterales > Caulobacteraceae > Caulobacter. The sequence goes on from NZ_CP114871.1 coordinate 1,508,419, forward strand.
CCCGAACGCGGCTTCCAGCTGACGAACAGGTTGTGCAGGCTGTAGCCGGCGGTCCGTTCCGAGGCGATGGACACCTCGCTCTGGTCGGCCGCGAACTCGCCGCGCCAACCAGCCGCGACACCCTTGTCCAGCCAGTGATAGCCGACCGTCAGATTCAGCTCGTCGGCGGGGATGGTGTTCAGCGGCACGTTGCGGATCTGATCCTCGCCCTCGATGAAGGACAGGCCCGCCCGAGCGAACAGGCCCCGCGAGGCGTATTCGGCCTCGATCTCCACGCCTTCGAACCGGCTCTCGCCGACATTGACGAAGTACGGCGTCGTGGCCGTGCCCCGCGTGATCAGGTTCGACACGTCGTTGCGGAAGGCCGTGGTCTTCAGCCGAACCGCGTCGCCCGGCAGCGCCACGCCGTCGAACGACAGGGTGAAGCCGACCTCGTAGTTGTCGGATTCTTCCGGCTCCAGGTTGAGGGCGAAGTTGGTCGCCGTGGCGCTGGTGCGGCTGTAGATCTCGTCCAGCACCGGCATGCGCACGGTATGGGCGATGGACCCGAACACCGAGACGGTGTCGTTGAACGCGTAGATGGCCGCGATCTTCGGCGAGATGGCGTCATCCTTCACCACGGTGCGCGTGGTCACGCCCGCGCCGGGTTCCAGCTTGGTCCAGTCGATGCGCACGCCGGGGATGATGGTCAGCTTGTCGGACCAGACGAACTCGGCCTGGGCGTACAGGCCGTACTTCTCCATGTCCCCTTCCGGGTGGGTCGCCGCGCCCGGCGTGGTCGTGCCGGTCGTGGTGACGCGCGGATTGCGGCGCTCCTGCTTGTAGGCCTGCGCACCCACGAACAGGAACGCGGTCCAGTCCGGACTCAGGGTGAACTTGGACTGGTTCTCGATCCGCCCTTGCAGGGTTTCGTACGAGAACTCCGAATAGACCACGCCCGACAGGAAGGTGGTCTCGCGCTGCTCCACCTTCGACATGGCGTAGGAGCCCTGCGCCGACAGGTTGAACAGGTTGGAGCCGTTGAAGTCGTTCTCGTAGCCGATGACGGCGGTGTCGTCGTCGACCTTGCGGCGGACCGGCGTGGTGCCGAACGCCTCGGCCTGATCGTAGATCTGCGTGCTGTCGCTCATCCAGTTCTGGTAGCTGGCCCAGATGCTGTGGCCCTTGTCGCCGCCGATGTAGTAGCGGCCCTTCAGCAGGTAGGAGCTGGAGTCCACGTTCGACGGATTGATCTCGACGCCGGCGCCGTTCTCGTAGTGGTCGCTCTTGCGGGCCGTGTACATGGCCAGCAGGTCCAGGTTCTCCACCGGCTTGGCGGCGAAGATCACCGAGCCGAAGCGGGCGTTGGCGTTGGTCTCGTAACCGCCGCGCAGACGAACCGCGAACGGGTCGTCGCCCTTCAGGAAGTCAGACGCGTCCTTGGTGGTGAAGTTGACCACGCCCGCCAGGGCGCCGGCGCCATAGAGGGTGGAGGAGGCCGGTCCCCGCAGGACCTCGACGCGCTTGTACAGCTCCGGCTCGCTGAAGAACGCGCCCATCCGGTACTGCTCGAAGAACTTCGACACCCCATCCACCTGCATCAGGATACGGCTGTCGGAGTCGGCCACGCCCGTGCCCAGCCCGCGGATGTTGAAGCCCTGGCCCAGGGCGCTGACGCCGCCCTGGACGCTGACGCCCGGAATGCCTTCCAGCACGTCGCCGATGGTGGAGGCCTGGGTGTCGTCGATGTCGTCCTGATCCAGCGACGTCACCGCCTGCGGCGTGTCGATGGCGACCTTCTCGGCGCCGGCCGAAACGATGACGCGGCCCAGCGACAGCTTGGCGGTCGAATCGTCCTGAGCTTGGACGGCGGTAGCCAGCAGCAGGGTGGACGCGCCGGCGAGAAGGGCGGTCCGGGACCGCGGCGAGAGAAGCTTCATGGTAATCCCCAAGAGATGCTTATGAGACGCATTCGCGCGTCTTTCGTGTCTGCACGCCTTGGCCCCGACGGCGACGCTTAAGTGCCCCAGCGACGATTTAATTGCAAGTGAGTCTCAACTGCATTATCGGGGCTTGGCCGACACGGTCGTCGGCGACCAACGTCTGGGGCGAGCATGAGACTTCTGAAAACCACCCTGTCGGCCGGTGCGGCCGTGGTCGTGCTGGCGGCGGCGGGCGTCGCCTCGGCGCACATGCCGTACCTGTTGCCGACCGTTTTCACCCTGGGCGGCAAGGCCGACCACGTGACCCTGCAGTCGTCCTTCACCGAGGATCCGTTCGTCCCCGAGGTGGTGCTGAAGTCGACGTTCTTCTTCGCCAAGAGCCCGGCGGGCGCCGAAGCCCCCATTGGAACCCCGACCTATCTGCGCGACCTGGCCGTGCTCGAGGCCGCCACCCCCGGCGAGGGCACCTATCGCTTTTCCACCGGTCCCCGCCAGGGCCGCAAGGGCAAGATGTACCAGGACGCCAAGGGCGAATGGCTGATGGTGGGTGAGGAGGCGGAGGGCGCTCCCGCCGGCGCCAAGCTCGTCGATGTGGCCAGCATCACCACCGCGGAGGCCTATGTCACCAAGGGCAAGCCCAGCGCCGCCGCCCTCGATCCCAAGGGCGTGGGGCTGGAGCTGAAGCCCGTCACTCACCCCAGCGACATCGGCGCCGGGTCGGCCGCCAAGTTCCAGTTGCTGTTCGACGGCGAACCCCTGGCTGGCGCCCTTATCCGCCTTTACCGCGCCAACGGGATCTTCGATGGGCGGAAGGTCGCGGGCGAGGCCCGGACCGCCGCCGACGGGACCTTCAGCCTGACGGCGCCGGACGCCGGTCTCTACATGACCATCGTGCGCCACCGCACCGCGTCTCCGGCCGGCGCCGAGACGCCGTACCGCTCCTACACCCACACCCTCAGCTTCGAAGCCGCCCAGTAAGGGAAGACAGCACCATGACCCGCAATATCCTGATCGCCGCCGCCTTCGCCGGCCTGCTCGCGACGCCGGCCCTGGCCGCGCCGCACGCCCTCAACGCCTTCGTCGCCGACTATGACGCCGACAAGAACGGCGAAGTGACCCAGGCTGAGTTCGAGGCCGGCCGCGCCGCCCGCTACAAGGCCACCGACGCCAACGGCGACGGCTGGGTGTCCGACGCCGAGTACCTGGCCGAGTTCGAACCTCGCCTCGACGCTCGCCTGGCCAAGTCCGACAAGTCCGCCGAAGACAAGCTGGCCGACCGCCAGCGCGAGGTGCGCCAGACCCATGTCCGCTTCGGCGTCCTGGACAAGGACAAGGACGGCAAGATGAGCAAGGCCGAATACGACGCCTCCGGCGCCCGCGCCTTCGCCGAGCAGGACAAGGACAAGAACGGCAAGGTCAGCGCCGCCGACGCCCTGATCAAGCAGGCGCAGGCCAAGCCCGCCAACTGACTTCCTCCAGAGGGAAAGCTGGCCGCCTGGGTCTTCGGACCGGGGCGGCCGCACCTCGGGTACACTTGCCAAGGCCCCGGGCCTCGGCCACCTTCCGCGCCCTTCCTGTTCGGGGCGACCGATGTTCAACAGCCTGATGCGAGCCGATCTGTCGGCCCTCCTGCGACTTGCAGGGCCGGTGATCCTGGCCCGGCTCGGCATCATGGTCATGGGCCTGACCGACGCCATCGTCGTGGGCCACTTCTCCGCACAGCAACTGGCCTTCCACGCCCTCGGCTGGGCGCCGACCGCCGCCATCGTCACCACGGGCGTCGGCCTTCTGGCCGGGGTCCAGGTCATGACCGCCCGCCGACTGGGCGAGGGCCGTCGCGCCGAGACCGGCGCGATCCTGCGGCGTGGGATCGTCTACGCCTTCTGGGTGGGGATGATCGCGACCGTCGGGCTGATCTTGCTGGGTCCGCCCATGCTCCATGCCCTCAAGTTGGAGGCCGGACTCGCCGACGGCGCCAGCGCGGCCCTTCTGGTCTTCGCCCTTTCCCTGACGCCGTACCTCATCTCCGTGGCGGCCACCTATTATCTGGAGGCATTGTCGCGGCCCGGGCCCGGCCTGGCCATCATGTGGATCGCCAACGGCCTGAATTTGGCCCTCAACCTGCTGCTGGTGCCCGGCGTGCTGGGCATCCCGGCCTGGGGCGCGGTGGGTTCAGCCTGGGCGACGTTCGGCTCGCGCGTCTTCCTGATGATCGCCATGCTGATCTGCGTCTTCGGCATGAAGGAGGCCAGAGCCCTCGGCGTCTTCCGCCGCGCGCCGCGCGAACCCGGCGCCGCCGCTGAACAGCGCAAGGTCGGTTATGGGGCCGGCGCCTCCTATTTCGTGGAGTCCGGCGCGTTCGCCGCCATGAGCATCTTCGCCGGCATGGTCGGCGGGGCCGAGGTGGCCGCCTGGGCCATCGTGCTGAACGTCGCGGCCCTGATTTTCATGGTCCCGCTGGGCCTGTCCACGGCCACCGGCGTCCTGGTCGGCACCGCCTATGGAGCCAGGGATCGGGCGGGCGTGGAGCGTGCGGGCATCCTGGGCGGTGGCGTGGCCCTGCTGGCGGGAACGCTGATCTCGTTCATCGTCTGGCCGACCGCCGGCCCGATCGCGCGCGCCTATACCAGCGATCCCGGCCTGCTGGCCCTGACCGCGCCGGCCATCGTCCTGGCCTGCCTGTTCTTTACGGCGGACGCGGTGCAGGTGGTTGCGGCCCAGGCCCTGCGCGCCAGAGGCGACGTGCTCGTGCCCACCATCACCCACGTCATCGCCTATGCGGCGATCATGACCCCGCTGGCCTGGTTCCTGGCTGTCCCCATGGGCATGGGCCTGAACGGCATCGTCTGGGGCGTCATCGCCGCCAGCCTGGCCGCCGCCGTGTTCCTCTGCACCCGCTTTGAGATGCTGATCCGCCGCGACAGCTTCTAGGAGACTCTGGAGACCGATACTCCCGATACACCGGGGCCCTTTCAGGGGACTTTGGAGACATTTTTCCGAGCCTGCCTGGCTAGCCAAAGCCTCCCGCCCTCGTGGCGAGGGCCCCCGCGTCCGCGGGCCGCCAATTCAGGCGATCCAGCGCCAAATTCCCAGCTGACAGGGCTTTCGCCGCCAAGGCGCGGCTAGCGGCCGGACAGATTTATCCCCGCCGCCCAAACCGGGCCTATCCTGTCTTCGCAGTCGTCGTTGTCACCGCTTCCAGTCCGGATACGCGGCGATTGGATACTTTGGTGACGATCAGACGCCGAGGATCCAGCCTTCTTCCTGCTCGACGGCGTCGAACACCTCGGTCGAGACAGCGCTCTGCGGACCGAAGGCGGCGCCCAGCTTGCCGGCCTCGTCCATGCGGGCGAACTGCTCGCACAAGGCACGGACCTGGGCGCGGTCGATGACTTCGTCGCCCTCGGGCTTCACCTCGCCCAGGGCGGGATAGATTTCGGCGATGACCGCCTCCAGCCCATCCAGATCGGCGGGGGACTGGGCGCGCCAGCCGGTTTCGAACGGCCAGACCTTGGCCTTGTCGCCCAGCGCCTTCTTCAGCGCGGCCACATGGGGAATGCCGACGATGGCCTGGCTGCCGACCGTGCCGTTGCCAAAGATCTGCCAGACGCTCTTCGCGCCCTTGGCCGCCTTGTCGGCATGACGAAACTCCGCCGGCACATCGTCGCGGCGGGCGGTCGGCTTGGTGGTGGTCAGCCAGCGCTGGGCGTCGTTGACCGGGCAGCCCCAGAACGGCTGCGCCTCGTCGGTCATCAGGCGGTTCATCTTGGCCGCGACGGCGAAGCGGTTGTTGGTGTTGTTGGGCTTGTCGACCACGTTCTTGGTCATGAACGCCCACTGGCCGCGCCAGTCGGCCGGGTCGAGGCCGAGCATCTTCGCCGTGCCCGACGGATAGCCGAGGGGGAAGTCAAAGCCGATCAGGACCCGCTCGCTGCGCCGGCGCAGGTCGGCCAGAACATCGCCCAGAACCTTCATGGCCTCGTCCCGGGTCGCGGGGTTGTGGGCCTCGAACGTCAGGCGGAACCGCACGTCACGCTTGAGCACGCCGATCCAGATGGAGTCCTTGCCCGTCTTCGGCTTGGCCGAGGCGCTCCAGTCGATGATCACATAGGCGTTGAACAGGCGGGACACGACCGTACTCCAAGGGAGGTAAGGCGCGGTTCTATCTCCGAACGCCCGGCGGGCCAACGCCGCCAGACAGAGAACTGTGTTTTAGGACGCCTGTTCCAGCGCGCCGCGGGCCGGTTCGCCCCCATGAACGCGGAAGGGTTCGGGCGCCAGCGGCTTCAGGCCGAGCGCCTTGCGGGCGATCATCGGCGGGCGGCGCTCTTCCGGCGTCATGAAGAAGCCGGCGTCGCGCACCTTGAGGCCGACGGCGCGGTGACCGCCCAGAACGGCGAGGGGGGCGGCCAGGATCAGGCCCGCCAGGATCGGCGCGGTGGCCGTCAGCAGGTCGGGAGTGAACCAGAAGGCGCCGGCCAGAATGACGCCTGCGGCGGTGATCCAGCCCATGGCGCGCATGGATTCGTCCCAGCTGATACGGTCGGCCTCGCGGCGCTGGCGCGCCCAGCCGCTATCGCGGCCAAGCAGGATTTCCACCAGGGCGCGGGTTTGGGTGAACATCAGCATCGGCGCGACCAGCGCCGACAGCACCATCTCCACGCCCAGGCTCTTGACGATGGCCTTGCCGCCGCCGAACGCGCGGCGCTCGACCTTGGAGCGCAGGACCAGGATCAGGCCCAGGATCTTGGGGCCGAACAGCAGCACGCCGGTGATGATGATGGCCCAGGCCGTGGCCTGGATCTCTTTCCAGTTGATCAGCGCCTCGGCGGCGGCCTGCACGTCGGCCCACTGGAACACGGCCTTCTTCAGGTCGGGCATCAGAAGGCGCGAGACCACGCCAACGCTCAGGGCGGCGAACCACAGGGGCGACAGGATATAGGACAGGCAGCCGATGATCAGGTGCAGGCGGCTCAGCCAGTGCAGGCCCGGCGTGCCGATCAGCGGGATGTGCTGGACGTTGCCCTGGCACCAGCGACGGTCGCGCGAGGCGAAGTCGAGCAGGTTGGGCGGCGACTCCTCATAGGAGCCCTCCAGATAGGGCGCCAGGTGAACGCCCCAGCCGCCGCGGCGCAGCAGGGTGGATTCCAGGGCGTCGTGGCTCATCACCTGACCGCCGAACGGCTTGGGACCGTTCAGGACGGGCAGGCCGCAGGTGTCGGCGAAGGCGCGCACCCGGATGATGGCGTTGTGGCCCCAGAAGGAGCTTTCCGACCCCGACCACCAGGCAAGGCCGGTCCAGGCCACGCGGCCATACAGGCGGGTCGCGAACTGCAGGCAGCGGGCGAAGATGGTCTGGCCGTTGATCACCACCGGCATGGTCTGGATCAGCCCGACGCTCGGGTGACGCTCCATGGCGTCGGCGATGCGGACCATCGCCTCGCCGGTCATCAGGCTGTCGGCGTCGAGCACGACCATGTGCTCATAGGCGCCGCCATGGCGACGGACCCAATCGGCCACGTTGCCGGCCTTGCGGCCCGTGTTCTGGGTGCGCAGGCGGTAATAGACGTTGCTGGACGCTTCGCGGCGCAAACGAGTGAACGCGGCCTGTTCGGCCAGGGCGATCGCGGCCTCGCGGGTGTCGCTCAACACGAAGATGTCGAAACGGTCGCTGGCGCCGGCCTCGGCCAGGGACTCGTCCATGGCGCGCAGGCGGGCGAACACCGCGTTGGCGTCTTCGTTGTGGATGGGCATCAGGATCGCGTTGCGCGCGCGAAGGCGCGGCATGGCGGTTTCCTCGTCGATGCCCAGCGGGTCCTTCGGATGGCGCAGCAGGATCACGAAGCCGGCCACGGCGGTGCAGAACCACAGGGACAGGGCCAGGAAGAGCGGCGCCAGCAGGGTCAGGCAGATGGCTTCCAGGCGGGTGATGCCGCCAAGGGCCACGGTGTCGTAGGTCGCCTTCCAGCCAGCCAGGGCCAGCAGGGCGGTGAGGGCGAAGATCGACAGGCGGCGCACCAGGATATCGACCGGCGAGCTTTCCGGGGTGGCGGCCGGGCTGGCGCCGTCCCAGTCGGCGAGATCGCGCACCGGCATGGCCAGCGGCGCTTCGGTCGGCATGTCGGGGGCCAGGTTGGTCAGATCGTTTTCCGAGGAGATCGTGTCACGCCCAGGCTCGGGGGTGGCGAAAACCGCGCGGTCGCTCATCTGGTCCATGATCAGTCTGCGGTCCGCTCAAGCTTGCCGAGATGGGTGGAAATCCGCTTTTCGCACCGGTGTTTACGCAAGACCTTGAGCTCCGCGCCAGACAACCGCCGCGCGTTACGAACGCCGACACGCTTACAGTAAAACCTCGATCACGAAATCGCTACCGATTTAGGAGGCATTTTTCACTTCGCAGCGCAAAAAAATCGCCAACGCCCATATTTCTAGCGGAAATTTCACCTTCACCGCTGGATCACGCATCCTCACGGAAAGCGTGATCCAGCGTGAGGAGGGGAATCGCCGGTCAGCTCAGCTTGACCAGCATCTTGCCCATGTTCTCGCCCTTGAAGAGCTTGATGAAAGCCTCGGGAGCGTTCTCTACGCCGACCTCGACCGTCTCTTTCCACTTCAGTTTCCCCGAACCGATCCAGTCGGCCATGTCCTTCAGGAACGCGCCCTGCAGGTCGTAGTGGTTGGAGACGATGAAGCCCTCCATCCGGATGTTCTTGCCGACCACCAGCATGATGTTCGACGGCCCCTTCGGCTCTCCGGTCTCGTTGTACTGCGAGATCATTCCGCACTCGGCGAAGCGGGCGAAGGGGCGGGCGGCGTCGAGGGCGGCTTCCAGGTGATCGCCGCCGACATTGTCGAAATAGACGTCGATGCCCTTGGGCGCGGCTTCTTTCAGCGCCTTCTTCAGGTCGGGCACGGCCTTGTAATCGATGGCGTGATCGACCCCGATCTCCTTGAGGAAGGCGACCTTGTCCGGTCCGCCGGCTGTGCCGATCACGGTGTGACCCTTGATCTTGGCGATCTGGCAGACGACTTGGCCGACCGCGCCGGCGGCGGCGGAGACGAACACCACGTCGCCGTCCTTGAGCGCCGCGACGCGCAGCAGGCCGGCATAGGCGGTAAGGCCCGGCATGCCGGCGACGCCGAGAAATGCCTGCAGCGGCAGGCCGTTGGCGTCGATCTTCTGCACCGAGCCGGCCGGGGCGTTGAACGCCTCGCGCCAGCCGAACATCGACATGACGATGTCGCCGACCTTCAGCGACGGGTCGTTGGAGGCGATCACCTCGCCCACCGCGCCGCCTTGCAGGGCCTTGCCCAGCTCGAACGGCGGAACATAGCTGGGGCGGTCGTACATGCGTCCGCGCATGTAGGGATCGACCGACATCCAGTGATTTCGAACCTGCACCTCGCCGGCGCCGGGGGCGGGCAGTTCGATGGTGCCAAGCTCGAAATGCTCGGCGGCGGGCATACCGACCGGACGGGCCTTCAGGCGGATTTCACGGGACGTGGTCATGGCGCTCTCCCAGAGCAATTTCTTGTTCAAACGATTGTTTACCGCGTACGCGCATCCGTCGCCAGCGGTTCGCGCGCCCATCGAAATCCGCTAAGAGGCGCCATGACCAAAATTCTCAAAGCCGGCGTGGCCGGAGCGGGCGTGTTCGGCGGCTATCACGCCAAGAAGTACGCCGAACTCGAGGGCGTGACCCTCGCCATGGTGTTCGACGTGGATGTGGCCCGCGCCAAGGCCCTGGCCGACCCCCTTGGCGCCCAGGCGACTGATGATCTGGCCGCCTTCCTCGCCGCCGTGGATGTGGTGACCGTCGCCACGCCCGCGGTTCATCACGCCGGTCCCGCCCTCGCGGCCCTGGAGCAGGGCAAGCCGGTCTATGTGGAAAAGCCGGTCGCGGTGGAGCCGGAAGACGCCGACGAACTGATCGCCGCCGCCCTGGTGCGCGGCCTGCCGCTCGCCGTCGGCCATCAGGAGCGGGTGGTGTTCCAGGCCATGGGCCTGCTGGACATCCCCGAACAGCCGATCCGCCTGGAAGCGGTGCGTCGCGGCACGCCCTCCGATCGCAGCCTGGACGTGTCGGTCGTGCTGGACCTGATGATCCACGACATCGACCTAGCGCTTACGGTCTGCGAAGCCGACCCCGTCGCGGTCGAGGCGGAAGGTGGCGCGACCCGCAATGATCTGTTTGACTGGGTGAAAGCCGAGGCGACCTTCGAAAACGGCTTTATCGCCACCTTCGACGCCTCCCGCGTGGCCGAGGCCCGCGAGCGGGCCATGAAGATCGTCTATCCTTCGGGCGAGGTGGAGATCGACTTCCTGGCGCGGACCTTCCGCAACACCACGCCGTTCCCGCTGATCGAGGACTTCAACAACACCCCGGCCGGCAAGGACCCCCTGGGCCGCAGCGTGGCCGAGTTCCTGGCCGCCGTCCGGGGCGAAAGCCCGCGCCCGGCGGTGACCGGCGAGGAGGCCGCCCGCGCCCTGGACCTGGCCCTGGCGGTGGAGCAGGCCGCCGAAGGCTGACGCGGGGAGGGGAACCGACGATGGTCGCACATGGGGACTGGCCCGTAGATCCTGGGATCATAGGACCCTTCCTCATCGCGGTTCTGCTGGTCGAACTGACGCCTGGCCCCAATATGGGCTATCTGGCCGCCCTTTCGGCGGGGCAGGGGCGCCGGGATGGCTTCGCCGCCGTGGCCGGCGTCACGGCGGGGCTGACGGCCTATATGCTGGCCGCCGCCTTCGGCCTGACAGAGATATTCCTGGTCAGCCGCCCGCTCTACGAGGCCTTGCGATGGGCAGGGGTGGCCTTCCTGCTCTGGCTGGCCTGGGACGCCTGGAACGGCGCCTCGGACGTCGGGACCGTGGACCAGAATAGGCAGTCGCGTTGGCGGCTTTTCCTACGCGGCTTCGTCGCCAATATCCTCAATCCCAAGGCGGCGATCTTCTACATCACCCTGCTTCCCAGCTTCATCCAGGTCGATCACGCCGCTCCCCGGACCCAGGCGCTGATTTTCGGCTCGCTGCATGTCGCGGTCAGCGCCCTGGTGCATTGTTCGATCGTGCTGGGCGCGGCGAGCGCGGCCAATGTCCTGGCCAAGGCCGGGAGGGGCGGCGACCTGTCCGGATTGCGCAAGGCCATGGGCGTGGTGATCGCCCTGATCGCGGTCTGGCTCGCATGGGAGACCCGTCGCTAGAAAAGGCGAGGCTCGCCTTTGTCGTCGTCCTCATCCCACGGCGGATCATCGTCGATGACGTCCGCGAACAGGGGCAGGGCGTCCTTGGCCGGGGCGGGCGGCTTGGCGGCCTTTGGTGGGACTGATTTGGGGGTGGGACGCGGCGGCGGTGGCGCCTCCTCGAACGCATCGGCGAAGTCCGGCTCGTCAAAGTGGTCCAGCATCGGCCGGGGGGCAGGCGCTGCCTCTTCACGCCGAGCGATGGGCGTGGGCGGCGGCGGGTTTCGGGTGCCGGGCGCGCGCTTTAGCAGGGCCTCGATGCGCGCCAGCCAGCTATTGGCTTCCTGCGCGGCTTTGGCTGCGGTCGGCGCGCTGCGCAGGGCGGCGTCGGACGGAACCCACAGGTCGAGCTCGAAGTCGGCGTGCTTGGGATCGTCAAAAACCAGACGCAGGGTGACCCGCTGCGCCTCGCCGTAGGTGCGGTCCAGGAACCGCTTGGGCTCGTCTCGGAAGACCCGGCCGACCGACTGACCGTCGATCAGCAGCTCGGCCCCCACCAGTTCGCTCAGCCTGTAGATCAGGCACCAGCCGCCCTTGTCCCAGGTCGTGGCGATCAAGCCGCTGGCGAGGCGGAAGCCCACGCCACGTCCACGGCCCCGGGCGATGATGTGCGCGTCAGGCGCGCCGTTCAGCACCTTGGACAGGGCGCGGCGGATGCGGCGGTCCTCGTCCAGCAGCCAGCGCGCGAGGCTACCCGCGAACGTCACCGCGGTCGCGGCGACGGCCAACATCACGAGGAGGCGGGCGAACTCAGTCATGCGGACCAGATTAAGGGCGAATCAGCCCGTCCGCGAAGGCCCCTAAAGGTCTAGCTCGATGACGACCGGCACGTGGTCCGAGGGCTTTTCCGTGCCCCGCACGTCGCGATGAATCTCGCAGGCCTTCAGGCGGTCGGCCGCCTGGGGCGACAGCAGGGCGTGGTCGATGCGGATGCCGTTGTTCCGCGGCCAGGCGCCGGCCTGATAATCCCAGAAGGTGTAGCCTCCCGGCGCGCCGTCGACTTGCATGTAGGCGTCCGTCAGGCCCAGGTTCTTCAACGCCCGGAACGCCGCGCGGCTCTCCGACTGGAAAAGGGCGTCGCCCAGCCAGGCCTTGGGGTCATAGACGTCGGCGTCTTCCGGAATGACATTGTAGTCGCCGGCGATCACCAGCCGCTCCTCCAAAGCCAGCAGGCCCTGGGCGTGCCGGTGCAGCCGCTCCATCCAGCCCAGCTTGTAGGCGAACTTGTCCGTGCCGATCGGATTGCCGTTGGGCAGATAGATTCCCACCACCCGGACAGGAGTATCGCCGCCGGTCACCGCTTCGATGAAGCGGGCCTGCTCGTCGGCGTCATCGCCCGGCAGGCCGCGCCGCAGATCCTCCAGCGGCGTCTTCGACAGCATGGCGACGCCGTTATAGGTCTTCTGACCATGGACGGCGACGTTATAGCCAAGGTGTTCAAAGTCTTGTGCTGGAAACTTCTCGTCGACGCACTTGATCTCCTGCAGCACCGCGACGTCCGGCTGCACCGTCTCGAACCAGGCCAGGACGTTCTCCAGCCGGGCGTTTACGGAGTTCACGTTCCAGGTCGCGATACGCATGAGATCTCGATAGCCGGCGGAGAATGAGGGAGCGCAAGCTAGTGCGCCTGCCCGCCACGCTCAAGAACAAGCGGAGGTCGGCGAACCGTGATATGATATTCATAAATCCGTCCGAAAGAGACGCGACATGATTGGGAGATACGTCTTGGACCATGGGCCGCGCGACATCAGTCGCCGCAGGGCCATGCTGTGGGGTCTGGCCATGTCCAGCATCGGCGGACTGGCCCAGGCCAGCCCGGTCGTGAGTCCCATAATCCCTCACGCGCCAGAGCTGGACGTCGGCATTGGCCAGGACAACGACAACCGCATCACCGCGCCGGTTTTCGTGAACGGGAAGGGACCTTTCCCTTTCATGATCGACACCGGCGCCAACTATTCGGCCATCTCCAATGAGCTGGCCGCACAGCTGGAGCTGCCTGACCGCGGCCCCGTCGTGCTCAATACGATTGTCGGCCCCGAGACCGCGGGTTCGGTCGAGGCCGGCGAGATCAAGCTGGGCAAGCGCGTATCGCGCGGCGTTCGCATGGCCTCGGTGCCTCGTCGCTGGCTGGGCGGGCCGGGCTTGATCGGTCTCGATCAACTGGCGACGCAGAGGCTCACCTTGGATTTCGCCAACGCCAGCCTGAAATTTGGCGGGCCGCCGGCGTTTGGCGACACCAGCGCCGTTTCCGTCCAGGCGCAGCACCGCTCCGGCCCGCTGACCCTGGTCAACGCCCGTATCGGCGGAGCGCTGGTCACCGCCTTCCTGGATTCAGGGGCGGACGGCACCGTGGGCAACCCCGCCCTGCGAGGCCTGATTTCCACGCGCCTCAAGCGGATGGCCTATAACGACACCTTCCTCTCCGCTCCTCTGATCAGCCCGACCGGCGAGCAGATCCCCGGAGAACTGGCGGTTCTGCGCCAGGTCAGCGTCGGCGGAATGGACATCAACAATCTGCCGATCGTCTTCGCTGACCTGCATACCTTCCGAATGTGGGACATGCATGAGCAGCCGGCTTTCGTGCTCGGGATCGACATCCTCAAGCGTTTCCGCAGCGTCGTGATCGATTTCCGGCGCGGGGAGGTGATCTTCCGTTTGCCCCACAGCAACGGGCTGGCGCCCTATGCGGGATCACGCATGCGGCGGGGGTGAGCCATCGGCGCCACGATCGGCGCTGTAAATGCCGATAGGTGTCGTTAGGCGTCTCTCTATGTCTTCCGGTCTTGACCCTCACGCGTCGAGTGCGCGACACGTGAGAACAAGTGTTTTGGGAGGCGCGCCCTTTGAGACTCAAGGCCCGGATCAAGCGTGAGTTGCGGTTCATCAAGGGGCTGCGTCGCACGCTCGGGCGCGTGAAGTCGATCGCGCCAGATTCCAGCAATCTGATCTGCGACGACATCGAGGCGGCGGTCGACAAGTTCCGGGACCGCGAGGCGATCACCTTCGAGGGACGCTCGCTCACGTACGGCGAGTTCGATCAGCTGGCCAACCGCTATGCCCATTGGGCCAAGAGCCAGTCCCTGACCCGTGGGCGGGTGGTGGCGCTCTACCTGCCCAATCGGCTGGAATATGTCGCCATCTGGTATGGTCTGGCCAAGGTCGGGGTGATCACCGCCCTGATCAACAACAACCTGTCCGGCTTGGCCCTCGCGCACTGCCTGAATATCTCGGGCGCGGGGCACATCATTGTCGATGGCGAGACCGCACCCGTGGTGGAGGGCGCCAAGTCCCTCCTGGAGCGCCCGGTTCAGCAATGGACCTTGTCGGCCGCCCATGGCGATCAGCGCGACCTGGTCAACGCCCTGAAGAGCTGCTCGCAACTGCGGCCGGATCGCCAGAACGTCCGGGGCGATCTGGTGGCCAAGGACACCGCGCTGCTGATCTTCACCAGCGGCACCACCGGTCTGCCCAAAGCCGCCAAGATCACCCACATGCGGTGCCAACTCTATATGCGCGGCTTCGCCGGCTCGACGGGCTCGCGCGAGACGGACCGCATTTATATCAGCCTGCCGCTCTATCACGCGACGGGGGGGCTTTGCGCCATTGGTGCGGCCCTGCTGAACGGTGGCGCGGCGGTGATCAAGAAGCGCTTCTCCGCCACCCACTTCTGGGACGACATCGTCTCCAACCAATGCACCATGTTCGTCTATATCGGCGAGCTGTGCCGTTACCTGATCAACCAGCCTGAACACCCGCTGGAGCGCGGTCACAAGCTGCGCATGGCGTTCGGCAACGGCCTGCGCGCCGATGTCTGGGAGGTGATGCAGTCACGGTTCGCCATCCCGAACGTGCTTGAGTTCTACGGTGCGACCGAGGGCAACGTCAGCCTGTTCAACTTCGACGGCAAGGTTGGCGCTGTGGGCCGGGTGCCCAAATACCTGAAGAAGCGCTTCAACATCCGGCTCGTGCAGTTCGACGTGGAAACCGAACAGCCGATCCGCGGCCCGTCCGGCTTCTGTATCGAATGCGGGCCCGGGCAGGTGGGCGAATGCCTGGGCAAGATCGACTCCAAGGACGCGCGATCAAACTTCACCGGCTATGCCGACAAGGCCGCCACCGAGAAGAAGGTGCTGCACGACGTCTTTGAAAAGGGCGACGCCTGGTTCCGGACCGGCGACCTGATGCGCATCGATGCTGACGGCTACTTCTATTTCGTCGATCGCATCGGCGACACCTACCGTTGGAAGGGCGAAAACGTCTCCACCAGCGAGGTCGCCGAACACCTGTCCGGCGTTGAGGGGGTGCTGGAGGTCAACGTCTATGGCGTGCAGGTTGATGGCTTCGACGGCCGCGCCGGCATGGCCTCGCTCGTGGTCGGGCCGGAGTTCGATATCAAGATGCTGGCTGACTGCATTGACCGGGAACTGCCGGCCTATGCGCGTCCTGTGTTCGTGCGCCTACAGCCCCAGATCGAGACGACGGGCACCTTCAAGTACCGCAAGATCGATCTGGTCCAAGACGGCTTCGACCCGGGCCGGATCAAGGACCCGCTGTTCTTCCGCCCCGCTGGCAAGGGCTTCGTCAAACTGACCAAGGTGGTCCACACCAAGATCGTCGAAGGCGGGTACAAGCTCTGATGTCTTACGCCCTTCGCATCGCCGCGATGGCGGCTGTCCTGGCTGTCGTCGCCTGCACGCCCAAGCCGCCTCCTGGCGTGGACGCCGAACTGCTGGCTCAGGAGATCGGCAATGCGGTGGGGTCTGATTCCACCTGCGTGCTGTTCGCCAAGGCTGGCGGGAATGGGGAGGTGGTCCACCGCTACGGCACGCACCTGACTTGCGGTCGGACCCTGCCGTCCTGCGAGGGAGGCAGTGTCACCGCCGCCGACATGCTCAAGCGGGCCGCCAAGGGCGAAGTGCTTTCCTTGAGCTGCGACACCGTGGTGGAAGACGCTCGCACGGTGGGCTGGGTCACCGGCCCCGTCGCCCAAACGGGCCCGGCCAAAGACCTGGTCTATGTGGCGGTGATGGAAGGCGACCGCGCCTTGCCAGGACGGGAAATCCGCACCCGGCTCGAGGCCGCCTTCCGGGTCGCCAAGCTCTAGCGAGCGGCCTCGAAAGTGGCCGACACGTCGATCCGGACGCGCAGTTCGCCGCCTTCGATCGGCGTCGAGTCTGCGGACTCACGCTTCATCGCCATCATCATCACCGGGCGAGGGGGCTCCGGCGAATAGCCGCCGGACTCGTTCAGCGACACCAGGCGCACGATCTTGTAGCCGGTGGCCTGCGCATAGAGAGCAGCCTTGGCCTCCAGCGCCTTCACCGCTTCGCGACGGGCGGCGTTCTCGGCGCCTTCGGGATCCGAAAGGCCGAAGCTGATCCCATGGATGGTGTTGGCCCCGGCGTTGACCGTCGCGTCCACGGCCTGGCCCAGCTTGGCCAGATCGCGCACCCGCACCGTCACCTGGTTGGCCGCCTGATAGCCGGTCAGCTTGGGCGGCTGGTTCTGCTCATAAACATACTGAGGATTGAGGTTCAGGCCCGAGGTCTGGATATCCCGGCTTTCGATGCCGGCTTTCTTCAAGGCGGCGATCACCTGGTTCATGCGTAACGCGTTGGCCTTCATCGCCTCGGCGGCGGTGGGGGACTCCACGTTCACGCCCAGGGTGATGGTGGCCATGTCGGGGGCGACACGGGTCTCGCCATAGGCCGACAGATTCAGGGTGGTGGCCTTGAACTGAGTGTCCGCGGCGGTGAGCACGGTCTGGGCGCTGGCGGAGGCCGCGCCGGCGGTGACGAGCAGCGCTCCCAAGGCGGCGGCGCGGAACAGGGTCTTCATCGATCAATCTCCAAGGCGGGGTTCCGCCGTAACGACCGGCGCAACTTGAGCGTTGCAACATGAACCGGAGCTTTAAGCCGCGTGCAGGTCATGGTAACCCGCGCATCCGGTTGCGCCGAAGCGCAAGTGGGGCCTGTAGCTCAATGGTTAGAGCCGACCGCTCATAACGGTCTGGTTGGGGGTTCGAGTCCCTCCAGGCCTACCAATTCCCGACCACGTCATGGTAATAAGACGCAAGCGCACGCGGCGTAGCTTCCTCTGGAAGCGCCATTGCGCCGAAGCGGTTGGGGTGACCGTTCCATCAGTTCTCAGTGCGGAGCACCCATGAATCAACCGACCCGCTTCGAAGCCGCCGCCCAATACACCGATGCGTCTGGCTTCATCGACGTGAAGAAGTTGATCGAGGCCTATCCGTTTGAAGATCACGTCCGGCGGGCGGACGAGTATTTCCGCACCATCGACGATCCTTGGGTGCATCACTTCCGCAAACCCTACCATGAAATCCACGATACGGCCGCGACGCTGTCGGGTTTCGCCGCGGTCCTGAAGCTGGGCAAGTTCAAGCCGGGACATGTGATCGTTGATTTTGGCTGCGGAGCCGGTTGGCTCAGCGCCGCCCTGTCGATGATGCGCTGCAAGCCCATTGGACTGGACATATCCGAGGGCGGTCTGGATATGGCGCGGCGCTTCGTGAACGAGCACCCGCTGCTGAGTACTCAGGACATCCGCTTCGAAGCGATCCGCAAGGAGAAGTCAGTTCCCCTCGACGACGCCTCGGTGGATCGGGTGATCTGCTTCGACAGCTTTCACCACGTGTCCGACCAAGCGGCCTATCTCAACGAATTCCACCGCGTCCTGGCCCCCGGCGGCCTTGCTATCTTTCACGAACCGGGGCCGCGCCATTCGCGCACCGACCAGTCGCAATTGGAGATGCGCGAGTTCGCCGTCATCGAGAACGACATCTTCATCGAAGACATCTGGGCCGACGCTCAAAAGGCCGGTTTCGTCGGCATCGAGATGGCGGTGTTCAACGAAATTCCGCTTACCGTCGATCTGAAGGGCTTCAATCGCGGCATCAAGGGCCTGCTGGCGCCTTGGACCTACTACAAGCTCGGCCTGCAGCTCATGCGGCAGATGAACGATAAGCGCGTCTTCGTCCTACGCAAGGCCGGCCCGCTCGATGGCAGCAGCCGATTCGCCGACCAGCTGGGCGGGCGCCTGGAGGTCGTCGAGCGTAGCTTCGAGCCTGAGAAGCGCATCCTCACGGCGACCTTGAACCTCGCCAATCAGGGCAGGGGCCATTGGCTCCCGTCGGGGGCCGGTTTCGGGGCGGTGAACCTGGGCCTGAACGCTTCGGGCCCGGATGGCGCCAAGGCCTATGCGGACGCGATTCATCTTCCTGTAGCGTCGGAAGAGACCACCGCCGGCGAGAGCCGCCGCGTGACCGTGAAGGCGGAAATTCCCTGGCAGTTGGGACCCGTTTTCAACGTCGAAATTCAGCTGGTTTCCGAGCATGTCGCCTGGTTTGGCGAACCGGTTCAGATTCTGATCTCGCCGGAAGGCTGAGCCGTCCCTATATGGCGAGCCATGGCTGAAGCATTCAACGACAAGATCCTGCCCGCCGAGAAGGCCGCCCGCTACGAGGAGGTCGCTCTGGAGATCGCCTCCGTACTGGATGGGGAGCCGAACCTGACCGCGCGCATGGCGACCGTGGCGTCGATGCTGGCCAACAGCTTTGATCACTACTTCTGGACGGGCTTCTACGTCGTCGATCCGGATAAGCCGCGCGAGTTGGTGGTGGGCCCGTATCAGGGCACCCTGGGCTGCTTGCGTATCGCTTTCGGCCGCGGCGTCTGCGGCGCGGCGGCGGAGACGGGCCAGACTCAGCTGGTCGAGGACGTTCACGCCTTTCCGGGCCACATCGCCTGCGACAGCCGCTCGGAGAGCGAGATCGTCGTGCCGGTGTTCGACGCCGCTGGAAAACTGTTGGCGGTCTTTGATGTGGACTCTGACAAGCCCGCCGCGTTCGACGCCGTAGATCAGGCCGGTATCGAGGCCATCCTCGCCGCCACCTTCGCGCAGGGCGGCTGATCTGTTGCAGCCCGCGCCGCTTTCGTTTCAAAGGGTCGCATGACAGGGACCCGCGTCGAACTGGATCAGGGCGCGCTCGCCAATGCGCGGGCGTTGCGCGACGCGTTCGGCTGCTTCACCACCGGGGTCACGGTGGTCACCGCCCGGTGCCCCCAGGGGAACAAGCTGGGTTTCACGGTCAATTCCTTCGCCTCTGTGTCGCTTGATCCGCCGCTGGCGCTGATCTGCGTGGACCTGAACTCGTTCAGCCTAGCGGGACTGGAGGCCAGCGGGTCCTTCGCGGTCAATGTGCTGCACGCCGGCCAGCAGGATCTGGCCCGCCAGTTCGTCCAGCGCGACGAGGACCGTTTCGCCGGCGTCGGGATCGAGAGCTGGGGCACCGGCGCGCCGATCATCGACGACTGCATGGGCAATTTCGAGTGCCGGATCAGCCAGGCCTTCGACGCAGGCGACCACCGTGTGATCGTGGGTGAAATCCTGCGCGTCCGGTTCGACCCCGCGCATGAGCCGCTGGTCTATCTGCAGGGGCGTTTCCGCAAGGTCCACGTGGACGATTAATAGACGTCCCTGCGGTAGAAGCCTTTCTCGGTCAGGTCCGCCATGGCCTGTGCGCCCAGGATGTCGGTCAGGGTCGCCCCGACCGCCTTGCCCATCTCGATCCCGCCGCAGACATAGATCGCCGCGCCGCTCGCTACCCACAGGCGCAAGTCGTCGGCGGCCTCCGCCAGGCGATGCTGCACATAGACCCGTTCCGCCTGGTCGCGAGAGAAGGCCAGGGTGAGGCGCTCGATGGCGCCTGCGTTCGTCCAGGCTTCGATCTCAGCCTGGTGGAAATAGTCGGTCGCCGCGCTGCGCTCGCCAAAGATCAGCCAGTTGCGACGCGCGCCCGCGGCGGCTCGCGCCTTCAGATGCGCACGAAGCCCGGCCAGGCCCGTGCCAGCCCCGATCAGGATCAGCGGCCTCGAAGGTTCCGGCGCGTGAAAGGCGCGATTGGTTCTGACGCGTAGGTCGATGTCGCCGCCGATCTCGGCGTACTTGGTCAACCATCCAGAGCCAACGCCCAGACCGCCGTCCGGCCGGACCATCTGGCGGACGATCAGTTCGATGCGGCCGTCCTGGGGGATGGAGGCGATGGAATATTCCCGGTGCGAGGGCGCGCCGGCTTCGTCCGGGCCATTGCGCGGGCCGATCTCGGCGATATCGCCTGCCGCCCAGGCCGCCGAACCCTCGGCCGGTTCCAGCGCCACATGCCAGGCTTCTCCGCCGGGGCTGCCGGGGTTGAGCAGGCGGCGTTCCACCAGCTTCCAGCGCTCATAGGCCGGCCGGCTCCAATCGGGAGCGTCGGTGACCCCGCTGATTGCGCTGAGTTGATGCTGCCAATGACGAAGGGCGCCTTCGTCGCCGTCGTCCACCTCGATCCGATCGAACAGCGGCGCGGCGCCGCGTTCGGTCAGCCACGCATCCAGCCGGCGGCCAAAGGCGCTGAAGTGGATGTAGGAGCTGTCGCCGAGCGACAGCAGGCCGTAGCTGAGCCCGGACAGGTCCGGCTCGATCGCCATGACCCTGCTGACAAACCGGGCGGCGGAATCGGGCGCATCGCCTTCGCCGGTGGTGCTGGCGACGAACAGCGCGCGCTTGGCGGCGGACAAATCCTGGGCCGTCACATCCCCGATGGAGATTACCCGCGCGCCGACTTCGCCTATCTGCAGGGCCTTGGCGGTGGTCCAGGCCAGGTCCTCGGCGAAGCCCGTCTGGCTGGCGTAGACGACCAGGACGGCCTCTCCGCCGCCGGCCATGGCCTCGCTCTGCCGTCTGGCGCGGCGGCGCATGAGGGCGCGGCGCAAGGCGACGCCCCCACAGAACAGCGCATAGGCCAGGATCGCGGCGGCGGCCCAGAGCAACCGTTCAACGGTAAGAGCGGGCAGGCTATTCATCGTCGAGCATGGCCGCGAAGGCCGAGGTCATGTGTTCGTCGTATCCGTCCGCCGAGCGAGCGACGATCACGGCCGCGAGGCTCCGACGCTCCGCGTAGGCCAGGCCAGCTTCGACACCGAGCACGGTGATGGCGGTGGCCTCGGCGTCAGCGCGCATACAGCTTTTGTGCAGAACAGTGACGGAGGCGGCAGGGTCGAAGACCGGCCGCCCCGTGCGGGGGTCCAGGGTGTGGCCGTACCACGCCCCGGCGTGACGGAAGCGCCGCCGCCAGTCGCCGGACGTCGCGAGGGCCAGATCGCAGGCGGCGACCACGAAACGATCGAGGTCCGTCTCCGGCGCGCTCTCCAGCTCAACCCACCAGGGCTTGGCGTCCTGCTTGACCCCGAATCCGTAGAGTTCGCCGCCGATCTCGATCAACGCCGAGATCACCCCTAGATCCTTCAGGCCGGCCGCCAGATGGTCGACCGCGAAACCCTTGGCGATCCCGGAAAAGTCGAGGCGCAGGCCGCCCGGTTGTTGCAGCCGCCCCAAAGCGTCGATGGACACGCGACGCCAGCCGATGGTCGCGGCCGCCGCGGCGCTCTCGGCGGGCGAGGGCAGGGCCTCGTTCACTACGCGCGGTCCGAAACCCCATAGATCGACCGCGCCGCCCACGGTGGGATCGAACGCGCCGTCGCTGGCCTTGGCGACCTCAAGAGCGCAGGCAAGAACGGTCGCGAAGGCTTCGGGAAGAGCGTGCCAGGAGCCCGCCTCCGCCACATTGAAGCGGCTGAGGACGGAGCCATGCTCCCAGGTGCTCATCTCATCGATCACCTGCTGCAGGCGAGCGGCGATCAGGGCCTCGATTTCATGCCGCGGCACGGTCCCAGGATCGATCAGGTTCACCGACCAGGTCGTGCCCATGGTCTCCCCGCGCAGGCTGAGCGGAGAGCCCGTCGGCCGCTCGGGCGCGACGGTGATCTGAGGGACCAGGACACGATTCATGGAAGAGGGTGGGCCGGCGACGGGCGGACCGCCGCCGGATCCGCTTATGGCTTCAGGACTTCGAGGACGGTGATGTAGCTGGCGGAACGCTGGGCGTTCGGCACGGTGGCCTTGTCGTCACGCACCGAAGCCTCCAGCCAGTACATGCCGGGCTCGGGCCACTTGACCTTGAAGGAGCCGTCGGCGGCCGTCTTCAGTTTCATCTCGTTCAGGCTGTCGCGATAGCGGATGCCGCCGGGAACGACCTCGACCTCGACATCGCCGGCCGGCTTGCCGTCGAGTTGCAGCTTGAAGGTCGCTTCCTCGCCGGCGAACAGGTCGTTGGGGTGGGTGACGGGGACCATCTCCAGGCCCTTGCCGGTCGGCGTCAGGACGGTCGTGGTCGGTGCGCCCTTGGTCACGAAGACCTCCAGGCGTCGCTGGTTCTGGCTGGTCCGAACCTCGGTCGCGCCGGCCGGGATCTCCGGGGGCGTTCCGCGCCAGCGCTTCGTCTCTGCGCCGACCTTGTAAGATCCGCTCAGCATGTCGCCGCCGCTCATCACCTTGTAGGTGCCGCTCTGGGTCAGATGCACGTCGAAGGTCGAGCGGTAACGGCCGGTCGAGGCGTTCTCGATCTTGGCTTCCGTGCCGTCAGGCGCGATCGCTTTCACGCCGTCCAGGCGCATGGGTTGGTGTTCAAAGTAGAACAGATCATTGGACACGGCGGCGTCCACCGTCAGCCACGGGTCGTTGCCAGACAGCACGGTGGCCGAGGGCAGCATCCACTGACGGTGGGCGTGGGCCGCCATCGGCGCGGCGGCGATGATCGCGGCGGTGAGCGCCAGGCGCAGGGTGTTCTTCATGGGTCTGGCTCCGTTCAGGGTTTGGCGACGACGGTGACGGCGCCGAGCTCTGTCGAGCCCTTGGCGCTGGTGGTCTTGGCGGCCTTGGGCGGCCACTGGACCGGGACCTTGATCAGCTCACGGCCGCCGACTTCACGGGCGGCTTCCACCACCAGCATGTATTCCCCGGCGGGCAGGCCCTTCAGCGGGCCCTTGGCGCTGTTGAAGCTGACCGTGTGACGGCCGGGCGCGCGGGTCGGGCTGGTGACGCCATCGACGGGAAAGGACATCTCGCGACCGGCGCGACGCCACCACTGGCGAATGTCCTTCAGCCACTTCTCGCCTTCGTTGTTCCTTAGCTTGGTGTCGTACCAGACGGCGAAGGTGCCGACAGCGGTCTGGTCGGGCCGCTCAAGCCAGATGGCCGCGTAAGGACGGTGATACTCGGCCACGGTCAGGCGCGGGATCTCCACCGTCACGTTCAGGTCAGCGGCCAGGGCCGGAGTGGCGGCGAGGCTGCCAAGGGCGAGGGCGGGCAGGGCTTTGCGCATAGAGGCGAGGCTCCGTCAGGAATGAATGAAAAGGATGACGAGGACGAGCGGGATCACGATCCCGAGCCCGACCATCGGCCAGGTGCTGGGCCGCGCCCCGGCATGCATCTGCAGCAGGCATAGACCGGTGATGCAGAAGACCAGACAGGCGACGGCGAAGACGTCGAGGAACCACATCCAGGCGGTTCCGGTGTTGCGACCCTTATGCAGGTCGTTCAGGTAGCTGATCGCGCCGCGCGTGGTCTTCTCATAGGCGATGTCGCCGGTGACGCGGTCCACGCTCAGCCAGGCGTCGCCACCGGGGCGGGTGAGAGCGACATAGACCTCATCCTCGGACCATTCGCCCTCGCGGCCGGTCACGTCGATCTTCATGGTCTTGCCGATCCACTTTGCGACGGGTTCCTGCAGCGGGCCTTTCTCGGCCGGTGCATTCACGCCCAGGGCGGTGATCATGTCGGCGGGCAGAACCGCTTCCTTGGAAATGACCTTGGGTTTGGCCTCAATCAGGGCCGCGTGGTTCAGCGTGATGCCAGTGGCGGCGAATAGGATCATGCCCACCAGGCAGATAGCCGAGCTGATCCAGTGCCACTGGTGCAGCTGTTTGAGCCAGAAGGAGCGGCTCTGGCTGGTGGTTTTGGCTTGGCTCATCGCGAAAAATGCAAGGTCCGGAGCGGCCGAGCGAAGCGCGGCCTAATGAGAACGATTTGCAATAACAAGCCGAACCTTGCGCTGCAAGCGATTGGCGCGTCTGCGACGTTTTAGAAGCTCAGGGGCTTGTGATCTCTGCGCGCTCGACCGGCGGTCGCTGGAAGTGCTACTAGGGTAGCGGACGCTAGCGACAATGAAGATCGAGCTTTTCGAAGCCTGCTTGATCGCTGCCGCTGATTTTTCTGAGATCAATTTTGGAACGCGAAAGTTACTCCCGCGTTCGCGCGAAAATCCCGTCAAGCTTGACTGCAAATTTGCACAACATTTGCTGTAATGGCGCCGCTATCGCCAACAAGTGGCCACTAAAGCGCCGTTTTGGACTGACGGGATCGGGCGGTTGGGAAGCTCGGCCTGTCGCAAGGCGTCGCCACGCTCCCGCGCTCGAAAACTGGGAGAAGAATTCGATGCAGTTCAAATCGAAAGGCATGATCGCCGTAGCGATGCTTGCCGGCGCCGTCGCCGTCAGTGGTTGCGCCACCAAGAAGTACGTCAATACGCAAGTCGGCCAGGTCGAAACTCGGGTCACCGCCCATGACGGTCAGATCGCCGAACTCGACCGCACCTCGCGCGAAGCGCTGCAGCGGGCCACCGCCGCCGGCAAGCTGGCCGAAGGCAAGTTCATGTATTCCATGGTCCTGTCGGACGACAGCGTGAAGTTCCCCCTGGACAAGGCCGCGCTGTCGCCTGAAGCGGAATCTCGTCTTCTGGAGTTCGCCGAGAAGCTGAAGGCGGACAATAAGAACGTGTACCTGGAAATCCAGGGTCACACCGACGCCAGCGGCGACCCGATGTATAACGAGAAGCTGGGTGAAGCCCGCGCTGAAGCGGTTCGCAAGTTCCTGAACAAGCAGGGCGTCGCACTCAACCGTATGGCCTCCATCTCCTATGGCGAAGAGGCTCCCGTCGCGCCGAATGACGACCGCAACGGCCGCGCGCAGAACCGCCGCGTCGTGGTGGTCGTGCTGGCCTAGAACAACACGGGAGCCGTCATCCGGCGGCTCCCGTTTAAGATCGCGCCTTGAGCCGGGCCTCCGCCAACTGTCGCCCTAGCTCATCCTTACGCGCCTCGAATTGCTTGGTGAGTTCCTCGGCTTCCTTGTCGAGAGCCGCCCGGCGTTTCGCTAAGGCAGCCTGCGCTTCGGCTTCCTCGGCGACTAGCGCCTCCTGCTTGGCCTTCAACGCTGTCAGTTCGAGGCGTGCCGCCTCCTTCGCCTTGGAAGGCTTTGGCGGCGGCGCCTCCTTTGGAACCTGGATCGGACCCTTGCGCCCGCCAGCCGGACGCTCAAGCACGACCTCCGGTGTTTTCTCCGCCGCCTTCTTGAGCGCCGCGTCGTCCGTCTCGCGCGCTGCGCCTTGTTTGAACAGGTCCTGGTGGACGCCCCAGGCGGCCAGGGCTTTTGGCCGAGACGTGGTGGCGACCACGAAGTCGGTGAGACCGTCGGAGGTGATGAAAGTCTTGAGCCGGGCCATCACCGCTCAACGCGCGCGCTGGCGGTTGGATCAGCCGGCGGTCTTCAACGCGTTGCGGCCAGCCGCTCCAGGGCCGGGGCCAGAACTTCCAGTTCGTCCGGGGACAGCGCATCGGCGATCCCGCGATTGATCTCGTCCAGCTCGGCGCGAAGACGAACCAGCGCCTCACGACCCTTGTCGGTGAGATCGAGTGACAGGGTGCGGGGATCGTTGCTGCGCGGCGTGCGGGTGATCAGTTCGGCGGCGAGCAGGCGGGAGACCATGGTGGTGACCGCCGACTCCTGCTGCTTCAGCGCCTTGGCCACCTCGCGTTGGGACAAGCCTGGCGAACGCTCGATGGCGAAGAGCGCGGCGCCCTGAGCAGCGCTGACTCCGGCCGCCGCCATTCCGGCTTCGTCAGCCTGCTTGCGCAACTGCTGCGCCACCACCTGAAGCAGGTGATAAACATGAGAATTCGCCATGTACGACACATGCCACGGTTAGGCGGTTGACGCATCCCCAAATCGCGTCATATGTGAATTCATATGTGAATTCTTATATGAAGCATTTGAGCATTGGCGCAGTCGATAGTCGCTTTCACGAAGCAAGCAGGAGCTCGCAACCGCGGTTGTGAGGGTGGACGTTCGCTGGCCGACCTTGGCCGCACTGCTGATCCGCTTGCCGATTCTCCAACCGCTCGGGCGCCTGACGCTACGGAACGGGCGCCCCCTCCAAATATTGCGCACGCGCCTCTGTAACCAACGGCGCAGGGCGCACGAAATATCAGGCACAAAGAAAGGCTGACTGGTCTGGTCTGAAGCGCGCTCTTAGCCGGGCCCGTTACGGCCTCCCTGCGCCTTCAACTCAGGGAGTTCACATGACCAGCACAATCGCGCCTTTGCTCGTCGATAGACGCGCCATGGGCCTCGGCCTCTTCGCAGCCTTGCAGGCTCCGGTGATCGCTCATGCCGCGACTCCGTCCGCCGAGGCGTTGATGACCGCCTCCTACAAGGCCGGGCGGTTCAACAGCGCCAAGTTCCAGGCTCAGCTGCAGTTGACCGGCCAGGGCGCGCCCCGACTGCGCGAACTAACCGGGGCCTCCCGGCTTCTGGAAAATGGCGCGGCCATGGCGCGGCTGATGAAGATCAACGCGCCCTCGGACATGCGCGGCGTCGGCACCCTGACGGTCGAACGTCCGGCGGCGAGCGACGACCTTTGGGTCTATCTGCCGTCCCTGCGCCGCATCCGGCGGCTGGTGTCGTCGAATCGGCGCGACCCTTGGCTCGGCTCGGACTTCTCCCTGGGTGACATCGTCGGTCATGACGTGGCCGACTGGCGTCACGTGACGCTTCGACGCGAGACGGTAGCCGGCGCGCCCTGCACAGTCGTCGAGAGCTTGCCCAACCGTCAGGGTCTCGCAGCGGAGACCGGCTATTCGCGTCGCCTGACCTGGGTTCGCGACTCCGACGCCGTAGCCGCCAAGGCGACCTTCTACGACCTGTCCGGCGGGCTGCTGAAGACCATGGACGCCAGCGACGTCCGCCTCCTCGACGCCAAGGAAGGCAAGTCCCAGGCCATGCGCATCACCATGCGCAACGAGCGGGCAAAGACCGTTTCGGTCCTGAACTTTCGCGACTTCAAGATCAACGCGCCCGTCGCGGCGTCGGAAGTGGCCCCGGGGGCTCTGACCTCGTGAGCGGCGCTCAGCGGCCCGAAATCCTGATCGCCGCACTGGCGTTCGGGACC
Source organism: Caulobacter sp. NIBR2454 (assembly GCF_027474405.1). Classification (GTDB taxonomy): domain Bacteria; phylum Pseudomonadota; class Alphaproteobacteria; order Caulobacterales; family Caulobacteraceae; genus Caulobacter. Next base: position 1,535,707 of record NZ_CP114871.1, read on the forward strand.
CTCGCCCTCGCGTCTTCTCCGGCGCGGGCGGAGGTGGAGTTCTCGACCCGCGCCGGCCTGTGGTCCGGCACGCGGCTCAACCAACCCGATGAGGGCCTGTTCGCCCGGGCGGAAATCTGGATGCGCTCGACCACCGCGCTGAACTCCGTCCTGGAGGTTCGCACGGAGGGTTGGGTCAGCACCGACCCCGCCGGCGACAATGATGCCGGCATCGAGGTTCGTCAGGCCCTCGTCGCCGCCAAGCTCGGGGGTCTTCGACTGGAGGCGGGCAGGGATGTCTATGCCTGGGGGCGCACCGACCGGATCAACCCCACCGATGTCGTCGGCCCCCGGGATCATCGCCGTCTCGTGGACGACGAGAATGACAACCGTCGCGGCATAGCCACGGTCCGGGCTCTGGTCGACGTCGCCGGGGGTGAGCTCAGCCTCCATTGGTTGCCGGAATTTCGCGCCACCGAGCTGCCCACGGTGGCCGTCCCAGGTGTCGAAGATGTCCATCCCGACAGCCCCGAGCAGCAATTCGCCGTCCGCTATGAACGCTTCGGAGCCGCTTTCGACTGGTCGGTCAGCTACGCCCAGGTCGCCGACCGTACGCCATGGGTTTCGGTGGCGATGCAGGGCGGGCGCCCGGTGACCAGTCTGCGTCACCCCACCCTGCGCATGTTCGGCGGGGACTTCGCCACCACCCTCGGCCCCTACGGCGTGCGCGGCGAGGCGGCGATCTACGACTACGACGACGATGACCTGACGGGCGTCGCCCGACGTCGCCCCGCCATAGCCGTCGTGCTCGGCGCGGATCGCGACTTCCCCGGCCAGCTGAACGTCAACGTGCAGGGCGTCGTGCGAATGTCGAAGTCGCTGCCCGAAACGCCGCCAGCCCTGGCGCCGGTCGCCCTGCGCAACGGCACGGTCCAGATCGCCTGGCGCGACACCTTAACTGGCGGGACCGTGCGGGTGCGCAAGGCCTTCGCCGCCGATCGCGCCAGCGTCGAGGCCTCCGCCGCCGCCTATGAGGGCGGCGGTCGCTTCGCACAGATGCGGGCCAGCTACGCCATCCGCGACGGGGTCCGCCTGACGGCCCTGGCCGAACGCTTCGAAGGGAACGCCGCCACCCTCTTTGGCGGACTCAAGAACAACAACGTCATCAGTTTGGGAGTGCGGGTCGGCTTTTGACCCGCAGATAGGACGCTCACATGTTTGCTCTGCTCGGTCGGGCGATCGTCGCCCACCCATGGAAGTTCATGCTCGCCGCGGCCCTGGTCGCGACGCTCGCCTTCGCCGGAATAAGCCGGACCCGTTTTGTCAGCGACTATGACGCGACACTGCCCAACCGCAGCCCGCTAACCACCCAGATTCACTCGATCCAGGACCGCTTCGGCAGCCGCAGCACCCTGGCCCTGCTGGTGGCCGGCGGTAGCGATCAGGCCCGCATGCAGGCCGCCTGCCGCATGGGCGCCGCTCTGGAGCAGATCCCGGGCGTGGCGCCGGGCCGCGTCTATGGCGTCGGCTCCAACACCTTGAAATACGCCATAAATCGCGACGGGGAGCTGCAGGTCGTCGGCCTGGGTGAACTCTGCGCCACGGGGCAGGGGCTTACCCGCGAGGTGCTCGACGGCCTTGGTCCGCAGGCGCCGCTTGTGCGCGCCCCCAATGGGGATCTGACACTCTATGCCGACCTTGAAGCGCCCAGCGGCGAGTACGGCGATATCCTGGCCCAGATCGACAGCCAGATCGGCAAGATCGCCGGCGCGGGCGTGTCCATCGCCTATTCCGGGCAGCCGGCGTTCCTGGCGCAGAACGACATGTTCTCCAAGCGCATCGCCCTGTTCTTTCCGGGCATCATGCTGCTGATCCTGCTGTTGCATTGGGAGGCCCTGCGCTCAGTCCAGGCGGTGGTGATCCCGATCTTCACGGGCCTGACCGCCACCATGATCGCCATCGGCGTCTATGGCTGGGTGGGCTATCCCCTCGACACCTACGCCGTCCTCGCGCCTATCCTCGTTCTCGCCGTCGGCGCCGGTCACTCGGTTCAGTTGCTCAAGCGATACATGGAGGAGGTGGCCCAGCGCGTGCCGGAGGGCGAACGCGCCACCAAGGCCGTCAATGACGAGGCTCTGGTCACCACCATCACCGCCATCGGCCCGGTCCTGACCCTGGCTGTCAGCGGCGCGGCCGCCTGTCTGTTCGCCCTGCTGCTGCTCGACGTGGCCGCCCTGGCGCGCTTCGGCGTCCTGGCCGGAGTCGGCATCATCGCGGCCCTGTTTCTTGAGCTGACCTTCGTTCCGGCGATCCGCGCCGTCCTGCCGCCACCTCGCGTCCGGCGTGGCTTTGGCGAACTTAGCGGCATGTGGAGCCGGGGTCTGGCGGCGGTCGGCAAGTTCGCCCTGCGCGGTCCCAAAGGGGTGATCTTCGCCGGTCTGGCCTTGCTCGTCGTCGCCCTGGTCTTTGGCGTAGCGACTGTGAAGCCTTCGCACAGCATCTCGGTCTATACCGACGCGGATCTGCCGGTTCAGAAGACCGTCACCCGCCTGCGCGACGCCGGCGTCGGCCCCTATGTGCTGGACGTCGTCATCGACACCGGCTCGGCGGGCAAGGCGTTCGAACCCCAGTCGTTGGAGATGGCCAGCGAACTCCAGGGCTATCTCGCCAAGGACCCGGCGGTGCGCAGCACCCTCTCGGCCTCGTCGGTGATCGGCTTCCTAAAGTGCCGCTTCGCGGACCTGCGCGACTGCGCGTCTCCCGATGCGCGCATCAGTTCGGCGGATGAAGCCAACCAGATCTGGACGATCCTGTTCGGCGGCGGTCGGGAAGCCGGCCTCATCGACGAGACGGGCCGTTACTTGCGGGTCCGCGCCTTCGTGTCCGTCGACGAAACCAATGTCGCCGCTCGGCTGATCAAGGAGGCGGACGAGTTCTCCGTCGCTCGCGGCGTGAGGGTGGAGGTCGGCGGTTCGGCCCTCGCGGCCAAGGCCTTGGCCGACGGCATCGTGCAGGTCAGCCTGGAGAAGGCGCTGCTGCTGATCGTCATCGTCACCCTGATCGGCGCCCTGGCGTTCCGCAGCCTGAAGATGGCGGCCATGTTCGCCCTGCCGAGCATGCTGACCGTGTTGACCAACTTCGCCTATCTGGGTTGGAGCGGCACCAGCCTGAACGTGGCCACCGCGGCCGTCGCCACGATCGCGGTGGGGGTGGGTCTGGACTACCTGATCTACATCGCATTCCGCATCCGCGAGGCGCTTCAGCGCGGCGACGACTACGAGACGGCGGTCCTCTACGGCCACCGCTCGGCTGGCGGCGCGGCGCTGTGCGTCGCCTCGGCCGTGGCGGTCGGGTATCTGGTGCTGATGTTGTCGCCGGGCTACCTGCTGCATCACTGGATCGCGGCCCTGGTGCCGATGACCATGATCTCCAGCCTGTTCGGAGCGCTGTTCGTGTTCCCTTTCCTGGTGCGGCTATGGCGTCCGACCTTCGGGCTCAAGCTGAGCAAGGCTGAGAGTTAAGGGCTTGTGGGCGGAGGTCTTCGGATTTCCGCCCAACTTTCCATGGATTGGCGAATGACCTCGGAAACGGCGCGCTTTGATCATCTGGTTCTTCTGGCGTCAGACCTCGGGCGCAGCGTCGCCTTCTATGGGAGGGCTCTGCCCCCGCTAGGCCTGAACCTGACCCGAGAATGGGTCTGGGTGGGGGAGGGCGGCGTCGCTGTCGATCTGCAGCAGGCCAAGGCCGATCAGGCCTATGCGCGCTATGGCCCTGGTCTCAACCACTTCTCGTTTCGACTGGAGTCGCAGGAGGCGTTCGAGCGTGTGCTTCGGCTTTACACGGCGGCGGGCCTCGACGTGCCGCCCACTCAGGACTTTGGAGACGCCCTCAGCGTCTTCATGCCTGACCCAGACGGGCTGCGGCTTGAGGTGACCTGGTACCGGGAGACGAGCGCCTAGCCCGCCTCCCGGCCAAGGATCAGGCTTCTTCCAGCACGCGGGGCTGGCTGGCCTTTTCGAGGCGCATGTTCAGGGCGTCTAGCTGCGCCCAGAGGGCGGCGGGCAGACGATCGCCGAACTTGGCGTAAGCGTCGGGGATCAGGGCCGCTTCTTCGCGCCAGATCGCGGGATCGACGGTCAGCAGCAGGTCAAGCTGCGCGTCGGTCAGCTCAAGGCCCGACAGGTCTAGCCCGTCGCGCGACGGCAGGCGGCCGATGGCGGTGTCCACCGCGTCGGCCTGGCCCTCCAGGCGGTCGACGATCCACTTCAGGACGCGGCTGTTCTCGCCATAGCCAGGCCAGACGAACTTGCCGCGCTCGTCCTTGCGGAACCAGTTGACGAAGTAGATGCGCGGCAGCTTGGCCGGATCGGCGGCGGCCCCGACCTTCAGCCAGTGGCTGAAATAGTCGCCCATGTTGTAGCCGCAAAACGGCAGCATGGCGAAGGGATCGCGACGCAGCTCGCCGATGCTGTTCTCCGCCGCCGCCGTGCCTTCGGACGCGACGTTGGAGGCAAGGAATACCCCGTGCTCCCAGTCGAAGGCTTCGGTGACCAGCGGCACGGCCGAGGCGCGGCGACCGCCGAACAGAATGGCCGAGATCGGCACGCCGTCAGGGTCTTCCCACTCATCGGCGATGACCGGGCACTGGCCGGCCGGCACGGCGAAGCGGGCGTTGGGGTGGGCGGCCGGCTCACCGGATTCCGGCGACCAGGGGCGGCCCTTCCAGTCGGTCAGCCCCTCGGGCGGGGAGGCGGTCAGCCCTTCCCACCAGACATCGCCGTCATCGGTCAGGGCGACGTTGGTGTAGATGCAGTTGGCGTGCAGGGTGTCGACCGCATTGCGGTTGGTGTGGACGCCGGTGCCCGGCGCGACCCCGAAGAAGCCGGCCTCCGGATTGATGGCCCGCAGGCGTCCGTCTTCGCCAAAACGCATCCAGCAGATATCGTCGCCGATGGTCTCGGCCTTCCAGCCGGCCAGGGTCGGCTGCAGCATGGCCATGTTGGTCTTGCCGCAGGCGCTGGGGAAAGCCGCCGCCACGTAGCGAACCTGATTGGCCGGCGAGGTCAGCTTGAGGATCAGCATGTGCTCGGCCAGCCACCCCTCGTCGCGGGCCATGACCGAAGCGATGCGCAGGGCGTAGCACTTCTTGCCCAGCAGGGCGTTGCCGCCATAGCCGGAGCCGTAAGACCAGATCTCGCGGCTCTCCGGGAAATGGACGATGTACTTGTCGTCGTTGCAGGGCCACGGCACGTCGGCCTGGCCCTCGGCCAGCGGCGCGCCCAGGGTGTGGACCGCGGGCACGAAGAAGCCGTCGTCGCCCATGGCGTCCAGGGCGGCCTGGCCCATGCGGGTCATCACCCGCATCGACACGGCCACATAGGCGCTGTCGGTGATCTCGACGCCCAGCGCGCTGATCGGCGAGCCGACCGGGCCCATGGAGAAGGGGACCACGTACATGGTGCGGCCCCGCATGCAGCCGTCGAACAGGCCGTTCAGCGTCTCGCGCATCTCGGCCGGATCACGCCAGTTGTTGGTTGGACCGGCGTCCTCCTGCTCTTGCGAGCAGATGAAGGTGCGGCTTTCGACGCGAGCAACGTCGCGCGGATCGGAAGCGGCGTAGAAGGAATTGGGGCGTAGATCGGGATTGAGGCGCTTCAGCGTGCCCCCGGCGACCAACTCGTCGGTGAGCATCTTCCACTCTGCGTCGGAGCCATCACACCAGTGGATCGCCTTGGGCTTGGTGAGCGCGGCGACGTCCTTCACCCACGCCAATAGGCGCGCGTGTTTCGTCAGGGGCGTACTCGCCCCCAGCCCGTGATCTTGCATTGAACTTCCTGCGTCTAGTTGGCGAGACTGACGCTCGCCTATGACGTCACCATAGCGTCATGCGCGGAGTCGAAAACTATGACAGCGCTGTCGCAGGAAGAAATCCCGTCCGACGTCTGTGATTTGAGGGCGGTATCGCTCCGGATCGGCCAACTGCCGCGCGAATTTTCCCGTAATGGGAGAATCTTGAGGAGCGCCCGGCCTGACGCAGAGTTATGCCAGAGTGAAGGCTACCGCCCCGAGCCTGGCCCGGGGCGCCGCCGTCTTGATCAGGCCTTTTTCGTCCGGCCCTTGGGGGCCGCCTTGCCACGTCCGCCTTGGCCCAGGCCCATGCGCTTGGCCATTTCCGAACGCGCCGCCGCGTAGGAAGGGGCGACCATGGGATAGTCGTTCGGCAGGCCCCATTTGGCGCGATAGTCGTCGGGCGTCATGCCGCGGGTGGTCAGGTGACGCTTCATCGAACGGTATTGCTTACCGTCCTCGAAGCTCACCAGATACTCGTGATTGATCGAGCGCCGGATTTGGGCGGCAGTCGCCTTTTCCACCGTTTCGACCGGCTCGACGGGCGCTGAACCCAGGCTGGTAAGGGCCGAATGCACGCTCTTGATCAGATCGGGCAGGTCACTGGCGGCGGTCCGATTGTTCGAGACGTAATGCTCGACGATCAAGGACGTCAGCTCAATGACGGAAGCTTGGTCGGTAGTTCCAGACACGCGCGATCTCCTTGGTTGGAGGCACAGTGTGGCTAGAATCTCCAATATAGCCAAGCACAACCGACAAAGGCGGTTTGGCTATCCCAAACTATTGTTATTCAGCCGCGTACACCACGGGGTGAACATGGGCCCAGAGGTGAGCGCGATAGGTGTCAAAACACTGCTCCCCACAGATCAGGCGCATCACCGCGCCTTCGGCGATGAAACGCGCGCAAGCCGGGTTTTCCTCGACCAGCGGCGCCAGGGCTTCGGCGTTCCAGGCCTTGGAATGCTCGACATCCAACTGCGCATGAAGGGCGAAGTACTTGCGTGCTTCCGGCGCGACGCCCAGCCGCTTCAGACCTGCATCCACGCAGGCGACGCGCGTGGGCGCCGTCAGCTCCACCACGCCCAGCGCGCCGACCGAATGATAGACGTAGCGGCGATTGGTGGCGAACGCCGTCATGGTGTTGGCGAGGGCCAGGGACTGCCAGAGGGTAGAATCGATGGTCGGTTGAAGACCGAGCATGGCGGTGGTCCGTGTCAGCATCGGGCCATGCATGCCGCTGGCGCGCCCGCGCCCCATCTCGTCCCAATAGTTTCGGGCCAGCTCCAGCTTGGCGCGGTCCGACAGCTTCACTTGGGTCATGGCGACGAGGTCATCGAACCCGGCCTCGCCAGCCGCTTCCTGCGTCAGGAACCACTTCAGGTCCTCGATGGCGGCTTCGCCTTCAAGCCAGTCGAACAGCGGGTCCCACTGACCGGGACCATCGTCCTTGAGCGTTTCGAACCAGGCGACGAAGCCTTCCGGATCGGTCGGGATATCCTCGACCAAGCCTGAAACGTGACTGCGAAATTGCTCGAGGAACTCGCCCTCGGTCCGCTTCATGCGCGCCTCTTCGGCGATCTCGTCGCGCCAATCGGCGGAAGGAACGCCCACCGCGAGACGGCGATGGTTCCAGTGCGCGAGTCCGCGATGCAGGGACTCTGCGTCGGGAAACTCAGGCGTGAAGCCGCCCATATGGGAAAGTCGCTGGCCACCAAACACGTGCGAACTCCTGATTGTGGACGACGGGAGCGCTTTGCAGCGCCAACGGTTCCAATGTCGGGGAGTAGACGCGAGGGTCTGGGGCGGGCGTCGTCAGGCCGCCGATGGCGCGGCCAAGGCGCGCCAAAAAAGAATGGGCGCCCGCATCGAACGGGCGCCCTTGGTCTCTAGGCGAACAGCGGGACTGGCCCGCGGCCGCCGCCATTCCAGTTGCCCCAATTGGGGAAGACATAGCCCATGTCGGCGCTGGAGACCCCGAACCACTGAGCCACCGATCCGAAGTATTCTTCGTTGGCGATGGTCGGAATCCAGCTGCCCTCGTTCTCGGCGTCGTCGCCGGTCCCGAAAGCCAGCTGCGGATAGAGACCATGGATGGTCCGCGGCTTGAGTCCGCCGCCGATCACGAAGTGGGCGTTGCCCCAGCCGTGGTCGGAGCCGTTGGAGCCGTTGCCTTTGAAGGTACGGCCGAAGTCCGACATGGTGACGATAGTCACCTTATCTTCCAGGCCCAGGCTCTTCATCGCCGCATAGAAGCTCCTGATGCTCAGAGCCAGGTCGGTGAGCATGTCGGCGTGGGCGCCCAGCACCCGGCCGCCGGCGACCTGGTTGGCGTGGGTGTCGTAGTCGCCTTGGCCAGCATAGAAGATCTGCCGCTTGTGGCCCAGGCGGCCGGCCTGCTCGATGGTGCGCGCGATCAGGCGCAGCTGACGCGACACCTGGGCGTCGCGGAACCCGCCGCCGGCCTCGTTGAAGAAGCTGTCGACCGAGCTCTGCTCGCCGCGCAGGATCGGGTTCATCGCCTTGCCTGCGGTGTAGGAGTCCTCGAACCCCTTGCCGGTCAGACGCAGCAGGGTGTTGTTGTGCGCTTCGGCTTCGCTGGCGAAGGCGTTGAGCGCCGCCTTGCGCAGAACGGCCGCCTCGCCGCCGCCGTCCTCATAGCCGACCCGCTCGAACGGCGAGTAGAGCGGCAGAATTAGCGGCGACGAAGCATTGCCCATCAGCGCCAGATTGGCGCCGTTGGTGGAGATCAGCGGCGAGGCGGCTGAGGAGAAGCCGATCCTGTCGGCCATGCGGCCCAGGACGCCGTCCGGGTGAATGCTGCCGGGGCGCATGCTCTGCCAGTGAGCCTGTTCGTCCGAGTGGGACGACAGATTGCTGGGGCGCCATTCCGGATGGGCCCAGAACTGGTCGCGGGTCAGCGGACGCAGCAGCGTGCCCACATTCAGCACCCACGACATCGCGCCTTCTTCCCACAGCGGGACGAGCGGAGCGAACGACGGGTGCATGGCGAAGTTGGTGCCCGACAGCTTGGTGGCCTCAAGGTCCTCCTGCTGCAGGGCGATGGAGGGGCCGCGAAGGTCCGAATACGCCTTGTGGCGATCCTTATCCACGGGGATCAGGGTGTTGAACCCGTCGTTGCCGCCGTAGAGGAAGATGGTCACAACCGCCCGGTAGTCGGCGTTGTTGGCCGCTACGGCCGAGGTCAGGCCGAGCGTGCCGAGCGTGGCCGCCGCGCCCGAGCCGAGCGCCAGGCGACCGAAATCACGTCTGGAAAGATTCATCGGATCACCGATCAACTTGGAATTGGGGAGAGGTCAGGATGATGTAGAGGCCGGTCTGCGCGCGCTTGCGCGCCCGTACGGCTCTGTCGGAGTCGGTGATCCCCTCCATGGCCGCCTTGATCGCGTCGTACTGGGCGGGCGTCATGGTGTTGCCGAGCAGGATCAGGTCCATCTGCTTGATCATGTCGTCGGTCTTGTCGCCGTAGGCTTCCCACTGTTTCCAGTCGACCTTGGTGCCGGTCCTGCTGCCCAGGCTTGGGATGGGGTTGTAGTCGCGCCCGGTGCCGAGGATGTCGTCGATCAGCGTGTAGTTGAAGACGAAGTTGTGGCGTTCATGATCCAGGGCCGCGCCGGTCAGCTTGCTAGACGGGCTGACCAGTCCGTCGCTCTGCGCCAGCGGGAAGTCCCAGGGATAGTAGTTGAACACGCTGGGCGCCTCGAAGACGCGCTGGTTCAGATCGTGGGCCTTGGAGTAGGCGAAGAAGCCGTCCGAGGTGGCGTTCATCACCCGCAGGAAGCTGGTGATGTGAAGCACTGGCTCCTTCACCTTGCCGAAGGACGGGTTGTTGCTCTGGCCGCCCCGGGCGTCCGGGTCGAGCAGGATGGCCCGCACGACGGCCTTCAGGTCGCCGCGCACGCCCCGGCCGTTGTCGTTGAACACGCTGGCGACCCGCTCCACGTATTCACCGCGCGGATTGGACGTCACCAGATGCTGGATGAGCTGGCGCGCCACATAGGGTCCGACGTTGGGATGGTTGAACACCGCGCCGATGACGGCGTTGAGGTTCGCTTCCGGCGAGGCGCCCGCTGGCACCGATCGGCCCAGGAAGGATTTGGCGCCGTCGTCGAAGTAGGCGTAGCCGGCCGGATACTGCACCATGCGCACGGCGTAGTTGGGCTTGCGTTCATGCCATACGCCCGCGCCGTAGCGCGCGTAAGTCCAACCGGTGAGGGCGCGGGCCACCTCGTTGACGTCTTCTTCGGTATAGGTCGGCGTCGTCTGGCCGTTCGACACCCGCAGCGTTCCATCGGGGTTCAGGGTCGACGGATAGATCGAGAAGATCTGCATCAACTCGCGGGCGTAGTTCTGGTTAGGCGCGCCTTTGACCGAGGTCGCCATGTCCAGGTAGTCGCCCATTGCCGGGTTGAGCGTCACCTCCCGAAGGATGGTTTCGTAGTTGCCGAAGGCGTTGCTCAGCATGATCTGCTGGAACGACGCGATGCCGGCCGTACGCTCGACCTTCATCCCCGAGGTGACGATCATCTGCGACAGGGCGAACGCCACGCGCTGACGCAGCTGGTCTGGCTTGCTGAGTGCGTTGGAATAGAAGCGCATCGCCACCGGCTGGGCGCGGAAATAGGTCTGGATGCACAGATGGACGTCGGAAGCCCCGTCGCAGTTCGGCTGCGCATACTTTCCGGTGGTCATGTCAGCATAGGTGCTGTCGGTCAGCTCGAGCTGCTCGTCGACCCAGGCGGTGGCGCCGATTTCCTGGATTCGGGCGACGACGGTCTTGTTGGGACCGAAAGTGGCCTGCTTGGCCAGGCGGACCGCGTCGGCCGGGCTGGTGGCCGCGGGAGCGACAGCAGCCGACTGTCCGCGTTCGAGGGACTGATAGGTCAGCCCTGCGCCAGCTCCGACCGCGCCGACCAGGGCGAGGGCGACGCCGTAGCGTGCGATTGTGTTCATGGACACCGTACTGAATTTTGAGCGGAGGGCGGCCGCGAGTTTTTGGAGGGGAGGCCCAGCCGTAGAGCAGTGCCTGCGTCCGCCGAGGATTCGGCGCGCCAAACGACCAATGTTCGGTATCGCGCGACGAATGTCGCAGGGCCGCCTAACGCGGGTTCAGCAGCACCTCGGTCACGCGCCGCCGGCCGTCTCTGCGGCCAAGCTGCACGATGACGTCGACGACCTGGGCGACATAGGCCCGTACGTCGCTCCAGCCGATATTCAAGCCCGCCTGCAGGGTCATGAGGGCGATCTGGTCCAGCGCGCCGCGGGGGCTGTCGGCGTGGACGGTGGTGATTGATCCGGGGTGGCCGGTGTTGACGGCGCGCAGGAAACTGAACGCTTCCCGACCCCGAAGCTCGCCCAGCAAAATCCGGTCCGGACGAAGGCGAAGGCAGGCTTGCAGCAGGTCCTCCGCCGTCACCTGCGCCTCGCCGGTGACGCCTCGCGCGGCGATCAGGCCCAGCGCATTGGGATGCTCCAGCTTCACCTCCGCCGCGTCCTCGATGGTGACCAGGCGCTCGCTGACGGGGATCTCCTTCAGCAGGGCGTTCAGCAGGGTGGTCTTGCCGCTGGACGTGCCTCCCGACAACACGATGGTCTTGCGCGCCAGGACCGCCTGACGAAGGAAAGCGGTGATCTCGCCGTCGTCGAGCAGGCGGCGCAATGGCGCGTCTTCGTCCACCGGCCGCAGGGCGACGTCGCTGAACGCGCCCTCGGCCTCATAGTCATCGAGCGTGCGATCCGAGACCACATGGCGGCGGATCGCCATGGCGATCTCACCCCGGGTGGCTGGCGGCAGAACCACCTGCACGCGCGAGCCGTCCGGCAGGGATGCGGAAAGCAGGGGGTGCTCGCGGCTGACACCCTGATGGCTGAGGCTGGCGATCTGCTGGGCCAGGCGCGACAGCGTCTGTCCGGTCAGCAGGGGGGCGTCCAGTCGCTCCATGCCTTGACCCAGGCGCTCGACCCAAAGCTCGCCCGGCCGGTTGACCAGGATGTCGGTGACATCGGCCTGATCCAGCAGATGGGCGAACGGCGCCAGATAGCTGCGCAGATAGACCCCGCCCGGGGACGGGCTCATCGTGCGGCGCTTTCGAACACGAGGTCGCGGGCCACGAAAACCCGGATGGGGGCGCCTTGAGCGACCTTGATGGTGGGTGGAATGTCGATCTGCTTTTGCAGGGCGATCTCGGCGATGCGGCTGGCGTCCTGGGCCGATCCGATCACCACCGTGTCGCCGCCGTTGCGGGTGGTCGCGCCGCTGATCACGGACAACAAAATCGCCGCGCCGAAGCGCTGGAAGAAATGCTGGTCGGTCTTGCCTTGCAATCCGCCTCGGCCCAAGGCGTCGGCGGCCGGCGAGGCCAGGTCGATGGTCACCCCGTCAGGCCTCAGCAGGCGGGTCCAGACCACGAAGGCGCGCGACTGCCCGGCCGCCACGCCGTTGCGATACTGGCCGACCAGCTTGGCCCCGCGCGGAATGACGACAGTCTCGCCGTCGAAGGCGCGCACGTCGCGAGTCACCACCGCCCGCACGAAGCCCGGCAGATCGGAATTGAGGGCGGTCTCCAGCACGGCCGGGACGATGGTGCCCTGCGGCGCGGTCAGGTGGGGCCGCTCCAGGCGCGAGGAGCGCGCGGTGGCTGTCGTCTCGGCCGCCAGCCGGCGAGCGAAGGCCTCGTCTCCATCCCGCTTGTCGTCGGACGCGCCGGCGGTCGCCAGGGCTGGATTGGCCAGGGCGGGGTTGGTGGGAGCCGCCGTCGATACGCCCGCGGCGGGCGCGCTCAGATCGACGATCACCGACGGCGAGCGGCGCCGCTGATCGAGCGCTGAGGCGAGCCGCGCGTCGGTACCGTCCGACATGGTGTTCATGGCCCCCTCAATGGGTCCCTGTTCGCTCAGCCCCGCCATATGGGGAGCTGGCGCGTACGCCTCTTCCTCGATGGGCGTGTTGACGACCAGCGGCGCGATCGGCGGCGGCGCCGGTTCGAATGCGGCGGCGACCGTGGCTGGTTGCTCACGTTCGGCGCGATTGGCGCTCAGGCCGGCGAACACCGCCACCCCCGCCAGCACGGCGCCGCCGACACCCAGCGGCAGCACCCATCGATTGACAGGGCGGGGCAGGGTGGTCGGGTTCAGGTTCAACAGGTCATCGTTCGGGGGCGTCATGGATTGGCGCTCCTGGATTGAGCGTCGGTCGATGCCTTGCCTCCGAAGAGGCGCAGCCGCTCCTTGGGACGTGGCTGGGGGCTGTCGGGACCGGGGACCGGCTCGCGCCAGGCGTCGTTGTGCAAGGTCAGGCTCTGCTTGCCCCGGCGCAGGATGAAAGCGGGCGACAGCTGATCGACCACCACATAGCCGGCGCGCACGGAGAAGTTGACGACAGATTCCACCCCCGCCGCATCGACGGCGAATACACCGGGCGTCTCCACATCGGGCGGGAACGACAGCCAGGTAGAGCGGCCGTCGTCGAACACCGCCTGCGGCGCCAGGCGCGCATCGCCGGTGTAGGTATAGGCGCCGTTGCGCGCCTCCGGGGCCGGGACCACGGGCGCCGCCGGCTGCGCGTCCGCCGCCTGGACTTCCGGCTCCGGCGGATAGTCGAAACGGACGCCATAGATCAGGCGCGGATCGCGCGGCCCGGACGCCTGGCGCGCGGTGAGCTGGAAGTTGTAGCGCCGCCGATCCGTGACCACCGCCATGTTGGTCGCGGCATCGGTCTCCAGCGGCTTGATGAACAGCAGGTCGGCCTTGCGGTTGGGGGTCACCTGCCAGGCGAGGCTGTCGCCGATGGAGACGTTCTCGATCCGCTCGCCCGGGGCGAACTCGATCATCAGCTGATATCCGAGATGACCCACAACCTCGACCACCTGGGCGGGATCGTAGAACACCGAGCGGATGCGCGCGTCCGCGGCGCCCGGCACGGGCTGCACCGCAGCCACGGCGGAACCCGCGCAAAGGCTGGCGGCCAGCAGAAGAGGGACCAGCCGCCTCATGACCCGATCCTCTCGGCGTCGCGCCGGTACTCCGTGACCTGGAAGCCCAGCGGATTGACGAAGCGATCCTCCATCCGCATCGGCGCGCCGCTGTAGCGGAAGGTGACCACCGACGACCACGCGCCGCTCGGCTGGGCCTCGTCCTGGCCGCCGTCCAGACGCATCGTCTCGAACCGGACCAGGGCGGTGGTCTCGTTCAGCATCGAGATGTTGAGAATGCGCGCGCTGATCACCGTGGTCGCCGGCACGGTGTTGAGCACGCCGTTGGGGTTGGCTCGGTCATAGGCGCGCAGCCAGGTGGCGCGGGCGCGGCCCATCGACCATGCCGCCACCTTCTGATAGCCGGCGTTGATATCGGCCGCGTCGAAGCTTTCGCGGGCCATGACGTACTGCGCCAGGAAGCTCTGGGTGACCGCCTCGTTCTCACTCAACTCCCCGAGCTTGAGGCCGCGCACCGTCTCCACGTAGCCGCTCTGGCGATCGACGGTGATCGTATAGGGCGTGACGGTCTTCAGCGGCGTCAGCACCACCAGCGCTATGCCTTCCAGCACCGCGACGGCGCAGGCCGCACCCGCCACGCGCCAGGCGATGCGGACCGACTTGGCGCGTTGCGCCTCAAGTTCCTGGGCCCAGGTGTCGGCGCCCGCGAAATAGGCCGCGCGATCGGCGGCGGTTTTACGGTCCAGCATCATGCCGTGCCCTTGGGTTGAGCCACGCTGATGCGGCGGTTGATCTGGCCAAGGCGTGGCGTCGCGGGGTGGTGCGCGCCGTCACCCGTCGCACCGCCTCGGTTGGCCCCGTCCGAACGGGTTTCGATGCTGGTCCGCCGGTCACGCACATCCAGCTGCCGCACGGACTGGACGATGGCCGCGGCTCGGCTCGGCTCCGTGGCTGGCTTTTCCGCGGCGGCGGTCGAAGCGCCTTGCGGGATGGGCTGCACATCGGCGGGTGTCGGCCTCTTGAGCTCCAGCCCAAGCCCGGCCACGGCCATGGCGACGATCAGGCAGCCTTGCGCGGCGGCGAAGACGAAGATCAGCACCGCCACGCCCATGGCGACCGACAGATTGATCTCGCCCGTCTCGGCGCTCGCCGCCATCAACGCCAGGCGAGGCTCCAGCAGCGCCAGCAGGAGGGCGAGGGCGCTGCTGGCGGCCAACGGAATAAGGGCGGCGGTGATCAGGGCCCGCAGCCAGCCCACGAACAGGCCCTTGGTGGCGTCGATCAGGAACAGGGCGATGAACACCGGCCCGGTTGCGGTCAGCACACCGACGATCACCTTGGCGGTCAGCACGACGCCCAGGGTGCTGGCCATCAGCGCCGTGGATGCGCCCCACAGCGCTTCGGACGCGGCGGCGGGGCCCCCGGCCAGGGTCTGGGCGTCGGGTCCGGCGCTGGCGCCAAGGGCGGCGGCTGCGCGGACGATCTGGTCGTAGGCCACCTGCAGGCCGACCCACAGGTCAGGCTGCCCTCCGCCGCGAAGAGGCGCGGTCAGCACGGCCACGAAGGCCGTCGCTCCGTCGAAGGCGGTATTGAACACCAGCGCCTGAAACAGCGGCCAGCTGGCGGTCAGCGCCAGGATGAAACCGATCTTCACCGCCAGCTGCGGCGTGTCGGCCAGGCGCGGCCCACGCCCCGTCAGCAGTCCCCAGCCCAGCAGCGCCACATAGAGAGTCAGCAGGACCGTGACGATCGCCGGGAAAGGCGACGGCGGCCGCGTCAGGGCCTCGTAGCCGCTCTGGGCGAACACCCGAACGCCGCAGTCCACGGTCTCGCTCAGGCTCTGCACCAGCGGCAGGCGCGGATCGGGCGCGGGGCAGGCGGCGATCATGCTTGGGCCTGCGCGATCAGGGCGGGCAGCCACACGGCCGGGTCATCGCCCAGCGTCGCGCGCAGAGCGTCCAGGCGCCGCACGGACGCCTCGGTCCCGGAAAGCACCACCAGGTGATGCTCCAGCCCCGTCAGGTTCAGCCGCGCGACCACGCTGTGATCGCCATGCTTGATCAGGAAGCAGCGCGAGGTGTCCGGCAGGGTGCGGACCAGGTCGTACTCATGCTGCGACAGACCGAACCCGTCGATATAGTCGCGGCGCTGGGCCTTGGCGTTGGGCAGGAACACCTGGGTGGCGGCCTGCTCGACGATGGCGCTGGCGATACGGCTTTCCAGGGCGTCCGACGCGCTCTGGGTCGCGAAGCCGACCACGCCGTTGCGCTTGCGGACGGTCTTTTCCCAGTCGCGGATCCGCTGGACGAACACCTCGTCATCCAGCGCCTTCCAGCCCTCGTCCACGACGATCAGGGTCGGCTGACCATCCAGTTGCTGCTCCACCCGGTGGAATAGGTACATCATCGCCGGCGTGCGGGTCTGGGGCGCGTCGAGAATGCGGGTCATGTCGAAGCCGACCGTCCCGCGCGACAGGTCCAGCCTGTCGTGTTCGTTGTCGAACAGCCAGGCATGCTCGCCGCTTCCGAACCACGGACCCAGCCGCGCCGCCAGATCGCCGGCCATGGGTCGGCGCAAGCCTCGGAACAGCTCCTGGAAATAGCGCAGGCGGCGCCAGGCGGGGTCCTGAGCGAAGTTGGCGTCCACCGCATCGGCGATCATGGCCCGCTCGTCGGGCGTAAGCGGCTCGCCCACGCTGGCCAGCCGGCCGATGAACTCGACCAGGAAGGCGCGGTTGGCGGGGGTGTCTTCCAGCGCCAGCGGATTGAAGCCCGTGGGCTCACCGGGGCGGATCAGGTCGTAGCGTCCGCCGACCGCGCGGATGAAGATCTCCGCGCCCCGGTCCTTGTCGAAATAGAAGACGCTGGGCGACACCTTCCGCGCCTGAGCGGTCAGAAACGTCAGCAGCACGGTCTTGCCGGCGCCCGACGGGCCGATGACCGTGAAGTTGCCCAGGTCGCCCTTGTGGAAGTTGAAGTAGTAGGGCGACGCCGAGGTCGTCTCCAGCACCGTGATCGCCGGACCCCAGTGATTGTTCGCCGCCTCGCCCAGCGGGTAGTTGTGGCAGCTCGCCAGGCCCGCGAAATTGGCCGAAGAGATCAGAGCTTTTCGCGCGATATCCTTGAAATTGCCGGGAAACTGCGCCCAGAACGCCGGTTCCATCCCGACGTCCTCGCGCACCGCGATCGCCCCGGCCTCGGTAAAGGCGCCTCGGGTCTCGGCCACGGCGGTGTCCAGTTCCTCCAGGCTGTCGGCGCGGACCATCACCGTCAGATGATGCTCGCCGAAGGCGGCCCGCCCGGACGCCACTTCGTCCTTGGCCAGCCCAAGCTCGGTGCGCAGGCTGACCGCATCGTCGTCCCCCGCGCGCATGCGGCGCAGGGCCAGGTTCATCCGGTCCAGGGTCGCCTGACGCTCCACGAAGGCGAAGCTTTCGGTCAGCACCATCTCGAAGGGCAGGCGCACGACGGCGTCCAGCAGACCGGCCGAAGAGCGCGCCGGATAGTCTTTCATGGAGACCATGGCGCCATAGCCGCGTCCCGCGCCGCTGGGCCCTGGTGTGGCCTCGAACGCGTCGAGGCCGAAGGTGAGCCGGCTGGCGGGAGCGTGCCGACCGAGATCGCCCTGCGGCAAAAGTCGCGGCGCGAAGCTGCCGTTGACCAGCGCGCCGATGAACTCCAGCGGCTCGGAACACAGGCCCATGGGCGCGTCATAGACGGTCAGCAGCCGCGCGCCGTAGGGAGCCAGCGTGGCCAGGAACGCATCGCGCGCCGCCGACAGTTCACGCAGGTCCTCTGCTTGCGCGGCGGCCCCGGTGTCGGTCGTGCGCAGCAGCCGGTCGATTAGGCCCACGCGTCCCTGAAGCGGTCGACGAACCAGCGTCAGGAACAGGTCGTTGGCGTAGAGCTTGCGGCTGGCCAGGCGGGCTCGCCAGTCGGCGTCTAGGGCGGCGCTGAAGGGATCGTCGAAGGTCCCTTCCAACTGCACGGCGGCGCGCCGGCGCACCACGTGGTGATAGACCGCGAACCGGGACGACGCCAGGGAACGCAGCATCGTCTCGCGCACCGTCTTGCGGTAGTTCAGTTCCTCGGTATCGGCCGTCTCGAAGGCGAAGCCGCGCAGGTGCAGCACCTGCATCAGGAGGCCGTCGCGGGTCTGCAGGGTGGCGTCGTCCACATGGCGTGCGTAGGGCAAGCGGTCGCCGACGCGCGCCTCCCTGGGCGCCAGCGCCCTGCCAAGGTCGAACGATCGCGAAAGGCTCACGGTGCGTAGCTGTTGGCCGACCAGAAGCGGTGGTTACGCACGCGCGGGCAACGGCTGGCCCGCACGATCCACAGGTCGAAGAAGCGCGGCTCACGCGCACAAGCCACATAGCCGACCACGTGCATCACCGCCGCCAGGCCAAGCGCCCAGAACGAGCGGGTGATCAGGAACGCCTCGACCGTGACAATCAGGTTCAGCACCGCATAGGAATAGGTTACGCCGCCCAGCATCTGCGGGCGGGTGAGGGCGGCGAACACCGGGTCGGAGACGAGCTGGGCGGACATGGTTCAGGCGCCGCCCGCGACCTGCCGGATGCCGGCGACGATGGCGGCCGCGCCGAACAGGACAAAGCACCCCAGCACCACGACCACGCCGCGGCGCCAGTCGATGCGCCCGGTCAGCATCATGAATCCGATCACCCCGATGGCGATCACCGCGGCGGCCGTGGCGACATTGCCCATCAGGCTGCCCTGCAGCCAGGTCAGCGCCGACAGGATCGGCGACGAACCCGCCGGATCGAGGGTGACCGTCTGGGCCAGGGCCGGGGTGGCCGCAGTGGCGGCGGCGAGGGTCGCTGTGCTGATGCGTTTCATAGGGGGCTCTAGCGTTCGGCGTCTGAAAGGGCGGCGAGGCGGGCCAGGACCCGGTCGACATAGGCGCGGGTCTCGGGGTAGGGCGGCACCCCGCCATAGCGGCGCACGGCGCCGGGGCCCGCGTTGTAGGCGGCCAGCGCCAGCACGGTGTCGCCGCCAAATTCTTGGAGCAAGCTGCGCAGATACGTCGCGCCGCCCTGGATGTTCTGGGCGGGATTGGTCGCGTCCGACACGCCCAGCATGCGCGCGGTGCCCGGCATCAGTTGCATAACGCCCTGTGCGCCCTTGGGCGAGACGGCCCGGGTCTGGAACCGCGACTCCGTCCAGGCGACGGCCTCGATCAGACTGGCGCTGACATCGGTGCGCTGCTCGGCGCGAGCAAACAACGGAGCCAAGGCGGTCGAGCCCTGTGCGTCCCGTGTGACGGCGACGGGCTTGGCTGGGGTGCGAGTCAGTAAGACCACCTCGCCCGTCTCGTCGATCTCCAGCACGTCGGCGCGGGCCGGGACCGCTGCGGCGGTGAGGCAGGCGGCGGCCAGAACGGTCGCGAAGGCGGCGCGGGCGAGGCTCATGGCATGGCTCCCGACGCCGTGGGCGGCGCGGGCGAAGATCCTGTTGAGGCGTTGGGTTCGCGACCGGTCGCGCCCTCTCGGATAGGCGACCGACCCCAGCGCCTCTCGTCGCACGCCTCAGCCACGGCCGTGGATCGGGTTTCGACGAAGGGCCGATTCGTTACGACGAACGGCGATGTGCCAAGCGCACGCTTGCTGCCGATCAGCGACCGGGCCTCACGATGCCGGCTGTTTTCGTGTATTTGCGGCGAACACCGCCTTCGACAGCGTCGAGATCAAGGGAATATGCAGGACTATCAACCGCTTCGGCTGTCCGTCGCGCCCATGATGGACTGGACCGACCGGCATTGCCGGGCGTTCCATCGCGCGCTGACCAAGCGGGCGCTGCTCTATACCGAGATGGTCACCACCGGCGCCGTGCTGCACGGCGATCGCGAGCACCTGCTGGGCTATGACGCCGTCGAGCATCCCGTGGCGCTGCAACTGGGCGGCTCGGAACCCGCTGATCTGGCCGCCTCGGCCCGCATCGGCGAGGACTACGGCTACGACGAGATCAATCTCAACGTCGGCTGCCCGTCCGACCGCGTGCAGAGCGGCCGTTTCGGCGCCTGCCTGATGCGCGAGCCGCAGCTTGTCGCCGACTGCATGGCCGCCATGGGCGGCGCGGTGAAGGTCCCTGTGACCGTGAAGTGCCGTATCGGCGTTGACGACCAGGACGCGGCCGAGAGCCTGTTCACCCTGGTGGACCTGTGCGCCCAGGCCGGCGTGACCCAGTTCATCGTCCACGCCCGTAAGGCCTGGCTGAAAGGCCTCTCGCCGAAAGAGAACCGGGATGTCCCGCCGCTGGACTACCCGCTGGTCCACCGCCTGAAGGCCGAGCGCCCGCATCTGACCATCGCCATCAACGGCGGCATTCCTTCGCTGGACGCGGCGCAGGAGCATCTGGACGCCGGCATGGACGGAGTGATGCTGGGCCGCGCCGCCTATCACGAGCCGGGCATCCTTGGCGCCGTTGACGCCCGCCTGTTCGGCGAGGGCGAGCCGGTCGATCCATTCGACGCGGTTGAGGCCTATAAGCCCTATATGGCCGCGCGTCTGGCCGAGGGCTGGAAGATGTCATCCATGACCCGCCACATGCTGGGTCTGTTCCACGGTCAGTCGGGCGCCCGCACATGGCGACGCATCATGACGGTGGAAAGCGTCAAGCCGGGCGCGGGTCTGGAAGTGGTGGACGCCGCCCTGGCGGCAGTCGCTCAGGGCGCGGAAAAGCTCAGGGCTTGAGGATCATGGCCTGAGGCGTCGCCTCAAAGCCTGACAGTCGGCCTAGATAGCTCATGCCCAGCAGGGAAGAGCCGACCCCGTTCTCGATGACCAGGGCGTCGACGTCCGTGATCACGGCGCCGGCGATCGCGACGCTGGCCAGCTTTACGGCCGCGGCGCGGGTGCGGCCGTCGGCGGTGGCGACACTGTAGTCATAGGCCAACTGCGTGGTGTCGATGCCCAGGCGCTGGGCGTCGGCGCTGGTCAGGGACACGGCGGTCGCGCCCGTGTCGACCAGGAACCGGACCTGCCGGCCGTTGACGTCGGCCTCGGCCCAATAGTGACCGTCCTTGCCCTTGCGGACGGAGGCCGGCTGGCTTTCGGGGGAGGCGTTCAGGGTGGCGACCGCGGCCTTGGGATGACGCAGTGCGTCGAACGACACCACGGCCTGCGCCGCCCCAAGGGCGGTAAGGGCGCCGATCGCCGCCGTGGCCACGTACTTGAACATCCAACGCCTCGTCGCGGGCCGCTTCTGCGGCTCAGAGAGGCGGATGCTAGGCGCACAGCGGTTTTCAAGCCGTGAACAGGACCTTGCCGAGACCTTAACGCAGACGGTTAAGCCAGGCCCAGCTTCTCGGGCGCTATGCGACTACGCCGCGCGGGCAGTTCGGCCATGATCTCCGCCCGCCGGTCATCGTCCAGCCGGCTCCACCCAGCGATCTCCGGCAGGGTGCGATGGCAGCCCAGGCACAGGCCGCTCTCGCCATCGACGGCGCAGACCTTGATGCAGGGGGTGACGATCGGGCGGGGCGGGACGGCGTTCACGGGTCCTATCTGATCGTCCCGGCCGCGAACCGCAAGTTTGGGCGCCTTAGGTGTTTGCTTCGAGTGTCCGGCGGGCCTATGTCCGCGCCCATGACCACGACGCCCTTCGACGACATCCGCGCCCTGATCTCAACCTTCGAGCCGCCTCGCGCTGACCTGGCCGAGGGCCTTGAGGCTGGGCTGGGCCGCTTCAGCGACGTCGCCGCCTGGATCGCCGGCTGGACGGGCCGCGCTCGCCCGACGGTGAACCGTCCCGTGGTCGCCCTCTACGCCGCCGCCTATTCAAGCGCCGACACGGCGTCCGTCCGCGCCCGGCTGGAGGCCTGCTCGGCCGGCGGCGCGGTGGTCAACCGCATCGCCCAGGGCAACGGCGCGGGGCTTGAGGCCTTCGATCTGGCCATCGACCGTCCCGGCGGCGACGGCGTGACCAAGCCGGCCATGAGCGAGAAGGAATGCGCCGCCACCATGGCGTTCGGCATGGAGGCCCTGGCCAAGCAGCCGGACCTGCTGATCCTCGGCGCGCTCAGCGGCGCGGCCGGGGTCGCCGCAGCCGAACGCCTGATGACCGCGCTGGAGGAGGAGGGGGCCGCCCCCCTCGAAGCCCTGCGCGACAAGGGCGGCCGCGACATGGCCGCCATCGCCGGCGCCATCCTGGCGGCGCGCAGCCAGAAGACACCGGTCCTGCTCGACGGCGCCTGCGCTCTCGCCGCCGCCGCCGCGCTGCACGCCCTGCACCCTGGGACGATCGCCCATTGCCGCCTGGCCGAGGCGCCGGAAGGCGAGGCCGCCGCCCGTGTCATAGCGCGCCTGCGCTTCTCGCCGATGTTGCAGGTCGGATTGTCGCAGGAGCCGGGCGCGGCCGGCGTCGCGGCCGTCGATTTCATCCGCGCCGCCTGCTTCGCGGTGGTGCGATAGCCCAGCGAACGCCGGTCTTACGTTGACGCTAACGTCATCTAGGCAAACGCGCGTTTGACCCCTATCATCGCTCCCACGACACGGCCCCCAATCGAGAGCGGCCGATCGACGGGAGTGCATGATGAATCTCGACTTCTCGCCCGAAGACCTCGCTTTCCGTGAGGAGGTCCGCGCCTTTATCGCCGAGAACTATCCCGCCAGCCTGAGGGCCGTGCAGGAAGAGGGCGAGGAGATGGCCAAGGAGGATTTCCTCTCCTGGCATCGCATCCTGGCCAAGAAGGGCTGGGTGGCCCCGGCCTGGCCCGAGCAGTACGGCGGCCCGGGCTGGACCTCTGTCCAACGCTACATCTGGTCGGAGGAGCTGGCGCGCGCTGACGCCGTGCCGATCCTGCCCTTCGGCATCAACATGGTCGGGCCGGTGATCTACACCTTCGCCACCCCCGAGCAGAAGGCCAAGTTCCTTCCGCCGACGCTCAATGGCGACATCTGGTGGTGCCAGGGCTATTCCGAACCGGGCGCCGGTTCCGACCTGGCCAGCCTGAAGACCAAGGCCGAGCGCTTCACCGGCGACGACGGCAAGGAATACTACCTGGTCAACGGCCAGAAGACCTGGACCACCCTGGCCCAGCATGCCGACTGGATCTTCTGCCTGGTCCGCACTGATCCCAACGCCAAGATTCAGGAAGGCATCTCCTTCCTGCTCATCGACATGAAGTCGCCTGGCGTCACCGTCCGCCCGATCATCACCTTGGGCGGCGAGCACGAGGTCAACGAGGTCTGGCTCGAAAACGTCAAGGTGCCGGTCGAGAACCGCATCTATGAGGAGAACAAGGGCTGGACCTGCGCCAAGTTCCTGCTGGCCCACGAGCGCTCCGGCATCGCCGGCGTCGCCCGTTCCAAGCGCGGCATCGAGCGCATCCGCAAGATCGCGGCCGAGGAGCTGGCCGACGACGGCAATCCGCTGATCGAGGACTCCCTGTTCCGCCGCAAGATCGCCGAGCTGGAGATCGACCTGACGGCCCTGGAATACACCGAGCTGCGCACGCTCGCTTCCGAGCACGCCGGCAAGGGTCCCGGGCCGGAATCTTCGGTCCTGAAGATCAAGGGCACGGAGATCCAGCAGCGGATCACCGAACTGGTGCTGGAGGCGTCGGGCAATTACGGCGCGCCGTACTTCCGCGGCTTCCCCAAGGAAGGCGGCAACGCCCTGCCGATCGGACCCGATCACGCTCGCCGCGCCGCGCCGACCTATTTCAACGTCCGTAAGACGTCGATCTACGGCGGGTCCAACGAGATCCAACGCAACATCATCGCCAAAATGGTTCTCGGGCTCTGAGCCCGGTCCTGCACAAGAACACTCGCGTTTAGGGAAGCCCCATGGACTTCAACTTCTCCGAAGAGCAGTCGATGCTGCGCGATACGATCGCCAGCTATCTGCAGGACAAGTACGACTTCGAAACCCGCCGCAAGATCGTCTCCTCCGAGAGCGGCTGGCGGGCGGACTACTGGAAAGCCTTCGCCGAAGAGCTCGGCATACTCGGCGCGCCGTTCTCGGAAGAGCTCGGCGGCCTGGGCGGCGGCGCGCTCGACAACATGATCGTCATGGAAGAGTTCGGCAAAGCCCTGGTCATCGAGCCCTATCTGGGCACGGTCATCATCGGCGGCGGCTTTCTCAAGCACTCGGGCCACGCCAGCGCGGCCGACCATATCGCCAGCATCGTCGCCGGTGAGATGGTCGTCGCTTTCGCCTATGCCGAGGCGCAAGGCCGCTACACCCTGTCGGACCTCAAGACGACGGCGAAAAAGGACGGCTCCGGCTGGCTCCTGAATGGCCACAAGGCCGTGGTCGTCGGCGCGCCGTTCGCCAGCCACCTGATCGTCACCGCCCGCACCGGCGGCTCGCAGCGCGAGACTTCGGGCGTGTCGGTATTCCTGGTCGACAAGCACGCCAAGGGCGTCACCACCCGTGACTACCCGACCGTCGACGGCGGTCGCGCTTCGGAAGTCTATTTCGACAACGTCTCGGTCCCCGCCGACGCCCTGATCGGCGCCGAAGGCGCTGCGTTGCCGCTGGTCGAGAAGGTCGTGGACGAGGCGACTGCCGCCGTCTGCGCCGAGGCCGTGGGGGTCATGCGCAAGCTGCATGAAGGCACCCTGGATTACGCCAAGCAGCGCAAGCAGTTCGGCACCGCCATCAGCAACTTCCAGGTGCTCCAGCACCGCATGGTCGACATGTTCATCGAGCTCGAACAGTCAGTCTCCATGACCTACATGGCGACCCTCAAGCTGGACGAGAGCGACGTCGAACGCGCCAAGGCCGTCTCTTCGTCCAAGGTCCGCATCGGCCGCGCCCTGAAGTTCTGCGGCCAGTCGGCCATCCAGATCCATGGCGGCATGGGCATGACCGACGAGTTGGCGATCGGCCATTACTTCAAGCGCGGCACGATCATCGAGGGCCTGTTCGGCTCCGTCGATCACCACTTGAGCCGCTACGAACGCCTGAGCTTCGGCAAGGCGGCTTAGGCTGAAAGGCGGGTTAGACTGAAATGAGAAGGGCTCGCTGCAAGGCGAGCCCTTTTTACATTCCGCTCACCCCGGCGAAGGCCGGGGCCCAGGTGAAGCCCTGCTGACTCACCGGATGTATCTGGGTCCCGGCCTTCGCCGGGATGAGCGGCGTTTTTAGAACCTATCCCCCCGCCCCAGGCGATCCGGCAACGCCCCGCCGGCCGGTACAAACTCCAGCGACACCGAGTTGATGCAGTAGCGCAGGCGCGTGGGCGGCGGGCCGTCGGGGAAGACGTGGCCCTGGTGGCTGCCGCAGCGGGCGCAGGTGGTCTCGATCCGCACCATCCCGTAGCTGGTGTCCTTGATCCCTTTGACGTGCGCCTCGTCGATGGGGGCGTAGAAGCTGGGCCAGCCCGTGCCGCTCTCGAACTTGGTCTCGTGCTTGAACAGCGGCAGGCCGCACAGCCGGCAGCAATAGGCGCCCGGGTTTTTCTCGCCCAGCAAGCCGCCGCAGAATGGGGCTTCGGTGCCGTGGTTCAGCAGGACCTCACGCTCCTCGCGCGAAAGGTCCGCCTCCAGGCGCTGGCGCTCGACGGGGGTGGGCGGGGTCAGGTCAAAGCCCGAAGGGGAAATGGTGGGAGTGCTGGCGGTATCGGTCATGGCTTCCAATGTAGGATCGACAAGTCGACTTTAGAATGAGGAAGCCGCCCAAATGATCACCGCCACCACCCCGACCATCGCCGAACGCACCATCGTCCAGACCCTGGGCGTCGTCACAGGCGAGGCGATCCTCGGCGCCAACGTGTTCCGCGACATCTTCGCGGGCATTCGCGACATCGTGGGCGGCCGTTCGGGCAGCTACGAGAACGTGCTGCGTTCGGCGCGCGAGACCGCCCTGCGCGAGATGCAGGAAGAGGCCCGAAAGCTGGGCGGCGACGCCGTCGTGGGCGTCGACCTCGACTATGAGAGCCTCGGCGCCCAGAACGGCATGCTGATGGTCACCGCCAGCGGCACGGCGGTGAAGCTGGGCTGACTACTTGACGGCCTTGACGCCGGCGCGGGCGATCTGGCCGTCCTGGGCCGGCGTGGCGCCGCTGACGCCCAGGGCGCCGACGATCTTGCCGCCCATGACGATCGGCTCGCCGCCCTCGATGGCCACGGCCTGGGCGAAGATGGCGTTCAGGGTGCCGCCCTTCACCGCGTCATAGAACGCCAGGGTGGGGCGCTTGAAATGGGCGGAGGTCACCGCCTTGCGGCCCGCCACGTCCAGGGCCGAATAGGCTGTGCCGTCCATCTTCTCGCTCAGCACCACCTGGCCGTTGGGCTCGACGATGGTGGTCACCACCAGCCAGCCGTTGGCGGCGGCTTCGGCCTGGGCGGCGGCGGCGACCTTGCGCGCGTCGGTCAGGCTGATGGGCGCGCCGTAGGGCAGGCCGATGGTCGAGGGCGCGCCCGACTGGGCCGCGGCCTCGGTGGCCATCAGGATCGTGGCCATGGCGAAGCCGATGGCGAGCGGTTTGACGAAGTGGCTCATGATGCGTTCCCCTGTTTTGTCCACCGGTGTCACGAGGGCCGGCGATGTGCAAGTGCGATAGGGGACGCTGCGTCAGCGTTGCAAAGCCGAGGACGTGCCTCTACTCGAAATGACAACGAGACACTGTGGGGAGACAGTCGGTTGATGTTTTCGAAGATTTTGATCGCCAACCGGGGCGAGATCGCGGTGCGGGTGATCAAGACCTGCCGTCGCCTGGGCATCAAGACGGTGGTGGTCTACTCGGAAGCCGACGCTGACAGCCTGGCGGTCGAAATGGCGGACGAGACCGTGTTCATCGGCCCGGCCCCGGCCAGCGAATCCTACCTCGTCGCCGACAAGATCATCGCCGCCTGCAAGCAGACCGGCGCCCAAGCCGTCCATCCGGGCTTTGGCTTCCTGTCGGAAAAGGCCGAGTTCGCCCAGCGCTGCGCCGACGAAGGCATCGTCTTCATCGGCCCCAACCCCGGCGCGATCAGCGCCATGGGCGACAAGATCGAATCCAAGAAGTTCGCCCAGGCCGCCGGCGTCTCCTGCGTCCCCGGCCACATCGGCGAGATCGACGACACCGCCCACGCCGTAAAGATATCCGAGGAGATCGGCTATCCGGTGATGATCAAGGCTTCCGCCGGCGGGGGCGGCAAGGGCATCCGCGTCGCCTGGAACCGCAAGGATGTGGAGGAGGGCTTCCCCGCCGTCCGCGCCGAGGCCAAGGGCGCCTTTGGCGACGACCGCATCTTCATCGAGAAGTTCATCGAAAGCCCGCGCCACATCGAGATTCAGGTGCTGGGCGACAAGCACGGCCACGTGGTCCACCTGTTCGAGCGAGAGTGCTCGATCCAGCGCCGCAACCAGAAGGTCATCGAAGAGGCGCCGAGCCCCTTGCTCGACGAGGCCACCCGCGCCGCCATGGGCGCCCAGGCCGTGGCCCTGGCCCAGGCCGTCAACTACGACAGCGCCGGCACGGTCGAGTTCGTCGCCGGCCAGGACAAGAGCTTCTACTTCCTGGAGATGAACACCCGCCTGCAGGTGGAGCACCCGGTCACCGAGCTGATCACCGGCCTCGATCTGGTCGAGCAGATGATCCGCTCGGCCGCCGGCGAGCCGCTGAACGTCAGCCAGGACACACTGAAGATCAACGGCTGGGCCATCGAGAGCCGCATCTACGCCGAGGACCCGTATCGCAAGTTCCTGCCATCCATCGGCCGCCTCGTCCGCTACGAGCCGCCCAAGGAAGGCGACATGGGCGCTTATACCGTCCGCAACGACGCGGGCGTGCGCGAGGGCGACGAGATCTCGATGTTCTACGATCCGATGATCTCCAAGCTCTGCACCTGGGCCACGGACCGCGAGATCGCCATCGAGGGCATGGCTCGCGCGCTCGAGGACTTCCACATCGAGGGCCTTGGCCAGAACATCCCGTTCCTGGCCGCGGTCATGGACCAGGAGCGGTTCCGCTCGGGCAAGCTGGCCACCAGCTACATCGCCGACGAATTCCCTGACGGCTTCGGCGGAACCGAACCGACCAGCTTCCAGAAGGATGTGCTCACCGCTGTCGGCTGCGCCATGCAGCGCCTGCTGGCCTTGCGGGCCGGTGTCACCGAGCGCGCCGACTGGATCGTCCTCGTCGGCCACGAGTCGCGCCCGGTGCGCCTGCGCGGCGAGGCCCCGCTCAGCATCGAACTGACGGACGAGGGCAGGGCGCTCACCCTTGAGGTCACCGATTGGCGTCCGGGCAAGGCCTTGTTCAAGGGGCGCCTGAACGGGACCGCCTTCACCGTCAGCGTCGCCCCGGCCGCCGAGGGCTTCGTCATCCGCCACCGCGCCGCCAAGGCCAAGGTGCTGGTCCTCAGCCCACGCTCGGCCGAGTTGCACGGCAAGATCCCGCCAAAGCAGGCCGCCGACACCTCCAAGATGATCATCTCGCCCATGCCGGGCCTGGTGGTCTCCATGGATGTGACACTCGGCCAGGAGGTGAAGGAAGGCGAGGTCGTCTGCGTCATCGAGGCCATGAAGATGCAGAACATCATCCGCGCCGAACGGGACGGCGTGGTGAAAACCGTCTCCGCCAAGAGCGGCGATCCGGTGGCTGCTGACGAAGTGCTGGTCGAGTTCGCCTGAGGATAGCGAGGCTCTTATCCGCCCCCATTCCGCCTCCCGTACTCTTCCCCCTGTCTCCATCACTGGGAAGGGCGCGCGGCCAGCGCTGTTGCTTTGGCGGGGATGCGGTCGAGCGGGGCGAGGCGTGAGGGGGTTACTCACGCGGTCCGGGGATTGGACGCTGGCCCCACCCGCCCGTCGGAGGCTTTGCCGGCTAAGCGCTAAGAGCGCTGCCTACCGGCGGCTCCCGGATAATGACCGCGCGGAGCGGACGGGCCTACGTCGAAACGGTATCTGCTATCTCATCATCCGGGCGAAGGCCCGCACGCTCCGCCGCCCTTCCAACCTCGCGGGATTTCCCCTGGGGGCGCGCAGCTGTGCGTGCTTCGAGACGCGCTGGTGCGCTCCTCAGCATGACGAGGTTTGTTGCTCTACTGAATCCGTCATCCTGAGGAGGCCGAAGGCCGTCTCGAAGGACGCAAAGGGCTAACCAAACCCGCCTCCCTCTCCCTTGATGGGAGAGGGACCGAGGGCGAGGATGACGAGAAAATCGGCCCCTCACAGTTATCGAAATTCATATGTACATATATACCATTGCTCACTCCCAACCCTCCCGCTTCCCTCGCTCCAGCTTCGCCCGTAGATTTCCGATCCTGACTCGGAGAGCGCGCGCATGAACGGCCACATCGACTGGACGGACCTGTTCCTGTCCTCAACCGGCCGGCTTGCGCGCGGGCCGTTCCTGCTGGCGGCGGGACTGCTAGTCGCGGCGGCCGCCATCTATGAGGCGATCGTCGGGCCGACCCTGCATTGGCTGACGGGCTGGTTCGTCTATCCCGGCCTGCTGTTCTGCGGCGCCTGCGTGCTGTCCAAGCGCCTGCACGACCGCGGGCGGTCCGGCTGGTGGGCGGCGCTGATCCTGATCGCCTTCGTCGCCGCCTGGCCCTATCCGACCGGCTTCTTCGACTTCCTGTTCTGCCTGGTCCTGCTGTGGGCTGTCGTCGAGTTGGGCGTCATGGCGGGGGAGCAGGGCGCCAACCGCTTCGGCCCCAACCCGCTGAAGCCGCAGATCGCCTAAACCGGCGGTTCGGCGTCCTCGACGGCGCCGAACACCTGGCGGAAGCTGGACTTCAGAGCCTCATCGGCCTCGTCCATGGTCACCGGCAGGCCCAGGTCCACCAGACTGGTGACCCCATGCTCGCGCTGGCCGCAGGGGACGATGCCCTCGAAGTGCGCCAGGTCCGGCTCCACGTTCAGGCTGATCCCGTGGAACGACACCCACTTGCGCAGCTTGACGCCCACGGCGGCGATCTTGTCCTCGCGCGACCAACCCGGACCCTTGCGCTCGACCCACACGCCCACCCGGCCGTCGCGCAGTTCGCCGACCACGTTGAAGCGGCCCAGGGCGCCGATCACCCAGTCCTCCAGGGCCGCGACGAAGGCGCGCACGTCGCGCTGTCGCTCCCTGAGGTCCAGCATCACATAGGCCACCCGCTGGCCTGGCCCGTGATAGGTGAACTGGCCGCCGCGCCCGCTCTGGAACACTGGGAATCGGTCCGGGCTCAGCAGATCGCCGTCCTTGGCCGTGATGCCCGCCGTATAGAGGGGAGGGTGCTCTAGCAGCCAGATCAGCTCCCCGGCCGTTCCGTCCGCGATGGCGGCCGCACGGGCCTCCATGGCCGCCACGGCCTCGGGATAGGGCACGGACTGCGTCGAGATCGCCCAACCCACCGGCGCGCCATCCGCCCGCCCGAATGCGGCCTTTTCCGTTAACGGCTTTAACTTCTGATCAAGCATGACGCCCGCACTGTAGCGCTCACCGAAGGTCAAAACGACCCGAGGGATTCTTCAGGGTGAGTTGGTGAGTCAGGTCAACGCCGTCAATGTCGAGATCTCCGTGGTTCTCGGCCGTTCGATCCTGCCTATGCAGCAGCTTCTGCGCATGGGCCGCGGCGCTGTGATTCCCCTCGACGCCCGCGCCACGGACGAGGTCTGGATCCTGGCCAACAACCACCCGGTGGCCCGCGGCGAGATCCAGATCAGCGACGATCGCATCTCCATCCAGGTCACCCGCGCGGCGAATGTTTACGACTTCATGGCCGGAGCGACGTAACTTCGCTTCACAAACCAAAATCAATTTGCTACGCCCCGCGCCTCACCACGAGCGGTCGTGGCGGAATTGGTAGACGCGCAGCGTTGAGGTCGCTGTTCCCTAACCGGAGTGGAAGTTCGAGTCTTCTCGACCGCACCAGTGATAAACGTAAGGAACGGCGCTTAGGGTCAAACCTATTCGGATCAGGAGGTCCCCATGAAAAGGGAAGATGCCGACCTGACCAAAGCCGCCCTCACTGAGGAAGAAGCGACCCGCCAGGGCATCGCCATTCCTGAGCCAGACGTCGCCGAGGATCTCGAAGACCTCGCCCTCGGCGACGACTACGCTCTCAATCCCGAATACGTCGAAATGGTCATCGACGCCGCCGACCGCGGCGACGGTGAACGCCTGCGCGAGCTTGTCGGGGCCCTGCACCCCGCCGATATCGCCGACCTGATGGGCTTTTTGACCGCCGACTACCGCGAGGAGGTGATTCCCCACCTCGCCCCCGAATCGCTGGCCGAGGTGATCTCCGAGCTGGAGGACAACCTGCGCGAGGAGGTGCTGGACGCCACCCCCTCCCACACTCTGGCCCGGGCGCTGGAAGAGCTCGATTCGGACGACGCCGCCGACGTGGTCGACGACCTCGAGGACGACAAGCGCGAGCAGGTCCTCGCCGCCATGGACGAAAGCGACCGCGCGGCCATCGAGAACACCCTGTCCTACGAGGACGAGACCGCTGGCCGCCTGATGCAGCGCGAGGTGCTGGCCGCCCCGCAATTCTGGACCGTCGGCCACACCATCGACCACATCCGCGCCGCCGGCGACGAACTGCCCGAGCTGTTCTTCGACATCTACGTGATCGACCCGTCCTACAAGCCGGTCGGCGCCATTCCCGCCAGCACCCTGCTGCGCGCCCAGCGCGAGACCAGCCTGGTCGAGATCATGGAGGCGGTGACCGAGATCACCACCGGCATGGACCAGGAAGAGGTCGCCTACATCTTCGACAAGTACCACCTGATCAGCGCCCCCGTGGTCGATCCCGGCGGCCGTCTGGTGGGTCAGATCACCGTCGACGATATCGTCGGCGTCATCCAGGAAGAGAGCGAGGAGGACATCCTCGCCCTGGCTGGCGTGGGCGACGCGGGCCGGGACGCGGGCGTGCTGGACGCCGCCCGCTCACGTCTGCCGTGGCTGGTGGTCAACACCATCACCGCCGCCCTGGCCGCCAGCGTCATCGGCGCCTTCCAGGCCGAGATCGGCAAGCTCGTCACCCTGGCCATACTGATGCCCGTGGTCGCCTCACTGGGCGGCAATGCGGGCACCCAGACCCTGGCCGTGGCCGTCCGCGCCCTGGCCAGCCGCGAGCTGAACGCCGCCAACGCCCTGCGCATCGTCATCCGCGAGATGACGGTGGGTCTCATCAACGGCTTCGCCCTGGCCGCGATCATGGCGCTCGCCGTGTTCGCCGTGTTCCACGACGGGCTGCTGTGCCTGACCATCGCGCTCGCCCTGATCATCAACCTGTTCATGGCGTCCCTGGCGGGCATCCTGGTGCCCTTGGCCCTGGACCGGCTGGGCAGGGATCCGGCGGTGTCTTCGTCGGTCTTCGTCACCTTCGTGACCGACTTCATGGGCTTCCTGTCGTTCCTTGGCCTCGCCGCGATCATTCTCCTGTAGGTTCAGGGGCTTCCAAGGCCCGGTTCTTGCGTTGATGACACGAAAGAAACCGGCGCCTGTGCCAAACTGGATCAAATTCACCGGATGAAACCGCGTCATCAGGTCTCCCGAACCGCCATCGATCTCATCAAGAGATTCGAGGGCTACCGTCAGAAGGCGGCCCAGCTGCCCGACGGGCGCTGGACGATCGGCTATGGACACACCCTGACCGCCCGTGAAGGCGCCCAGGTCTCGGAACAGGACGCCGAAGCCCTGCTCATGTACGACCTGATCGCGGTCGCCCATGTGCTGAACGAGCAGATTTTCACGCCGCTCAACCAGAACCAGTTCGACGCCCTGGCGTGTTTCGCCTTCAACATCGGCTCCGACGCCTTCCGTCGTTCCGCTGTCCTGCGCCGCATCAACGAAGGCGCGATGATCCAGGCCGCCTGCGCCATGGAGCTGTGGCGCAAGGCCGACTTCGAGGGCGAGCGGATCGTCATCGACGCCCTGGTCCGCCGCCGCGCCGCCGAAAAGACCCTGTTCCTGACCCCGGAAGGCGACAGGTGGGTGGCCGCGCCGTCGCCGCTGCTGCAGCCCAAGGTCGACTACGACGCCAGCCTCACCATCCCCCTGCAGACGCCCACGGCGGTGACGGCGACCTACCGGGAAGGCAAGGCCCGCGTCGAACGCGATGCGGTCCAAGCTCCGGCCGCCGGCGTGGAGCCCGAGCGCCCCAGCGCCAGCGAGCAGGCCGCGGAAGGTGTCGGCGCCCGCCTGTCGGCCATCTTCGCCGATGAAATCCCGCCCGCGCCCGAGCCGGCGATCGAGCCTGAACCCCGCCCGGAATTCGCCGTCGAACCCGACGTTCCTGCGGAGCCTGAGCGAAGGCCGTTCCTCTGGGCGCCTGAGCCCGCCAACGAATCGCCGGCGCCGGCCGACGAGCCAGCGCCGATTCTCGTGCCCGCCGAACACGACGCCCTGGATCGCCAGGCCCCTCCGGTCGAGGACGCGTCACACGAACCGGTCTTCGCCCTCCCCGGGGTGTCCTTCTTCGATCCGCGCCTGCACGACGAACCGGACCAGCAGGCCGCCGCCGCCCTGACTCCCGAGGGCGAGGACGCCCAGGTCGAGGTCGCGGCGCCCCATGCCTTCGACCCTGTCGAACCGGTGGCCTATGCCGAACCTTCGCCCCGCATTGTCAAGGTGGACGCCTTGGCCGCCTCTGAGGAAGAGGACCAGGGCGCCTTCTCCTGGATCACGCCGCAAAGCCGTCGTCGTCGCGCCGCCAAGGGGCAGGGCGCGGGGCTGGTGGCTCCGGTTGTCGCCGCCGCGGTCGGCGTCGGCGTTTTCGCCGTCAGCCAGATGCTGGCGCCCAACGCCGCGCCCGACGCCAACGGCTCGCCGCCGTTGGGTCTGATGATCATCTGGGGCCTGGGCGTGGTTGGCATAGCTTTGATCGGTTGGGGCGCTTATCGCCTGCTTCTGCTGCTCGCGGGAGGCGAGGAAGGCTCTGACAAGGCATGATCTTGCGCGAGGCTCGTGATATCCGGGTCGCATGACCCCGAACAACAGCCTCGCCCTCGATTTCGCTCTCGGTGAGACCGCCGACGCGATCCGTGAAACCACCGCCCGCTTCGCGGCCGACAAGATCGCGCCCCTCGCGGCGAAGATCGACGAGACCAACACCTTCCCGCGCGAGCTGTGGCCGCAGATGGGTGAATTGGGCCTGCACGGCATCACGGTGGACGAGGCCGACGGCGGCCTGGGCCTGGGCTACCTCGAACATGTGGTGGCCATGGAGGAGGTGTCCCGCGCCTCCGCCAGCGTGGGTCTCAGCTACGGCGCGCACTCGAACCTGTGCGTCAATCAGATCCGCCGTTGGGCGACGCCCGAGCAGAAGGCGCGCTACCTGCCCAAGCTGATCAGCGGCGAACACGTCGGCTCCCTGGCCATGAGCGAGGCCGGCGCGGGCTCGGACGTCGTCTCGATGAAGCTCAAGGCCGAGAAGGTCGGCGATCGCTACATCCTCAACGGCACGAAGTTCTGGATCACCAATGCGCCCCACGCCGACACCCTGGTCGTCTACGCCAAGACGGGCGAAGGCAGTGGCGGCATCACCGCCTTCCTGATCGAAAAGGGCTTCAAGGGTTTCAGCGTCTCCAAGAAGCTCGACAAGATGGGCATGCGCGGTTCGGACACCGCCGAGCTGGTCTTCGAGGACTGCGAAGTCCCCGAAGAGAACGTCATGGGTCCTGTCGGCGGCGGTGTCGGCGTGCTGATGAGCGGCCTCGACTATGAGCGTGCGGTGCTGTCGGCCGGCCCGCTGGGCATCATGCAGGCCTGCATGGACGTGGTTTTGCCCTACGTCCGCGACCGCAAGCAGTTCGGCAAGGCCATCGGCTCGTTCCAGCTGATGCAGGCCAAGGTCGCCGACATGTACGTGGCCCTGAGTTCGGCCCGCGCCTACGTCTACGCCGTGGCCCGCGCCTGTGACGCCGGCAAGACCACACGCTACGACGCGGCCGGCGCCATCCTGCTGGCCTCCGAGAACGCCGTGAAGGTCAGCCTGGAGGCCGTCCAGGCTCTCGGCGGCGCCGGCTATACCAGGGAGTGGCCGGTGGAACGCCTGGTCCGCGACGCCAAGCTGTACGACATCGGCGCCGGCACCAACGAAATCCGCCGCTTCCTCATCGGCCGCGAGCTGATCGGGGCCTAAAGGCGAGACTCTGGAGACCGATACTCTGGAGACACTCGGACCCTTGAGGGAGACAGGCGGGACACCCGTCTGTCCGCCCCCTTCCGCGGCGGCCGTATCATGTGGCCATGACCCCCGCTTTCTCGCATTCCAGACGCCTAGGCCGCCTCGCGCTGGGTGCGCGCACCCCCGTCGGCGCGCCAGCTATCCTCGCCCGGACGCAGCCGGGAAGGGCGTTTTACGCCGTCGAGGCGCAGTGGAGACTTCGCAGCGCATTTACATTCGCATCGGGTGCGCCTAGACGCTCCAGCCTTTGTGACAAGTATGTGACGATTGGGGCTCGACGGTTGATCAGGAAACTTCCCCCGCGCGCGCAGATGGAATCGCGCGCAAGCTGCGGTCAGTATCCGCCTCGCTCCATCTTCTGGGCCATGGCGGAAACGACGCTCAAAGGGCAATGGGGATCATCGCCGTGCTGATATACTCGTATGGCGTGATGCAAGGTGTTTTCCATCTCCTGTTCGGGGTGATGAACATGCCGACTGTAGGTCTGATCGGCGACGGCTTCGCCCCGCTCTGTAGGCCTTTCCCGGCATGAAGCAGCAGGTCATGCTGGACGACGACGGGCAGGAGGTGAGCCAGCAGTACGGCGCCCTGCCGTTCCGCCTGCGCGATGGGCTGGAAATCCTGCTGATCACGTCCCGAGAAACCCAGCGCTGGGTGATCCCCAAGGGCTGGCCGATGGAGCGCAAGACGCCTGCCGGGGCCGCGGCCACCGAGGCCTGGGAAGAGGCTGGCGTGAAGGGCGAGGTCAGCGAGACCTCTATCGGCGCCTATCGGTACGACAAGGTGCTCAGGAAGAGCGAGGTCCTGCGGTGCCGCGTGGACGTCTTCCCGCTCCGCGTCCTGGTCCAGACCATCGCCTGGCCGGAAAGCGACCAGCGCACCGTTCGCTGGACGAACCCCGAAGATGCGGCCGCCTCGGTCGCCGAGCCCGAGCTGGCCCAGCTTATCCGCGACTTCGCCGCTGGATATAAGCTCTAGGCGCAGAGACGGGCCGGCTCTTCCTCGAACAGGTCGAAATAGGCTTCCCAGGGCTCGGGTTGGCTGCGGCGCAGTTGGGCGTCGTCGATCACCCGGACCACCTGACCTTCACGCTCGTTCCAGACGACCGTGATGTCGGCCAGGCGGCCAGCGGCGCCGCCCATGACCGTCAGCACGTCGGCCTGGCTCAGGCGCTGCGGGCTGATGCGCAGCTTGGTGCGGCCCACGCCCGCCGGCTCTGCCAGATCCGCGAAGGACAACACCGCCGAGATCATGTCCGAGGACAGGGGCGAGGTAGTGAAGGGGCGCGAGGCGAAGAGGGCGGTCATGGCTTGCGATCCAGCTCTGCGTTGTTGCTGAGGATGAATTTGAACGCGCACTACGTCAGAAACGGTCGTATGATCCTGGGATGCGTCACGACAAGGCAGCACTACTCCTCGACCTCGCGCGCCGGCTTGCAGGATCCGCCGAAGGTTTGACCCTGGACGAGATGGCGGATGTGCTGGAGGTCAGCCGCCGCACGGCCGAGCGCATGCGCGACGCCGTCTGGGCGGTGTTTCCGCAGATGGAGGCGGTGGACGACCCGCCCACCAAACGCTTCCGCATCCCGTCTGGCCTCGACGGCCTGTTCCAGGGCCCGACCGCGGACGAGATGGTCGCCCTGCGAACCGCCGCCGACTCGTTGAAGACCTCCGGCGCCGCCGCCCGCGCCGAGGCGCTGTACGGCCTGGAGCGTAAGCTGCTCGCCGCCATGCGCGCCCAGGCCCGCCGCCGCCTCGCGCCCGACATGGAGGCCCTGGTCCAGGCCGAAACCATCGCCGTCCATGCCGGGGCTCGCCCCATGGAGGACGCGGCGCTGCTGACCGCGATCCGCACGGCGATCACCGGCCTGACCGCGCTGCGCTTCCAATACGACGGCGGCTCAAAGCCCGGCCGGGTGCGCGAGGTGACCCCCTTTGGGGTGATGTTCGGCCGCAGCAACTATCTGGTGGCGGGCGAGGGCAAGTCCACCGAGCCCCGCACCTGGCGCCTCGACAAGATCCGCGAGGTCGAGGTCCTGCCCCGTCACGCCGCGCCCCCGGAGGGCTTCTCCCTCCAGGCCTTCGCCGACCAGAGCTTCGGCATCTACCAGGGGGCGGTTGAGGACGTGGTCCTCCACATCACGCCCCAGGGTGCTGAGGACGCTCTACGCTGGCGCTTTCACGCCAACCAGTCGGTGGAGAAGCAGGCCGACGGGTCAGTGGTGGTCGCCTTCCGCGCCAGCGGCATGCTGGAGCTGGCCTGGCACCTGTTCACCTGGGGCGACAAGGTCCGGATCGTGTCACCGCGATCGCTGAAGGAGATGATGGTCGCTGAGCTTGAGAAGGCTCTGGCCAACCACCGCGCCTAGGCCGCCTCGATCAGCTTCAGCAGCTTCAGTTCCCGGTCACGCCGCTCTCCCGTCGGCTTGATGGCCAGGTCGCCGCGGGTGAAGGCGTCGAACACGGCTGGGTGGATGTAGCACTTGCGGCAGACGGCGGCGGTATTGCCCAGCACCCCCGCCACCGCCTTCACGCAAAGGTTCACGATCTGCTTGGTCTCGGTCTGGCTCGTTGGTTCAGGTTGCATGGAAAGGGCCTCGGCCATGGCCAGGGTCCCCGCCCAGGTCCGGAAGTCCTTGGCGGTGAAATCATCGCCCATGGCCTCGCGCAGGTAGGCGTTCACGTCCGCGGATTCGACCGGCCGGCGCTCGCCGTTCTCGTCTTCGTACTGGAACAGCCGCTGGCCGGGCAGGTCCTGGCAGGCGCGGACGATGCGGGCCAGGCGACGGTCCTGAAAGCCCGTCCGGTGCAGGACGCCGCTCTTGCCCCGGAACTCGAAGGTCGCGCCGGCCCCGGTCAGGGTCACGTGCCGGTCGCGCATGGTGGTGAGGCCAAAGCTCTTATTGGTCCGGGCATACTCGGCGTTGCCCACCCGGATGAGGGTCTGCTCCAACAGGCTGACCACGGCGGCCAGGACTTTCTCGCGAGGCAGGCCTCGCTTGGCCAGGTCCTCCTCCAGCCGCCGCCGCAGCTTGGGCAGGGCGCGGCCGAAGGCGATGGTGCGGCCGTACTTATGGTCGTCGCGGATGGAGCGCCAGTCGGCGTGGTAGCGGTATTGCTTGCGGCCCCGGGCGTCGCGGCCCACCGCCTGGATATGGCCGTCGGCGCGCGCGCAGATCCAGACCTCGGTCCAGGCCGGCGGGATGGCCAGTTTGTCGATGCGGTCGATAACGGCGGCGTCCTTGATCGCCCCGCCCTTGGCGTCGCGATAGGCGAAGCCCTTGGCGGTTTTGACCCGGCTAAGGCCGGGATCGCTGTCGTTGACATAGGTCAGGCCGGCCGCCTTGGCGAAGGCCTGCGGCGTGGTCGGCGTCTTCGCTTTACGAGGCAATGCAGGCGTCCATTTCGCCGGCGGAACGTGGTAGGCGAGGGGACAGTTCCGCTTCCAGGACCCGCGCCTTGAACTATCGTCACGCCTTCCACGCCGGCAACTTCGCCGACCTCGTCAAACACGGCGTCCTGACCGCCCTGATGAAGGCGCTGGCGGCCGAAGGCGGGCCGCTGACGGTGATCGACACCCATTCGGGCGCGGGGGCCTACGACCTGACCGGCGAGATGTCCCGGCGTTCCGGCGAAGCGGCGGCGGGGGTGTTCCGCCTGATGGCAGCCCAGGACAGTCCTCCGGCCTTCGACGCCCTCAAGGGGGCCGTGGCCGCGATGAACAAGGGCGGCGAAGTGGTGATCTATCCGGGCTCGCCACTGCTCGTGGCCAAGGCCCTGCGCCCGGAAGATCGCTACTTCGCCTGCGAGTTGCGGCAGGACGATCACGAGACGCTGCGGGAGACCCTGAAGCCGTTTCGTATGGCCGAGGCGCTCAACACCGACGGATACGCCGCCGCCTTTGATAGGACACCGGGCAAGGGCCGCGCCTTCGTCCTGATCGATCCGCCGTTCGAGCGCGGCGATGACTACCAGCAGATCGCTCGCTGCATCGGCTCGGTGCGCCGCAAAAACCCCGGTACGACGGCCGCGGCCTGGGTCCCGCTCAAGGACCTTGAAACGCTTGACCGTTTCCTGCGGGAGCTTGAGGACGAGGCGGACACCTCGCTGCTGGTGGCGGAGTCGCGGCTTCGGCCTCTCAACGATCCGATGAAGATGAACGGCTGCGCCATGGTCATGGTCGGCGCTCCGGATGCCGTGGTCGAGCCGGCGATGGAAATCTGTCGCTGGGTGGCCGAGCGCCTGGGCGATGCGGGCGGGGAGGCCCGCATTTGGCGGACTTGAGTTCCGTGCAAGTGTCACAGTCTTGAGCCTTTTCGCATTTGCTAACTGTGTTACGCTGCGCTGCAACACGCCCGATCCCCCACCAGAACTTCTGGAGATCCGTCGATGGACAGCGCGTATTCGTTCTCTCCCCCTTCAACTGACTATGACGCCGAGCGCGCGTTGCGCTTTCCGATCGGCGTCGCCTCTCCGCTGTGGCTGACCTTCGGGGCGGCGGCAGGGATGGGCGCCGCCTGGTGGTGGATGACCGCCTGGACGCGCATGTCGATCCTTTCCGCCGCGCTCGAACCCACCAATCTTGAGGCGGCGCTGGCCCCGCAGATGGCGGCTGCCGAGGCGGTCGCGCAAACCACCGCAGCGGTTGTCGAAACCTCCGCCGAAGTCGTCGAGGAGATGGCGGAACCGGTCACCTCCGCTTTCGAGCCCGTGGAGGAGGTGAGTCTCGATACTCTGGAGGCGGGCGACATCGCCGTGGAGACCGGCGCGCCGCCGCCTGCGGAATCTTTCGCCGACGAGAGCGCCGAGGTCGTCGAAACGGCGGCCGACGCCGTCTCCGAAGCCGCTGAGGTGATGGCCGACGCTACCGCACAAGCTGTCGATGATTTCACCCGTCTGGTCGGGGTCGGACCTCGTCTGGCCCAGGCCCTGGCCGCCCGCGGCGTTCGCACCTTCGCCGATATCGCCGCCTGGACCGACGATGACCTGGCGGCGGTTGATCGTGATCTGGACCTCAAGGGCCGTGCGGTTCGTGACGCCTGGGTCGTCCAAGCCAAACGGTTCGCGGAAGCTGCGATCCACTGAAGAAGGTGGGTTGCCTCTCCCTTCTCCCTGGATGGGAGAGGGGCCGGGGATGAGGGACGTTTCAGGATGTGGCGCGGCGGCGTTCAAGCCCGCCGCGCTGTCACCCTCATCCTGAGTCCTTTGCATTCTAGCTTCGCCTCCCCAGGCCCTGTGCCTGGGGTCCCTCGGTCAGCGGGCAGGGCCTCGGCCCACCGCTGGCGATGAGGAAGCGGACACAGGGACCCTAGGCGCAAGGCCTAGGGAGTCGGGTTTGGGTCAGCCCTTTGCGTCCTTCGAGACGGCCTTCGGCCTCCTCAGGATGACGGATTCAGTAGAGCAACAAGGCACGTCATACTGAGGAGCGCACCAGCGCGTCTCGAAGCACGCACAGCTCCGCACCCCCACGGGAAATCCCGCGAGGTTGGAAGGGCGGCGGAGCGGCCTGATCTGCGTCAGGCGATGTGTTTTGGAGTGTGCCGGTTCGACGTAGGCCCGTCCGCTCCGCGCGGTCATTATCCGGGAGCCGCCGGTAGGCAGCGCTCTTAGCGCTTAGCCGGCAAAGCCTCCGACGGGCGGGTGGGACCAGCGTTCCCATCCCCGGACCGCGTGAGTAACCCCCTCACGCCTCGCCCCGCTCGACCGCATCCCCGCCAAAGCAACAGCGCTGGCCGCGCGCCCTTCCACGTCGCGGAGACGAGGCAAGAGTACGGGAAGTGAAACGGGGGCGGATAAGGTGGACGATTTCCCCGCTGTGGAGCTTCATTCGCCGATGGGCGTTCCAGCACCATGAGCAGAGAACACGCGCATCAGGCTTGGCGTCACGCCGAGACCATCAAGCGGCTGTCGGACCGCATCGTCGGGGTCGGGCCTTTCGGCATAGGCCTGGACGGCGTGATCGCCTGGATACCCGGCGCGAACGCGATCTACAGCCTGGGCGCGGGCGGGCTGCTGATGGCCCACGCCGTGCGTTCGCAGGCGGGCGGGGCGACCATGGCGCGCATGGCGGCCTATCTGGTGGCCGACACCGCCAGTTCTGGCGTACCGATCATAGGCTGGGCCGTCGATACCCTGTTCCCCGGCCACCTGATGGCGGCCAAGGCCCTCCAGAAGGATATCGAGGCGCGCCACGGCAAGCCGGCGGACGCGGAGACGACGAAGCGCTGGCCGTTCAGCCGGCGGGAGAAGTCACCTCCGGCTGCTCATAACCCAGTTGGCGGTTGAGCTGCTCCAGCAGTTCGACGGCGGCTTCGGCCACTACCGTTCCCGGCGGGAAGATCGCCGCCGCGCCTGCGTCGCGCAGAGCCTGAAAGTCCTGCGGCGGGATTACACCGCCCACCACGACGATGATGTCGTCGCGACCCAGGCGGGCGAGTTCCTTTTTCAACTCAGGCACAAGGCTCAGGTGACCGGCGGCGAGCGAGCTGGCCCCGACCACGTGGACATCGTTGTCGACGGCTTCCTTCGCCGCCTCGGCCGGGGTTTGGAATAGCGCGCCGATGTCCACGTCGAAGCCGAAGTCGGCGAAGGCGGTGGCGACGACCTTCTGGCCGCGGTCGTGCCCGTCCTGGCCCATCTTGGCGACCAGGATGCGGGGCTTGGAGCCATGGGCTTCCTGGAAGGCGCGGGCCATGCCGCGAGCCCGCTGGGCGACGGGGTCGTTACCCGCCTCGCGCATGAAGACGCCTTCGATAGCCTTGATCTGCGCCTTGTGACGGCCGAACACATTCTCCAGCGCCAGGCTGATCTCGCCGACCGTGGCCTTGGCGCGGGCGGCGTCCACCGCCAGGGCCAGCAGGTTGCCGTCGCCGCGCGCGCCGTCCTCCAACGCCTTCAAGGCCGCGGCTAGGGCCTGAGGATCGCGCTCGGCCTTAAGGCGGGCCAGCTTCTCCAGTTGTTGGTTGCGGACGGAGGTGTTGTCGACCTTCAGGACCGGGATGTCGTCCTCGACCTCCGGCTTGTAGCGGTTGACGCCGACCACGGTCTGGCGACCGGAGTCGATGCGGGCCTGGGTCTTGGCGGCCGCCTCTTCGATGCGCAGCTTGGGCAGGCCCTGGTCGATGGCCTTGGCCATGCCGCCGAGGGCTTCGACCTCCTCGATATGCTTGAGGGCGCGGGCGGCCAGGTCGTGGGTCAGACGCTCGACGTAGTAGCTGCCGCCCCAGGGGTCGGCGACGCGGGTCGTGCCGCTCTCCATCTGCAGGAAAAGCTGGGTGTTGCGGGCGATGCGGGCCGAGAAGTCGGTGGGCAGGGCCAGAGCCTCGTCGAGGCTGTTGGTGTGCAGGCTCTGGGTCTGACCGTTCACGGCGGCCATGGCCTCGACGCAGGTGCGGGGCACGTTGTTGAACACGTCCTGCGCCGCCAGCGACCAGCCGGAGGTCTGGCTGTGGGTGCGCAGGGACAGGCTGCGCGCGTCCTTCGGGTTGAATTCCCGCTTCACCAGGCGGGCCCACAGCAGGCGGGCCGCCCGCATCTTGGCCACTTCCATGAAGTAGTTCATGCCGATGGCCCAGAAGAACGACAGGCGCGGCGCGAACTGGTCCACGTCCATGCCGGCCGCGACGCCGGCGCGGATGTACTCGATGCCGTCGGCCAGGGTGTAGGCCAGCTCCAGGTCGGCCGTCGCGCCGGCCTCCTGCATGTGATAGCCGCTGATTGAGATCGAATTAAACTTCGGCATTTCGCGCGAAGTATATGAAAAGATGTCGGAAATGATCCGCATCGAGGGCAAGGGCGGATAGATGTAGGTGTTCCGCACCATGAACTCTTTGAGGATGTCGTTCTGGATCGTTCCGCTCAGCTTGGCGGCCGGAACGCCCTGTTCCTCGGCGGCGACGATGAACAGCGCCAGGATCGGCAGCACCGCGCCGTTCATGGTCATCGACACGCTCATCTTGTCGAGCGGTATGCCGCTGAACAGGGTGCGCATGTCGAGGATGGAGTCGATGGCCACGCCGGCCATGCCGACGTCACCGGTGACCCGTTCGTGGTCGGAATCGTACCCCCGATGGGTGGCCAGGTCGAACGCCACCGACAGGCCCATCTGACCGGCCGCCAGGTTGCGGCGGTAGAAGGCGTTGGACTCTTCGGCCGTGGAGAAGCCGGCGTACTGCCGGATGGTCCACGGGTTGGTCACGTACATGGTCGGATAGGGGCCGCGACCGAACGGCGCCAGGCCCGGATAGCCGGACAGGAAGTCCAGTTCGGCCACATCGCCGGGCCCGTAGGCTGGCTTGACGTTGATACCCTCAGGCGTCGCCCAGACGTCGGCCTTGGCGGCGGGCGGCGCGACGGTGGTTTCGGTCGTCCAAGGCAGTGTGGAGAAGTCGGGAAACTGGCTCATGTTCAGGCTCCCGTCATGATCAAGGCGCGGTCGAGGACGGCCACGGCGTCCATGCCGGCGAAGATAAATTCGTCCACCCCGTCGGCCTTCAGTTCGCGCTCCAGGTCGCCGGGTTTGCCGGCGAGAAAGAGGTGCTTCACGCCAGCGGCTTTCAGAGTCTTGGCGGCGCGGCCGGCTTCCTCGGCGTAGCGGTCGTCCGAGGAGCAGAGGATGGCCAGGGACGCCTTGCCGGCGTCGTATTCCTCGACCGTCCCGATCTCAGCCGCGACCCCGCCGGCCGCGAACAGGTTGCGGGCGAAGGTCAGGCGCGCGGTGTAGTCGGTCGGCGCGCCGATGGTGGCGAGGAAAATTGTGGGCTTGGTCGTTGCGGCGCGATCACGCAGAGCCTCGAAGGGTTCGGACAGCCGCATGGGCGTCAGGGGCCGGCACCTGCTATCGGGGCCGGGCACGCGGACCTCCGGCTGTTCGGCGGC
The DNA here is from genome assembly GCF_027474405.1 of Caulobacter sp. NIBR2454. Taxonomy (GTDB): domain Bacteria; phylum Pseudomonadota; class Alphaproteobacteria; order Caulobacterales; family Caulobacteraceae; genus Caulobacter. The sequence goes on from NZ_CP114871.1 coordinate 1,579,437, forward strand.
GGGGCTGGCCTTTGCGTCTTCGGTCTCGACCGCCGTCTCGGCGATGTTGGGGAACTCGGAGGCGCCGACCAGGCCGTCCTTGCGGCTGACCACGGCGGCGAGACGGGCCGTGCGGGTCTTGTCCGCTTCGTCCTGGATCACACCGGCCTCGAGGGCGGCGATGATGCCGCCAGCCTGCTCGATGGCCTGGAAAGCGGTCCAGGCGGCTTGCGCCAGCTGGTCGGTGAGGGTGTCGAGATACCAACTGCCGCCGGCGGGGTCGGCGACGCGGCCGAGCGCGCTCTCTTCCATCAGCACCAGCTGGGTGTTGCGGGCCTGACGGCGGGCGAAGGCGGTCGGCAGACCGGCGGCGTCGGTGAAGCAGCCGATGCGCACAGCGTCCGCTCCGCCGACCGCTCCAGCGAAACCGGCGGCGGTCAGGCGCAGCAGGTTGGTCCAGGGATCAAGCTTGCTGAGCATGCGCTGCGAGGAGCGTGCTTCGATCCGAGGGGGCAGGGCTTGGATCGCGCAGGCGCCGGTGAGCCTGGCCCACAGCGCCTTGGCGGCGCGGACCTTGGCGACGCCGGTGAAGTATTCGCCATCCAGACTGACGCCCAGAGTGATCCCGGCGAAGGCCTTGTCCATGGGCAGGCCGGCCCGGACCAGGGCCTTGGCGTAGGTCAGGGCGGCGGCGGCTATGAAGGCCAGCTCCTGCGCTTCGCCGCCGCCGGCCTCGTGTACGGCGCGGCCGCTAGCGAGAAACAGCTCGGCCTTGGGATAGGCCTGGACCAGACGCGCGGCGACGGTGGCGGCGCTGACAATGTGGCTTTCCACCGGTCCCGGGCTGACGCCGACCTGAGCCCAGGCGGTCAGGGGATCAAGATGGAAGGCGAGGGGAGCCGCCGGAGACGCTTTGCCAAGCGGCGCCAGCCAGTCGGCGGCCTTCGGGCCGAGAAGCCCAGCCTCCAGCGCGACGGGCGCCATGTCCACATAGACCCCGTCGAGCACGCGGGCGAGGTCGGCGGCCGAGCCGACAGCGACGCCATCCCGACCGGTCGGGTCGAGCTTGAGGGTGACGGAGACCGCGCCGTTCTCCAGATCCTTCAGCGCCTCGGCATTGGCGCGGGTTGGATCGGGGTGAGCGACAGCCATGCGGATATCCCACGGGCCGTCCGGATCGCGCGGACGCAGGTCGCGGGCGACGACCGGCGCGTCGGTGTAGAGCGGCTGGATCGACAGGCCGTCGTGCGTGCGGCGGACCAGCCGTTTGTCGAAATCGCCGCCCTTCAGCGTCTTGTCGACCAGCGCCATCCAGTCTGCGTGGGATGGGGGGGTGAAATCATCCGCCAGCTTGAGGATTTCTTCGTCCAACCTGCGTGCTCCCGCTGCGATGCAGCATTTTTTCTTTCGGTCATGCGCTCGCGTCGCAAGGTCAGTCAAGCGGTGCTTGCGCGGTTGGAACGGACGTTTTACTTACATCGTACATTCAAAAGTCTTCGGGAGAGACGACCATGGCCCTGCCGCCCATCCTGCGTGACCGCCTGCGCCTGCCCGTGATCGGCTCGCCTCTCTTCATCATCTCCAATCCCGATCTGGTTATCGCCCAGTGCAAGGCGGGGGTTGTGGGCTCGTTCCCGTCCCTGAACGCGCGGCCGATCTCGCAACTGGACGAGTGGATGGCGCGGATCACCGAGGAGTTGGCGGCATACGACAAGGCCAATCCGGACGCCCCGAGCGCGCCTTTCGCGGTCAACCAGATCGTCCACAAGTCCAACACCCGGCTGGAGGAGGATCTGGAGCTGTGCGTGAAGTACAAGGCCCCGATCGTCATCACCTCGCTTGGCGCGCGGGAGGACGTGAATCACGCGGTTCACTCCTATGGCGGCATCACCCTGCATGACGTGATCAACAATCGCTTCGCCAACAAGGCGATCGAAAAGGGGGCCGACGGCCTGATCCCGGTGGCCACCGGCGCCGGCGGCCATGCCGGCACCCTGTCGCCCCTGGCCCTGATCCAGGAGATTCGCGCCTGGTTCGACGGTCCGGTGGCCCTGTCGGGCGCCATCGCTCACGGCCGCTCGATCCTGGCGGCCCAGGCCATGGGCGCGGACCTGGCCTATGTGGGCTCGGCCTTTATCGCCACCAAGGAAGGCAATGCGGTCGAGGGCTACAAGCAGATGATCGTCGACAGCACCGCCGACGACATTCTCTATTCCAACCTGTTCACCGGCATCCACGGCAACTACTTGGCGCCGTCGGTGGTGGCGGCGGGGCTGGACCCCGCCAACCTGCCGGTCAGCGATCCGTCGGCCATGAACTTCGGCTCGGGCGGCAACTCGGCCAAGAAGGCGTGGAAGGACATCTGGGGCGCGGGCCAGGGCGTGGGGGCGATCCATGACATCCCCTCCGCCGCCGACCTGATCGCCCGTCTGTCGGCGGAGTACGAAGCGGCCAAGGCCGAACTGGCGGCCAAGACGGCCCTGACGCCGGGCGGCAAGCTGTCGTTCGCCGCCGGATAGACGGGGATAACTCCACACAAGTCCGCCCCCGCGGCGGAGGACTGAAGCTGGGCGTCTTTTCCGCGATGGAGAGACGCCCTTGTCCGATGATGCGACGCCCCGTCTGGGGCTGCCCTATCTGGCCGCCGGCCAGGCCCAGAAACACGTCACCCTCAATGAGGCCCTGAGCCGGCTGGACGGCCTGGTTCAGCCGGCCGTGGCCAGCCGCACAGTCGCCGCGCAACCAGCCGATCCGATGGACGGCGCGCTCCACATCCTGCCAGCGGGGGCGAGCGGCGCCGACTGGGGCGGCAAGCCTGTCGGGACCTTGATGCGGTTTGAGGCCGGGGCCTGGGAGGCCTTGCCGATCCAGCCGGGCTTTCTTGCCTGGATCGCCGACGAGCAGATTCTGGCCGTCCGCACCGAGGCGGGCTGGGCCGCGTTATCGTCCACCTTTCGCAACCTGACCGCCGCCCTGTCGCCCAGGGGCGCGGCGACGCGGTTCGAGATTCGCGAGCAGGAACTGACCCTGGCTGGCGCCAGCGTGGCCAGCACGCTTCTCATTCCGGCGCGCTCCATCGTGCTGGGCGTGTCGACCCGCACCACCCAGGCGGTCACCGGCGCGACCAGTTACAGCTGCGGCGTCGCGGGGGAGGCGGGCAAGTTCGGCTCCCTGCTGGGCGCGGCGCCGGGAAGCGCCAATATCGGCGTGGTCGGGCCGGCGGCCTTCTATGCCGACACGCCGGTGATCCTCACCGCGGCGAGCGGCGCCTTCACTGGCGGCCGGGTGCGGCTGTCCATCCACCTGATGACCTTTGAGGGAGCGGCGTCATGAGCGCGCTTCCTCGTAAAGTCCCTGACGCGGCCTGCGACCTTGTCATGGCATGGGAAGGCCTGCGGCTGGAGGCCTATCGCGACTCCGGCGGCGTCTGGACCATCGGTTATGGTCATACGGCTCCAGGTTTCGGCAAGGGGTTCAGGATCAGCCTTCTGGTCGCGCTGGCCTGGCTGGCGGAGGACCTCGAGATCGCCGCCAAACGCCTCGAGGGCCGCATAGGCCGTGAAGCGGTCGATAGCCTCAGCGACAACCAGTACGCGGCGCTGCTGTCCTTCGTCTTCAACCTGGGCGCCGGGGCGGATTGGACGATCTGGCGGCTGCTGCGCGAGGGCAGGCTGGACGAGGTCCCCAACCAGATGGCCCGTTTCGTCCATGCGGGAGGCGTAAAGCTGAAAGGGCTGGTCAATCGGCGGGCGGCCGAGATCAAGCTTTGGCGATCTGCGACGTCGTAACCATACCCCGCGCTGGCGCTCGCGCATTTATGTCCTACATTGAGTCCAGATAAGGAGGCCGAGATGGGCGTGAATGTGCGCAATGCGGTGGTTCAGAACGACGGCCGGACGGTCGCGTCCGCGCATTTCGTCGCCGCCCAGGGTCTCAGCCAGACCGACAAGGTCGCGGCGCTCTCCGCGCTCGTGAACGACGCCGCCGCCACCCTGGGCCTGCCTTTCCAAGGGCCGGAGGCGGCGGAAGTCCTGTACCAGATCGCCGACGAGCGGGCTGGCGCGACCAGCATCGCCTTCGAGACCAACGCCAGCACCACCGGCGTCTCCGAACCTGAGCAAGAGGCGTCGTGGCGCCAGCGGCTCTGGCGCACGGTGCATGCGCGCACAGTGATCGTCGCCGCCAGCGCCCTTGTGCTGGGGGCGCTGGTCGGCGCGGTTCTCCGCGGCGCTTAAAAGAAAAATATCTCGAAACCAGCTGTAACCGAGCGGGTTCTCTCTCCGAATACAAGGAGAGACGGGTGAACTTTGCCTTGTGCAAACACAGGCGTCGCAACTTTAAATTGCGCGCATGCGGTCTTCTTGATCGGTGCGTCTTGGGACGCGTCTGATGGCGGAGGACGTGCATGGACTGCTGGCCCGCATCAACCAACCCAGCCTGCGATACCTGACCTTCGCAGATCCTGAGGAGGGGCCGGAGGACCGCCCAGCGGCCGTGGAGACCCTGGCCGGCGGGGAGGCTGAGTTGGCCCGAACGTCAAGGCCAAGGCGGACGGAGCCGGAGCCAACCGGCGGCGGCCTGCTGCGCCGATATCGAACCCCTGTGCCCGAGCGTCCCCCATCGAAACCTGCGCCAGGCAACCAGGCGATAGTTTTGAGGACGCTGTTCGATCAGTACGCCCGGCTCATGGCGAGCGTCGAAAAGCGTCGCGCCTGAACGGTCGCAGAAGCGGCCAGGTTCGTTGATCTGATTTTTTGGGAAGTGGCGGGGGCCCAGGTCTTGAAACCTGGGCCCCCGTGGTGCCGCCGGGCAGGATTGAACTGCCGACCTCAGCCTTACCAAGGATGCGCTCTACCACTGAGCTACGGCGGCGAAGAGGAGCGGCGTATAGCGAAGACCGGCGGGCAGGTGAAGCCGAAAATCGATCAAATTTCATATTGACCGCATCGACTCGCCGCGACACCGCTTCAGACATGACTCAGGACAAGGAAAAAACCGATCCGAAGGCCGAGCGTGACGCCAAGCTGGCTCAGGCGCTTCGGGCGAATCTGCGACGTCGGAAGGTCGGCGCTGCCGGAACACCGAAAAAGACGAGCGACGAGCAGCCCTGACGGCGTTTTTCCGCGCGGGGGACTTGTAGAGGCGCCCCTTGCGTGAGGTAGAACCGCTGCTCACATGGGCCGAACCGGGTCTGTAAGGCCAGGCTTCAGGGCTAGGGGAAGATTTTGGACAGAATCGCCATCACGGGCGGCGCCCAGCTGAACGGGGAAATCCCCATCAGCGGCGCCAAGAACTCGGCTATCAAATTGATGGCGGCGAGCCTGCTCACCGACCAACCGTTGCGCCTGACCAACATGCCGCGGCTGGCTGACACCAAGTTCCTGGGCAAGCTGCTTAAGCGTCTGGGCGCCGCGGTGGACGAAAGTGACGGCGCTGACGGCGCCGAAACCGTGCTGCATGTGCCGGAGATCATGAGCGCCATCGCGCCCTACGATCTGGTTCGTCAAATGCGCGCCTCGTTCAACGTGCTGGGACCGCTGGTCGCCCGCACCGGACAGGCGAAGGTTTCGCTGCCCGGCGGCTGCACCATCGGCGCGCGGCCGGTCGACCTGCATCTGCAGGCGCTTGAGGCGCTCGGCGCCAAGATCGACCTGCACGAAGGTTATGTCTTCGCCCAAGCCCCACGCGGGCTGAAGGGGGCCGAGATCACGTTTCCCTTCGTTTCGGTCGGCGCGACGGAACATGCCCTTCTGGCCGCCGTCATCGCGAACGGCGTGACTGTGCTGCATAATTGCGCCTGCGAGCCTGAGATCGCCGACCTCGCCGAGTGCCTCAACAAGATGGGCGCCAAGGTCGAGGGGGCGGGGACGCCCACCATCACCATCACCGGCGTCGCCAAGCTGGGCGGCGCGACCTACGCTGTCATCCCCGACCGCATCGAGATGGGAACCTACGCCGTCGCCGCGGCCATGGCGGGCGGCGAAGTGCGGCTGACCAATTCGCGCCCGGGCCTGATCGACGCCTTGCTGAAAAAGATCGAGGAAGCGGGGGCGGGCGTCACCGAGACCCCGGACGGCGTCATCATCAAGCGCAACGGCTCGCGCCTGAACGCGGTGGACGTAGAGACCGGCGTCTATCCGGGCTTCGCCACCGACCTGCAGGCCCAGTTCATGTCTCTGATGACCACGGCCAAGGGCGAGAGCCGCATCCGTGAGACCATCTTCGAAAACCGCTTCATGCACGTGCCGGAGCTGGCGCGTCTGGGGGCCGATATTTCGGTGTCAGGCGGCGAGGCCGTCGTGCGCGGCGTCGAGCAGCTGGAAGGGGCCGAGGTCATGGCCACCGACCTGCGAGCCTCGGTCAGCCTGGTGATCGCCGGGCTGGTGGCGCGCGGCGAGACGGTGGTCAGCCGCATCTATCACCTGGATCGCGGCTTCGAGCGGCTGGAAGAGAAGCTTGGAAACTGCGGCGCTCAGGTGCGCCGGATCCACGGCGAACCGGACGAGCTTTGATCATGGCCTCTGAACCGCTTCGACTTCTGGCGCAGGATGACGGGGATCTGGCCGTGATCTCGGCGGCTCTGCAGGACGCGTTGTCCAAGATCGGCGACATCACCTGGGAGCCCAAGGCCAAGCGCCTGACCCTGGCTTTCAACCGCTACCGCTGGGAAGCTGGCGGCAAGGGCAAGGGGGGCGAGCGCATTCGTTCGGCCCTGCAATTGGGCGGGGTCCTGTCCGTTCAGGCCCGCAAGCTGCGCCGCGACGCCAAGGGGGCCGTCGTCGAGCTGCTGTCGATCACGTTCGAGCCGGGCGTCGCGCCGGGCGGGGTGATCCTGTTCAACTTCGCGGGCGGCGGCGATCTACGGGCAGAGGTCGAGTGCATCGACGCGATCCTGGCGGACGTATCCGAGCCGTGGCGCACGAGCCGCACTCCGGGTCACGCCGACTGACGCCGCCTTCGCCAGCCGGGCTTGATGTTGTATAGCCCGGCTCATGCGCAGGTTCCGATCCGCCGACCCCGACTTTGAAGCCCGTTTCCAAGCCTTTGTAGGTGAACAGCGGGGCTCGCCCGACGATGTGGGCGCGGCCGTTCGCTATGTCCTCCAGGCCGTGCAGAACGAAGGCCTTCCCGCTGTGCTGCGTTTCACGCGTCAGTTCGACAAGATCGAGCTGAACGAGGAGACGATCCGTGTCACCGCCGAGGAGATCGCCGCCGGCGCGGCGGAATGCCACCCCGAGGTGCGCGAGGCCATCAAGCTGGCCGCGTCGCGCATCAAGGCGTTCCACGAGCGTCAGAAGCCGGCCGACCAGCGCTTCGTCGACGAGGCAGGCGTGGAGCTGGGCTGGCGCTGGACGCCGCTGGAGGCCGTGGGCGTCTATGTACCCGGCGGCCGCGCGGCCTATCCCTCGACCGTTCTGATGAACTGCGTGCCGGCCAAGGTGGCGGGCGTCGATCGGATCGCCATGGTCACGCCCCCTGGTAAGCTGGAGCCAGCGGTCCTGGCCGCCGCACAAGAGGCCGGCGTCACCGAGATCTGGCGTGTCGGCGGAGCCCAAGCCGTCGCCGCCCTGGCGTTTGGCGCGGGGCCCATCGCGCCCGTCGACAAGATCGTCGGCCCGGGCAACGCCTTCGTCACGGCCGCCAAACGTCAGATTTACGGGATCGTCGGGATCGACGCCTTGGCGGGTCCGTCCGAGATCGTGGTCGTGGCCGACGGCAAGAACGACCCCACCTGGATCGCCGCCGACCTGCTGTCCCAGGCCGAGCATGACCCCGCGGCCCAGTCGATCCTGATCACCGACGACGAGGCGTTCGCCGACAAGGTCGAACAGGCCATCGCCGCCGAGCTGGAGACGCTGGCCACCGCCAAGGACGCGGCGGAGTCCTGGAAGAACCATGGCGCGATCATCATCGCCCCTCTGGCCGACAGCCCACGCCTGGTGAATATCCTGGCGCCCGAGCACGTGGAGTTCGCCCTGGACGATCCGGAGGCGCTTTCCGACCAGGTGCGCCACGCCGGCGCGATCTTCCTGGGCAGGCATACGCCCGAAGCCATTGGCGACTACATCGCCGGCTCCAACCACGTCCTGCCCACCAGCCGGGCGGCGAGGTTCCAGTCGGGCCTGTCGATCTATGACTTCCTCAAGCGCACCTCGATCGTCAAATGCGATCCGGCGTCGTTCGCGCGGCTTGGTCCGGCGACGGTGGCCCTAGCCACGGCCGAGGGTTTGCCCGCTCACGCCCGGTCGGCGGCGGTGCGGCTGAAGTGAGCGGTCCGCACGCCCTCAAGTCGATCGAGATCGACGAGGAATCCCTCGCCGCCGCTTCACGCGACCAGGAGCAGGAGCGGCAGATCGCGATCTATGACCTGATCGAGGAGAACAGCTTCCAGCCCGAAGGCGCGACCGGCGGGCCGTACGACCTGAAGATCTCGCTGGTGGAGAACCGCCTGGCGCTGGACATCGCCGGCCCAGAGTTCGCCTACCGTCACCTGCTGTCGCTGTCGCCGTTCCGAACGGTGATCAAGGACTACTTCATGGTCTGCGAGAGCTATTATCACGCGATCCGCAACTCGACCCCGCAACAGATCGAGGCCTTGGACATGGGGCGGCGGGGTCTGCACAACGAAGGTTCGACGCTGCTGCGCGAGCGCCTGGACGGCAAGGTTCAGCTGGATTTCGACACCGCCCGGCGCCTGTTCACCTTGATCTGCGCCCTGCACTGGCGGGGCTGATCCCGTGCTCGAGCTTCCGGGGGCGGTGCTGTTCGCCTGCAACTTCAACCGCGTGCGTTCGCCCATGGCCGAGGGGTTGTTGCGATTGCGGTTCGGGGACCGGATCTTCGTCGATTCCTGCGGACTGAAACCGGACCCGGCGGGGCGGGCCGCCGATCCCTTCGCCCGGGCGGTGATGGACGAGGTCGGCTTTGATCTTTCCACTCATCGCGCCAAGACCTTCGACGAGTTGGAAGACGAATCCTTCGACATGGTCATCTCGCTGACGCCCGAGGCGCAGCACCGGGCGGTGGAGCTGTCGCGGGGCAGGGCGGTGGAGATCCTTTACTGGCCGACGATCGATCCCACCCTCGCGGAAGGTTCGCGTGAAGGCGTGATCGAAGCCTATCGCCGGGTTCGCGACGACCTTTCGGCCGCCATCCACAGGCGGTTTGGGACTGCATCGACGTTCGGCGGGTGAAACCGCTATATGGCGGCGCGTTTCGGCGCGTCCGCCGCTTGAGGGGCCATGAGCCAGACTGAGAACAATCGCCCGCCGCTGGTCCTGGCCAGCGCCAGCCCCCGACGGCTGGACCTGCTGCGCCAGGTGGGGATCGAGCCTGATCGCGTGGCGCCGGCCGATATCGACGAAACCCCGCTGCGTGACGAGACGCCTCGCCGCCTGGCGCTGCGTCTGGCGGTCGAGAAAGCCGAGGCCGCGGCGGCCATGGAAGCGGGCGCGGTCGTTCTGGGCGCCGATACAGTGGTCTGTGTCGGCCGTCGCATCCTGCCCAAGGCCGAGACCGAGGCGCAGGCGCGTCAGTGCCTGGCCCTGTTGTCGGGTCGCGCCCACAAGGTCCTCACCGGAATCGCCGCTGTCGCCCCTGACGGGCGCAAGGCCTCGCGCCTGGTGGAGACGCGCCTGCACTTCAAGCGCCTGACCGACGCCGAGATCGAGGCCTATGTCGCCAGCGGGGAATGGAAGGGCAAGGCGGGCGGATATGGCGTTCAGGGCAAGGCTGGCGCGTTCGTCATCAACCTGGCGGGCTCTTACACCGGCGTGGTCGGGCTACCGCTCTATGAAACTGTGAATCTGCTTTCGGGACTTGGGTGGCGAGCATGAGCGAGCGCTGGCTCTTTTTGGATCGAGGAATCGGCGAGACGCGCGGGCTGGTCGTGCATGATGGTCGACCGGAACGTCTGGTCATCGTCCGTGATGGCGACGATCCCATCCTGACCGAGGGGGCCCGTTCGGTCGCCCGAGTCCGCAAGATTGAGAAGGTGATGTCGACCGCCTTCCTGGAACTGCCTGGCGGGGCGGAGGCTATCCTGGCGCTGAAGACCGACATGCCGCCCCTGGTCCAGGGCGGAGCGGTGGAGGTCGAGATCAAAAGCGAGCCGCGCAACGGCAAGCTGGCCGTCGCCCGCTTCATCGCCGAAGCCCAGGGCGCGCCGCGCCTGACCGCGGCTCCCACGGATCTGGCCGAGCAGATGATGCTGTGGGCCGACACCGAAGAAGTCTTCGAAGGCCCAGAAGCCCGCGCCGCCATCGACGAGGCGGAGGAGGAAGTCCTTCTGACCGTCCACCCGTTGCCGGGCGGCGGGACGATCAGCATCGAACCGACCCGCGCCCTGATCGCGGTGGATGTGGATCTGGGCGACCGGGGCGGGCAGGATTCCAAGAAGGTCACCCGCCAGGCGAACATGACGGCCCTGACCGTGGGCGCGCGTCTGATGCGGCTGAAGGGTCTTGGCGGCCTTGTGGTTTATGATCTTGTGGGACGGGGCCATGACGGCCACGCGCTGCTGGGCGTGGCGCGCAAGGCTTTCGCGCCCGACAACCCGGGCGTGGCCATCGGCGCGATCAGCCGGTTCGGCACCATGGAGATGACCATCCCGCGCCGACGCCGCTCGGTGCTGGAGATCCTGCGCGGCCCGGACGGTCGTCTTACGACCACGACCCTGGCCCTGCGGCTGGTTCGGATGATCGAGCGGGAAGGGGCCTCGTCCCCTGGCGGGCGACTACGGGCGTTCTGCTCTCAGGCCGTTTCGGTTGCAGTGGAGCCTTATATTCCCGCGGTGCGCGATAAGCTGGGCGCGCGGTTCGAAATCCAGATTTCCGATCGCGGCGGCCCCGAGTATCTGGAGGTGGTCAGCAAATGAGCAAATCGTGCCCAATCTGCCGCAAGCCGACCGATGCGGCCTTTAAGCCGTTCTGCTCGAAGCGCTGCGCGGACGTGGATCTGCAGCGCTGGCTGGTGGGAAGCTATGCGGTCCCCGGCGGTCGCGACGAGGACGAGCAGGACGGTGTTTCGACCCTGCTTTCCGACGACGAAGAATAAGGCGTTCGACCGGCTGGACAGGCCGGTTTGTCTCTTCTATAGACGCGGCTCCCGCGAATGCGGGGACGGTTTTCGAGCCTCATTTGATGGCTTCGGACACGTTTCAGGCCTGGGTAGCTCAGTTGGTAGAGCAGCGGATTGAAAATCCGCGTGTCGCTGGTTCGATTCCGGCCCCAGGCACCACTTCCCCACAAGTCGATACGACCTAGGCCTGCGGCCGAAGCGCACGGGCGAATTCCCGCGCCGCGCTGCAACGTGGATATTGCCCAGCCGGGGTGATTTTTGCTGTTTTGCGACGGTTTTAATTTGTGCGGCGCAATGAACCTAACGCCGTTAGGTCGCTCAGGATCAAATATCTATCGTTGGAAGCCCTTGACGATGGGGCAATGGTTCGCCAAAGGACCATGACCGCAATTCTGACATTGCGGTAATTCTCGGACGGCCCTCGGGTCGTTCGGGGCCCTCGCGCCTTCGAAACGCGGTTCCGGCCTCAGGGTCGGCTCAACGTTACGGGTCGGGCGCAGCGAAGCGGTGTTGGAGTCGAACTCAGACTAAGAAGTAGATTCCCGCATATTCGTAGGGTGGAGACGCTTTCGCGCGACGACCCTTGTGTCCAAACGTGCTAGACCAATCAGGAACTGGCGACAGATGCTCAACAAACGACTGACTTTCATTCTCGGCTTCGCCGGCGCTGCGGCGCTCATGGCGGCCGCCCCGGCCCTCGCTCAGGAAGCCCCTGCGACGATCGCCCACGCCGGCAAACTCACGCCCGTTCAGATGTTCCTTGACGCCGACCCGGTCGTTAAGGTCGTCATGATCGGCCTGGTGCTGGCTTCGGTGTTCTCGTGGGTGCTGCTGATCAGCAAGCTCTTCGAGTTTGGCTCGCTCAACAAGCAATCGGACAAGTACCTGGAATCCTTCCGCGGTGCGAAGTCGATCGCCGACATTGGCCGTCTCTCTTCCTCGGAAGAGTTCGAAGGCAACCCGATGGCCGACATGGCCGCCGCCGCCTCCGCCGAAATCGAGCTGTCCCGTCAAGCGGGCCTGCAAGTTTCCGGCACCCACCGCGACTCCACGCTGGTTCGCGTTCAAACCGCCATCAACGCCGTGCAAGCCAACCTGGCCAAGCGCATGTCGGGCGGCATGACCTTCCTGGCTTCGGTCGGTTCTTCGGGTCCGTTCATCGGTCTGTTCGGTACCGTTTACGGGATCATGAACTCGTTCATCGGTATCGCGAACACCAACACGACCAACCTGGCCGTCGTCGCTCCCGGCATCGCCGAAGCGCTGCTCGCCACCGGTATCGGTCTGTTCGCCGCTATCCCGGCGGTTATCTTCTACAACTACTTCCAGACCCGCATCTCGGCCTACGGCACGCGCGCTGAAGGTTTCGTGGCTGAACTGACCAACGCGCTGTCGCGTCAGCTCGACAAGGGGGCGTAAGGCCTATGGGCGCCAAACTCTCTGGAGGGGGCGGCGGTAGGTTCAACATCGAGCAGAACAGCGAGATCAACGTCACGCCGTTCGTCGATGTTATGCTGGTCCTCCTGATCATCTTCATGGTGGCGGCTCCGCTAGCCACCGTGTCGGTGGAAGTGGACCTCCCGCCTGCGGTTGCGCAAGCGTCGCAGAACCCGCCGAAACCGGTCTACATTTCGATCCAGTCCAATGGGGCGATCTATATCGGGGACTTCGAAACCTCGGTGGATACCATGGGCGCCGATCTGAAGAAGAATGTGGGCCGTCGCGACCCGACGAAGGAGCGCATTTACATCCGTGCTGACAAGCAAACCCGCTACGGGGCTTTCATGCAGGTGATGAATACGCTCCAGGACAACGGGTTTTACAGCGTGGCGCTCATCGGCGCCGATGCGGCAGCTTCGTAGGGGTGCATGGTTGAATGGCTGAAGAACAGCAAGAACCCAGGCGTCACTACGATCCGCTGACCGCTGAGGGAGGCCCGAAAAAGAAGGGCCTTGGCGCCTTCGGTGTCGGTGTACTGGTCGCCTTCGGGCTTCACGCTCTCCTCGGGGTCTACCTGTGGAAAGTGAAGTTCGAGCCGAAGTACAAGGAGTACACGGACGAAGCGGTGAAGGTGGACGTTATCAAGCCGCCGCCCCCGCCGCCTCCGCCTCCGCCGCCGCCGCCGCCGACCAACGAACCGCCGCCTCCGGCCAAGGTTCAGCCGCGTCCGCCGGCAAACGTCCCCCCGGACGTGACGCCGCCGCCGCCGCTGCCGATCCCGCCGGTGAAGGAACGGGTCGAAAGCCCGGCTCCGCCGGTGATCTCGACGGCTCCGCCGGCCCCGGCGGCTCCGCCGCGGCCTTCGGTGATCACGAACCCTGACTGGCTGCGCAAGCCGAGCGGTGACGACCTTGCTCGTTACTACCCGGATCGCGCCCAGCGGATGGAAGTGAACGGTCGTGCGACTATCTCCTGCCAGGTGACCGCTCGCGGCACCCTGGAGAGCTGCTCGATCGTTTCGGAAGACCCGGCCGACTACGGCTTTGGCGACGCCGCCATCAAGCTGTCGCGGATCTTCCGGATGCGTCCGAAAACCAACGACGGCGCGCCCGTCGAAGGTGGCACGGTGCGGATCCCGATCGTCTTCCGCGTCCCCACCTAGGGTCCGCGAGAGCGAACAAAAAGAAGCGCCCCGGAGAGCGATCTCCGGGGCGTTTTCTTGTTATAATGCGCCCTTGAAATGACGCCTTGGCGCTTGATCCGAAGCGCCCGGGAGACTAAAGGACACCCCTCGCGAAGCGTGCCGCCTTAGCTCAGTTGGTTAGAGCGCTAGATTGTGGCTCTAGAGGTCCTCAGTTCGAACCTGAGAGGTGGTACCATTCGCTTGATAAGGCCCGGCGGCGACGCCGGGCCTTTCTCATTTCAGCCATGGCCGAGCGCTCCTGGCGGGCGCCGGGCCGCCTGCGAAGTCTCTGGCGCCCAAAACAAAAGGCGGACGTCTATGACGCCCGCCTTGCTGTAGCGAAAGTTGTCTTGGCCCCGCTATTGCGGAGGCGTCCAGCCGCCGCCCAGGGCCTTGAACAGGACGATCTGATTGGTGGTCACCTGAGCCTCTGAGCTGGCCAGCTGGGCCTCCAGGGAGGCCAGGGTGCGCTGGGCGTCCAGCACGGTCAGAAAGCTGTCCACGCCCGCGTCGTAGCGCATGCGCGCCAGGCGCAGGGCGTTGGCGCTTTGCTCGCGGCCGCGGCGCAGGGCGCTTCGGCGATCCAGTTCGCGGGCATAGGCCGACAGGGCGGTCTCGGTCTCCTGCAAGGCGATAAGGTTGGCCTGCTCGAAGCTGGCCAGGGCCGCATCCGCCGCCGCGCCGGCCTGGCGCACACGAGCGCGCCCGGCGACCATGTTTGGGAAGCTCCAGGAGATCAGGGGCCCAACGTTGAAGGTGAAATCGTCACCCAGGTCGCCGGCGTTCGCGGCGAGCGTGGCGATTGAGCCGCCCAGGTTCACCGACGGATAGAGCGAGGCGGTCGCCACGCCGATCCGGGCTGTGGCGGCGGCCAGGCGGCGCTCCGCCTGGCGCACGTCCGGCCGGCGGGCCAGCAAGCCAGCGCCGTCGCCCACGGGGATCGCCGCCACGGCTTGCGGGATGGCGGTGCAATCGCGGGCAGCGACCGGAATCTGGGCCGGCGGCTGGCCGGTCAGGACCGATAGGCGAAAGAGCGCCGCATCACGCGCCGCCAGCAGCGGCGGCAGGGTGGCGCGGGTGCTTTCGACCTGGGTCGAGGCGCGGGAGATGTCCAGGCCCGTGCCGCGCCCGCTGTCGAGCTGGCGGCGGGTGAGGCCCAGGGTCTCCTCCTGCAGGCCCAGGGTGCGATTGGCCACCTCAAGCTGCACGTTGGCGGCGCAGGCGTCCGCGAAGGCGCGGGCGGTCTCGGCGGCCACCGTCAGGCGTGTGGCGTCCAAGGCCGCCTGGGCGGCGTCAGCGTCGGCGCGGACCGCCTCGATTGAGCGGCTGACCCGGCCGAAGATATCGACCTCGTAGGCCAGGTCGAACCCGGCCGAGAAGGCGTCGCCCTCGATGAAGTCTCCTGTGGCCAGGTTCTGTTGGCGCACACGGGCCGCCGAGCCCGAGAGGGTCGTGGACGGGAGCCGCCCGGCGCGGGTCTCGCTGAGCGAGGCGCGTACCTGAGCCAGGTTGGCCGAGGCGACGGCGATATCGCGGTTGGCCTCCAGCGCCTGGGCGATCAGGGAGTCCAGAGCCGGGGCCTGGAACAGCCGCCACCAGTCGCCGGCGGGCTCCTCAGCCGTGAAGGCGGGCGAGGAGGCGCTGACGAAGGCGCCCTGCGTCGGAACACCCATCGGCTTGACGTAGTCCGGCCCAGCCGCGCAGGCGGCGAGGACGGAGACGGAGGCGCTCAGGACGAGCGCGCGGGTAAGGCGGCGCATCAGTGGGCTCCGTCGTTGTCGTGGGCCGGGGCGTGGGGCGGCAGGCCGCCCGTGGTGGGGTAGCTCGGCTCCTTGGCCGGCGCCTTGGGCAGACGAAGCGCGATCCAGCGGCACAGGACGTAGAACACCGGCGTGAAGATCAGGCCGAAGAACGTCACGCCCAGCATCCCGAAGAACACCGAGGTGCCCAGGGACTGGCGCATCTCCGCGCCCGGACCCGTGGCCAGCATCAGGGGCACGACGCCCAGGATGAAGGCGAAGGAGGTCATCAGGATCGGCCGCAGGCGCGTGCGGGCGGCGTTCACGGCCGCTTCGAAGCGGTCCATGCCTTCCTGCTCCTCGGCCTGCTTGGCGAACTCCACGATCAGGATGGCGTTCTTGGCGGCGAGGCCGACCAGCACCACGAAGCCGATCTGGACGAGGATGTTGTTGTCCAGGCCCATGATGTTGACCCCGACGATGGCCGCCAGAATGCACATCGGCACGATCAGGATCACCGCCAGGGGCAGAGTGAAGGCTTCGTACTGCGCGGCCAGCACCAGGAAGACGAAAACCACGGCCAGGCCGAAGATCAGGGCGGCGGTGTTGCCGGACTGCTTCTCCTGATAGGCGAGTTCCGTCCACTCGTAGCTGAAGCCCTGGGGCAGGGTGGACGCCGCCATGGCTTCCATCTTCTCGATCGCCTGGGCGGACGAGACGCCGGGGGCGGCCTGACCCTGAAGTTCGGCGGCCGGGAACAGGTTGAAGCGCACGACGCGAGCCGGGCCCGTCCCATCTTCCAGATTGGCCACCGAGCCGAGGGGAACCATGCCGCCCGAGGTCGAGCGGACCTTCAGGTCCCCGATGTCGGAGATGTCGTCGCGCTGGCTAGGCTCGGCCTGGGCGGTCACGCGGAACGTGCGGCCCAGCATGTTGAAGTCGTTGATGTAGTTGGAGCCCAGATAGGTGCCCAAGGTGCTGTAGACCTCGCTCGGCTGCACGCCGAGCAGCAGGGCCTTGTCGCGATCCACGTCCGCGTTGATACGCGGCGAGCGGGTGTTGAACTGGGTGAAGACCTGCTGCAGCTCCGGGTCCTGGGCCGCGGCGCCCATCATGGCGAAGGACGCGCCTTCAAGGGCCGGATAGCCGGCGCCCGAACGGTCCTGGATCATCATCTTGAAGCCGCCGCCGTTGCCCAGGCCCTGAACGGGCGGGGGCGACAGGACGAAGACGTTGGCTTCCTGGATGGCTCCCATCTTCTGCATGACCGCGCCAGCCAGGTTGTTGGCCGACAGGTCCTTGCCGCGTTCGCTCCAGTCCTTCAGGCGGATGAACATAGTCCCGGCGTTGGAAGCCTGCGAGAAGCTGGCGCCGTCGAGGCCGGAGAAGGCCGCGACGCTTTCGACGCCTGGAAGGTCGGAGACGATCTTGCTGGTCTGGGTCAGCAGGGCGTCGGTCCGCTCCAGCGATGCGCCAGGCGGCAACTGGACGACGCCGATCAGCACGCCCTGGTCCTGTTCCGGGATAAAGCCGGCGGGGGTGGCGCCGAGACGCCAGCCGGTGACCAGCAGCAGGCCGCCATAGACGATCAGCACGATCATGCTGGCGCGGATCAGGCGCGCGGTCAGTCGGCCATAGCGATCAGCCAGCCAGTCGAAGCCGTCGTTGAACCGCTTGCCGGCCTTCTGGATCGGGCGCAGCCAGCGCGGTCCCTGGTTTTCGTGATCTTCCTTGTGCGGCTTGAGCAGCAGGGCGGCCAGGGCAGGCGAGAGGGTCAGGGAGACCAGCAGCGAGATCAGCGAGGCGGCCGTAATGGTCACCGCGAACTGACGATAGAACTGGCCGGGAATGCCGGACACGAAGGCGGTCGGAATGAACACTGCCGCCAGCACGAGGCCGATGGCGATCAGAGCGCCGGAGACCTCGTCCATGGTCCGATAGGCGGCCTCCCTGGGCGTCATGCCCAGTCTGAGATTCCGCTCCACGTTCTCGACCACGACGATGGCGTCATCGACCACGATGCCGACGGCGAGCACCAGGGCGAACAGCGACAGCGAGTTGATCGAGAATCCGAGCGCCAGCTGCACCGCGAAGGTGCCGACCAGAGCCACCGGAATGGCGATGATGGGAATGATCGCCGCGCGCCAGGTCTGCAGGAAGACCAGCACCACGATGACCACCAGCACCACGGCTTCGAACAGGGTGTGCTGCACCGCCTCGACCGAGGCGGCGACGTATTCGGTGGGGTTGTAGGGGATCGAATAGGTGACGCCTTGAGGGAAGTTCGGCTTGGCTTCCTCGACCGCCGCCAGGACGCGCTCGGCGGTGCCCAGCGCGTTGGAGCCAGGCTGCTGCACGATGGCCAGGCCGATGCCGCGATCACCGCCGAAATAGCCTCGGATGCCATAGTCCTGCGAACCCAGCTCGACGCGGGCGACGTCGCGGACGCGCGTCACGCGGCCGTCGGCGTCGGTCTTGATGACCACGTCGGCGAACTCTTCGGGGCTGGAAAGGCGGCCCTCGACCTGCACCGGCATTTCGTTGGCCGTGTCGCCGCCAAAGGGCGGCTGGCCGATGGAGCCGGCCGCGACCTGGACGTTCTGGGTGCGAAGGGCGGTGACGATCTCGCTGGCGGTCAGGTTGCGCGCGGCGGCCCGGCCCGGGTCGATCCACACGCGCATGGAATAGAGACCGCCGCCGAACACCTGGACGCCGCCGACGCCTTCGATGCGCAGCAAGCTGTCGCGCAGGGCGGAGTTGGCGTAGTTGCCGATGTAGTCGATATCGACGTTGGGGTCCTTGCTGGTCAGGGCGACCAGCATCAGGAAGCCGGTGGACTGCTTGTTCACCGTCACGCCGATCTGGCGCACCTGTTCGGGCAGGCGCGGTTCGGCCAGGGCGACGCGGTTCTGAACCAGCACCTGAGCGGCGTCGAGGTCGGTGCCCGGCTTGAAGGTGACGGTGATCTGAGCCAGCCCGTTGGCCGACGACGAGGTCATGTAAAGCATGTCCTCGACGCCGTTGATCTCCTGCTCGATAGGCGCGGCGACCGTCTCGGCGAGGGTTTCGGCCGAAGCGCCCGGATAGGGCGCGGCGACGGAGATCGTCGGAGGCGCGATCTCGGGATACTGGGACAGCGGCAGCAGCGGATAGGCGAAGGCGCCGATCAGGCTGATGAAGACCGCGATGACGGCCGCGAAGATCGGCCGGTCGATGAAGAAGTGCGAGAAACGCATCTGACGCTCGCTTACTGGGCGCCGACGGGCGTCGCGGTGGCGGCGGGGGCCGCGGTCGGGAGCGGGGTCGTGGAGGGCGTGGGGGCCTTATGGGTGATCTTCACCGTGCTGGCCGTGACCTTCTGGCCCGGCTGGGCGCGCTGGATGCCGTTGACGATAACGCGGTCGTCGGGACGAAGGCCCGTCTTGACCACGCGCAGGCCGCCGGTCAGCGGGCCAAGCTGAAGCGGCTTCATCGTCACCGTGCCATCGCCGGCCACCACATAGGCGACCTTGCGGGCGCCGTCGGCGACCACGGCCTCTTCGGGGATCAGCATGGCGTTGTAGGCGCCCGAGCCCTCGACGCGGGCGCGGCCGAACATGCCGGGCTTGAGGAAGTTGTTGGGGTTGTTGACCACCGCGCGCATCCGGAAGGCGCCGGAGCTGGCGTCGACGGCGTTGTCGGCGAAGTCCACCGTACCGTTCCAGCGATATTCGGCCTCGTCCTGCAGGCGCACCTTCACGCGGCCGGCGCCGCGGCCCTGTTGACGCTGTTGGGTCAGAAGCTGGGCTTCGGAAGCCTCGAAGGTGAAGTGGATCGGGTTGGTCGAGACGATGGTGGTCAGTACGTCGGCGTTGGACGTGCCGCCCGAGATGACGTTGCCAGCGTCCACGCGACGGTCCGAGGCGACGCCGGAGACAGGGGCGGTGACGCGCGTGAACTCCAGGTCCAGTTCGCGGGCGCGCAGGCCGGCTTCGGCCACCTGGGCCGCGGCGCGGCGAGTTTCGAACTCTTCGCGGGAGATGGCGGTGGCGGCCAGGAGGCTTTCGGCGCGCTTCAGGTCGCTACGAGCCTGGTTGGCCTGGGCCTGGGCGGCGGCGAGGGCGGCCTGGGCGGGGCGGGGGTCGAGGGTGAACAGCAACTGGCCAGCCTTGACCTGCTGTCCGTCGCGGAAGTGGATGGCCTGGATGTAGCCGCCGGCGCGGGCGCGGACCTCGACCTGCTGGGGCGCTTCAAACCGACCGACGAAGTCGTTCCAGTCGACGACACGCTCCTGCAACGGCGTCGCCACCGACACCGGAGGCGGGCCGCCCTGGGGCTGGGCTTGTTTCTGACCGCAGGCGGCCAGGACGAGTCCGGTCGCGCCAATAGCGGCGACAGCGAGGATCTTACGCATTCCATTCCCCAGTTCGCAGGCTTCCGCAGGGGAAGCCTATGTCAACAGGCGGTGACTTCTAGCCCGGAATGGGGTATGCAAGTCAACAGTCGTTGACGAAGATGTCGCAGAATTTAGGAAAGAGCCTTTGACGGACGTGGGCCTTCAACCTCGAATGCGCAATGCCGCAGCCACTCGCGCCGCGATTTTAAGCGCCGCTCGTGCCCGATTCTCGCGTGAGGCTTATGACAGCGTGGGCGTCCGCGACGTGGCGTCGGACGCGGGCGTCGATCCCGCTTTGATCTCGCGCTATTTCGGCTCGAAGGAGGACCTCTTCGTCGAGGTCTGCCACGCGGGCGACCCCAGCGACCTGTTCACGGTGGAGCGTGAGCGTTTCGGGGCGCACGTGGCGCACATGATGCTTTACGAGCCCCAGGACAGCGAAAAGCTCGACTGCTTCCTGATCATGCTGCGTTCCTCCGCCTCGCCCAAGGCGTCGGGCGCGATCCGGGTCATGGGCCGCGAACGCTTCTACGACCGGCTGGAGGCGATTCTCGGCGGGCCTGACGCCAAGGTGAAGGGCAAGATGGTCGGCGCGATCATCATGGGCCTGAGCATCTCGCGCGCCCTTATCCCGGACTTCGATCTCGACGAGCGTGAGTTGGCCGACATGGAGCGCCGGCTCGCGGACATCATCCAGCGCTGTATCGACTAGACGGGCGACAGCCGGACGATCACCACCCGCGCCGAGGCGGCGGGGGCGGAAAGCCGCAGCGTTGTCGGGCCTTCCACGTGCAGGAGGTCAAGAGCCTCCAAAGCCTTGGCGCCTTCTTCACTGGAGACGCTGAGCGGGTCCACGGCGAAGATCAGGGTCTGGCCATCGACCACGATGGAGCGGGGCGGGGCGACCGTCATCCGCTCGGCCACGGCTTGCCAGCGATCGCGCCTCACCAGGATGTTCAGTACGCTCGCGCCGCCCTCCGACGGCTGGGCCCCGATATCCATTTCACCTTGAAAGCGCAGGGGCGAGGTCGTGCTGTCCGCCGTGACCGGCGATCCGCCCGCCAGGCTCAGCTTCAATTGGCCCTCCACCACGGCCAGGACCCGATCGACGCCGGGAAAGGAAGAGAACGGGCCGTCCTGCTCGATCCGGGCCAGGCTGGCGCGCCATTCCAGGGTGTCGAGATCCGAGCCGACGGGACGCGCGACGATCTCGGCTGTCATGCCGCCGCCGTTCTTCCAGGGCGTTGAAGCACGATCAGCGCTACGGAAGATCTGCATTGACGTCGACTCCACTCAACAGGTCGGTAACGGCGTTAGCTGAAACCTGATCACCTAGGCAAGGCTTGACGCGCCCGCCCTTGATCGTTGCTTTGCCCGAATGAACCAGCGAGTCGTCATCGCCGGCGGCGGCGCCGTCGGGATCACCGCAGCGGCGACCCTGGCGCGACGGGGCGCGGACGTGGTCCTATGCGATTCCGCGTCGCTGGGCGACAACGCTTCCGGCGTGGCGGCCGGCATGCTGGCACCGGCGATGGAAACGATCTTCGATCCAGCGTCCCAGGGCCACTTCTCGATTCTCGAGGCGGCGAGGGCGGAGTGGTCAGCCTTCGCCGAGGCGTTCGGCGTCACGCTGGAGCGTTCGGGAGCCGTGGCGGTGGGCGACCCTGACCGCCTCGCCGCCTGGGAAGCGCGCCTCGTGGAAGAAGGAGCTCGATTCGAGCGGTTGATCCCGTTCCAGGCCAAGGCCCTGTCGCCGGAGCTCGCCGAAGACCTCGGCGCGCTCCATGCGCCCGACGATCTTCGCCTGCGAGCGGGGGACGCCCTGCGTGTCTTGCGCGATGCGGCGGTCGCCGCCGGAGCTCACCTTGTCTCAGAGGACGTCATCGAGTGGTCGCCGGGCCGCGCGCGGCTGGCGGGCGGCGACTCCATAGAGGCCGACGTGCTGCTCGTGGCTACGGGCGCCGCGCGAGAAATGCAGGTCTTGGCGCCGGAGCTTTCGGCGGTCACGCCGATCAAGGGGCACATCGCCCTGACGCGTGATGCGATGATGGACGGCCCGGTGGTGCGAGGTGACGGCGTCTATATCTGCCCGACGCCGGCCGGCGTTCTTGTGGGCGCCACCATGGAGGTGGGTCTGTCCGATCGTCGGGTCGATCCCGAAATCATCGCCGGCCTGACGGCGCGGGCCGCCCTATTGCTTCCGACGTTGCGTGGTGCGCGCTTCGAGGCAGCCGCCGCGGTTCGGGGCGCCACGCCTGACGGTTTGCCGCTGCTCGGCTGGAGCCAGACGCCGGGCATGATGCTGGCGGTCGGCGCGCGTCGCAACGGCTGGCTTCTCGCGCCACTGATGGCCAATATGATCAACGCTTATCTGAGTGACAAAGACGCTGGCCCGTTCGCCTCGCGGTTCGATCCGCAGCGCTTTCGAGGACCGGCGGCATAACAGGGGAACGCATGACCGGTTTTGGGCTGACGCAAGAGCAGGAAGCGATCCGTGAGGGCGTCGCCCGGGTTTGCGAGCGTTTCAACGACGAATACTGGCGCAAGACCGACGAGACCGGCGACTTCCCCGAAGCCTTCGTGGCCGCCATCGCCGAGGGCGGCTGGTTGGGCGTCGCCATGCCCGAAAGCGTCGGCGGCGCGGGCCTGGGCCTGACCGAGGCCGCGATCATGATGCAGACGGTGGCCCAGTCCGGGGCGGGCTTTTCCGGCGCATCGGCGATCCACCTGAACATCTTCGGGCCCATGCCGATCGTGAAGTTCGGGACCCAGGCCCAGCGCGACCGGCATCTGCCGCGGCTGATCAGCGGCGAGGACAAGATGTGTTTCGCGGTGACGGAGCCGAACTCCGGCCTCGACACCTCCAGCCTGGAGACGCGGGCCGAGCGGACCAATGACGGCTACGTCCTAAACGGCCGGAAGATCTGGACCACCGGCGCCCAGCGGGCCAACAAGATCCTGATCATCGCGCGCACGACGCCCAAGGATCAGGTCGCCAAACCGACCCAGGGCCTGAGCCTGTTCTATACCGACCGCGAGAAGATCGAGGCCAAGCCGATCCCGAAGATGGGCCGCAAGGCGGTCGAATGTAACATGCTCTTTATCGAGGACCTGCAAGTCCCTGCCGACGATCTGATCGGCGAGGAAGGCAAGGGGTTCTCCTATCTGCTGCACGGCCTGAACCCCGAGCGGGTGCTGTTTGCGGTGGAGGCGGTGGGGCTTGGCCGCGCCGCCCTGGCCAAGGCGGCGACCTACGCCAAGGAGCGTGTGGTGTTTGGCCGGCCCATCGGCCAGAACCAAGGCGTGGCCCACCCTCTGGCCAGGTCGTGGGCCGAGCTGGAGGCCGCCAGCCTGATGGCGTTCAAGGCGGCGGCGCTTTACGACGCGGGCGAGGAGTGCGGAGCCGAGGCCAACGCCGCCAAATACCTGGGTGGGGAGGCGGGCTTCACCGCCTGCGAAGCGTCTGTTCTGGCCCATGGCGGCATGGGCTACGCCAAGGAGTATGATGTGGAGCGCTATTTCCGCGAGGCGATGATCGCCCGTATCGCGCCGGTCAGCCGCGAGATGATCCTCAACTACATCGCCGAACGCGTGCTGGGCCTGCCCAAGAGCTATTGAGCAGGCCCGCGCGTCTCAGTCCGTCACGTTGAAGCGGATCGGTATGCGGACATAGGCGCCGTCCACCGGGCGGCCGTCTTCGGTCTGCGGCTTCATCCTGAAGAAGCGCGATAGCTTTACGGCGGCGGGGCCGAAGCCTGCGCCCGCCGGCGACTCGTCCACGACGGCGCAGTCGGCGACGGAGCCGTTGGCGGTGACCCGGCAGTTCAGGGTCGCGCCGCCTGAGACACCGCGTCGCTGAGCGGACTCCGGATAGAAGCGGGCCATCTCCGACGCGCCCGGGCGTTTCAGCCAGGTCGGCCGCACGATGACCGGCGGGGCGGGCGGGGTTGGCGCGCTGACTATAGGCGCGGGCGGATCCAGATTGACGAGGGGGCCTTGGGCGATCGGTCCTGGTGGGCTCGGTATGGCGGGCAGAACCACATCGGGGATGATCGGGTTGGGCGTCGCCTGGTGCAGGTTGACGGTCTTCTGCTGCGTCACCCTTGGCGTATCAGTCGGTGGGGGCGGCTTAGGCAGATACGGTTGTAGCTGGATGACCGACTCCGCCGGCGACAGCTTGGCCTCCGGCAGCATGAACTTTCGATAGTAGAGATAGACCCCGAGCGCCGCATGGACGGCGAGTGAGGCGGTGAGGGCGATGACCGCCCCGCGCGAAAGGCGGGGTCGCGCGGACTCCGCTCGTTCCCATGGTGGCGCGACAGTGGCGAATGCGGATTGGATGACCATGGCGGACCTCCCTGTCGTTGTGGTCTGTCCGACGGTCTCACCAAAAACTACCTGTGTAAATTGCAAAATGCACACTTGTAATTCACGTGGGGCGGCAACTTATGCCGAGCGGGCCTTGCATGGTTAAGGCGTCGTTAACCATGTCGCGGTCATCCCTAGGTCATGACCGTGCAGTCGATCAGGGGAGTCGTCGAGACCGCCATCCAGCGCGCATCCAGCGCGACGGGGGTGGATTTCTCATTCCTGATGAAGACCGCCAAGCGTGAGAGCGGCTACAACCCGACCGCCAAGGCAGGCACGTCCTCCGCCGCCGGCCTTTTCCAGTTCGTGGACCAGACCTGGCTGTCGACGCTGAAGAAGCACGGATCCAAGTACGGCTACGCCCGCTACGCCGACCTCATCAGCCAGGACTCGTCAGGCCGCTTCCATGTGGCTGGCGGAGCGGAGGCCAAGAAGGCGGTGATGGGGCTGAAGCTCGATCCGCACGCCGCCTCGCTGATGGCGGGGGAACTGACCTCAGACCACGCGTCCTACCTGCGCGGCCGCACCGGGCGCACGCCGACGGCGGGTGAACTCTACGCCGCCCACTTTCTGGGGCCGAAGGGCTCGGCCAAGCTGATCGAGGCGGTGAACAATCGCCCGGACGCCAGCGCTGCGGCACTGTTTCCCGATGCGGCCCAGGCCAATCGCTCGATCTTCTACCGCTCTGGGCGAGCCGCCACGGTGGGCGAGGTCTATGCCAACCTGACGCGCACGGGTGGTGCGAGCGAGGCGGTTCAGGAGCGCGAGGAGACGGGCTTCATCCAGTACGCCTCCGCTCGCAGCAACGATCGGGTGCAGCAGCAACAGGCCCTCGTGGAATTCATCCTGCGCGGCTCGCAAGACGCCGACGCCTTCGGGCTGGGCATGGGGAATTCCTCGTCGAGCCGCAGCCTGGGCGGATCGCTGTTCACCTCCGAAATGCTGCGCATGCTGTCGGAAGCCAACGCCAAGTCCAAAGGACCCTAGGCCGCGGCGCGCTCCCGGATCATTTCGTCGATCTGCTGTGCTGAATAGCCAAGTTCCGACAGGACTTCCCGCGTGTGCTCTCCCAGGCGAGGGGCGGGTCCGCGAGGCCCGTCGTCGGCGCCTGGAAACCGGGCCGGGCCGCCGGGAGCGGTGAAGCTCCCGCCTGATCCATCCGGCGTCTGGACAAAGCACCCCGCGGCATGGGCCTGCGGATCATCCACCAGCTCACCTGGCGTCTGGTAGGGGCTCCAGGTCAGGTCGGCGTCGTCCAGAGCCTTGGCCACATCGGTGTAGGGCAGGGCTGCGAAGGCCTGGTCGAGGGCCTGGACTAGCGCCGCCCCATTCTCTCTTCGCGCTCGAGCGTCGGCGAAGCGTGGGTCCTCCACGAGGTCTGCACGTCCCGCCGCGGCGGCGATCCTCGGCCAGTCGGTCGAGCCCTGCCGGGGTAGCAGGCAGATCCACCTGCCCTCCGCCGTGCGGAAGAAGTTGGCCAGGGGCTGCACCGCCTGCTCGCGCGGGCGGGTGGAGGCGATGCGGCCGATCTTGAGCTGGATCGCCATGTCCGAGCCAATGGCGTAGACGCCCGCGCGTAGCAGGGATGTCTCCACCAGCCGCCCGATGCCGGTTCGGCCCCGCTCGATCACCGCCGCCAGGATGGCGGAGGTGGTGGCCAGCGAGCAGACGTGGTCGCCCATGCCGGTGCGAATGGGAAAGGGCTCGGCCCCCTTTGGCGCGGTTAGCGATCCGACGCCAGCACGCGACCAGAAGGCGGCCACGTCCATGCCGGGCTTGTCGGCGTCCGCACCCTCAAGTCCGTAGCCCGTCAGGCTGCAATAGATCAGGCGCGGGTTCTCGGCTCGGAGGGTCTCGTGATCCAGCCGCGCACGCTTCAGGGCGGCTGGCCGCACGTTGGTCAGGAAGATGTCGGCCTGTTTCGCCAGGCGGACCAGCGCCTCGCGTCCCGCCTCGGTTCGGATATCCAGGGCGATCGCTCGCTTGCCCCGGTTGTCGAGGTCGAAAACGGGGTTGTCGGCCTGGTCAGAGCCGATGGTGTCAAAGAAGCGGCGCATGGGATCGCCGTCCAGCGCCTCGACCTTGATCACTTCCGCGCCCCAGTCGGCCATGATCCCGGCCGAGCCGGGCGCGGCGATATAGGTGGCGAACTCAACGACCTTGAGACCTTCCAGCACGCGCGCCTCCCTTCTTGTTTTTTGGGAGCATAGTTGCACGGATAGAGGCCTAGGGAAGCCGATGGAGGCGCCCGGCCCCGATCTACTGCTGCTGTTGCTGCTGCTGGTCGTGCCGATAGGCCTCGCCGTCGGTGCGTCGCCGCGAACCAGAGAAGGCCGGCCGCGCCACGCGCATGAACTCCGGCTCGGCCAGGGCCGCACGGGCCCGGCGCACAGAAACGCCGACCGCCAGCTGGCTTTCGGCCTCGCCTTTATAGACGCCACGCGAGGGCGGAACGTCGGCATAGTCGCGGCCCACGGCCACGGCGATGTGCCGCTCGCCGGTCAGCATGTTGTTGGTGGGATCGAAACCGACCCAGCGCAGGGTCGGCAGGAAAACCTCGATCCAGGCGTGGGTGGCGTCGGGGTCGGAGCGGTCGCCCGCCTCGCGGTCGGTGAACAGATAGCCAGAAACATAGCGCGCCGGCACGCCCCAAGAGCGGCAGATGGCGATCATGATATGGGCGAAGTCCTGGCAGACGCCACGTCCCGCTTCCAGCGCCAGGTCGATCGGGCTGTCCGCCTCGGTGACGCCAGGCTCATAGTCGAAGGCCTCGTAGATCGTCTTGTTCAGCAGGCGCAGGGCGGTGAGGGGGTCGCGCCGCCGCAGGTCGGCGATGTCCCGGCTGACCATGAAGGCCTCCAGGGCCGCGGTTTTCCGGGCGTAGCCGTGGTCGTGCAGGAAGTCGAAGGCCTCGCCGCGCACGAAGTCGCTGCGCAAGCGGTCCCATTCCCCGATGTCGAGGGATTCCGGCAGGATCAAGTCTGGCTGCGTCTCCACCGCTGAACGCGCCACCATGGTCAGGCGGTCGTGCGGCTGCGGCACGTCGAAGTGATAGACGGCGTTGCCGAAGGTGTCGCCGTAGGAGAACAGCTGGGCGGCGGGTTCGAGATCCAGCTCGAAGCTGACCAGCCGCTGACGACCGCCCTTCTGGGGCTGCATCCACAGCTCCATCACGCTTTCGCGCACGGGACGGGCGTAGTGGTACTGGGTGACGTGGCGTACTTCGAGCAGCATCAGGCCGGGAGCCTCATTTCGAGCGGATAGGCGACGAAGGTCTCGTAGATGGCCTGATGGATGCGGCCGCATTCGGTGACCACCTGGCCGAGCAGGCCGCTGGCGCCCAGGGCTTCCAGCTCTTCGACGTCGGCGAATTCCAGACGGGCCTTGAGCCGTCCCGCCAGTCGTTCGGGGTGACCGCCGCCGGCTCCGGCTTCGACCCGCCGCGCCAGCTTGCTGAGGTGCTGCTCCATCTGGGTGGTTGTGAAGCGGATCGAACGCGGGAAGTCCTCGCTGAACAGCAGGAAATCCAGAATGTGCTTGGGTTCGATCTCGGCCGTGTAGGCCCTCAGATAAGGCTCCAGTGCGCAGGCCATGCGCAGCACGCTCATCAGCGCGATGCGGTCGGCGGCGTGGGCCGAACGCGCCTCGCCAAAGCCGACCTCCAGCAGGCGGGCGATCAGCTGGGCGCGCTCAAGGTGAGCGCCCAGCATCAGGAACCGCCACCCTTCGCCATGGCTCATGGTGGCGTCGGCGGCGCCCTTGAAGGTGTGGAGATCGGCGATGATCTCATGCAGGAACAGGGAAGAGCCGCTGTCGAAGGCGCGCTCTGCCTCGCCGCTCGTCACCCTCAGATACAGCATATTGAGCCGTTCCCAGGTCTCGGTGGTGATCTGGTCGCGCACCTGACGGGCGTTTTCACGCGCCCGGGCCAGGGACGACACCACGGAGTTGGGATCTTCCCGATTCAGGACCAGGCCCAGTGCCGCCTCATAGGGCGAGGCGGTGCTAGAGCCCTCGTCACCCAGGGCGGCCAGCGCGATACGGGCGGCCTGCATGCCAGAATCATTCTGATCCAGGGTGGCGTTGAGCATCACGTCGGACAGACGTGACAGGTGTTCGGCGCGCTCGAGATAGCGTCCGGTCCAGTAGAGGCTGTCGGCCACGCGGGCGAGCATCATTGCTGTGCGCTCCCGCTGGCGTCGTCAGCCAACACCCAGGTGTCCTTTGAGCCGCCGCCCTGGCTGGAATTGACCACCAGCGAGCCGCGACGCAGGGCGACGCGGGTGAGGGCGCCCGGCGTCACCACGATCTTCTCGCCCGACAGGATGAAGGGGCGCAGGTCCACGTGACGCGGCTCGATGCGGCCGTCCACGAGGCAGGGCGCGGTGGACAGCTGGATGGTCGGCTGGGCGATGTAGTTCTCCGGATCGGCCTTGATAGCGTCGGCGAACTCGGAGCGCTCCTTGGCCGAGGCGTGAGGTCCGATCAGCATGCCGTAGCCGCCGGACGCGCCCACGGCCTTGACCACCAGCTTGTCGAGATTTTCCAGAACGTGGCTCAGCTGCGCCGGCTCGCGGCACAGGAAGGTCTCGATATTGGGCAGGATGGCGTCCTCGCCCAGATAGTAGCGGATGATGTCAGGGACATAGGCGTAGACCGCCTTGTCGTCCGCCACCCCGGTGCCGGGGGCGTTGCAGATCACCACCGTGCCGGCGCGATAGGCGTTGAACAGCCCCGCCACGCCCAGCCCCGAGTTGCGGCGGAAGGTGAGGGGGTCGATGAAGTCATCGTCCACCCGGCGATAGATCACGTCGATCCGGCGCAGGCCCGAGGTGGTGCGCATGTAGACGGTGTTGTCATGGACGACGAGGTCGCGCCCCTCGACCAGCGGCACGCCCATGAGGCGCGCCAGATAGGCGTGCTCGTAATAGGCCGAGTTGTAGACCCCGGGCGTCAGCACAACGACTTGCGGATTGGGGCGCCAGTCGGCCGCCATGCTTTTCAGCGTCGACAGCAAAAGGTCAGGATAACGTTCGACTGGCCGCACGCCTGCCGCGCGATAGGCGCCGGGGAAGGTGCGCTTGGCCGCGTCGCGGTTGGCCAGCATGTAGGACACGCCGGACGGGACGCGCAGATTGTCCTCCAGCACGGCGAACTGGCCGTCCTGGCCGCGGATCAGGTCCGAGCCGCAGACATTGGCGTAGGCCTTGTGCGGCACGAAGAGGTGCTGCATCTCGCGACGATAGGACGGGGCGCTGAGCACGAGCTCGCGCGGCACGATGCCGTCCATAAGGATCTTCTGCTCGCCGTAGATGTCGGCCAGGAACATGTTCAGCGCCCGCAGGCGCTGGGTCAGCCCCGTCTCGATCTGCGCCCATTCCTGGGCGGGCAGGATGCGCGGGAACAGGTCGGTGGGGATGATCTGCTCGGTGGCGCTGTCCGCGCCATAGACGGTGAAGGTGACCCCCTGCAGCAGGAACGAACGTTCCTGGGTTCGCTGCCGCCCGCCCAGCTCATCCGTGGAGAGCCGCGACATGCGCGTGTGCAGGTGTGCGTAATGTTCGCGCACATCGCCGCCATCGGCGAACATCTCGTCATAGGCCGCGCCCGGTAGGTAGGCGGCCTGGGTCATCGGCAGAACCGGAACCGTGTCGATATCCGACTGTTTCGTCACCGGGCTCAAAGCTTTCGTCTCGCGATACGCATCATCAGTTCGACCCTAGCCGTCGCCGCGTCGAAAGAAGCGGCTTTTCGAATCCTTGCCCAAGGCTCAAACGGATTGCCTGCGAATTGGGCGCCGTTCGCTTCCGCGATCAAGTCGGACGAGGGCGGTGACAGTCCGCTTTCACCTCGCTACACCAAGGGCGGGGCGAGACAGGAAGGATTTGCTTGGGACGAACCGTCTTCGCCCTGGCCGCCGCGAGCGCAGCCTTGAACGTCGCCACGTTCCAAGTCGCCCGCGCGGCTGAGCCGCGCGCCGTCATCGAGGGCGTGGAGGACCGCGCCCTGCACGACGCCATCGTCCGCGCCATCGGTCAGGCTGACGGCCCGCCCGCCAGCCGGTTCGAGGCTCGCCGACGGGCGCGCGACGCGGGCGAGGACGCCATTTCGGTCCTGCGTTCCGAAGGCTATTACGGCCACGACGTGGAGGCCGACCTGGCCGAGGGCGACCGGCTGCAACCCCTGGTCCGCATCGCGCCGGGGCAGGTCTTCAACTTCGCCGACCCCAAGATCACCTGGGTCAAAAAGCCGCCGTCCGATCCGGTCGCCGCGGCCGCCTCGGAGGCGATGGGCCTCAAGGTCGGCGCGCCGGGCCGCGCGGCCGACGTGCTTGGGGCGGAGGGGCGCATCCTCTCGGTCGTTCAAAAGCGGGGCTATGCCGACGCCGTCGGCCAGCCGCGGGAGGTGGTGGTCGATCACGCCGATCACACCGTGCGGCCAGACTTTCGCATCGATGTAGGCGAGCTGGTGCTGCTGGGCGGCATGGATCTGACCAGTCAGGGGCGCACCAAGCGCGGCTGGATCCAGAGTCTCGCGCCATGGCGTCCAGGCGATGTCTATGATCCGGAGGACGTCGCCGAGCTGGAACGCCGGCTGCGGGACACCGCCGTCTACGATTCTGTCACTGTCTCGCTGTCGCCTATCGACGCCACGACGGAGGATGGGCTTCGTCCTGTGATCGTCGGCGTGGCCGACCGTGAGCCCCGGACCATAGAATTGGGCGCCGGCTATTCGACCAACGAGGGCGCGGGTCTCGATGGTCGCTGGACCCGCTATAACCGGTTCGGACGCGGCGACACTCTGCGCATCACCGGTCGATTGGCTGAGCTGGAGCAACGGCTGGATGCCGAGGTATCCCTGCCGCATTGGCGTAAGCCGCAACGTACGCTCAAGGTCGGCGGCGCGATCTTTCACGAAGATACCGACGCCTATAACGACACGGGCCTTGGCGTGCGGGCCGACATCACCCGCCGGTTCGGCCGCATCTCGTTCCTGACCGTCGGCGCGGCGGTCGATGCGACCCAAACCGCCGACAAGACGGATGTGAACGGCTTCGTGGTCGGGCAGGAGCGCAACCTGCTGACTCTGACCACCCTGGGCGCGCTCAACTGGGATGCGTCGGACGATCCTCTCGACCCAAAGCGTGGCTGGCGGGTGGAGGTTCGAGGCGAGCCGACCTTCGTCACCGGCGACGACAGCATCACTTATCTCAAGACCCAGGCCCAGGTGACCGGCTATCTGCCAGTGTCCAAGGAAGCCAGAACCGTGCTCGCGGGCCGCGCCAAGGCAGGCCTGATCGTTGGCGGCCGCATTCCGTCGGTGCCGGGGTCCCGCCGCTTCTTCGCGGGCGGCGGCGGTTCGGTGCGCGGCTATTCGTATCAAGCCATCGGTCCACGCCTTTCGGACAACACGCCGCAAGGCGGCCTGTCGCTTCTGGAAGCTTCGTTCGAGGTGCGCCAGCGGATCACCGGACCCTGGGGTGCGGTTGCCTTCATCGACGCGGGCGCGGTCGGCACCAACGAGTTTCCTCAAGGCCGCGACTTTAGCGCCGGCGTGGGGGTCGGGGTTCGCTATGACCTCGGCTTTGGCCCGATCCGCGCCGACATCGCCATCCCCCTCGACAAGCGCGAAGGCGACCCGTCCTTCCAAGTCTATCTCAGCATCGGGCAAAGCTTTTGACCGACGCGCCGCCCACACCCCCTTCCGAGGACGCCGTCGCCGAAGCTGTCGAGGCGGTCAAGAAGGTCGGGCGCAGCCCGACGTTCTGGATGCTGCTCGCCGCCATCGTGGTGGTGGTGCTCACCGCGACCGCCAGTCTCGTCGTGCGCTACGGCGTGGTCAGCACGCCCGGCCGCATGTTCATCGAGGCCCGCGCCAACGGCTTGAAACTCGGTCGTATAGGACGTTTAAAGGTCGAGGGAATTCAAGGTGATATCTGGAAAAGCTTCACCATTCGAAAGCTTTCCATCGTCGATGACAAAGGGCCGTGGCTAGAGGCGCGCAATGTCGGCGTCGATTGGACCTATCCGGCTCTGTTCGTCCGTCGTTTCCAAGCCGACAGCATCACCGCCGACCGGGTGACGATCATCCGCCGTCCGACGCTGAGCCCCAAGAGCGGCCAGCCCAGCAAGGCGTTGCCTCTATCGTTCGACATCGACTCCATGGCGTTTCGGCTGGAGACCTTGCCGGCTTTCAGTCAGCAGCGCGGCCTCTATGACGTGAGCGGCGATCTGGAGATCGAGCGATTGGGCGGCCGCCGAGGCTCGCTTCAGGCGCGTAGCCAGATGCACCAGGGCGACTTCCTTCGCCTGCGCTTCGACCTCGGCGCCAAGGACACCCTGCTGGTGGACGCCCAGGCCAAGGAAGCAGCGGGCGGCGCCATCGCCGGATCCTTGGGTCTTCCGGCGAACGAGGCCTTCCTCTTAGACGCCAAGGCCAGCGGCGCCATGCGGCAGGGCCGCTTCGACGTTGTCGCCCGCTCAGGAAACGTCACCCCGTTGTCGGCGCAAGGCGCCTGGACCCCGGAGGGCGGGCGCGCCGAGGGACGGGCGATCCTGTCGTCGTCGCGTCTGCTCGACCGCGTGGTGCGCATGTTCGGTCCCACGGCCTCCTTCGCTATCGCTGGCCGCAAGGCGTCGGACGGCTTCTTCGACCTGGATGGTCGGCTGAAGGCCGAGAACCTTCGCCTGTCGCTCAACGGCGGCGCCGATCTGGGCAAGCGCCTGACCGATCGGGACGGGGTGAAGGTCAGTCTCGACGTACAGGACATGTCGCGTTTGACCGCCACGCCGGAGCTGGGCCGCACACGTTACAACGGCCTGCTGAAAGGCGACGCCAAAGCCTGGTCGCTGAACGGCGATGTCGTGGCGGATGGAGCATCGCTACTCGGTCTGACACTGGCGCGCGTCGAGGGGCCATTGTCCCTGGCGCGCGAGCGTGGGGAATTCACGATCGACGGCGACTTGGCGGGATCGGGGGGCCGCGGCGCCGGCCTGATCCCCACCCTGATGGGCGCGCGGCCGAAGGCGAGATTTGAGGGTGCGCGTCTGGCCGACGGTCGACTTCTGATGCGGCGCGTACGGATCGATGGCGCGGGGATAAGGGTCGAGGGCGAAGGGCAGCGGAGCCTTCTTGGCGGCCTTTCATTCAAGGGTGACGCCGATGTGACCAACCTGGCCGCCGCGCGCGCCAACGCCTCGGGCCGTGTCAGCGGCAAGTGGTCGGCGTCGCAATCCTCGGCGGGCAAGCCCTGGGTCTTCACCGTCGATGCCCGGGGCGCGAACTTCGCCGCCGGCTTTGGCGAGCTCGACCGGCTATTGGGCGCCGATCCCCGCTTCACCATGAAGGGCAGCTACGCCGAAGGCCGCGTGACCTTGGGCGACTCCAAGCTGGCTGGCGCGGCGGCGACAGCCTCGGCGGCGGGCGTGATCGGGCCGGCTGGGGCGCTTCAACTCAAGCTCGACTGGACGGCCACCGGACCGTTCCGCATCGGCTCACTGGAATTGGCCGGAAAGGCCAAGGGCGACGGCGCCGTCAGCGGCCGCCTGTCTCAGCCCAAGGCTGCCCTGACCGCCGATTTCGAGAGTATCGATGTTCCGCGCCTGAAACTGACCAACGCCCATGTCGTCCTCACCTTCGCGCAGGGCGCGGCCAATACCGACGGCGCTATCGCCATCACGGCCGACAGTGAGTATGGCCCGGCTCGCGCCCGGTCTGACTTCCGCTTCGCTCCCGGCGGGATGGAGTTCAGCGGTCTGGACGCCGACGCGGGCGGGGTAAAGGCGCAAGGCGACATGTCGCTTCGACGTGGGCGTCCGGCCTCCGCTGACCTGACCCTGGCTATCGGCCCCGGTGCGCTGCTGCAGGAAGGGACGATCAACGGCACGGCCCTGATTGCCGACAGCGCAGGCGGACCCCGCGCCAAGCTGGACCTCAAGGCCGACAACGCCGTGCCCAAGGGGTCGGATGTTTGGCTGCGGCGGGCGGAAATCCGGGCCGATGGCCCCCTGGATCGTCTGCCTTTCAGCATCACGGCCAATGGAGACGCCCGTCCGGGACGTTGGAACCTCAACGGCTCGGGTCTGCTGTCGGACCTTCCCGAGGGCTACGGGCTCGCCTTCGACGGCGGCGGCCGTCTGGGCCGCGGTGAGGTGAAGACGACCGAGACGGCTCAGCTGCGCTTTGGCGGTCCGCGTCAGACAGCGCGACTGCGCCTGGCGGTAGGCGCTGGCCGCGCGGATATCGACGGCGTGCTTTCGGACGCTGGCGCCGAGCTGAAAGCGGTCCTGACCTCCGTCAGCCTGGGGACGCTGAACGAGGATTTGGCGGGTGAAGTGGACGCTCGTCTGTCGCTGCAGGGGCAAGGCTCAAATCTGAGCGGTGATCTGGACGCCAATCTGCGCGGCGCCCGCCAGCGGGGCGCGCCGGTCCGCGTGGGGATCGACGGCCAGGTGAAGGCCGGCCTGCGAGGCGATACGCTCACGGTCCAGGCTTCGGCCGCCAATCTGCAGGGTTTGCAATCGCACGCCGAACTGGTTCTGCCGGTCGATGCGTCGGCCAAGCCCCTGAGGCTGGCGATCAATAGACAAAAGCCGGTACGCGGCAATTTCGGCGCTCAGGGCGAGATCAAATCGCTTTGGGACCTGCTGATCGGGGGTGAGCGCACCCTGGCCGGCAAGGTGGATATCAACGGCACGCTGGGCGGCACGCTGGCCGATCCGCGCCTGGTGGGCGACGCCGCCATGACCGGGGGCGCCTTTGACGACGGTCCCACGGGACTGAAGCTGCAGAACGTCACCCTGCGCGCCAATCTGGCCGACAACGCCATCGACGTCAGCCAAGCCTCGGCCGCCGACGGGCGCGGCGGCACAATCTCCGGCGGGGGACGGATCAATCTGCGGCGCGACGCGGCGTCGAGCTTCCGTCTGGACCTCAAGCAGTTTCGACTGATCGATAACGACCTGGCGACCGCCTCGGCTAGCGGTCAGGCGACCGTCGAGCGCGGCGCGGACGGCAAGGTGCGGCTGGCGGGCGACCTGACCATCGA
Source organism: Caulobacter sp. NIBR2454 (assembly GCF_027474405.1). GTDB lineage: Bacteria > Pseudomonadota > Alphaproteobacteria > Caulobacterales > Caulobacteraceae > Caulobacter. Next base: position 1,614,647 of record NZ_CP114871.1, read on the forward strand.
CCAGGGTGAAATCTCGGCCGACACCGTCACCCCGCCCAGCGTACCCACCATCGAGGTGGTGGAGCGCAACAAGCCGCGCGCCGATCGCCGCGATCTTCAGGCCCGTGCATCCAGCCCCGGCTTTGCTCTCGACGTAAATCTCAAGGCGCCGCGCCGGGTGTTCGTGCGCGGCCGTGGCCTGGATGTGGAGCTGTCGCTGAACGCCCACATCGGCGGCTTCAGCAACCGTCCGGACCTGACGGGGGAGGCCCGGGTCGTGCGGGGCGACTATGACTTCGCCGGCAAGCGGTTCGAATTCGACACGCGTGGCGTGGTCTATCTGGCCAGCTCGCCCGAGCGCATCCGCCTGGACCTGTCTGCGACGCGCGAGGACCCGACCCTGACCGCCGTGGTCCGCATCCTTGGCACGGCCGCCAAGCCGGAGATCACCCTGACCTCGACGCCACAGCTGCCCAATGATGAGGTGCTGTCGCAGGTGCTGTTCGGCGCCTCGGCCTCGCAGCTGTCGCCTCTGGAGGCCGCTCAGCTGGCTTCCGCCCTGGCGGCGCTGTCAGGGGGCGGCGGGTTCGACGTGATCGGCGGCCTGCGCAATCTGGCGGGCCTGGATCGGCTGTCCTTCGCGGGCGACGCGGCGGGCATGACGGTGGCGGGCGGCAAGTACATCACCGACGACGTCTATCTGGAACTGATCGGCGGCGGACGCGAAGGCCCGGCGGCGCAGGTCGAATGGCGGGTACGTCGGGCCCTGGCCATCGTTTCTCGCCTGAGCAGCCAAGGCGACAACCGTCTGTCGGTGCGCTGGCGCCGCGATTACTGACGTCCAGGGTGACCTCCGCGCGCCGGCGATCAGGAGGCGGGGTCGACCGGCGATCTCCCACAGGCTAGAACAGGGGAGTCGGTGACGTTTCGTCTTGCGCCATTCCGGGCGTCGCCAAGTGCAACCCGCGTTGACCTGGTCCGCGGCAATGGCGTTGCAAGGTCTCGCATGCGTTTGTCGCCCGACGAACAGCGCGTTCTGGATTCCATCGCCGACCGGGGCCGTGACATCGTCGGCCGCGCGGTGGACTGGTGCGCGGTCAATTCCGGAAGCCGAAACCTGGAAGGACTGGAGCGCCAGCGCGCTTTGCTGATCGAGGCTTTCGCCGCCCTGCCGAGCGCCCCTGTCGACATACCGCTCAGCGCGTCTTCCGACATCGGCGCCGATGGCGCCCTGCGTCAGCAGGCCCACCCCAGCGCGATCGCCGTGATTGTTCGCCCCGAGGCGCCAGTGCAGGTCGTGCTGACGGGCCACTACGACACTGTCTATCCTGCCGACACCGCCTTCCAGACCGTAGCCACCCGCCCCGACGGCGCGCTGCATGGTCCCGGCGTCGCCGACATGAAGGGCGGCATCAGCGTCATGCTGGCGGCGCTCGAGGCGTTGGAGGCGCACCCCGCCGCCGCCAACCTTGGCTATCGCGTGCTGCTATCGCCGGACGAAGAGATCGGCTCGCTGGCGTCCGCGCCCGTGCTGGCCGAATTTGCCGCCTTGGGCCACGTAGGCATGACCTATGAGCCCGCACTGTCGGACGGGACTTTGGCAGGAGCGCGCAAGGGTTCGGGAAACTTTCACGCGGTCATCCACGGCCGCGCCGCCCATGCCGGTCGCGACTTCGCCCTGGGCCGCAACGCCATCACCGCCGCCGCCCGGATCGTTGGAGCGCTGGACGCCCTGAATGGCCAGCGCGAAGGCGTGACGGTCAATGTCGCCAAGATCGACGGCGGCTCGCCTCTGAACATGGTGCCGGACGTGGCGGTGGTGCGCTTCAACGTTCGCTTCCCGGACGCCGATGCCGGCGAGTGGGCTCAGGCGGCCATCACCGAGGCGATCAAGGCGGGGCAGGGCGATGACCTGCACATCCACCTGCATGGCGGCTTCACCCGTCCCGCCAAGCCGATGAACGCCGCCCAGTCGCAGCTGTTCGAGGCCGTCCGTGAGGCCGGCGCGCTCCTCGGTCAGGAGATCGCGTGGAAGCCGTCTGGCGGGGTGTGCGAGGGCAACAACCTGTTCGCCTCGGGCCTGCCCAATGTCGACACGCTCGGCGTTCGCGGCGGCGATATCCACAGCGAGAACGAGTTCGCCTGGCCCGACAGCTTTGTCGAGCGCGCGCAGCTGTCGGCCCTGATCCTGATGAAACTCGCCCAGGGCGAGATCGACGGCCCCGCCATTCGCGCGGCCATGTCCCTGCGTACGGAGTAGCGTTCATGCTGGTGGTGCGGCCTGCTGGGCCTTCCGACTATGAATCCCTGATGGAGCTGGCCGTGCTGTCCGGGCGCGGCTTCACCAGCCTGCCGGAGGACGAGCCGACCCTGCGTGAGCGGCTGGAACTGTCCAAGGCGAGCTTCGACGCGACCGTGGCCCCGGTGGAGGCCTGGTACACACTGATGCTCGAGGAGACCGACACCGGCCAGGTGGAGGGCGTGGCGGGCGTAAAGGCCGCCGTCGGCCTGAAGCGGCCATTCTTTTCATTCCGCGTCGTCACCCTGGCGCAGTCGTCACCGGTCCTGGAGATGCGATTCGATCACAAGGCTCTGGTGCTGGTGAACGAGTGCGCCGGCTGGTCGGAGGTCGGGTCTCTGTTCCTGCGCCCCGAACGCCGCAAGGGCGGGGCGGGGCGTCTGCTGGCCCAGTCGCGCTACATGCTGATCGGGGCGGAGCCGGAACGCTTCGCCGAGATGGTGCTGGCCGAGCTGCGCGGCTGGTTCGATGAGGACGGCTCGTGCCCCTTCTGGGACCATGTGGCCGCGCGGTTTTTCCGCCTGCCGTTCGATCAGGCCGACCTGATGAGCGCCTCGACCAACGGCCAGTTCATCCTCGACCTGTCGCCACGACACCCGATCTATACCGAGCTGCTGCCCCAGGCGGCGTGCGAGGCCATCGGCCGAGTCCACCGCGAGGGCGAGGCCGCGCGGGCGATGCTGGAGCGAGAGGGCTTCCGGTATCAGGGTCTGGTGGATCTGTTCGACGCCGGCCCCACGGTCTCGGCCCCTCGCGACGACATCCGCACCGTCCGCGAGGCTAAGGTGATGAAGATCGCGGCCGGCGATGACGGCTTTGGCGAGGAACTGCTGGTCTCCACCAGCCGCATCGGCGGTTTCCGCGCCGTACGCAGCGCCGTGCTCATCGACGGCGACCGGGCGATCCTGTCACGCGAGGCGATCGACGCCTTGGGCGTGCGCGAAGGCGACAATGTGCGGGTGAAGGCATGACCACGTTCCAGTCCATCGATCCGGCCACCGGCGACGTCGTCTGGGAAGGCGCCGCCGCCAGCGCGCCCGAGGTCGCCGCCGCGGTCGACGCGGCGCGCAAGGCGTTCCAGCCCTGGGCCGACCTGCCGCGCACCGAGCGGATCGCCGCCATGCGCCGTTACAAGGCCGCGCTGGACGCCCGCAAGGACGCCTTCGCCGAGGCCCTGTCGCGCGAAACGGGCAAGGCGCTGTGGGAGACCAAGGCCGAACTCGGCTCCATGATGGCCAAGGTCGATGTCTCCATCGCCGCCTATGACGAACGGACGGGCGAGCGTGAGAACGCCATGCCGTTCGGCCGTTCGGTCCTGCGTCACCGCCCGCATGGGGTGATGGCGGTGCTGGGTCCGTTCAACTTCCCCGGCCATCTGCCGAACGGCCATATCGTGCCGGCGCTGTTGGCGGGCGACACGGTGGTGTTCAAGCCGTCCGAGGAGACGCCGCTGGCCGGCCAGCTGCTGGTCGAGGCGCTGGAGGCCGCCGACCTGCCCAAGGGCGTGGTCAATCTGGTGCAGGGCGGCCGTGAGACGGGCCAGGCGCTGATCGAACAGCACATCGACGGTCTGCTGTTCACCGGCTCCGCCCAGGCCGGCGCCTATTTCCGCCGTGCTTTCGCTGACCGGCCCGATGTGATCCTGGCCCTGGAGCTAGGGGGCAACAATCCGCTCGTGGCGTGGGATGTCGCCGACCCTCAGGCCGCCGCGGGCCACATCATCCAGTCGGCCTTCATCACCACGGGCCAGCGCTGCTCCTGCGCGCGCCGCCTGATCGTGCCGCAGGGCGGGGCGGGAGATGCGGTGGTCGAGGCGGTTCTGGCACTGACGGAACGCCTGCGTATCGGCGCCTGGAACGACGCCGAGGAGCCCTTCATGGGCCCCCTGATCTCAGCTCGCGCCGCGGACGCTGCGCGCGAGGCGGCTGATCGCATGGGCGGGAAGGTGATCCGCGCTACTGGACTGGTGGAAGGTCGCAGTGACGCTTTTATCGCGCCTGGCGTCATCGACGTCACGGGCGTCGAGGTCGCTGATGAAGAGATTTTCGCGCCGATCCTGCAGGTCCGCCGCGCCGCTGATTTCGAAGACGCGATCGCCCATGCCAACGCCACGCGATATGGTCTCTCCGCAGGGCTTATCAGTGATAATTCAAATCGTTGGGAGCATTTCCTGAAGCGCATTCGCGCCGGCGTCGCCAACTGGAACCGTCCGACCACGGGGGCGGCCGGCTCGGCGCCGTTCGGCGGTCTTGGCGCATCGGGAAATCATCGGCCCAGCGCTTACTACGCGGCGGACTATTGCGCCTATCCCGTCGCCAGCTTCGAGGCCGATGTCGTGGCCAACACCCTTGGCGAGATCAGGGGGCTGAAGGCCTAAGCGCGGCGCAGGCGCGCCGTCGCCTCTGGGAAGCGGCGCGACAGCGGCGCCTCCAGTGCGCCCAGCTCTACGGTGTAATCGCCGGACCCGTCCGGACGCAGGCCGGTGACCCGCGTCGGGTTGACCAGCCAAGAGCGATGGGTGCGGGTGAAGCCAAGCTTCTCCTCCAGCGCGGCGAGAGAGCTGCGCATCAAAGGCCGCCGCCCGTCCGACAGGATGAACTCGGCGTAGTTGCCGGCCGCCGTGATCGCCAGGATGTCGGCGACCTCTACGCGGACGAGGCGGGAGCCGTCCATGATGTCAAATGTGCTGGCGGCGGTCGCCGTCGCGGAGCGACGCCGCAGGACCATCACGCCCCAGAATATCCCGCTCAGGATCGCGTACCCGATGATGTCCTTGCGAAGCTCGTAGAAATAGCGAGTCAGCGGACCAAATTCGTAGGTGCGTCCGAGGGCGCCGTAGATCAGCTCTCGAAGGCCCACGAAGATCGCGACGTGCGGGATGGAATAGGCCAGGGCGCCAACTGCGTGAACGGCCAGCAGTTGCGGCCCTGTCCGACGGCGCATGACCGACCATCGCACCGCGGCCCAGACGATCAGCATGGCGATCATGTTGCTGACCGCGCTGGTATATTCCCAGATCGCCGGCCAGATCAGGTCGATCTTCGCGTCGTCGGCGGTGGAGAACACATTGACGGTGGTGGTGGCCCAAACCGCGGCGGTGGCGATCAGCCAGCCGATCAGCAAATCGCGTCTGTCCTCGCCGCTCATCCCCCAGAAGCCGCCGCTCGTCCCGGAGGCGGGCGGACTGTCCCGCCGATCACGGCTCGCGCCGCGCCGTTCGTCCCTGAACGCTTTCGCGCCGGGGAGGATCACGGCTTGTTCGGACGAACGCTGTTCAGACCCGGACACTTGAAATGACGACCCCGACTATCGACCGCCGCGCGGACCTCGACTGGATCCGTGTGGGGGCCTTCTTCCTGCTGATTCTGTACCACGTGGGCATGTACTATGTGCCCTGGGACTTCCACATAAAGACCGCGCATCCGGTCGCGTGGCTAGAGCCGGTGATGCTGTTCACCAACCCCTGGCGGCTGACCCTGCTGTTCCTGGTGTCAGGCGCCGCGACACGCTTCTTGGCCGACAAGATGACGCCGGGCGCCTTCACCGGCAAACGGGTGATGCGCCTGCTGCCGCCGCTGGTCTTCGCCATGCTGGTGATCGTGCCGCCCCAGTCCTACTACGAGATCGTGGAGCAGGTGCCGCATATGGTCGAGCCCTATGGCGCCTTCTGGATCAAGTACGTGACGGCGTCGGGCAACTGGTGCGACGCCGACGGCTGCCTGATAACGCCGACCTGGAACCACATGTGGTTCGTGGCGTATCTGCTTGTCTATACGGTGATCCTGGGAGCCCTGCTGTTTCTGAGCGGCGGCGCCCTGCGGGCTCTGGGCGACAGACTTGATGGCGCTCTCAAGGGGCCGCTGCTTCTGGTCTTGCCGATCCTGTTCCTGGGCCTGATCCGCCTGTGGCTGCTGCCGCGCTTCGAGATCACCCATGCGCTGGTCGATGACTGGTACAACCACGCGCTGTCGTTCAGCGCCTTCCTGTTCGGGTTCTTGACCGCAAAGTCCGCGCGCATCCATGACGGCTTCATCCGCTGGCGTTGGGTGGCCCTGGGCCTGGCCCTGGCCAGCTATGTGGGCGTCGCTGCCTTTTCCTGGGTCCATCGCGAGGCGAGCGTGCCCCCGCCCGAGGCCATTCGCAGCGTCATGCGCTTCGTGTACGCCACCGACCAATGGTGCTTCATCGCCGCCATCCTGGGGTTCGGCGCGCTGCATCTGAACAAGGGCGGACCGGTTCTGCGCTACCTGACGGTGGCGGTGTTTCCGTTCTACATCATCCACCAGACCCTGATCATCGTCGTGGCCCATAACCTGGCCAAGGCCGGCCTGCCTTTGGGTTTGGAGGCGATTATCCTGATCGCTGCGACCTTTGCGGGCTGCTTTGCGACCTACGAGATCGTGCGCCGCATTCCGGTGGTGGACGTGCTGTTCGGGCTTCGGCCTCAGCCGCGAAAGGATGTCAGTGGCTGATGCGCGGCCTTAGCCGATACATGCCCGGCTCGAAGCTCTCGAACAGGGTGTCGGTCTGCGGGTGGACCACCGGTTCACCCGTGTCGTCCGCCAGCAGGTTCTGCTCGGAGACATACGCGACGTAGGCGTTCTGATCGTTCTCGGCCAGCAGGTGGTAGAAGGGCTGGTCCTTGGATGGGCGAACCTCCGGCGGGATCGACAGCCACCACTCCTCGGTATTGGAGAATTCGGGATCGACATCGAAGATCACGCCCCGGAAAGGAAAGATCCGGTGCTTGACCACTTGTCCGATCGCGAATTTGGCGAGGCGTGTATTCATGACCTCTATAATCAACCACGTTTCACCTGACTGAAACCTGAACGTAAGCGTGCTGTCGCACTTCGCAAGCGCGGCGCCGCTTTCGGCGGCGGCGATGCGTGATAAGGTCGCTGTCGAAACGAGGCGCCGGCACTGGCGCCTGCAAGACAGGTATTGCTCCATGTCGGAGGCGCCGCGCGCGCCCGGCGAGTCGCGTCCCCGTGGGCCGTCTCTTCGCCGGAGGCCGCCGGGGGAGACGCCGGCTTACGCCGCGCTCGACCTTGGCACGAACAATTGCCGCCTGCTGGTGGCGACGCCCACCTCGGGCGGATTCCGGGTCGTTGAGGCCTATTCCCGCATCGTGCGTCTGGGCGAGGGGCTGACCGCGTCCGGTCGGCTCTCCGACGCGGCCATGGAGCGGTCGATGGCCGCGCTCAAGGTCTGCGCCGAAAAAATCCGCCGCCGCCGCACCGTCCGGGTTCGCGCCATCGCGACCCAGGCCTGCCGCATGGCCGACAATGGCCAGGCCTTCGTCGATCGCGTGGCCGAAGAGACCGGTCTGCGCCTGCAGATCATCACCCCGCGCGAGGAAGCCCAGCTTTCCGTCGCCGGCTGCCTGAACCTGCTCGACCGCACCGCCGAGGCGGCCTTGGTGGTGGACGTGGGCGGCGGCTCGACCGAACTGTCCTGGGTTGATCTGCAAGGGGAGGGGCTCGACGCCCATCCGCGCCAGTTCGCCGCCTGGAAGCTGCCGATCAAGGCCTGGGTCTCGATACCCATCGGCGTGGTCACCCTGGCCGAGCGCTTCCCGGAGGGCGAGCAGTCGCAGGACGCGTGGTTCCGCGCCATGGTGGACGCGGTGAAGGAGCGGATCGCCGACTTCCCGCACGCCGAAGCCCTGCGTCCAGTGTTCGAGGCTGGCCGTGCACAACTGGTCGGCACCTCGGGAGCTATCACCAGCCTAGCCGGCTTGCACCTCGACCTGCCGCGCTATGACCGCAACCGAGTCGACGGCCTGTGGATGAAGCGATCGGACTGCGAGGCCGCGGCTGATCGATTGCTCGCCCTGACCGCCGCTCAGCGCGCGGAACAACCCTGCATCGGGCCTGACCGCGCCGACCTTGTCCTCGCCGGCGCAGCGATCCTGCAGGCCGTGCAGGAGCTGTGGCCGTGCGAGCGCGTGCGCGTCGCTGACCGCGGCCTGCGCGAAGGCATCCTCATGTCCCTCATGTCCGAACAGCAGCCGCGCCGGTCTCGCCGCCGTCGCCGCGGCGGACGCAACGCTTCTCCCCAGGCCGCCGAATGACCGAAGAACCGCCCAAACGCCGCATGGTGAAGCTGCCGACCGGCGGCAATGAAGGCGGCCGCGGCAAGCCCGCCCGCCTGAAGACCGCCATGGGCCGCACGTCGTCTCAGCAGGCCTGGCTGGAACGCCAGATAAACGACCCGTTCTCGGCCAAGGCGCGCGCTCTTGGCTATCGCAGCCGCGCGGCTTTCAAGATCAGCGAGATCGACGACAAATTCCACTTCTTCAAGAAGGGGATGAAGATCCTCGACCTGGGCTGCGCCCCGGGTGGCTGGATCCAGATCGCCCAGCAGCGCGGGGTCGACCGCATCGTCGGCGTCGATCTGCTGGACGTCGATCCGTTGCCCCCTGCTCAAATCCTGAAGATGGACTTCACCGATCCCAAGTGCCCGGACCTGCTGATCGAGCTTCTGGGCGGCCAGCCGGATGTGGTGCTGTCGGACATGGCTCCCAACACGGTGGGCCATCGCGAGACCGACCACCTGCGCATCGTCGCCCTCATCGAACTGGGCGCCGACTTCGCGGTGAAGGTGCTCAAGCCCGGCGGCGCCTTTGTCGCCAAGGCCTTCCAGGGCGGCGAGACGGCTGAAGTGATCGGCCAGCTCAAACAGCGCTTCACCAAGGTCCAGAACTTCAAGCCCAAGGCCAGCCGCAGCGACAGCTCAGAGGTCTTCCTGGTGGCGACGGGGTTCAAGGGTTAGGCGCTACGTCAGCGCGATCGAGCAAGATTCGGGCCGACTGACTGTCAGAGCCCTTCCGTTGCGGCCGGGCTTCCGTTATACGCGGCCCGCAAAACGGAGAATCCCATGGAGATTCGCGAAGGGCTCACCTTCGACGATGTTTTGCTCGAACCCGGTGCGTCGGATGTCATGCCGACCCAGGTGTCCACCGAGACCCGGTTCACGCGCGAAATTGGTTTGAACATTCCGATCGTGTCCGCCGCCATGGACACGGTGACTGAAAGCAGGCTGGCGATCGCCCTGGCTCAGGCCGGCGGCATGGGCATCCTGCACCGCAATCTGAGCGTCGAAGAGCAGGCCGATCAGGTCCGCGAAGTGAAGCGCTATGAAAGCGGCATGGTCATCAACCCGCTGACCATCAATCCCGACACGACCCTGGCCGAGATCCGCGAGATCAAGGCCCGCCGCAAGATCTCGGGCTTCCCGGTGGTCGAGCGCGCCGACGGCAAGCTGGTCGGCATCCTGACCAACCGCGACATGCGCTTCGAGAGCGATCTCAACGCCGCCGCCTCATCCCTGATGACCCGCGACGGCCTGGTGACGGTCCGCGAAGGCGTCGATCCCGCCCAGGCCCGCAACCTGCTGCGCCAGCACAAGATCGAGCGCCTGATCGTCGTCGACGACCTGGGCCGCGCCGTCGGCCTGATCACCGTCAAGGACATGGAGAAGGCCGAGGCCTATCCGTCCGCCGCCAAGGACGAGAAGGGTCGCCTTCGGGTCGGCGCCGCATCGACCGTCGGCGACGTGGGCTTCGAACGCTCCCTGGCCCTGGTCGAGGCGGGCGTGGACGTGGTGGTCATCGACACCGCCCACGGCCACTCCAGCCAGGTTACCGCCGCCGTCACCCGCCTGAAGCGCGAAACCAACCGCGTGCAGATCGTGGCCGGCAACATCGCCACCTATGACGCGGCGCGGGCCTTGATCGACGCTGGCGCCGACGCCGTGAAGGTCGGCATCGGCCCGGGCTCCATATGCACCACCCGCATCGTGGCGGGCGTGGGCGTGCCGCAGTTGACCGCCATCTCCGAAGCCGTCCGCGCCGCGCGCGACAGTGGCGTTCCGGTGATCGCCGACGGCGGCATCAAGTACTCTGGCGACCTGGCCAAGGCCATCGCCGCCGGGGCTTCCACCGCCATGATGGGTTCGATGTTCGCCGGGGCCGAAGAGGCGCCGGGCGAGGTGTTCCTGTACCAGGGCCGGTCCTACAAGTCGTACCGGGGCATGGGCTCGGTCGGGGCCATGGCCCGCGGCTCGGCCGACCGTTATTTCCAGAAGGAAGTCTCGGACAGCCTCAAGCTCGTGCCGGAAGGCATCGAGGGCCAGACGCCGTTCAAGGGCCCGATCGGTCCGGTGGTCCACCAGCTCGTCGGCGGCCTGCGCGCCGCCATGGGCTATGTGGGGGCGCCGACCATCGAGGAGTTCCAAAAGAAGGCTCGCTTCGTCCGCATCACCAATGCGGGCCTGCGTGAAAGCCACGTCCACGACGTGATGATCACCCGCGAAGCCCCGAACTATCCCAGCGCGGTCTAGGAGCAGTTATGGAACCGATCCTCGAACTGAAACTGCTGGGTGCGGCGGTCATCGTCGGACTCGTGCATCTGTTTTGGGGATCGGCCGCGGCCCAGCCGCAGATCGGCCTGAAGTGGAACGTCGGCCCGCGTGACGAGCCGCGTCCGCTGACCGGCATGGCGGGGCGTCTGCAACGCGCCTTCGCCAACTTCCGCGAGACCTTCGCCTTCTTCGTGGCCCTGGTCCTGGCGGTGGTGCTGAGCGGCAAGACTGGCGGCCTTAGCACCCTGGGCTGCGTGCTCTATGTGGTCGCTCGCGCGATCTACATCCCGCTCTACGCTTTCGGCGTTCCGGTGGTGCGCACCCTGGTGTGGCTGGCCTCCATGATCGGCCTGCTGATGCTTCTCGCGGCTCTGTTCGTCTGAATGCGGGAAAGCGGACGGATAGCGGCGGCGATCGAGGTTCTGGAAGAAATCGAGGCGCGTCACAAGCCAGTGAAACTGGCCTTGAAGGGCTGGGGCGAGCGCTCGCGTTTCGCCGGTTCGAAGGATCGCGCCTTCGTGTCGGGCCTGGTGCTCGACGCCCTGCGGCACAAGCGGTCGCTGGGTTGGATGATGGGCGACGACAGCGCCCGCGCCGTGGTCCTGGCGACCCTGGCCCTGGCCTGGAAGCTGCCGATCGACAAGCTGGCCGAGGCTTTCGCCGAGGAGCCTCACGGCCCCGGCGCTTTGACCGAGGCCGAGCGCGCCGCGCTTGAGACGCCCAAATCACTGGCCGACGCTCCGGCGCCCATCCAGGGGGACTATCCCGACTGGCTCGACGCCAGCCTGACGCGCGTGTTCGGCGAGGGCAGGGGCGAAGAAGCCGCCGCCCTGGCCGCGCGTGCGCCAGTGGACCTGCGGGTCAACACCCTGAAGACCGACCCCGTTCGCGCCTTGAAAGCCCTGCAACCGCTCGCCGCCCAGACGCTTGATCTGCTGGAGACGGCTCTGCGCATTCCCGCGCCGGAGCCCAGTGAACGCACCGGCTCGGTGGAGACCATCCCCGCCTTCTCCAAGGGCTGGTTCGAGGTGCAGGACTTGGGCTCCCAGATCGCCGCCGCCTGCGCGGGCGAGATCAAGGGCAAGCAGGTCCTGGATTTCTGCGCCGGGGGCGGGGGCAAGACCCTGGCCCTGGCCGCCGCCATGGGCTCGACCGGCCAAATCTATGCTCACGATAGCGACGCGCGCCGTCTGGCCGACACCATCCGCCGCAGCCAGCGAGCAGGGGTTCGCAACCTGCAGATTCGATCCCCGGTCGAAGCCGATCCGTTGAAGGGCCTGGAGTCCAAGATGGATGTGGTCTTCGTCGATGCGCCCTGCACGGGCTCTGGCACCTGGCGCCGGCATCCCGACACCAAGTGGCGCCTGACCCCGGAGGCGCTGGAGCGCCGTCAGGTCGAACAGGACGCTGTCCTGGACCAGGCCGCTCCGTTCGTGAAGGTCGGCGGCCGCCTGATCTACGTCACCTGCTCGGTGCTGGCCGAGGAAGACGAGGATCGCGTCGAGGCCTTCCTGGCCCGCAATTCTGGCTTCCGTCTGGCCGCGCCCCCGGCGCCCGCCGACCGATTTGTTTCGCCGCAAGGCTATGTCCGCCTTACGCCCCGCTCCGCCGGAACCGACGGCTTCTTCGCCGCCGTGCTGGAGAGGGCGGCTTGAGACCTCCGCTAGAAAAGGAATCCGCTGAATGACTGCCGAGACAAACCACCAGCGGGTCCTGATCGTCGACTTTGGCAGCCAGGTCACCCAGCTGATCGCCCGCCGCGTTCGCGAGGCTGGCGTCTATTGCGAGATCCATCCTTTCGACAAGGTCGAGGATCTGGTCGATTCCTACGCGCCCAAGGCCATCATCCTGTCCGGCGGGCCGGCTAGCGTGTTGGAGACCGACAGCCCGCGCATTGGCCGCAAGCTGTTCGATTACGGCGTGCCGATGCTGGCGGTCTGCTATGGCCAGCAGCTACTGTGCGACGTGCTGGGCGGCAAGGTCGAGGGCGGCCATGCCGGCGAGTTCGGCCGGGCCGAGCTGACCATCGGCAAGAACAGCCCGCTTTTCGCCGGGCTTGCCGGCGTCGGCGAGGTCGAGACGGTGTGGATGAGCCACGGCGACCGCGTCACGGCGATTCCGGACGGCTTCGAAGTGATCGCCACCTCGACCGGCGCGCCCTTCGCCGCCATCGCCGACGACACCCGCAAGATCTACGGCGTCCAGTTTCACCCGGAGGTCGTCCACACGATCAACGGCGCGAAGATTTACCGCAACTTCCTGTTCAACATCGCCGGTCTGACCGGCGACTGGACCATGGCGGCCTTCCGCCAGGAGATGGTTCAGAAAATTCGCGAACAAGTCGGGACCGGAAAGGTGATCTGCGGCCTGTCCGGCGGCGTCGACAGCTCGGTGGCCGCGGTCCTGATCCACGAGGCGATCGGCGACCAGCTGACCTGCGTCTTCGTCGACACCGGTCTGTTGCGTCACAACGAGGCCGAGCAGGTCGTGACCCTGTTCCGCGACCACTACAACATCCCCCTGGTCCATGTGGACGCCGGAGACGAGTTCCTGGGCGCCCTGGCCGGGGTCAGCGACCCTGAGACCAAGCGCAAGATCATCGGCGGCAAGTTCATCGACATCTTCGACCGCGAGGCCGCCAAGATCGACGGCGCGGATTTCCTGGCTCAGGGCACGCTCTATCCGGACGTGGTCGAAAGCGTCTCGGCGCGCGGCGGCCCGTCGGCGGTGATCAAGAGCCACCACAATGTCGGCGGCCTGCCGGACTTCATGAAGCTGAAGTTGGTCGAGCCCCTGCGCGAGCTGTTCAAGGATGAGGTTCGCGCTCTGGGCGTCGAGCTTGGCCTGCATAAAGACTTTGTCGGCCGCCACCCGTTCCCCGGACCGGGCCTGGCCATCCGTATTCCCGGCGACATCACGCCCGAGAAGGTCGCCGTCCTGCAGCAGGCCGACGCCATCTATCTCGAAGAGATTCGCAACGCCGGCCTCTACGACAAGATCTGGCAGGCCTTCGCCGTGCTGCTGCCGGTCAAGACGGTGGGCGTCATGGGCGACGCGCGGACTTACGAGAACGTCCTGGCCCTGCGTGCGGTGACCTCTACCGATGGCATGACCGCCGACTTCTTCGAATTCCCCTGGGACGTCCTGGGCAAGACGGCCACGCGGATCATCAACGAAGTCCGCGGCGTCAACCGCGTCGTCTACGACGTCACCTCCAAGCCCCCCGGCACGATCGAGTGGGAGTGAGCGGTCGCAAGCCTGGTGCGGTTCGGCTGTAGTCCGCACAAGGCATCGACGGCGGCGATTGCGCAAATGCGGGATGACCTCTTCGGCCCGAGGGAGCTCGCGCTTCCTCGGGCCATCGGCGCCCGTTCGCGGGTCGGATCAGTGACCGCCCTCGTCAGCGGCGGAGCCGGCTAGCAGGGCCTGAATCATCGATCGAGAGGCTTCTGGCTGATCGAGCCGGAAGCGTCCGGTCACCGGCAAATCGCCCATTTTAGGGTCGCTCAGCACAAGCGGCTGGACGGCGTAGCGATTCAGGCGCGCCACCACGTGCCCAAGCGGCATGTTTCGCGCGTCGAGCCAATCATTCCGCCATGATGCATAGGTCTCGGGGTCGAAGTCGCCGCCGGCGGATGATCCGTTGGCGGCCAAGAGCAGCCAGCGGCCCTTGTTCAAAAGGCGCGCCGGCTGGTCTGCATGTCGCACGCTCACGACCCCGTCGAATACCCGGACTTCCACGGCGTCGTTGAGCAGATCCACCTCGAAGCGCGTGCCGACGGCGGTCACCGTGGCGCCGCCGGCGGCGACGGTGAAGGGGCGGGCCGCGTTATGCGCCACGTCGAACATCGCGTCGCCCTTGGTGAGGCGGATGTTGCGAGCATGCGCATCGAACAGGATGTCCAATCGGGTGTCGGCGTTCATGTGGACGACCGACTTGTCGCTGAGCGTGTGATCGGCGCGCGCGCCGATGGCCGTCGCCAGGGTGATCGAAACCGGAGCCTCGGCTGGGACCTTCGGTTCCGGGCGTGTGGGCAAGGTCAACATGACGCCAGCGCCGGCCAGGACCGCGACGGCCAGGCCGGCCGCGATCAGGGCGGGTCGGAACGCGCCCGTGGGGCGGCGGGCGGCTGGGCGAGACTGTTCGCTCTCTACCTGCCGGGCCGCGGTCAAAAGCGCTGTGTCCATGAAGGCGTGACGCACGGTGGAGAAAGCGCGTCGATGTTCGGCGTCCGTCTCCAGCCAGGATTCCAGTTCCCGGCGTTCTGCGGGGGTGAGTTCGCCCAGACGATCGACCCAGTCCGCCGCTGTCTCAAGGATATCCATGTCCGGGTCGGACCCGTTGTCATTGAGAGGCATTAGGGCCTCCTTCCAGAATACGGCCGTCGGCGTCAGGCATGCTTTGGGACAGTTCGATCATGGCTCTTAAGAGATGCTTCTTGACCGCTTCCAGGGTCATGCCCAGGTCGTCCGCGATGTCTTGGCGCGACTGACCTTTGAGGTGCCTGCGCATGAAAATGTCGCGACGCAGGGGTGTCAGATTCTGCAACGCCGTCTGGAAGAGAGCCACGCGCTGACGGTGCTCCAGCACCTCGTCGGCCAGGGGAAGCTCGCAGGCGAAATCGTCATCGCCCAGCCCTTCCTCAAGGCGCCCCCGCCGGGCCTGGGCGTAGATCAGCGAGTCGGCCACGCGGTAGGCGTAGGCGACGGGGTTGTCGATCTGACGCTTTTCGGTCTGCTGCATCATGATCAGGAAGACTTCCTGCAACACGTCATCGGCCTGCGAGGCGTCATGATGACGGCGAAGGATATAGCCGAGCAGCTTGCGTTCATGTCGCCTCAACTCCGCCAGCGCGTCGACCATCGTCGTCTCCGAAGACCCGGACTGGTCCTCGGAAGAGGTAGAGGCGAGCGAGGGGCGGACGGGGACAGCCGCCGGCACGATTTTCGCCAGCCTGTTCAGCGGTGCAGGCCATCCGATCTTCTGAACCGTCATGATCAGAACTCGTAGGTCAGGCCGAAGGTGAAGGTTCTGCCGCTTTTTGTTCGGGCGATCAGGCGGTCGGCGGCGATGTCGGTGTACTGGTCGATGGCCTGGTCCGTGAGGTTCACCGCTTCGGCCACGAGCTTGAGTTTGGGGCTGAGTTCGTAGTGCAGGGCCGCGTCGATATTGTGGACCGCGTGGTAGCCGCCGCCCACGTTGCCGTTGCCGCCCGCACTGTCGAGATAGCCGTCGCGATAGGCGCTGGAGATCCGCGCCCCCCACCGCTCGGTCTCATAGTAGAGGGTGGCGTTGGATGACCAGCGCGACAGCTGCAACAGATCGAGCGCGACGGGCCTGTTCTCAATGATCACGTCGGACTTGCCCATGGCGTGGGTGACGTTGCCGACGAAGCCCAGCCTGTTGAATGGCGCTGGCAGGAAATCAAAGTCCTTGCGCACGGCGAGTTCGACTCCGCTGATCGAGGCGCCATCCCCGTTGACCGGACGGTTGTAGTTGTAGATCGACGCCGCGGTTTGGCCGGGGCTGAGAAATTCGAGCGGATAGCCTGTCGAGCCGTAGGTGACCGCCGAGGTCTCCAGGGTGATGAAGCTGTCCATGGTCTTATGAAAGACGCTGATCGCGGCATAGCCGTCGGCGCCGCGATATAGCTCTAGAGAGGCTTCAACGGAGTCCGCCAGGAAGGGCCTCAGGTTTGGATTGCCTGACGAGATCGTGCCGCCGAACGGGTTGGCGTTGACGTTGCCGGCCGCTCGCAGGTCGGACAGGCTCGGGCGGCTGATGTTGCGGTTGGCCGCCAAGCGAAGGACCAGGTCCGATCGCAGGTCGAACGCCAGGTTTGCGGCCGGCAAAAGGCCACGATAGTCGTGGGCGATGCTGGCTGGCTTAAGGCTTTTTCCCGTGTCCACCATCCCTTTGGAAAGCAGGTCGGTGGCGTAGTATCGCACCCCGGCGTCTGCTCGAAGCCTGAGGCCAAAGACCGCCCCGACCCAGCGTCCCTGGGCATAGGCGGCGATGGTGCGCTCCCTGAGCGCGTAGTCGGAGCCCGGTTGATCGTCGGCTGCCGTCAGATCACGCCGCTGACTAAGACGCGCCAGGGTCTGCTCCACATCCCCGACCACATAAACACCCAGCGATCTCGCCGTGACGAGCTGCTTTATGACGGCGTCGGCGGTTGTCGCGCCGTCGTAATCGACGCGGTCGTGTCGTTGCCAGCCGTCATTGCGAAAGAGCTTGTGCTGCACGCCGACCCGCCAGCTCCATCCGCCGTCATTCTCGTGCTCCAAGTCAATCTTGGTCGTGGCGAAACTGTTGACGATGGAGTCCTCACGCGTGTCTCCACGCATCAGGCTCCATGCGGCCGCGTCCGCGGGATCGAAGCCATAGGTGTTGACGCCCGGCCGACCAGGACCGCGAAAGTCATAGGCGACCGCTTGGCCGCGCGACTGCAGGAAAATCTTGTCGAAGACAGGCTCGTCGAAGTCAGACCGCGAATAGCCCGTCATGGCTTTGAGAATGGAGCGCTCGCCCAGCCGATAGCTGGCGTTGAGTACGCCTTGTCCGAACTGCGTGGCGTCGATGGAGCGCTTGTGTTCGCTACGCAGGTCAACCCCGGTGAAGGAGGCCTGGACCAGGCTGCCGCCCTCGATCACGGCGTGCTCGAGACGCTGGGTTCCGATGACGTTGCCCGTGAGCGGATTTTGACCGGCGTTGGCCAGAGCGTATTCGTCTCGGGCATTGCTGAGCTTGCCATAGAGAAGGTCCAGGCCCGCGCTGAAACGTCCCTGCGGCGTATACTGGAGCGAGGTGGTGATCCCGAGACGTTTGCGATGATCAAGCCAGGTCGACCAGGTCTGGGCCTGCGGGGCCATCACTCGATTGGCGCCGGTCGCATTGATGAGGCGATCACGGTCGGCAGCGGATACGCCGGCTCCGATGTTCGCCGCGCCGAAAGTGACAGGGGTCCACCCCCAGTTTCGATAGCCGTATTCGTTGATGTCGTTCTCGCTGTAAGCCACCGACACCAATGCGCCCAGATCGCCCCAGCGGTTTGAGGCGAGCGCCGCCACACGGGGGGTGACTGCCTGTGTGACGCTATTGGTCAGCCCCTTGACCGAGAGCGCCAGACGCGCGCCGGGATAGTCTTGGGGCTTGGCCGTGCGCAGTTCGACCGCGCCGCCGATGCCGCCTTCGTCCTGATCGGCGGAATAGGTCTTGAACACCGTCACCCGGCTGAAGAGTTCGGAGGCGAAGATGCTGTAGTCGAACGCTCGTGTGCGGCTGACCGAGCCGCGGTTGTCAAAGCCCGACGAGGTTGAAGCCGATACCTCCATCCCATTGAGTTGAGCGCGGGTGAAGTCTGGACCCAGGCCGCGCAGGGCGATCTGTCGTCCTTCGCCCGCATCGCGCGATATGGTCAGGCCTGGGATGCGTTGCAGGGATTCCGCCAGGTTCAGATCCGGGAAGGCGGCGATGTCCTCGGCCACGATGACGTCCTGGCTGCCGAGAGCCTGGCGCTTGATATCCTGGGCCTGCTGCAGGCCGCCGCGAAAGCCTGTGACCACCACGGCATCCAGTTCGATCGGCGGCTCGGACGGAGCGGGCGGCGGTGGGGAAGGGGGACGCTGACGCGCCGCGCTCAGCACATAGCCGCCAGCGACATAACGCGCCTCCAATCCCTGGCCGCGGATCAACAGCGACAGGGCCGCCCGAGGGTTCAGCACGCCTGATACCGGGGGCGCCCGACGGCCGCGGATGTCAGCGAAAGTCATCACCGGAACGTCGGCCTGCCTTGAGAAGAGGTTGAGCGCCGCGCCCAGGTCTCCGGCCGGAATGTCGAACGTCGCGACTTGCGGGGCTTTGGCTATGGCGGGCGTTGTGGCGAGAAGTATTGGCGCGCAGCAGGCCGCGGAGGCCCAGAATGCCGCGTTCGGTATCGCCATGGCCGGCCGTGAGCACCCGAATTGATCGCACGCAAGCTCTACAAAGATCGCGTGTCACTATTTTGAAGGACGCTGGTCGCCCAGATGGGTGAGGCCGCCGCCCTGGGGGAAAGGCGGCGGCCTCGACGGTTCCAAGGAGCGAGGGGACGCCTCCTAGAACTCGTAGGTGACGCCGACCGTGAAAGTGCGGCCGCTCTTGGTGTAGGCAAGGATGCGGTCGGCGGCGATGTCGGTGTACTGATCGATGGCCTGGTTGGTGAGGTTGATGCCCTCAACCACGACCTTCAGGTCCTTGGTTACGTTGTAGTGCGCGGCCAGGTCGATGTTATTGGTCGAGTGATAGCCCGAGCCGACATTGCCGTTTCCGCCGGCGCCGTCCAGATAGCCGTCCCGGTAGGCGCTGGAGACGCGGGCGCCCCACCGGTCGGTCTCGTAGTAGATCGTTGCGTTCGACGTCCACTTGGACAGACCAAGAAGGTCGAGCGAAATAGGTGAGCCGTCGATGATCACGTCCGACTTGCCCGTCGCATAGGTGACGTTGCCGACGAAGCCCAGCTTGTCGAAGGGCGCGGGCAGGAAGTCGAAGTCCTTCTGAACGGCCAGTTCGACGCCCTTGATCGAAGCGCCTTCGCCATTCACCGGACGATTGAAGTTGTACAGCGTGCTGGCGTCCTGCCCCGGACCCTGGAACTGGGTCGGGTAGCCAGTTGAGCCATAGGGTACGACCGAGGTCTCGGCCGTGATGAAGCTGTCCATGTTCTTGTAGAAGGCGCTCAGGGCCAGATAGCCGCTATCGCCTTGATAGAACTCAAGGGAGCCTTCGATGGAGTCGGCCAGGAAGGGTTTGAGGTTCGGGTTGCCGGCCGAGATGTTGCCGCCGAACGGAGTGAAGCTGACGCTGCCGGCCGCGCGCAGATCCGACAGGCTGGGGCGGCTGATGTTACGGTTGGCGCTGAAGCGGGCGACGACGTTCTCGTTGACGTCCACCGCCAGGTTGAGGGTCGGCAGGAAGCCGTCGTAGGTGCTCTGGATCACCACCGGCAGCAGCACCGCGCCCTGGGTCGCCGTACCCGCCGAGGTCAGGTCGGTCGAGTAGTAGCGCACGCCCGCATTGGCCCGGACGCGATGGTCCCAGGCGACGGTGTCGAGATCGTACTGCACAAAAGCCGAGGCCGTCTTTTCCTCCAGCTGGAAGGCCGAGCCGGGCTGTTCCTGGGTCGGGGTCAGATCACGAATCTGGCCCGTATTGGCGTAGGTGCCGTCCACGTCGGCGACGATGTACGGAATAACCGACTTCTCGTTGACCACATACTTCACCGCCGCCGGTACGACCGGTCGATTGTACCAGTCGACGCGGACGAAACGCTGCCAGCCCTTATTGCGGAACTGCTTGTACTCGGCGCCCGCCTTGAGGACCGAGCCGCCGCCAAAATCATAGGCGAGATCGATCTTGCCGTTGCGATACTCGCTGACGATGGCGTCCTCGCGGGTGTCGGCCCGCATCAGGCCCCATTGCGCCGGATCGGTGAGGTCGAAGTTGTAGGTGTTGACCCCCATGCGGCCCTGGCGGAAATCGTAGGAGATTCCCTTGTTGGTCGATTGCAGGAAGACCTTGTCGAACAGAGGCTCTTCAAACTCCGACCGCGAATAGCCGGCCAGGACATTGATGCTCAGGGCGTCGGTCGCTTGCCAGGCGCCGTTGAACACGGCCTGGCTGAAGGTGGTCTCGTCGTGGGAGACCTTGTGCTCGGAGCGCATGTCGACGCCGGTCACGTCGGCGGCCACCAGGCTGTTGTTCTCGATCACCACCGAGTTCAGACGTTGGGTGCCGGTGACGTTGCCGGTCAGGGCGTTGACCCCCGCCGAGGTCATCTGGAACTCATCGCGGTCGTTGCTCAGCGTCCCGTAGAGCAGATCGAGGCTGAGGTCGAAGCGATCGGTCGGCTTGTATTGCAGGGCGGCGGTCAGACCCAGGCGTTCACGCTCGTTGTACCAGGTCGAATAGGTCTGAGCCTGGGATTGGCGCACCCGATTGGCGCCGGTCGCGTTGACCAAGCGGTCGCGGTCAGCGGCCGATACGCCCGGGCCGACATTGGCCGCGCCGGCGTTGATCAGGCTCCAGCCCCAGTTGCGGTAGCCATATTCGTTGATGTCGTTTCGGCTGTAGGCGACTGAGACCAGCGCGCCGAAATCACCCCAGCGGTTGGAGATCAGTCCGACCATGCGCGGCGTAGTGGATTCCGTGTTGCCGTTGTACAGGCCCTTCGCCGAGGCCACGGCCTTGAAGCCGGGATAGTCGAACGGCTTGGCGGTGAAGAGGCCGACCGTGCCGCCGATGCCGCCCTCGTCCTGATCGGCGGAATAGGACTTTTCAACCACAACCTTGTTGAACAGCTCAGACGCGAAGATCGAATAATCAAAGGCGCGTGTGCGGCTGACCGAGCCGCGGTTGTCCATGCCGGACGCGGTATTGGTCAGCACCTCCATGCCGTTCAGCTGGGTGCGGGTGAAGTCAGGGCCAAGGCCGCGCAGGGCGATCTGGCGGCCTTCACCGGCGTCGCGCGAGATGGTGACGCCGGGAATGCGTTGCAGGGATTCGGCCAGGTTCAGGTCGGGGAAGGCGGCGATATCCTCGGATACGATGACGTCCTGCGAGCCGACGGCCTGGCGCTTGATGTCACGCGCATGCTGCAGGCTGCTACGAAAACCGGTGACGACCAATTCTTCAATCTGGGCGGCGTCGTCAGCCGGGGCGTCGGCCGCCACTGCTTCGGCGGCGATGGCTGGACCGACAAGCGCGCTAGCCAGAACGGCGACAGCGGCTGTGGTCAGAAGACTGGATTTGGTCAGGCTCGGCTTGGTCATGGATATCCCCTTGTCGGCAACGATGCGCGGTGGGGGTGACCTTGATGCTTGGCCCCCCGCCGTCTGGCCGGGGGAGGGTTCACAACGTCCGGCGGGGACAGGTTCAGGCCGATGTTTTTTGTGAAATGTTTTTGACGGTTGGTGGGGTGAAAAACCCCTACGAAATTGACGCGGAACTGTCGTGAAATAGCTCTAGGCTAACGCCATCCGGAGTATGATCGAGTTGGGTGAGAGTGCGCCATTGGCCCCCTTCGTTGATGGTCACGCGCAACGGTCGCCAAGCTCTCACCACTTAGGCATCAATCCGTCACGAAATCGCAGCGAAACCGTCATGACTGCACGATAGACAGGCTCCTTTCCCAACGTGGCCAGGGACCTGGATGCGCTACGGCTTGATCGCCTGCGGACTGCCCGATCTACCCGAGCGTGAACAGCGAGCGGTGCTTGAACGCGCTCGCGCCACGGTGTTGCTGAAAGCCTTCGCTGGTGGCGGCGCCGAGGCGCGCAAGCTGGAGGATCAGCTTTTCGCGCTGCGGGCCGGCGACGAGCTTGTCGTACAGGATCTGTCCGCCTTTCTGCGCGAGACCGACAGCCTCATTCGCCTGTTGGGTGATCTGATGGAGATCGGCGTCGTGGTGATCCTCGCGTCGGAAGACGGGAGTTGCACCGAGCTGTCGGGAAGCGGCGCCACGGCGCTTCTGCGCGCCTTGCGGGGTCTAGCGAACATCCCGACAAGATCCGAACAGCCCGGCCGTAGACGCTTCTCCGTCTTTCAGATCGACTATGCGCGCCGGCTCTATGACGAAGGCCGTTCGCTCAGGTTCATCGGTATGATCTTCCAGGCGTCGCCTGATGAAATCTGGAAAGTGGTCAACCGCTGAGCCTCGATATCCAACAGTTCTGGCCGATCTTCACGGTCCTGGCGGGACCGGCGGTGGGAAGCTTCATCGGTCTTGTTTCGGTTCGTCTGCCGGCCGGAGAGAGTCTGACCCGTCCCGGCTCGACATGCGGTTCCTGCGGGACGCGCTTGGGCGTCCTGGACCTCATGCCGATCCTCAGCTTTCTTCTCTGGCGGGGTCGCTGTCGGCGATGCGGCGGCAAGATCCCTCTTCGCTATCCGCTGATCGAACTGGCGTGCCTGGGCATCGCTGTCTGGGCCGCTCTGACTGGCGCCGGCGCCTCGGTTTTCCTCACCGCGCTCTTGGGGTGGCAACTGCTGTTGCTGGCGGTTCTCGACGCCGAGCATTTCTGGCTGCCGGGCAAGCTGACTTGGCCACTGCTGGCGCTGGGCCTCGCGGTTTCGGCGGCCGAGGGGTCGGGCCGGTTGATGGAGGGCCTGATCGGCGCTGCGATAGGCTTTGCGCTCTTCGCCGGGCTCAGCCTGGCCTATCGCCGGCTGCGCGGCCGTGACGGCCTCGGCGGCGGCGACTGGCGACTGCTGGCGGCCGGCGGGGCGTGGGTTGGCTGGCTCGGCCTGCCGAGCATCCTGCTTTGGGCGGCGGTCAGCGGGCTGATCGCGGTGCTGGCCAAGGCGGCGGTGACGCGCAGCCTGCGCGGCGACGAGCGTGTGCCGTTTGGTGTGTTCCTCGCCGCCGGCATCTGGCTGACCTGGCTCTACGGCCCGCTGGGGGCCTAGCTACAGTTGGCCGGCGTCCGTGCGCGTGGCGTCTTGCGGACCGACGTCGAAACCGGCCTGGCCAAATAGCGACAGCAGTCCCGGGTTGGAGGCCTGCAGCCGAGTCCGCACCACATAGGAGCCCTTGGCCGAGAGGCG
This sequence comes from Caulobacter sp. NIBR2454, assembly GCF_027474405.1. Classification (GTDB taxonomy): domain Bacteria; phylum Pseudomonadota; class Alphaproteobacteria; order Caulobacterales; family Caulobacteraceae; genus Caulobacter. The sequence continues at coordinate 1,637,875 of NZ_CP114871.1, forward strand.
GATATCCATGCGCATGGCCACCCCGTCGCCCTGACCTTCGAGCATCGCCACGGCGTCGTTGCCGCGGCAGGCGATCTGGCCGGAAACGGGCGGAAGGCCCTGTGCCGGTGTCACTTGGATCAGGCCCTTAGCCCTGCGGCATTGATCTCCCCGAAAGCGAACGGTGACGTCCTTCAGGGTTAGTTGGCCGCCGAGCGCCGACGGCGCTCCAAGGGCTCCCAAGGGCGCGCTGGCCGACATGTGCGACAGCTGCAAGCCTTTGCGGCCCAGCACTACGCCGCCGTCCACCGCCACGGGGCCGTCACCTTTCAGGCGAAGGCGGGTCTTGCCGGTGAACAGAGCCAGCGGATCGAGCCCGGCCTTCAGGTCGCCAAGAGCCAGTTCCCGCAGCGCGGCGTCCTTCAGTTCGCCGCCCCAGATGGTCCCGCTGATCCGGCTGACGGAGAGTCCCGTGTCCGCGCCGCCCGCCAGTCCCACGGCTACCCGCAGCGGCGACAGAGCAATCAATCCGAAAGCAAAGACGCCGGCGAAAACGGCGGGGAGGGGAACCCGGTTCATGAGCGCCCCGCCAGGCCGACTTCGACATCCAGGCCCCCGGTGTCGTTCTTGAGCACGGTCAGGCGGCGCACGGCGATGTCCTCACGATGCAGAGCCGCCAGCCAGCCGAAGGCGGCGGTCGGGCTCGCGCCCTCCAGCCAGACCACCAGGTCGCCGTCGACGGTGTCAGCGCGAGCGATGTCGAGGCCGGCCTCTACGGCAGCTTGTCGGGCGCGTTGCTCGACCGGACCGCTGGCGCGCGGGCGTCCTGCCGAGCCCTTTTCGAGTACAGCGATCCGGGCAAGGTCTCGGTCCACGGCCACCTTGACCGCCAGGGCTTCGTCGTAACGACGCTCAGCCCCCTCGCGCCAGGCTTTCAGCGGGGTGATGACTGCGAACCACAGGATCAGGACGGCGACGAGAGCGGCCATCAAGGCCAGCAGGACTTGCTCCCGGCGGGTGCTACTCTTGAACCAGTCGAGCGGGCTCATTGGCGGGCTCCCACGATGAGATCGGTGACCAGCCGCTCGCCCTCGGTGCGCGAGCCTTCCTCGCGGACGCCCAGGTTGGAGCGCCGCAGGGCGAGGCGCACCTGCTCCACGTCCGAATAGTTGTTGTGGCTGACGGTCGTGCGAAGCGAGCCGTCCGGCGTGAAGATCAGGCTTTCCAGCTGCGCCCCGTCGAGGTCTTCCAGCGCGGCGAACAGGGCCGCCGCCTGGGGGGCGAAGCCGTTGGAGTCTCGCTCCAGCTGGGCCAGGCGTTCGTCCACCTGAGCGACCGGGTCGGTGATGGCGGGCGCGCCGGGTAGGGCGGCTGAAACCTGGCGGCGCGCATCGTTCCGCAGCACTGCCGCGCCGGCCTCGAAGCGCACGGCATGGGCGAGGGTGAGAAGAAGGGGGCTGGCCAGCAGCACCGCGCCCAGGATGGCTGCAAGCCGCCAGTCGCGCAGACGCACCGCACCGACGGCGCCCGCTTCGCCCTGTAGCAGGTTCACCCGCAGCTCGCCGAGGCCGTACAGGAAGGCGGCCTCGCGCTGGGCGTCATCCAGGTGGCGGACGGGTCGGTCGCCGATGATGTATTCCGCGGCGTCCGGTTCGCAGGTCGCCGCCAGATCACGGCCGGCGATCAGGGTCATGCTGTCCATGGTCGCAACCGACAGCTCATCGTCCTGCGGTGCGGGCAACATCAGGGCGTCGGGCACGATCGCGTCGGGTTGAAGACCATAGAGCCCCGCTTCCCCGCGCCAGGCCTGCAACGTCGCGTGGCTGACCGCGACGGCCAGCCTGCGGCCGTCCGTGTGCGGGCCGACGGCGATATGCAGGTTCTCCTGCGCGGCAAGTTGCTCTTCCATGAGCAGGCGGGCGGCGTTGCGCGCGGCCCCCTCCCGCGAAGGCGGCATCTGCAGCCAGCGGGCCGTGACCTGCTCGCCGGGAACGACCAGGACCACCCGGGCGCCGTCCAGCGGCAGGGGGTGGCCGACTTGCAGGACGCCGCGCTGAAGGACGCGGCCGCCGTCGGCCAGGATGAAGGCGGGCGGCGCCTCGGGGCGGCGTCCGATGAACAGGAGCAGGGTGCGGATCGACATCTTGCTTTCGAGGGTCGAGCGGCTCATCGCGCGCTCCTGAATACGGTGGCTTCGGCGACAGTGCGGTTGCGGGCCGACACGATGATGTCGGCGCGAAGAATGGCGGCGTCGGCGGTGCGGCTGATGCGTCGGGTCCAGCGCCAGTCCAGGCCGCCCTGTTTCTCGATCCCGCTGGTCGTGCCGACTGCTGGCGGACGGGGAGAGGTCAGGAAGGCGATCGCCTGGTTGTCGGCGACCACGCCCGCCAGGACGCGGGTCTCCAGACCGTGGGCGGAACGCGCGTTTTCGCTGGCGACATTGACCAAGGCCAGGGCCGCGAGGCTGAACACCGCCAGGGCGACCAGCAGCTCGATCAGGGTGAAGCCCTGTTCAGCGCGCCGCATCGAGGCGGACCTCCCCGGCTGCATCCACGGTCAGGGCCGCGCGGCGTCCTTCGCGCGCAAGCTGGATCGTGGCGGGCTCGGCGCCGCCCGTCGGATCGAACAATACACTGGCCTCGCTGGCGGAGGTGCCGTCGGCCCAGGTCTCGGTGCGGAACGTGCGGCCGTCCAGCGGCGCCCACGCGCCTGCGTTCCAACGTTCGAAGCTGTAGCCCTGTGCGGTGATGCGGGCGCGGATCGGGCGGTTGCTGACCAGCGCTTCTTCCTGGGCCAGGCGCAGGCGCGCGCCCAGGCGCTCGGCCTCGGTGGACAGGCGCGGCGACAGATCGGGCGCGGTCATGACCACGACGCTGCCCAGCAGGCCGATGATCACGATCACGACCAGCAGCTCGACCAGGGTGAAGCCGTCGGCCCGGCCCGCGTCACCAGTTGCCGATGTCCGCATTCTCGCCCTCGCCGCCCTTCGCGCCGTCCGCGCCGAAGGAATAGATGTCGATCCGCCCGTGTTCGCCGGGGAAGGCGTACTGATAGGGCGCGCCCCAGGGGTCCTGCGGCAGTCGGCGGATATAGCCGCCTTCGCGATAGCGGTCGGGCCGCGCCAGGTCGGCCGGCGGGGCCGTGAGGGCGGCCAGCCCCTGCTGGTTGGTGGGGAAGGCGAAGTTGTCGAGGCGATAGGTCTCCACCGCCTGCTCCAGCACCGAAACGTCGGCGCGGGCTTTCTCGCGCATGGCCTTGTCCTGACTGGGCAGGACGTTGACCATCACCACCGTGGCCAGAAGGCCGATGATGACGATGACGACCATCAGCTCCACCAGGGTGAAGCCTTGCTCGCGGGCGGGGCGGGTCTTGCGGGTCTTGGTCATGATGGGCTCCTAGCCGGCGGCGAGGGTGTTGATCTGCAGGATGGGAAGCAGGATCGACAGCACGATCAGGGCGACCAGCGCGCCCATGATCACGATGATCGCCGGCTCCAGAAGGCTCAGCGCCATGGCGGTGAAGGTGTTGAACTCGCGCTCCAGGTACTCGCTGGCGCGCGAAAGCATGGTCTCCAGGCGGCCGCTGCCTTCGCCGCTGGCGGTCATGTAGACCAGGATCGGCGGGAAGACGCCGACCCGCTTCATGGCGGCGGACAAGCTGCCGCCCTCGCGGATCTGGGTCGCCATGTCCTGGGTCGCCGCGCGCAGGACGCGGTTCTGCACGGTGGCGGCGGTGATCGTCAGCCCCTCCAGCACAGGCAGGCCGCTGGCCACCATGGTCGATAGGGTCCGCGCCAACTGCGAGGCGTGAAGATCGCGGATCAATCGGCCGATCAGGGGCGTGGCCAGGATGGTCCGATCGACCGAAAGCCGAAATCCAGGGCGCTCCAGCGCCTTGGTGAAGACCAGGCCGCCGACGGCCAGGATCGCCAGGATCGCCAGCCCCCAGTGACGCATCAGGTCGGAGACGGCGATCACCATGCGCGTCAGCAGCGGCAGGCTCTGGCCCATGGAGTCAAACTGATCCACGACCTTGGGCACCACGAAGGTCATCAGCGCGATCACCACGACCATGGCCACCAGTGCCAGCATGGCGGGATAGACCATGGCCGTGACCACCTTGGCGCGGGCCTGCTGATCGCGTTCCAGAAGATCGGCGAGGCGGTCGAGGATCGATGGCAGGGCGCCGGAGCTTTCGCCAGCGGCGATCATGGCCCGGTAAAGCGGCGGGAACCCCTTGCCCTGTCGGGTCATGGCCTCGGAGAGCGACTGGCCCTCCATCACCCCCGCGTGGACCGCCAGAAGGGTGCGGCGCACGATCGGCTTTTCGGCCTGCAGGGCGATGGTCCGCAGGGCTTCCTCCAGCGGGGCGACGGCGGTGACCGTGGCGAGCTGGCGGGTGATCAGCGAAAGATCACGTCCGCTGAGCCGTGGCGAAAACAGGCTGGCCGGCGCGGCCTGGCGTCCTGACGACGGTGTCAGTTTCAGGGGCGTGAGGCCGCGCGCCTCAAGGTCGCGCCGGGCGTCGGCCTCGTCCGGCGCGGAAACCGATCCGTTTCGCGTCCGCCCGCGCCCGTCCATGGCGATGTAGTCAAAGGCGGCCATGTCAGGCCGAATCCTGCCGGGTGACGCGGATCGCTTCCTCGACGGTGGTCAGGCCCTCGGCGACATAGGTCCTCATGGCGCTGCGCAGGGTAGCCCGCTTCTTGAAGGCGACTTCTGCGAGGGCGGTCTCATCGGCGCCTTCGCCGATCATCCGCCGGATGCGGTCGTTGATTTTGGCCACTTCATAGACGCCGATCCGGCCCGAGTACCCTGCGCCGTTGCATTGCGGGCAGCCGACCGCGCGATAGAGGCGGTGGCCCACCTTAACGCCCGCCAGCTCGGCCTCTGCCTCATCGGCGGGATGGGCTTCACGGCAATGGGGACACAGGCGGCGGACCAAGCGCTGGGCCATGATCAGGCGCAGGGTGGAGCCCAGCAGGAACGGCTCGATACCCATATCGCGCAGACGCGTCACCGCGCCGACCGCATCATTGGTGTGGACCGTGGACAGCACGAGGTGGCCGGTCAGGCTGGCCTGGACCGCGATCTGCGCCGTCTCCGGGTCGCGGATTTCACCGACCATGACCACGTCCGGGTCCTGGCGCAGGATGGCCCGCAGACCCGCAGCGAAGGTCATGCCGACCTTGGTGTTGACCTGGGTCTGGCCGAGGCCCGGCACGGCGTACTCGACCGGGTCCTCGATGGTCAGGATGTTGCGGGTGGCGTCGTTCAACAGGCGAAGACCGGCGTACAGCGTCGTCGTCTTGCCCGAGCCGGTCGGCCCGGTGACCAGGATGATGCCGTTCGGCTCCTGCAGCGCCTCGCGCAGCATGCCCAGAGCCTCGGGCGACATGCCCAGCTGTTCCAGCTCGAGCCCGGCCTGATCCTTGTCGAGCAGGCGCATGACCACCCGCTCGCCGGCGCGGGCGGGCAGGGTGGAGACGCGCACGTCCAGCGAACGACCGCCCATGGTCAGCGAGATGCGCCCATCCTGCGGCACGCGACGCTCGGCGATGTCCAGGCGGGCCATGACCTTCACTCGCGACACCAGCAAGGGTGAAAGCCGCGGCGACAGATTGAGCATCTCGCGCAGCACGCCGTCGATGCGGAAACGCACCAGCAGAGCCGCCTCGTAAGGCTCCAGATGGATGTCCGAGGCGCCCAGGCGCGCGGCCTCGGCGATTACCCCGTTGATCAGGCGGATCACCGGCGCGTCGTTGTGGGTGTCCAGCAGGTCGGCGGCGGCGGGCAGGTCGCCGGCCAGGCCTTCCAGCCCGCCGGGAAGGTCGAAATCGCCTGTCGAGCCGCCCAGTTCGCCAGCCGCGTAGGTGTGCGACAGTTGCCGGTCGAACTCGTCCTGAGCCAGGCGCGTAATCTTCAACGGCCGGCCCAGGGCGCGGCGGGCCTCGGCCAGCGCCATGGGATCGGCGCCCTCCCGCAGGCCCACATGGGCGTGCTCATCCAGGCCCAGCAGAACCACGCCGTGCTGGCGGGCGAACCGGTAGGCCAGGGCGGGCGAGGGGGCGGATTCGTCGATCATGACGCCGGCTGGACAGGTTGCGCCGCGGCGGGCGGCGCGATCTGCATGTACTCGCGAACCATCGCGTCGAGATCGGTCTCGACCTCGCCCTTGCGCACGCCTTGCTGATCGCGGACGTAGCCATAGCGCGCGGCGGTGGCGGCGCGGGCGTCGGCGGCCGTCTTTATGATGCGGGGACGGATGAAGACCATCAGGTTGGTCTTGCCGCCCTCGCGCGCCTTGGACCGAAACAGCGCGCCCAGGCCCGGCACATCGCCCAGGATCGGAGTCCGGTCGACCGAGACGCGCTCGTTCTGATCCAGCAGGCCGCCCAGGACGATGATGTCGCCGTCGTCCGCGAGTACGGTGGTCTCGATCTCGCGCTTGTTGAACACCAGTTCGTCCGACCCGGCGGCCACGGGCCCCGCGACGCTGGAGACTTCCTGGCGCAGGAACAGGGTGACGGCCCCGCCGGCGTTGATCTGCGGACGGACCTTCAGCTCGATGCCGACATTCTGGCGCTGCACGGTGCGGAAGGGGTTGGTGTTGGAATCGCCCAGCACCTCGCCCGTGGTCACTGGAACTTCCTGGCCGACCAGGATCGAGGCTTCCTGATTGTCCAGCGTCATGATCGACGGCGTCGACAGCAGGTTCGACTTGGTGTCGCTCTTCACCGCGTTGACGATGAAACCGAACAGCGCGTCGTCGCCGATCCGCCCCGCGCCGCCCGTGATCATGCCGGTCGTATTGGCCAGGGCGTCCAACGCGGCGGCGCGCAGGGTGGTGAGAGCTGTTGAGTCCTCCGGCAACACGTTGTTCGCCGCCGCCGCGCCGGCCAGCCCCAACAGGCTGGGCGCGCCGTTGGTGAAGTTGTTGCCCACGAACGGAATGGCGGAACCGTTGGTGCCGGCCAGGGCGAACTGTACGCCAAGGCGCTTGGCGGTTTCGTCGGACACTTCGACCACCACGGCCTCGACCAGCACCTGTTCACGGCGCACGTCCAACTGGCGGATCACTTCGGCCAGCATCTGCTGGGTCTGGGCGTCGGCGGAGATGACCAGGGCGTTGGCGCCAGCGAAGCGGGCGATGTTGGCGGGGCGTGCGCCGTTCACGGCGGTGGGCCGCACGGTCGCGGCCTGCGCCGTTTCCTGGCTAGGGGCAGGACCGGTGGAGGTCCCCGAGGTCGTGCTGGTTGTGGTCGTTGAGGTCGAAGCCTGACCCACCAGCTGCTGCAGCATGGGAACTAACTGCTCGGCGCTCGCGTGCTGGAGGCGGACCACCCGGACGTCGCCGTTGGACTGGGCGCGACGGTCGAGGTCGGTGATCACAGGGCGCAGGCGGGTTATGATGTCCGCGTCGCCGCGCAGCACCAGGCTGTTGCTGCTCTCGACCACCAGGACCGACATCAGCGCGTTGCGGGCGTTGCTTTCCTCGCCCGGCGCCTTGAGCAGGTCGTTGACGACACCCGCCATTTCGCGCGCCGACATGCTGCGCAGAGTGATGGTTTCGATGACGCTGCGGTCCTGATCGATCTGGCCGATCAGGGCGCGGATGCGGCCCAGATTATCGGCATAGTCCGCGACCACCAGGGTGTTGCTGCGACGACCGGCGGTCACCACGCCCTGGGCGCCGATCAAAGGCTTGAGAGTCTCGGCGGCCGCGTCGGCGTCGATGTTGCGAAGGCGGAAGACGTGGGTTGTGAAGCCCTGGCCGCTTGAACCCAGGCTCGACGGCTGGGTCGCAGCTCCCTGTTCCGGCGCGATGCGATAGGCCCCGCCGCCGGCGGGGATCGCTACTAGCCCGTTGGCGCGCAGGGTCGAGAGCAGGACTTCGAACAGCTCCGTCTTCGATAGTGGTTCCTGGCTGGCGATACTCACCTTGCCGCTGACGCGAGGGTCGATGATGAACGTGCGGCCCGTGGCCCGAGCGACGTCCTGGATAAAGACGCGAATGTCGGCGTCCTGAAGATTGAGGACCTGCGATTGGGCGAGGGCGGGGCCGGTCGCGAGCGGACCGAACGCCATGACGCCGACGGCGGCGCTGATGAGGAGTCTTTTCACGGTGTCTCTGTTCACTGGGGACGCGCCCGGGTGGTGAAGGTCTTGCCGCCTCGCTCGAAGCGAATCTCGGCTTCGCCGCCGGACATCAGGGATTGACCGGCCTCGGCTACGCGGCCGCCGGAAGTGAGTTCCTGGCCATTGATCGACAGCACCACATCGCCCGGCTGCAGGCCGGCTCCGGAGAACGCCGCGCCGGCGCCGGAGGCGGGGACGGCGAAACCGACGATGCCGCCGTCACGCACGTGCGGTTGTAGAATGGAGGCGATCGGCGCATCCGCCGGGGGAGGCGGCGGTTGCGTCGGCGCGACGACGCCGGCGCCTGTCGGCGCGGGGAAGCCGATCCGCAGGCGCGATGCGCCGTCGGCGAGAATGACATGGTCGGGGGCGATACGGGTCAGCCGCGCACCGCCGGGCAGAGTATCCCCAACGGCATAGGAAGCCTGGATTCCGTCCGACCCGGCCAGGATCGCCGAGCCGCGGCCCGCGCCATCGGTGCGCACCCCGAACAGCTGGTAGCCGCCCGAAGGGGAGGCCGGCGCATCGAGGCTCAGTGTCGGCGCACCCGCGCGGAAGAAGGGATCAAAGCGCGCCAGAACCGTGAGGTCGCGCGGCGCGTTCGCTAGAGACGAGGGAGACGGCGCATCACCGATCGGACCCAGCGGCGTGGCCAGCGCCCACGCCAGTCGAGCGGCCTGGATAGCCACGGCGGCGACAAGCACGATCTCGGCGGTTCGACGCAACGCGGCCGGATCGGCGCGACGCTCGAACAAAGCCCAACCTCTGAACACGTGGAACCTCTGCCCCGGGAGTTCGCCGAGTTGCCCGGCGCGGGACCTATACGACGCATGCAAGACAGGTATGTGACGGTCGGGCGTCCGGACGTCTGCGGACTTACGCACAGGCGTCATAAATGCGTTGAAACAGCGTCACACTACTCCGCTACCCCTGCCGAGAAGCTGAGGGGGATAGGGTCGAGCAACATGTGTTGCGCGTCTCCCCGCCTTCATTTGTCTCATACGCGGGAGAGCGGCATGATTGGCCTGAAACGATTTAGCATGGTGCTGGTGGCGCTGGGCGCCGCGGCGACCCTTTCCGCCTGCGGGGGCGCAGATGAAGTCGCCTCGCCGGGCGAAGGCGCCTTCAATGGCGGCACCGGCACGCCGACCAACCCGGGCACGGGCAACCCCGCTCCGGGCACCCCGGCCGCCGATTGCCCCACCGGTCTGACCAACGCGGGCGTCGTCGCCAACGGCACGCTCCGCAACTGCCAACTGCCCGCCAAGATCACCGGCAACCTGGTCCTGCCGCTGCGCAGCGGCACCGTCTATTCGGTCACCGGCCGCGTGGATGTGGGCGACGACATGGGCGGCGATCCGGCCGCTCCTAAGGCCGGCGCCGTCAAGGGCGTCCTGACCGTCGATCCGGGCGTGAAGGTGTTCGGTTCGGCCGGTCTCGACTACATCGTCGTCAACCGCGGCTCGCAAATCTTCGCCCAGGGCACGGCCACTCAGCCGATCGTCTTCACCAGCCGCCAGAGCATCGAAGGCTCCACCAACGTCGACTCCATCGGTCAATGGGGCGGCCTGGTCATCCTCGGCCGCGCGCCGATCAGCAACTGCTCGGGTTCGGGCGCCACGCCGGGCAGCGCGACCTGCGAAGCCCAGGTTGAAGGCACGAACGCCTTCTACGGCGGCAACAGCGCCACCGACAGCAGCGGCGTCCTGCGCTACGTCCGCGTCCAGCACTCGGGCTTCATCATTGTCGCCAACAACGAACTGAACGGCATCACCTTCGCCGGCGTCGGCAACGGCACGACCGTCGATCACATCCAGGTCCACAACAGCTCGGATGACGGCATCGAGTGGTTCGGCGGCACCGTGAACGCCAAGTATCTGGTGCTCACCGGCAACGACGACGACAGCCTCGACACCGACGTGGGCTTCAACGGCAATATCCAGTTCGTGATCGCCGTCCAACGCGCCAACGGCGGCAACCGCATCGTGGAAGCTTCCAGCGCCGGCACGGCCCCGCGTTCGAACCCGAAGTTCGCCAACTTCACCTTCATCGGTCGCGGCGGCGCCGGCAACGACGCCATCACCATGAACACCTCGACCAACAACGTCTTCGTCAACGGTCTGGTGGTCATGACCAACGCCGCCGCCGGCTGCCTGGACATCGACGACGCCACGACCCAGGGGACGTTCAACTCGGTGCGCCTGGCCTGCGCCACGCCGTTCACCGAAGACAGCAACGTGAACGCCGCCGCCAACGCGACGATCTTCAACGCGGGCACGAACAACAGCTCGACCCACACCTCGACGCTGTCGGGCACCTTCATCAACGGCGCCAACGAAAACGCCGTGACGCCCTTCAACGTCACCGCGCTGAGCTCGTTCTTCACGGCCGCCAACTACATCGGCGCCGTCCGCGACGCCAACGACACCTGGTGGCAGGGGTGGACCTGCGGTCTGACCTCCGGCTCGACCTGCTGATCCTGACGGGAGGCGCCCTCGCGGCGCCTCCCGCTCCTTACCGCCATTCGAATCTTCAAGGTCTGTCTCATGAAAAAGCTCGCCCTCTCCGTCGCCGGCCTGCTGGCCACGACGGCTCTCGTCGCGCCGCACGTCGCGCTGGCCCAGGTCGATGCGGCCGCCGAGGCCCAGGTCGAAGCTGTGGAAGTGCTGGGACGCAACATTCCCCAGCCCATGCGCGAGACGGCCGAAGTCTCCACCTACATCTCCGTCGAAGACCTGAAGCGTTCAGGTGACGACACCGCCGCCGAGGCCCTGACCCGCGTCGGGGGCCTTAGCCTGGTGAGCGGCAAGTTCGTCTATGTCCGCGGTCTGGGTGAGCGCTACTCCTCGGCCCTGCTGAACGGCTCGCCGCTGCCCAGCCCCGAGCCGCTGCAACGCGTGGTCCCCCTCGACCTCTTCCCCTCCAACATCCTGGGCGGCACGGTCGTCCAGAAGTCCTACTCGGCCAACTATTCGGGCGAGTTCGGCGGCGGCCTTATCGACCTGCAGACCATCGGCGTGCCCGATGAGCCGTTCTTCACGATCGGCGGCAGCTTCGGCGGCAACTCCGAGACCAGCCTGAAGCGCGGCCTGACCTATTTCGGCTCCGACACCGACTGGCTCGGCGTGGACGACGCCACCCGCAAAATTCCCGGTCGCCTGAAGCAGGCCATCGCCACCGGCAAGCGCATCGCGCCCGGCAATTTTACCGACGCCGAGCTGATGAATATCGGCCACAGCTTCGTGAACGCGCCGCTGAACCTGCTGCAGAGCACCAACGACATCCCGCTGAACGGCAGCATCGAGTTGAGCGGCGGCCGTTCCTTCGACGCCGGCTTCGCCACCCTGGGCGTGATCTTCTCGGCCGGTTACGACAATGGCTGGAAGACCCGGACGGGCAAGCAACAGGAAGGCCTCGTCCAGAACGGCGTTCTGGAAGTTCGGACCGACTACGACTTCTCCTCGACCCAGAACGATGTCGTGACCAACGGCCTGCTCGGCTTTGGCGCGGAGTGGGGCGACAACGAGGTGCGCTGGACCAACCTGTTCATCCGCAGCACGTCCAAGGAGGCGCGCAGCCGTCAGGGCCGCGACGAACTGGCCGGCCGCGACGTGCGCGACGACTACACCGAATGGTTCGAGCGTCAGCTGATCGACACCCAGCTGGCCGGTGAGCACAAGTTCGACGCCCTGGAAATCGATTGGCGCACGTCCTACGCCAAGTCGGAGCGCAATGCGCCCTACGAGAAGGGCATCCGCTACCGCATCGAGGACGGCGTGACCTATCACAGCGCCTCGCAGGAGCAGAACTACACCCGCTTCAGCGAACTGAATGACGAAGTCATCAGCGCCGGCATCGACTTCAAGTACGCGATCCCGCTCTCCAGCACCCGCGAAGCCGTCGTCAGCGCCGGCTATGCCTATCTCGACAACCAGCGCGACTCCTGGAGCCGCGAATTCCGCTTCACCGCCACCAACGGCGCTCTGCCCCTGGCCGTGCAGCGCGAGCGCGTCGACTTCCTGCTGGCTGACTACAACATCGGCCCGAACGGTCTGGTGCTGACCGAAACCACCGGCGGCGACGGTGCGGCGGCCTATGAAGCCTCGCTGAAGACCCATGGCGTCTACGCCCAGGTCGACGCCGAGATCATGCCGCTGGTGCGGCTCTCGGCCGGTCTGCGCTATGAAGACGCCAAGCAGGACGTGCAGGTCGTCGATCTGTTTGGCGGCACGCCCGCCAACAGCGCGCCGCTGAACAACAGCTATGTACTGCCGGCCGCGACCGTGACCTGGAACTTCTACGAAGACATGCAGCTGCGTTTTGGCGCGTCCAAGACCATCGGCCGTCCGCAGTTCCGCGAACTGGCGCCGCAACAGTACACCGACCCAGACTCCGACCGCCTCTTCAGCGGCAACCCCTACCTGCGGGATTCCGAGCTGCTCAACGTGGAAGGCCGCTATGAGTGGTACTTCGACCGCGACCAGTATCTGACCGTTGGCGTGTTCTTCAAGGACATCGACAAGCCGATCGAGTCGGTGGTTTCCGAGCAGGGCGCCACCATCGTCCAGACCTACGTCAACGCGCCGAGCGCCACGCTCTACGGCTTCGAAATCGACGCCAAGAAGTACTTCGATCTTCCGATGGAAGGTGCCTGGTTCAGCTCCAAGCGCTGGTTGGCCATGGCCAACTACACCTACTCCACGTCCGACGTGAAAGTCGGCGATGGCGATGTTGTCTATCCGCTGGGCGCCGGCGGCGCCGCGCGTCCGGCCAGCGACTACGTCAAGGACGGCAGCCGCTTGCAGGGCCAGTCCGAGCACATCGCCAACGTCCAGTTTGGCTTCGAGGACGAGGCGGCCCGCTCGCAGGCCACCGTGCTGCTGACCTACGTCAGCGAGCGCATCTCGGCCCGCGGTCGTACCGAGCAACCCGACCTGATCCAGGATCCGGGCGTCATGCTCGACTTCACCTACCGCAAGACCTTCACCCACTGGGACCAGGACTTCACGTTCTCGTTCGAGGCCCGCAACCTGCTCGACACTGAGTACGAAGAGTATCAGGAGCTGGGCGGCGGTCGGGTGGACAACAACCGGTACGGCCTGGGCACGAGCGTCTCGTTCGGCCTCAGCGCTCAATTCTAGGATATAGTCCGGGCGGCCCTTTTCCAGGAGCCGCCCGGATTCCGTTTATGGCCCAACCTCCTGCCGGACGCCTTCGCGACAGCGGCTTCACCTTGGTGGAGATGCTGGTGGCGCTCGTCATCCTGGGCCTGATCACCGCCGGCGCGGTGACCATCATGAGCGCTACCGTCGATAATCAGCGCGTGGTCGGCGTCCGCGTCGGCGATATCGGCCGCCTGCAGCGCCTGCGCGCCATCCTGAAAGCCGATATCGGTCAGGCGGCCCCTCGGGCGGTGCGCGGCTCCGACGGTCAGCCCGCTCTGGCGTCGTTCTACGGCGGCGACCCTTGGGGCGGGGGAGGGCCGCTGCTCGCCCTGACCCGGCGCGGGGTCGAGACCATGGGCGATCCGGCTCGTTCCTCTCTGCAGTATGTCGAGTACGCCCTGGTCGATGGTCGGCTGGAGCGCCGCTCCAGAAACGCGCTGGACGGCGCGCCGCTGGGACCGCCCCAGATTCTCGCCGAAGAGGTTCAGGCCGCGGCCGTCGCCTTTCTTCATGAAGGCCAATGGGAGCCGTCTTGGAAAGGCGCGCCCGGCTTGCCCCTGCCTCAGGCGGTGCGGCTTGATCTGACCCTAAAGGGGGAGGGGGAGCTGAGCATGCAGTTCCTTACCTCCGCGATCACGCCATGAGGCAAAGGTCCGAACAGGGCATGGCCCTGCTGATGGTCCTGTTACTGGTGGCGATGATGTCGATCATCGCCGTTAGCGTGCTGGACGATATCCGCTTCGCCGTCCGCCGATCCCACAACAGCCAGGCCAATGGCCAAGCCCAGTGGTACGCCCTGGGCGCGGAGACCCTGGCGCGCGAGCGGATCGAGACCCTGCAACGCAAGGACCCGCAGCGCACCACTTTGGCCGGCGGCTGGAATGGCCGGCCCGTGGAGTTGCCGCTGGATGGCGGCCTGATGCAGACCACGGTCACCGACGGCTCGGCCTGCTTCAACCTCAACAGCGTCGTCGCAGCGGATCAAGGCGAGCCGTTCAGCCGGCGCGAACTTGGCGTGCGCCAGTTCACCGCCCTCATGGAGGGCCTACAGATCGGCCAGGCGCGCCAGCTGGCTGAAAACCTGGCCGACTGGATGGACAGCAACGACGTCACCTATGCCGGCGCTGAGGACGGGGCCTATCTCAATGGCGAGCGCCCCTATCGAACCGCCGGCCAGCCCCTGGCCGAGGTCAGCGAGCTTCGAACGGTCCAGGGCTTTGGTCCCAACGTCTACGCCCGGCTGCGGCCCTGGGTCTGCGCCCTGCCGACCACGGACCTGTCGCCGATCAACATCAACACCCTCCCGGCCGACAAGGCTCTGCTTTTGTCGGCGCTGACCCTGGGACAGGCGGATGAGGATCTTGCACGCGGCGTTCTGGCGACGCGGCCGGCCGATGGCTGGCGCGACCCGGCCGGATTCTGGGATCGTCTTCTGGCTGGAGGGGGAAGCGTCGAGGCGCCGATCCGCGAGCAGGTCCGCCTCGACAGCCGCTTCTTCGACATGACCGCCCGCGTCCGTTGGGACGATGCGGAGGTGGTGCTCAACTCCCGCTTCGAGCGTCAGGCCTCGGGGCGTCTGGATCTTGTGGCGCGGCGGTGGGCGTTGGACGACTAGGGGCGCCTTCGTCGTCCATATTGGCGTCCCAATAGGCGTCGCTGCCCTCGAAACCCGCGCGCACGGCTTGGCCGATCCGCCTGACGCCGCGCTCAAGTTCGGCGATGCGCTGGATCGTCAGTTCGGCGTCATCACCGTCGTTCAGGCGGCGGCGCGCCGTCGCCAGGACCAGTTCTGCACGCTGGCGCAGGGTGCGCAGCTCGATGTTGATATGCGACAGGCGCGCCCGATCCTCGGGGTTGAGCTGACGCTGGCCGTGAAGGCGCCGGCGGACGAGCGCCTCGATCCACTGGCCCCGTGTCATGCCGACCTTCGCCGCTTCCTCGTCCAGTCGCTCTAGGTCGGCCTCGTCGAGGCGGACCTTGGGAATCTTGGGGGCGGCTTGTGTTGTCTGGACCGTCTCGGGAGGCTGCGGCTCTCCTTGGGCCTCAAGATAATCCGTGACCAACGTCCGAAGCAGTTCGGACCGGCCGCCCCGATGCTGGGCGTGCGCGTCGAACCGAGCTGCCAGCGCGTTCGACAGACGGAACGAGAACAGCATCATCCGATGGTGCGGGGGCGAGGAGGAAGCGGCATGGCGGAACGCCTGCTTACTCAAACTCCATGACAGAGCGGCGTCGGAATTATGTGGAGCGTGCGATGACGGTCGTTCGGCCGAGCGCTCAACAGACCTGCGCGCCGGTGAGGCCTCGTACGCGGCGGGTCAGCTCGTCGCCCAGCAGCGGCTTTTCAACGATGGGCACATGAGCCGCCGCCGCCCGGGCCTTCAAGGCGCGCGTCGGGCCGCTGGTCATCAGGATCGCGGGCAGCTCGACGCCAGCGGCGCGCAACGCGGCCAGCAGGGTCAGGCCGTCCATGTCGGGCATCTTGTAGTCGAGGACCAGACAGCCGCACTTCGGAAGCGGGGGCGAACGCAGAACGCTGGCGGCGTCGGGGAAAGACATGACGTCAAAGCCCTCGATCTCGAAGGCGAAACGCAGCGCGTGAAGCACGGCCGGGTCGTCGTCGGCGATAATCACGACTCCAAGGTTCGGTGACACGCGGGGCGATCCTGTGGCGGCTGGACCATAACCGTGGCGCGCTTTGGAAGCCGGCGCCTTGATCTGGCGCAACGCCCGCGCGGCTACTGGGGCGACGCCAGCAGAACCATGCGCACCAGTTCCGACAGGCTCGCCGCCTGCATCTTGGTCATGACGTTGGCGCGATAGATCTCGACGGTCCGGGCGCTGATCCCCATTTCATGGGCGATGACCTTGTTGGCCTTGCCATCCACCAGGGCGTCCAGCACCTGGCGTTCGCGGGGCGCCAGCTGATCGCGCCTGGCCAGCACGCCGTCCCTCATGGCGTCTCGTCGCGCCGTCTCCTCGCCGGACTTCAGCGCCGACATCACCGCGCTGATCATCGTCTCCTCCCGGAACGGCTTTTCCAGGAAGTCGATCACGCCCGCCTTCATGGCCTCAACCGCCAGGGGCACGTCGCCATGGCCGGTCATCACCACCACCGGCAGCGTCGATCCCATGACGCGGAGCATCCGGACCAACTCCAGGCCGGTCATCTCCGGCATGCGGATGTCGGTGACGATGCATCCCCCGACGTGGGGCATGGCTTCGATGAAGGCGACGGCCGAAGGATAGGCCTGGGCGACCAGCCCCGACGTCTCGAACAGGAAGCACAGCGAGTCGCGCATGGCGTCGTCGTCGTCGATGACGTGGACCTGAACGTTAGACGACATCCTCGGGCTCCTCGTCGCTGACCGCTCTGGGAAGGGTGAACATGAAAACGGCGCCGCCCTGCGGATTGGGCTCGGCCCAGATCCGCCCGCCATGCGCCTCGATGATCGTGCGGCAGATCGACAGGCCTACGCCCATGCCTGCCGGCTTGGTGGTGATGAAGGGCTGGAACAGGTTGGCGATGACGCTTTCGGACAGGCCGGTTCCGGTATCAGTCACCTTGACGACCGCGGTCTGGTCGGGTCCCGGGACGCTTTCAACCGTCAGGTCTCGACGCGGCGTGGTCTCCATCGCGTCCATGCCGTTGCGCACCAGGTTCAGGACTACCTGCTGAATCTGCACCCGGTCGGCCAGAACAAGATCGACGTCCGGATCGAGCTGCAGCCGGACGCGCACGCCAAGCTCCTTGGCGCCGACCAGGGCCAGGGCGCTGGCTTCCTCGATCAATTTGGTCAGGCTCTCCACCCTACGGTCGGTCTCGCCCTTGGCCAGGAAGTCGCGAAGCCGGCGGATGATCTGCCCGGCGCGCAACGCCTGGTCGGCGGCCTTGTCCAGCGCCTCGCTGATGCGTTGATGGTCGGGGCTGGGGGCGTCGAGCAACCGCTTCGATCCCCGCAGATAGTTGGCGATGGCGGCCAGCGGCTGGTTCAACTCGTGCGCCAGGGCCGACGCCATCTCGCCCATCGCCGTGGCGCGCGAGATATGGACCAGCTCCGACTGCAGCTCCTGCAGTCGCGTCTCCGTCCGCTGGCGCTCGCTCAGGTCCCGTATGAAGCCGGTGTAGAACCGATGAGGTCCAGGCTGCATCTCGCCGACCGCCAGTTCCATGGGAAAGGTCGAGCCGTCCTTGCGTTCGCCCACGACCACGCGCCCCGTACCGATGATCCGTCGCTCGCCGGTGGCGTGATAGCGGGCCAGATAGCCGTCATGAGCCTCACGATGAGGAGAGGGCATCAAGATGTTGACATTGCGCCCGATCACTTCGTCCGATGACCAGCCGAACAGCCGCTCGGCGGCGGGGCTGAACGACTGGATGATGGCGTCCTCGGTGATGACCACCATCGCCTCGGGCACCGTGTCCAGGATCGAGCGAAGATGGGCCTCGCGCTGGGTCAGATGGCGGGTCATCTCGCGCGCGGCGGCGCGCATGGAGCGAGCCCAGGCTCCCGTGGCGATGATGGCGGCGGCGGCGAAGGTGAAGACGGCCAAGCCTAACAGGCCGTCGAGCGGATCGTCCTGTCTGGCGATGCCGACGACGGCCGCGCCAAGACCGATAAGGCTGGCGACGACGCCGGGGCCAAGACCGCCGAAACTCGCGCTCAGCAGGATCGCGGGAATGAACAGCAGCAGGCCGGCGCCAAAGCCCAGCTGGGCTGCGGTGATGCTCCACAGCGCGACCGTCGCGGCGCTGGCGCAAAGCGCTGTCAGATAGCGCAGCCATTCGCCATGCGAATGGGCGTGGTCGTCATCCATCTTGCGCCAAAGCTGCCGCATGCACGCCCAGTAGCATTGTCTGGGCGCGGCGCCATGTCCCGAGTTCCTACCTCCGGCGATGTAAAGGCCCAGCCCGGTCGGGCGCCACTAAGGGATTCTACGTAAGCGAAACCCCTGAATTTCGAAGCGCCGCGGGGCCTCCTAACACTCGCTCATCAACAGGAGGGCGAAATGCAGGTCCAGGTCTTCAATCCAGCTCAAGTGATCGCCGGTCGGCGCACGTGCATGGCGGAACTGGCCTTGGGCGTTTTCGTCCCCGGGTTCTCGATGACCTTCTCGCGCAACGAGGAGATCTTCGGCGAGGAGGAAGCCGCCGAGTTCGTCTACAAGGTGCTGAGCGGCGTGGTCCGCACGACGCGTCTCCTGGACGATGGCCGCCGCCAGATCGTCGCCTTTCACATGCCGGGCGATGTCTTTGGTCTGGAAGTAGGCCCGACCCATCGGTTCTCCGCCGAGGCCGTCGGATGCTGTGAGCTGGCTCTCGTCCGCCGCACGGTGCTGGACAAGACGACCCAGAATGACCCCGCCGCCTGGCGCGCGGTCTGGACCCTGACCGCCCTCGACCTGGAACGCATGCAGGATCACATGGTCCTTCTGGGCCGCAAGACCGCCGCCGAGAAGGTCGAGGCCTTTCTGGCCGACATGTCCGCTCGCGCGCCCGCCAGCGACGGGGTCGAACTGCCCATGTCGCGCACCGACATCGCCGACTACCTTGGTCTGACCATCGAGACGGTTTCGCGCATTCTTTCCCAGATGGAGCGGGAACATCGTATCGCCCGCGCCACCTCGCGCCATGTGGTCCTCTGCGACCGCCGCCTGCTTCAGGCCGCAGCCTGAAGACCCCCGGTCCCTCACAGGGCCAACTTAAGGCGCGGCTCCCCCAGGGCCGCGCCTTTTCTCATCTCAGTCGCGGTAATTGCGGAAGACGCGCTTCACCCACTTGAGGATCTGCTGGTGAACGGCCTTCGGCTCTACTTCCTCCCAGCTCACCTCGGTGTCGAAGAAGTTGTGGTCGGCTGGACCGGGATAGGTGCCGCCGCGGGTCACGGCGACCTTGTGTCCTCGATCCGCCGGCGCGAGCTCCAGCCACGGCGCGGGCTGGTCGTCGGGATGGTCCGCCCGCGTAAGCTCCAGGCGATAGATGTGGGCGTCGCGCTCCTTGCGGTGCAGCACCTGTCCATCGTGTCCGGCACGCCTAGCCGAGGCGATCACGTCGTTGAACACCGGCAGGACCAAGCTCTCGGCGAAGGCTTCGAACCATGACTCCGGCGCCTCCTGCGGACGCTCTATGGGGCCGCGGGTTTCATAGCGTGTGACGGCCTCATCGATATCCAGATGCAGCGGCTCGAACGGCGCCTCATAGGTCTTGTCGTGATCGTACAGCGAGCTGGGCGCGGGCCGAGGCGCCGCTGCCTCCAGCGCGTCGAGGACGGAGACGACATCGCGCTGACGGCTGACGATCTGCAAGGCCAGCTGGCGTTCACGCTCATTGGCCACATGCCCGAACAGGCTGACGAGGCCATGCTCCACCGCAACGCCGATGCGCTCGCTGGGCAACAGACGTTCGCCGTCGAGCGCCTTGATGATCTTCAGGCGCAGCGTCTTGTCGTTTTTCATGATGCTCTCAGACGACGCGTGCGTGCCGCTGGGCCGCTGCGTCCAGGTGGGTGTCGAACAGAGCGCAGACCGAGCGGGCGAAGGGGCGTCCCCGGTCAGTGATCCGCAAGCTTGCCCCGTCGCGCCGGGCCAGACCGTCGGCCTCGAATGGAGCGAGGCGGTCGATCGCTCCGGAGAGTTCCGCCAGATCGCGGCCATGGTTGGCGCAGACCGCCGCCAGATCGACTTCGAAGCGGCACATCAGCCGCTCGATGATCTCGCCCCGGAAGCGGTCGTCGTCGGTCAGGGCGACGCCCCGGGCGGTCGGCAGGCGACCGGACGAAACCGCCGCGCGCCAGTCACGCTCGAGGGTCAGGTTCTGCACATAGCTTTGCGGCAGCTGGCTGATGGCCGAGGCGCCGAAACCCAGCACCGTGTGCAAGGGATCGTCGGTGTAGCCTTGGAAATTGCGGCGCAGGCGGCCCTGATCCTGCGCCATCGCCAGGCTGTCGCTCGGCAGGGCGTAGTGGTCCAGGCCCACACGCACATAGCCGGCCGCGAACAGATAGGCCGCCGCCGCTTCCGCCTGGACGAACCGTTCGTCCGCGCCCGGCAAAAGCGTCTCGTCGATCAGCCGCTGATGCGCCTTCATCCACGGCACATGCGCATAGCCGAACAGCGCGATGCGCTCGGGCCGCAGGGTCAGGATCTGCTCCAGCGTGTCGATCACCGTATCGACGGTCTGGTTGGGCAGGCCGTACATCAGGTCCAGATTGATCGAGCCGACACCAGCCTCGCGCAGCCACTCCACAGCGCGCGCCACCACATCGAAACCCTCGGGCCGGTTCACCGCCGCCTGCACGTCGGGCGACAGATCTTGCACGCCCAGGCTGGCGCGGCTCAGGCCGTGAAACGCCGCGGCCCGTACCCAGTCCCGCGTCAACACGGCGGGGTCCAGTTCGGCGGCGATCTGCGCGCCGGGCGAAACGTCGAACACGTGCCGCAAGGCGCCGAACAGGCGGGTCAGATCATCGCGCGAAAGCATGTTGGGTGTGCCGCCGCCCAGGTGGATGGACCGCGCCCGCAAAAAACGGCCCGGCAGCACGCTTTCCACGAGAGCCATCTCGGTTTCCAGCAAATCCACATAGGCCGAGATGCTTTCCCGGCGCGTCACCGCCCGGGTGTTGCATCCGCAGTACCAGCATAGCCGCTCACAGAAGGGGATATGCAGATACAGCGAGACCGCCTCGTCCCCCGGCAGGGCGGCCAGCCATTTCTGGTGAAGGTCGGGCCCCACGGCGTCGGTGAACTGCGCCGCCGTGGGATAGCTGGTATAGCGCGGTGCGCGGCCGTCATAGCGGGCGATCAACTCACCCGGGGCGGCGGCCGCGCAGGGTCGCGAGACGATGGCGTTCACGGCTCGGACAAGCCTTCGTCACCATCGTCGAACAGTTGGAACTCGTGCCAGATGCCGTTCAGGATTCCGAACGCCACCGCCAGACCAAGCCCCAGAATCCAGGCGAAATACCACATGGTCGGTTCTCCTTCTTGAGGCTCAGTAGAGGTCGGGATTGGTGGTCAGGGCGGCGGTGCTGGTCCGGCCCCACAGCACTTTGTAGACCCAGGCCGTGTAGATCAGGATCAGCGGCAGGAAGACGGCCGTCACCACCAGCATGATGAACAGCGTGCCGTGGCTAGAGGATGCGTTCCACGCCGTCAGGCTCGACCGCGGGTCGATCGTGCTGGGCAGGATGAACGGGAACATCGACAGGCCGACGGTGGAGATGATGCCCACGGCCGAAGCGGACGATCCGGCGAAGGCCAGCGGCTCCGAGCGCTTCCACAGACCCGCCAGGGCGGCGACGGCGCCCAGGAAGCCGAGCGCCGGAGCGATCAGCATCCACGGGTAGCGGCCGTAGTTGTCCAGCCAGGCGCCGGGCGCGGCCACGACGGCGGTGCGCAGCGGGTTGGACGGGCCGGACGGATCAGCCAGGCCCTCGATGCGGAAACCCAGCGGACCGAAGGCGATGAACAGGCCGCCGATGGCGAATAGGGCCACGCTGGCCAGGGCCGCGATGGTGCCATAGGCCCGCGCGCGATCCAGGATCGGGCCGCGCTCGGCCTTGACCCCCAGCCAAGCCGCCCCGTGCAGCACCAGCATCGAAACCGACAGCAGGCCGCAGATCAGAGTGAAGGGCGTGAACAGGCCCAGGAAGGGTCCCTCATAGAAGGCGCGCATGTCGCCATCGAGACGGAAGGGCGCGCCTTGCAGGACATTGCCCATGGCCACCCCGAACACCAGGGCCGGGACAAAGCCGCCCACGAACAGTGACCAGTCCCAGAAGGCGCGCCAGCGCGGGTCCTTGCGCTTGGAGCGATACTTGAACGCCACCGGCCGCAGGATCAGGGCCGACAACACAAGGAACATGGCCAGATAGAAGCCGGAGAAGCTCACCGCATAGACGAACGGCCAGGCCGCGAAGATCGCGCCGCCGCCCAGGATGAACCACACCTGGTTGCCTTCCCAGGTCGCGCCGATGGTGTTGATCACCATGCGGCGCTCTTCGTCCTTGCGGGCCACGAAGGGCAGCAGGGCGCCGACCCCCATGTCGAACCCGTCGGTGAGAGCGAAGGCGATCAGCAGCACGCCGACGAGGGCCCACCAGATGATGCGCAGGGTGGCGTAGTCGAGAGGAAGTTCCATGACTTGGTTTCCTTGAGGCGTCGGGTCAGGCGACGGCTTCGGCGTTGGGCGCGCGCTGCGGGTCGAACTCTTCTTGCTGGGCGAACGGTCCCTTCTTGATCGTGTGCAGGATCAGTCCGACCTCCACGACCGCCAGGGCGCCGTAGAAGACCGTGAACCCGACGATCGTGGTCCACAGCTGGGCCACTGTCAGGGACGAAGCGCCCAGGAAGGTCGGCAGGACCCCTTCGACCGCCCAGGGCTGACGACCAACTTCCGCCAGTATCCACCCCAGCTCGGTGGCGACCCAGGGCAGGGGGATGGCCAGCACCGCCAGGCGCAGGAACCAACGCGTATCGTGCTTGCGCAGGGTGACCAGGATGAAGGCCGTGGCGAACAGGGCGATCATCAGCAGGCCGATGCCGGCCATGATGCGGAACGACCAGAACATCAGCGGCACGTTCGGCACGGTGTCCCAGGCCGCCTTCTCGATCAGGGCGGCGTCGGCCATGCGCGGATCGGCGACGTAGCGCTTGAGCAGCAGCCCGTAGCCAAGGTCGCGGCGATGTTGTTCGAAGATGGCGCGGGCGCCGACGTCAGCCGGGTTGGCTTTGAGCGTCTCCAGCGCGCCATAGGCGACCACGCCGGATTCGATGCGGTCCTGCGCCTGGGCGACGAGTTCGAAGATGCCCTCGACCGGCTTGTCGATGCTGCGCGTCGCGATCAGGCCCAGCACATAGGGGATTTTGACTTCGGCGTGGGTCTTGCGATCCGCCAAACTCGGAATGCCGAAGGCGGCGAGGCCGGCGGGGGCCGGTTCGGTCTCCCACATGGCTTCAAGCGCCGCGAGCTTCATTTTCTGGTTGTCGGTGAGGGCGTAGCCGCTCTCATCGCCGAGCACGACGACCGACAGCGACGAGGCCAGACCGAAGGCGGCCGCCACGGTCATCGACCGCTTGGCGAAGCCCACCCACTTGCCCTTGAGCAGGTAATAGGCCGACACCCCCAGCACGAAGACCGAGGCGATCACGTAGCCGGCGCTGACCGTGTGGACGAACTTGGCCTGGGCGACGGGGTTGAACAGCACCGCGGCGAAGTCCGTGACTTCCATGCGCATGGTGTCGGGGTTGAAGCTCGAACCCACCGGGTTCTGCATCCAGCCGTTGGCGATCAGGATCCACAGGGCCGACAGGTTGGTGCCCAGCGCCACCATGAAGGTGACGAACAGGTGCCCGACCTTGGAAAGCTTGTCCCAGCCGAAGAACATCAGGCCCACGAACGTGGCTTCCAGGAAGAAGGCCATCAGGCCTTCGATCGCTAGGGGCGCCCCGAAGATGTCGCCGACGTAGTGGGAGTAGTAGGACCAGTTCATCCCGAACTGGAACTCCATGGTGATCCCGGTCGCGACGCCGAGCACGAAGTTGATTCCGAACAGGGTTCCCCAGAACCGTGTGACCGTCCGCCAGATCGGGCGCTTGGTCATCACGTAGATGGCCTCCATGATCACGAGCATGAAGGACAGCCCCAGGGTCAGGGGCACGAACAGGAAGTGATAGAGCGCTGTAAGCGCGAATTGCAGGCGGGATAGGTCTACGACGGCTAGGTCCATGGTCGGCTCCGCTGGAGCGGTCGCCGATAACGACCGCCATGAAGTAGGTCCTTTAAGAGCGTAGCGAATGCGCTTCTTTGATCCGGATCAAGTGAAAGCCACGGTTGGATCGGTAGGAGATTGTATGGACGCCGCATCACCCTCTCTCGCTGACCGGAGCACATCTCCCCAGATGCTGCTTCGCGACGCGGCGCGGGCGGGCGGAAGGTCCAGCCGTCGCGGCGCGTTGTTCCTGATTGGCGACGCCGCGGCGGCGACTGCTTTCGCCGCCGGGATAGCGCTCTCGATCGCACATCTGGCCGGCGGCCTCGCCGCTGTGTGGCCGTGGCTCATGCTGCTGGCCGTGGGCGCCGTCCTGCGCGGCCTGCTCGCCCGGGGCGCGATGCTAGCCGGCGTCGACGCCGCTGGTCAGGTCAAGGCGGCCATGCGCCGCCAAGCGACGACTGGCCTGTTCCAGCCGATTCGCGCCCGCTCGACCGCCAACACCCTGGTGGAGGGCGTAGAGGCGCTGGACGGCTATATCTCACGCTTCGCTCCCGCCCGTCTGGCCGCCGTCATCACGCCCCTGGCCCTGATCGCTGTCGCCGCCTTCGCCAGTCCGGTGGTGGCGGGGATCATACTGTTCACCCTCGCGCCCTTCATCATCGGCATGGCCCTGGCCGGCATGGCGGCGGCCGAGGAGTCGCGCCGCCAGTTCGAGGCGCTGGAACGTCTGTCGGGGTTATTCCTCGACCGTATCCGCGCCCTGCCGACCGTGCTCGTCTTCCAGGCCGAGGGCCGCACGACCGAGCAGCTGGCCATCCGTTCGCGCGAGCTGCAGCGACGCACCGTTCGAGTCCTGCAGAAGGCCTTCCTGTCGTCCGCCGTCCTTGAGTTCTTCGCGGCGCTCTCGGTGGCGCTGGTCGCCGTCTATTGCGGCTTCAATCTGCTGGGCCTGCTGCCGTTCCCTGTTCCGGAGAAGCTGGACCTGGCGCGGGCCTTCTTCGTCCTGGCCCTCGCGCCCGAGGTCTATGCGCCCCTGCGTCGCCTGGCCGCCGCCTATCACGACCGGCAGGCCGCCGAGGCCGCGATCCCTGCGGTCATGGAGCTGGCCCGAACCCACGAGGCGACTGTCGCCGCCGCGCCGCGGCCGACAACGGCGCCGGCCCTCGGCCTGCACGAGGTGACGCTTTCCTATCCCGGCGGAGAGGGGCCGGTTCTTGACCGGCTGTCTCTCGACGTGCCGGCCGGCGGCTTCGTGGCGATCGTCGGTCCCAGCGGTTCTGGCAAGAGCAGCCTGCTGCATCTGCTGGTCGGCCTGGCCCCCTTGAGCGGCGGGGCGATCACGGTCGATGGCCAACGCCTCGACCCTGGCGCATCCCTGGCCCCCGCCGTTGCGTGGGCGGGCCAGACCCCACTGATTGTCGCTGGAACTTTGGCCCAGAACATCGCCCTGGCCTGGCCGGACGCCAGCCGCCAGCAGGTCGAGACCGCCGCCCGCCGCGCGGGCCTGGGCGGGCTGATCGACCACAGGCCGCAGGGCCTGGACACGCCGCTGGACGAACGGGGCGGCGGCCTCTCGGGCGGAGAGCGCCGCAAGCTCGCCTTGGCCCGCGCCTTCCTCAAGCCCGCGCCCATCCTCCTGCTCGACGAACCCACCGCCAATCTCGATGACGACAGCGCCGCGGTCCTGTTGCCCCTGATCCTTGAGGCGGCGAGGGGGCGAACGACCCTGATCGCCACTCACGATGCGCGCCTGATCGCCGCCGCTCCTCAGGTCCTGACGCTGGCATGACCGCGCTCGAACAACTGATCCGTCACGAGAAACGCCAGCAGGCGGGGCGGCTGTGGTTCGCCGGCGCCAGCGCGGTGGTGGCCGCCATCGCGGCGGTGGTGCTGTTGGGCATTTCCGGCTGGTTCATCACCGGCGCGGCTCTGGCCGGCGTCGCGGGTCTGGCGACCGCTCACACATTCAACTTCCTGCTGCCCAGCGCCATGATCCGCCTGCTGGCCATCCTGCGCACGGCCTTTCGCTATCTGGAGCGCCTGCAGGGTCACCAGGCCGCGCTCGGCGCATTGGCCGGCATCAGGCCACGCCTGTTCGCCTCGCTCGCCGCCGCGCCGCCCCAGACCGCCCTTGGCTATTCCGCTGGCGAGGCGTCGGCTCGGTTCATCCAGGATGTGGACGCCATCGAGGCGATGTTCGTCCGGATATCGGCCCATGCCGGGGCCGTCGCCAGCCTGATCGCCGGCCTGGCCCTGACCGCTCTGGCTGGATGGCCGGCCCTGGCCGTGCTGGTCCTCTTCATCGCTCTGGCTGCAGTCAGCGCCGTGGCGACCAGTCGCAAGGTCGCGTCCGGTCCCGCTTCGGATGTCCGCCAGGCGGTCGGGCGTTTCAAGGAGACCGTCGCCCACACGGCCGACGCGGCGCCGGAACTGCGCTGCTACGGCCTGGAGACCTGGGCCGCCGACCGCATCGCCGCCCAGGACCAGGCCCTGACCGACAGCCGCCGGCGTCTCGCGCGGATCGCGGCGCTTTCGATCCTGGCCCAGGCCGCCCTTAGCGGCCTGGCGGTCGTCTTTGTCATCATCGCCGCGCGTCACGCCTCCTTGCCGTTGGCCGCCCTCGCGGCCCTGGCCACGGCGATGACCATGGAGGGCGTGCAGTCGCTTGTCCGGTCCATGGAACAGGACGGCGACGCCCGCGCCGCGTCTCGCCGCCTGGAGCCCGTCCTGCAGCATGCGCCGCGTTCGGCCAGCCGGCTTCGCCTCGCCGTTCCCGTCATCCAGTTGACGGACCTTGGCCAGCGGCTGGAGCCTGGCGCCCGTCTCGCGATCTGCGGACCGTCCGGCGTGGGCAAGACGACCCTGGTTGAGCAACTCATCGGCCTTCGTCCCGCGCCGCACGGCGCTATCCTCCTCGGCGGCGCGGATCTGGCGCGGCTGGATGTCCAGGTCGCCCGCGCCGCCTTCGCCTACGCCGCGCAGGACCCGATCCTGCTGACCGGCACGGTGCGTGAAAACCTTCAACTGGCCGCGCCCAAAGCCGACGACGAGACCCTGTGGTCTGCGCTCTTCGACGCCGGGTTGGACGAGCGCGTGCGCCGCTTGCCCGCCGGCCTCGATGCCTGGCTGGGGGAGGGCGGCGACGAGTTGTCAGGCGGCGAACGCCGGCGCCTCGCCCTGGCCCGCGCTTTGCTGCGGCCCGCTCCCTGGCTCCTGCTCGACGAGCCGACCGAGGGTCTGGACGCGGCCACCGAAGCGCTCGTCCTTGACCGTCTCGACCGCCGCCTGACCGCCAGCGGCCAAGGCCTGATCGTGGTCTCTCACCGCCCCGCGCCGCTCGCCCTGTGCGACAGGCTGCTCGTGGTCGAAGGCCTGGGCGCCGATGGGCGTGTTCTAATGGCGCCGCCACCGCTCGAACGCCGGGCATGAAAAAGCCCGGCCGCATCGCTGCGGCCGGGCCGTCATCTCTTGCCTCAGGCTTCTAGAACCGGCGGCTGACGCCTGCGGACACCACCCACGGATCCAGGTTCACTTCGCTCTTCAAAGCCCCGCCGTTGATCGAGGCGTCGGTCTTGAAGAACACCTTCTTCACATCGAGGTTGAGCGCCCACGGACCTTGCAGGGCCACATCCGCCCCCGCCTGCAACGCCCAGCCGATCCCGTTGTCCAGATCGACCGAGAAGCCGTTCTTGTCGTCGCCGCCGTAGAAGATCATCGCGTTGACGCCCGCGCCTACATAGGGGCTGACCTTCGCGGCCGGCAGCGGGTGGTACTGGACCGTGACCACCGGCGGCAGCACCCAGGTCTTGTGGACCGCCACGTCGGTCGCGCCGCCCCTGGCGCGGACCTCATGCTGGGTCGTCCCCAGGATGGCCTCCACCGCGATCTTGTCGGTGAAGAAGTAGGTGAAGCCCAGAGTCGGCATCACGTCGTCGCCCACCTCGGCGTTCAAGCCGGAGGCGGCGCCGGCGGCGGTGGTGATCGGATCGGAAGCGTCGGTCAGGACGCCCGTTGCGCGTGCGGTGACGACGAAGGTTCCGGCCGCCTTGGGCTGGAATTCCTGCGCGGCCGCGTGGCCGGCTGTCGCCGCAAGCGCGGCCACGACAAGGGTGGCGAGTTTCATGGTCTTATCCCCATTGGTTTCGGCGACGCCGTTACCGCGCCGTCGGGGGGCATCATCGTCAGCCGTCCGCCCGGAACATTGACCCACCGCAAGCGTGAGCTTGGCCTGGGATCAGTGGTGTTGATCAGGGTCAAGGCGGCGCGATCAGGCGCTGCCTACCGTCGCCCTTTCAAGAATGGGAGGCGCGCATGTCCATCGTTGAAACGGCTTACCTGACCATGGTGCTCACGGCGTTCTGTCTATTCGTCGCCGTCGTCGGCGGCGTAGCGGTGTTCACCGCTTTCGACCCAGCGACGCGACGCCGGCCACGCCACCGATCCGGGCGGTAAGGCATCGTTGGATATCTCGCCTCCATCCCGAGCTTGCGCAGGACGGGTCCTGCTGTGAGATATCGGCATGGCCCTGATCCGCACCGAATGCTTCATCCCCGCCAGCCCGGACCGCGTCTGGGCGGTGCTGGCTGATTTCGAGCGCTATGCCGAATGGAATCCCTTGAACGTCGAGGCGCGGGGGCAAGCGCGGCTGGGCGCCAAGATCTTCACGCGGTTTCGCAACCTGGCGGGTGACGCCACCAAGACCGTCGGCCAGACCGTGCGCATCGTCGCCTGCGAGCCGGGCCGCGAGTTGGCCTGGGCGGGAAACGTGCCGTTGCTGTTCACCGGCCGCCACGGCTTCCTCCTCACCGCCGAGGGGCAGGGGACCCGCGTCGTCCAGACCGAGGCCCTGT
This sequence comes from Caulobacter sp. NIBR2454, assembly GCF_027474405.1. GTDB lineage: Bacteria > Pseudomonadota > Alphaproteobacteria > Caulobacterales > Caulobacteraceae > Caulobacter. The sequence continues at coordinate 1,666,719 of NZ_CP114871.1, forward strand.
CAGGCCTTCTGCCCCTTCTGTGGGGCGAGGCCAGGATCGCCCGCGACTTCGTCCCGGCCTACGCCGAGGTCGACAAGGCCCTGGACGCTCGCGTCGCCGCTCTGGGCTGACCCCGCCATGGCGCCGGGACCGCTGGGCGCCTAACTGTGGTTCCCACAGCGGAGCTCCCCATGTCCGACCTCTCGGCCTTTTCGATCACCCAGCGCTGGCCCGCCCGGCATCCCGAGCGTCTTCAGCTCTATTCCTGGCCGACGCCGAACGGCGTAAAGGCCTCGATCATGCTGGAGGAGCTGGGTCTGCCGTACGAGCCGCACGCGGTGGATATCGGCAAGAACGAGACCTGGGGTCCTGAATTCCTGTCCCTCAACCCCAACGGCAAGATCCCCGCGATCATCGATCCCGACGGTCCGGGCGGCAAGCCGCTGGCCCTGTTCGAGTCCGGCGCGATCCTGGTCTATCTGGCCGAGAAGACCGGCAGGCTGATCCCCGCCGACCCGACCGCCCGGTGGGAGACCATTCAGTGGGTGTTCTTCCAGATGGCCGCCATCGGCCCGATGTTCGGCCAGCTGGGCTTCTTCCATAAGTTCGCGGGTCGCGAATATGAAGACAAGCGCCCGCTGCAGCGCTACGTGGCCGAATCCAAGCGCCTGCTGGACGTTCTGGAGACGCGCCTCGAAGGCCGCGACTGGATCATGGGCGAGTACAGCATCGCCGACATCTCGATGATCGGCTGGGTGCGCAACCTGATCACCTTCTACGAGGCGCGCGACCTAGTCGAGTTCGATACCCTCAAGAACGTCCCCGCCTGGCTGGAGCGCGCCCTGGCGCGCCCCGCCGTGCAGCGCGGCCTGAACATCCCCGCCAAACCCTAGGCGGCTTCGGCCGCCGCCTCGATCTTGGCGATGTCGATCTTGATCATCTGCATCATGGCGGCCCCCACCCGGGCGGCCTTGGCCTTGTCCGGGTCGGCCATCAGCTCCATCAGCCGGCGCGGCGTCACCTGCCAGGACAGGCCGAAGCGGTCCTTCAGCCAGCCGCATTGGCTTTCCTCGCCGCCGCCCGACAGCAGCTTCTCCCAGTAATAGTCGACCTCGGCCTGGTCGGCGCAGTCGATCATGAACGAGATCGCCTCGTCGAACTTGAAATGCGGGCCGGCGTTCAGAGCCTGGAAAACCTGGCCGTCCAGCTCGAACTCCACGACCATCACTGAACCGGCGGGGGCCGGCATGCCCTCAGCGTAATAGGACACGTCCCGGATCTTCGAATTGGGGAACACCGAGACGTAGAAATCGGCGGCTTCCTTGGCCTGGGTGTCGAACCACAGGAACGGGGTGATCTTGGGCATGGGGCGTCCTCCTGACCGAGCGATGATCGCTCAACATGGCGTCACTTCAAGGACGCTCGACGCCCGCACGATCCGACAGCCCTCGCGAATTTTCGGCGCGGCTTGATCTTCGCCCCGAATGGCGGAAGGGAAGGGGCATGATCACCATGTACGGCATCAAGAACTGCGACACCGTCGCCAAGGCCCGCAAATGGCTGGACGACAAGGGCGTCGCCTACGCCTTCCACGATTACAAGGCCGCCGGGATCGACCGGCCGCATCTTCAGGCCTGGGTCGACGAGCTCGGCTGGGAGACGGTGCTGAACCGCGCCGGGACCACCTTCCGCAAGCTGCCGGAAGCCGACCGCCAGGACCTGGACGCCGACAAGGCCATCGCCCTGATGCAGGCCCAGCCCTCGATGATCAAGCGCCCCATTCTCGACCTCGGCGACCGCCGCCTGGTGGGCTTCAAACCGGACCTTTATTCGGCGGCCTTCTAGGGGAAAGGCAAGACCGATACTCCCGATACTCCGGGACCCTCGAGGGAGACACTGGAGACATCGCTTATCCGCTACCGCCAAATCCCGCTTAAGCTCCACCCTGGTCAGGCGCCGTTTCCCCAACGGAGCCGCCGCAGCGCGCGATGACGGGCCAAACTTTTTCTCCAGGCCCTGCATCCGGACGCGCCGACGGCGGCGACTACCAGACAAGAACGGCGCGGATGACCGCGTCGGGATGGAGACAAGGACATGGAAGACATCTTCCGCGGATATTGGTGGCTTATCTTCCCGCTCTTCGGCTTCGCCATGGCGGGCTGGGACTCCTGGCTGAAGTACCGCCGCCAGCAATCGACGATCGAGCTGCTGAAGACCTACGCCGCGAAGGGCGATGAGCCGCCGGCCCAGCTTCTCCAGGCGCTCGAGCGGCCGCAGGGCGAGAACGCCGGCGCCGGCAAGAGCCGCGAAGGCCACCTCTATTCGGTGGTGATGTTCGGGGTCATGGCCGCGGGTTTCACCTATGCGGCGGTGACGGACCTGTTCGGGGTCGGTTCGGCCTTCGTGATCGTGGCGGTGGTGATGGCGGCGCTGGCCCTGGCCTCGCTGGTCATCCTGATCGCCACCCGCCCGCGCGGCTGATGACCAACGTCGATGAACACGGGGTGGAGCGACGAGGCGCTGGTGGCTGCGGCCCGCGCCGGCTCGGACGCGGCCTTCATGCGGCTGGTTCAGCGGCACGAGGGCGCGCTCCGCGGCTTCCTGAGGCGAAGCCTGGGGGGATCGGCGGCGGAGGCGGACGATCTGGCGCAGGAGGTCTTTCTCATCGCCTGGAGCAATCTGGGCGGGCTCAAGGACCCGGGGCGGGTGCGGTCCTGGCTGTGCGGCATGGGCTGGCGCAAGGCCCGCGACCGAATGCGGTCCCAGCGACGGGACGCGGCGCGAGACGGAGCCTGGCTGGAGATCGCCGAGGCGACGCCGGGCTTGTCGGCCGAGGACCGGCTGGCCGTGGCCCAGGCCATGGGCGAGCTTTCCGAGGGGCAAAGAGCCTGCGTCACGCTCTGCATGGTCGAGGGCTGGTCGCACGCCGAGGCGGCCGAAGCGCTGGACCTGCCGCTCGGAACGGTGAAATCCTATGTGGACCGGGGCAGGGCTCGCCTGCTCACCGCGCTGGGAGGGCGAGATGGGAAATGACGGCATGACGCCTGAACAGAAGCTCTCGGCCCTGATGTCCGCGGCAGCCAGCCCGGCGCCCAACGGCTACGGCTTCTCGGCGGTCCTGGCCGAACGCATCGCGCGCCGACGGGCGATCTACAGCGTGCTGACCCTGCTTCCTGTCGCTTTGGCGGCGGCGGCGGTCCTGTGGGCGCTGCAGGACGTGCTGGCCGATCGGCTCAGCCTAACGGCGTTCGCGCCCGTGGCGCCGGGCCTGATGGCTCTGGCTCTGGCCCTGGCGACGGCGTTTGGAGGACGCTTCCTGGTCGGCGTGCTCGTCCGGCGCTGAGGCCTGGCCGAGCATGACGAAGGTTTAATGCGGTCCCCTGCATCTGTTGCGGGTCGCCAAAGCCTCTTCCCTACAGAAGGCGGAAGCGACAGGCTCACCGCTGCAAGTCAAAAGGGGTTCTGGTCATGGAAATTCTCATTCCGCTCGCGCCATTCATCATGGTCGTCGCGATCGTCGTCATTCCGAAGTGGCTGAGAAGCCGTGAACGTCAAGAGATGCAGGCCACTATCCGGGCCGCCATCGACAAGGGGCAGGAACTTCCGCCGGAACTCATCGAAGCGATGAGCAAGGATGTGAAGGTCCGTAAGGTTTCGACCGCTCAAAGCGACATCCGCACCGGCATTATTTTGATCGCGGTCGGCGCAGGCATCGCCGCCTTCGGTTGGATGGTCGGCTACGAGGAAAGCGACGCCGTTTACCCGCTGATGGGCATTGGCCTCATTCCTGGCCTGATCGGGATCGCCTACGTCGTTCTGAGCTTCTTCAATCCCAACAAGACCGACCGGATCGAGAAACAGGTCTGACCTGAGATCCAGTTGGGGAGATTGGATCATGGGCAAGACAAGCCCGCCTAATGTCGGGAACCTGCACGATGTCGAGCTCGCCGCGCTTGCGGCGGCCGGGGATCGGCCGGCTTTCGGCGAGCTGGTGCGCCGTCACGGCTCCGCGGTCCGGGCGCTTCTGCGTCGTATGGGCGCGCAAGCCTCGGTGGCCGACGACCTGGCTCAGGACGCCTTTCTGCAGGCTTTCGAGCGGGTTTCGGAGTTCCGCGGGGAGGGGCCGTTCGCGGCCTGGGTCAAGCGGATCGCAGCCCGGCTCTATGTACGTCGTTGGCGCAAGGAGTCTCGCCTTGTAGCCGCCACAGATGAAGGTGAAGCTTCAGAAGGACACGGGGGAGAAGCATTCGTGGCGACACGGATCGATCTCGACGAGGCGCTGCGCGCGCTTCCGGCATCGGAGCGGATGTGCATCTCGCTCTGCTATGGCGCGGGCCTGTCCCACGCCGAAGCGGCCGAGGCGCTCGGAGCCCCCCTGGGTACGGTGAAATCCCATGTCAAACGTGGTTTGGATAAGCTCAGGGGACGCCTGGCTCCACAGGATGGAGCGACGGCGTCCGGGAGGCAGGGTCATGGCTGACCTGGAATTCGAAACCAGGCTGGACCGCATGTTCGCGGACACTCCAGTCTTTGAAGACCGCGAGGCCTTCGCGCGGCAGGTCGTCAATCGCCTGGAGCGCGGTTGGAGCATGCGGCAGTGGGCCATCGGCGTCGCCGGGTTCATCGGCGGCCTGACGGGCGTATGGCAGTTGGTGCGCTCAGGCTTGCTGGTTCGGGCGGAGGACATTCCCTCTGAACCGATGAAGCTGCTGTCGCACCGTGTGATGGAGGCGTCGAGGGCTGGGCTGGAGTTTTCCAGCGTGCCCGTGGGCGGCGAGGTGATGTGGGCTGCGGTCGGTCTTTCCGTCCTGGCCGTCACTTTTGTGGCCATGCGGGCGGTCGGAGAGCTGTAACTCGCGTTTAATCGCCCCGCGGGTGCGTTGCGGGGAGGCTTGCGACGCTATAGGTTCGCGGCCTCTTCAGCGCCCCCGCGGGCGCGTGTGTTTTCGGAGCCCCTGTTCGTGGTCGACGTGTTTGATGAAGTGGAGGAGCAACTTCGCTCTGACCGCTACAAGACCCTTGCTCGCAAGACGGCTCCCTGGGTGGTTGGCGGTCTCGCCATCGCCCTGGCGGGCTCGCTTGGCTACTGGGCCTGGGACAGCCATCGCGGCCGCGTCGCCGCTGAGTCGTCCGAGAAGTACGCCGCTGCGGTCGAATCGTTCGGGGCCAACAACACGGCGGCCGCCACGACCGGCTTCGAAGAGCTGACCAAAAGCGGCGCTCCGGCCTATAAGGCGCTGTCGATGATGCAGCTCGCCGGCCTGAAGCTGGAAGAGGGCAAGACCGCCGAGGCGGTCGCCCTGTTCGACCAGGCCGCCGACGCGGCTCCGAACGAGGCCCTCGCCGACGTCGCCCGCCTCAAATCCGCCTTCGCCCTGCTTGATACGGCCCCCTACGCCGATATCGAGAAGAGGCTCACGCCGTTGACGGAAGAGAAGCGGCCCTACCGGGTCCAGGCCAAGGAAGCCCTGGCGTTCGCCAAGCTTTCGGCCGGCAAGATGACCGAAGCTCGCGCTGATTTTTCCGTCCTGACCCTGCTGGCCGAATCGAGCGACCAGGTTCGCGAGCGCGCTCGCACCGCCATGCAGATGATCGACTCCGGCTCGGCCAAATCGCTGCCGGCCATCGCCAAGGCCGCCGCCAGCGCGACGCCCGCTCCGCCGACCCAGCCCGACGGCATTCCGGCCATGGTTCCGGAGGGCGCCCAATGAAGCGCCGCCTCCTGACCGCCGCCGCCGTCACCCTGGTGGCGCTGGGCGGCCTGTCCGCCTGCTCGACTATCGGTTCGGCCGTCTCGGCCATCAACCCGTTCGACAAGTCCGACGAGAACAAGACGACCGCCAGCCAGGGCGAGCGCATCTCGATCATCGCCTTCGATCAGCGGGTCGAGGCCAACGAAACGCTCAAGGGCGCCGACTTCTACCTGCCCGCCGCCGAACCGCGCGCCGATTGGCCGCTGCCGGGCGGCACGCCCGAGCAGTCGATCGAACACGTCCAGGCCGCTCCGAACTTCCAGGTCGCCTGGCGCAAGGATTTCGGCAAGGGCTCGGACCGGTCGGCCCACGTCACCGCGCCGCCGGTGGCCGCCGAGGGTAAGATCTTCGTCATGGACGGCGAGGCTACGGTCGTTGCGATCGACGCCAAGACCGGGAACGAAATCTGGAGCCGTAACCTGAAGCCCAAGGAGCGGCGTGACCGCGACGGCTTCGGCGGCGGCGTCGCCTATGCGGACGGCAAGCTCTACGTCACATCTGGTTTCCGCTTCGTGGCTCAACTGGACGCCGCCACCGGCGAGGAGGTCTGGAAGCGTGACGTCTCCAACCCCATCCACGGCGCTCCGACCGTGTCGGGCGGTCGTCTGTTCGTGGTCAATATCGACAACGAGCTGCTGACCTTCGACACCGCCACGGGCGCACCGAGCTGGAACTACCAGGCGCTGACCGAGCCGGCTCGCATCCTGTCGGCCTCGTCGCCGGCCATCGCAGGCGACACCATCATCGCGCCGTTCTCGTCGGGTGAACTGGTCGCCCTGCGCACCGGCAATGGCAACGAGGTGTGGAGCGAGGCTCTGTCCCGCGCCAGCCGCACCAACGCCCTGTCGGAAATCCGGGACATCGCCGGCCGCCCGGTCATCTACAAGGGCGACGTGCTGGCGGTCAGCCACTCGGGCGTCTTCTCGGCGACGGACCTGCGCACCGGCCAGCAGCGCTGGAATATCCCGGTCACGGGCATCGGTTCGCCCTGGGGGGCCGGCGACGTGGCCTTCGTGGTCTCCAAGGCCGGTGAGGTCATCTGCGTCGCGCGCGAGACCGGTCAGGTCTACTGGATCCGCAACCTCAACTCGACGGAGGGCTTCAGCAAGCGTCAGCTCAAGAAGCGCAGCAAGAACCCCATCGTCTGGTCCAGCCCGATCCTGGCCTCTGACCGCCTGATCACGGTGTCGAGCCGCGGCGAAGCCGCCGCTCTGAACCCCAAGACCGGCGAAGTGATCTCCACCCTGAAGCTCGGGGCGCCCGCCCTGATCGCTCCAATCGCCGTCGACGGCATGATCTATGTCGTCAGCGACGAAGCCAAACTGATCGCGATCAACTGAGGAAGAGGGCGCCTTTTTGCGCCTTTAACCCAGGTTCGCTAAAACAATCGCGCCCCTCGCATTCCTGCGGGGGGCGCTTGGATTCTGAAATGCCCTTGAAACTCGCCATTGTCGGTCGGCCGAACGTCGGCAAATCGACGCTGTTCAACCGTCTCGCCGGGAAAAAGCTCGCGATCGTCGACGATCAGCCGGGCGTCACGCGCGACCGCCGCTTCGCCGCCGGCCGCCTTGGCGACCTTGACCTGGAATTGATCGACACCGCCGGCTTCGAGGACGTTAAGGACGAGAGCCTGGAGTCGCGCATGCGCGCCCAGACTGAACTGGCCATCGACGAGGCCGACGTCACCTTGTTCGTCTACGACGCGCGCGAGGGGCTGACGGCCGGCGACGAGATTTTCGCCAACCTCCTGCGTCGTCGGAACAGCCCGGTGATCGTCGCGGCCAACAAGGCCGAGGGCAAGGCGGGCGAGGCGGGCATCGCCGAAGGCGTACGCCTGGGCCTGGGCGAGCCTATCGGCATCAGCGGCGAGCACGGCGAGGGCATGTCCGAGCTCTATGCCGCCCTGCTGCCGTTCGAAGTCCAGGACGACGAGCCGATCGACAAGGACAAGCCGATCATGATCGCCGTGGTCGGCCGCCCTAACGCGGGCAAGTCGACCCTGGTCAACGCCCTGATCGGCGAGGATCGCCTGCTGACCGGCCCGGAGGCTGGCATCACCCGCGACGCCATTTCGGTCGACTGGGAGTTCGGCGATCGCAAGCTGCGGCTGGTCGACACCGCCGGCATGCGCCGCAAGGCCCGCATCGACGAGAAGCTGGAAAAGCTGTCGGTTCAGGACTCCATCCGCGCCATCACCTTCGCCGAGGTTGTGCTGCTGGTCATGGACGCCACGCACCCCTTCGAGATCCAGGACCTGCAATTGGCCGACCTGGTGGAGCGGGAAGGGCGAGGTCTGGTCTTCGTCCTCACCAAGTGGGATCTGGTCGAGAACCCGCAATCGCGGCTGAAGGAGTTCATCGAGCACGCCGAGCGCATGCTGCCGCAGGTGCGCGGCACGCCGGTGATCGCGCTGTCGGCCGAGACCGGCCGTGGCCTGGATCGCCTGATGCCGGCCCTGCTCAAGGTCCACATGAACTGGTCGACCAAGGTCAAGACCCGCGACCTGAACGATTGGCTGCAGATGGCCATGCAGAGGCACCCGCCACCCTCGGTCGGCGGTCGTCGCGTCAAGCCCAAGTACATGGCGCAGATCAAGGCGCGCCCGCCGACGTTCGTGCTGTTCTCCACCCGCGCCGACCAGATGCCGGAGCACTATCGCCGCTACTTGGTGAACAGCCTGCGCGAGAGCTTCGACCTGCCGGGGGTGCCGCTGCGCATCACCATCAAGTCGGGCGCGAACCCGTACGCCGAAGGTGAAGCCAAGAGCGGCCCCAAGCCTGTGTCGCGCTACGCCAAGCAGGCTCCCAAGCCGAAGAAGGCTGAGAAGAGCACCTCGGTCGACGCCAACGGCAAGATCGTGAAGATCGGCGGCAAGCCGGTGACGGCCAAGAAGCCGATCGTGCGTGCGCGTTCAGCGCCCAAGGGCCTGACCAGCGCCAAGTCCGGCCGTTCCAAGGGCGCGCGGCCCGGACCGCGCAAGGGCTAGCGGAAGGCTCTAGCGGGCCTTCCATTCCTTGAAGCGGACCACGCCCTCGGGCGGTTCGCGGTCGTGCCGAGCGAGCTCGACGATCAAGGGCGCGATTTCCGAAGGCTCGGGCAGGTCCATAGGATCTTCGCCCGGGAAGGCGAGGGCGCGCATGCGGGTGCGCATGCCGCCCGGATCGACGCAGAGGGCGCGCACCTGGGTGTGCTCCATCTCGTCGGCATAGGTGGCGACCACGTTCTCCAGCGCCGCCTTGGACGCCGCATAGGCGCCCCAGAAGGCGCGGGGCTGGCTGGCGACGCTGCTGGTCAGGAAGATCGCCCGCGCGCCGTCCGACTTGCGCATCAGGGGGTCCATCGATCGGATCAGGCGCCAGTTGGCGGTCAGGTTGGTGGCCATGATCATGTCCCAACCCTTGGGATCGAGATGACCAACGGGCGTCAGGGCGCCTAGAACGGCGGCGGCCCCGACGATGATGTCGAGCTTGCCGAAGCGCTCGTGCAGCGCCGCGCCCAGGGCGTCGAGCCCTTCGGGGGCCTTCAGTAGGTCGATGGGCACCAGGGTCGCGTGCTCGCCCGTGGCGGCGAAGATGCGGTCATCCAGCGCTTCCAGCGCGCCCTGCGTGCGGCCCAGGGCGATGACGTGAGCGCCGGCCTGGGCCAGGCCGAAGGCGCAAGCCTCGCCGATGCCGCGGGTCGCGCCTGTGACCAGGGCGATGCGCCCCAAGAGAGGTTTGGAATCCATGGGCGGTCTTCTAGACGGCTGCGTCCGTCTTGTCGCGAGCCGCGTAGCGCTGAGCGATCACGGCGCAAGCCATTAGCTGCATCTGGTGGAACAGCATCACGGGCAGGATGACGACCCCGGCCACGGCGGCGGGAAATAGGATGGCGGCCATCGGCGCGCCGGTCACGATGCTCTTCTTGGTGCCGCAGAACACGACGGCGATTTCGTCTTCCTTGTCGAATCCCATCGCCCGGGCGGCAGTGCGCGTGCCCAGCAGGGCAAGGGCCAGGAGGACCGCGCAAAGAAAACCGACGATGATGAGCTCCAGCGCCGTGACCCGGCTCCAGACGCCATCGACGACCGCCTCGCCGAAAGCCGAATAGACCACCAGCAGGATCGAGCCGCGATCCACGAAGCCCAAGATACGCTTGTTCTTCTCGACCCACCCGCCGATCCACGGCTGCAGCAGCTGGCCGGCGATGAACGGCGCCAGCAGTTGCAGGGCGATGGCCTCCAGCTGATCCAGCGAGAACCCGCCCTGGGTGTGCAGGACGAGCCCGACAAGCAGCGGTGTGATGAACATGCCCAACAGGTTGGACGCCGAAGCGCTGCACAGGGCGGCGGCGATATTGCCCCGCGCGATGGAGGTGAAGCCAATCGACGACTGCACGGTCGAGGGCAGGCAACACAGGAACAGCAGCCCCATGACCAGCGGCCCCGGCAGGATGCTCTCGGGGATCAGCTTGAAGCTCAGCCCGACCAGCGGGAAAGCCAGGAAGGTGATCGCCAGGATGGTCAGGTGCAGGCGCCAGTGCCCCAGGCCAGCGACCATGGCTTTGCGCGACAGGCGCGCGCCATGCAGGAAGAACAGCAGGGCGATGCCCAGCTTGGCGATGATACCGACCGCATCGGCGGCGACGCCACGCGCCGGCAGCACGGAGGCGAGGGCCACCGTGCCGACCATCATCAGCAGATAGGGATCGAGTCTGAGGCGGGAGAGTATCCCGCCTGCCGCCACCCTTAGGCGCTCACCAGGAACGACAGTTGCCGCTCGGACGCGTTGCTGCGGCCTTCCGCGATCTCGCGGTCCAGCAGGCGGGTGGGGTACTCGCCGGTGAAGTAGTGGTCGGTGAACTGCGGATTCAGCGGATCACGCGCGCCGGCTTCCAGCGCCCAGTACAGGCCGTCGATGGAGAGGAAGCCGAGGCTGTCGACCTCGAGCAACTTGACCATCTCTTCCATGGTCTTGGTGGCGGCCATCAGTTGATCGCGCGACGGCATGTCGATGCCGTAGAAGTCCGGCCACAGGATCGGCGGCGAGGCGCTGCGTAGGTGGACTTCCTTGGCGCCGGCCTCGCGGACCATGCGCACGATCTTCAGCGAGGTGGTGCCTCGGACGATGGAGTCGTCGATCAGCACCACGCGCTTGCCTTCCAGCACCGCGCGGTTGGGGCTGTGCTTCATTCGCACGCCTAATTCGCGCACGCCCTGGGTCGGCTGGATGAAGGTGCGGCCCACGAAGTGGCTGCGGATGATCCCCAGTTCGTAGGGGATGCCGCTTTCCTGGGCGAAGCCGAGGGCGGCAGGCACGCCGCTGTCGGGCACCGGCACGACGACATCGGCTTCGATGGCGCAATCTTGAGCCAATCGGCGGCCCATGCGCTTGCGCACCTCATAGACCGAGCGGCCGTCGACCACGGAGTCGGGGCGGGCGAAGTAGACGTATTCGAAGACGCAGGGACGGGCCTTCTGCGCCGGGAAGGGGCGCAGGGACTGGGTGCCTTTTTCGGAGATGACGACCATCTCCCCATTCTCGATGTCGCGCACGAACTTGGCGCCGATCATGTCGAGGGCGGCGGTTTCGGAAGCCAGCACGGCCTTGCCGTTCAGGTCGCCAAGCACCAGCGGGCGGATACCCAGCGGGTCGCGGACGCCGATCAGCTTCTTGTGGGTGAGGGCGACGAGCGCATAGCCGCCTTCGAGCTGCTGGATCGCGTCGATGAAGCGATCGACGAACTTGGCCTTTCGCGAGCGGGCCAGGAGATGAAGGATCACCTCGCTGTCCGAGGTCGACTGGAAGATGGCGCCGTCGCTGACCAGGCGTTCACGCAGGTGCAGGAAGTTGGTCAGATTACCGTTGTGGGCCAGGGCGACACCGCCGGCCTGAAGATCGGCGAACAGCGGCTGGACGTTGCGGATGAAGCTGCCGCCAGCCGTGGAGTAACGGGTGTGGCCGATGACGGCGGTGCCTGGCAGGCGGGTGACTAGGTCACTGCCGCCGAAGGCCTCGCCCACATGGCCCATGTGGCGCTCGGTGTGGAAGCGCTGGCCGTCGAAGGCGGCGATGCCGCAGGCTTCCTGACCGCGGTGCTGCAGGGCGTGGAGGCCGAGCGCCGTGATGGCGGCCGCGTCCTGGGTTCCAAAAACCCCGAAGACCCCGCATTCAAGTCGAAGCGCGTCGTCTTCCGGATCGCGTCCCCCGTGCTGGGCGTAAACGTCCGACACGAAGCGGTCAGAGGACTGAGGGTTCATCGGGATTTCTCCACCAGATCATCGACGCTTCGCCGTTGGTCGGCGTCATAGCCTTCATCGCTGGCGCCGTCGCGCACTGCTTTCTCGATGGCGGGAGCCAGCTGCCCGGCCATCTTACCGCCTTTTGGCGCCAAACTCTTCAACACGGCGCCGCTGACCTCCGAGAGGGGCCACATGACCGAGTTGGTCACCCAGCGCGGTGTCCGCTCTTCAGGGGTCGCGGCGTGAAACACCAGGTTGAAGGCGCCAAGAACGACCAACGCCCGGATCAGGCCGAAGCCGACGCCGATCGAGCGGTCGAGCATACCTAGGGACTGGGCAGCATGGATTCGCTGCGTCAAATTGGCGCCGATCAGGCGCAGCAGGATGTAGAGCAGCACGAACACGACGAGCACCGCCGCCGTGGTGCCGGCCCATGCAGGGTCGATAAAGCTGCGGAACACTGGGCCCGTTAAGCGCAGGCCGAAGATCGCCACCGCGCCGGCCACCAGCAAGGCGCCCATGGTCACCAGTTCGCGCATGGCGCCCCGTGCGAACCCAATAGCCCCTGAAACCAGCAGGATCAGGATCGCGATGACGTCGAATGCGGTCACGTGCGGGTCAGCTCCAGGCCTGGTCGCCAATGCGACGGATGGCGTCCGCAAGACGGCTGGCGCCGTTCACGCTGACAGGCGAGACGTCGGGCAGGCCGGCGGCCGGAGTCAGGGCTCGAGCGAAACCCAGCTTCGCGGCTTCTTTCAGCCTCGATTCCATACGGCTCACAGGTCGAACTTCTCCAGACAGGCTGATCTCGCCAAAGACCACGCAGTCCTGCGGCAGGGCCGTCTCCAGCGCCGATGAAGCCAAAGCCGCGGCCGCCGCCAGATCCGCCGCCGGTTCGGTGATCCGAAGCCCGCCGGCGACGTTCAAATAGACGTCACGATCCCCAAATCCAAGCCCGCACCGCGATTCCAGCACGGCCAGAACCATGGCGAGGCGTCCAGAGTCCCATCCCACCACTGCGCGGCGTGGGGTTCCGTATGTGGATGGGGCCACAAGCGCCTGGAATTCCACGAGGACAGGGCGGGATCCTTCGATACCGGCGAACACCGCCGCGCCTGCCGCCCGCTCGCCGCCTTCATTGAGAAACAGGGCGGAGGGATTGCGCACTTCGCGCAGGCCGGCGTCGCCCATCTCGAACACCCCGATCTCGTCGGTCGCGCCAAAACGGTTCTTAGCGCCGCGCAGGATGCGGAAGGGGTAGCCGCGCTCGCCCTCGAAGGAGAGGACGGCGTCGACCATGTGCTCGACCACGCGAGGCCCGGCGATCTGACCGTCCTTGGTCACATGGCCGACCAGGATGATCGCCACGCCCTGCTTCTTGGCCAGCCGCACGAGTTCCCCGGCGCAGGATCGCACTTGGGTGACGGAGCCGGGGCCGGCTTCGTGAGCGTCGCTCCACATCGTCTGGATGGAGTCGATAATAACGAGGTCGAAGCGGTCGCGCTTCAGCCCGTCGAGTATGGGGCGAAGGCCGGTCTCGGCCGCCAGCTTCACCGGGGCTTGGGCCAGGCCCATGCGACCGGCGCGGCCGCGGATTTGCTCGATGGCTTCTTCGCCGCTGATGTAGGCGCAGGACACGCCGCGCAAGGCCGCGCTGGCGCAGACCTGTAGCAGCAAGGTGGATTTGCCGACCCCAGGGTCGCCGCCCAGCAGGATGGCGCTGCCGGGCACCACGCCGCCGCCGCAGACGCGGTCAAACTCGTCCACGCCCGTGGCGATCCGAGGAGGGGCGGGGGTTTCGCTTTCCAGCCCTTCGAAGTTCAGGCCTCGGGCCGACTTGGCGCTCTTGCTCGGCGCCAGGCTGCCGGGCGGGCGGCTCTGGACTTCCTCGACCAGGCTGTTCCAGGCGTTGCAGGCGGGGCACTGACCCGACCACTTGGTCTGGACCGCGCCGCAGGATTGGCAGGCATAGACGGCGCCGTCGCGGGCCATGGACGCTCCTGATTCGTTCCTGCGGAGTGTAGCCCCGCTGTCAGGCCTCGCCGATATAGCGTCGGGTTGCGCGCAAACTAAGGCGCGTCAACAGTTCGTAAGCGCTCACGCCGCCAGCGTGAGCGGCTTCGTCCACGGTTATGTTGGGGCCGACCAGTTCGACCATGTCGCCCGCCGCGACCTCGTCGCAGTCGGTCACGTCGATGGCCATCAAGTCCATGGAAACACGTCCAAGAATTCGCCGCTTCCCATTGGCGAACCACGCGTTTCCGCTTGATGCCGACGTCCGCGGCAGACCGTCGGCATAGCCCGCGGCCAGGATGGCGATGCGGACCGGCCGAACCGCTTTAAAGGTCGCTCCATAGCCGACCGTCTCGCCCGCCGGCACGTCGCGAATCTGCAGGATCGGCGCATGTAGCGTGGCGACCGGCTTGAGCCGCTTGTCGGTCCTGCCGCTGGCCCCCGCGCCGTAAAGGCTGAGACCCGGTCGGACCAGATCAAAGCCATAGGCGACGCCCAGGAATGTCCCGGCCGAGTTGGCCAGACTGCCCTGGGCCGCCGGGAACAGTCCGCGGATGGTGCGAAAGCGTTCCAGCTGCGCCGCGTTCATGGAGCTGGCGGGATCGTCGGCGCACGCCAGGTGACTCATCACGAGCGACACGTCCATCTTGGCCAGCTTCGCGCGGTTCTTGGCCAGGGCGCGGGCGTCTTCCAGCCGCAGACCGAGACGGTTCATGCCGGTATCGACATGCAGAGCCGCCTCAAGCCAGCGCTGGTCGCCATACGATATCCAGGTTTCGACCTGCTGCAGGCTGTTGAGCGCGGGGATGAGTCGCGCCGCCATCAGCCTTGGGCCGTCAGCCGGGGCGGTCATGCCGTCGAGCACATAGATCGAGGCGTCTCGGTCGCCCAGGGCGCGCCGCAGGACCTGTCCCTCTGCCAGACGCGCCACGAAGAAGCTGCGGCAGCCTTCCTTCCACAGGCGCAGGGCGACGGCTTCGGCCCCCATGCCATACGCGTCAGCCTTCACCGCCGCGCCAGTCTCGGCGGCGCCGGCGAAGTGCTTGAGCACCCCGTAGTTATAGGCGAGGGCGTCGAGATCGACGGTGAGGGTCGTTTCGGTCACGAAGCGTGGCTTAGCACTACTCGTCGCTGCCGCGCGACTGGTGGAAGTAGTGGTCGCGCGCCAAGTTGCCGAAGCGGGTGGTGTCGGAGTTGAAGGACAGCTTCACCGTGCCGATCGGACCGTGACGCTGCTTGGCGATGATCACCTCGGCCAGGCCCTGGAGCTTGTCCAGATCCTCCTGCCACTGCAGGTGCTCGGGCGTGCCTTCGCGGGGCTCGGCCCGGCCGACATAGTAGGACTCCCGATAGACGAACCACACCATGTCGGCGTCCTGCTCGATCGAGCCCGATTCACGAAGGTCGGATAGCTGCGGTCGCTTGTCCTCGCGCTGCTCGACCTGACGCGATAGCTGCGAGAGGGCGATGACAGGAACACTAAGTTCCTTAGCCAAGGCCTTGAGTCCCATGGTGATCTGGCTGACTTCCTGAACGCGATTGGCATTGGCGCCCAGGTCGGAGCCGGTGACCAATTGCAGGTAGTCGACGATGATCAGATCAAGACCGACCTGACGTTTGAGACGGCGTGCGCGCGCCGTCAGCTTGGCGATGGACAGGCCGCCGGTGGCGTCGATGTAGAGCGGCGCTTCCTGAATCTCCATGGCCGCATCGCGGACGCGGCCGAACTCCGACGCGTCGATTTCACCCTTACGCAGGCGGTCGCCGGACACGCCCGACGCGTCGGCCAGCATACGCAGAGCCAACTGCTCGGACGACATTTCGAGGGAGTAGAAGGCGACGACGCCGCCATTGACGGTCTTCTTGGTGCCGTCCGGTTGCGGCTCCCAGGCATAGGCCTTGGCGACGTTGAAGGCGATGTTGGTGGCCAGCGCCGTCTTACCCATTGAGGGACGGCCGGCGAGGATGATCAAGTCCGACGGGTGCAGACCGCCGACCTTGGAATCCAGGTCGATCAAGCCGGACGACACGCCGGCCAGCCCGCCGTCGCGGCTGTAGGCTTCTGCCGTCATCTCCACTGCGCCGCGCAGGGCGTCGGAGAAGGACACAAAGCCCGTGGACGGACCGCCGCTTTCGGCCAGGCCATAGAGCTGCTGTTCAGCCTTTTCGATCTGCTCGCGGGCGGCAAGGTCGGCGTCCGCCGTGGCCGCATGGGCGATGTCGCCGCCAATGCGGATCAGGTCGCGGCGCAGGGCCAGATCGTAGATGACACGGGCGTAGTCCGACGCGTTGGCGGCCGGCGGCGCACGGTCCACCAGATCGGCGAGGTAGCGCACGCCACCCAGTTCCTGGAACGCCGGGTCGTTCTTGAACACATCGGCCAGCAGGATCGGATCGGCCAACTGACCCTTGCGAATATGGGTCTCCAGCGACTGGAACAGGCGCGCGTGGAAGGGCTCGTAGAAGTGAGAGGCGTTGAGCTGGTCGCTCAGCCGCTCATAGGCCGCGTTGTCGTACAGCAACGATCCCAGCAGGGCTTGCTCGGCCTCGATATTAGAAGGGGCCGTGGCCACGACGACATCATTCGTCGGGCGCAGGTCGAGAGCGGGTGCGATGGCCATTTACAGAACTTAACGTAGGGAGGAGGGCGACACATGCCGACATCCTGAGCGATCCACAAGCAATGCTGCGGGCTGTGGATAAAAGGTCGCGCAAACGCTGTCTGAGACGCCTAGATCAGGGGCATGCCCCAGCCCCTAGGTCCTGATTGGTCCCATCGTGTCGCCACAGCGGACGACATCCCCGTCTTGCGCCCGCTCATGGATGCCTCGATCAGGGAACAGTTGAAGGCGTTCCTGACGCCCGAGCAGGTGACGGCCTCGTTCGAGGTGATGGGCCTCGACACCCAATTGATCGCCGACGGCACCTATTATGTCATTGAGCGTGCGGGGCAGGTGGCCGGGTGCGGCGGCTGGAGCCGGCGGGCCACCCTGTTCGGCGGCGACCACAGCGCGGGCCGGGATGCGGCTCTGCTGGACCCGGCCGTTGACGCTGCACGTGTCCGCGCCATGTACACCCACCCCGACTTCGCGCGCCGCGGCGTAGGGCGCTACATCCTGGCGCTGCTTGAAGAAGTGGCGGGGCAGGAGGGTTTCACCCGCTTCCAGCTAGCCGCCACCATGGCTGGCGAGCCGCTGTATCGCGCCTGCGGCTACGAGCAGGTGGAGCGTTTCGAGTCCGTCACCTCGACCGGCGTCGGCGTTCCGCTGGTGCGGATGGAGAAAGTCATCGGAACATAGAAAAAGCCGGACGGTCGCCCGCCCGGCTTTCCCATTGATCGTGCGCCGCCGCCTTAGAAGGTCGCGGTGAACTTGGCGTAGTAGAAGCCGCCCTGCCAATCGACCAGGGTGTCGGAGCGATAGATGCGGCCGTTGGTGCCGGATTCGCCCGTCGCGTCGGGGTCCGGATACTTGTCGAAGATGTTCCGACCGCCCAGCGTCAGCCGGTAGTTTTCGGTGACGTCGTAGCTGATCTCGGTGTCGAACTGCACGACCGGGTCCCACTCCTGGACGATCGGCAGGGCGACGCTGAACTGGTTCTTGTAGGGACCCCAGACGTTGGCGCGGCCCATCAGGGTGAACTTGCCGATGTCGTGGGTGGCCGTGACTGCCCCGCGCCAACGCACGGTGCCGTTCTCGTAGTCGTGGACATATTCCCGGTCGAAGAAGGCCGCGACCTTGTCCACCTTGGGCTTGTTGTAGTTGAAGCTGCCCATCAGGTTCGTGGACTGGCCGTTCTCCCAGTTGAACCGATAGGTCGCCACCACATCGATGCCCCGCGTGGAGCTGTCGAATGCGTTCTGGAAGAACTGCACCTGGCCGATGGTGTCGGCGCCGGGTACGCCAGCCGCGATCAGTTGGGTGCGGATCGCTGGGGTCACGGTGATCGGAGTCACCGCGTAGAACATGTCCTTGATCTTGATGTAGTAGGCGTCGACCGTCAGGCTCAGACCGTCGAACAGGGTGGCGGTGAAGCCCAGCGAGAAGTTGGTCGACTTTTCAGGGCCAAGCTCCTCGGCGCCCAGGAACTGCGAGACCGCATTGCTGGCCGGGAAGAGACCCGATGCGATGGTCAGGCCGTTCTCGACGCGCGTGGACACGTTGGTCGTGAACAGCTGACCCGGCGTCGGCGCCCGGAAGCCCGAGCCCACCGAACCGCGAAGACCGAAGGTCGGCGTGATCTTGAACATCGCCGCCAGCTTGCCGTCGAGGGTCGAGCCGAAGTCCGAGAAGTCCTCCGCGCGGACCGAAGCCTGCACGAACAGTTGCTCGGTCAGGTCGGTCGAGGCGTCCACATAGACGCCATAAGAGTCACGCGACAGCTTGCCCGAATAGTCAGGCGAGTAGCCGGGGAAGCCATTCGAGCCGACAGCCAGGGACGTATAGACCGGGTCCGAAGCCGAGGCGCAGTTGATGCCGGCGGTCTGCGGTGCGGTGGGGCGCAACGTACGCTGGCTGACCGTCGCCTCGTTCGTGCAGAAGTCATACGGGTCGGCCGTCGACCAGCGTCCGGCCTCATAGGACGGCACGTCGCCGGTGATGATCTTGTAGGTTTCCTTGCGGTATTCGCCGCCGAAGGCGACCGTCACCGGCTCCGGCGTGAAGCCGCCAAGCTCATAGACGAAGTCGGCGTTGACCGCGGCTTCCTCGGAGATCAGGTCGCCGGGATGGAACTCTTCGGGCGATGCCGGACCCATCGACGGGTTCATGGTGTCGGTGAGCTTGTAGGCGATCTTGTTGTACCCGAAGCGTCCGCTGAGATCGTAGGACAATTTGTCGGTGATATCGCCCTTCCAGCCGCCGGTGAGGCTGTAGTCGGTCACATCGCCGAAGAACTGCGGGGTGAAGCCGCCCGGCCAGTAAGTGGCGAAGCGGAAGATTGAGCCGTCCTGCAGACGGATCGGGTTGTCGAGCTGGGCCTGGCCCATGGCCGGGAAGCGGTAGTTGAAGTCTTCCTTGGCATGGCTCTTGGAATAGTTGGCGAAGGCGTAGAGCTTGGAGCCGTTGCCGAGTTCCAGCCCGGTGTTGAGGAAGGCGCGGAAGGCCTCGCTTTCAGGCTGGCCCCACTTCTGGACGACCGGGCGTTTGACGTTGGCGGCGAAGACCGGGTTGGTGGCCGCGTAGGTGTCCACGCAGAAGCCATTGGCCACGTTTGGAATGCCGACATTGCAGTACTGGCGACCGCGCGAGGTGGGCTGGTCGGTGGTGTATTCGAAGGACAGATTGGCGAAGCCGTTTTCGGTCAACGGCATGCCGATGTTGCCCGAGACCAGGATGCCTTCGCCGTCCTTTTCATAAAACTGGCCGGCCTGGGCGATCAGCGAGCCCCCTTCGGCGTCGTCCTTCAGGATGAAGTTGATGACGCCGGCGATGGCGTCAGAACCGTACTGGGCGCCAGCGCCGTCGCGCAGCACTTCCACGGATTTCAGGGCGGTGGACGGAATGGTCGCGGCGTCGGCGGCTTGGGAGCCGTCGCCGCCGATGGTCACCAGCGCGGCGCGATGGCGGCGTTTGGAGTTGATCAGCATCAGGGTCTTGTCGGTGGACAGACCACGCAGCGACGCTGGGCGAATGAAGGTCGCGCCGTCGGAGATTGGCTGACGCGCCAAGGTGTAGGACGGCACTAGGGTTTTCAGGACATCGTTGGTGTCGGTAAAGCCGGTGGCCTTGATGTCTTCGGCGCTGAAGGAGTCGATTGGGACGGGCGAGTCCTGGACGGTCCGCGGCTTCCCGCGCGAACCGGTGACGACGACTTCTTCGATGATGTCGGTTTGAGCCATTGCGGCCGATCCCATCAGGACAGCAGCCGTCGAAATGCCGGCCAGCAGGCCGACACGAAGCATTGAATTTCTCACTATAAACCCCCTCTGCTCTTGCAGTTTCACGCACGCTTGCGGGGCTTCGGCGCGGCGTTTGCCGTGCGGACCTCGAAACCCCAAAACCCTACTGGGCCCTCGACGTCTGCGCGTCGTGGAGCGGTACGAACACTTCCTGGAACAGGTCCCGCGGCTGCAGCAGCGGGGGTACGCCTCCCGAGGGTCAGGAGAACATGAGCCGCAAAGGGTGGAAGGTTTTCCGCAGCGTCAGCGATGCGGAAAGCGTCACAAAGACTGCGATAGCGACGTTTTTCAGCACGCCGTGAATGGGGTGCGCATCATTCCTAGGCAGCCAGCTTTCCCTTGCAGGCTCCCGGAAACGAAAAACGGCGCGGACATGGCCCGCGCCGTTCTCGGTTTTTGCTAGCTGACGCAGCAGTTAGGCGTATTCGCCTTCCTGTTGGCCGGCGCCGCCTTCGAGCAGGTCTTGAGCGGCTTCAGCGTCGGCCGCGCGTTCCTCTTCGAATTGCGAGGCGATGACGTTCTCGCCGCGCTCTTGGCGATCGGCTTCGTCCTGGCTGCGCGCGATGTTCAGCTTCACGGTGATGGTGACTTCCGCATGGAGCTTCACCTTCACTTCGTGAACGCCGAGCGTCTTGATCGGCTTGTCCAGCACGACCATCGAGCGTTCGATCTTGCCGCCGTTGGCGTTGACCACGTCAGCGACGTCACGGCCAGCGACCGAGCCGTACAGCTGACCGGTTTCACCGGCCGAGCGGATCATCACGTACGACGTGCCGTCCAGCGCTTCACCAGCCTTGGAGGCGGTTTCACGGTTGGCGACGTTGCGCTTTTCGATCTCAGCGCGCTGGGCGTCGAAGATCTTCTGGTTGGCGGACGTGGCGCGCAGAGCCTTGTGACGCGGCAGCAGGAAGTTACGGGCGTAGCCGTCCTTCACGGTGACCGTGTCGCCGAGGCCACCCCAGCCTTCAACGCGTTCGAGCAGAATGACTTTCATCGTGGCGTCTCCCTTACTTCACGACGTAGGGGAGCAGAGCCAGGAAGCGGGCGCGCTTGATGGCCTTGGCCAGTTCGCGTTGCTTCTTGGCCGACACCGCGGTGATGCGCGACGGCACGATCTTGCCGCGCTCAGAGACGTAGCGCTGCAGGAGCTTGACGTCCTTGTAGTCAATCTTCGGAGCGTTGGCGCCGGAGAACGGGCACACCTTGCGGCGGCGGAAGAACGGGCGACGGGCGCCGCCAGCGGCGGAACCGGCGGCGGCCGTTTCGGGAGCAGTCGTATCGGTCATGATTTCTTTCTCCCTTACGCTGCCGGCGTGTAGTCGTCGCGACGTTCACGGTCGCGGTCACGGCGGGCCAGAACCGGGGACAGTTCCAGGTCGAGTTCCTCGACGCGGACGGTCAGGGTGCGCAGCACGTCTTCGTTGAGCGACAGCTGGCGTTCCATTTCCTTCACCGCCGCCGCCGGAGCGTCGATGGCGAGCAGGGAATAGTGACCCTTGCGGTTCTTCTTGATGCGGTAGGTGAGGTTGCGAAGACCCCAGTACTCGATCTTGGCGATCGAGCCGCCTTGTTCTTCGATGAGAGCCTTGAGCTGATCGTTCAGGGCTTCGGCCTGTTGCGGGGAGATATCCTGCCGCGCAATGACCACGTGTTCGTATAGAGCCATGGTTTCCTTCTTCCGGCTTGGAAAGCGGCGCGTCCGACGGCGGAAGTCCGTCGAAAGCGATGGTTCAGACGCGAGCTGGGGGATGATCCCGATCTCGGCGAACCGAGATCCTGCGAATGACCGCCTTCCGTGAGAGGGCGCGCAATTACACGGCGCACGCCGAATTAGCAAGTTTTCTCGGCCCAGGTGCGGCCCCAGGAGCGCAAAAACGCATCACCCGGGGGAAGGAACGGCGCCAACCGGGACGCCCCCTGACCTTCTGCGCGGATCATGTTAGAGCCGAAATCATGCGTAAGGCCATATGCAGCTTGGGTTTGGGGCTTTCGGCGTCGTTGATCGGCGCCGCCGCCGTCGCCGGCGTCGTGGCGCAAAAGCCCGCCCTGGCCGTTTCCGCCAACAACGGCGATCTGGCCAGCTATTCGGCTGCCTTGCCGCTGGATATGTCCAACGTTCTCGGTGGCGACGACGCTCTGGTGACGGCGCGCGTTGCGGGGGACACGAACCTTGCGACCTATGGCCTGGATTTCCGGGTCACCGAGCGGGCCAGCTACACACAAGACGAAAAGCGCAGCCTGTCTTTCGGCGCCAGCTGGAACGAGACCGAAGCGGCGCTGCGATCGTCCATGGGGCGGCGCATGGGCTTCGGCTTGGCGCCGGCGGCCAACTATCTGCGCTTGTCCATGGACATGAACGCTCTTCGGTCCATGGCTGGCGGCGATACGATGGGGCGCGCCGACATCAGCTCGTCCCTGACCCTTGCCGGCCGGCAGGTCGGTTCTTTGGCGCTGGGTGCGGGAAACCGGGGTGAGGAGCGCGTCGCGGTCAGCCTGACGCGCCCCCTCCACATCCCCGCCGAGTTCACCCTGAGCACGCAGGAACGGCTGGACGGACCTCCCGACCAGCGCGTCGTCCTGCGCCTGCTGAAGGTCGACTGGTAGCTACTTCTTGGCCTTCAGGTCCTGAGCGGCCTTCAGGGTCAGCTTGATGTGATCGACCGGGCTCAGGTCGCTGTGAACGAAGGCGATCTTGCCGTTCTTGCCGATGACATAGGACGTGCGGTCCGAAAGGTCGGGCTTCAAGGCCAGGACGGCGTCATAGGCCTTGATGGTTTCCTTGTTCACGGCCGCAACCGGGAACTTGTCTCGGCAGGCTTCCTTGGAGAACGCCGCCAGACGGTCGGTATTGCCGGCGGTGACGCCGATCAGGGTCGCGCCAGCCTTTGCGAAATCGTCCGCGGCCTCGGCGAACTCGTGCGCCTCAATGGTGCAGCCCTTGGTGAAGGCCGACGGGAAGAAATACAGCACCACCGGCCCCTTCTTCAGAGCTTCAGCCAGGTGGAACTTGAATGGCTTGCCCGCCAGGGCGCCTTCAGCGGTGAAGTCGGGGGCCTTGGCGCCGACGGGGAGGGCGGCATGGGCCGCGCCGTTCAGGCTGATGGCAGCGACGAAGGCGGTCAGGGCGCCGACAATGGTCTTTTTCATCCGAACGTCTCTCCGGGGTGTCGGCGTTCAGCCGATCTGTGTGGCGATGTCTTCCACATGGTGGAAGGTTCTATCTGGCGCTCTAGCTTGCAAGGCGTCGAGCAAATTATAGCCCCAGGCCACCGCGCCAGCGGCTATGCCGACCTTGCGTGCGGCTTCTATGTCCCGAATTTCGTCGCCGATGCTGATCGTCTGGTCGGGAAGCACCTTGAGCTGGGCCATCAGTTTCTTGAACTTGGCGGCCTTGCCGAACATCGACGCGCCGCATTCCATGCGGGTGAAAAGCGCGGCGTTTCGGCCCAGAATCTGGCGCACGTTCGCTTCGGAGTTTGAAGAAACAAGGGCCAGGGTGACGCCGCGTCCGTGCAGATCGGCCAACATCGCGTCCACCCCCATAAATAGCCGGACCTCGCTCAGCTGGGCCGCCATGCGCTTGTGAGCATGGGCTGCGATGAAGGGCAGTTTCCACATGGGCGCCTTCTGATGCGCCATAAGCTCCCGCGCACTCATGCGGCGCAGGGCGTCCATGTTGTCGCGATCCAGACGCCGATAGCCGAACCGATCGGCGCTTTCGTCGGAAAGCGCGAGGAAGCACTCATAAGTGTCAGCCAACGTGCCGTCGAAATCGAAGATGGCTAGCCTATAGGCGGGCAAGTCAGCATCCTTCTGGGGGTGGCGGGACTGGGCGCTCGCCCAGACGTGGCGGTTGCCCCGCGCGAACCTTTCCCCTAACCCTGCCCGCCGGATTCGTCACCTCAAGGAACGACGCTTATGAGCATCGCCTTCATCTTTCCGGGGCAGGGCAGCCAGGCCGTGGGCATGGGCGCTGAGCTGTCCGAAGCCTTCGCCAGCGCCCGCGAAGTGTTCCAGGAAGTCGACGAGGCCCTGGGCCAGTCGCTGTCCAAGCTGATGCGCGAAGGCCCCGAGAGCGACCTGACCCTGACTGAGAACGCCCAGCCGGCCTTGATGGCCGTCAGCTTGGCGGTCATGCGCACCCTGGAGCGTGAGTTCGGCGTCGGCATCGACAAGGCCGCCTGTGTCGCCGGCCATAGCCTGGGCGAATACTCGGCCCTCGCCGCGGCGGGGGCGATCAGCCTCGCCGACACCGCCCGCCTTTTGAAACTGCGCGGCCAGGCCATGCAGCGCGCCGTTCCGGTGGGCGAGGGGGCGATGGCCTCTCTCATCGGTCCAAAGACCGACGTGGCTCTTGCTGAAGAAGCCGCCGCGGCGGGCGCGGAACTGGGCGTCTGCGTGGTCGCCAATGACAACAACCAGGGCAACGTGGTCATCAGCGGCTCCAAGGCCGCCGTGGATCGCGCCATCGAAAAGGCCAAGGAGCTTGGCGCGCGGGCGATCCCGCTGAACGTCTCCGCGCCCTTCCATTGCCCCCTGATGCAGCCGGCGGCCGACGAAATGGCTTCAGCCCTGGCGGCCGCGACCATCGTCGCGCCGCGCGCGCCTCTGGTCGCCAATGTCACGGCGCGCCCGATCCATGACCCGGAAGAGATTCGTCGCCTGCTGGTCGAGCAGGTCACCGGCCGCGTTCGCTGGCGCGAATCGATGCTGTGGCTGGCGGGCGAGGGCGGCGTGACCCGCTTCGCCGAAGCCGGCGCCGGCAAGGTGCTCTCCGGCATGGCCAAACGGATCGCTCCCGACGCAGAAGCCGTTCCCCTCAACACGCCGGCGGACCTCGAAGCGTTCGCCCAATCCTTCTGAGGACACAAAGATGTTCGATCTTACCGGCAAGACCGCCCTGGTGACGGGCGCCACGGGCGGCATCGGGGGCTCCATCGCCCGCGCCCTGCATGCTCAGGGCGCGCACGTCGTACTCTCAGGCACCCGTAAGGAAGCCTTGGACGCCCTGGCGGGTGAGCTGGGCGAGCGGGTCAGCACCGTGGCGGCCAACCTTTCCGATCCCGTGGCTGTCGATGGCCTGGTGGCCGCTGCCGAGGAAGCCGCCGGCGCGCCGGTGGACATTCTGGTCGCCAACGCCGGCATCACCCGTGACGGCCTTCTGTTGCGTATGAAGGACGAGGACTGGGAGACGGTCCTCAAGGTCAATCTGGAGAGCTATTTCCGCCTCTCCCGCGCCGCCATGAAGGGCATGATGAAGCGCCGCAACGGCCGCATCATCGGCATCACTTCGGTGGTGGGCGTCACTGGCAACCCAGGTCAGGCCAACTACGCCGCCTCCAAGGCCGGCATGATCGGTTTTTCCAAGGCCGTCGCTCAGGAAGTCGCCAGTCGAGGCGTCACCATCAACTGTGTGGCGCCTGGTTTCATCGAAAGCCCGATGACCGACTCCTTGAACGAGCAGCAGAAGGCCACCATCATGGGTTCCATCCCGGCCGGTCGTCTCGGTCAGGGGGGCGACATCGCCGCGGCCTGCGTGTATCTGGCCAGTGATGAGGCGGCTTATGTCACCGGTCAGACCCTACATGTGAATGGCGGGATGGCGATGATCTAAGCCTGCATGCAGGTTGGGGTCTTGTGCTGGTCACTCCGAAAGGAACGTGATAGCGAAAGCCCCGAAGATTCCCGTGACGACTGGCCTCTATGCCAGCCGTTGCGTCCTAAACAGTCACTAGAGGGACTAGAACTTAATATGTCCGACATTCTCGAGCGCGTGCGTAAGATCGTCATCGAGCACCTCGATGCCGATCCGGAAAAGGTCACCGAGAAGGCCAGCTTCATCGACGACCTGGGCGCCGACTCCCTCGACAACGTCGAGCTGGTCATGGCCTTCGAAGAAGAATTCGACATTGAAATTCCGGACGACGCGGCTGAACACATTCAGACCGTCGGCGACGCCGTGAAATTCATCACCGAGAAGACTGGCTCGTAAGAGCCTGTCGGTCTCGCGACCGTCGTTTCGCCGCCGCGCTGCATCGGGCATTGTCCGGCGCAGCGCGGCGGTTTTCGTTTCGGCCCGAGCTAGCGGGCTGGCCAATCAACACAGGTTGGGAGTGAAGCATGCGTAGAGTCGTCGTCACCGGGATGGGGCTTTTGACCCCGCTGGGCCAAGGCGTTGAACTGACCTGGAAGGGCATCGTGGCCGGCAAGTCCGGCGCAGGGCGGATCACCGCCTTCGACACGACCGACTATGCCTGTCAGGTCGCGTGCGAGGTTCCGCGCGTCGATGGTCGCGGCGGCGGCGGTCCTGACGTGCCGGGCTCCTTCGATCCCGACAAGACCATGAGCCCCAAGGATCAGCGTCGCGTCGACGACTTCATCCTTTACGGCGTCGCGGCCGCCGACGAAGCGGTCAAGGACGCGGGTCTCGACGCGGTCGAGGACGAAGACCTCAAGGAACGCATCGGCGTCATCATCGGCTCCGGCATCGGTGGGCTGGCGACCATCGCCGACACCGCTATCGAGCTGAAGGAACGCGGCCCGCGCAAGGTCAGCCCGTTCTTCATCCCCTCGGCCCTGATCAACCTGATCTCGGGTCAGGTTTCCATCCGTTACGGCTTCAAGGGTCCGAACCACGCGGTGGTGACGGCCTGCGCCACGGGCGCTCACGCCATTGGCGACGCCATGCGGCTGATCCGCAACGGCGACGCCGACGTGATGGTCGCCGGCGGCGCCGAAGCGGCTATCTGCCCCGTCGGTATCGCGGGCTTCATCGCTTGCCGCGCCATGGCGACCGAGTTCAACGACACGCCTGAAAAGGCCTCGCGCCCCTACGACAAGGACCGCGACGGCTTCGTCATGGGCGAAGGCGCGGGCATGGTGGTGCTGGAAGAATACGAGCACGCCAAGGCTCGCGGCGCGAAGATCTATGCCGAGGTTGTCGGCTATGGCCTTTCGGGCGACGCCTATCACATCACCGCGCCATCCGAGGACGGCGACGGCGGCTTCCGCGCCATGAAGGCCGCGCTCAAGAGCGCCGGGCTTGAGCCGACCGCGGTCGACTACATCAACGCCCATGGCACCTCGACCATGGCCGACGGCATCGAAGCCGGGGCGGTCGAGCGCCTGTTGGGCGATCATGCCGCCAATGTCTCCATGTCCTCGACCAAGTCGATGACCGGGCACCTTCTGGGGGCCGCCGGGGCGATCGAGGCGATCTTCTCGATCTTGGCCATTCGCGACCAGATTGCGCCGCCGACCATCAATCTCGACAACCCTGCCGTCGAGACGAAGATGGATCTGGTGCCGCATAAGGCCAAGCCGATGAAGATCGACGTGGTCGTCTCCAACAGCTTCGGCTTCGGCGGCACCAACGCCTCGGTCGTGTTCCGACGGGTCCAGTGAGCCGACGCCCCTCCGCCAAAAAGCGGGCGGGCAAGACCCGCCCTGGCAAGCCCAGGCGCCTGCCGCTGAATCGCCGCGTCGCGGTCGCCCGTGGTGGGGCGGCCCTTGCGACCCTGACTTTCATCGCGCTGCTGGTCGCCGCCTTTGGCCTGTGGACCTATGCCGGTCCAGGACCCAAGGCGAAGTCCGGCGAGGTGACGGTGGTCATGCTGCGCAAGGGCGCCGGACTGTCCGAGATCGCCGCGACTCTTCAGCGCGAAGGCGTCGTGCGCTCCAGCTCCGTCTTTCTGGCGGCCGCCCAGTTCACCGGCGGCTCTCGTCAGCTCAAGGCGGGGGAATACGAATTCGCGTCCGGGGCGTCGATGTCCTCGATCCTACGGGCGATCCGTGAAGGTCGCATCGTCCGCCATCAAGTGACGATCCCCGAGGGTATGACCGCCGAGATGGTGGTTGATATTCTCAACGCCGAAACCCTGCTCACCGGCGTGGCGCCGACCCCTCCGGAAGGCTCGGTGTTGCCCGAAACCTATGACATCCAGCGTGGCGAGGACCGCGCCGCGGTGCTCCAGCGCATGATGGACGCCCATGACGCCCTGATGGCGACCTTGTGGGACCAGCGCCAAGCCGGCCTGCCGTTCACGACGCAGGAAGAGGCGATCACCCTAGCCTCCATTGTTGAGAAAGAGACCGGCGTCGCCTCCGAGCGGCCCCAGGTCGCCGCCGTCTTCGTCAACCGCCTGCGCCAGGGGATGCGGCTGGAGAGTGATCCGACGATCATCTACGGCCTGACCCGTGGCCGACCGCTGGGTCGCGGTCTGCGCGCCTCGGAAGTCGCCAGCGAGACGCCGTACAACACCTATCGCATCGCCGGCCTGCCGCCGACGCCGATCGCAAATCCGGGGCGGGCGGCCATCGCCGCCGTGCTTGACCCGCCCAAGACGGACGCGCTGTTCTTCGTGGCTGACGGCACGGGCGGGCATGTCTTCGCGCCGACTTACGAAGAGCATCAGAAGAACGTCGCCAACTGGCGCCGGATCGAGCGCGAAAGGGCCGGCCAATGATCTCCGGAATGACCGGCTTCGCCCGAGCCGAAGGCGCGCTCGGCGCCTGGACCTGGGCCGTCGAGGCGCGGTCGGTCAACGGCCGCAATCTGGAGACGCGCTTCCGTGGCCCTCCCGGCTTCGACGCCCTCGATCGCGCCGCCCGGGAAGGCTCCCAGTCGCGCTTCCAGCGTGGTCAGGTCACAATCGGGGTTGTGGCCAAGCAGGCGGACGCCGCCGGCCAGATCAGCGTCAATATCGCCCAGCTGGAGCGTTACCTAGCGGCCGGTCAGCCTTATGTGGCCACCGGTCTTGCTGAAAAGCCGCGTCTGGATGGGCTGCTGGCCCTCAAGGGCGTGCTGGAAAGCGCCGAGGAAGGCGAGGACGCCGAGGCCAAGGCCGCTGTCGAGCAGGCGATGGTCGCGACCCTCGCCGTCGCCCTGGACGGGTTGCGCGCCGCGCGGGGCGAGGAGGGGCGGTCCTTGACCCCCGTCCTGACCGGGCTGGTTGATCGCATCGAAGCCCTGGTCGCCTCGGCTGAGAACGAAGCCGCCGCTCAGCCCGCAGCCCTCAAGGACAAGCTCGCCCGCCGAATGGCTGAACTGCTGGGGGAGAACGTCTCGGAAGAGAAGATCCTTCAGGAGGCGGCGACCCTTGCCTTGCGTGCTGACGTGCGCGAGGAACTCGACCGCCTGGCGGGGCACATCGCCTCGGCCCGCACCCTGCTCAGCGGCGACGGCGCGGTTGGCCGCAAGCTGGACTTCCTGACCCAGGAGTTCATGCGCGAATCCAACACGCTGTGCTCCAAGTCAGGCAGCCCGGGCTTGACCGCCATCGGCCTGGACCTCAAGGCCACGGTCGATCAGTTCCGCGAACAGGTCCAGAATGTCGAATAGCCATACACACCCTACGCGCGGCCTGATGATGATGGTCGTGGCGCCTTCGGGCGTAGGCAAGACGTCCCTGACCCGCCGTCTGGTTTCGGATCATCCCGACCTGCACCTGTCGATCAGCGCCACCACCCGCGAGCCGCGCGCCGGGGAACACGAGGGCCGCGACTACCACTTCGTCAGCCATGATCAGTTCGACCAGATGGTCGAGGACAACGCCTTCCTCGAATGGGCCGAGGTTCACGGCAACAAGTACGGCAGCCCGCGAGCGCCGATCGAGGAAGCCCTGTCGCGGGGCGAAAGCGTGCTGTTCGATATCGATGACCAAGGGGCCTTCCAGGTCTGCGAGCAGGCCCGCGCCGACTGCGTGATGGTCTATATCCTGCCGCCGTCCATCGCCGAGATGAACCGGCGGCTGCACACCCGATCGACCGACAGCGACGAGACGATCCGTCGCCGCATCGCTCGGGCCAAGACCGAGATCACCAACTGGCAGGCCTTCGACTACGTTCTGCTGAACGACGACTTCGACCGCGCCTATTCGGACCTGGCCCACGTCTATCACGCCGAACGCCTGAAGCGGTCGCGGGGTGTCTGGATCGGTGACTTCGTCCAGAGCCTGCTGGACGAACCGCTGCCCTAAAGGCTGTGTGGCATGGCCAGCATCCAAACGGCCATGGCGACCATCATCAGATTCTCGGTCAGCGAGATGAAGCCAAGCGGGACGTTGCTATCGCCGCCCACGCAGGCGCATTTCAGTTCGCGCTTGTCGATATAGACCGCCTTGAAAACCGACACCGCACCAACGCCGCCGATGAACAGGGCGATCGGCGCTGACAGCCAGGTCAGGGCCCCGGCGACCATCAACACGCCAGCGACCGCCTCTGCGAACGGGTAGATATATCCATATCGAACCCATCGCTTGGCGAGCAGATCGTAGTTCAGGAACATGGTAGCGAAGCTTTCCACGTCCCTCAGCTTTTGCATCGCCAGGACGCACATGCTGAAACCGATGAACCACTCGCCCGCCCGGATCGTGAAGACCGAGCCGTTCACGGCATAGCTGGCCGCCATGGCCATCAGGGCGGTTAGGGCGAATGGGGCCAGTACAGGTGTATAGGTCGCCGCCTTCGGGTCGCGAACTTTCAGGCCGAAATGGCGGCGCAGGTCGTCGTAGCCGCCGATCCGCACGCCGCCAATGAAGACCTGTGGCGTCGTCTTCACCTCATGCTCGGCCTTGAAGGCGTCAGTCTCCGCCCGGGTGGTCAGCCAATGATCATCAACCGCGTAGCCTTTGCGGCGGAGTAGATCCCGCGCCTTCAACCCGTAGGGACAGACATGCTGCGGCATGACCATGCGGTACAGGACGGCTTGGCGGTTCTCGGCGGACATGGTCGTTCTCCTCTTGTGTATGAACGGACCACGGCTATGTACGCTCCGTACCATGGTACGGAGTCAATGATGAATTCGACGACGATCGCGGGTCTCGCCCGCCAGGGCGGGGTCGGAGTCGAGACGATCCGCTACTACCAGCGACGTGGCCTGCTGGGGACGCCGCAACGCGACGCGGGCGCGGGTGGCGGCGTCCGGCGCTATGGCGCCGAGGATGCTCGTAGACTCCGCTTCATACGGTCGGCCCAGGCTGCCGGTTTCACCCTGGATCAGATCGCCGAACTGCTGGCGCTCGATTCCACAGAGGATCGGGCCCGCGCCCGATCGCTGGCCGAAGAGCGCGTTGCGGCGCTGGATGAAAAGATCCTGCAGCTGAAGACGGCGCGGGATGCGCTCAAGCGTCTGGCCGCCGACTGCGGCGCGTCGGCCGTGGGGCCGTGCCCCATTATCGCGGCTTTTGAAGGCTAGAGAGCTGCGGCCAGTCTCAGGAAACCATCGACATCGATGGTCTCCGCGCGGGCGTCTGAATCGACTCCGGCTCTCTCGCACAGTTCCGCGCCGCCCAGGGTCTTGAGGCTGGAGCGGAGCATCTTGCGGCGTTGGCCGAAAGCCGCGCCGGTGACCTTCTCCAGGGCCGACAGCAGAGCGGGGGAGGGCCGACTATCCAGTGGGACCAGTTGCACTACGGCCGAGGACACCTTGGGCGGAGGCGTGAACGCGCGGGCAGGCAGGTCCATGACGACCTGCGCTTGGCAGACGGCCTGCGAGATCACGCCCAGGCGGCCATAGGCGTTGTCGCCGGCTGAAGCCGCGACGCGGTCGGCGACTTCCTTCTGGAA
This sequence comes from Caulobacter sp. NIBR2454, assembly GCF_027474405.1. GTDB lineage: Bacteria > Pseudomonadota > Alphaproteobacteria > Caulobacterales > Caulobacteraceae > Caulobacter. The sequence continues at coordinate 1,698,148 of NZ_CP114871.1, forward strand.
CATCAGGGTCATGGAGGCGGGGCGAAAGCCGGCGGTCAGCCACTTGATCAGCAGCGGCGTGCCGACGTTGTAGGGCAGGTTGGAGGCGATCTTGGCGACGGGGCCGAGGCCGCGTTCGGCGAGCAGGGCGGCTTCGTTCACCTCCAGCGCGTCGCCCTCGACCACGTCGAGACGACCGTCAGCGGCGTCCGACAGTTCAGCCAGCAGCGGCAGGAAGCGGGCGTCCTTCTCCACCGCGATAACGCGGGCGCCGGTCTCCAGCAGAGCGCGGGTCAGGCCGCCGGGGCCGGGGCCAACCTCGATGACCACATCACCTTCGCCGATGCCGCCCAGGCGGACGATCTTGCGGGTGATATTGAGGTCCAGCAGGAAGTGCTGGCCGAAGCTCTTCTTGGCCAGCAGGCCGTGCTCGGTCAGGGTGTCGCGCAGGGGCGGAAGATCGGCGACGCTCATGACTGTGTCCGTCGGCCGGCGATCTGATCGGCCAGGAGGATCGCCTGGACCAAGCTGTCAGGGCGGGCCACGCCGCGCCCCGCGATGTCGAAAGCGGTGCCGTGGTCGGGAGAGGTACGCACGATGGGTAGGCCCAAAGTCACGTTCACGCCGCCCCAGAAGTCCAGCATCTTAACCGGGATCAAGGCTTGGTCGTGATACATGCACAGAACGGCGTCGTACCGGGTCCGAGCCTCTGCATGGAAGAGGCTGTCGGCGGGGGACGGCCCGCGGACGTCGACGCCCTCGGCTCGCAGCACATCCACCGCTGGCCGGATCACCTCGATCTCTTCGCGCCCAATGCCGCCGTCTTCACCCGCATGTGGGTTAAGGCCGGCGACGGCCAGGCGCGGCGAGAGGATGCCGAAATCCTGCTTCAAAGCCTGAACCGTCACGCGGGCGGCGGCGAGGATGGCTTCGACCGAAAGGGCCTCGGGAACCGCTGAAATCGGCGTGTGGATGGTGACCAGGCTGACGCGCAAGTCGCCAGCGGTCAGCATCATCACCGGACCTCGTGAGCCGGTCAGGGGCGCGCCAGCCGTCAATTCGGCCAGAAACTCGGTGTGACCAGGAAATTTGAAGCCGGCCTCATAGAGCGGAGCCTTGGCGATGGGGGCCGTGACAAGGCCGCCGACCTGTCCCGAGAGCGCCAGGCCGACCCCTGTCTCGATCCAGCGGATGATGGCGCCGGCATGGGCGCTATTGGGCTGTCCGGCGACGACGGGCGACTGTAGGGGCAGATCCAGCACCGGCAGGGCGTCGGCGAAGACTTCGAGCGCCTGCTTGGGCCCAGTGACCGCACGCACCGAAGGCGCGCCAGAGGCGGCGCGCAGGGACTGTGCGTCGCCCACCACCATGAAGGCGGGGCCGCCTGTCCGCAGTTCAGCCCAGGCCTTGGCGACGATCTCCGGACCTACGCCCGCAGGATCGCCAAGGGAAAGGGCGAGTGGTCTCGTGGTCAACGGGTCTCGATCGTCGCCGAATTGCGCAGGTCACGCAGCGTGCGCTTGGAGATCAGCGACAGCTGCTGGCCGCGTAGACGGTTTTCGATCTGATCGTGCGACGGTGCGTTCTGGCCGCCCTGCTTCTTGCCGCAGACCGCCACGATATGCAGGCCCGCATCCGTACGGATCGGAGCCGATACCTGACCTATCTCGAGAGTGCGGGCGGCTTCCTGGAAGGCGGGCGCCAGATCCTTGATTTCGGCTTCACCCAGGTCGCCGGCGATGACGCCGTCGAACTTGGCCGCCGCGGGTTCGAGCGCCTGGCAGTTGTTCACTTGGGCGCGCAGCTCGTTGAGCTTGGCCGTCGCGGCCGCGACTTCCGACTCTGGCGCATCGGTCGGCAAGGTCAACGCCGCCTGCTTCAGATCAACCATTAGCGAGTCGGCGCCAGAGCGCTTGTTGCGCAGGAGGACGATATAGACGCCATCGCGGACCGGGATAGGCGCGGACAGCTGACCCGGTCGAAGTTGCGCCAGGGCGGCGTCGACTTCCGGCGGCATTTCGCCCGGAGCGACCCAGCCGGCGTCGCCGCCATTGGCGGCCGTGGCCGCGGCGGAGAACTGGCGGGCGACGGCGGGGAAGGGCGCGCCTTGCTGGATCTGGGCGATCAGCTGGGTCGCGCCGTTCATGGCCACGTCCATGCCGCCGACACGGTTGGCGTCGAGGAACACTTCGCCGACCTGATACTGCGGCTTGCTGGTGGCTTCCGCCAGGCGTCGCTGGAAAGCGGTTATCTGGTCTTCGCCGATGCGCAGGCGCGAGCCGTAGCGGCCGGAGATATAATTCTGCCAGCTCTGCTCGGCGCGGAGTTGTTCGCGGAAGGTCTGCGCGCCAACCCCTTGAGCCGCCAGAGAGGCCAGAAGCTGTTCGGACGAGATGTTGTTGCCGCGCGCGACGTCGGCGATCTGCTCATCGACCTCCTTGTCGGTGGCGATGATCTCGGTCTTGTTCTGCTTTTCGATCCGCCGCAGTTCCTGGATCTGCAGACGTTCGTCCACCAGCGAGCGCATGGCCTCGGCCTGCAGCTGGGGCAGGGTCTCCTGGGTCGGCTGCACGCCGGAGGTGACCATCAGCAGGCGCATGCGCTGCATCAGGTCATAGGTGGAGACCAGATCGTCATTGACGACGGCGGCGATGCTCTCGGCGAGCGGCCGCGGGCCCTCGGCCTGGACTGCTTCCGGAGCCGGCTGGGCCGCCTGCTCCTGAGCGTTCGCCACCGCCGCCGCGTTCAGGGCGAACACGGAAACCGCCGCCAACGCCAGGCTCGTCACACTACGCGCCAACCGCATGGATGTTGTCGTTCCTCTCACTCGGGCGCGCGCCCGGAATACTTGCAGGTGCTAGTAGCCTGTATCGCCCAATGTGGCGAGCGTTAGGCGCAGCTGAATGGAGTCGTTGGGGCGAATGCGCACGCCGGTCGGCGTGTTGACGTACTGGTCTTCCCGCTGGAAGACGACATCGACCCGCAGACAGTCGTCTTTCCACACCACGCCGATGTCGCGGCGACGCCAGTTGTCGCTGCGTAGATCGCGTGAACCGACGAACGAGACGCCCCAGTTCTTGGTGACGAAAAGCTCGCTGTAGACGTCGAAGTTTTCCTGCTTGAACCCGTTGATATCCAGGTCGTCGCGCAGATAGCGAACCACGGCATAGCCACGGGCGTGACTGACGTCAGCCCCCGCCTCCAGGCGGCGGATCGACATGGTGTCGTTGTCCAGACGCGAGCGGGTGAACACGGACACGCCCTTGATCGGCTTGGCGTCGGCGGAGACGACCCAGTCGGACGCCTTGTGCTGCAGCCCTGTGCGGGGCGGGAACAGGTCGTCGCGCTCGGCGCGGAAGCTGCGGCCGATCAGCAGGCTGGCTTCGCGGCCGTCGTCCATCGAGATGCGGGCGCGGCCGCCAGCGTTCAGGCGTCGGCCGCCCTCATAGAGGTCGAAGCCCGGCGACTTGTTGGCGCGGAACAGATTGTTCTCGTCGAACTCGAAAGCCAGGCTGTCTTCGTTCGGGATGCGCGAGTCCAGATCGCTGTCAGGCGAGATGGCGATCTGGGCCACGGGCTCCAGAACGATCGAACCGGCCGAGAGGCGCTTGAAGAACGGCCAGCTGATATCGGCCCCGGCGACACCCAGGCCCCTCGTGACAGTATCGGAACCCGACACGCCGGCCAGATCGGACACGTTGTAGGTGTCGAACCGCGTCTGCAGGAAGGGCGTGACCCGCAGACCGCTAGACAGGGTGAAGTCACGGCGCCAGCTGGCTTCGCCCGTGGCGCGGCGGCTGTCTGCACCAGCGGGGCGCGGATCGGCCGGCGTCGGCGCGATCGATTGCGATTGATCGCGATTGAGGACCACGCCGCTGGCGCGGATCCGCAGGCGTCCCCCGGCGACGGCGCTCTCAGGCTCCCAGCGCGCCTCCACCAGCGGGGCGACGGTGGGGAAGGTGCGATCCTGGTCGCCGATCCGCAGGCCCTGAACGCTGACGGCGGCGATGGAGAGGTAGGACCGGGCGTCCTGGCGGGTCGTATAGACCTGCGACATCAGGCGGTGATCGTCCGGCGTGAACAGGCCGCGCTGCGAGTAGACGTCGTCGACGCTGTAGTTGTCGAACAGGAAGTCGTCAGACGTCCGCTCGGCCGCGAATCCCCAGTCCCACTTGTCGTCGATCTCGAACTTGCCCTTGGCGAGCAGGTAGCTGCGATGGGTGCGCTCGCCAAAGCGCTCCCCGTTGCCATCCACGTCACGCTCATAGGTGTAACCGGCGCGCGCCTCCAGATAGCCGGAATAGAAGCGCTTGCGGTAGGTCATGTTCAGGAACGGATTCACATCCGCGTTGAACTGCGGACTGAGAACCACTTCCGATGACGGCGACAGAACCTGTAGGTACGGCTGCTCGTAGGAGAAGCCCCGGCGACGGGTCACCTCGACCTTGGGCGGCAGAAAGCCGGACCGGCGCTTGGCGCTGGGGTCCGCGTGCCAGAACACAGGCAGGTAAGCGACCGGGACGCCCCACATCTCAACGACGGCGTTCTGGTAGTAGACCAGCTGCTTGTTGCGATCCTGGACGACCTTGGCGGCTTTGATCTGCCAGGTCGGCGTGTTGTCATCGCCGCCGTCCGCGCAGACAGGGCAGGGGGTGTAGACCGCCCGCGACAGTTCGTTGACGTTCTCGTTGCGGCGGATCGCGGCGTCGGCCGCGATCTTGACGTTGGGCTGCATGCGCATGGCGAAGCCTCGCGCGAAGCCTGCCGACATGTCCTCGTCCAAGGTCAGTTCGTCGGCGAACTGGGTGGAGCCATCGGCGTTGACCAGGACGATGTTACCCTTGGCCGTGACGATCTTGGTGCCCTGGTTGTAGACGACCTCCTCGGCGCGCAGGGTGCGGCCGTTGCGGCGCGCCTCGACTTCCCCGCGTGCGGTGATGGTGTCGTTCTTGTCGTCGCGGATGACCAGGTCAGCTTCCAGGTAGAAGCCGTCCTCGCCCAGACCGTCGGTCACCGGCGGTGGAGCGGGCGGAGCGACAGGCAGGGGCGCGGGCGCCTGAGCGCTGGCGCTGCCGCCGGCGATCAAGAGCGCGATAGCGGCCGCGCCGCCCAGCAACGCCGTCTGGCTGGAACTCATACGGACCCATCCTCCACGGGCGGACTCTTGGTGCAACGAGGCCACGAACTCAACCATCCTCGGTGTAAGAAAGCAGAATGATCCCGGCGAGCAACGCCAGGGCCGGCGGAGTCCAAGCCGCGGCGAAGGCGGGAATGATTCCCGCCCGTCCCAGGGCGCCGCACACCTCGTTGAAGAAGAAGAAGGCGAAACCAAGGGCGACGCCTGATCCAGCCAGCCCCGCCAGCCCTCCCAGGCGCATCAGGCGAAGCGAGAAGGCCGCCGCCAGCACCGACATTGCGGCGAACAGCAGGGGGGTGGCCAGCAGCTGATGCAGGCGAAGCTCATAGGGCGTGGTCGAAAAGCCCGCCCGTTTCGTCTCGATGATCGTCTGCGGGAGCCGCCAGAAGGCGATGGCCTGCGGCGAGCCGAATCGCGCCGAAGCCTGGGCAGGGTCTAGGGTCGAGGGAATCGTCAGGCTTTCCGAGCGGATCGAGCCCGCGCCTGGCGTCGCCTCGCGTACGCCGGTGAGCTGCCAATAGCCGGGCATGAGCTGGGCTTTTTCGGCCTCCACCCGGCGGCTGAAGCGCATCAGTCCCTCGCGGTCGCGGCTGTAGATGAACAGCGAAACGCCGCGCAGGGTCAGGGCTCCACCCTCGCGTTCCCGCGATTTGGCGCGAATGACGACCTGGGTGTCGGAGTCGCCCTGGCGCAGCCAGTTCGGTTTGGGCGCGGTGTTGAGATAGTTGTCCATAAGGCGCGAGCGCGCGTCTTCGAACCGCCCGGCCAGCGTCGCCGCGCCCGGGTTAAGTACGGTCACCGTCAGGATGCCGATGACGAAGGCCGCGCCGGCGGCCGGGAAGATGAAGCGCCAGGCCGATACGCCCGCCGCGCGCATGGCCACCAGCTCGCTGCGTCGGTTGAGGCCGACGAAGGCGCCGAGAGTCCCAAACAGAAAAACAAATGGAGTCAGGACCAGGATTGTGGCGGGCGCGCGCAGAAGCGTCAGACCGATCATCTGCAGGAAGCTGACGTCGGTGCGAGTGCCCACTTCACGGGAGACATCCACGAAGTCGATCAGCAGCACGACGGCCGCGAAGATCGCCGCCGCCACGCCAAGCGCCTTCAGCGTCCTGACCAGGACGTAGCGCTCGATCCGCCCGCTCATGAGAATCATGCTGAGGCCTCGCCGAACAGGTCGCGCGCGCCCCGGTGATGCTCGATGTTGATGAAGCGCCGCACCCGCTGACGGAATAGCTGGCTGGCGGCCCAAACGATCATCGACAGCGGGATCAGGTACTGCACGATGTTCAGCCACGGCGCGTCGGCACAGGCCGCCTGCACCGCGAAACCGATGATCCGCCCGAGGGACGCGGCGGCGGCCACGGCCGCGATGCGCTTGCCATAACCCGCCCGGTTGAATGATCCGGCGATCACGGCCGCCAGGGCCATCATCATGAAGGCGATGTTGTAGAGCGGCGACGACAGGCGGAAGTGACCCTCGGCCAGCATCTTTTCACGGTTGCGCTGCTCCCAGGTCTGGGTCAGGTCCGGGAAGAACAGCTCATGCAGATAGCGGTCCGAAATCTTGTAGTGGACCAGGCTGTCCCGATCGAGGAAGCCGCGCAGGTCGAAGACATATTCGTCGAATGACAGGTAGTTCAGCACGCCGTCGGCCGAGAACTCCTGGTTGGAGCCCTGCCGCATGATCAGGATCGGCGTCTCGTCCAGCTTGCCAAGGCGGCCTTCGCGAGCGGTGTAAGTGACCGACGCGCCGTTCTCCTTCTGCTGGTGGACGAACAGGTCGTGGATCAGGCCGTCCCGGTCCACCTGCTTGGCGTAGACCGTCAGGCCAGGCGAGGGTTCGGAGAACTCGCCCTCGCGCACCAGGGTGGTGACCAAGTCGCCCTGAACCGAAAACAGGATTTCGCGCATGGTTCGCTGCGCCCACGGCTGGACCCACAGGTTCAGGACCAGGGCCAGGAGGGCGGCGAAGACGCCGATCCGAATCGCTGGCGAAATCACCCGCCAGCGGCTGATGCCGCCAGCGAAGCAGACCACGATCTCCTGTTCGGTATGCAGACGGTTCAACGACACCAGGGCGCCGACGAACACCGCCACCGGCAGGATCAGATTGAACAGCTGGGGCAGGGCGAGCGCCGTCAGGCCGGCGAACAGAACCGCCGTCTGGCCTTGCTCCACAATGATGTCGAGGCCGCGCAGGCTCTGGCTCAGCACCGCGACCGCGGTGAGCGCCGTCGCCGCCAGGATCAGGGGGCCCAGCAACTGACGGAAAAGATAGCGCTCGATTAGACGCATAGGGCGGGGGCGGCTTTTGGCTGTTTGTCCCGCAATGGGAAGGACCGTTCTATACGCCGCCGCGCCGATGAGACAACCGCATCGCTTTCCTTGCCTCTTCGCTTGGACTATGCCGCCAGCATCCAGTCTTCGTCTGCGAGCAGGAGTTTTCCATGCGGATCGAGTTTGCGCCTCTGAACACGGCCCCCACTGGCGCGAGCGTGATCGCCGCCCTGGCCTTCGACGGCGGGGCCCTTTCGGCGGAAGCGCAATCCCTTGACCAGCAAGCCGGCGGCGCCCTGACCCGTGCTGTCTCGGCGGGCCGCTTCAACGGCGGCAAGGGCCAGACCCTGGAGCTCCTGGCGCCGGGCGGCGTCGAGGCCGGCCGGGTTCTGCTGGTTGGTGCGGGGCCCGCGCCTCTGGACGTCGCCGGCGCGGAGACGGCCGCCGCCCAGGCGTATCAGGCGATCAAGGCCAGCGGGTCCAAGGAACTCATCATCCGTATCGGCGGCGACGCCGAAACCGCCGCCAAGGCCGCCTTTGGGGTGAGCTTGGCCGCCTATCGCTTCGATCGCTATCGCACCACCGAGAAGGCCGAGAAGAAGCCCTCGATCGAGGTGGTGAAGATCGAGACCGCCGACCTCGCCGCCGCTCAGGCCGCCTTCGAGCCGCTGGCCGCCCTGTCCGATGCGGTGATCTTTAGCCGCGACCTGGTTTCCGAACCCGCCAACATCCTGCACCCGGAAGAGTTCGCCGCGCGGGTCAAAAGCCTGGAGAAGCTCGGCCTCACCGTTGAAATCCTGGGCGAGGCCGAGATGGCCAAGCTGGGCATGGGCAGCCTGCTGGGCGTGGGCCAGGGCAGCCGTCGCGAAAGCCAGCTGGTGGTCATCCAGTGGAAGGGCGGCGGCGACGCCCAGCCCGTGGCCTTCGTCGGCAAGGGCGTCTGCTTCGACACCGGCGGCATCAGCATCAAGCCGGCCGACGGCATGGAAGACATGAAGTGGGACATGGGCGGCGCGGCGGCCGTCTCCGGCCTCATGCACGTGCTGGCGGGCCGCAAGGCCAAGGTCAACGCGGTCGGCATCCTGGGCCTGGTCGAGAACATGCCGGACGGTAACGCCCAGCGTCCGGGCGACGTGGTCACCTCGATGTCGGGTCAGACGATCGAGGTCATCAATACCGACGCCGAAGGCCGCCTCGTGCTGGCCGACGCCCTCTGGTACTGCCAGCAGCGTTTCAAGCCTCAGTTCATGGTCGATCTGGCCACCCTGACCGGCGCGATCATCATCGCCCTGGGCAACGACTACGCCGGTCTCTTCAGCAACAATGACGAGCTGTCAGGCAATCTTCTGGCCGCTGGCGAAGCCGAGAACGAGCTGCTGTGGCGCATGCCGCTGCCCGCCGCCTACGAAAAGCAGATCGAGAGCCCGATCGCCGACATCAAGAACGTCGGCGGCCGTCCGGCCGGTTCGACCACGGCCGCGCTGTTCCTGCAGAAGTTCGTCAACGGTCTGCCTTGGGCGCACCTGGATATCGCCGGTGTCGCCTGGAAGAAGCCCTCGACCAGCCCGACCATCCCGGACGGCGCCGTGGGCTTTGGCGTGCGCCTTCTGAACCGCATGGTCGCCGACAAGTACGAAGGCTAGGCTTAGGGCCAAGAGGAGCCCCATGGCCGAGACCTGCGAAGTCTGGTTCTACCATCTCGAGCGCAGCACCCTTGATCAGGTGCTGCCCGAGCTGCTGGAAAAGACGCTGCAGCGCGGCTGGAAGGCCCTGGTCCGCACGTCGGATTCCGACCGCATCGAGCACCTGGACAGCTGGCTATGGAGCTGGCGTGAGGACAGCTTCATAGGTCACGGCACGGCGGCCGAGCCCTTCGCGGAGCGGCAACCGGTGTTGTTGAGCGACAAGCTCGACAACCCGAACGGCGCAGAGGCGTTGTTCCTGCTCGATGGAGCTGAGCCGGGGGACCTTTCCGCCCACGCGCGCTGCATCCTGTTGTTCGACGGCCGCGACGAAGCGGCCCTGGCGACGGCGCGCGGGCGTTGGAAGGGTTTCAAGGACGCCGGTCATCCGGTGTCCTATTGGCGGCAGGGCGCGGAAAGAGGCTGGGAGAAGCAGGCTTGAAACGGATCATCTTCGCAACGACGGCGCTATTGCTGGCCACCGCCTGCACAACCACGCCCGAGCCGGCGCCCGCACCGCCGCCAGAGACCCCGACGGCTCCCGCCGACGCCATTCTGCCGCCAGCCCCGCCCAAGCCCAAGGACACCTGCGGCGCGGATGAGCTGCAATACCTGATTGGCAAGCCCAAGACCGAAATCCCTGTGCCGACAGATCCGTCGCGCCGCCGTGTGGCCTGCACCACCTGTCCCGTGACCATGGATTTCCGCGAGGACCGGACGAACATCCTGTTCGACGCTGACACAGGCATCATCAAGGAAGTGAAGTGCGGCTGAGATAATCCGCGTAAGCTCTAACGAAGTTTCGCCGCAAATCTGGTAGAGCTTCGTTCCATGAAGCTTTTCCTTGCCGCGGCCCTGTTCGCCGCCTCCGTGTCGTCAGCCATCGCGGCTGACTCGGTCCCCAAATACGCCGCGTCAGATGCGCCAGCCACTAAGGCGATCCATCTGCCCGCCGATCCCCAGAGCGACATCTTGCGTGGCGCTGTGGCAAAGCCCGACTTTGCAAGTCGTGACCATCGGATAGCCGCCCGCCTTCAGAATGGCGAGGCGATCGTGGAGGTGGGCTATCACAAGCCTGCCCAGGGCGAACTCGGCGGTAAATTCATCGCCGCCTGGACCAAACAGGCTAACGGGGCTTGGGCGCTGGCCGCCTATGCCGACAATCCTGCCGTCGTCAGCCTTCACGAGCAGACAGCCGCGGCGAAAGACACGAGCCTGTCGGTCTCCAGCAAGGTCGCGCCCCATCCCGCCGCACTGGATGACGTCTATGTCCGGATGCGGCGCGCCTATGTCGATCTCGACGGGGCCGTGCTCAAGAGCGTCTACGCGCCGGACGGCTGGTATATCTCCCGCTCGTCCAAGGCGCCGGTGGAGAGCGCCCAGGGTGCGTTCGTGCCGGGCGTCAGCAAGTTCATCGAGCAGTCGCGATCGAACGGCACGACGATGGATATCGCCTTCCGTCTGACCGACCGCCAGGTCCTCTCGCCGAACGTCGTGGTCGACGCCGGTTACGTCGAATTCGTCATGAAGCCTGGGGATGGCAAGCCGGAGCGCCGCTCCACGGCCAAGTTCCTGACTGTCCTGACGCGCCAGGCCGATGGGGGCTGGGCGTTCTGGGCCGACACCGCCAGCGATACGCCTGCTGAAAACTGGGCACGAGGCGATGGACGAGCGGTCGGCTAGGCGTTCTCGATCAACGCCAACTGCTCGGCGAGGTCCATCCAGACGGCTTCGGCCTCGTTGACCTGTCCCTGCACCTTCTCGCGCTTCTTGCCCAGTTCCACGGCCTTGGCGGCGTCCTTCACATAGAGTTGCGGGTCGGCGAGCGTCGCGTCGATTTCGGCCAGTTGCTTGGTGACGCGCGCCAGGGTGGTCTCAGCCGCCTCCAGCTTGCGTTTGAGCGGGCCGGCCTGGGCGGCCGTGACGCGCGGCGCTGCTGGTGCGGCCGGCGCAGGAGCGGGTGCTTCCTCCTTCACCTGGGTCGGCGCGCGCAAGGCGGCGCGGGCGCGTTCCAGCACGTATTTGGAGTAGTCCTCCATGTCCCCGTCGAAGGGTTTGATGGTGCCGTCGGCGGCCAGCCACAGGCGGTCGGCCACCAGCTCCATCAGCGAGCGGTCGTGGGTGATCAGGATCACCGCGCCCTCATAGTCATTCAGGGCGTCCAGCAGGGCGCGGCGGCTGTCGATATCCAGGTGGTTGGTCGGTTCGTCGAGGATCAGCATGTGCGGAGCCTCCATCGCCACCAGGTTCAGCAACAGGCGGGCGCGTTCGCCGCCCGACAGGTTGGCGACGGTGGTGTCCTGCTTGTCGAAGCCAAGGCCGAACTGGGCCAGACGAGAGCGGCGGCTGCTTTCCGAGGCCTCCGGCATGGCCCGGCGGATGATCTCCAGCGGGGTGTCCGTCGGATCGAGCGCCTCAATCTGGTGCTGGTGGAACCAGCCCACCTTCATCTTGCGGTCACGGTGGAACTCGCCCTGCAGAACATCCAGCGCGCCGGCGATCAGCTTGGCGAAGGTCGACTTGCCGGCGCCGTTGACGCCCAGCAGACCGATGCGGTCGTCCAGGTCCATGCGCAGGTTCAGGTTCCGCAGCACGACCTTGGAATCATAGCCGACATTGGCCTTCTCCAGCCGGATCAGCGGCGGAGGCAGGGGGCGTTGCGGCGAGGGCAGGGTGAAGGGTGAAACCTGCTCGCCCTTCACCGCGCTGACGGGCGGCAGTTTGGCGATCATCTTCAGGCGTGACTGGGCCTGGGTCGCCTTCGACGCCTTGGCGCGGAAGCGGTCGACAAAGGATTGCAGGTGGGCGCGCTGGGCCTCGACCTTGGCGCGATTGGCCTCCTGCAGGCGCTCCTTCTCTGCGCGGCGGATCTCATAGTCGTCGTAGCCGCCGGTGTAGAGCTCCAGCTTTCCGTCTCTGAGGTGCAGGATGTGACCCACGGAATTATTTAGCAATTCGCGGTCGTGGCTGATGACCAGGGCGGTGTGTGGATACTTCTTCAGCCGCTGCTCCAGCCAAAGGGCGCCTTCCAGATCGAGATAGTTGGTCGGTTCGTCCAGCAGCATGACGTCAGGCTCGGCGAACAGCGCCGCGGCCAGGGCCACACGCATCCGCCAGCCGCCGGAGAATTCGGCCATGGGTCGGGCCAGGTCGGCCTGGGAGAAGCCCAGACCGATCAGGATTTCGGCGGCCCGGCTAGGCGCCGCGTCCGCATCGATCTCGATCAATCGTCCGTAGATTTCGCCCAGTTCCTCCGGCGGGGCGGTGTCCAGACGGCGGGTAAGGGTCTCGCGCTCCTCGTCGGCGGCCAGGACCGTTTCGAGCAGTGTGACCGGCGTTGCCGGATGTTCCTGGTCCACCGATGTGATGCGGGCGTTACGGGGCAAGGCGATTTCGCCGCCGCCTGGGGTCAGTTGGCCCAGGATCAGCTTGAACAGAGTGGACTTGCCCACGCCGTTGCGCCCGACCAGGCCGACCTTGGCTCCAGGCGGGACCATGACGGTCGCGTTCTCGAAGAAGCGTCGCCCCCAAGCGTCGAAAGTCAGGTCGTTGATCTGAAGCATGAAACTCGAAGTCGTGGGAGGTTGGCGTAGACGCGGCCCGCCGCTATAAGCCCGCGACCTCCCATTCCACAACTTAACTAACGAGATTTCGGAAAATGACCGAACGCACCTTCTCGATCATCAAGCCGGACGCCACGCGTCGCAACCTTACCGGCGAGATCAACGCAGTCATCGAAAAGGCCGGCCTGCGCATCGTCGCCCAGCGCCGCGTCAAACTCACCGAGGCGCAAGCCAAGAAATTCTACGAAGTTCACGCCGAGCGTCCGTTCTACGGCGAGCTCGTCGGTCAGATGACCGCCGAGCCGGTCGTCGTCCAGGTTCTGGAAGGCGACAACGCCGTGGCTCGCTACCGCGAAGTCATGGGCGCCACCAACCCGAACGACGCGGCGGAAGGCACGATCCGCAAGCTCTTCGCCCTGTCGATCGGCGAAAACTCCGTTCACGGCTCGGACAGCCTGGACAACGCCAAGATCGAGATCGCCCAGTTCTTCACCGACGATCAGATCGTCGGCTAAGCTTCGGGCAAGCTTGAGTTTTGAAACGGCCGGGGCGGCGACGTCCCGGCCGTTTTCTTATGAGCTAAGGTCGGAACCCCGACGCTTTGAACCCCGTTGGTCAGGCTCCCCGTAAGAAGGAGTCCTCTCCATGTCCCCGATTCTGAAATTCGCCCCGCTGGTTGGCGCAGGCCTGCTTCTCGCCGCCTGTGGCACCACGGTTACTGAACGCGCCGCTACAGGCGCATTGGGCGGCGCCGCGGTCGGCGCGGCCGTGGGCGGTGGTGACGGCGCATTGGCTGGCGCGGCCATCGGTGGTGTCGCCGGCGCGGCGACGACCAACTGCCGCAACACTCGCCGCTGCTAGGCGGCGGCCAGTTTCCGGCAGAAGTCGGACAAGGCCTTTGGGTAGAGCTGGTGCTCAGCGACGAGCACCCGCTCGCTCAAGCTTTGCGCGTCGTCACCCGGCAAGACCGGAACGCGAGCCTGAGCCACAACTGGCCCTTCATCAACGCCCACCGTCACCAAATGCACCGTGCAGCCGTGTTCCGCATGACCCGCTGCGATGACGCGGTTGTGGGTGTCCAATCCCGGAAACAGCGGCAGCAATGAGGGGTGGATGTTCATCATCCGACCTTCCCAGGCCTTTACGAGGAAGGGCGTCAGTACGCGCATATAGCCAGCCAGGGCGATGACCTCGACCCCAGCTCCACGCAGAGCAGCGTCCAACGCGCGTTCGTGGCCCTCTCGATCCCGAAAGAAATCCTTCTGATCGACGGCCCTGGCCTCGATCCCGGCGGCGCGCGCTGTCTCCAAGCCGCCGGCGTCCGACTTGTTGGAGAGCACCAACACGATCTCGTAGGGACAGTCAGGCGCCCTGGAGGCTTCGATAAGCGCCTCCATGTTCGATCCCCGGCCGGAGATCAGCACGCCGACGCGGGTCTTCATCAGGCGGCCGCGAGTTCGCCGCAGATGAAGGCGTCCTCGCCCGCGTTCAGCAGGGCAGCCAGGACGGGCTCGGCGTCGGACGGCGAGCAGATCAGCATGAAACCGACGCCACAGTTGAAGGTGCGGCGAAGTTCATGGTCAGCCACGCCGCCGACTTCCTGAAGCCAGGCGAATACAGGCGGCAGCGGCCAGGCGTTCCAGTCGATTTTCGGGACCAAACCCTCGGCGATCGCGCGGGGCGGGTTCTCGATAAGGCCGCCGCCGGTGATGTGGGCGCCGCCCTTGACGCGACCAGCCTGCAGCAGGGGCAGGACCGACTTCACATAGATGCGGGTCGGGGCCATCAGGGCCTCCGCCAGTGTCTGACCCTCGGCGAAGGGGGCCGGGGCGTCCCAGGACAGGCCCGAGCGTTCCACGATCTTGCGGACCAGCGAATAGCCGTTGGAGTGCGGGCCCGACGAGCCGATCCCGATCAGCACATCGCCGGCGCGCTGGGCGTCGAGCTTGGGCAGAACGTCGTCACGATCGACGGCGCCCACCGTGAAGCCGGCCAGGTCATATTCGCCGTCCTTGTACATGTCGGGCATCTCAGCCGTCTCGCCGCCCACCAGGGCCGCGCCAGCCAGCTTGCAACCCTCGGCGATGCCGGCGACCACCCGCTTGGCGATCTCGACGTCCAGCTTGCCCGTGGCGAAGTAGTCCAGGAACATCAGCGGCTCGGCGCCCTGGGCCAGCAGGTCGTTGACGCACATGGCCACCAGATCGATGCCGACCGTGTCGTGCAGGCCGCTGTCGATGGCGATCTTCAGCTTGGTGCCGACCCCATCGGTGGTCGAAACGATCAGCGGATCGTCGTAGCCGGCGGCTTTCAGGTCGAAGAGCGCGCCGAAACCGCCCAGTCCAGCTTCCGCGCCGGGGCGGCGAGTGGCCTTGGCCAAGGGCTTGATGGCCTCGACCAGGGCGTTGCCGGCGTCGATATCAACACCCGCTTGAGCGTAGGTCAGGCCGTTTGGACGGTCGGTCATGTGATGCGCGCCTTGGCTTCGTATGACGAGATTTCGCCGTACTTTGCAGTTTGAGCCCTTGCAGACTCCTCGCGCGGGGCTATAGCGGCTCGATGCAGCCTATTACAACTACCGCCGCGCTGTCGGCGTTCTGCAATCAGATCAAAGGCCAGCCCTTCGTCGCCGTGGACACCGAGTTCATGCGTGAGACGACCTATTGGCCCAAGCTCTGCCTGATCCAGGCCGCCGCGCCAAATGCGGAGGCGGTGATCGATCCGCTCGCCGAGGGGCTCGACCTTGAGCCGTTCCTCGAAATCCTGCGCGACGAGAGCATCCTCAAGGTGTTTCACGCCGCTCGTCAGGACGTTGAGATATTCAACAACCTGGACGCCATGCCGCGCCCGCTGTTCGATACCCAGATCGCCGGGATGGCGGCGGGCTTCGGCGAGCAGATCGCCTATGACGCCCTGGTCCGCCAGATGCTGAAGATTGAGCTGGACAAGTCCAGCCGCTTCACCGACTGGGCCCGCCGCCCGCTGACCGAGGCGCAGCTGACCTACGCCCTGGCCGACGTGACCCATCTGGCCGCGCTGTTCCCGATGCTGCGCGAACGCCTTCAGAAAGCCGGACGCCTGGCCTGGGTCGAGGAAGAGATGGCCGCGGTCACCGATCCGGCCGCCTATGATGTCGATCCGGAAAAGGCCTGGCGCAGGCTGAAGCCGCGCAAGACCCAGGCGAAATATCTGGCCGTGTTCCGCGCCGTGGCCGCCTGGCGCGAGCGGACCGCCCAGACCCGCGACCAGCCGCGTGGCCGAATCCTGAAGGACGACGCCATCGACGAACTGGCGGCGCAGGCGCCGATCGACGTGGCGGGCCTGGATCGCCTTCGTGGCGTGCCGAAAGGCTTCTCAGGTTCGAAGTTCGGCCCGGACCTGCTGGAGGCCATCAGGACGGCCCTGAAAGATCCGGAGGGCTATGCCCCAGTGATCGAGCGGGGGCCGCCTCCGCCGCAGAACGCCGGCGCGGTGGTCGAACTGCTCAAGGTTCTGCTGAAGGCGCGAGCCGAAGACGCGGGCGTGGCGTCCAAATTGATCGCCACGGTCTCGGATCTGGACAAGATCGCTTCGGATGACGAGGCGGACACGCCCGCCTTGAAGGGTTGGCGGTATGACGCGTTCGGCGCCGACGCCCTGAAGCTGAAGCGCGGTGAACTGGCTCTGGTGCTGGATGGCGCCCGGGTTCGGGTCGTCGAAGTGCGCCGGGCCCCCAAGGCCGCCAGCTAGGCGGTCTTCATCTGGAGCTTGAGGCCGAGGACCTGAGCCAGGGTCCCGGCTCGCTTCGCGGTCTGCTCGCCCAGCAGCATGTCCACCCAGCCCGGTTCGGCGCTGAGGTGAAGCATATTCTTGTCGATGGTCAGGCGCGAACGGCCCAGCAAGGCGGCGCTGCGGCCTGAAAGGTCGCTGCCCAGGCGAATGGCGGCGCCGAGAGCCCGCGCCCGGCGGATGCGTTCCGGCGACAGGATGCGGGCCAGGGTGTCCGGCTCCGGCGGATTGAAGGTGCCGCTGTGGCGGGCGTAGGACGCCGCGGCCAGAAAGCCCCGCTCGGCATGGTTCATCCCGGCGATGGGCGCCCGCAGAACCTGTTCGAAAACCAGGGCGGCGCGATGGTCGGGGTGCAGGCGCGCCCCCAGATTGGCGAGACGACAGGCGGCCGCCAAAAGCACCGCGTCGCGATCGCCGAACAGGGTGGGCAGGGATGAGAAGGCCGGCTGCAGCCAGTCTTCCAGCGCACCTTCCAAGGTATCGTCGAAATCGTGGACGCCCAGGGTCGCGCAGCCTTCGACCAGGGGGTCCAGCATGCGGATCTTGGGAGGCATGGCCTCGAACAGCAATCCTTCGCGCAGGCCGAAGGCTGACAGGGCCACGGTCTGCAGGTCTAGATGCTCGATCAGCGCCTCCAGCACCACGGCCGCATAGGGCATGGTTTCTGCGCGCTTCTTGGAGACGCCCGGAATGCGTTCGAGCGATTCCTTTGACTGGCTGGCCACGAAGCGGGCGGCGTCGAGGGTCTCGGCGCGGCTCATTTCGTACTGATGGACCAGCTGCAGCGGATAGCCGTTCATCCGCATGTGCATCAAGGCCAGGTTGCGCCAGGCGCCGCCCACGGCGTGGAAGTCGGCGGCCCTGAAGCGATCCGCGACGGGCGCCAGAACCGCGTCGACCAGACGGCGTACCCGGGCATGGTCAAAGGCTTCCGCCAGGCCGAGCGAGAACGGTCCCAGGGGCAGGGTTATGGCGTCGCCGGCCCCCGTGCTGCCCAGGCGAGTCAATTCCAGGCTGGCGCCCCCCAGATCGCCCACGACGCCTTGCGACGTCGGATCGCCGGCCAGGACGCCGAGGGCGGCGTAACGGCCTTCTTCCTCGCCTGTCAGCAGGCGGACGGTGAAGTCAGCCTCGGCCTTGATGCGGCGCAGGAAGTCCTGACCATCGGTGGCGTCCCGGACGGCGGCGGTGGCGGCGACGAAGGTCTGGGCCGGCTTGACCGCGTCGATCACGGCGCGGAAGCGGCGGATGGCGGCCAGAGCGGCGGCGGAGCCCTCAGGCGACAGCCTTCCGGTGACGGCCAGGTCACGACCGAGACCGGCCAGCACCTTTTCGTTGAAGATGGTCCAGATGGCCCGGCCTTCCAGCCGGTACAGCACCAGACGCACTGAGTTGGAGCCGATGTCGATGACGGCCGCGTCCTGCGGCGCCACGTCGGGCGCGTCAGAACGGCGCGTCAGGGGCGCCAGCCAGTTGTCCCGAAAGCCGCGGGTCGTCAGCACTTTGAGGCTCCTGGCGTCGCCGGGGAGGGCGATCCCTGACGCCGTTTAGCCGCGCGGGCCCACGTGGTCAAAGGCTCGCGGCATGTCTTTCACACGAGCCCCCCGGCCGGACAGGCTGGGATTGGTCATGAAGTAGTCATGAGCGGAGAAGGCGCCCTTGTGGTTCCATGCCGGGTCGCGGCTGTACTCGCCTTCCTCGCTAAGCCGCCAGGACTGGGCCTCGTCGTTGAGGTTGGCGACCATGATCTGGTTCAGGACCTGCTGATGGACAGTCGGATTCTCGATCGGCACCAGGGATTCCACCCGCCGGTCGAGGTTGCGCGACATCCAATCGGCGGAGGAGATGAAGACCCGCGTATGGGGACTGGGCATGGCGTGGCCGTCGGCGAAGGCCACGATCCGGGAATGCTCCAGGAAGCGGCCGACGATGCTCTTGACCCGGATGTTCTCGGACAGGCCCTTGATGCCCGGCCGCAGGCAGCAGATGCCACGGATGACCAGATCGATCTCCACGCCGGCCTGACTGGCGACGTAAAGGGCGTCGATGACGGTGGCGTCCACCAGGCTGTTGAGCTTGGCCCAGATAGCGGCGGGCTTGCCGGCGCGGGCGTTGTCGGCCTCGCGGGCGATCATGGCCAGCAGATCGGTCTTGAGGGTGATCGGCGAGAAGGACAGCTTCTCCAGCCGCTCTGGCCGGGCGTAGCCGGTGATGAAGTTGAACAGCAGGCCGGCGTCGCGGGCCATTGCTGGGTCGGTCGTGAACAGCGATAGGTCGGTGTAAACCTTGGCCGTCTGGGGGTGATAGTTTCCGGTGCCGAAGTGGCAGTAGGTGCGCAGGGCGTCGCCCTCGCGGCGGACCACGACGCTGACCTTGGCGTGGGTTTTGAACTCCACGAAGCCGAAGACGACGTGGACGCCGGCGCGCTCCAGGTCCTTGGCCCATTTCAGGTTCGCTTCCTCGTCGAAGCGAGCCTTGATCTCGACCACGGCGGTGACGGACTTGCCGTTGTCGGCCGCCTCGATCAGGGCGGCGACGATCGGGCTGTCGGCGCTGGTGCGGTACAGGGTCTGCTTGATGGCCAGGACGTTGGGATCGTGGGCGGCCTGTTTGAGGAACTGGACCACGACGTCGAAGCTCTCGAACGGGTGGTGGACCAGGATGTCCTTCTCGCGGATAGCAGCGAAGCAGTCGCCGCCGTAGTCGCGGATCCGCTCGGGGAAGCGGGCCTGGAACGGCGGGAACTTCAGTTCCGGGCGATGGGTCGGGATCAGCTGGGTCATCTGGGCCAGGCCCAGCTTGCCATCGACCAGGATGACGTCCTGCGGTTCGGCGCGCAGGCCTTCGATGATGAAGTCGCGCAGGTCCTGCGGCATGGCCGTCTGAAGCTTGGCGCGGACGACCGAGCCCAGGCGGCGCTTTTTCAGGCGGGCCTCGAACTCGCGGACCAGATCTTCGGCCTCTTCCTCGATCTCAACGTCGCTGTCACGGATCAGGCGGAACAGGCCGCGACCCTCGACCTCGTAGCCGGGGAAGATGTGGTCGAGGAACAGAATGATCAGGGATTCGAGGGCGATGATCCGCCGCTCGCTCTTGCGTGACCGGCTGGAGGCTTCAGTCAGCTGCCAGAAGCGCTCGATCTGGGCGGGGATCGGGACCAGGGCGTAGAGCGACTTGCCGTCGGCGACGCGCTTGAGCTTCAGCGCCAGGCAGAAGCCCAGGTTCGGGATGAACGGGAAGGGGTGAGCCGGGTCGATGGCCAGGGGCGTGAGCACCGGGAAGATCCGCGACAGAAAGATTTCCTCGGCCTTGGCGTGGTCGCGGGGCGTCACGTCCTTGGCGTCCAGCAGGGTCAGGTTCTCGCCCGCCAGTTCGACGCGAATCTGGCTCCAGATGGCCTGTTGGTCGGCCATCAGTTCGGCGGCGGACTCGTTGATGGCGGCCAGTTGTTCGGACGCGGTCAGGCCGTCCTGGCTGACGGCGCGGACGGCCTCGCGGACCTGGCCCTTCAGGCCGGCCACGCGGACCATGTAGAATTCGTCGAGGTTGGCCGCCGAGATCGCCAGGAAGCGCAGGCGCTCCAGCAAGGGATGGCGGGGGTTCTGGCTTTCCTCAAGGACCCGGCGGTTGAAGGCCAGCCAGGAAAGCTCGCGGTTGATGAAGCGATCGGGCGACGCCAGCAAGGCCTCGTCGAGCGCGAGTTGCGGCTCGGTCGGGGCGGTCTGGATCACGTCGGTCATTCGTCTACGCCTCTAGGCTTTGGTCACTGGTCGTCGAAGCCACTATCAGTCGAAAAGTTCTAAGTTTTCCGTGTCGTTTTCAAGAATCTGACGCGCGAGCACGCGGGAAATCGCCTTTTGCTCGGCGTCGGCGGCCTCATCCAGCTTCTTGACGATCTCCAGAGCCTGGGGGACCGACCGCTGCATGCGACGCAGCAGGTAGGGATAGACGTCCTCGGCCGGGCGGATGTTGCGTTCGCGGAAGAACTTGCGAAGGACGCCCTCCAGAACGATGTCGTCCGGCTCTTCGATCTCGGCCACCGGCATGGCGTTCAGGCGAGAGCGAAGGTCGGGCAGGGTGGTCGTCCACTCCCGAGGCGCCTTGCGCGACGTCAGCAGCAGCGTGCTTTCGTTCTGGGCGGCCATGTTGATCAGATGGAACAGGGCCTCGTCGGAAACCCAGTCATCGGCGTTTTCCAGCAGCACGGGGCGACCGGGGAGGGAGGCGAGATCGGCGGGCTCCTTACGCGTGGGAGCGACAGCATCGACCTTGGACGCCCATTCGCGAGCCAGATGGCTTTTTCCGACCCCGGCGGGGCCGATCAGCGCTAGGCAGCCGCCATGCCAGGCCGGCCAGGCGTCGAGGGCGCGCAGAGCTTCCCTGTTCGTTGGAGACGCCACGAAGTCTTCCCGCGCGAACGACGCGGGTCTTTTAAGCTTCAATCTCAGTTGGCGAGCCAAATGCGATGACGTCCACGAGCGTTAATCACGTCATGACCTTAACGGGACATCTGTGGCAGGTCGATGTCCTCCGAAGGTCGTTGTGTGGAAGACTTGACCAAGTTGTGGACGGCAAAGGCTTTTGCCCACGGCTTTTCAGCCTCGCGCGGTTGCTGCGAAGGAAAAGGGAAGGGTGCGGAGCATCCAGGCCTTCGCCCGGAATTTGTGGAGTTGAGTACCGTTTCGACGAAGGAAGAACGCTCCGCGCGGTCGTTATCCCAGAGGGGGGAGCGCGCGGACGTCTTAGGCCCTTCACTCCCGGCGGCCCCTGGACGGGCGGATCGCGCGACGACGCTTTCCGATAGGCGAGCTTACGTCCTTCGCCCTCACCCCGGCGGCTTTCGACCGCCGGCGATTATCCCGCTCGACCACATCCCATCGCCGCATCAAGTCGCCGGCCGAGCGCCCTTCCCATGCGATGGGACGAGAACAGATTAAGCGAGGTTTGGAAGGGGTGGATAAGGGGCGTGATTTACCCGGTCTGGGAGCCCGTGGACTCGTGGCTCATGGCCTTGGCGCCCAGGGCGACCTGTTCGGGGATGCGGCCATCGGCCTTTCGCTCGCTGTAGCGGTCGACGAGGTAGTCGGCGCGGTCACGGGTCAGCAGGGTGAACTTCATCAACTCCTCCATCACATCGACGACGCGGTCGTAATAGGCGGACGGCTTCATGCGGTCGTTCTCGTCGAACTCCTGCCAGGCCTTGGCGACCGAGGACTGATTGGGAATGGTGATCATGCGCATCCAGCGGCCGAGAAGGCGCAGGGTGTTGACGGCGTTGAAGGACTGCGAGCCGCCGCTGACCTGCATGACCGCGAGGGTCCGGCCCTGGGTCGGGCGTACGCTGCCGATCTCCAGCGGGATCCAGTCGATCTGAGCCTTCATGATCCCGGTGATCGCCCCATGCCGTTCGGGGCTGCACCAGACCTGTCCCTCCGACCAGAGAGACAGGGCGCGAAGCTCCTGGACCTTCGGATGGTCGGGAGTGGTCGCATCGGGGAGGGGGAGGTCGCGAGGATCGAAGATGCGCGTCTCCGCCCCCAGATGCTGGAGGATTCGCGCGGCCTCTTCGGTCAGCAGGCGGCTGAACGACCGCTCCCGCAGCGAGCCGTAGAGCAGCAGTATGCGCGGCGGGTGCGTGGCGACGGCGGCGGGTTGCAGCGCGTCGTGGGTCGGGGTGGGCAGGAACTGCGCCTGAAGGGCGGGAAGGTCGGTCATGGCGGGCTCCTGGCTGTCTTCCAATCATCGTATAGTTCTACTATTGTGGAAATATGGAATCGAAAGAAGCCGTTCCCGCGCTCGCCGCTCTGGCCCATGAGGGCCGGCTGGCGATTTTCCGCTTGCTGGTCCAGGCCGGGCCGGAGGGGCTGGCCGCGGGCGAGGTCGCGCGCCGGCTGGACATTTTGCCCAACACCCTGTCGGCCAGCTTCAATGTGCTGGCCCATGCCGGCCTGATCGGGTCGCATCGGGAAGGCCGGTCGATCATCTACGCAGCCGACTACGGGCGGATGAGCGCGCTGCTCGGCTTCATGATGGCCGACTGCTGCAACGGGTCGCCCGAAATCTGCGGGCCGCTCAACCAGATTCTGGAGCAGGCCGCGTGCTGCGCTCCCAACCAAACCAGACAGACGGAACCGGCATGAGCGCCCCCTTCAACGTCCTTTTTCTCTGCACCGGCAATTCCGCCCGTTCGGTGATCGCCGAGGCCCTGGTCAACAAGCTGGGCGCGGGCAAGTTCAAGGCCTATTCGGCGGGATCGATGCCGAAGGGCGAGATCAATCCCCACTCGATACCGGTGGTCGAGAGCCTGGGCTTCAAGGCGCAGGATTTCCGCTCCAAGTCGTGGGACGAGTTCGCCGTGCCGGGCGCGCCGAAGCTGGATTTCATCTTCACCGTCTGTGACGACGCCGCGGGCGAGGTCTGCCCGATCTGGCCGGGACAGCCGATGACGGCGCACTGGGGCATTCCTGATCCGGCCGCCGCGACCGGCACGCCCGCCGAGATCGCCGTGGCCTTCGCCGAGGCGCGGCGTCAGCTGGAGAACCGTATCCAGCTGTTCCTGCAGCTACCCCTCGCATCGCTGGACAGGTTGTCGCTGCAAAGCCGCCTGCGTGACATCGGCAAGACCGTCGACTGATGTCGGTCTTCGAGCGCTACCTGACCCTTTGGGTCGCCCTGTGCATCGTGACCGGCATCGTGCTGGGTCACTTCTTCGGGCCGGTCTTCCAGGCCGTCGCGGCCATGGAGGTCGCGCGGGTCAATCTGCCGATGGCGGGGCTGATCTGGCTGATGATCACGCCCATGCTGATGAAGGTCGACTTCGCGGCGCTGGGGCAGGTGAAGGCGCACTGGCGCGGGATCGGGGTGACGCTGTTCATCAACTGGATCGTCAAGCCGTTCGGCATGGCGGCCCTGGCCTGGCTGTTCATCGGCTGGCTGTTTCGGCCCTGGCTGCCAGCGAACCAGATCGACAGCTATATCGCCGGCCTGATCCTGCTGGCGGCGGCGCCCTGCACGGCGATGGTGTTCGTGTGGAGCAATCTGACCGATGGCGAGCCGCATTTCACGCTCAGCCAGGTGGCGTTGAACGACACCATCATGGTGGTCGCCTTCGCGCCGATCGTGGGGCTTTTGCTGGGCCTGTCGGCGATCACCGTGCCGTGGAGCACGCTGGTGCTGTCGGTGGCGCTGTACATCATCGTGCCGGTGGTGGCGGCGCAGCTGATCCGGCGAGCCTTGCTCAAGTCGGGCGGGCAGGGCGCCCTCCTGCGAGCGCTTGGCTATCTGCAGCCGCTGTCCATCGCGGCCCTGTTGGCGACGCTGGTGCTGCTGTTCGGGTTTCAGGGCGAGCAGATCATCCGTCAGCCGCTGATCATCGCGCTGCTGGCCGTGCCGATCCTGATCCAGGTCTATCTGAACTCCGGCCTAGCCTATGTGCTGAACCGGGCCACGGGCGAGGCGCATTGCGTCGCCGGGCCGTCGGCGCTGATCGGGGCGAGCAACTTCTTCGAACTGGCGGTGGCGGCGGCGATCAGCATCTTCGGCTTTCAGTCGGGCGCGGCCCTGGCGACGGTGGTGGGCGTGCTGATCGAGGTGCCGGTGATGCTGTCCATCGTCGCCATCGTGAACCGCAGCAAGGGCTGGTACGAGCGCGGCCCGCGGGTGGGCAGGGGCGTCGGCCCCCGCTGACGGCGGCGAAACGCACGCCGGCGGCGGTCGCGAAACCTTGACATCACCGGCCTGTCATGCGCCCTTCCGCCGCTCGCAAATCAGTGCGTTTTTCTCGAAGATTCCGACGTTTCACATGCACGCCTATCGCTCTCATAACTGCGGCCAGCTCCGCGCCTCCGACACCGGCGCCGCGGTGCGCCTGTCCGGCTGGATCCACCGCAAGCGCGATCACGGTGGGCTGGTGTTCATCGACCTGCGCGACCACTACGGTCTGACGCAGCTGGTGTTGCACCCCGAAACCCCGGGCTTCGACGTGGTCGAGCGCCTGCGCACCGAGAGCGTGCTGAAGATCGACGGCGAAGTCGTCGCCCGTTCGCCCGAAACCGTGAACGCCAACCTGCCGACCGGTGAGGTCGAGGTTCGCGTCAAGGCGGTGGAAGTGCTGTCGGAAGCCGCCGAGCTGCCGCTGCCGGTGTTTGGCGAGCCGGACTATCCGGAAGAAATCCGCCTCAAGCACCGCTATCTCGACCTGCGCCGCGAGACGCTGCACAAGAACATCGTCCTGCGCTCGAAGGTCATCCAGTCGATCCGCGCGCGGATGTTCGGCCAGGGCTTCAACGAGTTCCAGACGCCGATCCTGACCGCCTCGTCGCCGGAAGGCGCGCGCGACTTCCTGGTGCCGTCGCGTCTGCATCCGTCGAAATTCTACGCGCTGCCCCAGGCGCCCCAGCAGTTCAAGCAACTGCTGATGGTCTCGGGTTTCGACCGCTATTTCCAGATCGCGCCGTGCTTCCGCGATGAAGACCTGCGCGCCGACCGTTCGCTGGAATTCTACCAGCTCGACGTCGAGATGAGCTTCGTCACCCAGGAGGACGTGTTCGCGGCTATCGAGCCGGTGATGCACGGGGTGTTCGAGGAGTTCGCCGACGGCAAGCGCGTCAGCGCCTATCCCTTCGACCGCATCCCGTACCGTGAAGCGATCTCCAAGTACGGCTCGGACAAGCCGGACCTGCGCAATCCGATCGAGATGCAGGATGTGTCGGAGCATTTCCGCGGCGGCGGTTTCGGTCTGTTCGCCAAGATCCTGGACGCCGACGCCAAGAACGCGGTGTGGGCCATTCCCGCGCCGACCGGCGGCAGTCGCGCCTTCTGCGACCGCATGAACAGCTGGGCGCAGGGCGAAGGCCAGCCGGGCCTGGGTTATGTCTTCTGGTCGGAGGACCAGGGCGGCTGGGGCGGCCCGATCGCCAAGAACCTGGGCGCGGAAGCGGCCGACAAGCTGATGACCAGCCTGGGCCTGAAGAGCGGCGACGCGGCCTTCTTCGTCGCCGGCGACCCCTCGGTATTCTACAAATTCGCCGGCTCGGCGCGCACCAAGGTGGGTACGGACCTGAACCTGGTGGACGAGGACCAGTTCAAGTTCTGCTGGATCGTCGACTTCCCGATGTTCGAGTGGAATGAGGACGAGAAGCGCGTCGACTTCAGCCACAACCCGTTCTCGATGCCGCAGGGCGAGCTGGAGGCCCTGACGACCAAGGACCCGCTGGACATCCTGGCGTACCAGTACGACATCGTCTGCAACGGCTACGAGCTGTGCTCGGGCGCGATCCGGAACCACAAGCCCGAGATCATGCTCAAGGCCTTCGAGATCGCCGGCTATGGCGCGGAAGTGGTCGAGGAGCAGTTCGGCGGCATGCTAAACGCTTTCCGCTATGGCGCGCCGCCGCACGGCGGCCTGGCCCCCGGCATCGACCGCATCGTCATGCTGCTGGCTGGCCAGACGGCGATCCGCGAAGTCATCGCCTTCCCGCTGAATCAGCAGGGCCAGGACCTGCTGATGAACGCGCCGGCCGAGGTGCAGGACCGTCAGCTGAAGGAACTGCACATCCGCACGGCCCCGCCGATCAAGGCTTGATCGACGGCGACGGCCTGAAACAAAAAACCCTCCGGCTTGCGGGCCGGAGGGTTTTTTTATCGGCTGGAGAAGGCGTCGGTCAGTTGCGCGGCGGCTTTGGCGGAACCGGCGGCGCCGGTTGCACGCGCACGGCGCGCATCCTGGCGGCGGCTTCGGCTTGGGCCGCCCGAGCTTCGGCCTGGGCGGCGCGAGCCTCGGCCTGGGCTTCCGCATGGATCACCACGCGGCGATGGCGGCTAGCGCAGCCCTTGGACGTGATGCCCGACGGCAGGCGGGTGGAGGAATTGCTGCAGGCGTCGTCGATCTGGTCCTGGGTCAGGCCCTTGGCGCGAGACAGGTCCGCGCCATGCAGATTGGCGTTGCTCAGATCGGCGTTGCGGAAGTCTGCGCCGTCGAAGTCGGCCCCGGTCATGATGGCGCTGTTTAGATCGGTGTTGCGGAAGTCCGCCCCGCTGAAATTGCCGGCGGACAGGTTCGCGGCGTTCATTTCGGAGTTACGAAAATCGACCCTGCGGGCGTCGGCGCCGACCATGATGACGCCGTGCAGTTCGCTATGGCGCAGATCGGCCTCGGTCAGCTGGGCCTTGCTGAAGTTCACGCCCTTGAGCTCGGCGCTGCGCAGATCGACGCGGCGGAGGCGCGCGGCCACGAAGTTGGAGCCGGTGGCCTCGATCCCTTCCATCTGGGCGCCCGAGAACTCGGCGCTCTGGAAGTTGGCGCCCATCATATAGGCCCCGCGCAGATCGACCCGCGACAGGTCGGCGCTGGCGAAGTTGGAGCCCACGATGCGGGCGCCGCGCATGTCGGCGCCGACCAGGTTGGCGCTCTGAAAATTGGCGCCGTTGATGCGGGCGTTGAGCAACTTCTTGCCCGACAGGTCGCACCCGCCGCAGGACCCGCTGAGCGAGATCATGCGGGCCACGTCCTTTTCGCCGTTAGGCGCGCGCGCTTCGGCCACGCCGGCGGTCGCGGCGAGCAGAAGAGCGGAAAGGGCGAAGGCGATACGCGGCATACATACGCTCCAGCGACTGTTACCAACCCATTTGGTGCCGCTGGGGTGCTGACGCCACTTAATTCGAGTTAATGGCGCCGCCGTCGCTCCGGCCTGCCTGAACGCCACAGGTGTCGCAGACGCTCAAGCCCCCGCGCTGGACCAGCGCCTGATCGCCGCAAGCGGGGCACATGCCGGCCAAGGGGCCTGTGACAGCCTGGGTTTCAGCCTTGCGGCCGCCGAAGGGAAGCAGGACCAGGTTGTCGGGCGCCGCGCCGCGCGAGAAACCCTTGGAGATGAATTTGGACGCCAACTGCGGCGTTTCGTCCTCCGCCCCCTCGGGCGCGTTCTTGCCGGCCCCGAGGCCGTCGGCGTTGAACTCGGCCGGGTCGGCGTTGGCCAGGTCGTCGCGGCCCAGATAGGACACGCCCAGTTCGCGGAAGATGTAGTCGAGGATCGAGGTCGCCGAGCGGATGGAGTCGTTGCCCGTGACCGGGCCGGCCGGCTCGAAGCGCGTATAGACGAAGGCGTCGACGAACTCGTCGAGCGGCACGCCATGCTGCAGGCCGATGGAGACCGCGATGGCGAAGTTGTTCATCAGCGAGCGGAAGGCGGCGCCTTCCTTGTGCATGTCGATGAAGATCTCGCCCAACTCGCCGTCGTCGTATTCGCCGGTGTGGATGTAGACCTTGTGTCCGCCCACAGCGGCCTTCTGGATGTAGCCCTTGCGGCGGTCGGGCAGCTTTCGGCGGGCGCGGTCGCGTTCGACGATCTTCTCGACGATGCGCTCGCGGATTTCAGGGGCGGATTCCAGCCGGCGACGAGTCGTTTCCTCGACCTCCGGCAGGTCCAGGGCGAAGCTGGCCGGGGCGGGACCGCGCACCAGACGCAGGGCGCGCACGCCCGCGCGGGCGGCGGCGGCTTGCAGACGGGCGGCCTCGGTCGGGCTGTCGGCGAAGTCCAGCTCCAGCGCGACGGCGGAGGGGGTGCAGACGAAGGCCTCGATGGCGGCCGTCATGGACAGGCGCGCGGGCAGGGCGATCTCGGCCGGCTCGGCGAACACCGACTGGGCGCGCTCGCCCAGGAACGGCGCGTCCGACAGGCGCCGAGCGCCCAAGGCGTAGGTCTCGGCGGCGGCGATCTCGTCGGGCGTGAAGCCCGCGAAGGCCAGGGTGTCGAAGTCCGGATCCATGACCGCGTCGCTGTCGGCGCCCAGGACGTCGCAGACGAAGCCGGCCTCGATCACCGCCGGAGCGAAAGCGGCGCGCAGGGAGCCAGCCAGGGGCAGGACGGCTTCGGCCGCGGCGATCTCATGGGCGGTGAAGCCCTTGGCCTCCAGCGCTGCGTGGTCGATGGCCGGCGCCTCGCGCAGATCGCCGACGCCCAGGGCGTGCGCCCGTAGATCGTCAGCCAGACCCAGGGCCTTGGCGCCGGTCAGGGCGGCGTCGGCCAGGACGGGGACGATCTCGCCGTCGGCGGTCTCGGAGACCGTGACGGCTCCGGTCCAGGGCGCGGCGCCCAAGGGCGCGCCGAGACGCAGGGCGAGCTCGGCGTCTTCGAAGAGAGAGCTTACGGCGGTGTGGGCCAGCTTTTCGGAGTGCTGCGCGGCGTCGCTGAACAGGGTTGCGGCGCGGGCGGCGATGTCGCCCTTCAGCTTGCGGGCGGCCTGGGCCCGGCGGCGCAGGGCGGCGGCGAGGGCGGCGCGGTCGTCCTCGGCCAGCGGAGCGGCGGCGGCCCGGGCGGCGATTTCGGCAGAGGCGCGGAAGGCCTCAGCCGTGAGCAGGGCGAAGAGGACGGAGGCGGCCTTGCGACCGTCTTCCGCGCCATAGGGCAGGCCGAGGGCGACGATGTGATCGCCCAGCCCGGCCAGGGTCAGGTCGATGCGGCCCGCGGGCAGGCCGGCGGCGGCGCGCTCGATCTCAAGCGCGGCGGTCATCAGGCCGACCACGTGGCTGAAGGCGTCGAGGTCAAGGCCGCCGTCAGAGACGAAGGCGCGGATGTCGATGGCGGCGGCGGGTGCGGAGGCTTGCAGGGCCGCCGCATCGAGAGGATCGAAGGCCAGGGTCAGGCGGCCGGTCTCCCAACCCGCCTGGGCGGCGCGGCGGGCGGAGGGCTCGGCGGCCTCCACGGTCTTGCGGATAGCGGAGACGAACAGACGAGCGGGGGCGGCCAGGGCGGGGGTGGCCTGCGGGATGGGCGCGGCGCCGGCGCGGGCCAGCAGGATGGCGTCGGCGATCTGGGCGTCGTCGGCCCCGGCTTCGCGGGCGGCGCGAGCGGCGCGGGCCAGCGCCGTGTTGCGACGGGGATCGGCGCAGGCGGCCGCGTCGCCCTCGCAGCGGGCCACGGCGTCCGAAACGGCGGCGAGGCGGGCGGACAGGTGGCCGGCGGCGCGCTCGGCGCAGGTGGCGGCGCGGGTCTGGGCCACATGGCGCGCGGCGGCGGCGTTGAACTCAAGATCGTCCAGGGCGGCGCTCTCGGCGCGGCCGGCGGGAGCGAGCGTGGCCGGGGCGACATAGCCGAGGGTCAGGGCGGCGAACAGTTCTTCGCGGAAGGCCTGGGCGTCGGCGGCCTTTGCGAACAGGCCCTGGGCCAGGCCGAAGGCGGCTAGGCGGCGAGCGTAGCGGTCGGGACCGCCGGCCAGCAGGGCGCCGGTGGGCGATTCGGCGATCAGGGCCTTTGGCGTATCGGCATGCGGCAGGTCGTGGGGAAGCTGGGCGGCCCAGTCGAGCCAGGCCTGAACCCGAGCGTCAGGCCAGCTCTTGGGGGCGAGAACCCCGGCCAGAGCGTCCGCGGTCTCGACGGTGCGCAGCTCGACCTCCGCCGCACGCCCATGGGCCGAAAGACGCCTTACGAACCGCATGAAGCGACTCTCCCGTTAACCTCGCCGCGAAAAGCTAAAGGCCGGGAGGGGTGCGATCAATAGATGTTGGGGTTCGCGCCGGCTTATCCCCAACATGTTGCATATTTCGCGATGCTGGACGCTGCCCGACGCCCCGCCTATATTCCGCGCGCGTCCGCTGACCGGCGGATGTTGCGCCCCCTGTTTTCGGAAGCGATCGCCCGCGTGCTGAACCTGCTGAAATCGATCTTCACCTGGTGGAACCAAGGCACTGTGGGCCTGCGCTTCACCGTCAGCCGCCTGGGCCGTTTTGTTGGCCAGGATGAGTACGGCAACCGCTACTTCGAAGCCCGCGACGACCGCGAAAGCTATGACGTGGGCCGCAAGCGCCGCTGGGTGATCTTCCGCGGCTATGCCGACGCGTCGAAGGTGCCGGCCGAATGGCACGGCTGGCTGCACTACACCCTGGACGAGGTCCCGACCGACGAGCCGCTGGCGCGCAAGGTCTGGGAGAAGGATCACCTGCCCAATCTGACCGGCACCGTCCATGCCTGGCGCCCGCAGGGCTCCATCGCGCGAAGCGGTGAGCGTCCGGCCGCCACGGGCGACTATCAGGCCTGGTCGCCGGAGTAAGGCGCTTGAAGCCCATGCGGATCATCGTCGGCGGCGCGGTTTTGCTGTCGGCCGCCGCCGCAAGCTTGGCCATAGCGCAGCAGACGCCCCCGCCGGCCGCACAACCCGCGCCGGCTCCAGTTCCCGCCGCGCCGTCGCCCGCGTCGGAAGCGCCGCCGCCGATCGCCGTCATCCCGCTGCCGCCAGCGCCCGCCGCCGCCCCCGCCGTGGTGACGCCCGCGCCCGAGGCGCCCGCGCCGACCAAGCCCGCCATCGCCCCCAAGCCGGACGAGCCGCTGAAGCGCGGCCGCTCCGGCGTCGCGATCATGCAGGCCCTGGACAAGATCACAGCCGAGACCATGCGCTTCGAAGCGCCGGTCGGTCAGCCGATCCGCTACAAGAACCTGATCTTCACCGTGCGGGCCTGCGAGACCAGCGCCCCGGACGAGGTTTCGCCCGACGCCACTGCATATGTACAGGTGGTGTCGCAGAGCCGCGACGACCGGGGCCGGCCGGTGGGCCCGGTGCGCGACGTGTTCCGTGGCTGGATGTACGCGTCCTCGCCGGGCGTGCGCCCGCTGGAGCATCCGGTCTATGACGCCTGGCTGATCGCCTGCAAGGCTTCGGCCGCACCGGCCCCGGCCGGAAAGCGGTAGAAGTCGGCGTCTGTCGCCAGGGCGGCCTCGAGCCGCCGGCGATACTTGTCCCGAGGCAATTCCATCGCCCCGAACGTCGCCAGATGGTCGGTGAGGAACTGCGTGTCCAGCAGGGTGAAGCCGCCGGCCACCAGGCGGGCCACGAGGTGGGTCAGGGCGATCTTGCTGGCGTCGGTGGCGCGGCTGAACATGCTTTCACCGAAGAAGGCCCCGCCGATCGATACGCCGTAGAGGCCGCCCACCAGCTGGCCGTCGCGCCAGCATTCGACGCTGTGAGCCAGACCCAGCAGGTAGAGCTCACGATAGAGCATCTGGATCGGGTGGTTGATCCAGGTCTCGGGCCGGTCGGGACGCGCTTCGGCGCAGGCTTCAACGACGGCGTCGAAGGCCGTGTCGATGCGGATTGTGAAGGGCTCGCCGCGCAGGGTGCGGGCCAGTCGCCGGGGCACGTGGAACCGTTCGAAGGGCAGCACGCCCCGACGCTCGGGATCGATCAGGAAGATGCGATCATCGTCGCGGGCGTCCGCCATGGGGAACACGCCGCGACGATAACAGGCGATCAGGTCCTCGACCGTGAAGGCGTCCACGTCACGCCTGCGCCTTGATCCAGTTTTCGAGCCAATGGATGTTGTAGTCGCCGTCCAGGATGTCCTGCTGGTTCAGCAGGTCGATGAACAGCGGCGTCGTGGTTTCGATGCCGCCCACGACCATTTCGCCCAGGCAGCGCTTCAGACGGGCGATGCACTCGGCGCGGTCGCGGCCGTGGACGATGAGCTTGCCGATCAGGCTGTCGTAGTAGGGCGGGATCGAATAGCCGGCGTAGATGGCGCTATCGAGACGCACGCCCAGGCCGCCGGGAGCGTGGAAGTCGGTCACCAGGCCCGGCGAGGGCGTGAAGGTGCGGGCGTTCTCGGCGTTGATGCGGCATTCGATGGCGTGGCCTTCGAAGACGACCTCTTCCTGGGTGAAGCTGAGCGGCAGGCCGGCGGCGATGCGGATCTGCTCGCGCACCAGATCGATGCCGGTGATGGCTTCGGTGACCGGGTGCTCCACCTGCAGGCGGGTGTTCATCTCGATGAAGAAGAACTCGCCGTCTTCGTACAGGAATTCGATGGTTCCGACGCCGAGGTAGCCGATGGCGCGGACCGCATCGACCACGACCTTGCCGATCTTGGCGCGGGCGGCGGCGTCGATGGCCGGGGAGGGGGCTTCTTCCAGCACCTTCTGGTGGCGGCGCTGCAGCGAGCAGTCGCGTTCACCCAGGTGAACCACGTTGCCGTGGCTGTCGGCGATGACCTGAAGCTCGATGTGGCGCGGCTTTTGGAGGTAGCGCTCCATATAGACCGTGCCGTCGCCGAAGGCCGCGGCGGCCTCGGCCTGGGCGGTGGCGACAGCCTCGCCCAGGGATTCGCGGTCCAGGGCGACCTTCATCCCACGACCGCCGCCGCCGGAGGCGGCCTTGATCAGGACGGGGAAGCCGATGGTTTCAGCGGCAGCCATGGCCTCTTCGACCGTGGCCACGCCGCCGTCGGAGCCGGGAACGACAGGGATGCCGGCGTCCTTGACCGTCTGCTTGGCGGTGATCTTGTCGCCCATGACCCGGATATGCTCGGGCTTGGGGCCGATGAAGGTGAAGCCGTGCGCGCCGACGATCTCGGCGAAGCGGGCGTTCTCGGACAGGAAGCCATAGCCCGGGTGGATCGCCTGGGCGCCGGTGATCTCGGCGGCGGCGATGATCGACGGGATGTTCAGATAGCTCTTGGCCGCCGGAGCGGGGCCTATGCAGACGCTTTCGTCGGCCAGGCGCACCCACATGGAGTTGGCGTCGGCTTCGGAGTGAACCGCCACGGTGGCGATGCCCATTTCCTTGCAGGCGCGGTGGACCCGCAGGGCGATCTCGCCGCGGTTCGCGATAAGGATCTTGTCGAACATGACCGCTACTCGATGACGACGAGCGGCTCGCCGAACTCGACGGGCTGGGCGTCACCGACCAGAATCTCGATCACGGTACCGCCCTTGGGCGCCGGGATCGGGTTCATGGTCTTCATGGCTTCCACGATCAGCAGGGTCTGGCCGGCGGTGATCTTGTCGCCGACCTTGATGAAGTTGTCGGCGCCCGGCTGGGGCGCGAGATAGGCCGTGCCGACCATGGGCGACTTGATCAGCTCGCCACGGGTCGCGGCGGGCGCGGCCTCGACGGCGGGAGCCGCGGCGGCCGGGGTCGGAGCAGCAGCCGGGGCGGCGGCGGCGACCGGAGCCGGAGCGGCTGCGTAGGTGACCTGCTGCGGGGCGGCGGTCAGCTCGCGAGCCACGCGGATGCGCAACTCGCCCTGCTCGACTTCGATCTCGGTGAGGCCGGTGTCGGAGAGGATGTCGGCCAGTTTGCGCACCAGACGCGCGTCGATGGAATCCGCTGGGGCCTTGGGCGTGGACATATTGGAATTAGACCTTGTTCTGTTGGCCGTGCGGGTCAGGCGGCGCCGACGAGGCCGGCCGCGGCCGCGACGGCCAGTTCATAACTCGCCGCGCCGAAGCCGGATACGACTCCCGTCGCCGCGAGCGAAACGTAGGTGTGACGGCGAAAATCCTCTCGCGCCGCCGGATTCGAAAGATGGCACTCGACGATGGGTATAGCCAAAGTCTTGAGCGCGTCGAGGAGGGCCACGGAAGTGTGACCGTAACCGGCCGGGTTGAGCACCAGGGCGCAGCCCTCGGTGCGGGCTTCCTGAACCCAGTCGATCAGTTCGCCTTCATGGTTGGATTGACGGAAAACGACGCTCAGCCCCCTGGCGTCCGCCGTCCGCTCGCAGCGCGCGCGCACGTCGTCCAGGGTGTCTCTTCCATAAATCTCCGGCTCACGCTGGCCCAGCAGGTTGAGATTGGGCCCGCTAAGCACATAGATCGGTTTGGACATTCGGCCCCGCGGTCGATTCCGCCGTCTTGTATCCCCCGAAGGACGGGGTCACAAGCTTTGCGGCTCAGATGAGGCGATCCGATGCAGTTGATGATCAATGGCGAACAGCGTGCGGTAGAGGGTGTGGGCGACGTCGCCTCCCTCGTGATTTCGCTGGGACTGGACGTGCGCAAGGTCGCCGTGGAGCGCAATCTGGAGATCGTTCCCCGGTCGATCTATGCCGACACCCCCCTGATGGACGGGGATCGGATCGAGATCGTTCATTTCATCGGGGGCGGGTGAGGGGGCCTTCTCCTGCCCGTACGCTTCGCTACGGGGCAGGAGATCAAGCCTTAAGCCTGCTGGTTCATGCTCCAGCTCACGCCGAACGGATCGACGAATTCGCCGTAGGTGTCGCCCCAGAACATCTTCTGCGGCTCCATCTTGGCCACAGCGCCCGCGTCGATGGCGCGTTTGAACTGCTTTTCGATGTCGGTCGCCGGCAGCATCAGGGTAGCGCCCTGCAGCGGCTGGTAAGGCGCGCCGTGCTCGGGGAACGGGTCGCTGAGCATCAGCGAGCTGCCGTTGACGTAAAGGTGGATGTGCATGGTCCTGCCGTTCTCGTCCGGCGGGTACTGGGCCGCCACCGTGGCGCCGAAAGCCCTGGCGTAGAACTCGGCGGCCTTGGCGGCGCCCTCGACGCAAAGATAGGCGACGACGCCGCCTTTCACTTCCACGGCCGGCATGGCCTGGGCTTGCGCTGAATCCGTCATGGGTTCTCTCCGGGTTGAAGGTCGTCCCAAGGACGGTTCGGCCGGCGCATTCCCGACAGGTCGGCGCGATTATTTTCTGGACGGCGACGACCAGCGGTTTAGGTCGTCGCCAGAATACGCGCTGGAGCTTGAGTGATGATGGACGACGCCGCAGAGCCGGTTTTCGAAGAGGGCGGCTATGACGCCGAGGACTGGACCCGGCTGAAGCCGTTCGCGGGCGCTGTGGCGACCCTGGAGGATGTGCAGGCGCGCCGGGCCATCTTCGCGTTGGATGACACGCAGAACGGCCGGCCCATCGATATGGAACTGCCGCAACCGGTGATCTGGTGGAGCGAGGACGGTGAGGAGGCCGCCGTGGCGGTCCAGGCCGAGGCCCACGAGACCGACGAAGGCGAGATCATGGAGGTTCTGGGCCTGGTCATGCCAGACGGCGGCGGGGCCGTGGCCCTGCTGGAGGACGTGGATCTGGTGGACGACAGCGACCCCGTCTGGCGCCGCCTGGTCACCGATGCGATCGGCGACGAGGCGGGCGACGACGAGGACTAGCGCTTGGGCGTCAGACGGATGATCGTTTCGGCGTCCGCCTCCACCGCCGGGCGGGTGTAGCGCAAGGGCACGTAGGACCCGGCGGCCCACAGGGGGAACAGGTCCCGATAATGCGGGCTGGCCGGGTCGGCCGACTGGCCTGGCGCGTTGATGGCCATGGAATTGTCCCAGGCGCCGACGTCCAGCACCACGCGTACCGTGGCGCCGGCGCTGAGCCGAAAATCACTGAATCGATAGCCGGCGGCATGGGGCGTGGAGCCTGAGCCGCCGGTCTGCAGCGGGCCGACGCTCATCTGTTCGGCGGTCTGGGGATCGGCCAGGACCGCCACGGCGGGCTCGAACCGGGCGTGATGCAGCCGGCCCCAACGCCAGGTGCTCATGTCTGGACCCATGCGGCGCGACAGCTCGTCCAGGGCGGGCGGCAGGCTTTTCAGCATGATGGCGGCGCGGTCGGCGGGGGCCATTTCCTCCAGGGTTGAGAGGATGGCGTTCTGGGTCGGAATACCCATGGCGGTCGCCGCCTCGGGGGCGAGGGTCTGGATCAAGCTCGGCGCAAGGTGCTTCACCGCCCAGACCTCGGCGATGGCGGCAGGGGCGCTGTCGGCCGACATGCTGTTGTTCCAGGCCCGCATGAGGTCGATGGCCTGCTGCACGCGGGGCTCGGGCGAGGACAGCCCGACCAGCATGGCGGTCAGGCGGCGGGAATTGACGCTGACATTGTCGTTCTGCAGGGCCATGGAGCCGGCCAGGGTGGCCTTGGGCGTGGCGGCCAGCACCTCGGTGATGCGGTCGATGCGCGAGCGGTCGCCGTACTCGAAGGCGATCTTGTACTGCTCGTTGGGATAATCCGCCGGCAGGTTCATCTCGTTGGCGGTGGCGAAGAAGCCGGTCTTGGGATTCTTGACGGACGGGAGCACGCCGGCCGGCTGGAAGCCCGCCCACTCGTAGCGGCCGTCGCCCGGGACCGGCAGCAGGCCGTCCCAGTTGGCGCGGACCGGAGCGACGCCCGAGGCGGCCCAGCCCGTGGTTCCGTCCGTGTCGGCGTAGATCAGGTTCAGGGACGGCGCGCCCCAGCCTTGGCTGGCCTTCTCGAAGTCGCTCCAGCTCTTGGCGCCCCACAGCCAGGACGAGGCGAAGTAGCCGGACATGCCGGGCTGGTTCCAGACGGTGCGCAGGGCGAAGGCGCGCTTCTTGGCGGCGTCGGCGTGCAGGACGGGGCCGTGGCGGGTGAAGCGCAGCTCGACCTCGCGCGGGGCTTGGCCCTTCACCTCGATGGTCTCGCGGAGCACCGTCATGGGCTCCCAGCCGTCCTTGTAGCGATAGCGGTCGCCATCGGTCTGGTAAGCGTAGAGGTCTTCCTGGTCGATGGCGAAGATGGTCAGGCCGAAGGCGGCCCTGCCGTTGTGGCCGAAGGACACCCCAGGCGCGGCGGGCTCGCCCGAGCCGATGATCGACAGGCCGGGGGCCTCGATATGGGCGATGTAGCGCAGAGACGGCGCGCCGACCGCGCGGTGCGGGTCGTTGGCCAGGATCGGGCGACCGGTGGCGGTGCGGCTGCCGGCGATGACCCAATTATTGGAGCCTTCGGCGGTGATGCGGTCCACCGTCTCGGCGATGTCCAGCGGGGCGGCGGCAAGCTTGGCGGTCTTCATGGGGTCGAAGCTGACCGTGGCCGTGCCGAGCAGGTAGTCCTTCAGCACGTCGGCCGGCACGTCGCAGGGATCGAGGCCTTCGGGAATGATCACTTCGTGGGTGGGTTCGAGCCTGCGGCGCAGCTTTTCGGCCTTGGCCCCGCCGGCGCAGAGGGTGCGGGCGCGGGCCAACTCCTGGGTGGCGTTGGAGACCAGGGCGTGGCTGCGGATGCGCAGGACATCCTGCGCCGACCAATCCTCGGGCTGGCTGGCGGTCAAACCGAACTCAACGGGCAGGGGTTTGGTCCCCGCCCGGACCTCGGCGACATAGGCGTTGATGCCGGAGGCGAAGGCCTCGACGGCGGTTCTGGCGTCGGGCGCGTAGGCGGCCCATTCAGCGGCCATGTCGCCGCGATAGAGGAACAGGCGGGCGGCGCGATCCTGGTCCACATAGGCGGGGCCGAAGCTGGCCGACAGCCGGCCCAGCCCGCGCTTGCGCCACAGGTCAATCTGCCAGAGCCGGTCGCGGGCGGCGTTGTAGCCTTGCAGGAAGAAGGCGTCGCGGGTGTTGCGGGCGTAGATGTGTGGAATGCCCCAGCGGTCGACGATCAGCTCGGCCGGCTCATTGAGGCCGGCAACCGTCCAAGCCTCCTGTCGGACGGCGGTGGACGCCGCCTGAGCCGCACCACCCGTCAAGGCGAGGGTCAGGCCCGCCAGCAGCATTCCACGCATCTGTTTCCCCCGAGGCTCTTTTAGATACTGACGCACCGGCGGCGAATATCCACCGCCATCGACGGTTTGTTCCGGGCGCGAGGGGGAGTAAGAACCCAGTCATGAACGCGCATACGCCCACGCCCGAAACCGCCCTCGACACCTGGACCGTCGCCGGCCGCACCTTCAGCTCGCGTCTGATCGTCGGCACGGGGAAATACAAGGACTATGCGACCAACGCCGCGGCGGCGCGCGCCGCCGGCGCCGAGATCGTCACTGTGGCGGTGCGGCGGGTGAACCTGACCGATCCGAACCAGCCGATGCTGGTCGACTATGTGAAGCCCGACGAGTTTACCTATCTGCCCAATACCGCCGGCTGTTTCACCGGCGAGGACGCGGTGCGGACCCTGCGCCTGGCGCGGGAGGCCGGCGGCTGGGACCTTGTGAAGCTGGAGGTGCTGTCGAACACGCCGCACCTGTTGCCCGACATGGAAGAGACCCTGCGGGCGCTGAAGCTGCTGATCAGCGACGGCTTCCAGGTGATGGTCTACTGCTCGGACGACCCGGTCTACGCCAAGAAACTGGAGGACGCGGGCGCGGCGGCGATCATGCCGGCGGCGGCGCCGATCGGTTCGGGGCGGGGCATCCAGAACGTGTTGAACCTGGGCCTGATCATCGAGCAGAGCACGGTGCCGGTCCTGGTAGACGCGGGCGTCGGCACGGCGTCGGACGCCGTGATCGCCATGGAGCTGGGCTGCGACGCGGTGCTGATGAACACCGCCATCGCCGAGGCCAAGGACCCGATCCGCATGGCCGGCGCGATGCGCCACGCGGTCATCGCCGGACGTGACGCCTATCTGGCGGGACGGATGGCCAAGCGTATGTACGCCGATCCGTCCTCGCCGCTTTCCGGCCTGATCTAGTTGGCCGGAGCCGCCTGGCGCGGCTTTGAGTACCAGAGGGCGTTGACGATCACCCAGCGGTCGCCAAAGCGGCCCAGGTGGAAGTAGTCGATGAACCAGGGCGTCTCGACGCGCGCCATGGCGATGTTGGCGTCCACCTCCACGACCTTCACCTGACGGTCCCACTTCTCGCGCGGCGTCTTCAGGACGCCGTCGGCGGTGAGGGAGACCAGTTCGTCCTTGCTCATGCGGCGCAGAGGGAGAACCTCGTCGCGGTCGGTCGGTTTAATGGCGCGCTTGGCGAGGTCGGGATGCAGGGCCCGG
The DNA here is from genome assembly GCF_027474405.1 of Caulobacter sp. NIBR2454. Lineage (GTDB taxonomy): Bacteria > Pseudomonadota > Alphaproteobacteria > Caulobacterales > Caulobacteraceae > Caulobacter. The sequence continues at coordinate 1,737,018 of NZ_CP114871.1, forward strand.
GCGACGCGGGCAGGATCGCCCTCGAGCTGACCATCGAGATAGTCGTAGGCCACGGCCTCGATCGCGCGGACGGTCTCGGGCGAAACCTGTTCGGCCGGAAGGGCGAGCGCGAGGGTCGGCGCCGCCAGGGCGGCGGCCAGGATGATCTTGAACATGCGGAACCCCGTTATGACGTTGGTTGGCGGATACACCGCCGCCCATGATCCCGCAGCTTAAAGTTCTGACAGGTCAGCCGGCCTTTTGCTTGGCTTCGGCGATGGCCTTCTTCAGACCCTCCATGTCCGCGCCGCGCACCACGGTGTCGCCGACGAAGAAGGCCGGGGTGCCGTCGACGCCCAGCGCCACGGCCAGGTCGCGGATGTCCTTGAGCTGCTGGGTGACGGCGGCGGCCTGGCCGTCCGCCTTGGCCTTGGCCACATCGGCGCCCGCTTCGGCAAGCAGGCGATCGACAGCGGCGGCGTCCAGCGATTTTTCGGCCATGAAGCGCCCATGTGCGTCCAGGTACTTGCCCTGAGTCTTGGCGCCGAGGGCGGCGCGCGCGGCGGTCTCGGAAGCCGCCCCGAAGATCACGAACTCCTTGAAGACGAAGCGGACGTCCGGGTTGTCCTTGATCAGCTGGACCACGGCGGGTGTGGCCAGCTTGCAGAAGCTGCAGCGGTAATCGAAGAACTCAACCACTGTGATCTTGCCGTTCGGATTGGCCACGAAGTCGCGTGGGTCCCGTTCCAGCGCCTGGCGATGCTGGGCGAGAGCGCCCTGGACCTTGCTGTTGGCCTCGGCCTGTTGTTTGGCCTCGAGCTTCTGGCTCATCTCGATGAGGATTTCGGGATTTTCCAGAAGGTAGGCGCGGACCTTCTCGCCGAACGCCTGATCGACCTTGGGCTCGCCGCAGGCGGCGACGCTGAGGGCGAGGGCGGTGGTCAGGACGGTGGCGAACAGGGTGCGGCGCAAGACAGATTCTCCAGGTTCCCGGATGGTCTAGCCGGGCGTTCGGCCCAGGCCTAGCCCTCGCGGGCGATGCGCTTGAGGTCGTCGTCGGATGGCTTGGACGCCAGGACGATGTCGGTGGCGCGTCGCCAGTCGATGGTGTCCTTGCTGAGGTTCTCGCGGGCGCGCATGGCGAAAACCCGCGCCTCCTGCAGGGCGCCGACTGAGAAGTAGTACTCGGCGGTGGCCAGGCGGGCTTTGCCCGGTTCCTTCTGGGTGTCGTAGGCCTGGCCCAGCAGACGCCAGGCGGTGGAGTTGCCAGGGTCCTCGACCAGGGAGCGCTTCAGCTCGGCGATGCCTTCGTCGATCTTCTTCGGATCGGGAAGATTGATCAGGGTCTGGCCCAGGTTGGTGCGCAGCAGCGGGGCGTCGGGTTTCAGGGCCACGGACCGGCGCTGAGGCTCCTCGGCCTCGGCCGCGCGGGCGAATTCGAACAGGATCTGGCCTTTCAGCTCCCACAGATAGGGGTTTTCGGGCTGTTCGGAGAGCAGGGCGTCGACCAGCTTCAGCGCGCGGTCGGCTTCCTTGGTCTGATAGTAGGCGATCGCCCGGGCGTACCGCGCCGGATAGGAGAGGTCGTTCTCCTTGTAGCGGATCAGCGACATCTGCGGATTGAGAAAGCCGTCGAGCTTGGCCTTCATGATCTCATGCTTGGCCACGTCGTCTGGGCTGTCGACGGCGTCGTAATGGGTCAGCTTCTCGACCCGGCCGCGCAAGGCCTCGATCCGGTCGGACGACAGGGGGTGGCTGCGGAAATAGGCGAACCGCCGGCTTTCGTCGAAGACCTCCTGGTAGCGGAAGTTGTCGAAGAACTCGACGAGGCCGCGGCCCGACTGGTTGGTCTTCTCCAGCAGGGTGGCGCCGGCCTGGTCGGCGCGGCTTTCCTGTTCGCGGCTGTAGCCAAGCGCGCCGAGCGTGCCGAAATAGCTGGCGTTGCCGGCCAGGATCGCACCGGCGTCGGGCGCGCCGGCCAGGGCCGCCAGAACGCCCAGGCCCATGGTCAGCAGCATGGGCTTGAGGCCCGCGCGCTGCATCTCGCCGCGACGGAAGGAGTGACCGCCCTGAAGGTGGCCGATCTCGTGGGCGATGACCCCGCGCAGCTGGTTGGGGTTCTCCGACTGCAGGATCAGGCCGGTATAGATGCCCATGACGCCGGGCGCGGCGAAGGCCTGCAGGTCCTTGCCGCCGACAAGGAGAATCTCGACGCTCTCGGGGTCCATGCCCGCCGCGGCGAACAGGGGCTTGGAATCCTCAAGCAGGATTTCCTCGATCTCGGTGTCGCGGATCAGGGACATGCCCTGTTGCGCCTGGGCGGCGGCCGGAAGAATCGAGGCGGCCGCCACCACCGCGGCGAGCGCGATGCTTAAAAAGCTGCGGGCGGGTCGCAAGCGCGACGTCATCGAAAACTCCAGACCGCGCCCCCGCGCCCGCCTCACTTAAGCATGCCCTTTTAGCGACGCCACCATCCGCGACGCGGTTTTGCCGGAGCAGCACCGCTGATTTCGCTCGGATCGGGTTCGGCCGGAGCCGCCGGAGCTTCGGGTTCAGCGACGGCTTCGACCACCGGATCCGCCACCGCGGGGGTTTCAGCGACCGGCGCCTTGGCCTTGGCGCGCGAACGGCGGGCCGGAGCCGGGGCGGGTTCAGCAGCGGCTTCAACCACCGGCGTTTCCACGGGCGCTTCGACCGCAGGGGTCTCAGCCACCGCCTCTTCGACCGGAGCGTCGCTGTCGGCTTTTTTGCGCGAGCGGCTGCGGCGCGGCTTCTTGGCGGCTTCCTCGGTGGCGGGCAGTTCGACCCACACGTCCATGTCCGACGCCGGTTCGGCGGCGATCACGGCGACAGGCGCGGTCTCAGCGACGGCTTCGACCGGAGCAGCCTCGACAGCGCCGCCGCCCCGGCGACCACGGCCACGGCGGGACCGGGGCGTGTCGGTTGCGGCGACGGGTTCAGCGGAGGCTGCGACAGGCGCAGCCTCGGGGCGCGGTTCGCGAGCCGGACGCGGCGCGGCGTCATTGGCCGGGCGCGGCTGCGAGCCGTCCAGGTCGGCCACGTCGTGCCAGACGAAGGCGTCGTCGCCGAACGGAACCCGCGGACGGGTCCAGGTGAAGCTGTCGGCCGGACGGGAGTCGTCACGCATGCGACGACCACCGCGACGCCCGCGGCGGCGGCGGCGGCGCGGGCCGTCCTCGTCACCGTCGTCACCCTCGAGTTCGCTGTCGTAGGTGTCGTTCTCGCCTTCCTCGTCGTCCGAGGGCGCGCGAGCTTCCTGGTCGCCGCGCTCTTCATCGCGACCTTCGTCGCGGCGACCGCCACGACGGCGACGGCGACGGCCGCGACCGTCACGACCGTTGCGGCCTTCGGATTCTTCGCGGGGGGCGCGGGCTTGAGCGACTTCCTCGCCGCCTTCTTCCTCGTCCTCGTCGATGATCTCTTCGTCGTCCTCTTCCTCCTCTTCGGCCACGAAGTCGTCTTCGGGCTCGATGGAGGGGGCGGGCAGGGCGTAGTCGGGCACCGGGCGCGGAGCGGCTTCGCCGTTGCGCTGGATGTCGAAGTCGCCCGAGTGCATCAGCTCGTCGATCACCACCACCACGAACAGGCCGTGACGCTGGTGAAGGCCGGCCAGATAGGCGCGCTTCTCGTTGAGGATATAGAGGCCGACCGCGCGGTTGACCTTGAGGATCACTTCGCCGCCGCCGCGCAGAGCTTCAAGCTCGATGCCGCGCAGGGCGGTCAGGGCCGAGGATTCGACCGTGCGGACCCGGCCGACGCCTTCGCAATGCTCGCAGGTGTGGGTGGTGGCCTCCAGCACGCCCGAACGGCGACGCTGGCGGCTGATCTCCATCAGGCCAAAGGAGCTGATCTTGCCCATCTGGACCCGAGCGCGGTCGTCCTTGAGGCAGTCCTTGAGCTTCTTTTCGACGGCGCGGTTGTTCTTGCCCTCGTCCATGTCGATGAAGTCGATCACGACGAGACCGGCCAGATCGCGCAGACGCAACTGGCGAGCGGCTTCCTCGGCCGCTTCCATGTTGGTCTTCAGGGCCGTCGCCTCGATGTTGCGCTCACGCGTGGCGCGGCCCGAGTTGACGTCCACGGCCACCAGGGCCTCGGTCTGGTTGATCACCAGATAGCCGCCCGAACGCAGGGGCACGACCGGCGAGTAGATCTGCGACAGGTGGTCTTCGACCTTGTGCGCCACGTAGAGCGGGGTCGGCTCGCGCCACTGCTGGATCTTCTTGGCCTGGGACGGCATCAGCATGCGCATGAAGTCGCGCGCCTCGCGGAAGCCGGCGTCGCCCTCCACCCAGATTCCGTCGATGTCCTTGTCGTAGAGATCGCGGATGGCGCGCTTTACGAGGTCTTCCTCCTCGTAGATCAGCGCCGGGGCGACCGAACTCATGGTCGTCTCGCGGATATTCTCCCACAGGCGCATCAGGTATTCGTAGTCGCGCTTGATCTCGAGCTTGGTGCGCTTGGCGCCCGCGGTGCGGACGATCAGGCCCATGCCCTGGGGCACGTCCAGAGCCTGGACGACGGTCTTCAGGCGCTTGCGGTCGGTGGCCGTGGTGATCTTGCGGCTGATGCCGCCGCCGCGGGCCGTATTGGGCATCAGGACACCGTAGCGGCCGGCCAGGGACAGGTAGGTGGTGAGCGCTGCGCCCTTGTTGCCGCGCTCTTCCTTGACGACCTGCACCAGCATGATCTGCCGGCGGCGGATCACTTCCTGGATCTTGTAGCGCTTCATCAAGCGACGGCGACGGCGCTCGACTTCTTCTTCCATGTCGTCGTCATCGTGGTCCGAGACGGCGCGCACGATCGGCTCGCCATCCTCGTCCAGCTGCGGCGAGGCCGAGCCATGATGATGATCGTCGTCTTCCTCGGCGACCTCGCGCATCAGCGCTTCGCGGTCGGCGACGGGGATCTGGTAGTAGTCCGGGTGGATTTCGTTGAAGGCCAGGAAGCCGTGACGGTTGCCGCCATATTCGACGAACGCGGCCTGCAGGCTGGGTTCGACGCGGGTGACCTTGGCTAGATAGATGTTCCCGCGAAGCTGCTTGCGGGTCTGGCTTTCGAAATCGAATTCTTCAACGCGGGTTCCATCCACGACCACCACACGCGTCTCTTCGGCGTGGGCGGCGTCGATCAACATTTTCTTCGACATTAAGGTAGTCTCCACGGCGCGCGGCAGGCATGCAGCCCGGGCGCCGGCTTGTGATGAGGGCGCGCGCGACCGCGCTGCTCGCGCCGCCGAAGCGGTCCTTGCGAGCGGCGTTAAGCCGAATGCGGGCGTGTGCGACGCAGCCCATGGGTTCAAATTCCCTGACGCGCCAGGAGGGCGCGGATCGGATGACGCGTCGTCGCCGATAATGACGGCTCTGACCCGACGCGGGCCGTGCTCTTACGGTGTCGTAGACGACACGATGCGGAGCGCGCGCGTACTTTTGCAGCATCGCACCGCAAAAGGAAAGCGTCGCGATGCGCGCGGCGTCTTAACCACTTGCTCACCATGATCTGGCCAAATGCCCGCCGCTGCGTCATGGCGTGTGTTTTGGGGCTCTTGTTGATGGGCGCGAGGCTTAAGGCTTCTGGGATCAAGTGGACGGCGCTCGCGCTTTCGGCGGCGCTCGCCGCTGGCGCGACGGCGGTCGCCTTCGCCCAGGGACCGGCTAGCGCGGGCCTGACCAAGGTTCGATTCGGCGGCGACCGCTTCGAGACGCGCGTCGTGCTGGAACTGGATCAGGCGACCAGCGCCAAGCTGGTGGCTGATGGCGCTCTGGACCGCCGCGTTATCCTGGCCATGCCACGCACCAGCGTTTCGGGTGATCTGCAGGGCGCCGGCTATGGTCTGGTGAAGGCCTGGATGGTCGAAGAAGCCGCCGGCGGCGCGCGCCTGAGCCTGGATCTGCGCCAGGACGCCGAGGTTCGTCGCCGCTTCCTGCTGCCGCCGTCGGACGGCGCGAGCAACTATCGCTATGTCATCGACCTTCGAGCCAAGGGCGCGCCGAGTACGCCGCCCGTCTCCGCGACGAAGGTTGCGCTGTCGACGCCCGCCCAGGCCATCGCTCCGCCGCCGCTGCGGCTGAAGAAGGTCGTCGTCATCGACGCCGGCCACGGCGGCAACGATCCAGGCACCATCGGCGCGCACCACAAGGAAAAGGACATCGTCCTGCCCGCGGCTCTGGCGCTGAGGGACCGCCTGGAACGCAGCGGCAAGTACAAGGTGCTGCTGACCCGCGACACTGACGTCTATGTCCCGCGCGAGGGCCGCGTGCAGATCGCGCGGCGCGCCGATGCGGACTTGTTCATCTCTCTGCACGCCGACGCCGGCCCGAACCCGGCGACCAAGGGCGCCAGCGTCTATACCCTGTCGGAAAAGGGCGCGGGCCGCGTGGCCGAGGTCGCCAACAAGAACGACTGGTTCATGAACGCCAGCCTGTCGGGCGGCGACAAGGCGGTCAGCCAGATTCTGTTGGACCTGACCCAGCGCACGACCAAGAACCGTTCGGCTCTGTTCGCCGAGACCCTGCTGGAAAAGGTCGGAACCGAGACGCCGCTGCTGCGACGCAGCCATCGGGACGCCGGTTTCGTCGTCCTGCTGGCTCCAGACGTGCCGGCCGTGTTGTTCGAGATGGGCTTCATGACCAATCCGGAAGACGAGGCCCGGCTGTCCGATCCCGTCGCTCGCAGGCGGGTCGCGAACGCCATCGGCGACGCCATCGACGCCTACTTCGCTCAACAGACCCGCCTGGCCGCGCGCTAGACCCTCGTTCGACTACGACTGCGGCCACACGCCCGTTGGCGCCCCGCGCGGAGCACGATAGAGGACGGTCTGCGGGACGGTTTCCCGCGGAGGTCAGTCGAGCTTGAAACCGCTGCAAAAGTGGGCTGCGATCGCCGGCGTGACGGCGCTCAGCGTCGTCGCCTTGGCGGGCTTCGCTCTGGCTGTGTACGCCGCTTGGCTCTTCCACGACATGCCCGATGCCGGGGATCTGCAGGACTACCGCCCGCCGACGGCCACGCGTGTCTATGCGTGGGACGGCACCCTGATCGGCGAGTTTTCGCGCGAGCGGCGCATCTTCGTTCAATACGATCAGATTCCGCCTCACCTGATCTATGCCTTCCTGGCCGCCGAGGACCGCAACTTCTTCGAGCATGGCGGCGTCGATGTGGGCGGCCTGTCGCGGGCCATGATCAACAATGTCGGCAACGCCGTGGCCGGCCGCCGCCTGGAGGGCGGATCGACGATCACCCAGCAGGTGGCCAAGAACGTGCTGCTGACGTCCGATCGCACGGTGGGCCGCAAGCTGAAGGAAGGCATTCTCGCCCAGCGGCTCGAGAACAGCCTGACCAAGCAGCAGATCCTCGAACTGTATCTGAACGAAATCTGGCTGGGCTATCGCTCTTACGGCGTGGCCGTGGCCGCCTACAACTACTTCGGCAAGGCGATCAATGACCTGACCTTGTCGGAGGCCGCCTATCTGGCCGCCGTGCCCAAGGGGCCGGACAACTATCACCCGATCCGCAACAAGGCGCGCGCCATCGGGAGGCGCAACTGGGTGCTGGGCCAGATGGCCGAGGCCGGCTGGATCACCCGCGCCCAGGCGCAGGCGGCGATGAAGGAGGACTTGAAGGTCCAGCCCGCGCCGACCCGCTCTCAGTACCGGGACGCCGATTATTTCGTCGAAGAGGTGCGTCGCCGCGCTCTCGACACCCTGGGGCCGCGCCTGAACGAGGGTGGCTATTACATGCGGACCACCCTGGACCCGCGCCTGCAGACCGCCGCGCGTGAGGCCCTGATGGAGGGGCTGGAGCGCTATGACCGCCGCCATGGCTGGCGTGGCGCATGGGGTCAGGTCGAGGTCGCCCAGGGCTGGGAGAAGGTGGCGCTTAAGAAGACCCCGCCGTCGGAGCGTCGCGCCTGGCAGGCCGCGCTTGTGGACAGCGTTTCGGGCGGTTCGGTGCGCGTGCGTCCGGCCAAGGAAGGCGCGCCGGGGCTTCTGGCGTCGGAAGACGTGGCCTGGGCCCGGGCGGGCAAGGGTCTGGAAGCCGGCGACCTAGTGTTCGTCGAGCCCGCGCAGGGCGGCGGCTATCGCCTGAAGCAGATCCCGCTGGTCAACGGCGCCCTGGTGGCCATGGAGCCTCATACTGGCCGCGTACTGGCCATGGTGGGCGGCTATTCCTTCTCGCTGTCGAAGTTCAACCGCGCGACCCAGGCCCAGCGTCAGCCGGGCTCGGCGTTCAAGCCATTCGTTTATGCGACGGCACTGGAGAACGGCTACACGCCAGCCAGCGTCGTAGCCGACGCCCAGATCAGCCTGGCGGGCGCCAAGGAGGGCGAGGTCTGGAGCCCCGAAAACTACAATCACGAATATTACGGCTCGCTGCCCCTGCGCCGCGGGCTGGAGCTGTCGCGCAACACCATGACCGTGCGCCTGGCGCAGGGCGTGGGCATGCGCAAGATCTCCGACATGGCGATCCGCACGGGCGTGACCGACAAGATGTCGCCGGTTCTGGCCATGGCCCTGGGGGCGGGGGAGACTACCCCGTTCCGTTTGACCGCCGCCTACGCGCCGTTCGTCAATGGCGGCCGCAAGATCGAGCCGCACCTGATCGAGCTGGTGCAAGACCGCGAGGGCAAGACCCTGCTACGCGCCGACAAGCGCGAATGCCCCAAATGCGACGCCGGCTTCAACGGCGAGGAAAGCCCGCGCTTGCCGGTCACCGGGGCGCAGGTGATGGACCCGATCACCGCTTACCAGATCACCTCGATGCTGGAGGGCGTCGTCCAGCGCGGCACGGCCACCCAGGCCCGCGTCCTGAACCGCCCGGTGGCGGGCAAGACCGGCACCACCAACGAGTACCGCAGCGCCTGGTTCGTCGGCTACACGCCACAGATCGTGGTCAGCGTCTTCATAGGCTTCGACGACAACCGTTCGCTGGGCTCAAGCGAGACCGGCGGCGTGGCCAGCGTGCCGATCTTCATCGACTTCATGACCGAGGCGATGAAGGGCGTGCCGCCGACGCCCTTCAAGGAGCCCAAGAACGCCAAGTTCGGCTATGTCCGCGGCATGCGCGAAGCCTTCCGGCCCGGAACCGAACCCAAGCCTGTCGCGACGCCGCTCATCCCCTCAGGGCCGATACCCTATGGCCAGATCGCGCCGACGCCTGGACAGGCCCCGCCCAAGCGCGAACCGGACCTGACCGGATTGTATTGACGGGCAGCGCACGCTATCTGCGCCGCTCGAATTCTAGGAGTTTCATATGAGACCGGATGTCCAAGCCGCCGCGGCTGACATCGAGCAGTCGATCGGGCTGCTGCGCCGGCGTCTCGACTGGGAGCCTGCGCTTCGCAAGCTCGATGAGCTGAACGCCCGGGTCGAGGACCCAACCCTGTGGGATCGTCCGTCGGAAGCCCAGGCCGTGAGCCGTGAACGCGCCGCCCTGGCCGCGCGCGTGGAGGCCGTGCAGAGCCTTGAGCGCGAGCTTAAGGACGCTCTGGAATACGCCGAACTGGCGGACATGGAGAGCGACGAAAGCTCTCTGGAGGACGCCCGCGCCCAGCTACGCGCCCTGAAGGAGCGCGCCGCGCGGGCTGAGCTGGAGGCCCTGCTGTCCGGCGAGGCCGACGGCAACGACTGCTATCTGGAAGTCAATTCGGGGGCTGGCGGCACGGAGTCCAACGACTGGGCCGGGATGCTGCTGCGCATGTACACGCGCTGGGCCAACGCCCACGGCTACACGGTCGATCTAATCGAAGAGACCAGCGGCGAACAGGCGGGGATCAAGTCGGCCACCCTGCAGATCAAGGGGCCCAACGCCTATGGCTGGATGAAGACCGAGGCCGGCGTCCATCGCCTGGTCCGCATCAGCCCCTATGACGCGGCGGCCAAGCGTCACACCAGCTTCGCCTCCGCCTGGGTCTATCCCGTGGTGGACGACACCATCGAGATCGAGATCAACCCCGCCGACGTGCGGACCGACACCTATCGCGCCAGCGGCGCCGGCGGTCAGCACATCAACAAGACCGACTCGGCCGTGCGCCTGACGCACATCCCCACTGGCGTGGCCGTGGCCTGCCAGGCGGGCCGGTCGCAGCACCAGAACCGGGAAGAGGCGTGGAAGATGCTGCGCGCTCGCCTGTACGAGCTGGAGCTGCAGAAGCGCGAAGCGGCTCAGCAGGCGCTGGAAGACCAGAAGACGGACATCGGGTGGGGTCACCAGATCCGCTCTTACGTCCTGCAGCCGTACCAGATGGTCAAGGACCTACGGACGGAGGTCGAGACCTCGGACACGCAAGGTGTCTTGGACGGGGACCTGGACCAGTTCATGGGCGCGGCGCTGGCCCAGCGCGTCGGCGCCACCCGGGACGCGGTGGAAGGCTAGAACTGAAAAAGGCCCGCTGCGAAGCGGGCCTTTTGCTTATTCGGCGGCGGGAAGGGCGACTACGTCGGCTTCCGGTTGCGGCGCCGCGGCGGGCGCGGGGCGCTGGAGCTTGAGGCTTCGGCCCTGGAAGTAGGCGCCGATCTCCATTGAAAGCTGCTCGTGGGTTACGTCGCCTTCCACGTGGGCGGTGCTGAACAGACGGACCTGCTTGGCGGTGATCGCGCCGGAGACGCGGCCCCGGACGTCGACCGTCTCGGCGGTGATGGCGCCCTGAACGTGGCCGGTCTCGCCGATGGTCAGGCGTTCGACCTTCACGTCGCCCTTGATCGTGCCGTCCAGATGCAGGTCGCCGCCACCGGACAGGTTGCCCTTGATGGCGATGTCGGCGCCGATCAGCGAGGCGACCTTGGGGCCGCTGTTGCGGCGACCGCCGTCATGAACGGTCGGAAGATTTTCGACGGACGCGCCGCCCTTAGCTGCTTGCTTGCTGAACATAATCGCCGGCCCTCACAAAGCGGTCTGGGTTCTGCGCCTTGCCGTTGACCCAGACCTCGTAATGCAGATGCGGACCGGTGGAGCGGCCCGTGTTGCCCATGCCGCCGATCCGCTGGCCGACGCCGACCCGCTGGCCTGGACGCACGCCGATGGCCTGGAGGTGGGCGTAGCGGGTCTTAAAGCCGCCGCCATGGTCGATCTCGATGGTGTTGCCGTAACCCGAGCGCACGCCGGTGAAGGAGACGACGCCTGGCGCCGTTGCGCTGATCGGGGTGTTGATCCCACCCGCGAAGTCCAGGCCGGAATGCAGGGCGGGGCGGCGCGTGAACGGATCGAAGCGCACACCAAAGCCGCTGGTCTTCACCGCATAGGCGGGGCGGGCGAGGGGCAGACGGTTGGCGGCCGTGGAGAGGCTGCGCATGGCCGACATATTGGAGGAGGCGCGCTGGATTCGCATGGCGAAGTCCGGCTCCACGTCGAGCACGGCGGCCAGGGCGCGAGGATCCTTGGCCTCGATCAGCGGGCCGCCGAGCGCCCCGCCGCGATTGACGTAGGACTCCGGGTTCAGGCCGGCGAGGCGGAAGGCGACGCGCAGGCGTTCAGCTCGCGTCTTGGCGTAGGTCTCAGCCGACTGGATCAGGCGTTCCTGGTCCATGCGGGTGGCGTTGATGCGTTCGACTGGATTGGCGTCGGCCAGGCGTGGGGCGGCGGGCTTCAGCGCCTCCGCCGCGCCCGGGGCGCCCTTGAAGTCGCTGACCAGCATGGCCAGGGCGGCGTGACGGCGCTCAACCGAAGCGGCCAGGTCGTCGACCGAGCCGTTGACAGCGGAGAGCTGGGCGATGGCGCTGTTCAGGCGGGCCTGGCGGTCGGCGTTCATCCGCTCATTCTGCGCCTTGATGCGCATGACCTGCTGGTCGGCGGCGTTCAGCGACGAGGCGTTGATCAGCATCGCGACAGTGGAGACGCCGGTCCACAGGGCGAAGCCGGCGAGGCCGCCGGCGATGACCATTTGCTTGACCGGGGTCAGAACGACGCCGCGCATCTGGCCGCCAGAGCGGACATACAGATGTCGCTCTGGAAAAAGCTCATGGAGCGATCGCCACAGTCGCCTGAAGCGCGTCATACCCACCCCGCACAATTACTCTAGCGGCGGGATAAGGGCATAAACTTAAGAAGCGGTGCAAGAGGCGAAAAGCACACGCAGGCGCGGCAAAGATGCATCATTAATGGTTAATGACGCATGAATGCATTCTCGCGGTGTCTCATGCCTAATGCGGAGGCGATCCGCCAGTTCCCTAGAGATTGCGAACGGCCTCCAAAACCTGCGCGGCGTGCCCGGAAACCTTCACCTTGCGCCAGATGTGGCGGATCACGCCTTCACCATCGATGACGAAGGTGGCGCGGTCGATGCCCATGTACTGACGGCCATAGAGGGTCTTTTCGATCCAGACGCCGTAGCTTTCGACCATCCCACCCTCGGGATCGGCGCCTAGCTCGACCTTGAGGTCATGCTTGGCGCGGAATTTCCCGTGCTTCTTGGCGGTGTCCTTGGACACGCCGACCACGACGGCGCCGGTCTTGGCGAAATCGTCGCGCAAGGCGGAGAAGTCGATCGCCTCGGTCGTGCAGCCGGGGGTGTCGTCCTTGGGATAGAAGTAGAGCACGACCGTCTTGCCCTTCAGCCCAGACAGGCTGACGCGGCCGGTGTCGGTCTCGAGGTCGAAATCGGGGGCGCGGTCGCCGATGTTCAAGTCAGGCATTTGCTTCTCACATCTTCCAGCCCCTCAACCGCTCACCCCGGCGTAGGCCGGGGTCCAGATGACGGGCTCGGAGCTCTATGATCTGGTTCCCGGCCTTCGCCGGGATGAGCGGAGTGAAGTTAGACCGGCTTCACCAGGACGATCTTCTTCTTGCCAGCGGCCAGCTTGATGACGCCGTCGACGAGGTCGACCTGGGTCACCATCTGGTTGGCGTCGGAGACGGCCTGGTCGTTCATGCGAACGCCGCCGCCCTGGGCTAGGCGACGAGCTTCGCCGCGCGAGCCGGCGAGGCCGGCGTCGGCGAACAGGGCCGCGAGCTGAACGCCCCCGGCCAGGGTCGCGGCCGGGATCTCGAAGGTCGGCAGGTCGGCGGAGACGCTGCCCTGTTCGAACAGCTTTTGAGCCGCGTCGCGAGCCGTGCGGGCGGCGTCTTCGCCGTGGGCCATGCGGGTGGCTTCGTCGGCCAGGACCTTCTTAGCGTCGTTGATGGCGGCGCCTTCAAGCGACTCCAGGCGGGCGATCTCGTCCAGGGGCAGGTCGGTGAACAGGCGCAGGAACTTGCCGACGTCGGCGTCCTCGGTGTTGCGCCAGAACTGCCAGTAGTCGTAGGGGCTCAGCTGTTCGGCGTTGAGCCAGACGGCGCCGGCGGCGGTCTTGCCCATCTTGGCGCCCGAGGCGGTCGTCAGCAGGGGCGTGGTCAGGCCGAAGGCGGGTTTCTGGTCCACGCGGCGGATCAGCTCCACCCCGTTGAGGATGTTCCCCCACTGGTCCGAGCCGCCCATCTGCAGCACGCAGCCGCGGGTGCGCTGCAGCTCCAGGAAGTCGGTGGCCTGCATCAACATGTAGTTGAATTCCAGGAAGGTCATCGGCTGCTCACGCTCGAGCCGCAGCTTGACGGAGTCGAAGGCCAGCATGCGGTTGACGGTGAAGTGGACGCCGAAATCGCGCAGGAACTGGATGTAGCCGAGCTTGGACAGCCACTCGTCGTTATCGACCATCACCGCATCGGTCGGCCCGTCGCCGAAGGTCAGGAACTTCGAGAAGACCTGCTTGATGCCGGCGATGTTGGCCTGGATGTCGGCGTCGGACAGCAGCTTGCGGCTTTCATCCTTGCCGGTGGGGTCGCCGACCTTGGTGGTGCCGCCGCCCATCAGGACGATGGGCTTGTGGCCGGCCTGCTGAAGGCGGCGCAGCATCATGATCTGGATCAGGCTGCCCACATGCAGGGACGGGGCCGTGGCGTCGAAGCCGATGTAGGCGGTGATGGTCCCCTTGGCCGCCGCCTCGTCCAGCTCCTCCGGATGGGTGATCTGGTGGATGTAGCCCCGCGCCTGCAGGGTCCGCAGGAAGTCGGACTTGAACGCGGGGTCGGCGGACATGGCTTTGCTCTCTTCAGTCTGGGTGCGCGCGTTTAGCACGGCTGGGGTGGGGAGGGATGTGGATTTCATGAGTCCGGGCTTGGTTTGAAGGCCGGAGACACGGGCTTTGTGATGACATGCCGCCGGCTGTTGGGCGGCAGGCAGGATCGCTGAGCCGCTCGCTAGGACTGCGAGCGGTAATAGAGGCCGGAAAGGGCGCGGCGAGCGATCATGGAAGCTAGCTACCTTTCGCGGAGAGTGGCAGTCAAGGCGCATGAAGGTTCTCGGATTCATGACGGGCACGTCCCTGGACGCCGTGGATATGGCGGTGCTGGAGACGGACGGCGAGGCGATCACCGCCTTCGGGCCGGCGGGCGAGCGCAAGCTGAGCGACGCGACGCGCGAACTGGTGCTGGCTGCGACGCACGACGCCCTGAAGTGGGAGCGGGGAACGCCGGAGCCGGAAAGCTTCGCCCCCGCGGCGACGGCCGTGGCGCAGGAGCATTTCGAGGCGGCGTCGAGCTTCATCGAGGAACACGGCCTGGCCTGGACCGAGTTCGACCTGATCGGCATGCACGGCCAGACCGTGCTGCACGAGCGGCCCAATGAAGAGCGGATCGGCCGGACGGTGCAGCTGGGCGACGCCCAGGCGCTGGCGGATCTGACCGGCGTTCCGGTGGCGTTCGATTTCCGCACCGCCGACGTGGCGGCCGGCGGGGAGGGGGCGCCGCTGGCCCCGATCTATCATCTGGCGCGGGCCAGGGCCGGGGGGCTGGAGCCGCCGGCGGCGATCCTGAACATCGGCGGGGTGGCTAATGTGACCCTGATCGACGCCGACGGGACCATGGTGGGCTTCGACACGGGCCCGGGCAACGGGATGATCGACCTGCTGATGCAGGAGCGCGGGGCGGGGCGGTTCGACGCCGGCGGCAAGTACGCCAGCGTCGGGGCGGTGGATGAGGCGGCGCTGAAGGCGATGCTGGCACATCCGTATTTCGAGGCGCCGCCGCCCAAATCGCTGGATCGCTATGACTTCTCGCTGGAGCCGGTGGAGGCCCTGCGGCTGGAGGATGCGGCGGCGACGCTGGTGGCGTTCACCGCGGCGGGCGTGGCCAAGGGCGTTGCGTACGCGCCCGTGCAGCCCCGGGCGCTGATCGTCTGTGGCGGCGGACGGCATAACCCTGTGCTGATGAAGGCGCTGGAGGCGGCCCTGCCCATGCCGGTGAAGACCGCCGAGGATCTGGAGTGGCGCGGGGATTCCATAGAGGCCGAGGCCTTCGCCTATCTGGCGGCGCGGACGGCACGGGACCTGCCAATCAGCTTTCCGGGGACCACGGGCGTGAAGGCGGCCATGACCGGCGGACGGATCGTAAGGCCGCGCTGAGGCCGGGAATGTCTCCAAAGTCCACGTCCCGTTTGTTTGTCGTTTGCGGCGCGCCTCTGAGGCGGCCGGCCGGCTCCTAGTCACAAGGGTAGCGCCGGGGTGAGGGGCGGGGAGAATTCGGAGCCTGGCGCTGGCGGCGCAAGGGGTAGGGCGGTGGCCGTGCGAGGATGGCGGGCGCGGCGCGGCGGCGAATTGAACGCTTGGGCGGTCCGCCGCGATGTATCCAATGTCTCCGCGAAGGGGCGCGGTTTCCCCTGAGTATCGGTCTCCAGAGTCTCCTGTCGGGCTGGGTCCTCCGACTAGTTTGAAGCACGCAGGGCGGTAGCTGAACCGGCCTTCATCAAGCTGAACCGAAGATAACGGCGGGCTCCAGTTGCGTTCAGCTTGGCCGCTCTAAGGTCGTCTCACTGGCTGATCAAACCCAGAGGGAGACCGATCATGACCGCCAAGACCACGATGAAGACCAAGACCCTGGCCGCTGTGACGGCCGCCTCGATCGCCGCCACGCTGGCGGTCTCGGCCGCGCCGACCCTGGCGAGCGCCCAGAACCTGAAGCCGGTGATCGGCTGCTCGGCCCCCGGCGGCAAGCAGGAGGGCGGCGCCCTGATCGGCGCGATCCTGGGCGGCGTCCTGGGCAGCAACCTGGCCAAGAACGACCGCGGCACGGGCACCGTCATCGGCGCCGTGGGCGGCGCGGCGGCGGGTTCGGCCATCGGCTGCAAGATGCAGGAGAAGCGGACCGCCAACGAATACGGCGGCACGTACAAGAGCGGCGGCTACAAGCTGGCGTCCTACGTCCAGCCGGCGCGCTTCGACGGCCTGAACGAGATGTACGTGGCGACCTCGACGGTCAATGTCCGGGCCGCGCCGACCACCCGGGCGGCCAAGACCACCTCGCTGACGCGGGGCCAGACCTTCAAGGCCATGGCTGTCGCGGACCGGGGCGAGTGGATCCTGGTGGGTCGTGACGGCGTCGGCATCGGCTACGTCCACGCCGACTACGTCCGGCCGCAGAACGGTGGCTATCGTTACGCCAGCTACTAAACCGGTTCATATGTACATATAAATTAGAGGAGGGCCCGGGTGGGAGAACCGCCCGGGTTTTTCTTGTTGTGCATGCTTCGAGACGCGCTGAGGCACTCAGGATCACGGGTTTCGGATGCATCTCGCTCGTCTCCGCCTCCCCAGGCCTTGTGCCTGGGGTCCCTGTTTCAGCGGGCAGGGCGTGGGCGGATGACTGGCTCGGAGCGGGAGGACGCAGGGACCCTCGCCACGAGGGCGAGGGAGGCGAGTTGGTGATCGTGCCTGTGCACTAAACCCCCCGTCATTCTAGGCCTTGCGCCTAGGACCCATATGCGGCTGAGCTTGAAGGTAAGCGTGGCGGAAGCTACCGCGCTCCATGCGTTGGAAGCGGAGTCTCTGGGCCCTAGGCACGAGGCCTAGGGTGACGGAGCTGGGTTATGCCCTCACGCCTTCTCCACAAAGCTGTCGATGACCTTTTTCTCGCCGGCCTTGTCGAAGGCGACGGTGAGTTTGTTGCCTTCGACGGCTTTGACGGCGCCGTAGCCGAACTTGACGTGGAAGACGCGGTCGCCGCGCTGGTAGGCGCCCGATGACGCCGAGGCGTCGGAGACGGCGACCAGCCGGCCGTCGCCTTCGATCACCGGACCGCGCGCGCCGGAGCCCGAGCGGACGAAGCCGGCGGAGCGGTCCTGGGCGCGTTTCCACCCCGGAGAGGTGTAGCCGGAGTTGAAGGTCGGCTGTTCGTCCCAGCGGCTGGCGGCTTGCTGCATGCCGGGGCCGCCGCCGTAATAGCCGGTCTCGGACCCCGCCTCGACATTGGCGATGGGCAGTTCGTCGACGAAGCGGCTGGGAAGCTGGCTGGTCCAGCGGCCATAGACCTGACGGTTGGCGGCGAAGGAGATGCGGGCTTCCTCGCGGGCGCGGGTGATGCCGACATAGGCCAGGCGGCGTTCCTCCTCGAGGCCCTTTTCGCCCTTTTCATCCATGCTGCGCTGGGACGGGAAGACGCCTTCCTCCCAGCCCGGCAGGAAGACCAGGGGGAATTCCAGGCCCTTGGCCGAGTGCAGCGTCATGATCTGGACGTTGTCGTCGCTGGACCCGCGGTCCAGGTCCATGACCAGGGAGACGTGCTCCAGATAGGCCTCGAGCGTGTCGAAGGCGGCCATGGACTGGACCAGTTCCTTGAGGTTTTCGAGGCGGGTCTGGCTTTGCGGGCCTTTGTCGGCGCGCAGCATGTCGGTGTAGCCGCTCTCCTCAAGCACCGTCTCCATGAGGCGGGCGTGGTCGAGGCTGTCCTTCATCGAACGCCAGCGGTCGATGTCGCGGATGAAGTTGGCCAGGGACGTGCGGGTCTTGGCGGCGATCTCGTCGGTGTGGACGACCCCGCGAGAGGCCATGGAGGCCGAGACGTTGTTGAGGCGCGCCACCTGCAGCAGCTTCTGCACCGTGGTGTCGCCGATGCCGCGCTTGGGGACGTTGACGATGCGCTCGAAGGCTAGATCGTCGTCTTCCGAATAGATCAGGCGCAGATAGGCGTGGGCGTCGCGGATCTCGGCCCGCTCGAAGAAGCGGGGCCCGCCGATGACGGTGTAGGGAATCTGCAGCAGGACGAAGCGCTCTTCGAAGCTGCGCATCTGGAAGGAGGCGCGCACGAGGATGGCGACGTCCTTGTACTTGCGGCCGCTTTTCTTCCAGCGCTCGATCTCGTCGGCGACGAGGCGGCTTTCGGCCTCGCCGTCCCAGACGCCCGCGACGCGGACCTTTTCGCCGTCATTGGCCTCGGTCCACAGGGTCTTGCCCAGGCGGCCCTTGTTGGCGGCGATGAGGCCCGAGGCGGCGGCCAGGATGTGGCTGGTGGAGCGGTAGTTGCGCTCAAGCTTGACGACCTTGGCGCCCGGAAAATCCCGCTCGAAGCGCAGGATGTTGTCCACCTCGGCGCCGCGCCAGCCGTAGATCGACTGGTCGTCGTCGCCCACGCAGCAGACGTTCTGGCGCTTCTGGGCCAGCAGGCGCAGCCACAGGTACTGGGCGACGTTGGTGTCCTGGTACTCGTCCACCAGGATGTATTTGAAGCGCTGGTGATAGTCCTCCAGCACATCCGGGTTGTTCATGAAGATGGTCAGGTTGTGCAGCAGCAGGTCGCCGAAATCGCAGGCGTTCAGGGTGCGCAGGCGGTCCTGGTACATGCGGTAGCAGACCGCGCCCTTGCCGTTGGCGAAGTGCTCGGCCTCGCCCGGGGGCAGCTTGTCGGGGGTCCAGCCGCGATTCTTCCAGTGGTCGATCTGGCCGGCCAGGGCGCGGGGCGTCCAGCGCTTGGGGTCGATGTTCTGGACTTCCAGCACCTGCTTGATCAGGCGTTCCTGGTCGTCGGTGTCGAGGATGGTGAAGTTGGACTTCAGACCCACCAGCTCGGCATGGCGGCGCAGGATCTGGGCGGCGACGGAGTGGAAGGTGCCCAGCCAGCGCAGGTCGGCGGCCTGGCCGCCGATGATGTGGCCGATCCGCTCACGCATCTCGCGGGCGGCCTTGTTGGTGAAGGTGACCGCCAGCAGCTCCCAAGGGCGGGCCTTGCCGGTGGCCAGGATGTGGGCGAGGCGGGTGGTCAGGACGCGGGTCTTGCCGGTGCCGGCGCCGGCCAGGACCAGAACGGGGCCGTCCGTCGCCTCGACCGCGGCGCGCTGCTCGGGGTTGAGGCCGTCCAGATACGAGCCCTGGGGCCCGTCGGCGCGGGCGAGGTCGGAGATGCGGACGGTGGGGAGGTCGGACACGGGCAGGGAAGCTCTCTGAATCAATAGAACATATGTAGCACAAACACCGCCCGGCTTAAGGGGAACGACGGCGGAGGGCAGCCGTTGGTTGGACGGAGGTGCGTCATGTCCAACCGATCAGAACCGGAACGCGAACGGCGGCGGCGAGTGCCGGGCCTGCTGTGGGGAATGCTGGGGGTGATCGTCGTGGGACTGATCGTCCTGTGGCTGGCCTTTTCATCGTCGCCCAAGCCCATGGCCACGACGACCACGATACCGCCCAACGCCCAGCCGGCGCCTATTCCCGAGCCGAGCCGTCCGGTCCAGCGCTAGCCAGGGCGCGGTTGAGGGCGAAGACCCGACAGGCGGAGGCGAGGGGGCGTTTCCCGCGCCCCGCGTCGATACGAAGCAGGAGGGCGGCCATGCTGGCCTCCTCGCGCGCCGCTTCGTCCAGAACCGCCCAGAACTCGGGCTCAAGGGCCAGAGAGGTGGCATGTCCGGACAGGTTCACCGAGCGTTTGGAAAGACCGGCCAAGATCGCCTCGACTTGAAAGATGGTGACGCCCGCGTCATTTTCCTGGGCGAGCGGAGGACTGTTTATGGATGTAGCCGCCCAACTTGCAAGACGGCCCACCAGCCGCGCGACGCCGGGGCGCTTCGAGATGCAGCCGCTGCGCGCGCTGCAGGCCATGCGTCGGCTTATCGCCGACAAGGAAGACACCCAGCAGGTGTTCGAGATCATGCGCGCCCTGTCGGGCAAGACGATCCCGCGCGGCTACCGACGCCTGCTGTCCACGCCCAAGGGCGGATACATCGCCTATCAGCGCGAGGAGTTCGCCGACCGGCTGTCGGATCAGGCGTGGCTGAACAGCTTTGGGCCCGGGACGGTGGGTGCGGCCTATCGCGACTTCATCGCGCCGCGCGGGTTGTCGGCCGAAGGGCTGGCGGACGAGAGCCGCAAGGTGGCCGACAATGACGTGGACGCGGCGCACCCCTATGCCTGGTTCGGCCGGCGGGTGCGGGATGTGCATGACGTCTGGCATGTGCTGACGGGCTACGGCACCGACGGCATGGGCGAGGTGTGCGTGGTGGCGTTCTCCTACGCCCAGAGCCGGAGTCTGGGCTTCGCCTTCATCGCCGCCGCCGGCGCGCGGGAGTTCGAGAAGCTGAAGCTGGGCCACCCCTATTATCGCGCGGCGTGGCAGGCCTATCGCAACGGGCGCAAGGCAGCATGGCTGGCGGGCGAGGATTATCACGCCCTGTTCGCCGAGGACCTGGAAGCGGCGCGGCGGCGGCTGAACATCGCGCCGCCCACGCTCTATCTGTCGATCCCGGCCGAGGCCGCGATCCGGCCGTGAAAGCGTTGGCCGCCTAGTCGTCCTTGTCGCGCCGGGCCTGATCGAGGTCGCGGTCGGCCTTTTTCGCGCGAGCCTGTTCCAGCGACCTGTCGGCCTTGGTGCGACCGAAGCGGACGCGGTTCTCGACGGCGGCGGTCTTGCCCGCCTCCTTGGCCTTGGCCTTGCGCGCCTTGTTGAGATTGATGACCTCGGCCACGTCAGAGACCCTTGGCGGGGCTGACGACCAGGACCGATTCCAGGCGCAGGGCCTGGCCCTTGGCTATGGGGAAGGGCGCGCGGCCGGGGAAGACGCAGTTCTGCATCGACAGCGACTTGCGCAAAATCCAACTGGTGACCGGCTTGTCCTGGGCCTTGCAGCCGACGTGGATAGTCCAGGCCGGATAGCCGGCCTCCCTGGGCCATTCCAGCGCCATGACGCCGCCGGCCTCCACCGCTTCGTTCCGTGGGGTCACCGGTTTGCCGTCCGAGACGAAGGACAGGGCGTCGGGCCGGACAGTGCGGATCGAGAAGCCGCCATAGCCTTTGACGTCATCGCTGCCGCCCAGGGCGAAGCCGTCAACGGTCGGCATGATCGTGGTGTCGAAATCGATCCGCCGGGCGCCCTCGGCGGCCAGGGGGCGGGGTGTGACCTTGGTCACCTCATGAGCGATGGTCGCGCCCTTGGCGTCGAGCCAGTCGACCTTCACGGTCAGGGCGCCGTCAGCGAAGGCCCGCTCGGTGGTGCGAAAGCCCAGGCCTTGCATGAACCAGCCGTCGCCGACCGAGGCGCCGCTGGCCAAGACCTGATGCCAGCTCCAGAACACGCCGCGATGGTGGATGTGGTCGACGGGCTTTTCCTCGGTCAGGACGGTCCCGTCCGGCGCATAGAGCGGATGGACGAAGTTCAGCCGCCCCGGATCCGCCGGGTCGGCGGCCTTGGTGCGGTAGAAGAGGACGGGCTTGCCCGCATCGGTGATGGTGACGCCGTCGTCGGCCATGGAGGCGGCGATCTGGGCGAAGGCGGGAGCGGCCGTGGTGACGGCGGCGGCGAAGGCGAGGGAAGCTAACAGACGCATGGGCTGACGATGCCGGTTTGGCCGCTAAGGTTCAACGACGATTGAAACCCGCACTCCGCGAGATCGTTGGAAGACGCGACGGGCCGCCCCCGAGGCCTGCAAAGGAGACACCCAAATGATCAGCCCCGCCCAAATCCGCGAACACTTCGAAGTCGTCGGTTCGGATGACAAGCATGTCGGTCGCGTCGATCACGTGATCGGCCAGGAGATCGAACTGGCCAAGCTGGACCTTGGCTCCGGCTTCAAGCACCACATGATCCCGCTGTCGTGGGTCGAATATGTGGATGAGGCCGAGGAAAAGGTCCGCCTGAACCTGACGCAGGATCAGGCCAAGGTCCAGTGGCGCGAGAAGCACTAGGTTTCCCGCCCCCGATAGGAAAAAGGCCCGCTTCGCAGCGGGCCTTTTGTTTTAGCGGACCGAGGCGCAGAAGCGCTGGATGCGGCCGCAGGCGTCTTCGAGCACCTCGTTGGAGGTGGCGTAGGAGATGCGGAAGAAGGGCGACAGGCCAAAGGCCGCGCCGTGAACCACGGCCACGCCCTCGGCCTCCAGCAGCTCGACGGCGAAGTCCTCGTCCGAATTGATCACCTTGCCGCTGGGCGCGGTCTTGCCCAGCAGGCCGGCGCAGGACGGATAGACATAGAAGGCGCCTTCCGGCGTCGCGCACTGGATGCCGGTGGCCTGGTTCAGCATTGAGACCACCAGGTCGCGGCGCCCCTGGAACAACTTCTGGTTCGGCTTGATGAAGTCCTGCGGGCCGTTCAGGGCCTCCACCGCCGCATGTTGCGAGATCGAGCAGGGATTGGAGGTGGTCTGGCTGATCATCTTGGCCATGGCCTTGATCAGGGCTTCCGGACCCGCGGCGTAACCGATCCGCCAGCCGGTCATGGCGTAGGCCTTGGAGACCCCGTTCATGGTCAGGGTGCGGTCGTAGAGCCTGGGCTCCACCTGGGCGATGGTGAAGAACTCGAAGTCGTCGAACACCAGGTGCTCGTACATGTCGTCGGTCAGGACCCAGACATGCGGGTGGCGCAGCAGCACATCGGCGATCGCCTGCAGGTCGGCCTTGGTGTAGGCGCCGCCCGAGGGGTTCGAGGGCGAGTTGAGGATCAGCCAGCGGGTCTTGGGCGTGATCGCCGCTTCCAGCGCCGCCGGTTCCAGCTTGAAGCCGTTGTCGGCGCGGGTCTCGATGGAGACCGGCGTGCCGCCGGCCAGAAGCACCATGTCCGGATAGGACACCCAGTAGGGCGCGGGAATCACCACCTCGTCGCCCGGGTTCAGGGTGGCGACCAGGGCGTTGTAGATCACCGGCTTGCCGCCCGGGGCCACGTGGACCTGGCTGGGCTTGTAGGTCAGGCCGTTCTCACGGGCGAACTTGGCGCAGATCGCCTCCTTCAGCGCCGGCATGCCGTCGGGGTCGGTGTACTTGGTCTTGCCGTCCTGGATGGCCTTGATGGCCGCCGCCTTGACGTTGTCCGGGGTGTCGAAGTCGGGCTCGCCGGCGGAAAGCGCGATGACATTGCGGCCGGCGGCTTGCAGCGCCCGCGCCTTGGCGCTGATGGCGATGGTGGCCGAGGGCGCGATGCGGCGCAGGGCGGCGGATTCGATGGACATGGCGGTTCAGGGCTCCCCTGGGAGGTTTCAGGATTGCGGGGGTGTTTACGCGCCGTCGTGCTGCGGCGCAACGAATGGAACCCGATCCATAGCGACCCCTTCTTTCAATGGCTCAGTGGAGGGACCGCCATGCAACATCGTCATCTGGCCTGGATGGGGGCCGCCTTGCTGCTGGCGGCCTGCAACGACACCCCGCCCCAAGACGCCGGCGCTTCGCAGGCCACATCTTCGCCCGTGACGTCCGACCAGGCGCCGACGGAGGCGCCGTCGGTGGCCGTCACTCCCCGCTTTGTCGGCCGATGGGCCGCGGCCAAGACCGCCTGCGGCCACGAGGCGTGGAAGTTCGAGGCCCGTGGCGTGTCCACGCCGGGCGAAGTCTCCTGCACGTTCAACGAGGTGCGCGAGGCGTCCGGCGGTTTTGATATCAAGGCGACCTGCTCGGCCGAGGGGCAGGCGGCCGACGGAGACCTGCGCCTGCGGTTCATGGACGTCACCGAGGCCATGAAGGTCGAGGGCGGCCCGTACGACTGGAAGGCCGATCTGGTTTATTGCGGGCGATAGAGCTGGCTTGACCCGTCGCGGCGGATCGGCGAGGCCATGGCCATGCGCCGCCTGATCGACTTCGTAATGAACATGGACGCCCGCGCCTGGCGGGCGCTGGCGGTGTCCTTCGTCCTGTTCGGCGGCGTGGGCGTGGTTTTCCTGTTCGGGGCGTCGGTGCTGGGATTCTCCGGCGAGGCTACGGTCGAGCAGTGGATGGGTTCGGCCCATGGGATCTGGGGCCTGCCGGTGGCGGTGTTCGCCTTCGCGGCGCTGGCCTTCCTGGGGGTGCCGCAGTTTGTGCTGATCGCCGCGGCGGTCGTGGCTTTCGGCGCCTGGACCGGTTTCGCCTATAGCTGGATCGGCACCATGGTCAGCGCCGTGGTCGGTTTCTGGCTGGGGCGGCTGTTCGGCGGGCGTCTGTTGCGCGACATCCCGGGAGACGGGGTGAAGGGGTTCATGCGCCTGATCGGGCGTAACGGGTTCCTGGCCAGCCTGATCGTGCGGCTGGTGCCGTCGGCGCCGTTCATCGTCGTCAACATGGCGGCGGGTGTCACGCCGATGCGGTTCTGGCACTTTCTGGTCGGGACGGGGATCGGGATCATCCCGAAGATCGCCCTGACCGCTTTCGCCGGCAATTCCATCGTCCAGGCGATGCAGGGCGGCGGCATGCGCCATGTGGGGCTGCTGATCGGGGTGGCCGCCCTGTGGATCGCCCTGGGCTGGGCGGCGCGCCGCTGGCTCAAGAGCCGCGAGCAGGACTGACGGGGTGTAGCCGGCGCAGAGTTTCGGCCGTCTGGGCGTCAGCGGGGAAGAAGGACTCGATCGCCAGCTCCGACAGGGTGATGTCCACCGGCGTGCCGAACACGGTGATGGTGCTGATGAACGACAGCACGCCCGCCTCGGTTTCGATCAACAGGGGCACGGCCACGCCCCCGAAGTCGCTGGCCGGCGCCCTATGAAGCGAGGGCGCCGGGGCGGGGTAGGCGGCCAGTTCGTCGTGCAGTTCGACCAAGCCCTGGTCGCCGCTGACCTCGATCTGACGCCGCAGGCGCTCCAGGACATGCGCGCGCCACTCGCCGTAGTTGATGACACGTGGCGCGACACCGCGCGGGTGCAGGCTGAGCCGCAGGACATTCACGGGCGGCTCCAGCAGGACAGGATCGTCCACCTGCATCAACAGGGCGACGGCGGCGTTGGCTGAGACCAGGTTCCAGGCTCGATCGACCGCGATGGCGGGATAAGGGGCGTGCCCCTCCAGAATCCGCTCGACCGCCCGCCGCGCCGCAGCCATGGCGGGGTCGTCCAAGTTCCGCTCGGAGAAGACGGGAGCGAATCCGGCGGCGACCAGCAGGGCGTTGCGCTCGCGCATGGGGACCTCAAGGCAGCCGGCCAGGCGCAGAACCATGTCGCGGCTGGGCTGGGCGCGGCCCGTCTCCATGAAGCTGAGGTGGCGGGTGGATATCTCGGCCTCAAGGGCCAGGTCGAGCTGGCTGAGGCGGCGGCGCTGACGCCAGTTGCGGATCTGGTCGCCGACAGAGGACTGCATCGGGGTCATTGGGGGAGAATAGCGTGGCGGTGAGGCTTGCCCATTACCTGGCACGTAATCGACCCGCCTCGGCGACGGGGCGAGATTTTGGATCACGGACATCCCGTCCGACCATCCAAGGAGAACCCTATGTCCGCCATCGCTTCCCCTTTCCTGCGCAAGGTCTTGGCGCTGGACGCCGTGGCCAGCGGCGCGACCGGCGTGTTGCTAGCTTTCGGCGCGGGTCCGTTGTCGGGCCTGCTGGGCCTGTCGCCGATGTTGATGCGGCCCGCTGGGCTGTTCCTGGCGCCGTACGCCCTGCTTGTCGCGTGGATGGCCAGCCGCCAAAGCCTGCCACGCGGGGCGGTGTGGGCGGTTGTCATCGCTAACGCGGTCTGGGTGATAGAGAGCGTGATCCTCATCGCCGCAGGCTGGGTCCAGCCGACTCTGCTCGGCGCGCTGTTCATCTGCGCCCAAGCCGCGGTGGTCGCCACATTCGGCCTGCTTCAGTTCGCGGCCCTGCGCCACAATCGCTCGGTGGCGGCGATTTAGGGAACGATCTTGCTGAAATGGCGACGAGAAGCGCAGATTGGCGCATTCCTGTTGCGCGAGGGGTCTGGAATCGATAGAGAAAGCCCCATGTGCCGCGACCGCGACAACCTGCTGCTTCTTGCGCTGGGGCTTAGCCGCCCCTGGGCCGCCGTTTAGCCGCGCGCACCTTTCGCGGCCGGTCGCTCAGGGGCGTTTCGAGTAGTCATCACCCCCAGCCGCCGACCTTCGAAAGACCATCCCATGACCGCCCCCGTATCGAGCGTAAAGCGCGACCAAGTCATCATCTTCGACACCACCATGCGTGACGGCGAGCAATCGCCCGGCGCGTCCATGTCGCTGGAAGAGAAGCTGGAGCTGGCCAAGATCATGGAGGAGATGGGCGTCGATGTGATCGAGGCCGGCTTCCCCATCGCCTCCAACGGCGACTTCGAGGCGGTTCGCGAGGTCTCCAAGCTGGTGACCGAGAGCGTCATCGCCGGCCTGGCTCGCGCCGCCGCCGCCGACATCGAGCGCTGCGCCGAGGCGATCCGCCCGGCCAAGCGTGGCCGCATCCACACCTTCCTGTCCACCAGCCCGCAGCACCGCGACCATATCCTGCGCATGTCGATCGAGGACGTGATCGATGCGACGACCAAGTCGGTGACCATGGCCCGCAACCTGTGCGGCGACGTGGAATGGTCGGCCCAGGACGCCACCCGCACCGAGCGCGACGTGCTGCGCCGCTGCGTCGAGGCGGCGATCAAGGCCGGGGCGACGACGATCAACATCCCCGACACCGTCGGCTATACCTATCCGGATGAGTACGCGGCGATCTTCCGCGACCTGATCGAGAACGTGCCGAGGGCCGACGCGGTGATCTTCTCGGCCCACTGCCATAACGACCTGGGCCTGGCGACGGCCAACAGCCTGGCGGCCCTGGCCGGCGGCGCGCGCCAGATCGAGTGCGCCATTAATGGCATCGGCGAGCGCGCCGGCAATACCGCTCTGGAAGAGGTGGTCATGGCCCTGAAGGTCCGTGGCCAGACCCTGCCATACGAGACCCGCATCGATCCGGTGCATATCACCCGCGCCAGCCGCTATGTCTCGGCGATCACGGGCTTTCCGGTGCAGTACAACAAGGCCATCGTCGGCAAGAACGCCTTCGCCCACGAGAGCGGCATCCACCAGGACGGGATGCTGAAGAACGCCGAGACCTACGAAATCATGCGTCCCGAGGACGTGGGGCAGGGCGCCACCAACCTGGTGATGGGCAAGCATTCCGGCCGTCACGCCTTCCGCGAGAAGCTGAAGGCCCTGGGTTACGAGCTGGGCCAGAACGCCCTGAACGACGCCTTCACGCGGTTCAAGGAACTGGCCGACAAGAAGAAGCACGTCTTCGACGACGACATCGTCGCCCTGGTGGATGACGCCCTGGCGCGCGGCTCGGAGAAGATCAAGGTCGAGCGCCTGCGCGTGGTGGCCGGCACCGACGGCCAGTCGGCCGAGCTGACCCTGGACGTGGACGGCGAAGTCAGGACCGCCGAAGCCACCGGCGACGGCCCGGTGGATGCGGTGTTCAACGCCATCCACGAGATCGTGCCGCACAGCGCCGCCCTGCGCCTGTTCCAGGTTCACGCGGTGACCGAGGGGACGGACGCCCAGGCCCAGGTCTCGGTGCGTCTGGAGGAGGATGGCCGCATCGCCACGGGCCAGGCCGCCGACACCGACACCCTGACCGCCTCGGCCAAGGCCTATGTGAACGCCCTGAACAACCTGTTCGCGCGGCGTGAGAAGGCGCGGCCCGAAACGGCCATCGCCAGCGGCTTCTAGGCTGGCCGCGCCACGCGGCGCGGTCTAAGCCCCGATTCACATGCTCTGGATTCCCATAACCGTGGGCGCGGCGGCCCTGCAGGTCGCCCGCAACGCCGCGCAACGCTCGGTCATGACCGGAGCGGGGCCATGGGGCGCCACGCTGGTGCGTTTCCTGTTCGGCCTGCCGTTCGCGCTGGTCTTTGTCGGCGTGCTCTGGCTGCTGACGCCGGGCGCGCGGTTCCACCCCTCCGCTTCGTTCTTCACCGCCTGCGCGGCGGGGGCGGCGCTGCAGATGGCGGCGACGGCCTCGATGCTGACGGCCATGCACCGCTCTTCCTTCGCCCTGGGAACGGCCATGCAGCAAAGCGGGCTGCCGTTCGCCCTGGTGTGGGGCGTGCTGTTCTTTGGCGACCATGTAGGGCCGGTCGTCTGGTTGGGCGGGGCCATCGCCACCGTGGGGCTTACGGCGCTGTCCTGGCCGCGCGACGGTGGTGTGCATATGCAGCGTGGGGCGTTGCTGTTCGGCCTGGGGTCGGGGGCCATGTTCGCGCTGAGCGCCAATTTCTTTCGGCAGGGGGCGCTGGCCCTGGAGCCGGCGCATCCAGTCCTGTCGGCCTTCGCCACCGTGGCCGTGGTGCAGGCGATTCAGACGGTGAGCCTGACCTCCTGGCTGCTGGCCACCAACCGAACGGCGGTGATCGCCGTGATCGCGGCCTGGCGTCGCTCGTTGGGCGCGGGGTTTTGCGGCGCGGCGGCGTCGGGCCTGTGGTTCACGGCCATGGCGCTCAGTCCCGTGGGGCCGGTGAGGGCGGTGGGCGTGGTCGAGATGCCTATCGCGGCGCTGGTTGGACGACGCCTGTTCGCTGAACGGCTGAGCTTGTGGCAGTGGGGCTGCGGCGCGCTGACGGCCCTGGGGGTAGCGCTCGCAGCGACGGGATGATGAACGGCCGCGCCGATAGGCCTTGAAATCAACTCACTAGCAGGGCAAACGAAGCGAGTTCGGCGGGCCTTAGGGTGAGTCTGGCGATGGCGCGGCCGGGGGGCTTGCGCTTCCGCGGCGACCTGACGTCAGCAGGACAAATAAGTTTCGCCCGTCGCCAAAATCCCCAGTTCCAGGGCCCTCGATGTTCTCATCCCTCTTCGGCGTGATCTCCAACGACATCGCCATCGATCTCGGCACCGCCAACACCCTCATCTATCAGAAGGGCAAAGGCATCGTGCTGAACGAGCCCAGCGTTGTCGCGCTGCGCAATGTCGGCGGCCGCAAGACCGTCCACGCCGTCGGCATCGAGGCCAAGCAGATGCTGGGCCGCACGCCGGGCCACATGGAGGCCATCCGCCCCATGCGCGACGGGGTCATCGCCGACTTCGAAGTCGCCGAAGAGATGATCAAGTACTTCATCCGCAAGGTTCACAACCGGAAGGGCTTTGTGAATCCCAAGGTGATCGTGTGTGTGCCGTCGGGCGCCACCGCGGTCGAACGCCGCGCCATCAATGATTCCTGCCTGAACGCCGGCGCGCGCCGCGTCGGCCTGATCGACGAGCCCATGGCCGCGGCCATCGGCGCCGGCCTGCCTATCCACGAGCCGACCGGCTCGATGGTCGTCGACATCGGCGGCGGCACCACCGAAGTGGCCGTGCTGTCGCTGTCGGGCATCGTCTATTCGCGTTCGGTCCGCGTCGGCGGCGACAAGATGGACGAGGCGATCATCAGCTACATGCGTCGCCACCATAACCTTCTGATCGGCGAAACCACCGCCGAGCGCATCAAGAAGGAGATCGGCACCGCCCGGGCGCCGGCCGATGGCGAAGGCCTGTCGATCGACGTGAAGGGCCGCGACCTGATGCAGGGCGTGCCCCGCGAAGTGCGCATCAGCGAAAAGCAGGCGGCGGACGCCCTGTCCGAACCCGTCGGCCAGATCGTCGAAGCGGTGAAGGTGGCTCTGGAAGCCACTCCGCCGGAACTGGCCAGCGACATCGCCGACAAGGGCATCATGCTCACCGGCGGCGGCGCCCTGCTGCGCGGCCTGGACGCCGAGATCCGCGACCACACCGGCCTGCCGGTGACCGTGGCCGACGATCCGCTGTCGTGCGTGGCGCTGGGCTGCGGCAAGGTGCTCGAGCATCCCAAGTGGATGAAGGGCGTCCTGGAATCGACGCTCGCCTAAACGCGAGCCGCCGCTGCGCAGCGCCCGCAATGCGGGCTACACTGACAGCACCACCTGAGTCGGGCGCGGGGCGCCGGGAGACCCCATAAAGTGGCCTTGAAAGAAGGTCAGTTTGGCGAGTTGAAGGTCCCGCTGACCTGGACGGCGGCGGTGGCCTTGATCGTGGCCGGCATAGTCGCCGTCGCCTTGCTGGTGAATGATCGCCGCGAGACCCTGCAGAACCAGGCCTATGGCGTCACGCGCCAGGCGGTGGACACCGTCGCGGCTCCCGTCAGCGGCGCCGTGTCCGCGCCGGGACGCTGGACGCGGTCGGCCAGCGACTGGATCGGCGACTACTTCTTCGCCGTGTCCGAGAACCGCAAGCTGAAGGCCGAACTGGTCGAGATGCGCCAGTGGCGAGACGTGGCCCTGGCGCAGCGCGATATCAACGAGCGCTACCGCACCCTGATGGGCCTGCGCACCGATCCGCCGATCCCGATGGTGGCGGCGCGGGTCATCAGCGACTCCCGCGGTCCGTTCGCCAACACCCGCCTGGCCGACGCCGGCAAGGACAAGGGCGTGGTCACCGGCAATCCGGTGATGAGCGAGCATGGCCTGATCGGCCGTGTCGTGGGGGTCTCCAGCGACGTCAGCCGGGTGCTGCTGCTCACGGACGTGACCTCGCGCACGCCGGTGATGATCGACCGCACCAACGCCCGCTCGATCCTGACGGGCGACGGCGGGCCCAACCCACGCCTGGAATATCTGCGCGGACGTGATCCGGTGAAGGAGGGCGACCGGATCGTCACCTCGGGCGACGGCGGCGTGCTGCCGCGCGGTCTGCCGGTCGGCGTGGCGGTCAAGGCGCTGGACGGCAGCTGGCGGGTGGCGCTGTTCGCCGACTCCACGCCGATCGACTACGTGCGCATCCTTCTGTTCAAGGACTTCGCCCAACTGGCCGACCAGAAGGGCCTGTCGACGACCCAGCTGCCGAGCATCGACACCGAGGACCCGCAGGCTCGCAAGCCGCAGTCGATCATCGGCAATGCGGTCGCGCCCACGCCGGCGCCTGCTCCAGCCGCGGGCGCGCCGACAACCCCGGCGCCGGCAGCGCCGCGCGTACAGCCTCCTGCCGCGACCCCGCCGCAGCCGACGCCGCCCGCGACGACCCCGGGGACGCCCCAGTGAGGCGCGGGGCCGCCGGGCTTAATCCTGTCCAGTGGCTGGCCGTGCCGATGCTGATGTGCATCGTCGCCGCGATCCTGCTGGCGGCGCCCTTGCGGGTGTTCGGCTTTCAGGCGCCCGAACCGATGTGGGCCATGGTTCCGGCGTTCGCCTGGGGTGTCATTCGGCCGTCGGTGCTGGCGCCGTTCGGGCTCTTGATCCTGGGGCTTTTCTTCGACGGTTTCTGGGGCGGCCCGATCGGCCTTTGGGCGCTGGCGCTGCTGGTGGTGTACGCCGTGGTGATCGCGTTGCGGAACATCCTGAGCGGCCAGAGCCGGGCGATGATGCTGGCCTGGTACGCTGGCTGCACGGCCTTGGCCATGGGGGTCGGCTACGCCTTCATGATCATCAGCGAGCTGGGCCGGCCCAGCCCGTTGGCCATGTTCTGGCAGTTTCTGATCACCGTCGCGCTGTTTCCGGCCGCGGACTGGCTGATCGAGCGGTTCGAAGACTCGGACGTGCGTTTCCGCTGATGGGCGAGCCTTCAATCTTCTTCTCCGAGGTGAACGAGCGGCAAGGCGCGTTCCACCGCCGCGCGTTCCTGATGGGCGGGCTGACGGGCGTCGGCCTGCTGGCCCTGGGCGGGCGGCTGGCGCAGCTGCAACTGGTCGAGGCGGGGCGTTATCAGAAGCTTTCGGCCGGCAACCAGTTCAACTTCCGCCTGGCGCCGCCGCCGCGCGGACTGGTGCTGGACCGCAACGGCGTGTCCCTGGCGTCAAACCGCCCCAACTTCCGCCTGCTGGTGTCACGCAGCACCGAGATGGACGTGGACAAGACCATGGAGGAGCTATCGCTTCTGGTCCCCATCGATCCCGCGCGCAAAAAGCGGCTGATCCGCGACATCAAGGCCAGTCCCAAGAACGCGCCGGTCGCGGTCATGGAGGACATGAGCTGGGAAGAGTTCAGCCGCATCAATGTGCGCGCGCCTGAGCTGCTCGGCGTGACGGCCGACATGGGCGAGGTGCGGGTCTATCCGTTCGGCGGCGCCTTCGCGCACGTGATCGGCTATGTGGCCAAGATTTCCGACCGCGACCTGAAAGCGGCTGGCCCCAATCCCGATCCGCTGCTGCTGCATCCTGGCTTCCGCATCGGCAAGCAGGGGGTGGAGAAGGCCCTCGACATCGAGCTGCGGGGCAAGCCCGGCGCGAACAAGGTCGAGGTGGACGCTCGGGGCCGCGTGGTTCGCGCCGACCCCGAAGGCGACATCCCGTCGGTCCCCGGCAAGGAAGTTCGCCTCACCCTCGACGCCGATATCCAGAACCGCGCGCTGGAGGTGATGGGCAACGAGAGCGGGGCCATCGTGCTGATGGACTGCCGCAGCGGCGACGTCCTGTGCATGGTCTCGGCGCCAAGCTTCGACGCCAACCGTTTCGTGCGCGGACTTTCGGGGCCGGAATACCGGGCGCTGGCCGAGTATGAGCGCCGTCCCCTGCTGGACAAGGCGTTGAGCGGCACCTACCCGCCGGGCTCGACCTTCAAGCCGATGACGGGCCTGGCCTGCCTGGCGGCGGGGATCGATCCGGAGGAACGGGTCCACTGTTCAGGGGGCTGGTTCTTCGGCGGGCGGACTTTCCACTGCTGGAGCC
Organism: Caulobacter sp. NIBR2454; assembly: GCF_027474405.1. Taxonomy (GTDB): domain Bacteria; phylum Pseudomonadota; class Alphaproteobacteria; order Caulobacterales; family Caulobacteraceae; genus Caulobacter. Next base: position 1,769,549 of record NZ_CP114871.1, read on the forward strand.
GCCATGGCTCGCAGAACCTGCACGACGCGATCAAGAACTCCTGCGACACCTATTTCTACCAGATGTCGCTGCGGGTCGGGCCGGACAAGATCGCCGAGGTGGCGCGGGCCTTCGGCTTTGGCCAGATCTTCGACATCGGCATCCCCGGCCAGAAGGCGGGCACGGTTCCCGACCGGGAATGGAAGAAGCGCGCCTTCAAGAAGAACCCGGCCAACCAGGTCTGGTACCCCGGCGAGACGCCCAGCTATGCGATCGGGCAGGGGGCTTTGGCGGTCAACGCCTTGCAGCTGTGCGTGATGACCGCGCGGCTGGCCAACGGGAAGAAGGCGCTGAACCCGCGCCTGATCAAGTCGGTCGGCGGGGTGGAGCGTCCGCACGGCGACGAGGTTCCGGACCTGCCGTTCAGCCAGGATTTCCTGAACATCGTGCGCGGCGGCATGGCGTCCGTGGCCAATGACCAGGGGGGCACGGCCTATCGTCAGAGCCAGCTTGGTCTGGGCGACGTGAAGATGGCGGGCAAGACGGGCACGGCGCAGGTGCGGTCCTATGGCTCGGGCTCGCGCAAGATGACGGGCGTGCCGTGGCGGTTCAAGGATCACAACCTCTATATCGCCTTCGCGCCCTATGACGATCCGCGCTACGCCCTGTCGGTCATCATCCAGCATGGCGGCTTGGGCGGCGCCACCGCCGGGGCCCCCCGCGCGCGCGAGGTGATGCGCGTGGCCCTGTTGAAGGACCCCGAAATCCGGGCCCGGATCGAGCGCCCGCTGCCGCTGCCGGAACTGGCGCCCGAGGCGATCGTCGAGGGCGTAGCGCCCGACGCGCCGATCGAGACGCCCGCGCCACCAACGCCGACTCCCACGCCGGAGACGCCGCAATGACCATGAGCGCCCTGACACGGCCCGGCGAACGCGACCGGCTGATCGTCAAGTTCAAGGAGATCGACTGGGTCTTCTGCCTGGCCCTGTGCCTGATCGCCGGGGCCGGCATCCTGATGCAGTTCTCCATCGCCGGCGGCTCGTGGACGCCGTGGGCGCTGTCGACGGCGGGGCGCTTCGCCTTCTGCTTCGTGCTGATGATCTGTCTGGCGATGATCGACCTGCGGGTCTGGTTCGCGCTGTCCTATCCGATCTATGGGCTGGGACTGATCCTGCTGGTGGCGGTGGAGGTGGTGGGCGACATCTCGCTGGGGGCGCAGCGCTGGTTGCAGCTTGGGCCGGTGCGCCTACAGCCGTCTGAGATCATGAAGATCGGGGTCGTGCTGGGTCTGGCGCGCTTTTATCACGGCATGTCGGGCGAGAGCGCGCGGCTGTCGTGGTGGCTGCTGATCCCGGCGGCGATGGTGGGCGTGCCGGTATTGCTGGTGGCGCACCAGCCCGACCTTGGCACCGCGGTGCTGATCGCCGCCACGGGCGGGGCGATCATGGTGCTGGCCGGCCTGTCGTGGAAGATCATCGGGGGCCTGATCCTCGGCGTCGCCGCGGCGATCCCGCCGTTCGTGATGTTCGTGCTGCACGACTATCAGCGCAAGCGAGTGCTGACCTTCCTTGATCCCGAGAGCGATCCGTCGGGATCGGGCTATCACATCCTGCAGTCCAAGATCGCGCTCGGTTCGGGCGGCCTGCTGGGCAAGGGCTTTGGCCTGGGCTCGCAGAGCCAGCTGAACTTCCTGCCGGAAAAGCATACCGACTTCATCTTCGCGACCCTGGCCGAGGAGTTCGGTTTCGTGGGCTGCGCCTCGGTGTTGTTCCTGTTTGGCGCGGTGATCTTCATGGCCCTGCGCATGGCCTCGATCACCCACAGCCATTTCGCGCGATTGGGCGCGGCCGGGGTGACGGCGACCTTCGCGCTCTATGTCCTGATCAATGGCGCCATGGTGATGGGCATGGCGCCCGTGGTGGGCGTGCCCATGGCGATGCTGTCCTATGGCGGCACCGTGATGCTGACCATGATGATCGGCTTCGGCCTGGTGCTGGCGGCGAGAGTCCACCGCTACTCGGAAGTCTCTTCGGGCAAGGGCACGCTGCTGTAGGGGGCGTTTGTCAGTGACCGAAAGGATCTTTTGATGAACTTTCCGGACATGAGACGCCCAATATTGGCCATCTACTTTCTTGCAGGTGTGATGGCTGCTTCCCTACTCGCATCAGCGGCGACGGCTTATGAACCTCCTCAAGCTGTCGTGGCGGCGATTAAAGAGAAGGCGGGGTTTTCGGGCGTCGCCATAGTCGATACCGGTGACGGCGCGCCATTTGTCTATGTGGCCGGCGGTGCAGGTCGCGGTCAGCCCATGACGCCTTCCACTCGTTTCGACATCGGCTCCATCACCAAGCTTATGACCGCTGTAGCGGTCATGCAGCTGAGCGAAGCTGGCTTGGTTAACCTTGAGGCTCCGGTCGGCACATACTTGGCCGATCTCCCGAAGGAAGCGCGCACCAGGACTGTCACAGAGATTTTGCGTCACGAGGCCGGCTTTGGCGATTTCCTTGAGGCGGCGACGCGCGACCAACTCCTGCAAGCGCGCAACAACCACGACTTCTACAATCTTGCCCTGAAGCACCCTGTGGGATCGGCTGGCGCGTTCTCCTACTCCAACACTGGGTTTGTCGTGTTGGGTGAACTCGTCGAGCGGGTCGGCGGATCGCCCTATGAGGCGTATCTGCGAACCAGGGTGCTCGTTCCCGCTGGCGTGCGAGCCGCCTTGTTCGGCAGGTCCGACCGGATCGCGGCCCCCGAAGTTGCGATCGGTCTGATGCGACCAGAAGCCAACGGTGCTCCTCCCCCGAAGGCTCAGAGCGAATTCACTCAGGAAACCACGGCGCTGACCGGTTGGGTGACAAGTGCGGCGGGCGGTCTCTACGTAACCGCGCCGGAGCTGGCGTCATTCGGCCGGGCTCTGCTCGGCAATCGGCTGATATCCGCTTCGGGTCTTGCCAAGCTGTGCCCGCAGGTGTCCGAGAAGACGATGATCCGAGGGCTTGGCTGCATGGTGATGCCCGATGGCGGATTGGGCCACAACGGGGTGCGGCCTGGCATGTACGGCATCATGTTGGCGTCGCCGAAGACGGGCGCTGTGGTTGTCGCGCTCAGCAATCATGACCGTCAAGCTGAAGGCGTCTTCTGGCCGCTTTGGGCGGCGGTGGCGGAACGTTAATAGGCGTCCTGGCGTGGAACGGCCGTAGGATGATCACATCCTCGCTGACTGCCGCGCCCGGTGGGTTCATAAGGGTGCGACGATGGCTGCAGTGAGCTGGAAGACGTGACTTGATCAAGCAGTACGGATGGTCAGAGGCGCTGGCGGGCGTGTTCGAGCAGCAGGCGCGGGCGGGCCATGCGCCGGGGCGGATCGTCGTCCAGCATCGCGACGGCTATCTGGTCGCCACCGACGAGGGGGAACTGCGGGCCAAGGCCTCTGGCAGACTGCTGGAAGAGGTCGGACCGCCGGCCGTCGGCGACTGGGTGGCGCTGTCGATGAACCCGTCGGAGCGAACCGCCACCCTTCACGCCATCCTGCCGCGCCGCACGTCTTTCGTTCGCAGGGCGGCGGGCAGCGCGCAGGGGATGCAGGTCATCGCGGCCAATATCGACGTGGCGTTCGTGGTCACGTCGCTGAACGCCGAGCTGAATGCGCGCCGGATCGAGCGCTACCTGGCCGCCGCGTGGCAAAGCGGTGCGCGGCCCGTGGTGGTGCTGACCAAGGCCGACCTATGTGACGATCCGGACGGGCAGGCCGCGGAGATCGCGGCCCTGGCGGCGGGTTGTCCGGTGATCGTGATTTCGGCGCGGCAGGGCTTGGGGCTGGAGGCCCTGCGGGCCCATGTCGCCCCGGGCGAGACCTGCGTGCTGATCGGCTCGTCAGGGGTGGGCAAGTCCACCCTGGTGAATGCGCTGCTGGGCGAAGACAAGATGGCGACCAACGCCATCCGTGAGGCCGACGATCATGGACGCCACACCACCAGCCACCGCGAACTTGTCCTGCTGCCCGACGGGCGGCTGATCCTGGATACGCCCGGCATCCGCGAAGTAGGGCTGATCGATGCGGAGGAGGGGGTCAGCGTCGTCTTCGATGACATCGAGTTGCTGACGCAGAACTGCCGGTTCAACGACTGCGGCCACGTCAGCGAACCGGGCTGCGCGGTGCGTGCGGCGCTGGAGAGCGGCGCTCTCGATCCCGCGCGCTGGGCCCACTTCCAGAAACTTGGGCTGGAACTAGCGGCGGTGGAGGAGAAGGCCGACCGGGCGGCGCATGAAGCCGAGCGCAGTCGCCTTGCCGCCCTTCAGAAGAAATACCGCGCCACCAAGCGCAATGACCGCGGCGGCGGCGGCGACTGATCGCCGGCGCGGATGCAAGATTTTTCAGAATGTGGCGCGCTTTGCTCGTCGAACGGGTTAGGTGATGGAAACCACACACCACGAGAGTTCAAAAAATGCCCGCTTACACCATCGTCACCACCAGTGTGGTCCAAGGCAGCGATACGGCCGAGGTCAACACGCTCACCGACGATTTCGCCAACGAGAGCGAGGTCCTGGGCTATTCGCGCCGGATGGCTGACGAGATGCTCGACATGGCCGGCCAGCTGTCGCTGGACTTCGACTACAGCAATGTGGGCGTCTATGAGGGCGACTTCCTCGATGAGGACCTCGATCCGGATCACGCCTCGTTCATTGGCGGATGGGTGCTGGACGACGAGAGCGTCGCGTTCGTCCCCGCCGCCGAGTTCCGCGAAGGCGCGGCCGAGGCCAACCCCTCCTAGGGGCCAGTATCGCTTCGTCCGCCGCCCAACTAGCTCAGCGGGCGGCGGCGTCGGTGGCGCGGATCAGGGCGTCGATGACGCCGGGCTCGGTCGAGGCGTGGCCGGCGTCCCAGATGATGTTGAAGCTCGACTTGGGCCAGGCCTTATGGAGGGCGTAGGCGCTCTCCAGCGGGGTGACCACGTCGAAGCGACCCTGGACGATCCAGCCCGGGATGTGGGCGATCTTGTCGACGTTTTTCAGCAGCCAGCCGTCATGCTCGAAGAAGCCCCGGTTGGTGAAGAAGTGGCATTCGATCCGCGCGAAGGCGATGGCGAAATCGACCTCGTTGAACTTGGGCGGCCGGGCTTCGGGGCCACGGATCGAGATGGTGTCGCCCTCCCACTGGCTCCACGCGGCGGCGGCCTCGGCCTGGATGGTGCGGTCGGGGTGGGTGAGGCGCTTGTGATAGGCGGCCATGAGGTCGCCGCGCTCGGCTTCCGGAATGGGTTTGACGAACCGCTCCCAGGCATCGGGGAACAGCATGGAGGCGCCGTCCTGGTAGAACCAGCGCAGCTCGCGCTCCGTCAGCAGGAAGATGCCGCGCAGGACCAGGCCCTCGACCCGGTCGGGATGGGTGATGGCGTAGGCCAGGGCCAGGGTGGAGCCCCAGGAGCCGCCGAACACGGTCCACTTCTCGACGCCTAGCTTCTCGCGCAGGCGTTCGATGTCGGCGATCAGCGACCAGGTGGTGTTGTCGTCCAGGCTGGCGTTGGGGCGAGAGCGCCCGCAGCCGCGCTGATCGAACAGGGCGACGCGCCACTTCGACGGATCAAAAAACCGCCGCATGGTCGGGTTGATCGCGCCGCCGGGCCCCCCGTGCAGGACGATGGCCGCCTTGCCGTTGGGGTTGCCGCATTCCTCGTAATAGATTTCGTGCGGGCCGTCGGTCCGCATCCAGCCGAAGGCGTTGGCGTCGATCTCGGGATAGAGCCCGCGGCGGCCGGCCTGGGACATGACGGGGGAAGCGGCGTTTTGATCCATGCCGTCAACCTACGGCGCCGGATCGACCCTCGCCAGCGCTACAGCGGAAAACGGCGGTCGAGCCAGTCGATGAGCACTTCGTTGACCGCCTTGGGCTGCTCCTGCTGCGTCCAATGGCCGGATCCCTTGATGAGCGCCTTTTCCAGGCCCGGAATGAACTCGTCCATGCGGTCGGCGGAGGAGGGCGGCAGCACGGCGTCGAGTTCGGCCATGACCATCAGGCTGGGCTTGTCGATGGTGGTGGGCAGGTCGGCCGAGGCTTCCCAGTTGCGGGTGAAGTTCCGGTACCAGTTGATGCCGCCGGTGAAGCCGGTTCGCTGGAAGCTTTCGACGAAGACGTCGAACTCGGCGGGGGTGAGGAAGGTCTCGCGGGTGTCGTGAGCGGGGTCGTAGGCCTCGACCATCTTCACCAGCGGGAAGGCCGAGCCATCGCCTTCCTTGCGTTCGGTGGCGAAGCCGGCGGAGGGGCCCTGGTTGGTCGGTGGGCGTCGCAGCATGAAGCCCATGGTCTTGGCCACGTCGCGGCCCAGGATGGCGTCGGCCTCTCCCGGCTTCTGGAAGTGGACGATGTACATGTCCTCGCCCAGGCGGGCGCGCATGACCATGATCGGGTCGACAGGCGGGCGGGGATAGAAGGGCGTATTGAGGCTGATGACGCCGGCGACCCGGTCGGGATGCATCAGCGGCATCTGCCATACGACGATGCCGCCCCAGTCGTGGCCGCAGACCACGGCCTTCTCCACGCCCAGGTGATCCATAAGGCCCACAAGGTCGCCTGTCAGATGGGCCATGTCGTAGTCGGACACCGCGTCCGGCCCGCCGGTGAGGCCGTAGCCGCGCTGGTCCGGCGCGATCACCCAACGGCCGGCGTCGGCCAAGGCCTTGATCTGATGGCGCCAGGAAAAGGCCAGTTCGGGAAAGCCGTGGCTTAGGATGATCGGCACGCCCTGGCGCGGGCCGGCTTCGTAATAGGCGAGGCGGACGCCGTTGACGTCGGCGTATTGAACCGGCGGCATCATATCGATGAGGGCTGACATGGCGTTTCCAAACGTTTGTTCGTGGTTCCCCCGACGGTGACCTCTTCGCCGCCATTCCGCAAGCTTGGACACTTTTCTCGGAGGGGGCGGGGGCGTATGGACGGGGTGTGACATCCTCCCCCGCAATACAGCCCGCCCCTACGCCGTGGCGACTCGTCGTCCTGCTCGGCGCCCTGACCGCGTTCGCGCCCATGTCGATCGACATGTACCTGCCGGCCCTGCCGCAGCTGGCGCGCGACCTGCACGCGCCGCCGGAACAGGCGCAACTGACCCTGGCGACCTTCTTCGCGGGCATGGCGATCGGGCAATTCTTCTATGGGCCCGCGTCTGACCGGTTCGGGCGGCGCATCCCGATCCTGTTCGGCATCGGCGTCTATATCGCTGCGTCGATCGGGTGCGCGCTCGCGGCAAGCATGGACCAGCTCATCATCGCGCGGTTGGTGCAGGCGCTGGGCGGCTGCGCCGGAGCGGTTGTCGCCCGCGCCGTGGTGCGGGACCAGTTCAACCATGTGGACACCGCGCGCATCCTGTCGCTTTTGACCCTGATCATGGGGCTGGCGCCGATTCTGGCGCCCCTGCTGGGCGGGTGGGTGCTGACGGTCGCTAGCTGGCGCGCGATCTTCTGGGTGCTGGCCGGTTTTGGCGTGCTGTGCGGCCTTGGCGTGATCCTGACGCTGAAGGAGTCGCGGTCGGAAGAGACGGCCGCGCAGGCGCGCTCCGAGAACCCCATCCGGGCGTTCCGAGTGCTGCTGAGCAATCGGCGGCTGCTGGGCTACGCCGCGGCCGGCGCTTTGAACGGGGCGGTGTTGTTCACCTACATATCCTCGTCGCCGGAGCTGTTGATCGGCACATACGGTTTCTCGCCCCAGGCCTTCGGTTGGGTGTTCGGCCTCAACGCCTTTGGAGTGATCGGGGCCAGCCAGGTGAACCGGTTGCTGCTTCGTCGCATGACGCCGGACGCCGTGCTGGCGCGGGCCTCGATCGCGGCCGTGATCTTCGCTGTTGTGTTGATGATCGCGGCGGTGACGGGAATTGGCGGGATGTGGAGCGTGCTGCTTCTGCTGTTCGCGGCTCTGGCGTCCTATGGGCTGATGGCGGGCAACACCATGGCGGGGGCGTTGAGCGTCGATCCCCGGCGGGCGGGTTCCGTTTCAGCCCTGATGGGTGGAGCGTCATTCGGCGCGGGCGCCTTGGCGGCCTGGGCCGGCGGAGCGCTGCATGACGGCACGGCCCGGCCAATGGCCGGGGTGATGCTGCTGTGCCTGGCCGGTTCGATGGCGGCGCTGTACCTGCTCGCCCTGCGCAAGCCTCAGTCGGCCTGAAGCGACAGGCTGGCCCAGGCCAGGACCGCCCAGCCGATCATGAAGGACAGGCCGCCCAGCGGGGTGATCATGCCCAGCCAGCGGGGCGCGCCAAAGGCCATGGCGTAGAGCGATCCCGAGAACAGCAGGGCGCCGGCCAGGAAGAAGCCGGGCGCCCAACGCGCGCGATGGGCGCCGAGGCTGGCGACCAGGGCGGCGGCGAAGATGGCGAAGCTGTGGATGAAGGCGTAGGTCGAACCTGTGCGCAGCCACTCGGCCGCCTTGGGGTCGTCGATTCCATGGGCGGCAAAGGCGCCGAAGCCGACCGCCAGAAGTCCGTTGAGGGCGGCGAGGCATAGCCAGACACGTCGGTTCCAGAAGATCATCGGCCGCGGCTCCGTTTGTTCGGTCGGTGTCTAAACCAGTTCGCGGGACTCTGCTAAAGGCCGGGCTATGTCGATCCCCCTACGTCTCGCGCTGGTCTATTCGGCCCTGTTTCTGGGTACGGGCGTAAGTCTGCCGTTCATCGGGGTGTGGCTGGGCGGCAAGGGCCTGAGCGGTGCGCAGATCGGGCTGATCCTGTCGGCGCCGATGCTGGGACGGGTCCTGACCGCGCCGGTGCTGGCGGTCTGGGCCGATGGCTTTTCCCTGCGACGCACGCCGATCGCCTTGCTGGCCGGTGGAGCGGCCGTCGCTTATGGCGCGCTGCTGGCGGTGCAGGGCTTGGGCGCGTGGATGCTGTGCTGGTTCGTGGCCGCGACGCTGCTGCCGATGATCACGCCCCTTACCGACGTGATGACCATGCGCCGCGCCCGCAGCGACGGGTTCAACTACGGTTGGCCCAGAGGCATCGGCTCGGTGGCCTATATCGTCGCCAATGTGAGCATGGGCGCGCTGCTGACCCGGCTGAATCCCAATGTGATCGTGATCTGGACGGCGGTGGCGGCGATCGTCACGGCGGGGGCGGCCATGCTCCTGCCGCGCGACCCGGTCCATGAGGGTGGCGAGCGGCCGGCGCGACGGGACCGCTGGCGCGGGATCGGCGGGCTGTTGCGCGACCGGACCTTCATGCTGATGGCGCTGTCGGTCGGGTTCATCCAAGCCGCACACGCCTTCTACTACGGGTTTTCGGTGCTGCTGTGGCGCGAGCAGGGGATATCCGAAGCCGTCATCGGCCTGTTGTGGGGTACTGGCGTGGCGGTGGAGGTCGGCTTCATGTGGTTCGGCGAACGCTGGCGGCGCAGCGCGGGACCGGAGCGGCTGCTGATCATCGGCGGACTGGCGGCGGTCGTCCGCTGGACAGCCTTTGCGTTCGCGCCGCCGGTCGGTGTGCTGTTCGCCCTGCAGGCGCTGCACGCCATGACGTTCGCGGCGACCTTCATGGCGTCGCTCAGCCTAGTGGAGCGGCTGTCGCCGCCGCAGAGCGCCTCGGCCGCCCAGACGCTGAATTCGGCGCTGTCGTCTGGCTTGATGATCGGTCTGGCGACCATCGCCTCGGGCCCGATCTTCGACCGCTTCGGCGGACACGGCTATCTGGCCATGGCGCTGCTGGCCGTGATCGGCGTGGCTGGGGGGATGGCTCTGCTGCGGCGGTCTCGGGCCTAGATGGTGTAGTCGGCCTCGTGGCCTTCCAGCCAGTCGACGATGCGCTCGGCGGCCTCGACCGGCGAGGTCGTGGTGGTGTCGATGCGAATTTCCGGCTTGTCGGGGTTCTCATAGGGGCTGTCGACGCCGGTGAAGTTCTTGAGCGCGCCGGCCCGGGCCTTCGCGTAGAGCCCTTTGACGTCGCGCTCCTCGGCAACCGACAGGGGCGTATCGACGAACACCTCGACGAATTCGTCCTCGGCCAGCAGTTCGCGCGCCAACTGACGCTCGGCCCGGAAGGGTGAGATGAAGGCGGTGACCACAATCAGGCCGGCATCGACCATCAGCTTGGCCACCTCGGCGATTCGGCGGATGTTCTCGACGCGGTCTTCCTCGGTGAAGCCCAGGTCCTTATTCAGGCCGTGGCGGACATTGTCGCCGTCCAGCAGGTAGGTGTGGCGGCCCAGGACGTGCAGACGCTTCTCGACCAGGTTGGCTATGGTCGACTTGCCGGCGCCGGACAGGCCGGTCAGCCAGACCACACGGCCCTTCTGGCTCTTGAGCGCCGAGCGGGCGGCCTTGTCCACGTCAGTATGCTGCCAGTGGATGTTGTCCGAGCGGCGCAGGGCGAAGCGGATCAGCCCGGCGCCGACCGTGCGGTTGGACAGCCGGTCGATGAGAATGAAGCCGCCCAGATCACGGCTTTCACCATAGGGCTCGAACGGAATGGGCTGGTCCAGGTTGAGATTGCAGACGCCAATCTCGTTCAATTCCAGCCGCTTGGCGGCATTTTCCTCAAGTGTATTCACGTTCACCCGATGCTTGATCTCGGTGACGCTGGCGGTGACCGTGCGCGCGCCGATCTTCAGCAGATAGGGGCGACCCGGCGACAGCGCGTGGTCGTCCATCCAGACGACGGTCGCCTCGAACTGGTTGGCGACGGGCAGGGGATCGGCGGCCGCGGCGACGACGTCGCCCCGTGAGACATCGATCTCGTCCGCAAGGGTCAGGGTCACCGATTGTCCGGCGACCGCGGCGTCGAGATCGCCGGGCAGGGTGACGATCCGCGCCACCGTGCTTTCGCGACCAGAAGGCAGCACCTTCACCCGGTCACCGGGCTTCACCGTGCCCGATGCGATCTGGCCGGCGAACCCACGGAAATCCAGATTGGGCCGGTTCACCCACTGGACCGGCATGCGGAAAGGCTGGTTGCGCAGGTCGTCCTCGACCTCGATCCCCTCCAGCCATTGCATCAGCGTGGGGCCAGAATACCAAGGTGAACCAGAGCCTTGTGCGGCGATGTTGTCGCCCTTCAAGCCGGAAATCGGGATCGGCGTGAAGCTGGTCAGACCGATCTTCTGCGCGAAGGCGGTGTAGTCGGCGACGATGGCGTCGAACACGCCCTGGTCCCAACCGACGAGATCCATTTTGTTCACCGCCAGGGCCACGTGGCGGATGCCCAGCAGGCTGACCAGGTAGCTATGGCGACGGGTTTGGGTCAGGACCCCCTTGCGGGCGTCGATCAGGATCACGGCCGCATCAGCGGTGGAGGCACCGGTGACCATGTTGCGGGTGTACTGTTCGTGCCCCGGGGTGTCGGCGACGATGAACTTGCGCGTCTCGGTCGAGAAAAACCGATAGGCCACGTCGATGGTGATGCCTTGCTCGCGCTCGGCGGCGAGCCCATCCACCAGCAAGGCGAAGTCAATCTCGCCGCCCTGGGTTCCGATCTTCTTGGAGTCGCTTTCGAGGGCCGAGAGCTGGTCCTCGAAGATCATTTTGCTGTCGTACAGCAGGCGGCCGATCAGGGTCGACTTGCCGTCGTCCACGCTGCCGCACGTGATGAAGCGCAGCAGGGACTTGTGCTGGTGCGCGGTGAGATAGGCCTCGATGTCCTCGGCGATGAGGGCGCTCTGGTGTGACATCAGAAATAGCCCTCCTGCTTCTTCTTCTCCATGGAGGCGGACTGATCGTGGTCAATGACCCGTCCCTGGCGCTCGGAGGTGGTGGTGAGCAGCATCTCCTGGATGATCTCGGGCAGGGTGGCGGCGGTGCTTTCGACCGCGCCGGTCAGCGGATAGCAGCCCAGGGTGCGGAAGCGGACGCTGCGCATCTGGGGCGTCTCGCCGGACTTGAGGGGCATGCGGTCGTCATCGACCATGATCAACGTCCCATCCCGTTCAACCACCGGCCGTTCGGCGGCGAAATAGAGGTCGGGGATCGGGATGTTCTCGAGGTGGATGTATTGCCACACGTCCAGCTCGGTCCAGTTGGATAGCGGAAAGACGCGGATGCTTTCGCCCCGGTGCTTGCGGGCGTTGTAGAGGCTCCAAAGCTCCGGACGCTGGCTCTTGGGGTCCCAGCGATGCTCGGCGGAGCGGAACGAGAAGACCCGCTCCTTGGCGCGGCTCTTCTCCTCATCACGGCGGGCGCCCCCGAAAGCCGCGTCAAAGCCGTAGAGATCCAGCGCCTGCTTGAGCGCGGCGGTTTTCATGATGTCGGTGTGGACGGCCGAGCCGTGGGTGAACGGGCCGACGCCCTGCGCCAAACCGTCGGGGTTGGTGTGGACCAGCAGCTCCAGATCCAGCTCTCGGGCCATGCGGTCGCGAAAGGCGATCATCTCCCCGAACTTCCAGGTGGTATCCACGTGCAGGAGCGGGAAGGGCGGACGCGAGGGGTAGAAGGCTTTCATGGCCAGGTGCAGCATCACGGCGCTGTCCTTGCCTACCGAGTAGAGCATCACTGGACGTTCGGCCTCCGCCGCCACCTCCCGCATGATGTGGATGCTCTCGGCCTCCAGCCGCTGGAGGTGGGTCAGGCGCGCCGGATCGGTCGCCGCGGGGGCGATCGAGCGGACGGGCGCGGTTTCGGTATCGGACAGGGCCACGGCGGGTTCCATCAACGCACAACAGGCCGCCGGCCGCGAATGCGGCGGCGGTTCGGCCCTGACATTCAGCTAGAGAACGGCGGCGCATGGGGCAAGGCGAACCGGCGCGATGGGGCGGCCATGTTTTCTATCGGCGCTTTCAGGTGGCGCTCGGCCGCGCATGACTGAAAGTTCATGTTTGGTCACATTGATTTAAGGCTCTGCTTGCAGGATAACCCCGGTTGTCGAACTGGGGATTCTGACTCTTGACCGCGATCGTGGAAATTCTGGCAGCTTTGGTGGTGTCCGCCGCCTGCGCCGCTTTCGCGTCGTTCGGCGTGAACCTGCAGACCCATTCGGACAAGACTCACCTGACCAAGCGTGAGGCGGCCCGCTCTGTGGCTCGCACCCCACAACCGGTGTCCAATGAAGCCGGCCAAACGCCCGAGCCGGTCAAGGCGCGCCGCACCCCCGTCTAAGCCCGTTCCAAGGCGGGATAACCTTCACAGATCATGCGAAGTGGCTTTGCTGGCGAGGTTTTCGCCGGTAGGCTCGATGCGCGTGCGAAGTGGGGCCCTCGCGCGTGTTTTGAGTATGCGGTCCCGTGTTCGCATCGTCGCAGGATCCTGGCAGCCGCATGAAGGCTCGTAAGCGCCAACCGCTAGATTTCTCCGTTCTTCCCGTGGAGCCGCAGACCGCGCAGACGCCCGCGGAGGCCGCGCCTGAACCCGCGCCCGAGGCGAACCCTGACCTGGACCTGGCCATCGTAGAAGCGCCGGGCGCCGAAACGCCCGTTGTGCAGCCCATGGCCGAAACTCAACCTACGGCCACAACGCCGCCCCCACCGCCGGCCGAAGCGCCGACCGCCTATCGCCTGGATGCTCGCGCCGAGCCCGCCAAAGGCGGCGGCCTGTTCTGGTTCGCGGCCTGGGCTGTGGCTGTGCTGTGGAGCATCACCCCGATCGCCTTTGCTCTTGGCTGGCGGCAGACATCCGGCCCATTCGCGTTCGACGGCTTCACCATGGGGCTGTTGCTGCTGCTGGGCGTTGGCTCGGCGGCTTTTGTCCTGCTGGGCGCCTATCTGCTGCGGCAAGGGATGCGACTGGCCGCCGAGGCGCGCCGCGCGCGCCAACTGGCCGACCAGATGCTGACCCCCGCCGCCCTGGCCGCCGCCGGCGCCAGCGACGTGGTCACCGCCGTCCGCCTTCAGATCGAACACGCCAACGCCGCCGCCGCCGAGGCGCGGGAGCGGATGCTGTCCCTGCGCGAGGCCCTGGCCGTCGAGACCGAGCGTCTGGCCGAGGCCGCCTCGACCTCCGCCCGCACCGCCCACCACCTGGCCGAGAACCTGGGCCGCGAGCGCGAGTCCATGACCGTGCTGTCGGCCACGCTCGACGGTCAGGCGTCATCGGTAACCGACGCCATCGCCCGCCAGGCCCGCATGGTGGCGGAAGCCTCGGACCTGGCCGAAGCCCAACTTCGCGAAGCGGAAGCCGCGCTCGCCGCCCGCGCCGCCGACATGGCCGCCGCCGCGGGCGAGGCCAACGCCGCCGCCCGGACAACCGCCGACGACCTGTCGCGTCAGATCGCCCGCCTAGAGACCGCCGGCGTCGGTGTTGGCGAACAGCTGCGGTCGGTCGAGCTGGCCCTGACCAACCAGCGCACGGCTCTGGTGGACGCGGCGCAGGCTCTGCGGGCCGATCAGGAAGACTTCGCCGCCGAGACCGAGACGCGCACCGCGCAGCTTTCGGAGTTCGTCGGCCATACCCGCCAGAGCGCGGGCGAGCTCAATGAGGTTTCGACGCGCGCCGCCGAGACCCTGACGGGCCTGATCGCCTCGACCACCGACCAGTTCCGCCAGATCGCGGAGTCGGCCAAGGAGGAGCGCGAGGCCCTGGGCATAGAGGCTGGCCGTTCCCTGGGCGCCGTGGCCGAGGCCGCCGCCGCCGAACGCGCGCGCCTGGAGCAGCAACTGTCCGGCGCCTTCGAGGGGCTGTCGGCAGCCGCCGAGCAGGCGCGCAAGGCGGCCGACCAGCACGCCGATGCGGCCATGGCTCGCGTGGACCAGTTGAACGAAGCCGCCTTCGCCGCCGGCCAGAAGGCCGACGCTATCTTCGAGGCGCGCCTGAACGACGCCCGCGAACTGATCGAACAGTCCGCCATGATGGTCGAGCAGGCCGGCGCCCGCACCGCCCAGAAGCTGGAGGAGGGCATCGGTCGCGCTCGCCATACGCTGGGTGAGCTCGAAATCCTGATGGCCGAGGTCGCTGATCGCGTTCGCGGCCTGCCGGATGACGCTTTGCAACAGGCCGAAGCCGTCAAACAGGCGGTCGAGCGGGGCGTGGGCGAACTGCTCAGCGCCGCGCGTCAGGCCGCCGAGGAGACCCAGGCGATCGACGCCGCCTTCCAGGCCCGCGTCCGCCGCAACTACGACGTGCTGAACGAGGCGGCGAGCCAGATGAACGCCGCACCGCCGCCGCGCCAAGCCAGCCCCGCGCCCGCGGCTTTCGCGGTTCCGCCCGCGCCCCGGACGCGCGCTTCAACCGTTGCGCCCGACGCCCCGGCGTCTTCGGAGGCTGGCCTGCGTCCGCGACTGCGTCTGACCCCGACCGCCACCGACGAGGAGTTCCGTTCGGTATTCGGCGGCGCCGGCGGCCCCACGGATGAGGCGGCGCCGGAAGCGCCAGCCGACCGTGGCGACTGGTCGTGGAAGGATCTGCTGTCCACCATCGACGATGGATCAGCCGACGACCAGAAACTCGGCGAGAAGCTGCATGCCGAGATCGCCGGCATGGGCATCGATCCCGCGGCCCTACTGCCCAAGTCCCGCCTGGACGATATCGCCCAGGTGCTGAAGACCGGCGACCGGGCGGCGACCCGTGAGGTGGTCAAGAAGCTGGCCCCGGCGGCCACGCGTCGCCTTGTGCGCCGCCTGTTCTCCGACACCGCCTTGCGCACCCAGGTCGATCGATTCCTGCGGCGTCAGTCGGCTATGATCGATGAAGCGGCCGAGCAGGATCGTGACGGCCATCTGATCGCCAGCCTGGTCAGCTCGGACGTGGGACGCACCTATCTGCTGCTGGAAGCGGCGGCCGGCGACCTGGGCTGATGCGCCTGATCGTCCGTGACGAGCGCTGGCCCATCGCCGGCGCCTTCACCATCGCCCGCGGCTCCAAGACCGAAGCCCATGTGGTGGTCGTCGAGATCGAAGACGGCGGCGTGATCGGGCGAGGGGAGTCCACGCCCTATTCCCGTTACGGCGAGACTGTCGAGGGCGTGCTGGCGCAGATCGAAAGCCTGCGCACGTCGGTGGAGCAGGGTGTTGACCGCGCGGGTCTGCAGCCGCTGATTCACGCTGGCGCCGCGCGCAACGCGGTGGACTGCGCCCTGTGGGACCTGGCGGCCAAGCAGGTTGGGCGTCCGGTTTGGGGGCTTGCCGGGCGTAGCGAGCCGGGGCCTGTGGAGACCTGCTACACGCTCAGCCTGGCCGCGCCCGAAGTGATGGAGCAGGCCGCCCGCACGGCGTCGCATCGGCCCTGGTTGAAGCTGAAGATCGGCGGGCCCGATGATCTGGCCAGGGTCGAAGCGGTGCGTCGCGCCGCCCCTTCCTCGAAACTGGTGGTCGATGCGAACGAGGGTCTGTCATTCGACGACTTGCGCCGCCTGACCCCCGACTTCGCCCGGCTGGGCGTGCGGATGATCGAGCAGCCGTTGAAGGCCGGCGAGGACGATGCCCTGGAGGGCTATGACAGCCCCGTGGTGCTTTGCGCCGATGAGAGCCTGCACACGCGTGAAGAGCTTGCGGCATGCGCGCGGCGCTATGGGGCGGTGAACATCAAGCTCGACAAGACCGGGGGGCTCACTGAAGCCCTGGCCTTGGACGATGATGCGCGGGCGCTGGGATTGCAGGTAATGGCCGGCTGCATGGTCGCCACTTCGCTGGCCATGGCGCCGGCGATGCTTGTCGCGCAAGGGGCGGCGGTCGTGGACCTGGACGGTCCGCTGTTGCTGGCGCGGGACCGTGACCCTGGCCTGAGGTTCGAGGGGTCGGTGATCCATCCGCCGCGCCCCGAGCTGTGGGGGTGAGATGAAGCGGCTGTTTGACCTCGCCGGTGCGGGTGTTGGTCTGTGGTTCCTGTGGCCGGCGTTGCTGGTGGTCTGGATCATCGTGAAACTGGATTCGCCAGGGCCGGGTCTGCACTGGTCCAAGCGGGTGGGGCGGGACAACCGCCTGTTCGCCATGCCGAAGTTCCGCACCATGCGGATCGATGCGCCACAGGTCGCGACGCACCTATTCAGCGATGCTGATGCGTTTCTGACGCCCATCGGCAAGACCCTGCGCCGGTTCAGTATCGACGAGTTGCCCCAGCTATGGAGCGTGCTGATCGGCGACATGAGCCTGGTTGGGCCTCGACCAGCCTTGTTCAATCAGGACGATCTGGTGGCGCTGCGGACTGAGCAGGGAGTCCACAACCTTCGGCCCGGACTGACCGGATGGGCCCAGATCAACGGCCGGGATGAAATCTCGATCAGGGAGAAGGTCGATCTGGATCGCGAATATATGGATCGCCAGTCGCTGGCTTTCGACCTGAAGATCCTGATCGCCACCTTCGCTCCGGTGATCAGCGGTCGCGATTTCTCACGATAATTCAAAGCGTGGCCGCAACTGATTGTGGCTCATGTGGTTTTTCGCTCAACGGAGCGATTGCCATGACCGAAGAGCGATATGTGGTGCTGCGGTACCGTGACGGCTGGACCGTCAATATCGGGGCCGACATCGTCAGTCTTCACCCCAGTCAGGAGGCCGCGCGTGACGCCGCCGAGAAGCGGGTTGAGGAGGCGCAGTCGGAAGGGCGCGATGCGGAATTCCTAGGCGTTTTGAACAACCACGCTCACCTTGAAGAGGATCGATAGCCCTCTCAGTTCTTCTGCTGTGGACGCCTCGCGAGCAGCAGTTTAAGCGGCCATCGACGGGTTCATGCCGCTGCGGCAGGCCCCTATCATCTCAGGCCTGAACGAGGCCTCTGAACGGAGCCGCCATGTCCAATCCGGCCCTTGATCTTGGTCGCGCGCCGCCGACCGGCCGCCATGTGAAGCAGAACGCCGAGTTCCTCGACAGCCTGCTCGCCGAGGCGATCCGCTATCTGGATGGCGACGAAGCGGCGGAGTTGGTGGAACGGGCGCGCAAGGCGGCGGCGGAAGGGGGCGGCGGCGAACTGGCCGGCCTGTTCACCGGGCTGTCCGCAGATCAGGGTCTCTTCCTGGCGCGCGCCTTCGCCTATCACTCGCTGCTGGCCAATATCGGCGAGGACGTGGCTGGACGCCGACGTCATGCCGAGGCGGAGGTCATGCCGGGGAGCGAGCGGCCATTGACCCTGGCCGCGGCCGTGGCGCGGGTGCGCAAGGAGAACCCCGAGCGGCTGGACGCCCTGTTGAATGGGCTGAATGTGGTTCCGGTCCTGACCGCTCACCCCACGGAGGTTCGCCGTCGCGGGGTCGTGGATCGCGAGTTCGAAATCTCCCGCCTGATGGCGTTGCGCCGGCACCATCTGCCGGCCGACCTGGAGGCGCAGATTCGCGCCGACCTGTTCCGTGAGATCGCCTTGCTGTGGCGTACGCGCCAGCATCGGCCCGAGCGGATCACGGTTCGGGACGAGATCCGCAACGCCCTGTCGATCGTCCGCACCTCGATCCTGCCGGCCATGGTCGACCTTTACGGCGCCTGGTCGCAGGCGGTGGAGGACGGCGCCGCCGTGCCGCCGATGCTCAAACTGGGCACGTGGCTGGGCGGCGACCGCGACGGTCACCCCGGCGTGGATGGCGAGACCTTGAAGGTCGCCCTGCGGTCGCAGGCTCGCATCATCCTGGATTTCTACGCCGGTCAGGTGCGCAAGCTGTGGTCGGATCTGGCGATCTCGACCGAGTACACCGAGGTGTCGGCCGACCTGCAGGCCATGGCCGATCTGAGCGAGTCCGCCACGGACGTGCATCGCAAGGACGAGCCATATCGGCTGGTGCTTTCGGACATCTTCGAGCGCCTGTCCGCGACGGCCCAGAAGCTGGCGGGGCAGCCGGTGTCCTATGCCCTCGGTCCGTCCAAGGCCGAGCCCTATACCGGCCCAGAGGCGTTCATCGCCGATCTTGAGACGGTTCGGGACTCCCTGAGCGACCACGAGGGCGCGCGGCTGCTGGGATCGACCCTGCGGACCCTGCTGGATGTGGCGCGTGCCTGCGGTTTCCATCTGCTTGCCGTCGATTTGCGCCAGAACGCGGACGTTCACGAACGCGTTCTGCATGAACTGTTCGCGCGCACGGGCGCCGAGGCGAACTATCTGGGCCTGGACGAGAAGTTCCGGGTGCCGCTGCTGCTGTCGGAACTGGCCCATGAGCGGCCGCTGCGCTCGCCCTTCGTCACCTATTCGGAGGAGACGGAAAAGGAGCTGAAGACCATCGAGAGCGCGGCCGAGGCCATCCGCGATTTCGGGGCCGCGGCCATCGGCGCCTATGTGGTGTCCAAGGCGGCGACCGTCTCCGACATCCTGGAGCCTCTGGTGTTGCTCAAGCAGGTCGGCGTGGTGACCGGGGGGGCGGAGCCCTCAACGAGCATCTTCGTCAGTCCGCTGTTCGAGACCATCGGCGACCTGGAGCGCGGGCCGGACGTGATACGCGCGTGGCTGGACCTGCCCATCGCCAAGGCTCTGCTGGGCGACCGCCCGGTGCAGGAGATCATGCTGGGCTATTCGGACAGCAACAAGGACGGCGGCTATGTCGCCTCCCGCCGAGGTGTCGCGGCGGCGGCGTCGGCCCTGGCCGAGGCGGCGCAGAGCAAGGGCGCGGGCGTGCGCTTCTTCCACGGTCGCGGCGGTTCGGTCGGGCGGGGTGGCGGACCCGCGGCCGAGGCCGTGCTGGCGCAACCCCCTGGCACCGTTCAGGGCCGCATGCGCATGACCGAGCAGGGCGAGATGATCGCCCGCCGCTATGGCGACCAGCCCACGGCGCGGCGCAACCTGGACGGCATGACCGCCGCCGTGCTGCTGGCCAGCGTCGATGAGAAGATCGAGCGCGCGCCGGAAGCCATTGAGACGGCGATGAACGCCCTGGCGCAGTCGTCTTTCGAGGCCTATCGCGCCCTGGTTTATGATGACGCCGGTTTCGAGGACTTCTTCTGGTCGGCGACGCCTGTGGGCGAGATCGCGCAGCTGAACATCGGGAGTCGCCCGTCCTCGCGGACAGCCAGCCGCAAGATCGAAGACCTGCGGGCCATCCCGTGGGTGTTCTCCTGGTCGCAGGCGCGCTTCATGCTGCCGGGCTGGTACGGTTTCGCCTCGGGTGTCGAGAAGGCGGGCCTGTCGGTCGAGCAGCTTCAGGGACTGGTGGGGGAATACGATTTCTTTTCGGCGCTGCTGTCGAACATGGAGCTGGCCCTGGCGCAGAGCGACATGACCATGGCCGCCCGCTATGCCGAGCTTTCGCCGGACCGCGTGGCGGCGGAGCGGATTTTCGCGGCCATCAAGCGCGAGCATGATGCGGCGGTGAAACTGGCCCTGGCGATCAGGGGCGGGGAGGCGTTGCTCGACAACCAGCCTCAGCTGGCGGAGTCGGTGCAACTGGCGAGCCATTCTGTCGATCCGCTGAACCACCTGCAGCTGGAGTTGCTGCGTCGCCGGCGTGCGGGGGATGAAGACCCCCGGATCAAGTTGGCGATCCAATCGACGGTGGCGGGGATCGCGGCCGGGCTGCGCAACACAGGCTGATCTTCGTATACGAAAGGGCTTGCCTTGCGAGGTGATCCTGCCATTATTGACACCGGTGTCACGACTCCCATCCTGACACACCAGTTTCGTCGGCCTGCCGACGTCACTTAGCGGCTCTTTCGGGAGCTCGCTCCTGCGCAAACTGGGGCGCCGCGTTGTCGGCGCCCCATTTTTTCATCGCCAAGCGGGTTCAAACTGGAGCCTGGGCGTGACATGACAGCGCTCGCAATTTGAACCTCTGGCCCAGGCGTACAGCGATGACCGACACGATCGAAACCTACATGGACCTGGCTCCGGTCATGGCCGTGGTCACCATCGCCGATGTCGCTCAGGCCGTGCCGATGGCCAAGGCCCTAGTGGCCGGCGGCTGCACGACCATCGAGGTCACCCTGCGCACACCCGCCGCGCTGGACGCCATGCGCGCCATCGCCGACGCGGTGCCTGAAGCGGTGATCGGGGCCGGCACGGTTCTGAGCTCCAAGGATCTGGAGGCTTCGGCCAAGGCCGGCGCCAAGTTCGCCATCTCGCCAGGCGCGACCCCGGCCCTGCTGGCCATGGGCCGTGACGGATCGATCCCGTATCTGCCGGCGGTGGCCACGGCGTCCGAGTTGATGGCCGGGCTGGAGCACGGCTATCGCGCCTTCAAGTTCTTCCCCGCGGTGGCGGCCGGCGGCGTGGCCATGCTGAAGAGCTTTGGCGGCCCGTTCCCGTACGTCCGCTTCTGCCCCACGGGCGGGGTCACGCTGGAGACCGCGCCTGACTTCCTGAAGCTGCCGAATGTCGCCTGCGTAGGCGGGTCGTGGCTGACGCCAGACGCCGCCATGAAAGACGGCGACTGGGGAAAGATCCAGAGTCTCGCGCAGGCGGCGACCGACGCGCTCGCCGCCTTCAAGGCCTAGGCGGGAACGGCGGCCAAGCTCGGCGGTTCTTATGGCTTCAAGACAAGCCTGAAGGGACGGCCATGGCGGACTTCGAGATCGACAAGCTGGTCTTTGGTCCGCTGGACGTCGATTTAAGCCGATCGCCGCTGCGCAAAAGCCTGGACGCGCCGACCTTCGTGCTGGGCGCCTTCAATCCCGGCCTCTGCAGACTGCCCAATGGCAATCTGCTGCTGATGGTGCGAGTGGCGGAGGCGCTGCGCGATCCCATCGACGAAAGGCACGTCTACAGCATCCGATGGACGCCGGACGGGTACGTGCGCGACGCCTTTGCGCTGGCTGACGCCAACACCGCCGACCCACGTGTCTTTCAACTGACCCATCACCATTCGCGGGTGCTTGGGCTGACATCTCTGTCCTGGCTTTTGCCGGTGGAGCTGACGCCGGACGGGCTGGAGGTGGCGGCGGTCCACTACGACCGGGCCATAGAGCCGGAGGCGTCGTACCAGATGTACGGGGTCGAGGACCCACGCATCACTCTGATCGACGGGGTCTATTACATGACCAGCTGCTCGGTCAGTCCGGAGCGGCATTCGACGACGCTGTACACCTCGACCGACGGCATGGATTGGAAGCTCGAGGGGATCATCCTCGATCATCAGAACAAGGACATGCTGTTCTTCGAAGGCACGATTGACGGGGCCTTCCATGCGCTGACCCGACCGCAGGGAGAGTGCTACTTCGCCTATCCGCCCGACAGCGAATGGCTGGGCGGGGCCTCTATCAACCTGGCGCGTTCGCCGGACGCCCTGCACTGGCGGCCGCTCCACGGCACGGGCATCCGGCCGCGAAAGGGCTCGAAAGCCAATATGCGCCTGGGCGGCGGGGCGCAGCCGGTGCGGACCGATAAGGGTTGGCTTGTGCTGTATCACGGCGTGCAGACCCAGGACCTGATCGGGATCTACCGCACCTTCTGGGCGCTGCTGGACCTGGATGACCCCAGCAAAATCCTGCGGCTGGAGGATGAAATCCCGCTGCTGGAGGGGCGGGCGGATCTGACCGCGCACTTGGAAGAGCATATGTACATACACGACGTGGTCTTCACGACCGGGATCGCCGATGGAGGCGAGGTCTGGATCGTGGCCTCTGGCGAGGCCGATCTTGCCTGCCGCATGACTCACATTCCCAAGAGCGTCTTCGACTGAGGCTTGCCTTCACCCGCGCCGGACGCCAAAGCCGGGCGATGATCGTTTCCATCCATGACCCTGACGATCCGCGGATCGCGGCTTATCGCGACGTGCGCGAGCGTGATCTGGTGGGGCGAGAGGGACTGTTCATCGCCGAGGGCGAGGTGGTGCTGCGCTGCCTGATCCGCAGCCCGCGTTGCGAGACCCTGTCGCTGCTGTTGCTGGAGCGTCAGGCGGAACGGTTGGCCCCCATGCTGGCGGACCTTCAGCCGGAAGTTTCGGTCTATGTGGCGGACCCGTCAGTGATGGACGCCATCGTCGGATTTCCGATTCATCGTGGGATTCTGGCTCTTGGGCGGCGACCGGTAGAGCCGGGCGCCGATGACCTTCTGGCTAGCCTGCCCGAACGCGCCGTTGTGCTATGCTTGTTCGGGATCGCCAATCACGACAACATGGGCGGGCTGTTCCGCAACGCCGCCGCCTTCGGGGTTGATGCGGTCCTGATGGACTCCGACTGCTGCGATCCGCTTTACCGCAAGGCGATCCGGGTGTCGGTCGGCGCCGCGCTGTTGACGCCTTTCGTGCGGCTCACTCCGGGCGCTGATGTGGTCGGGCTGCTGGAACGGCAAGGTTTCCAGCCTCTGGCCTTAAGCCCGAGCGGTGAGCGGACGTTGGCCCAGACGGTGAGACCAGATCGCGTCGCGGTGCTGCTCGGCGCCGAGGGCCCAGGACTGTCGCCGGATTTGATGGCCAGAGCGACGACGGTGCGCATTCCCATGGCGGGCGGCTTTGACTCCCTGAACGTATCGACCACGGCCGGGATCGTCCTGCATCACCTGACCAGCCAATGAAAAAGGGCCGTCCCTCTTGGGACGGCCCTTCCATCGTCGTGGCCGCGGCCACGAAACCGAACTGATCAGCCCATACGAGCTGTCAGGCGGAAACCTCGGTCTTGAGGCTCCAGGTCACGGCTTGAGACCGCGGTTGGAGACAATGAGACACTGGATCACCTCCTTTCAGCTGTTGAACAGGAAGTCGAATATGGAGCCGGTTCGCGCCCGGCGCCAAGCGGCGTTTTCGCGCAGGTCAGTTGAGCGCGGCGGAGACCGCCCAGAGCACCGCAGCCCAGATCGCGCCACAGAAAGAGAGGGCGGCCAAAAGCGTCCAGTTGAAGCGCACCTTGGTGGTCGCGCGCCGGTCCTTGTTGGACCAAGTGATCCCGGTCGTTCGCTGAGCGTATTGATCCACTACGGATTTCTCCCTGGGCCCACAAAACCCAGAAGGGTTGGCCGGGTTGCATAACGTCGATCTTTAAACCCTATGTCGCGCAGCGACTTGCGGCGTTCATCGGGAAATTGCGGCAATCTGCGCCGGTCTTGAGTCGATGTCGGAGCAGGCGATGCCCAGCTGGGACCCCGCGCTATACGAACGTTACAAGCGCTATCGGGACCGCCCGGCCCTGGATCTGATGCTTCAGATTCCCCGAGGCGAGCCGCCCCAGGAGATATGGGACCTGGGATGTGGAACGGGCGAGCACGCCGCCTTGCTGGCGCGCCGCTATCCCCATGCGCGGGTCCACGGCCTGGATTCCAGCCCGCAGATGATCGCTGAATGCCGAAGGCGGCCCGAGACGGTGAACTGGGTGTTGGGCGACCTGAACGCCTTCGACACCCCGGCGGACCTGATTTTCACCAACGCGGCGCTGCAATGGGCGCCCGATCACCAGACGCTGTTTCCGCGGCTGATGAAGCTGGTTCGGCCCGGCGGCGTGTTCGCCTGTCAGATGCCCATGGCCTATGAGAGCGTCCACCACGGGATATTGCGCAATACGGCGGCGGAGGGTCCGTGGGCGGAGCCGTTGAAACGGGCGGTCGCCATCCGTCCCATGCTGGCCGCGTCGGACTATTATGACTGGCTGGCGCCCCTGAGCGACCGGGTCGATATCTGGAGCACGCAGTACCTGCATGTGCTGGAGGGCGATGATGCGGTCGTCGACTGGATGAGCGGGACGGCGCTGCGGCCCTATTTCGACGCGCTGGAGGGCTCGCCCCTGCGCGAGGCTTTCCTCGACGCGTTCCGCGCCAATATCGCGAAGGCCTTTCCGGTGCGGCCCGACGGGACGACCCTGTTCCCATTCGAGCGCCTGTTCATCGTTGCGCAGCGAGCTCCCTGAGGCTGGGCCTACGGCGAAGTTCGGCCAGAGGGCGATCCAGACCCTCCAGCGTCTTCTTGGCGGCCAGATAGCCGGCCTGGACCGCGGGCTCGAACGCTCGCCAGTCGCGGATGTCGACTCCATCGACCTTGGGCGTGATCAGAAGATCGGACGCGGTGCGGGCCGTGGCCAGGTCGCGGCCCGTGGTCACGGTGGCCGCGCGCATGAGCAGGGCGACGATTGGCGGGCCCCTGCGCCACTCGCCGCTGAGCAGCCATCTGATCCAGGACTTGGGGCGATGCATGTCGGCGGCGTTGATGCTGCGGCCGCGAGTGACGTCCACGCCAACGATCGGGCCGAGTTGGAAGGCGCGCATGACATCGGCCGGGAAGTTCTTCATCACCGCGCCATCCACCAGCACATCGCCACCTTCCGCCACGGGCGGTAGCACGCCGGGCAGGGAGATGGTGGCGCGCAGGGCGTTCCGCAGCGTTCCCCGGCGATGCACGTGATACGAGCCGGAGGTCAGGTTCGACGACACGCAGAAGAAGGGCAGCCAAAGGTCGCTGATCTGTTCGTCGCCGAAGTGTTCGTTCAGACGGGCGCGGACCTTCTCGCCATGGGTCAGGGCGAGGATGGGGAAGGCTATGTCGTCGACCGGGCTGGATTCCACGAAGGCGCTGCGGATCCGGGCCTCCATCTCCGCGTCTTCCCAGCCCATGGCCAAGCCGCCGGCCACGATCGCGCCCATGGACGCGCCGCCAACGAAGTCGATGGGGACGCCAAATTCGCGGAGCGCCCGGATCGCGCCGATATGGGCGTAGGCGCGGGCGCCGCCGCCGGAGAGGACCAGCCCTACGGACTGACCGGTGATAAGGCGGGCGATACGGGCCACGTCATAGGCGTCGCCGTCCCGGATATGAAAAAGCCGCGCCGCCTGGGTGACATCCAACCAAGCCTCGGACCCTGACGGGCGATGCAGTCCGGCAGGTTGGACGAGGATCAGATCGACGAGGCGCTGTCGTTGCAGGGGTTCGTAAGCGGCCGCGGCGACGGGCGGCGGCGGCTGGTCGCCCCGGCCGACGCGGAACAGGCGATCGACCTGGCGGCCGACCACCTGTTTCCATGCGTCCTCGCCAGATTCCACGGCGTAGAGCACGAAGTCATGGTCGCGCTCGACATTGGCGAACCACTCCATGGGCGCCATCAGGGACTCGGCGCCGGCGACCGCGACTTCGTAACCGAGGGCCTCGATCGCGACGCCTATAGCCTCGACCAGCTCACGGACGGGCGGGCCCGGATTGGTGGCCAGAAACCCGAACACTGAAGGCTCGCCGATGGAGGCCTGGGTCGCGGCCTGCCGCGAACGCAAGATCATCAACCGCGCCAACTCGGTCATGACCAAGGGATCGCGGTCCGCCGCCTCGAAGAAGGCGTCGCGGGGCAGGGCGAGAACTTCACTGTCGCGCAGCGCGACGACACGGGCGGAATGGGGCGTTTCGGCGATGAAGGCCATCTCGCCGGCGGGCTCGCCTGGACGGATCACCCCGAGGAACTGCTGCTCCTGTCCCTCTTCCTGGCGAAAGGCGCCCAGCCGACCGGCGCGCAGGAAGTAGAGCTCGTCCGCAGGGCCGCCTGGATCGTAGAGGGGCGTTCCGCCGGGCAGGGAGAACCACGCAGCGCCGCCGCGGGTCTGTTCCTGGACGAACAGGCGTCCCAACGCAGTCTTTGTGAGCGACTCAGGCAAGACCTTCCCCCCGAAGGTGCAGATTATAGCGTGGCTATCCGGTTGGCGACGAAGGCGCGATGCGACCTCTTCGACTTCCGGCCTCCGTATCAAAAGGCTATGCGTCGTTTCATGCCCAAGCTCAAAAGCGCCATAGATTCCAAAGGCGAAGCCTTCGCCCGTAACGCGCAGACCAACCGCGCCCTCGCCGAACAACTGCACGAGCGGGTGGCCCAGGCGGCCCTCGGCGGCCCCGAAGCATCACGCACGCGCCACACCTCCCGCGGCAAGCTTTTGCCTCGGGAGCGGGTCGAACGGCTTCTGGATGCGGGAGCGCCGTTCCTGGAAGTGGGCCAATTGGCGGCCCACGGCCTCTATGGCGACGAGGCGCCCGGAGCGGGCGTGATCGCGGGCGTCGGTCGAGTCTCGGGACGGGAGGTGATGATCGTCGCCAACGACCCGACCGTCAAAGGCGGCGCCTACTTTCCGATGACGGTGAAGAAGCACCTGCGCGCGCAAGAGATCGCCCAGCAGAACCGACTGCCGTGCATCTATCTGGTCGACAGCGGCGGGGCGAACCTGCCGCACCAGGCCGAGGTATTCCCGGACCGCGACCATTTCGGCCGCATCTTCTTCAACCAGGCGCGGATGAGCGCCGAGGGGATCGCACAGATCGCCTGTGTCATGGGGTCCTGCACGGCTGGCGGCGCCTATGTGCCGGCCATGTCCGACGAAACGGTGATTGTCCGCGACCAGGGCACCATCTTCCTGGGCGGCCCGCCCTTGGTGAAGGCCGCGACGGGCGAGGTGATCAGCGCCGAAGAACTTGGCGGCGCCGAAACCCACGGCCGCAAGTCCGGCGTGGTGGACCATGTGGCCGAGAACGACGAGCACGCGCTGGAGATCGTGCGCTCGATCGTCGCCAACCTGAATACCACCAAGACGGTCGATATGGACGTGCGCGAGGCCCGCGACCCGGCGTTCGATCCTGAAGAACTGTATGGCGTTATCCCCACCGACGTACGCGCGCCTTACGACGTACGCGAGGTGATCGCCCGCATCGTGGACGGCAGCGAATTCGATGAGTTCAAGGCGCTGTATGGCACGACCTTGGTCTGCGGGTTCGCCCGCATCTGGGGCTATCCGGTGGCGATCCTGGCCAACAACGGGGTGCTGTTCAGCGAGAGCGCCCTGAAGGGCGCGCACTTCATCGAACTGGCCTGCAAGCGGAAGATCCCGCTGGTGTTCCTGCAGAACATCTCGGGCTTCATGGTCGGCGGGAAATATGAGGCCGGCGGCATCGCCAAGGACGGGGCCAAGCTGGTGACGGCGGTCGCCTCGGCCAATGTGCCCAAGTTTACGGTGCTGATCGGCGGCAGCTTCGGCGCCGGCAATTACGGCATGTGTGGCCGGGCCTATTCGCCGCGCTTCCTGTTCACCTGGCCCAACAGCCGGATCAGCGTCATGGGCGGCGAGCAGGCGGCCAGTGTGCTGGCGACCATCAAGCGGGACGGCATGGAGGCCAAGGGTGAGACCTGGGCCGCGGAGGACGAGGAAGCGTTCAAGGCGCCGGTCCGCGATCGCTATGAGAGCGAGGGCGATCCTTATTTCGCCACCGCCCGCTTGTGGGATGACGGCATCATTGATCCACCGCAAACCCGGGACGTTCTGGGTCTGGCAATCTCCGCCAGCCTGAACGCCCCGATCCCCGAGACCACGTTCGGCATCTTCCGGATGTGATCAGGAGACGCGACACCAATGGGAGCGCACCTTCTGTTCGATCGGGTCGGGCCTGTCGCTGAGGCGGGTGACCAGACGACCCTTGGTGTCCAGCATGGACGCCCAGACGCCCGGCGACAGAACGATGTCGTTCTTGCCGATCTGCGGGGTCTGACGGTCCCCGCTGACCTGGGCGTAGACTTGGCCCTCGAACAGCGTGACGAACTTGGCGTCCTGCCAGTGGATCACGATCGGGGGCTCGCCCGGGCGGCCTACTTCCCAGCCCACGCGGAGAGGAACACCATCGCGAACGGCGTCAAGCACCGCTTGGCGCGTGCCGTTCGAGAAGCTTCCATCCGTCTCGATGGTCGCAATGCGCTTGCCGTCACAGATTTCGGCGAACGCGCTGGTCGCCGAAGCGCTAAGGATGAGTGCTGCAATGAAGGCTCGCATGGAAATTCCTCGAACGTGAGTTTTCCAACTATAGCGAAGCTTGTTTGCGGCTGTTTTGCGGCGCAGCCGCACCACCAGACTGGAGGCCTCCCATGGTCGAACTGAACCCGATGTCCGATCCGCTTGTCGAAGTCCCTGATACCGACGCCGTGAGCGATCTGGTGCAGATCGAAGGCACGGTGGACGGCGCGGTCACGGTGACCATCAACCGTCCGGCCAAGAAGAACGCCTTCGATTCGGCGACGATCGCCGCGCTGCGTCAGGCCTTCGAGACCCTGCATGGGGCGGAGGGGGTGCGGGTGGTGTTCCTGCGTGGGGCGGGCGGCGTGTTCAGCGCCGGGGCGGACCTGGAGTGGATGCGCTCGGCCGCCGACTGGACCGAATCCGATAACCGCGAGGACGCCATGGAACTGGCGGCCATGCTGAAGGCCCTGCACGACGTGCCGGCGTTGACAGTGGCGCTGGTCGAGGGCGCGGCGTTTGGCGGGGGCGCCGGGCTGGTCGCGGCCTGCGACATGGCTATCGCCACCCAGGATGTGAAGTTCTCGTTCTCGGAAGTGAAGCTGGGCCTGACCCCGGCGACGATCAGCCCCTATGTGGTCGCCGCCATCGGGCCGCGCAACGCCAAGGTGCTGTTCGCCACCGGCCGGGTGTTCGGCGCCGGCGACGCACAGGCCTATGGCTTGGTCAGCGAGGTTGTGCCCGACAGCGAGACCATGGACGCCATCAAGGCCGCGTTGGCCGACGGCATGAAAGCTTGCGCGCCCGGCGCCGTGGGTGACAGCAAGGCGCTTGTCGACGCCGTGGTCAGCCGTCCGATCGATCATGGGCTGATGGAGGAGACCGCGCGCCAGATCGCGCGTCGCCGCGTCAGCGAGGAAGGGCAAGAGGGCGTCCGCGCCTTCCTCGATAAGCGCAAGCCGAGCTGGGCCGAATAAGAAGAACCGAATGATCCAATCTGTCCTGATCGCCAACCGGGGCGAGATCGCGCGTCGGGTGATCCGCACCGCGCGCCGCCTGGGCGTGCGCACCATCGCCGTCTATTCCGAAGCCGACGCCGACGCGCCGCACGTCCACGAAGCGGACGAGGCGGTGCTGATCGGCCCTGCGCCGGCGCGCGAGAGCTATCTGCTGCCCGAGAAGATCCTGGCCGCGGCCAAGGCGACGGGCGCGGAGGCGATCCACCCCGGTTACGGCTTCCTGTCCGAGAACGCCGCATTCGCCCAAGCGGTGATGGACGCGGGTCTTGTCTGGATCGGCCCGCCGCCGTCGGCGATCACAGCCATGGGTCTGAAGGACGCGGCCAAGGCGCTGATGATCCAGGCGGGCGTGCCGACCACGCCTGGCTATCTGGGCGACGACCAGTCGGAAGAACGGCTGTCGGCCGAGGCGGCCAAGATCGGCTTCCCGGTTCTGATCAAGGCGGTGGCCGGCGGCGGCGGCAAGGGCATGCGCAAGGTCGAGGCGGCGGCGGATTTTATCGCCGCCCTGGGTTCGTGTCGTCGCGAGGCGGCGGCCAGCTTTGGCGATGATCGGGTGCTGCTGGAGAAATACGTCACCCGCCCGCGCCATATCGAGGTGCAGGTGTTTGGCGACAGCCATGGTCAGGTCGTCCACCTGTTCGAACGCGACTGCTCACTGCAGCGTCGCCACCAGAAAGTGATCGAGGAGGCGCCAGCGCCGGGCATGGACGCCTCGACCCGCGCCGCCGTCTGCGACGCCGCGGTCAAGGCCGCAAAGGCTGTGAACTATGTGGGCGCTGGGACTGTGGAGTTCATCGCCGACGCCTCCGAAGGTCTTCGCGCCGACCGCATCTGGTTCATGGAGATGAACACCCGCCTGCAAGTGGAGCATCCCGTGACCGAAGCCGTCACTGGCCAGGATCTGGTCGAGTGGCAACTGCGGGTCGCCTCGGGCGAGGCGCTGCCCCTGAAGCAGGACGAGATCAGCCTGGATGGCTGGGCCATGGAGGCGCGCCTTTATGCCGAGAACCCCGCGACGGGGTTCCTGCCGTCCACGGGACCGCTGGATCACTTCCGCTTGCCCGACACTCTGCGCGTCGACAGCGCGGTGGAGGAGGGCGGCGAGGTGACGCCCTTCTACGATCCGATGATCGCCAAGCTGATCGCCCATGCGCCGAGCCGCGAGGCGGCGGCCGCCAAGCTGGCCCAGGCCTGCCGCGAGGTCGAGGTGTGGCCGGTGCGAACCAACGCCGCCTTCCTGGCCCGCTGTGCGGACCATCCGGACTTTGTCGCCGGTCGCATTGACACCGGATTTATCGAGGCCCGGCTGGAGACCCTGGTCCCGGTCGTGACGCCGTCCGATGACGCCAAGGCCGTGGCGGTGGCGGCCCTGCTGTCGCAGGACGCCGAGGACGGGTCGCCCTGGTCGCCGGCCGAGGGATTGGCGGGCTTCCGTCTGAACCGCGTTAGCCGTGCGCCCGTGCGGCTGGTCCATGATGGTCATGTGGTCGAGGTCGCCGTGCCAGGCGAGGTGGAGGCGGACGTCCTGCTGGGCGAGGACGGCGAGATCGTCCTGTTCGAGGACGGCGAGGCTCTGGTCTTCACCGCTCCCCGTGCGCAGTCCGGCGGCGAGACAGGCGGCAGTGGCGACGGGGCGGTCCGTTCGCCCATGCCGGGCAAGATCGTCAGCGTCTCGGTAAAGGCGGGCGACGCCGTAATCAAAGGTCAGGCGCTGCTGGTCCTGGAGGCCATGAAGATGGAGCATGCCCTGACCGCGCCCTTCGACGGCGTGGTGGCGGAGCTGACTGCGACGACTGGCGCACAGGTTTCCGAGGGGATCACTCTGGCGAGACTCGAGCCGGCGGCCTAAGTCAGCGCCATGGCGCTCAACATGATCAAGCTCTGCGTTGGTTGCGACACCATCGAAGAGCTCCAGGAATGGCACAAGGAAGCGGATCGTCCGTGGATCATGCAGACCCGCATGACCCCCAAGCGGATCGATGAGCTTCTCGACGGCGGCTCGCTGTATCGCGTGTTCAAGGGCGTGATCCTATGCCGGCAGGTCATCCTGTCGATCGACACCGTGGGCGAGGGGCAGGCGGCCCGTTGCGAGGTCACCCTCGACCGCAACGTGATCCGGGTCGAGCCGCAGCCGCGCCGGGCCTTCCAGGGCTGGCGCTATCTGACCGCCGAGGATGCGCCCCGCGATCTGGCGGTGGGTGATCTGGGCGACATGCCGCCCGAGCTGGCGCGCCAACTGCGTGAACTCGGCGCCTGGTAAGCCATCCACCGATTTCGCCTAAGTCGCGGATTGACCTGCGACAATTGTGAGCGACTCGGGCCCTTGCGTTGACCGACTCAGCCCGTCGGCTTCACTTATCGTTAACCCGGAATCGATTCGGGGTACAGGAGGCTAAGTCATGTCGCAGGCGAACGTCATTGTCGTCGGCAACGAAAAGGGCGGGGCGGGCAAGTCCACCATCGCCGTCCACCTCGCCACGGCGCTGCTGCATGGCGGCGCGAAGGTGGCGATCATGGATCTTGATCTGCGTCAGAGCACCCTGGGCCACTTCTTCGCCAACCGCCGCGCGTGGGTGGCGGCCAAGGGCGTTGAGCTGCCCATGCCGATCGACGCCACCTATGGCGAGGAAGGCGTGGCCATGGCCAAGGCTTCCGACGACGAGCAGATCGCCCGCTTCGAGAAGACCTTCGCCGAAGTCGCCGAACAGGTGGACTTCATCCTGATCGACACTCCCGGCGGCGACACCGCCGTCTCGCGCTTGGCTCATGGCCGCGCGGACCTGATCGTCACGCCGATGAACGACAGCTTCGTCGACTTCGACATGCTGGGCGTGGTCGATCCCGTGACTTTGGAAGTCACTCGCCCCAGCCTCTACGCCCAGACGGTGTGGGAGGCCCGCAAGCAGCGCGCCGCGACTGCCGGCAAGTCCTTGGACTGGGTCGTGCTGTCGAACCGGATGGCCACCACCGAGGCCCGCAATCGCAAGCGCGTCAGCGACCGGATGCAGGCGCTGTCGCGCAAGACGGGTTTCCGCATGGGGCCGGGCCTGCGTGACCGGGTGATCTATCGCGAGCTGTTTCCGTTCGGCCTGACCATCGCCGACCTGTCGGCGCAAATCCGGCCGGTGCCGGTGTCGCTGACCCACGTGGCGGCGCGTCAGGAACTACGGGCGCTGATGCATTTCGTTGGCCTTTCGGCCTATTCGGGCGAAGTTCTGCTCGCCGCCCAGTAAGGGCGTCGGGACCGCTTGATGCTTTATCTTGTTATTGGGGCGGGGCTTCTGGCCTTGCTGGTGTCGCTTGGCCGGGCCGGCTCATGGAGCCGGATGAAGGGCGAGGGCTGGCGCGTGGCCTTTGGGGCCGGCGCCATAGCTGTCTTTTCCGCCGCCGCGTTCCTTGGCATCCGTGGGGCCTGGGGGACCAGCCTAGTGCTGCTGGTGGTTGGTCTGGGATTGGCCACTGCTGCCCGTGGCCAGCGAGCCCGTCCGCAGGCGCGTGCGCCACAAGTCGTCTCCGGCCTCACGGCGCGGGAGGCGCGCGATATCCTAGGTGTTTCCGAGGGGGCTAGCCCTGAACAGATACAGGCGGCCTATGGCCGCCTGATCCGAATGGCGCATCCCGACAAGGGCGGAACCGCAGGACTGGCCGCGCAGCTGAACGCCGCGCGGGACCGTCTTCTGAAGCGCTGAGCCTTACGGCTTGACGATCATGCAGACCTGACGCTGGGCGGTCAGGGTGGCGCAGGCGCGCTTGGCGCCGTCAGCGGAAAAGCCGCCAAAGCGAGCGCGGAACGAACCGCCGGGACCCGCTTCCACTGCGCCGTCAGCGTTAGCGAACACCTTGGCGAACTTGCGCTCGGTGATCTGCAACTGCTTGCCGGCGAGGCTCTTTTGCTTAAAGGCGCCGACCTGCACCTTGTAGGCGCCGGCGGCCTTGGCCGGCATCTTCTTTTGGACAGCCATCTTGGCCGGAGCCGAGGGATTTTCGGTCAGGACGATCTTGAGGTTGTCCTGTTCAGCGTCGCCCTGCTCGATGGAGGGGCGCATGATCGGGCCGCTGGGCTCGGGCTCGAACAGGTTCTGGGCAACAGTGATACGCTCGCCACGACCGCGGCGCTTGATGACGTCAAAGCCGGTGAGCAGCAGGTCCTCGACACTGTTGTCGCGCGCCGCGCCCGACGGACCGCCAAGCACGACGGCGATCAGGCGACGATTGTTCTGCACGGCCGAGGCGGCGAGATTGTAGCCCGAAGCGTTGGTGAAGCCGGTCTTCAGGCCGTCCACGCCCGGCACCTTGCCCAGAAGCTTGTTGTGATTTCGCATGGCTTGGCCGCGTATCACCGCGTTCTGCTGGCCAAAGTAGGAATAGTACTGCGGGAAGTCGCGCATGACGGCCCGCGACAGGATCGCCAGGTCGTGAGCGGTCGAGATCTGACGGCTGTCGGGCAGGCCCGACGCGTTCACGAAGCGGGTGTTGGTCATGCCCAGCTCTTGCGCGCGCAGGGTCATGAGGGCGCCAAAGCGGGTCTCGGTGCCGGCCAGACGTTCGGCCATGGCGACGGCCATGTCGTTGGCCGACTTGAGGGCCAGGGAGCGTAGAGCTTCATCGACCGTGATTTGGGAACCAGCGCGCAGCCCCAGCTTTGTCGGCTGCTGGGCGGCGGCGCGAGGCGACACGACGATGTTGTCCGTCAGCCGTAGCTTGCCTTCCGACAAGGCCTCGAAGGCCAGGTACATCGTCATCACCTTGGTGATCGACGCGGGATACCGGGGACTGTCAGCACGTTTATTGTAGAGGATTTCGCCGGAATTGGCGTCCATCACAATGGCCGCGTAACGAGGCTCGGAGGTCGGAACCTTCAGGATTGGCGCAGCCATCGCGGCGGGAGCCGAGACGATCAGGCCGGCGGCGAGGCCGAATGCGGTAAGCAGGCGGCGGGCGTGCTGGTTCATGCGCGGCGTCCGTCGTTGGAATCACAAGGCGCCACCGGCGCCGGACGAATGTCTAACATGCGCATCGTAGGGTTTCGTTAAAGTTAAAGGATCGTGAGCGATTTGGCCGCAGGAACGAATTCGCCAGCAATTACAGTGACGCTTACGATTGTGCGCTGCACAAAAATCCGTTGACTGCTGCACTGCAACATGAGAGTGTCTCTCCATACCGGAGCCGCCAGAGCTTCGTCCATTTTCACACCGGGAGATTTCCGATGGCCGCCACCGCCGAGACCCTGAAGTCCACCGTCGAGCAGTTCACGACCGCCGGCAATCAAGCGTTCAAGGACAATATCGAAAAGT
This sequence comes from Caulobacter sp. NIBR2454, assembly GCF_027474405.1. Classification (GTDB taxonomy): domain Bacteria; phylum Pseudomonadota; class Alphaproteobacteria; order Caulobacterales; family Caulobacteraceae; genus Caulobacter. Next base: position 1,804,255 of record NZ_CP114871.1, read on the forward strand.
CCCTGGCCGCCCTGAACGAAATGAACGTTCACTCGAAGAAGAATCTGGAAGCTGTCGTCGCTTCGGTCACTGCGGCCACCAAGGGCGCCGAAGCTCTGGGCGCCCAGGCCATCGCGTTCTCCAAGAAGTCGGTCGAAGATCAGGTGAGCGCCGCCAAGACGCTGGCTTCGGCCAAGAGCGTCCAGGAAGCCATCGAGCTTCAAACCGCCTTCGCCAAGACGGCTATGGAGACCTACCTGGCTGAAGTCGCCAAGTGGACCGAGACCGTGTCGGCCTCGGTGAAGGAGTCGGTGCAACCGCTGAACGAGCGCGTCACCGCCACCGTCGAGCGCGTCCAGGCCGCCCGCTAAGCTCAGGCGTCCCCCGAAAAGCAGGAAAAGGCCCGGCCGGGTTTGCGGCCGGGCCTTTTTCTTTGCCCGCAGAACGTCGCGAGGCTTGCTCTGCTTCCCCACCGGCCATGGTCGAGGTAATCATGCGGCTTCGTTCTGGAGTCCTGCATGAGCCAAGTTGAACAACGCCTAGCCGCCCTGGGGATCACGCTGCCGGAGCCCGGCGCGCCGATCGCCAACTACGTGCCCTTCGTGCGCAGCGGAAATCTCGTCCACATCTCCGGCCAAGTGTCGCGCGACGCGACCGGCGGGATTATGGGGGTCGTCGGGACCGAGGTTGATCTGGCGACCGCTCAAAAGGCCGCGCGGCTGTGCGGCGTCAACCTTCTGGCCCAGATGAAGGCGGCATGCGGCGGCGACCTGGATCGCGTCGTGCGCGTCGTGAAGCTGGGCGGTTTTGTTCAGGCCGGCCCCGAGTTCTTCGACATCCCGCAGGTGGTCAATGGCTGCTCGGACCTGATGGTCGAGGCGCTGGGCGACGCTGGCCGTCACGCGCGTTCAGCCGTGGGTGTCTATCGCCTGCCGCTGAACTTCGCGGTGGAGGTCGATGCTGTGGTGGAGATCAAGTGATGTCCAGGCGCGAACGGCCAGCCGTCGAAACCTTCGGCGAGGCTTGGGAGCGCCTGTTCGAACCCGCGGTCGCGCACCGCGGGCTATGGTCGCCCGATGGCGCGCCGGAAAATTCCCTGGCGGCCTTCCAGGCCGCCTGCGCTGGAGGCTATGGCGTGGAGTTGGACGTCCAGCTTTCCTCCGACGGGGAGGCCATGGTCTTTCACGATGACCTGCTGGCGCGCATGACCGGCGCCGCAGGGCGGATCGGCGACCACACGGCCGCTGACCTGTCGGCTCTGAAGCTCGCCGGGACGGACGAGACCATTCCGACCCTGGCCGAGGTTCTGGTTCACATCGGCCATCGGGCCATGGTCTACATCGAGCTGAAGACGTCCTTTGGCGAGGTGGGGCCGCTGGAGAAACGGGTCTGCGATATCTTGATCGATCACAACGGCCCGACCGCGGTGATTGGATTCAACCCATACTCCCATGCCTGGTTCGCGGATCATCATCCGCAAATCCTGCGCGGTCTCGATAGCTATAGCTGGAATGACAAAGGCGCTGGGAAGCTGGCGCCGGAACTGCGCAAGTCGCTGGCCGCCCTGGAGCATGTGGCGATCGCCCGGCCGGATTTCCTGGCCCTAGGGCTCGACATGCTGCCTTCGACGAAAGCCGATGAGTTTCGCAAGGGCGGTATGCCTGTGATCGCCTGGACGGTGCGATCGCCCAATGAGTGGGATCGGGTCCGGGATCATTGCGACAACCTGATCTTCGAGGGTTTTCGCGCGTGAGTCCGTTGCGGCCGGCGGTCCGCGTCCATCGCCGTATCAGCGAGATTGGCAGGGAGGCCTGGGAGGCCTGCGCCGACCCGTCAGGCGACCCGTTCATTTCCTACGACTTTTTGGATGCGCTGGAAGAGAGCGGATGCGCCGTCGAGCGCACGGGCTGGGCGCCACAGCACCTGTCGGTCGAAGATGAGGATGGCCGGATCGCGGCGGTGATGCCGCTGTATCTGAAGTCGCACAGTCAGGGCGAATATGTCTTCGATCACGCCTGGGCTGACGCCTATGAACGGGCGGGTGGGCGCTACTATCCAAAGCTTCAATGCTCGGCGCCCTTTTCTCCCGTCACCGGCCCTCGATTGATCGTTCGTCAGGGAGTATCGAGCAACGAGGCGCGCGCCCTGCTGCTCGGCGGGGCCCTGCAACTTTGCCAGCGCATGGAGGCGTCTTCCCTGCACGTGACCTTTCCAACCGAGGCGGAGTGGTCGTGGATGGGCGGGCAGGGGATGCTGCTTCGGCAGGACCAGCAGTATCACTGGCACAATCAGAGCTACGCGAGCTTTGACGATTTCCTGGGCGCGCTGTCATCCAATCGGCGCAAGACGATCCGGCGGGAGCGGCGCGACGCCCAGGCCGGGCTAGAGATCGTAGCCCTGAACGGCGCCGATCTGACCGAAGACCATTGGGACGCCTTCTACGGGTTCTACATGGACACCGGCGGCCGCAAGTGGGGACGGCCCTATCTGAACCGGACCTTCTTCTCGCTACTGGGCGAGCGGATGGCGGACCGCGTCCTGCTAATCATGGCGCGGCGGGATGACCGGTGGATCGCCGGCGCGTTGAACCTGGTGGGCGGCGACTGCATCTATGGCCGTCATTGGGGCTGCGTCGAGGACGTGCCGTTCCTGCATTTCGAGCTTTGCTACTATCAGGCCATCGAACACGCGATCCGGCTGGGTCTGCCGCGCGTGGAGGCCGGGGCGCAGGGGCAGCATAAGATCGCCCGTGGCTATCTGCCCAGCGCGGTCTATTCGGCGCACTGGATCGCCGATCCGGCCCTGCGTGACCCCGTTGCTCGTTATCTGGAGCGGGAGCGGGAGGCTGTGCAGGACGATATGGACATGTTGGCGGCCGAGTTCTCGCCATTCAAACAATCGGAGTCGACGCAATGAGCCTGTACGGGACCTACGACGAGGCAAACATCTTCGCCAGGATCGTGCGTGGCGAGATGCCGGCGGTGAAGGTCTTCGAGGACGATCAGGTCCTGGCTTTCATGGATGTGTTTCCACAGTCCAAGGGGCACGCGCTGGTGATCTCCAAGGTCTCCAAGGCCCGCAACCTTCTGGAGGCTGAGCAGCAGACGGTGGCGGCCCTGGCGGCGGCGGCCCAGAAGCTGGCCAAGGCGGCGGCGGCGGCGTTGAAGCCCGACGGCGTGGTGGTGACTCAATTCAACGGCGCGCCAGCCGGGCAGACGGTTTTCCACCTGCATTTCCACGTCATCCCCCGCTATGAGGGCGAACCCCTGGGGCGGCATGGCGAAGGCATGGCCGATATCGAAGAGCTGAAAGCTCTCGCCGCCAAGATCGCCGCTGAGCTTTAGCCGGCGTCGCGCAGGCCGGTTCGACGCTGGATCGCCGCCTCAAGGCTCGACCACAGCAGGGCGACTTCCTGCGCGGCGGGGTCCTTGGGGCTCCATTCAAGCGTGGAGCGGCCCCGCGCGATGGCTTGCTGGAACATCACGCGTGACCGCAGGCCCGTGGGCGCGATGGGCAGGCCGCTGAAGCGAAGGGCCTCGATGGCCTTGAGCACAGCGGGCGCTTCAAACCCGTTGCGGCGGGCCGGCGCCTGGTTGAGCACGATCATCGCCGGCTTGCCCAGCCGCCGCACCATCTCGGCGGATCGGGTGATGGAGGCGATGTCCAGGAAGCTTGGTCGGCAAACCAGAATGCAGAAGTCGACACAGTTGGCGACCTGGACCACCTCGGCCTCCGGCGCTGCGGGTGTGTCGACGAACAGGTAGTCCATGCCCGATCGTTCGGCCGCGGCACGGATCTGGAAGACCTTTCCCGCGCTGGTCTCGGCCAGTTCGGGCCCCGGCTCCGTCCGCGCCCGCAGGCTGTCGGTGGCCGAGCGCTGCGGATCGGCGTCGGCGAGTGTCACCGCGCGACCGTCGAGATAGGCGGCGATGGCCAAGTTGATGGCGAGGGTCGTTTTACCCGCGCCACCCTTGCGCGAAAGAACTGCGATCGTCTTCACGGGTCGCCTCCCTGGGCGGAACGATAAGCACTCACCTTCGACAACAGGAAACAGGACGCGGCGCGAGGCCGGAAAGAACCGGAGGGACGCTGCTCTTGGTAAACACAACAGTCTAGTTGGAAGACTGCGACAAAGCCGCGACGCTTTGACACGCCAGGGCCTCACAAGACTGGGGAAAGCTCAAGCATACCAACCAAAACAACCTCGCGGCGAATGAAGCGAAGGGCGGTTCGGGGATAGTGCGAGCCCTTATTGTTCGTTGATTCATGTAATCTAAATCGCACAAGCGCTTAAGGTTCGGGGGATCAACGAACCGGCACATGAGCCACAGCCGCAAGCACTCACGCAACGCAAAGGACGCCCCGCTTCCCGATGAGGAGCTGGCGGCGTTTTACGCGCCTGTGGTTCAGATCTATCTGCTGGCCGTGGGCATCTACTACGCCCTGATCACGGTCTTCCACATCCTCGACGAGACCGGTCTGCAGCGCTGGCTGCTGAGCGCGCTGTCGTTGGCGTCAATGGCGGCGAGCCTGGCTTGTTGCCGCTGGCTGATGACCCCGGGCGTCAAGTTCTCACGCCTGGAGCTGGGCGCGCTGGTCGGTCACGCGGCGCTGCTGGGCAACGTGCTGGTCTATATGCTGACCCACGCCGAGCCGTACAAGCTGGTCTATTTCGTGCTTATCGCCATGTCCGTCGCGACAGCCGGACCGAGCAGACGGGTGGTCTATCCGGCGGTGGCGCTGTCGATAGGTTGCCTCATCGTGTTGGCCAATCGCGCGGGCGCCGAAGTCGCGGCGCAATACAATTTCATCAGCGTGGCGGGCTGCTTCTGCGCCATTGGCATGTCGACGCTGATGCGGGGCGCGATCACGCGCGAAGTGCGGGCGCGTCTGGCCGCGGAGGCTCTCAACCGCCAGATCGAGCAGGAACTGGCGCGGACAGAAGCGTGGCGACGACGGGCGCATGAGTTGGCGCTGCGCGAACAGGCGGCCAATCGCGCCAAGACCGAGTTTCTGGCCACAATCACACACGAATTGCGCACGCCCCTGAACGGGGTTCTGGGCATGGCGCAGGCCATGGCCAACGGGCCGTTGGAGGCTGTGCAACGTTCGCGGTTGGAGACCATCCGCGGCTCGGGCCACGCCTTGCTGGGCCTGATCAACACGGTGCTCGACATCTCCAAGATCGAGGCCGGGCGGCTTGAGCTGTCGGAGACGGTGTTCGACCTGCGCGCTTTCACCAAGGAACTTGGGGATCTGTACAAGGCGCTGGCCAAGGAAAAGGGACTGACGTTCAGCCTGAGCCTGGATCATGGCGGCGAACCCTGGCGGCGGGGCGACGAGGCGCGTTTGCGCCAGGTTTTGAGCAACCTTCTGTCCAACGCCCTTAAGTTCACCGAGAAGGGGGAGGTCGTGGCCGCGATACGCTGCGACGGCGATCAGATGTCTTGCAGCGTGACCGACACCGGCGTCGGCATCGCCGCAGATCAGGCTCCCCGGCTGTTCGAAAAGTTCGTCCAGGCGGACGCCTCGACCACGCGCCGGTTCGGCGGAACGGGCCTGGGCCTGGCCATCTGCAAGGAGATTGTCGGGCTGATGGGCGGATCGATCCGCTTTGACAGCACCCCCGGGAAAGGATCGTGCTTCACCTTTGTGACGCCGTTGCCGATCGCGGCGGCGGAGGAGCAGACAGGGGCTGCGGTGACCGAGCATCCCGGCCTCATAGGCGCGGCGCTGGACCAGCTACGCGTCCTGGTGGCGGACGATAATGCGACCAACCGTCTGGTGATCCAGACCTTGCTCAAACAGTTCAATATCGAATGCGTCTTGGCCGAGACCGGTGAGGAAGTGCTTGAGGCCTGGGAGCGCGAGCATTGGGACATGATCCTGATGGATATCCACATGCCCCGCATGGACGGCCTGACCGCGACCCGGCGCATACGTGGACGCGAGCTATCCAGTGGCCGCGATCGCACGCCCATCGTGGCGATCACCGCCAGCGTGCTGAGCCATGAAACCCACGCCTATATGGTGGCCGGCATGGATGACTATATCGCCAAGCCCATCGACCTGGAGCAGCTGCTCACAGTGATGGAGCGAGTTTTGAGCGGGCAGGGCGTCGATCGATCCGCGGCTCAGCTCGGCTAGCGTAAGACGTGAGGCGCCTTGCGACGCCTCCCGTCAAAGGCCGATCAGAACTTGGCGTTGACGCCGAAGAAGATGCGGCGACCGAGCACGTCGTAGGTCGATGGGTCGGTATTGGAGTTGGAGTAGCTCGTATAATACGGCGGGTTTTCGTCGCCGATGTTGTTGACGCCAAAGCGCAGGGTCGAACGCTCGTCCAGGGCCCAGGTCCCGTAGAAGTCGAAGATGTCATACTCGGGTGCATTCAGGGCCGTGGCGCTGAAGACGGGGATGCTGCGCGTATCAAGCATGCCGTCAATGTGCCGCCAGCGCAGGCTGGCCTTCATCGGGCCGACCGAATAGGTGACCGACGAGGTCGACTTCCATTCCGGCAGGGCCGCGCCGGACAGATCGCCCCCGATGCTGCCGGCGTATTCAATGTAGGCCGCGCCGGGGCGGTTCTGTTTCTTGAACTCCTCCAGCTTGCTGACCACGACGTTGAAGGCCAGCGAACCGGCGGATTGAGACAGGCCAAGGTCCGCCAGATCAAAGCCCCAGTCGAACTGGACGTCGACGCCCGCGGTCTTCTGGCCGGCCAGATTGACTTGGTTCAGCTGGACGCCGGTGATGTTGCCGTTCGGCAGGCGGCGGAACAGCGAGCAGTAGAAGTTGTTGGGGTCATAGGTCGGATTGGAGCCGTCGCTGTTGAAGCACGACGGCACGATGGTGGAGACAGCCAGGGTCCCGACCATGTCCTTGACCTCGATGTCGTAATAGTCGACCGCGAGGCTGAGCCGACGCAGGAACGGCTGGTCCACCATGGGCGACCAGACGGCGCCGATGGTGAAGCTGTCCGCGGTCTCCTCAGTCAGATTCGGATTGCCGCCGGTGAGGATCTCGACCTGGGTAGAGGACTGCTGGAAGCCCTGATAGATGCCCGCCGCCACACCCTGTGCAAGGCAGAGCGCCTGCACCTGACTAGCGTTGGCGCCGGCGCGGTATTGCGAGCGGCTGTCGCAGGGATCGCCAGCCGTGGTCGAACCGCCGGGCGTGCCGACGCCCGAGAAGCCCAGGGATTGCGGCGAGAAAAGCTCGGCGATGTTGGGCGCGCGTACGGCGCGCTGGTAGCCGCCGCGGACCAGCAAGGAGTCGATCGGACGCCAGGTCCCGTCGGCCTTCCAGGCCTTGGCGGTGCCGGTGGTGTTGTAGTCGGCGATACGTCCGCCCAGGGTGACTTCCAGGCTGCGGATCAGCGGCAGGTCGGCCAGCAGCGGGACCAGCAGTTCGCCGTAGATTTCCTTGGACGAGATATCGCCCTTGACCGGAACGGCCGGGTTGAAGCCGACGAGGTCCGGCCCCTGCAACTGGGCGTCGGGGGCGTAGTCGAACTCGTCCTTGCGATATTGCGCGCCGGCGGAGAATTTCAGGTCCCCGGCGGGGAGAGCGAAGAGGCCGCCGGTGACATAGCCTTCGACGACGCTCTGGGTGATCGAGGTGTCATTGGTGACATCACGGGCGATGTAGGCGGCGCACCCGGGGCTGACCTTGCCGGCCCCGAAGATGTTGAAGCCGCCGCAGATGGAAGCCCCGCCGTCCGGCGCGAAGGTCAGCGTGCGCATGGCGGCTCGGCTGACGTTTCCGTACTGATCCTCCGTGTGGTTCATCTCGCCGTAGCTGGCGTAGACGTCCCATTTCCAGTCGCGCACGCCCACGTCGCCGCGCAGGCCGGCGACGACCTGGAAGGTCTCGTAGGTGTTGTCGGCCAAGCGGCCGCCGACCTCGTTGAAGGCGCGACGCGGATAGAAGGCAGCGGTCGGGTTGGCCCGCGAGGCGAGCAGGGTGCGCAGGTCCTCGGGGATGTAGGGATTGGTGGTCGGCACCACGATATCGGGCCCCGGAGGCGCGCCGTCAGAGGCCGAGGCCGGGCCAAGCTGACGCGAGACGTCGTAGGTGACGTAGGAGACCGTGCCATAGGCCTCGACCGTATCGGCGAGGTCGTAGCGCCCGTTGGCGAATAGCGACCAGCGCTCCAAAGGCAGGTTCAGGTAGCGATAGTCGGCGCTGTTGAAGGTGTAGCTGCTGGCGTCGTAGCCGGGCATCTGGACGCCGCGATAGTTGCGGACCGGAGAGGTCGAGAACAGGGTGCCGTCGCTGTTGAAGCTAAGGTTGGCGCCGCGCGCCACTGAGCCGGCGGCGAGGCCATAGCGGGCGAAGACGGCGTCCATGGCCGACTGGGTTGGCAGGTTGGCGGCCCCGCCAGCGTTTGAGGTTGGGTCGAAGCGGCCGTCCGGAATGGTCGCCGCGCCGGACGGAGTCAGGCCGGTGTTGAGGATGGAATAGCCAATGGCCGCCCAGTCGCGATCGGAGGCCACCAGGCCTTCGCGCTCCTCATAGCTGCCGGCGATTGCGATATTGCCGCGGTCGAAGTTCTTGCCCCAGCCGAGGCTGACCGTCGTCTGGCCGCCGTCGTTCTCGTCGGTCAGGCCGTACTGGGCGTCGAGCTGGAAGCCTTCGAAGTTGCGCTTCAGCTTGAAGTTCACGACGCCGGCGATAGCGTCCGAGCCATAGACCGCAGAGGCGCCGCCGGTGATCGTCTCGATGGTGTCGATCAGGAAGGTCGGGACGGTGTTCAGATCGACCACGGCGTTGGGATTGCCAGCGACCATGCGGCGGCCGTCCAGCAGCACCAGAGTGCGCGTCGGGCCAAGGCCGCGCAGGTTGGCGTAGGCCTGGCCAGGCGTGGTGACGAAGTTGGTGCTGTTAGTGCCGGCGCCGTTGGAGCCGACGAACTGGGGCAATTGGTTCAGGGTGTTTTCGATGGTCACCATGCCGGTGGCGGTGATCTGATCCTGGCCGACCGTTACGATCGGGCTTTCGGACACATAGTCCTTGCGGGCGATCCGCGAACCGGTGACGAGAATTTCCGAAACCTCGGCGACGTCCTGGGCGACGGCGGGAGCCGCGAGGCCGAGCGTGAAGACGCTGGCCAAGGCGCTGGCGCAAAGCAGGCTGGAGCGCGTGATGGTCATGATGTGTCGTGTCCCCATTAGGCGCCTTTTGAGGCGTCCCCCGTCACCTCGCGGGTGATTCTGACATCAGGGTACAAGTCGCGCGGAGGTGGAATCTATGACGCGGACGACACATTCGTGACTTTTGACGAACGAGAAAATTCGAACTGACGCCCGGCAAGAGCCCGTTTTTAACTATAACCCCCTCAAGCTAAGGAGTGGGGATGGTTCGGGGATTCGATCATGGATAGGCCGCCGGTCCGGGAGGAGGGGCTTGTCGACGCCAGCACCTTCTTCGATGTCTCGCTGGACCTTCTTGTCATTCGCGATCTCAGCGGCGTGGTGCTCAAAGCCAGCCGGTCCTGGCAGTCGCAGCTTGGTCACGCGCCCGAGGAGATGGAGGGGCGTCCCCTCCTGCGCCTGGTTCACCCCGATGATATGCCGGGAACCCTGAACAGCGTGGTTGAAGTCGAAGGGCGCAAGGAGGGCGATCCCGTCCTGGGCTTCGTGAACCGGTACCGTCACAAGGATGGTCACTACCGGACGCTGGAATGGCGCGCCCAACGGTTTGGCGATCGAATCTATGGCGTCGCCCGCGACGTCACCGACCGTGTGGCGGCCGAGCGCCAGATGACCGAGAGCAAGGCCGCCGCCGAGGCGGCCAATCGCGCCAAGTCCGACTTCCTGGCCAATATCAGCCATGAGATTCGTACGCCTTTGAGCGGCGTCATCGGCATCGTCGACGCCCTGTCGCGCACGCCGCTCAATCCCGAGCAGGCGGAGATGGTGCGCCTTGTGCAGGAGTCCGGCGCAACGCTGGAGCGGCTGGTGTCCGACTTCCTGGACGTATCCAAGATCGAGGCTGGCCAACTGCCGTTGGAGAGCCGTCCGTTCGATCTGGCGAAGGCGCTGCATTCGTGTATCGAGGTCATGCGATATCGCGCGGAAGCCAAGGGGCTGACATTCGAAATCGACTGTGACGCCGATCCGGCCGCCCGTTACCTCGGCGACAGCACGCGCATCGGACAGATCGTCAATAACCTGCTGTCCAACGCCATCAAGTTCACGCAGACGGGCGGCGTGACCTTCCGGGTGAGGGGGATTGGCAACGGAGCTACGGCCGACATCATCTTTGAGGTCGAGGACACCGGTATCGGCTTCGACCCCGACGCGGCTCCCGCGCTCTTCACACGGTTCAGTCAAGCCGACGAGTCGATCAGCCGACGTTTCGGCGGGACCGGTCTTGGGCTTTCGATCTGTCGTTCGCTGGTGGACATGATGGGCGGTGAGATCACCGTCGCCTCGGAGCCGGGGGTTGGCAGCCGCTTCACAGTTTCACTGCAGCTTCCCCTTGTCGCGCCCACGATCGCCGAGGCTGCTCCCGACCCGTTCGGTTCGCCCTTGCTGACGCCTATTTCCGAACGGCCGTTGCGGGTGCTCCTGGTCGAGGATCACCCCACGAACCAGCGGGTGGCGCAGATCATGCTGGCGGGCATGGGCGCCGAGGTGGTCACCGTGGGTGATGGGCTCGCGGCGATCGGCGCCTTCTCATCCGACCGGTTCGATGTGGTGCTGATGGATATGCAGATGCCAAGAATGGACGGTTTGACCGCGACCCGGGAGATACGCGCGCTTGAAGCGCAGCTTGGCCTGACGCGCACGCCGGTCATCATGCTCAGCGCCAATGCGCTGGCGACGCATCAGCATGAAGCCGTGACCGCCGGCGCTGATCTGCATGTGTCCAAGCCGTTCAGCGCGCTGGAGCTTATGTCCGGGATACGCCAGGCGGTCGCCTAGACGCCCCTCGCTAGGGGCGATTGAGGAAGGCCATGTAGCGGTCGATAAAGGCGGCCCGCGGAAGCTCGGCGTCGTCCAGGCGTCGGATGTCCAGCGCGCCCCGCCAGAAGGTCTGCAGCTCGAAACGCGCCGGTTGTTCGGCGAAGGCCGCTTCGTGCTCAAGGGCGGCATGTTCCAACAGGCCAAGCTTGGGAGCTAGGGTCAGGCGGTTTTCGAACTGATCCAGGATCCAGCGGTGCTGCAGATAACCCCGATAGGGGCCCTCGGGACGCAGGCTTTCCAATTGCCGTGACGGTGTGGAGATGAAGCCGGCCTCGGCCACCAGCGGTGACATGCTCAGCAGCAGGCCAGGGTTGGCGAGACGCGGCAGCACATGCGTGCAAAGGGCGTAAGAAAACCGACCGTGGCGGGCCACGTGCGCAAGGAGAGGGCGCCAGGCATCCTCGTCATCCAGGTCGCCGTCGAACTGAAGCGGCGCCTTCGCCGGACCGAACGATGCGCTGGGCAAGCCGTCCGGCAGCGAAAAGGCCGGCGCGCCAAGCTGGAGGACACGGAAATTGGGATTGCTAGCCCGCTGACCGGCCAGGTGTGCAACGAGGCCCTGGACGTCGTTGAGGGCCTTCAGGGCCGACCCTTGAGTGGGGCGGGGGACCCGACGCTCGAACAGGCAGTCGACCTGGACCACCTTGCCCTCGCGCTCGCCTTGCCAGCGGAAGAGTTTGAGGGGCTCCATGGTCACAAAGCCCATGGCGGCCAGTTCGGCGAAAATCTCCTCAGCCCGTCCGGCGCCGGGGTTGTAGTCGGCCAGGGACACCTCGACGAGGACATAGTCGGCCTGGCCGATCACCTGCCTGCCGCCCTGAAGCACATCGAGCTCTGCGCCCTGGGTGTCGATCTTGACGAAGTCGAACCGGCGGCCGGCGAGCAGGTCGTCGAGCCGCGCCTTGGGCACGGGCTGACGAATGACGACCTCGTCGCGGAAGTGGTGCGAGTTTTCCCGGTAGAGGGAGCTGCCGGTGGATTGCAGCCATTCCTTGGTCAGGAACAGCTCGGCCTCGCCATTCTCGTTGGAGGCGGCGACCATGTGCCGTTCGAACGGCAGCTGGGCCAGGCGCTCCTCGCAATGGGGATTGGGCTCGATCATGGTCGGCACGCAGTGCGGATACACCTGCAGGAAGGCGTAGCTGAACATCCCGACGTTGGCGCCGATGTCGAGCAAGGTTGCGGGTGTGTAGCCCTGGAGCTTGAGACGCTCGAACAGCTGGGTTTCCAAGGGGCGTCCCGTTCCTAGGCGTTGTGCTTGGCGTTATCTGACGCGATTCGAGAACGGCGGTCTGCGGTGCAGGCGGAGACGCCCTTTCGTGATGCAAAGTCGGGGATTTTGGCGTGGTTGAGTTTCGGTCCGCTGGGCCATCACCCTCGCACTCGGTCCCACTCCCGCCGAGGGAGAGGGACTGGCGCTTTGCAGTTCGGATAGCGCCGTCATCCTCGCCCTAGAAGTGAGGGAGATACACCGCCTCTGGCAAAGGTCGGCCGCGCCCGCGAGCGGACGTAGTGATCGTTCCTTACGAGGTGAAAAGCGCGCCTTAGATAGATTTCAGGGCCGCCGCCGAATCCCATGTGACCCTCAGGACAGCTTGCCCCTTCGCACTGGGTAGAGCTGAAACGCTGCGTTCGACTTCCTTGCCGCCTAGTCTCGCGTAAAAGCGCCGGCCCGCAACATTGGCCTCAAACACCCACAGATAGATTCCGGACGACGCGCTAGCGTCACTGATCCAGCTCGCCGCCTTCGAAAGCAGTTGCTCTCCAACGCCGCGTCCTCGGTAGGGCGGCGCGACGTGCAGATTGTCGATGAGACTTCCGAACATCGCATCGTCATCACCGAGCACGCACACGAAGCCCACAGGCGACCGCTGTTCCTCGGCCAAAAAGATCGCTTGTTCGGGCCGACCAGACGCAAATCTTGAAGCCCAAAAATCCAGACGATCTTGCTCGATGGGTCCGGCAAGAAACTCGGGGCTCAGGATGCTTGCATAGGCATCGCGCCAACTCGTTGTGTGGAGGAGAGCGACTGTTTCTGCATCTCCCGAATTGGCCCACCTGATGTCCATCGCCAGAGTCTAGACGCGACGAGGATAGGCTGCAAAGCAGACTTTCCCCAAAGTCGATGAAGGGGCGGGTGGAGCTGCTTCGTCCATGGGAAGGGGACACGACGATATCCCAAAGAAAACGGGAAGCGCCTTGCGACGCTTCCCGCTCGATAGACTGTCGATGACGCCAGGCTCTAGGCCAGGGCGTCGTCCGGCTTCTTGCGCCGACGCTTGGGCGTGGCGGGCTCTTCCGCCGTGTCCTCGACGACGCCGGGGCCGTCTTCGATCTCGAAGGCGATTTTGGCGTCCTTGAGGATGACCTTGACGTGGCCGCCCTTGGCGAGGCGTCCGAACAGGATGTCGTCGGCCAGGGGCTTCTTGATGTGCTCCTGGATGACGCGGGCCAGGGGGCGCGCGCCGTAGAGCTCGTCGAAGCCGTTCTTGGCCAGCCAGTCGGCCGCGTCGTCGGACAGTTCGATGGTCACGTTGCGGTCGGCCAACTGGGCCTCGAGCTGCATGACGAACTTCTGCACGACCTGACGGATGACGTCCTGGTCCAGCGGCTTGAAGTTGACGATGGCGTCCAGGCGGTTGCGGAACTCAGGTGTGAAGATGCGCTTGAGCGCCGCTTCTTCCTCGCCGTCCACCTTGCCGCGGCCAAAGCCGATCGACTGGCGTTGGGCGTCGGAGGCGCCCGCATTGGTGGTCATGATCAGGACCACGTTGCGGAAATCGACCTTCTTGCCGTTGCTGTCGGTCAGGCCGCCGTTATCCATCACCTGCAGCAGGATGTTGTAGACGTCCTGGTGCGCCTTTTCGATCTCGTCGAGGAGGACGATGGCGTGCGGGTGCTGGTCGACCGCGTCGGTCAACTGACCGCCCTGATCGAAGCCCACATAGCCGGGAGGCGCGCCGATGAGACGGCTGACCGTGTGGCGCTCCATATACTCGGACATATCGAAGCGAAGCATCTCGATGCCGAGGGTGGAGGCCAGCTGCTTGGCCGCTTCGGTCTTGCCGACGCCGGTGGGGCCGGTGAACAGGTAGCAGCCGATGGGCTTGTTGGGGTCACGAAGTCCGGCGCGGGCCAGCTTCATGGCGCTGGACAGCTGGTTGAGGGCTTCGTCCTGGCCGAAGACCGCGCGCTTCAGATCGGTGTCGAGCTGACGCAGGGCTTCGGTGTCGGACTTCGACACGGATTTGGGCGGGATGCGGGCGATCTTGGCGACGACGCCTTCGATCTCCTTGACGCCCAGGACCTTCTTGCGACGGCCTTCCGGCAGCAGCATCTGGGACGCGCCGGCTTCGTCGATCACGTCGATCGCCTTGTCCGGAAGCTTGCGGTCGGAGATGTAGCGGGCCGACAGCTCAACGGCGACCTTGAGGGCGTCGTTGGTGTACTTCAGCTTGTGGAAGTCCTCGTAGTAGGTCTTCAGGCCCTTGAGGATCTTGATCGTGTCCTCGACCGTCGGCTCGTTCACGTCGATCTTCTGGAAGCGACGCACGAGAGCGCGGTCCTTCTCGAAGTGCTGGCGGAACTCCTTGTAGGTGGTCGAGCCCATGCACCGCAGGGTGCCCGAGGCCAGGGCCGGCTTCAGGAGATTGGACGCGTCCATGGCTCCGCCGCTGGTGGCGCCGGCGCCGATCACGGTGTGGATCTCGTCGATGAAGAGCACCGCGTTGGGGTGGTTCTCCAGTTCCTTGACCACCTGCTTGACGCGTTCCTCGAAGTCGCCGCGATAGCGGGTGCCGGCCAGCAGCGCCCCCATGTCGAGCGAGAAGATGGTGGCCTCCGCCAGCACCTCCGGCACCTGGCCGGTGATGATCTTGCGGGCCAGGCCTTCGGCGATGGCGGTCTTGCCGACGCCGGGGTCGCCCACGAGCAGCGGATTGTTCTTGGTGCGGCGGCACAGGATCTGGATGGCGCGCTCGACTTCCGCCGCGCGGCCGATCAGCGGATCAACCTTGCCCTGCTTGGCCTTTTCGTTGAGGTCCACGCAGTAGGCTTCGAGGGCTTCGCCGCCGGTCTTCACGGCGGGCTTGTCCTCGTCGTTCTCGACAGTGGCGCCCTTGGCGGCCTTGGCTTCGGAGGCTCCGGCCTTCTTGGCGATGCCGTGGGCGATGAAGTTGACCGCGTCGTAGCGGGTCATGTCCTGCTCTTGCAGGAAGTAGGCGGCGTGGCTCTCGCGCTCCGAGAAGATGGCGACGAGGACATTGGCGCCCGACACCTCGTCGCGGCCCGAAGACTGCACGTGGATGACGGCGCGCTGGATCACGCGCTGGAAGCCGGCGGTGGGTTTGGCGTCTTCACCGTCCTCGACGATCAGGGATTTCAGTTCGACGTCGAGATAGTTGGTGAGGCTTTTCTTGAGCGCGACGAGATCAACGTCACAGGCGCGCATAACTCCGGCGGCGTCCTCGTCGTCCGTCAGCGAGAGCAGCAAGTGCTCAAGCGTGGCGTACTCGTGCTTGCGCTGGTTGGCGTAGGCCACTGCGCGATGCAGGGATTCCTCGAGAGGACGCGAAAAAGACGGCATCGAGTCTCCTAGTCCTTTTCCATGGTGCACTGCAGCGGATGCTGGTGCCGGCGGGCTGTGTCCGTGACTTGGGCGACCTTGGTTTCCGCGACTTCGTAAGTGAACACGCCGCACACTCCGACGCCGTTCTGATGAACGTGGAGCATGATGCGAGTCGCTTCCTCGCGGTTCTTGTTGAAGAAGCGTTCGAGGACGTACACGACGAATTCCATCGGCGTGTAGTCGTCGTTCAGGATGAGCACGCGGTACAGCGAAGGCTTCTGCGTCTTCGGTTTCGTCTGGGTGACGATGGCCGAACCCGCCCCGTTGTTCTGTCCTGCGCCTGCTCGCTCCGGCATCAATCAAGGTCTCCCGACAGGACGAAGCAGTCCGTCGTTCTTGGGATTAGATATGAAAAGCGCGGCGCTTTGGAAGGGTCCTCTTCGACACTTCTTTTTTGCGACCGCGAAATCAGGGTCTTGAACGATCACTTTTTGCGGCGCAGCGCACGACCTGTGACCAATGCGGCGGCCCCAAAGCGCGCCCGCAGCGAATCGGCCGCCTTCTCGCCCGACAGGGCCCGGCGCTCATCGCCGGCGAAAAAGTCCGAGGCGGCTTGCTCGGCGTCGACGAACTCGGTGAGGCCCGCGCCGATGAGGCGATACGCCGCGCCGGGCGGTTCGGCTGCCAACAGCTCTCGAACGACGGCGAACAGGGTCTTGGCCGTCTGGGTCGGCACGGCGAGGGTGCGGCGCCGGGTGTGGATCTTGAAATCGGGGGTGCGCAGCTTGAGCGCGGCGACGCGACCGGCGACCCCTTCGGCGCGGGCCTGGCGGGCGACCTTCTCGCAGAGCGGCCAGAGCATGTCCTCCAGGTCGGCGATGCGGTGCAGGTCGTCGTTGAAGGTGGTCTCGGCGCTGATGGTCTTGCGGCTGTGGTCAGGATCGACGGCGCGAGCGTCACGGCCCTGGGCCAGCTGCGACAGGCGAAGGCCATGGGCGCCGAAGCGCTTGACCAGATCCTTGGGGTCGGCGGCGGCGATATCGCCCACGGTCTTGAAGCCCGCGGCCTCCATCGACTTGATCGAGGCGGGGCCGACGCCGGGCAGGATGCCTATGGGTCGGGAGGCCAGGAAGCTTTTGGCCTCGGCCCCGCCGATCACGGAGAAGCCGCGGGGCTTGTCGAGGTCGGAGGCGATCTTGGCCAGGAACTTGTTGGGGGCCAGGCCGATGGAGACGGTCAGGCCGACCTCGCGCTCGATCTCGGCCTGAAGGCGCGCCAGGATCACGGCCGGAGGGGCGCCGTGCAGGCGCTCTGTCCCCGCCATGTCGATCCAGGCTTCATCCAGGGACAGGCGCTGGACCAGGGGCGTCAGATTCTCCACCCGGCCGAAGATGGCGCGGCTGGCTTCCTTGTACTTGGCGAAGTTGGGCTTGATGACCACGGCGTTGGGGCAAAGGGCCAGAGCCTTGAACATCGGCATGGCCGAGCGGGCGCCGCTGACCCGGGCGATGTAGCAGCAGGTGGTGACGACGCCTCGCTTGCCGCCGCCGACGATGACGGGGACGTCGCGAAGCTCTGGATTGTCGCGCTTTTCGACCGACGCATAGAAGGCGTCACAGTCCATGTGGGCCATGGACAGGGTCGCCAGCTCCTCGTGGGCAACGACGCGAAAACCATTGCAGGACGGGCAGCGGCGAGGGGAGACCTTAGGTCCCATCTGGCCCGTCCAGCCACAGTCGCGGCAGAGGGCTGTCAGGCCGGCCACAGGGCCTTCTCCAGCGCCGGATGCAGCTCGGTCCATTCGTGGAAGCGGGCGTGGCGATCCGGGGCGGTGGGCGCCAGGTGGCGCAGCTCCGGATGGGCGACGATTTGGAAGCGGCTGATGGCGGGTGCGACCTGCTCCACTGAGTCCAGGTTGCTGAGCAGATCGTCGATGAAGGCGGACCGGCCCGTGGTGCGGGCGGCGAGGGCGGCGGCGGGCTCGCCCTTGGGGCCGGAGCCGATGACCATGGGATAGTCGAAGCCGTGCTTCTTGAGCCAGGCGGCGCGGGGATGGCGGCCGCATTCGGGGGCGTTGGTCAGGATGACCACGCCGGCCTTCATCGACAGTGTCGCCAGGGCGTCGGCCGCGCCCTCGACCGGCGGCAGGTCGTCGGAGCCTTCGGAAAAGAAGTCGTTGTAGAGCTGGTAGCCGATGGCCATGTCCAGATGATCGGTCTCGCCGGGGCGGAAGATGTTCTGGAACAGGGCGTAGCGATCGGTGCGTAGCTCGAAGCCGTGACGATTCAGGAAGGCCGAGAAGCCGCCGACGAAGTGGGCGATCACCTCGTCCACGTCTACAATCAGCAGGGGTGCGTGGGGATCGACCCTGGCGGCGTCGAGGTCAGAAACCCGCTGCTCCACGCTAGACTCCCATTTTGGGACCGATGTGTCCCGGTTCGATCGTAATTAGCGCGGGCTTAAGGATATCCGTGGCACCTAGGCAAGCCGTAGATGGCGCGGAGCATTTCCCGCGTCGGCCGCCGCGTTCGGAGTCAGGATGACGAAGAAGGTCCTCATCGTCGAGGATAACGAGCTGAACATGAAGCTCTTTCATGATCTGCTCGAGGCCCAAGGGTACGACACCCTGGAGACCCGCGAGGGTCTGCAGGCGCTCGCCATGGCGCGTGAACATCGTCCGGACCTGATCCTCATGGACATCCAGCTTCCGGAGATTTCGGGGCTGGAAGTCACCAAGTGGCTGAAGGAAGACGACGATCTTTCGCACATCCCCGTCGTCGCGGTGACCGCGTTCGCCATGAAGGGCGACGAGGAGCGCATCCGTGAAGGCGGGTGCGAGGCCTATATCTCGAAGCCGATTTCCGTATCACACTTCCTCGAGACGATTCGACGCTTCCTGGGCTGACCGGAGCAACATCGGGCTAAGGGGGAGATGTGAGCGCGCGCATTCTGGTCGTCGATGACATCGAGGCCAATGTCCGTCTGCTCGAAGCCAAGCTGACGGCGGAGTATTACGACGTCAGCTACGCCTACGACGGCGTCACCGCCCTGGCCATGGCCGCCGAACAGCGGCCGGACATCATCCTTCTGGACGTCATGATGCCTGGCATGGACGGCTTTGCCGTCTGTCGCCGGCTGAAGGATGACCCCGCCACTCGCCACATCCCCGTGGTGCTGGTCACGGCGCTGGACGGCCGGGCCGACCGCATCGCCGGGCTTGAAGCCGGGGCCGACGACTTTCTTACCAAGCCCATCGACGATGTCCTGCTGATGGCGCGCGTGCGCAGTCTGACGCGCCTGAAGCTGGTGATCGACGAACTTCGCCAGCGCGAAGCCTCGGGCCGTCGTATCGGGGTCATCGCCGGCGCCGCCGCGCGCCTGGGCGGGACGGGCGGACGGGTGCTGATCGTCGATGACAACGAGCGCCAGGCCAGCCGATTGGTGGACGAACTGTCCCTGGACCATCGCCCGGTCTGGGAAAGCGATATCGATAAGGCGCAGGTGGCCGCTCACGGGCCTGTTGACCTGGTGCTGGTCAACGCCACGGCCAAGGCCTTCGATGGCCTGCGTTTCGCCGCGGCCCTGCGGTCGGACGAGACGACCCGGCATATTCCAGTGATCACCATCGTCGATCCCGATGACCGCGCCCGACTGGTCAAGGCGCTGGAGATCGGCGTCAATGACATCCTGACCAAGCCCATCGATCCGCAGGAACTGGCGGCGCGGGCGAGGACCCAGATCAAGCGCAAGCGCTACACCGATTTTCTGCGCGACAACCTCGACCATTCGCTGGAGCTGGCGGTCACCGATCAGCTGACCGGCCTGCACAACCGCCGCTACATGGTGGGGCAGCTGGGCGCCCTGGTGACGCGGGCCGTGCGCGGTGGCGAGCCGGTGGCGGCGATGATGATCGACATCGATCACTTCAAGCAGATCAACGACACCTTCGGTCACGACGTGGGCGACGAGGTGCTGCGCGAGTTCGCGGTGCGCCTGGCGTCCAACGTGCGGGCCATCGACCTGCCGTGCCGCTATGGCGGCGAGGAGTTCACGGTGATCATGCCGGACACCCGCCTGGAGGACGCGCAACGTATCGCCGAGCGTATCCGCACCCACGTGGCGGGCTCGCCGTTCCGGGTTTCCGGCGGGGCGGAGCTGCTGACGGCGACCATCTCCATCGGCGTGGCGGCGACCCTGGACGAGACCGATACGCCCGAAGCCCTGCTGAAGCGGGCCGACAGCGCGGTTTATGAAGCCAAGGCGTCCGGCCGCAACCGCGTGATCGCCAGGGCGGCCTAGGGCTTGGCCGGCGGGGTCAGCTTGATCTCGAACATCTTGGGCCACAGCTTGCCGGTGACGAACAGACGGTCGGCCACGGCGTCGTAGGCGATGCCGTTCAAGACATCGGCGCCGGCGCGGTCGGTGTCGGGCAGCAAGCCGGACAGATTGATCCAGCCTGTCACCTTGCCGCTGGCGGGGTCGATGCGGGCGATGAGGTCGGTCTGCCAGATGTTGGCGTAGATCTCACCCTTGACCCATTCCAGCTCGTTCAGCTGATCGACAGGCCGGCCGGCGGCGTCGGTGACGTGGATGCGGCCGGTCTCCTGCAGCGTCTTGGGATCAAGGATGCGGATGTCGGCGGTGCCGTCGCTCATGAACAGGCGGCGATCGTCGCGGGTCAGGCCCCAGCCTTCGCCCGCGTAGGTGAACCGCCCCTGGGGTTTAAAGTCGCCCAGGCCATAGATGAAGCCGACCTCGTGCCGCCAGGTGAGTTGCACGATCCGGTCGCCGGCGTCGATGATGCCTTCGCCGAAGTACTGCTGGTCCAGCGGCTGGATCTGGAGAACGCGGCCGGTCGCCGGATCGACCTTGCGGATCGAGGATTGGCCGTGCTGGCCGGTGCTCTCGTAGAACGCGCCGTCCTTGTAGAAGAGGCCCTGGGTGAAGGCCTTGGGATCGTGCGGCAGGGCCTGGACCACCTGATAGCCGTATTCCGGCGTGGCGGCCTCGACCTTGGCCGGCGGGGCGGCGCAGGCGGTAAGGAGGCAAAGGGCGGCGGCGAGGCCGAGAAGGCGCGTCATGCCGGCATCCTAGCGACAGTCCATCTCAAGGCCAGAAACGAAAAACGCCCGGTCGCGGGACCGGGCGTTTCAAAATAGCAGCGCTAAGGCCGATCTACTTGATCTTGCCTTCGCGGAATTCCACGTGCTTGCGGATGACCGGGTCGTACTTCTTCAGCACGAGCTTCTCGGTCTTGGTGCGGGCGTTCTTCTTCGCGACGTAGAAGAACCCGGTGTCCGCCGTCGAGTTGAGGCGGATCTTGATGGAAGCCGGCTTAGCCATGATCGAATCCTGCGCAGGTGCGCGAGACCCGCGCGCCCAAAAACTTGAGAGGCGCGGAAAATACTCAAGGAGCGCTGGAAGTCAACGGCTTAGTCGATCTAGTGTCAGCGCATGATGTACAGCACCGTTCTCGCCGCCATGGCGGCTCTTTCCACCGCAAGCGCGCCAGCGCCGCAAGAGGCCTTCTTCCAGAACCTGACGGCCCTGTGCGGAAAGCGATTCGCTGGCAAGCTCGTCACCACCGATCAGGCGGACGCCGCCATGGCCACCCAGCCCATGACCATGCATGTGCGGGACTGCTCGGCGAGCGAGATTCGCATTCCTTTCCATGTGGGGACCGACAAGTCGCGGACCTGGGTGATCACTAGGACGGCGACGGGCCTGCGCCTGAAGCACGATCACCGCCATGAAGACGGGACCGAGGATGTTCTGAGCCAGTACGGCGGCGACACCGCCTCGGTCGGCACGTCGATGCGCCAGGAGTTTCCGGCCGACGCTTTTTCAAAGGATCTGTTCACGACCAAGGGCAATCCGGCGTCCGTGACCAATGTGTGGGCGGTCGAGGTCCATCCCGGTCACGCATTCGCCTATGAGCTGAAGCGGCCCAACCGTCATTTCCGGGTGGATTTCGACCTGACCAAGCCGCTGGCGGACTAGAGGTAGACCAGCTTCCGTCGCCCGTTGAGGAAGCGCATGTAAGGAATCGGGCGGTCGGGCTGCTTAAGACGCTCGGCCACCTCCTGCACGACGAAGCGGGTGATGGCGGGCAGTTCCTCCAAAGCCAGGGCCTCATCCAGCGCCAGCCAGGCGATCTCGTCCAACTCGCCGTCCGGCAGACGCTCCAGGCTCATCAAGCGATCGGCCTCGGCCATGAAGAAGCGGGCGTCGAAGCGGCGTGGCCGATAGGGCGGGGTGATGGCGCGGGCCACATAGGTCAGGGCCGACAGGTCCGGCGCGGCGCCTACCGCCAGGAAGTCGCGCCAGGGGCCGGCGCCTGGTCTGGGCGGCGCGGGCTTGGCCAGCAAAAGCCCGGCCTCCTCGAAGGTTTCGCGGACGGCGGCCATGGCCAGCGCGCGGGGCAGGGTGGGGCTGGCGTGGCGCTGCGCTTGCGCGAGCTGTGATGCGACCTTGGGGTTCAGGTCCGTTCCGGCGGGGGCGATGAAGTCGGTGCGGTCGATGCGCCCCCCGGGAAACACCCACTTGCCCGGCATGAAGGCGTGGCCGCCGTTGCGACGACCCATGAGCAGGCGCGGGGGCCCGTCGTCACGCTTGACCACGATCAGGGTGGCGGCGTGGCGGGTGACTACGGCGGCGGCCCCAGCCTTGCGCAAGGCGCCGTGGGTCAGCGGGTCGTATTCGGCGTCCAGAGTCGGTTCGGCCATGGCAGGCAGGTTAAGCCGTTCTGCTGATGCGAAAAGAGGCGCCGTAACGTCAATCGTGCGATCAGCTTGACCGCGCCCGCAACGCCGGGGACTTTGCCACCCGAATGTTGCGGGGATCAAAACAATGCGCGTTGTGAATTTGGGTTTGGCGGCTGCGGCCGTGCTGGTTTCGGGACAGGCGGCTCAGGCGGCCACCACCGAGGAGATCGCGGCCGCGGCGGCGAAGATCCAGCCCAAGGTCGTCACCTGGCGGCGGGATTTCCACCAGCACCCCGAACTGGGCGAGCAGGAGACCCGCACGGCGGCGATCGTCGCCAAGCACCTGAAGGACCTTGGCTTTGAGGTGCGCACCGGCGTGGCCAAGACGGGCGTCGTCGGGGTGCTGAAGGGCGGCAAGCCTGGCGGCGTGGTCGCCCTGCGGGCCGACATGGACGGTCTTCCGGTCGAGGAGAAGACCGGCCTGCCCTTCGCCTCCAAGGCCAAGGGGATGTGGGAGGGCAAGGAGGTGCCCGTCATGCACGCCTGCGGTCATGACACCCATGTGGCCATGCTGATGGGTGCGGCTGAAATCATGGCCGGCATGAAGGACCAGATCCAAGGGACGGTCGTGCTGATCTTCCAGCCGGCGGAAGAGGGGATGCAGGCCGGAGCCGGAATCGGCGGCGCCGAACTGATGGTCAAGGAAGGCGTGCTGGAAAGCCCCAAGGTCGACGCCGTGTTCGGCATTCATATCGGTCCCGGTGAGCCCGGAACTCTGAACTGGCGGTCGGGCGGATTCTACGCCAGCGTCGACCGCATCACCATCAAACTGAAGGGCCGGCAGACCCACGGCGCGCGTCCCTGGAGCGGCGTTGACCTGTCATCGGCCGCGGCCGAGATGATCACCGCCCTGAACGGCGTCGCGGCGCGTCAGTTGGACGTGGCGGCCTCGCCGACCATCATCACCATCGCCACGATCCATGGCGGCGTTCGCAACAACATCATTCCCGAAGATCTGGTGATGGAAGGCACGCTGCGGACCTTCTCCGACGAGCGGAACAAGGACGTCAAAGCGCGGATCAGCAAGACGGTGACCAACATCGCCGCCGTCTGGGGCGCGACGGCGGAGGTGGGCTTCAGCGGCTTCTACCCCGTGACCTACAACGATCCTGCGCTGACCAAGTGGGCGGAGCCGAGCCTGGTGCGCGCGACTGGCGGCAAGATCGAACCGAACGGCGATCTGGTGACCGGCGCCGAGGACTTCTCGTTCTTCGCCCAGAAGGTTCCGGGGCTGTACCTGCAGCTTGGCGGACGCAAGGCGCAGTACAAGGCGGGTGAAAGCCCGGTGAACCACTCGCCCTATTTCGACATCGACGAGAAGGTGTTGGAGACGGGCGTGAAGGCGCACGTCACCCTGGCGCTCGATTATCTGGACTCCAAGGCGGCCAAGTAGGGGCTACCGCTTGCGCGCGCCCTTCTTCTTGGGCGCGCCCTTGTCCTTGCGATTGCCCTTGCCGGCGTTCTTGCCCAGGCGCACGCCGGGGGGCGGTCCGCCGCGCTTGCGCACCCCCAGGCGTGGCGCGGGCGCGTTCTTGTCGGCCGGCATGGGCTCGCTGAGCATCTCGAACACCAGGCCGCCGGTGACGGGCGTGGCCTCGATCAGCTTGATGTCCACCATCATCCCCAGGGGCCAGCGGCGGCCGGTGCGCTCGCCCACCAGGGCGTGCATGCGATCGTCGTGGACGAAGTACTCGTTGCCCAGGGTCGAGACGGGCACCAGGCCGTCCGCCCCGGTCTCGGCCAGACGGATGAACAGGCCAAAGCGGGTGACCCCGGTGATGCGGCCCGCGAACTCGGCGCCGACGTGGTCCTGCAGGAAGGCGGCGACGTAGCGGTCGGTGGCGTCCCGCTCGGCGGCCATGGCGCGGCGCTCCGAATGGGTGATGTGCTCGGCCGTGTCGCGTAGCTGGCTGATGTCCTGGTCGGTCAGGCCGTCGGTCCCCAGGCCCAGGGCGCGGATCAGGCCCCGGTGGACGATCAGGTCGGCGTAGCGGCGGATCGGGCTGGTGAAGTGGGCGTAACGGTCCAGGTTCAGGCCGAAGTGGCCGATATTGTCGGTGGAATAGTGGGCCTGCATCTGGGTGCGCAGGACGACCTCGTTGACGATATCGCTGTGCGGACCGTCGCGAGTCTCGTCGAGCAGCGCGTTGAAGCGGTCGGTGCGCGGCGCCTCGCCCTTGTTCCAGTTGATGCCCAGGGTGCCGAGAAAGTCGGCAAGGCTGAACACCTTCTCCTGGCTGGGGGTGTCGTGAACACGGTAGATCAGGGGCGTCTTCTTGCCCTCTAGCGTCTCGGCGGCCGAGACGTTGGCCTGGATCATCATCTCCTCGATAAGTTGGTGTGCTTCGAGGGAGACGCGGCGGGCGATGGAGACGACCTCGCCCTCCGGGCTGATGGCGATCTTGCGTTCTTCGCTCTGAATTTTCAGCGGGCTGCGAGCTTCGCGGCCCTTGAGCATCAGGCGGTAGGCGGTCCAGAGCGGCTTGAGGATCGGATCGAGCAGCGGGCCGGCCTTGTCGTCGGGATTGCCGTCGATGGCGTTCTGAGCCTGCTCGTAGGACAGCTTGGCGGCCGAGCGCATCAGACCGCGTACAAAGCGGTGGCTGATCTTGCGACCCGTGCGATCAAAGACCATCCGCACAGCCAGGGTGGCGCGGTTCTCATTCTCGCGCAGGGAGCACAGTCCGTTGGACAGGCGCTCGGGCAGCATGGGCTCGACGCGGTCGGGGAAATAGACGCTGTTGCCCTTCTCGCGGGCCTCGCGGTCCAGGGCGGTGCCGGCGCGGACATAGGCGGCGACGTCGGCGATGGCGACCCAGACCACCCAGCCGCCGGCGTTCTTCTCTTCCGGATCGGGGTGAGCATAGACAGCGTCATCGTGGTCGCGGGCGTCCACGGGGTCGATGGTGACAAAAGGCAGGTCGCGCAGGTCTTCGCGCCCGGCCAGGGTCGGGGCGTCGGCGGCTTCCGCCTCGGCCTCGGCCTGCTCGGAAAAGCCGGTGCGGATGCCGTGCGAGTGGATGGCGATCAGGCTCGCGGCCTTGGGATCGTCCTCGCGCCCGACGACTTCCAGAATCTTGCCCTGCTTGGGGCCGTAGCGGCTTGAGGACTGGCCGATGGCGGCGAGGACGAGATCGCCGTCCTTCAGGTCGCCGGCCTCGCTCTCGGGAATCAGCAGGCTTTCCTTGATCTTGCGGTCCACGGGCTCGACGCGGGTCTCGCGGCGGTGCTTGCGGATAACGCCGAGCAGGCGGTGGGCGCTCTGGCCCAGGCGCTTGATCATCCGCGCCTCGGTCTCGCCGTTCTCCAGCTTTTCGAAACGGACCAGCAGCCGGTCGCCCAGGCCGGGGGCGCCGGCGGCGGCCTCATTCCTGTCGGGCGCCAGGCGGATCAGGTCGGCGTCCTCGGCCCGCATGAGCTGGACGTAGAGGTCGCCGTCGGGATCGCGTTCGGCCACCTCGACCACGCCGACCTCGGGCAGGGCGCCGCGCTCGGCGAAGCCCTTGCGGCCGCGCTTGCCAAGGGCGCCCTCGGCGTTGAGCGATTTGAGCATATCGCGCAGGGCCCGGCGGTCCGCGCCTTTCAGTCCGAAGGCGCGGGCGATGTCGGCCTTGTCGGCTTCTCCCGCCTCGCGCAGGAACTTCAGCAGGGTCTCGCGGTCGGGAAGGCCCTGGGGCGGACGGACGGTTCTATTGACGGGCGGACGTTTGGCCATGAGTCCGTGTTTAACGCGCATCGGGCGAGATTGTCCCGCTTGTCAGAGCGTCGTGGGGCTTGCAAAGCTTTGGGCTCAAGGATGGAGGCGATTTGCGTGACTCAGGACTATGGCGTTCAAAAACCCCGCAAGAAGCCGCCGCTCTTGTGGCTGGTCGGGATCGGGCTGGTGGTTCTGATCCCGGCGTCGTTCGTCCCAAAGTGGCTCGAACAGCGCAACGCCAACGTCGCTCAGGCGCAGGAGTGGACGGTTCCGGGTGAGCCTTGCGCTGTGGTCGACAAGGTCGCTTACGACACCGCCAAGCTGCCCAAGCCCAAGATCACCGAATACGAGGGCGTGCGGATTGAACGCCGCCTAGGCCATATGGAATGCGTCATGCTGCATGCCGACGGCGGCCGGGCGAGCAAGACCTATCCGGTCTGCCGTTTCACCAGCCCCTACATGTTGGGCGTGACGGTGGACGGCGCGTCGACCTACTTCGCGCCTCCGGCCGGCAAGTCGGCGCAGATCGCGGTGGAGAACGGTCAGCCGACCTGCCAGGTGATCGGCAAGCTGAAGTTCTTCTAGTCGGCGGTCGCCAGCATCCAGGCGCGGGAGATGGCGACGATAGAGGATAGCTGCGCGGCCACGGTCGCAGAGTCCTTGAGTTCGATCATGCCGCGATCCTTGGCGAGCCAGGTGATCAGGCCGGTGGGGTCCTCGAAAGTGAAGGCTCCGTCGCGGGGCCGGGCGCCCCGATGCAGGATGAGTTGAAGCCAACCCTTTGGGTGCAGGCGGAAGGTCACTCGATCCTCGCCCTTCCAAGTGAAGCTGGGTGCGTTCCACTTCACCCCGGCGGCGATGTCGGCGTCTGACGAGAGCAGGGCGACGAGGATGGTCTCCACCTCGGCCCTCATCGGGTGGTTGAGGGCCGACATGTAGCCTTCGAGTTCTCGCGTCATCCGCATGGGGCGCCGCTTTCCTTCAAGATCCTGTCCAGGTGCGTTCGAATGTGCGCCGCCTCCGCCGGGGAGCCCGCCAGGGCGATGGCGTGATCGAAGGCGGTGCGCGCCTCGCCCTGCCGGCCGAGCTGCAGCAGCAGACCGCCGCGTAGACCGTGGAAGTGGAAGTAGTTGGCCAGACGGTCGGCCAGGGGCTCGATCATCGTCAGGGCGGCCTCCGGTCCCGCCACCTTCGCCACGGCGACGGCGCGGTTGAGGGTGATCACCGGGGACGGCTGCATATGCTCCAGCGCCGAATAGAGGCGTTCGATCTGTGGCCAGTCGGTCTCGTCCGGCGTCGCGGCACGGGCATGCAGGGCGGCGATGGCGGCCTGAATCTGATAGGCGCCGGGGCGTTGATGGCGAATGGCCTTATCAACCAGGGCCAGACCCTCGGCGATCATCTTGCGGTTCCACAGGCTGCGGTCCTGGTCGTCGAGCAGCACGATCTCGCCCGTGGCGTCGAAGCGGGCGGCGCTGCGTGCGTGCTGCAGCAGGAGCAGGGCGGTAAGCCCCATGATCTCCGGCTCGGTCTTGAACAGGCGCAGCAGCAGACGCGACAGGCGGATGGCTTCGTCCGCCAGGCCAGCGCGGGCCGGGTCGGCGGCTCCAGAATAACCTTCGTTGAAGACGAGGTAGAGCATGGCGGCCACGGCCTCGAACCGCTCGGCGCGCTCGATGGGGCCTGGGGTCTCAAAGGAGGCGTCGCCGGCTCCGATGCGGGCCTTGGCGCGGGTGATCCGCTGTTCCATGGCCGCCTCGCTGACCAGGAAGGCGCGGGCGATCTGCTTGACCGTCAGGCCCGAGACGATGCGCAGTGCCAGGGCGATCTGCTGGGTGGCCGGCAGGTCGGGGTGGCAGCAGATGAAGAGCAGACGAAGGACGTCGTCGCGGTACTGGTCGGCGTCGATGCCCTCGGCCACGCCGTCCTCGACATCGTCGAGATCGGAGATGACGGCCTCGTCGGGCAGGGCGGTCAGGCGAGCCTGCTTGCGCACCACGTCAACGCCACTGTTGCGGCCGACAAGGATCAGCCAGGCCGCCGCGTCGCGGGGCGGGCCGTTCCTGGGCCAGCTCTTGAGGGCGCGCAGGCAGGCTTCCTGGAAAGCCTCCTCCGCGGCGTCCAAATCTCGGAAGTAGCGCAGCAGGGCGCCGACGGCCTGGGGGCGGGCCGCGGTGATCGCCGCCTCGATCCAGTCCAGATCGGTCATTGCTCGGGAGCGCCTCTGGCGAAGAACACGCCCACGGGCCGGATCTCGTAGGAGCCGACGCCGGGATTGGCGATGGCCAACTCCTTGGCGATCTCGATGACCTCGTCCAGCGTGTCGCAATTGACGACATAGAAGCCCAAGAACTGCTCCTTGGTCTCCGCGAAGGGGCCGTCGATGACCATGGGCTCGCCGGCGGTCTTGCGCAGGGTGGTGGCGGAGGTGGTCGGCAGAAGCCGCGCCACGGGGCCAAGCTTGCCCTGCTTTGACAACCTGTCCTGCACGACCATGAGGCGCGCCATGACGGCGTCGTCTTCCTCCTTGGTCCAGGCGCCGACGACGTCTTCCTGATTGTAGCAAAGGATCGCGTATTGCATGGCGGGTCTCGTCCTCATCATTGCCTAAGGACGTGGGACTATGCCCGCAGCCGACATCCTGTGGCGGATTTTTCTCAGGTCAGTTCGAGCTGCAGGAACTGATTGAAGTCGCTGGCCTCATAGCCCCCGAACGCCGGCCCGTTTTCGAACCCGCGGCGTCGGTAGAGGGCCAGCGCCGCGTCGAAGCCGGGTCCGCTGCCGGTCTCCAGGCTAAGGCGTGACAGGCCGCGTGTCCTAGCCGTGGTGATGACGTGCTCCAGAAGCGCGGCGGCCACGCCCTGACGCAGAAAGTCGGGGTGGGTGCGCATGGACTTCAACTCCCCGCTGCCGTCGCCGAGCATTCTGAGCGCCGCCATGCCCGCCACACGTCCGCCTGAGCGGGCGGTCCAGAACGTGACGTTCGGCGCTTTCAGTCGCGAGACATCCAAGGCGTGGACGTGACAGGCGGGCGAATGTTCGTGCATGCCGGCGAGGTGGAGCGCCAGGAGCTCAAGCGTGCCGGCGTCTTCGAGATCGTCTTCGACAATGTCCATTCAAGGCCCCTCCATCAGCGGAGAGCTAGAACGGACTCGGCGATGATCCAAGCCCGCGGAAGCGTGCTGGCGAAAAGGCATCGAAGCCGCTGGCCTATTGAGCGGCGCGCGCCTATATCCGCCCTGCCCATGGACGACGTGCGACTTAAGAAGATCAGGTTTCGGGCCTGGCATCGGGGCTTTCGTGAAGCGGACCTCATTTTGGGGCCGTTCGCGGACAACCATGTCCACCTCCTCACGTTAGAGCAACTCGATCGGCTCGAGGCGCTCATGGAGGAGAACGATCACGACATCTACGGCTGGATCATCGGACGCTTCGAGACCCCGCCGGCCTTCGATCACGACGTGATGGACATGCTCAAGACCTTCCGCTTCGAGGCCTTCGCGGCCCGGGGCGAGGGGCAGGGCGCCTAACTCAAGGACTTTCATGGCTTACGACGCCAAACGCATCGCCAAGGACGATGGGCGCCTCGACCTTGCCGGGGCGCCTGAGGGTTTCGACGCCCTGGTGATGGCCGACATCGCGCGGGCGCGCGGCGGGCTTTCGATGTTCATCGCCCGTGACGGCGCGCGCGCCGGGGCGTTCATCGACGCGCTGAAGTTCTTCGCGCCGGAGATCGAGACGGCGCTGTTCCCGTCGTGGGACTGCCTGCCCTATGATCGTATCGGCCCGACCTCGGGCGTGTCGGCCCAGCGCATGGCGACCCTGGCGCGGCTGGCGCGCGGGTTCGACGAAAAGAAGCCATCGATCCTGGTGGTCGCAGCGCCCGCGGCGCTGCAGCGCGTACCTGACAAGACGGTGGTTGGTCGGGCCGGCTATTTCGCGCGCGTGGGCAACAGCGTCGATGTGGCCGATCTGGAGCGATATTTCGCCACCAATGGCTATGTGCGCGCGTCCACGGTTTCGGATCGGGGCGAGTTCGCCATCCGCGGCGGCGTGATCGACGTGTTCCCGCCGGCGGCCGAGGAGCCGGTTCGCCTGGACCTGTTCGGCGACACGCTGGAAAGCATCCGCGCCTTCGATCCGGAGACGCAGCGTTCCACCAAGCAGCTGAAAGAGATCGATCTGCTGCCCGTCAGCGAGGCGCTGCTGGACGCCGATTCCATCAGCCGCTTCCGAAAAGGCTACGTCGAGCGCTTCGGCGCGCCGGGCGATGACGCCCTGTACGCCGCCGTGAGCGAAGGTTCGCGCCGCGCGGGTCTCGAGCACTGGCTGCCGCTGCTTTACGAGAAGATGGCCACCATCTTCGACTATCTGCCGCCTAACACCCTGATCGGCGTGGACCACCTGGCGTCCGAGGCGCGCGACGAGCGTCTGTCCATGATCGAGGACGCCTATCAAAGCCGCGCAGCCGCGGACCGCAAGGGCGCCTATCGCCCGATCGAACCCAAGGCGTTGTACCTGGACGCCACCGAGTGGGAGCAGCGGGTAGGGCATCGACCCAACCGGCGGTTCACCCCGTTCCTGTCCGAGGGCGAGCAGGTGGTGGATATGGGCGCCAAGCTCGGCCGCACCTTCGCCGCCGAACGCCAGACCGACAGCGGCAATCTGTTCGAGGCGGTGGCCGATTACGCCAACCGCCAGATCGCGGCGGGCAAGCGGGTGCTGTTCGCCAGCTGGACCGAGGGCTCGTCCGAACGCCTGGGCTCCATGCTGGGCGACCATGGCCTGAAGAAGATCAACTTCGCGCCGTACTGGCAGGCGGCCAAGGCGGCCGATCCGAAGACGCCGCTTCGGGTCGTGCTGCCGCTCGACGCGGGGTTCGAGACCGAGAGTCTGGCGGTCATCGCCGAGACCGACATCCTGGGCGACCGACTGGCGCGCCCAAGGAAGAAGCGCCGCGCCGCCAACTTCCTGGCTGAGGCCAGCGCTCTTACGCAGGGCGATCTGGTGGTTCATATCGATCACGGCATCGGACGCTATGAGGGCCTGAAGACCCTGGAGGTTCAGGAGGCGCCGCACGACTGCCTGGAGCTGCACTATGCCGGTGACGCCAAGCTGTACCTGCCAGTGGAGAACATCGACCTGCTGACGCGCTATGGCGCGGACGGCGAGGACGCGGTCCTGGACAAGCTGGGCGGCGCCGCATGGCAGTCGCGCAAGGCGCGGGCCAAGGAGCGCCTGCGCGAGATGGCCGAGGGCCTGATCGCCATCGCCGCGGCGCGGTCGGTCAAGGCGGTCGAGGAAACCGATCCGCCGGCGGGCATCTTCGACGAGTTCTGCGCGCGGTTCCCCTATGAGGAGACCGACGACCAGCTGAACGCCATCGCCGACGTCCTGGGCGATCTGTCTTCGGGCAAGCCGATGGATCGCCTGATCTGTGGCGATGTGGGTTTCGGTAAGACCGAGGTTGCGCTGCGCGCGGCCTTCGTCGTGGCCATGAGCGGCAAGCAGGTGGCGATCGTCTGCCCGACGACCCTGCTGGCGCGGCAGCATTACAAGACCTTCTCAGAGCGCTTCCAGGGCTGGCCGATCAAGGTGCGCCGCCTGTCGCGCCTGGTCCCCGCCAAGGAAGCCAGCGAAACCCGCGACGGCCTGGCCAACGGCGAGTTCGAGATCGTGGTCGGCACCCATGCAGTGCTGTCCAAGCAGGTATCGTTCAAGGACCTGGGCATGGTCGTGGTGGACGAGGAGCAGCACTTCGGGGTTAAGCACAAGGAGAAGCTCAAGGAGCTTCGCGCCGACGTGCATATGCTGACCCTGACGGCGACGCCGATCCCCCGCACCCTGCAGATGGCGCTGTCGGGCATCCGTGAGATGTCGATCATCGCCACCCCGCCGGTCGATCGCCTGGCGGTGCGCACCTACATCAGCCCGTTCGATCAGGTGACGATCCGCGAGGCCCTGCTGCGCGAAAAGTACCGCGGCGGCCAGGCCTACTACGTGGTGCCCCGCCTGAAGGACCTGACGGATATCGAGAAGTTCCTGCGCGAGCAGGTTCCCGAGATCAAGGTGGTCACCGGCCACGGCCAGATGGCGCCGACCCAGCTCGAAGAGGTGATGACCGCCTTCTACGACGGTCAGTACGATGTTCTGCTGTCGACCACGATCGTGGAGAGCGGCCTGGACATCCCAAGCGCCAACACCCTGATCGTGCATAGGGCGGACATGTTCGGCCTGGCGCAGCTGTACCAGATCCGCGGACGGGTCGGCCGGTCCAAGGCGAGAGCCTATGCCTACCTCACCACGCCGGTGGAGAAGCAGCTTACCCTGTCGGCCGAGAAGCGGCTGAAGGTGCTGCAGTCGCTCGACAGCCTGGGCGCCGGCTTCCAGCTGGCCAGCCACGACCTGGACCAGCGCGGCGGCGGCAACCTGCTGGGCGACGAGCAGAGCGGCCACATCAAGGAGATCGGGGTCGAGCTCTACCAGCAGATGCTGGAGGACGCGGTGGCCGAACTGCGCGAGCGAGCGGGCAAGGACGTGGGCCTGTTCGCCGATCGTGGCTGGTCGCCGATCATCAACGCCGGCGCGGCGGTGATGATTCCGGACGACTATGTGCCGGACCTGAACGTGCGGCTGTCGCTCTATCGCCGTCTGTCGGAAGCCGAGAAGGCGCAGGACCGCGAAGCTCTGGCCGCCGAACTGATCGACCGCTTCGGCCCGCTGCCGCCAGAAGCCGACAGCCTGCTGAAGGTGGTCGGCATCAAGGGGCTGTGCCGCGAGGCCAACGTCGCCAAGATCGACGTGGGTCCCAAGGGGGCGGTGGCCACCTTCCGCAACGACGAGTTCGCCAATCCGATGGGATTGATCCAGTTCGTCGGCAAGAACGGGGCGGCGTGGAAGGTGCGACCTGATCACAAGGTGGTGGTGAAGGGCGAATGGGACACGCCCAAGGACCGGCTTAACGCCGCCGAGCGCATCCTGACCGAACTGGCGAAGCTGGCGAAGACCGCTTAGGCGGCGGTCTTGGCCTGGGTCAGAAGGCGCAGGGCACGGGTCGCCATCTCGATCCGCGCCATGACCACCAGGCCGACCGCGAACACGATGAAGCCGTCGGTGATGAGGGCGGCGCGCACGTGCCAGACGGCGGACTCCGCTTCGAGGATCGGGCGCAGGGCGGCGCGGAACAGCACCAGACCCACGAACAGGAAGATGGCCGCGGGCGTGGCCCTCATCTTCAGCGAATAGGTCTGGTCGCACAGGATGATGTCCACCATCCGCCCCCGACGCCAGCCGACGGCTCCGCCGAGCGCGAAGATTGCGCCGAGCCAGATCCACTCCAAGCCCTGGGGCGGAAAACGCCACAGCAGCAGGCCGGCCAGGACGGACATGGCCAGGGGCAGGACCCAGATCATGCGCAGACGCATCGGGCGGTGTGTCTTCATGCGGTGCAGGCGGATCATCACCACGACGGCGGCGATCGGCACGGCCACATAGGGCCAGTAGTGAGCGGCCTGTTCGATGGTCACGCCGCCAGCTCCACGGCCTTGTCGATCGCGCGGGCCAGATTCTCGGCGCTTTCGGCTCCGACCACGGCGACGCGACCGCCGAAGATCGTGAAGGGCACGCCAGTGACGCCGCCACGGACGGCCATCTGGTGCTCGTGGGCGACCGCTTCGCGGTCGACGCCCTCGGACAGCAGCTTGAGGACGACCAACCGCTCCATGCCGGCACTCTCAGCGATGTCGGCCAGGACGACGGGATCGCCGATGTCGCGGCCTTGCGTGAAATAGGCGGCCATCAGTCCCTCGACCACGGCGTCTTGAACGCCGGCGCCGCCAGCCCAGCGGATCAGCCGCTGGGCGCCGTTGGTGTTGGGCGACTTATCAATGGCGTCGAAGTTCAGGGTGACGCCGCATTCGGCGGCCTGGCGGACCAGTTCGTCATGGACGGCCTGCAGCCGCGACTTGTCGGGGAACTTGGCCGCCATGTAGGCGCGGCGATCGACGCCTTCCTCGGGCAGGCTCGGGTCCAGCTGATAGGGACGCCAGGTGACCACGGCCTCGACATCCGGACGCAAGGCGAGCGCTTGGTGCAGGCGCTTCCAGCCCAGATAGCACCAGGGACAAACCACGTCGGCGATGAAATCGATGGCGAGGGGCATGGGAGCGCCTCCTAGCTGGCCACGGAGCGAAGGGCCAGAGCCGCGGCGCGTTCGAGCGCCCGGGCCGCACCCTCCTGACCTTCGATCTGGGCGACGCCGATATCGAAGTCGCAGACGAAGGGCTTGCGGCCATCGCCGGCGTCGAAGGCCGTGCAGCTGATCACGGCGGCGATCCGTTCGGCCGCCGCGCGAGCCTGGGCCTGGGAAGTGGCGGGCAGGGAGAGGGCAAAGACTTCGGGCGCCAGGCGGGCGGCGGTGTCCTCCGCGCGCACCAGGCGGCCGATCATCGAGCCGATCTGCGGCACGGCGCGATCAACCCAGCCCCCGGCGCGGATGGCGGCCAACTCGGGCTTTTCGGCGATCTTGAGGACGGCGACGGACAGGGGGCGGCCACGACCGACGGCGGCGGCGGCCTGACGCGCCAGATGGGCGGCGAACAGGTCGCGAGTGAAGAGGCCGGTGGCGGCGTCCATGAGGCCAGAGCTGCGGGCCTTGTCGAGGGCGCCGCGAACGGCCTCGCCATAGCGATGGGCGCGGGCCAGCTCGATCATCCGCCGCGCGGTCTCTTCTTCGCCCGTGCCGTGAACGGCCACGTCCGAAACGCCCTTGTGGAAGGCCTCGGCCGGCATGACCTCCGCCCCCTCGCCCAGGTAGAGCAAGGCGGGAATGTGGAACAGGCGGGTGTTGCGGCGCAGGCCCGAGGCGATGGACAGCGCCTCCTGGCGATTGTCGCCAGCCCACAGGATCACGGCGTCGAAGGCGCGCTCATGCAGGTAGTCGAAGGCGGTGTAGGCGGTGAAGGCGCCGGTGATTTCGACCCCCGAGGCCTTGAGGGTGTTGGACAGGGCCAGGAACTGCGGGGCGGGCTCGCCCACGGCGAGAATGCGATAGGGCTGAGCCGACGGCTCGACGGCGGTGAAACGCTTGCCGCGTTCGGCGAAGGTTTCGCGGCGGAGCTCGAATTCCTCCTCCGCGATGGCCGTGCGGACCAGGGATTCAATGCGCAGCATGGCCTGGGCCGGGTGGACCGGGTGGCCGAGAACAAGATCGAAACGGTGTTGTTCCTCGCCCGGAGGGATCGATCCCAGGGCGATGACCGGCAGGCGTCGCGGGGCCGCAGCGGCCTTGAAGCGCGCGGCCAAGTGAGCCAGGTCGTCACCGCTGTCGAGATCGATGATCGCCGCCTCGATGGGCATGTCCTCGATGACGGCCAGAGCGGAGTCGCCGGCGCGCGCCGTGACGGTGCGCCAGCCCAGGCGGTCAAGCCCTTCGGCCAGGGGACCGGCCTGCGCGTCGTCACGCGCGATGATCAGAAGACGAGGCTGCGACAAGACCCGAACCAACTTTGCAATACCGGCCCGAGGACGAAACCATCGCCTTCCGGATTCGGAATGGGGACAGTATCAGAAGCGTGAGCCCGCGACAGAAGGGCATTGAGCAGGGATGAGCGGGAATGCAAGGGATTCTGACGGGCGGCGTGGCTGTCGTGACAGGGGCTTCGAGCGGGCTGGGGCGGCGGTTCGCCCATGTCCTGGCGGATGCGGGCGCGGCTGTGGCGCTTCTGGCCCGCCGGACCGACCTGCTCGACGCCGAGGCTGACGCGATCATCGGTCGCGGCGGCCGGGCGGTCGCCTTGCCCCTGGATGTGACCGACGCCGCGGCCATCGGGCCAGCGCTGGATGCGGTGCAGGAGCGCCTGGGGCCGATCTCGATCATGATCAACAACGCCGGCGTAGGCGGGGAGGGGCGCTCGCTAGACATCACGCCCGACGAATTCGACGCGGCCTTCGCCGTGAATGTGCGGGGCCTGTTCTTCGGCGCGCGCGAAGCGGCTAAGCGGATGATCGAGAGCGGTCGGGCCCAGGCGGGCGACGCGCGTATTATCAACATCGCCTCCATCGCCGCCCAGAAGGTGCTGCCGGGTCTGACGACCTATTGTGGCACCAAGGCCGCCGCCGCGCACATGACCAAGGGGATGGCCCTGGAATGGGCTCGCCACGGGATCGCCGTGAACGCGATCTGTCCGGGCTATATCGAGACCGAGATCAATTCGGCCTGGTTCCAGAGCGAGGGCGGAAAGAAGCAGATTCAGGGCCTGCCCCGCCGCAGGCTAGGCCAGGAAAGCGATCTGGACGCGGCGCTGCTGATGCTGGCAGGGCCGGGCGCGCGCGGCATGACTGGCTCGCTGATCACCGTGGACGACGGCCAGTCGCTGTAGGAGGGACGCCCGCCCGCGCCGGAGCGCAGGCGGGCGTCCTGATCAGAAGCGTTCCTGAATCAGTTCTTCGCTGAGGGCCCACAGCGCCTTGGCGTTGTCGGCGTCGACCGCATAGGGGCGCACGCCGCCGCTCATCATGTCCGCTTCGCCGGTCACGATCGCGGCGACATGGCAATCCTCGCAGTAGCGGCCTCCGATCTCGTCGGCCGAGGCGGTGACCGCGGCCCAGACGGACGTGGCCGCGCCCTGGGGAATGGTCTTGAACTCGAAGGCCGGCGCGCCCTCGGCCCGGCTGGCGTTGATCTGCTCGACCAGTTGTTCGATGTCGCCGTCGCTCATGTGACGGGACAGCTCGGTCTGGATGCCGCCGGGGTGAACCGCCGCGGCGCGAACGCCACGATCACGGTGGCGACGGTCGAACTCAACCGCGAACAGGGCGTTGGCCGTCTTGGAGCGGCCATAGGCGCCGAAGGGCGTGTACCCAGTCGTCTCGAAGTTGGGATCGTCCAGGTTGACGTCCGCGAAGCGGTGGCCGGCTGACGACAGGACGATCACCCGCGAGCCGGCCTTCAGCAGCGATGCGATGCGGTTGACCAGTACGAAGTGGCCCAGGTGGTTGGTGCCGAACTGGGTTTCGAAGCCGTCGGCCGTGTGGCCGAACGGGGTGGCCATGACCCCGGCGTTGGCGATGATAACGTCGAACGGTTTGCCAGCGGCCAGAAGCGCATCGGCGCAGGCGCGCACGGAGGTGAGGTCGGCGAGATCCAGCTGGATCAGCTCAAGCGCGCCGCCATTGGCCGCGTCGGCTCGCACGACTTTGGTCGCCCGCTCGGCCTTTTCCAGATCGCGGGCTGCGCCGACGACCTGCGCGCCGTGGGCGGCCAAGGCCCGAGCGGTTTCGACGCCTAGACCGGCTGAAACGCCCGTCACCAGCACGCGCCTACCGCTGAGATCGGCGCCTTTCAGGACGTCGTCGGTCGTGGAGGTGGCTCCGTAAGATGCGGTCATGACATATCTCCTTGGGAAGTGAATCGTTGTGAGCGCCGCATCCGTTGGTTAGAAACGGAGGTGGTCTCCACTTATATTCGGAGGGCGCCTCCGTTTTTCAAGGAGCGACCGTGGACGCGGAGAGAGAAAAAGTGCGGAAGCCGCGGGCGGACAGTCTGCGCAACCGTGTCCACCTGCTGGAAATCGCCAAGGCGGCCTTTACTCAGGTTGGCGCGGATGTGCCGCTGGAGGA
The DNA here is from genome assembly GCF_027474405.1 of Caulobacter sp. NIBR2454. Taxonomy (GTDB): domain Bacteria; phylum Pseudomonadota; class Alphaproteobacteria; order Caulobacterales; family Caulobacteraceae; genus Caulobacter. The sequence goes on from NZ_CP114871.1 coordinate 1,841,851, forward strand.
GATCGCCCGGCGGGCGTCCGTGGGCATCGGGACGCTCTACCGACACTTTCCGACCCGCGACGCCTTGCTGGCCGCCGTCTACCAGCGGGAGGTTGAGCAACTGGCGCAGTCAGCCGACACGCTTCTGGCTTCGCGGCGCGCGGGCGAGGCGCTGGAGGCGTGGCTGCACTTGCTCGTGGACTATATGGCCACCAAGCGGGTGATCGTGCCGGCTCTGCAGGCGTCCGTGGGCGAAGGAACGCCAGTTTACGCGGCGACCGGCGCGACAATCACCGACGCTATGGGCAGGCTGGTGCAGGCGGCCATCGCGGCGGGTGACATCCGGTCGGACGTCGGGATCGATGACGTCTACCGCGCGATGATCGGCGTGAGCTACGGATACGAACAGCCAGGCTGGGAACCGGGCGCCCGCCGCCTGATCAGCATCCTGATGGCGGGTCTCAAGTCGCAGGCCTAGGCGCAGTTTCCGGCTTGCCTGCCCATACGTCAGCGGTTTCACCATTCGGGAAAGCAGGGAGATCGTCATGGCTCAGGGGCCGCTTTCGGGGCTGAAGGTGCTGGAGTTCGCGGGCATCGGGCCGGGGCCGTTCTGCGGCATGCTGTTGTCCGATCTCGGGGCTGACGTGGTCCGCATTGATCGCAAAGGATCGGGGCGATCCTCCCCTGCCGACATTACGGCGCGGGGGCGCCGGTCGATCGCCTTGGATCTGAAGAAGCCGCAGGCGGTCGAGGCCTGCTTGAAGCTGGTCGAGCGGTCCGAAGCCTTGTTCGAGGGCTTTCGCCCAGGGGTGATGGAGCGATTGGGGCTTGGCCCTGAGGTGGCGCTCGCCCGCAATCCCAAGCTCGTCTATGGGCGGATGACCGGCTGGGGCCAGACGGGGCCATATGCGGCGGCGGCTGGCCACGACATGAACTACATCGCCATCAGCGGGGCTCTGCACGCGATCGGGACCGAGGATAAGCCGGTGCCGCCTTTGAACCTTGTCGGCGATTTCGGGGGCGGGGCGCTGTACCTCGCATTCGGTCTGCTGGCGGGCGTGATCCATGCGCGCGAAACGGGGCGGGGGCAGGTGATCGACTGCGCCATGAGCGACGGCGCGGCGTCGCTCATGTCAATGTTCTACGGATTCAAGGCCATGGGCCTGCAGCGTGAACAGCGCCGGGCCAACATGCTCGACGGTGGGGCTCACTTCTACGACACCTATCAATGCAGCGACGGCAAGTGGGTGTCGATCGGTTCAATAGAACCTCAATTTTACGCCCTAATGCTTGAAAAGACAGGAATAACTGATCCGCACTTCCAGCAACAGATGAGCCGTGAGGAATGGCCGGCCTTGCGCGAGAAGCTGGCCGCGGTGATCGCGACCAAGACCCAGGGCGAGTGGACAGCGCTAATGGGGGGCACGGACGTGTGTTTCGCCCCAATCCTTGATCTGGACGAGGCGCCCAGGCATCCGCACAACGCCGCCCGCCGGACCTTCGTCGAGCTTGGCGGGGTCACTCAACCGGCGCCCGCGCCCCGCTTTTCGGTGACGCCAGGCGCTGTTCAGGGCCCGCCGCCCAAGATCGGAGCTGATAACGACGCCGCCCTTGGCGACTGGGGCTTCAGCGACGACGAAATCGAGGCCCTGAAGAGCGCCGAGGCGCTTTAAGGCCGCCAGCAAGGTTGCGCTGCGGAAGGCGCGCGGGCAGTTTCCGGCCATGCGCGGGCGCAACCTCCTCAACCGATTCCGCGGCCTCGACCCGCTCTACTGGACGCGGGAAGTGTTGCTGGTGCTTGGCCGTGCGCTGAGCCGCATGTGGGGGCGCGACGTGATGCTTTACGTCGGCGGGGTGTCGTTCTTCGCCATGCTGGCGGTATTTCCGGCCCTGTCGCTGCTGGTGGGCGTCTACACCTTCCTCCTAACGCCGGAAGCGGCGGCCCAGCAGGCCGACAGCTTCGCCTATCTGCTGCCGCCGGGGGCGCAGGACCTGTTCCGTAGCGAGCTGACGCGCCTGGCCCATGCGCCGGTGGAGGCGACCTCTACCCAAAGCGTGATCGCCCTGATCATCGGTGGCTATGCGGCGCACCGCGGGTTCAAGGCCATGCTGGCGGGCCTGGCCTTCATTCATGACGAGGAGGATCCCCGGGGGTTCTTCCGCTTCAATCTTCTGGCGCTGCTGGTCTTGCTGGCGGCCATCGCGATGATGACCGTTCTGTCGGGCGTGTTTCTAACCTTCCGCGTGGTGGGGGCGACGCTGGACTGGACGCCGCTGGAGGGCGTGACCTGGATCTATAGCGAATGGACCTGGGTCAGCGTCGGCCTGACCTTTGGCATGAGCATGATCTACCGCTACGCCATGTCGGCCAATCGCGTCGGATGGCGCGCGGCGATCACCGGCGGAGCGGCGGCGGCGGCGATGTTCGTGGGCGCATCCTGGGCCAGCGCCTTCTATGTCGATCAGATCGCGCACCTGGGCGCGATGTACGGCTCGCTGGCGGCGATCATCGTGGCGCTGATCTGGCTCAGCTGGAACGTCAACGCCATCTTCTTCGGCGGGGCCTTGGCGACCGAGGTGGAGATCGCTCTGGGAGACGCTCCGCGCCGCCTGCTGCGGCGGCTAGAGACCGAAGAGCTCAAGACGGCTTCACCACCAGAAAGCTGAGGGCGCCCGCCGCTTCGCCGGACTCCAGAATCTCGAAACCCGCCTGTTTGGCGAAGTGCGGCACGTCGATCCTGGCCATGGGGTCGTCGGCCAGCAGCCGCACTCGCGCGCCGTCCGGCGCTTGCTCCAGGGCCTTGCGCAGACGCAAGGTGGGGACTGGGCAATGATGGCCGCGAGCGTCGACCAGAACCTCGTCGCTCATGATCAAGTCTCCGCAACCAGAACCTTAGCCGGGCCGCCGCGTTGATTCGCTCGGTTCTCGAAGTGAGGTTCGATCATGGCTGCGCGTCCGACCTGGCAGGGGCACCTGCGCCTGTCGCTGGTGACCTGTCCTGTGGCTCTCTACACCGCAACCGCGGCGGCGGGCGACGTTCACTTCAACCTGCTGCACAAGGACACCCACAATCGTATCCGCATGATCCCGACGGACCCTGAACTAGGACCCGTGGAGCGGCGCGATCTGGTGAAGGGCTACCAGTACGAGAAGGATCGCTACATCGTCATCACCCAGGACGAGATCGACAGCGTGCGGCTGGAGAGCACCCGCACCATCGACATCGAGCGTTTCGTCGACGAAGACGAAATCGACCGTCTCTATTGGGACAGCCCTTATTTCCTGGTGCCGGACGGAAAGCTGGCCATCGACGCCTACAGCGTGATCCGCGACGCCATGAAGAAGACCGGCCGCATCGCCCTAGGGCGGGTCGTCATGCACACTCGCGAGCGGATCATGGCCATCGAGGCGCGCGACAAGGGCCTGCTCGCCTACACGATCCGCAGCCACGACGAGGTGCGCGACGCCGCTGACTTCTTTGACGATATCCCGGCGCACAAGGCTGACCCCGGCATGGTGGCGATCGCCGAGAAGATCATCGAGCAGAAGGATGGCGACTTTGATCCGTCGGAATTTAACGACCGCTATGAGGACGCCCTGCGCAAGCTGATCGCCCAGAAAGAGAAGGGAGCGGGTCGCAAGGTCAAGGTCGAGGAGCCCGACGACACCAACGTGGTCGATCTGATGGAGGCGCTGAAGAAGAGCCTCGGGGCCAAGGGCGGAGCGTCCACGGCGAGGAAGCCCGCCGCCAAAAAGGCCGCGCCGAAGAAGAAGGCCGCGGCGCCCCGCAAGAAGGCGTCCTAGTTGCGCGGACCGGGCGCCCGCGTCATGCAAAGGGATGGACGCCGATTCAGACCCGTTTGAGCCGATCCTGACCGAGCGTTTGCGGTTGCGTTGTCTAACGCCTGAGGATGCCGCCGGGCTCGCCGCCACCCTGACACCCGAGGTGGTCGAACGCCTGGCCTCCTGGCCGCCCGTCGTCACGTCCGAGATCGCTGCTGCGCGTATCGCCGAGAACCGCAGGCGCATGCGCGACGACGGCGATCTCATGTCGTTTGGCGTCGAGCGTCGTTCCGACGGCCTGATCGTGGGCGGTGTCGGCGCACGAGTGAAGGCAGAGACGCCGGATCGTGCGGAGATCGGCTACCACCTGGGAAGCGCGCATCACGGACTTGGCTACGGCTTTGAGGCGACCGCCGCGCTTGTGCGGGCAGTATGGTCGCTGACACAGGTGTCGCTGATCGAAGCCTGCGCCCAGCCGGACAACCACGCGTCCTTCGCCATCATGCGAAAGCTTGGCATGGAGCCCGCCGGCGAAGTCGCCGTCTTTTCCAGTGGCCGCGACCGATGGGAGGTCTGCCGCAACTACGCCTTGAGGCGGTCTGCGACGTGAACGTGTCGCTCGCTCGTCCGCGTACCGCGCAACTGACCGCCACATTCCTGTTGTTAGGGCTGACGGCTTTTGGCGGACCGATCGCGCACCTGGCATACTTTCGAAGCGCTCTGGTGGCCCGGCGACGGTGGCTGGACGACGCGGAATTGGCCAGGATCATAGCCCTGTGCCAAGTGTTGCCCGGCCCGACCTCCAGCCAGGTCGCCTACGCCATCGGGTTGCAGCGAGGCGGTGTGATCGGAGGATTGGCGACGTGGTCGGCCTTTACCGCGCCATCGGCTCTGCTGATGCTGTTGCTGGCCTTCGGTCTTGGGCATCTCGGCCTAGGGGAATTTGGACAGGGCCTGATTCATGGGCTGAAGCTGGCCGCGGTCGCCATTGTCGCCCAGGCCGTGCTGGTCATGGCCGATGGGTTAGCGAGGGGTTGGCGAGCGGCTGGTATCGCCCTGATCTGCGCTATCATCACCGGTGTCGCGCCCTCGGGGCTGTCGCAGCTGGCCGCGCTTGTGGTCGGGGCGTTGGCCGGGGTGATGGCGCTGACCCCGTCCCTGGCGGCTTCCATCGAGCCAGCGCCGACGCGAGCGCACCGGCGGCGAGCGGCTTTGAGCGGGCTCGCCATGCTTTTGTTGCTGCTCATCGCCCTGACGCCATTGGGCGGCTTCGCTGGAGCCTTCTATCGCTCGGGCGCTCTGGTTTTCGGCGGCGGACACGTCGTGCTGCCGCTCTTGCGAGACGCCATCGTCGTTCCAGGATGGGTGGGCGAGGAGGTGTTCCTGTCGGGATACGGCGCGGCCCAGGCGATGCCAGGGCCATTGTTCAGCTTCGCGGCCTATCTTGGGGTGTTGTCGTCCGATGGACCAGGCGGCGTCATGGGGGCGGCTGTCGCCATCCTAGCGATATCGGCGCCAGGCCTGCTCGCGGTGACCGCCGCCCTGCCGTTCTGGAACCAGATCATGGGGGATCGGCGAATTGGCGCGGCGGTTGCGGGTTTGAACGCCGCCGTGGTGGGCATTTTGGCGACGGCGTTCGCACTGGTGGTGCTGCCGGCGGGGGTGGCGACGCCGGGCGATGGGCTGGCGGCGCTTGTTGCTATTGGAGCGCTGGTGGCCGGTCGGGCGCCGCCGCTTGTCATCGTGGTTCTGTTGGGGCTTTTGGCGTAATTTCAGCCGTTCTTTGACTTGAGGCGCTTGATCGCCGCCTCTAGAGAGCGGGCCCCATCGGCATAGTCTTCCCAAGCCGTGGTCCTGGCCAGCAGAGCGGGGACCGTACGAATGTTGAACCGCTTGGGGTCTAACCCCGCGCGGACCTGAGTCCAGTTCAGGGGCATGGAGACCGTCGCTCCGGGGCGACCGCGAGCTGATAGCGGAGCGACCGCTGTCGACATGCGATCGTTGGGTAGATAGTCGAGGAATATCCGTCCCTTGCGAACCTTCTTCGCCATGTTGATCACGTAGCGGTCTGGGCTGTCGGCAGCCATCCGGTCGCAGACCTCGCGGGCGAAGGCCTTGGCGCGGTCCCACTCCACTGCGGACTTGCCGCCGGTCAGGGGCGTGACGACATGCAGACCCTTGCCGCCCGTTGTCTTGCAGAAGCTGACCAGACCCAGCTCTTCAAGGCGGTCGCGGATTTCGCGGGCGGCTTCGATGACGACATCGAAACCGAGCTCTTCGGAAGGGTCGAGATCGAACACCAGGCGGCCGGCGTGCTCGACGTCGCCCGGTTGGCAGTTCCAGGGGTGAAACTCGATCGAGCCGAACTGGGCCAGGGCGATCAGGGCTTCCTTGCGGTCGATCTGAATGTACGGCTGGCGGTCGCCGTCGACGCTTACGGCTGTGATCAGGCTGGACATGCCCTTGGCCAGGTGCCGCTGGAAGAAGGCCTGACCGCCCACGCCGTCGGGGAAGCGGATCACGGAGCAGGGACGGCCCTTGATGTGGGGCGTCATCCAGTCGGCGACGGCTTCGATATAGCGGGCGTTGTCGAGCTTGGTCCCCGGCGCGCCGTCGCCCGCATTCGGCCACAGCACCCGATCAGGACTGGAGATGGTGATGCCGAGGACCTGATTATCGGCGGCCTTTGGCGTGGCTTTGCCCGTGGGTTTAGGCTGGGCGAGTTCGGCGTCCTCCACCGGGACGGGCGCGTCGGACTCCACCTCGGCGGCGGGTTTGTCTTCGCGGAGGCCCTTGAAGCTGGCCTGACGCAGGGAGCCGTCGCCGGTAAAGCCAGCATACTCGATCTCGGCGACCAACGTCGGCTTGACCCAATGGATGTTGGCCGCTTTGCGCGGGGCGTTGGGACCGGTGAAAGGGGACACGTCGGTCTCCAGGGCCTTCAGCCTGGGCAATAGCTTGGCGACCTTGTCCTTGCCGTAGCCGGTGCCGATGCGGCCGACATGCACCAGCTTGCCGTTGCGGTGGACGCCGGCGATCAGGGAACGGAAAGCGTCGCCCGTCGTCGTGTAGCCGCCGATCACTACTTCATGGCCGGCGCGACACTTGGCCTTAGTCCAGGTCTCGCCGCGGCCGGACCGATAGGGCGCGTCCAGCTTCTTGGAGACGATGCCTTCCAGCGACATGCGGCAGGCCGATTGCAGCACAGCGTCGCCGCCGGTGGCGAAATGATCCACATAGCGGATGCGGCCGTCGTCGAGCCGGGCGTCATCCAGGAGGGCTTTGAGGCGCTCCTTTCGCTCGCTCAGAGGAAGGGCGCGTAAATCCTCGCCTTTGGCGAAGAGCAGGTCGAAGACGTAGTAGATGAGATCTTCGGTCTGACCATCGGACAGGGCGGCCTGCAGGCCCGCGAAATCAGGGGAGCCGTTCTCGTCGAGGGCCACTACCTCGCCGTCGATGATGCAGTCGGGCAGGACGGCGCCGCCGTCGCGGGCGATCTGCGAGAACTTGTCGGTCCAGTCGAGACCCTTGCGGGTTCGCATGGCGCCCTTTGCGTTCTCGACGCGCAGTTGCATTCGGTATCCGTCGAACTTGATCTCATGACCCCAGCCGGGACCGGGAGGCGGGCGGTCGACCAGCTTGCAGAACTGCGGCTCGATGAAGCTCGGAAGATCGGCTTTCGCGGCCTTGGCCCTTGGCGCCTTGGTTTTGACGGGGGCGGCCTCTGTCGAGGCTTCCGGGTCGCCGCGATTGGAGTTCCAGACCGCGCCGGCGGCGCCCTTCTTGGCGGTCATGAAGGGGGTAGGGGCCTTGCCCTTGCCCTCGGCTATTTCCTCCATCTTGCGTTTGGACGCGATGGAGAAGGCGTTCTCGTTCAGCAGCGCGTCCGCGTCGCCTTCGTGTTCGTAGCCATCGCGGTGCTTTATCATCAGCCAGTTGGTGCGCTTGCCGCCGTTGCGGTCATGTTTCATGCGCACGAGAACCCATTCGCCCTTGAGGCGCTCGCCAGCAAAAGTGACCTTCAGGTCGCCCCTCTTGAGCATTTTGTCGATATCTTCGCCGGGCGGCGGGGCCCAATAGCCGCGGTCCCACAACATGACCGTGCCGCCGCCGTACTCGCCCTTGGGGATCGTGCCTTCGAAATCGCCGTAGTCGAGGGGGTGGGGCTCGACTTCCACGGCCAGCCGCTTGTCTGCGGGATCGAGGGAGGGGCCCTTGGTGACGGCCCAAGACAGAAAGACGCCGTTGTGCTCCAGCCGCAGGTCGTAATGCAGGCGGGTGGCGGCGTGCTTCTGGATGACGAAGCGCAGATGTTCGGACGACTGGACCGTCGCCTTACCGCTAGGCTCGGCGGTTTTGGTGAAGTCGCGCTTGGCGCGATAGGTCGCAAGCTTTGCGCTGGCCACGCTCGGGTTCCCCGCATCTGATAAGGGGCAAACTTCGCCGCGGCGCGACAGTTCCGCTCAGCGAACCTTGGAACGCATGGACACCGGTGTCATGGCGGGTTAGCCATCATCAAAACAAGATCTGGGGAGATGGCCATGAACATGAAAAACACGGTTTCCCGTCGCGGCGTGCTCGCCGCTGGCGCAGCGCTGACAGCGTTCACACCGGCCTTGGCGCAGACCTCTGTCGTTCCCACCCAGGCCGCGACGCTGGGCGCCATGAAGCGGGCGACCAAGTTCATGGTCGAGACCGTCGCCTACAAGGGCGGCTATGTGTGGTCCTATCTGCCGGACTTCTCCCGCCGGTTCGGCGAGATGGAAGCCTTCCCGACCATGATGTGGGTCCAGCCTCCCGGCACGGCGACGGCGGGGCATCTTTTCCTGGACGCATATCACGCGACGCGGGATGAATATTACTACAAGGCCGCCCAGGCGGCGGCGCGCGCGCTGATAGAGGCGCAGCACCCGGCCGGCGGCTGGAACTATCTCTACGATTTTGCGGGCGAGGCCTCGATCAAGCGTTGGTACGACACCATCGGCAAGAACGGCTGGCGGCTCGAGGAATTCCAGCACTATTACGGCAACGCCACCTTCGACGACGCTGGTACGGCGGAGGCCTCCCAGTTCATGCTGCGCATGTACCTGGAGAAGAAGGACAAGCAGTACTGGGCGCCTCTGCAGAAGGCGATCAGCTTCGTTCTCGAAAGCCAGTACCCTGTCGGCGGCTGGCCGCAACGCTATCCGCTCACCCAGGAAGGCGGCCTGCACGGCAACGCCGACTATACGCGCTACATCACCTTCAATGACGATGTGGCGGGCGAGAACCTGGAGTTCCTGCTCATGGTCTATCAGACCCTGGGCGACGAGCGCGTCGTGGACCCCATCAACCGGGCCATGAACAGCTTTGTGGTCACCCAGCAACCGCAACCCCAGCCGGCGTGGGGCCTGCAGCACACGGTCGAGGACCTAAAGCCCGCCGGCGCGCGGACGTACGAGCCCAAGGCCTTCGCCACCCACACCACGGCCCAGAACATCAGCTCGATGATGGGCTTCTATCGCCTGACTGGCGATCCGAAGTTCTTGGCCCGTCTGCCCGAAGCCCTGGACTGGCTCGACAGCGTCAAGCTGCCTGCCGAACTGATGCGGGGGACGGGAACGCATCCGACCTTTGTCGAGATCGGCACGGGCAAGCCGCTGTTCATCCACCGTACGGGCTCGAACGTCGTCAACGGCCGCTATTATGCCGACTACAACCCCGACAAGGTGGTGATCCACTATGGCTCCACCCGGACGGTGAATGTCGCCAAGCTGCGGACCGAATACGAAGCGCTCAAGGCCGCCGGGCCGGACGCGTCGAAGAACTCGCCCCTGAAGGCCAAGCCGGGTTCGATCGGACTGCCCAAGTACTTCACCGGCCAGGACGTCTCGGTCTCGGATCTGAACGTGAACGCCCTGCATGTGGCGGGCGAGGTGAAGGCCGAGGACGCTCAAAAGCTGATCGGCGGGCTTAACAAGGTCGGCTACTGGCCCACCGAATTGAAGGCGGCCAGCAATCCCTACGCTGGCGACGGCTCGCCGACCCCGGCGCCGGGCGACTATTCGCAGACCCGGGTGGGGGACAAGACGGACACCTCCCCCTACATCACCGACACCCCTCCGATCGGCATTTCGACGGGCGCCTATATCGACAATATGGGCGTGTTGATCCGGTACCTGGACAGTCTGTCGAAGTAGAGATCGGATCGAATTCCAAACTTGGCGCGATTGTGGCTCGGTTTGGGTCATTTCGCGTCGAGCGGAACAGTAGGAACCCGCGCTCCGTTTGTCTTCCCGAGTGAAGATAACGGAGGAATGCGAGATGACGTCATACAATCCTGGTCCGAACCTTGGTGGCCCCGATCTCAGCGGTCGCGATAATTTTGTTGAACGCGACATCCGCAGTGAACGTCCTGGCGATGCTCGTCGCGTTGAGCCCGTGGCCGACGAAAGCGTTTATACGCCCGTCTACGCGCGGAAAGAGAAGGGCAGCAACACCAGCAAGATAATGCTGTTCGCGGCGCCGATCGCTCTGGTGGCGACGGGCGCCCTGGTCTGGGCGACCAGCGGCCCCAAGACGACGGAAACGACCGTCCCGGCCGCGGAGACTGCAGCCGCCCGTCCTATGACGACGCCGGCTCCGGTCGCGCCGACTCCGACTGAAATGGCGTCGATGGAAGCCCCCGTCGAGGTTGCGCCGCCGGCTGAGCCCGCCGCCGCGCCGGCCGCACGTCGAACGACACAGGCTCGCGCTTCAACGCCGCGCGTTCGGGCTGCTAGCACCGCGCCCTCCGCGCCGAGCGCCAGTACCGCGACCAGCGACGTTTCGGCCACCGTGCCGCCGCCCATCGTCGCCATTCCAGAGGTTTCGACCCCGGCTCCTTCGCCCGCGCCGCAACCCCTGGTCGTTGATCCAATGAACGCGGCACCGCCGGTCAACGCCACGCCGCCGATTGTTGATCCCGATCCGCGTTAGCGGTCGATCAGGTCAGCAGGACGACGGCCAATGCGGCCGCGCCTAGCAGACCGATCACAATGACGAAGGAGATCGTCAGGAACTCGTTGATGTGGCTGCGCAGCGTTCGCGGCAACCCTTCGAGGCCTTGGGTCTCTTTCTGATAGACTTGGTCCGGGCGCACGACGATGCGTTCCGGACCGGTCTTGCGTCGGCGGGGAACAATTTCGTCGGGCATCTGAGAACCATGCGAAGCGATTGCGCTGATACTTAGGCGCCTCTATGCGGATTGCACGCATTCTAGCAAGGCGTCGCTCCGTTTCGTGCAGAGCGTCCTATAGTTGGCGATCAGCAGATTCGGAGCCGTCATGTCCGCCCGTCCTCATCGCCGCGCCCTTCTGGCCTTGGCCGCCGTGCTGGCGCTGAGCGCTTGCGCCAAGGGTGAAAAGAAGACCGGCCTGGAGGCGATCAAGGAGCGAGGCGTTCTGCGTATAGGGGTCGAAGGCACCTATCCGCCGTTCAACTTCCAGGCCAAGGATGGGTCGCTGGCTGGCTACGAGATCGATTTTGGCAAGGCGCTGGCCGCGAAGATGGGCCTGAAGGCCGAGTTCATCCAAACGCCCTTCGCCGGCCTCTTGGGCGGCTTGGAGTCGGGCCGGCTGGATGTGGTGGCCAATCAGATCACCATGACGCCTGAGCGGCAGGCCAAGTACGGCTTCTCCCAGCCCTATACGATCAGCGGCATCCAGATCATCCTGCGCAAGGACGACACGCGCGCCATCGCCACGCCTGCCGATTTGGCCGGCAAGACGGTCGGCGTGGGCCTAGGCACCAACTACGAGTCGTGGTTGCGCAGCGACGTGCCCACGGCGGTCGTGAAGACGTATGACGACGATCCCACCAAATACCAGGACCTGAAGGCTGGACGCATCGACGCGGTGCTGAACGACAAGCTGGTGGTGCTGGAGCTGGTCAAGAGCGGCGCGCCCGTGAAGGCCTCCGGCGAAGCGTTCGCGCGCCAAGAGATGGGCGTGGCGTTCAAGCCAAACCCAGAGCTGAAGGGCGCCATCGACAAAGCCATCGACGAGCTTCGGGCCTCAGGCGAGCTGGCGGCGATCTCCCACACGTGGTTCGGCCAGGACGTGACGAAGTAGCCGGATGGAGACGGGCCTCTCCCTGATCGTGCAGTCCGCGCCCTTCCTTCTGAAGGGCTGCCTCTACACCGTCGTGCTGGCGGTAAGCAGCATGGCCCTGGGCCTTCTGCTGGGGTTTGGCCTGGCGATGATGCGGCTGTCGACGGTCGCGCCGCTGCGCTGGATCGCGGCGGTCTATGTCTCGGCGTTCCGGGGCACCCCGCTGCTGGTGCAGCTGTTCCTGATCTATTACGGCCTGCCGACCCTGGGGATCGAGATCGAACCGATGCCGTCGGCGATCATCGGCTTCACCCTGAACGTGGCCGCCTATGCCTCCGAAATCCTGCGCGGCGCCATCGCTGCCGTCGACCGCGGGCAATGGGAAGCGGCCAGCGCGATCGGCATGAACCGCGGCCAGACCATGGTCCGCGTGATCCTGCCGCAAGCGGCGCGCACCGCCCTGCCGCCGCTGGGCAATAGCTTCATCGGCCTGGTCAAGGATACGTCGCTGGCGGCGACCATCCAGGTGCCCGAGCTGTTCCGACAGGCGCAGCTGATCACCGCGCGGACCTATGAGATCTTCGCCATGTATCTGTCGGCGGCGGCGATCTATTGGATCGTCTCGACAGGGTTGGCGGCGCTGCAAAGCATGGCCGAAAGGCGCGCCAGCCGCCACAGCCGCGAGGCCGACCGATGAGCATGATCGAGGTCCGAGGTCTGAAGAAGCGCTTCGGTGAAAACGAGATTCTCAAGGGCGTCGACCTGACGGTTGGCGAGGGAGAGGTGGTGGCCATTATCGGCCCCAGCGGTTCAGGCAAGACGACCCTGCTGCGCTGCCTGAATGCGCTGGAGGCGCCTGATGGGGGAACGGTCCGCGTGGCGGGCGTCGAGATCGACGGCGCGAGGCCGCTAGCAAAGCAGAAGGCGGCGGTGCGCGACCTGCGCCTGCACGTCGGCTTCGTGTTCCAGAGCTTCAATCTTTTCCCGCACCGGACGGCGCTTGAGAACGTCATCGAGGGCCCGGTGATCGTGAAGAAGGAACCGCGCCAGGCGGCCGCCCTGCGTGGCCGCGAGCTCCTGGCCAAGGTCGGACTGGCCGAGAAGGCTGACGCCTATCCTTCGCGCCTGTCTGGGGGCCAGCAGCAGCGGGTGGCTATCGCCCGCGCCCTGGCCATGCGTCCGGACGTCATCTTGTTCGACGAGCCGACCAGCGCGCTGGATCCTGAACTGGTGGGCGAGGTCCTGGCGACCATCCGCGACCTGGCGCAGGAGAAGCGCTCCATGGTCATCGTCACCCACGAGATGACCTTCGCCCGCGACGTGGCCGACCGGACCATCTTCATGGACGGCGGGGTGGTGGTGGAGCAGGGGCCGTCCAAGGCGCTGTTTGCTGCGCCAAAGGAAGAGCGGACCAAGCGGTTCCTGCGCAAGTTCCTCGCTGGCTGAGATTGGGCAGGCTGAGCATGCAGATCGGCGTCGATTTCGGCGGCACCAAGATCGAGGCCGCCGCCCTGGACGCCGAGGGCCGCTTTTTGGCCCGGCTGCGCGAGCCCAATCCCGGCGACTATGACGCCGCCATCGCCGCCGTGGTCGATCTGATCGCGCGCGTGGAGGCGAAGGTCGGCGAGCAGGGCTCCGTCGGCATTGGCGGCCCTGGTTCGGTATCGCCGCGCAGCGGGCTCATGCGCAACTCCAACTCCACCTATCTGAATGGCCGTCCGTTCGACGTGGATCTGGCCAAGGCCCTTGGCCGGCCGATCCGCATGGAAAATGACGCCAACTGCCTGGCGTTGTCGGAAGCCGTCGATGGGGCCGGCGCGGGCGCCAAGGGCGTGTTCGCGATCATCGTCGGCACGGGGTGCGGCGGCGGGGTGGTGTTCGACGGTAGGCTGATCACCGGCGCCAACGCTATCGCTGGGGAGTGGGGACATACGCCGCTGCCCTGGCCGCGGGGGGATGAACTTCCCGGGCACACTTGCTGGTGCGGCCAGATCAATTGCCTGGAGACCTGGGTGTCGGGCACCGGCTTTGGGAGGGACTATGGGAGCGCGACCGGCAAAGAACTGACCGGCGAGGCGATCATCGCCGCCATGCGGGCGGGCGAGGCCGAGGCCATGGCCGCCTTTGATCGGTACGTCGACCGCCTGGGTCGCGCCATGGCCGTAGTGTGCAATCTGATCGACCCGGACGTCTTCATCCTAGGCGGCGGAATGTCGAACGTGGGCGAGCTCTACGAGCGCTTACCGGCCGTGATCCGCTCTCACGTCTTTTCGGATGCGTGGGACGCCAAGATCGCTCCGGCGCAATGGGGCGACAGCTCCGGCGTGCGCGGGGCGGCCCGTTTGTGGCCCGCCCCGGACTGAGCCGCTACTTGTCGCCGCGATCGGCCTTTTGCTTGTCGACCATGGCCTTCACGTCGGCCAGCAGGGCCTTGGCGTCGTAGGCGACGCCGCGGGTGACGGTCCATTTGACGCCGCCGACCGTCTCGATCTTGTTCTCCGGGCTCAGGCGCTGGTGGCCCGTGCCGTAGAGGGTCTTGAAGTTGGCTAGCGGATTCTCCGGCGTGATCACCAGATCGGCGCTGTAGCCAGGTTTGACGATGCCGAAGGTGGGGGCCTCGCGCTTGGGATCGGCCAGGGTTTGGGCGCCGTTGATGGTGGCGGCCTGGATAACCTCCAGCGGGGTGAAGCCGGCCTCTTGCAGCAGCTCCAGCTCCTCGATGTAGCCAAAGCCGTAGAGCTTCCAGATGAAGCCGCTGTCCGAGCCGGTCGTGACCCGCCCGCCCATGTTCTTGTAGTCGTTCATCAGCCGCATGAAGCGGCTATAGAAATTGCGCCACGCCACCTCGTTGCTGGTGGTCCAGTCGAAGAAGTAGCTGCCGTGGTTGTCGCGGGTGGACTGGTAGTAGTCCTTCAGGGTCGGCAGGGTGTAGGTCGAGTGCCAGTCGGCGTTCTTGGCCTTCATCAGGTCGCGCGAGGCGGCGTAGATGGTCATGGTGGGGTCGAAGTTGACGCCCGCGGCCTTCTGACCCTTCAGGTACTCGAACCAGGCGTCGGAGCCGGGCTCAATCTCGTCCCAGATTTCGGCCGCTTCGCCAAAGCGCTTGGCCTCATCATAGAAGTTGTAGTCGGTGGGGTACTTCTGCAGCCGCCCATTGGAGAGCAGCGACTCAAAGTGGCCGTAGAAGTGGGTGACCGTGCCAAGGCCGGCCTCGCCCATCTGCTTGGCGTTCAGGCTGGCCACGCCTGGCTGGGCGATGTGGGCGACGGTGCCCATGCCCACCTTCTTGGCCTCGTCGATGGCGGCGAGAAGCACTTCGGGCGTCTCGTCGTTCCAGCCGAAAAACTTGATGCCGTCGATATTGTTCTTGGACGCCCACTGCACCCAGGCGCGGGCCTTGTCCGGGCCGGTGATGCGGCCCCCGGTCCAGCCCGACCCGATGGTCTGATAGTTGTAGATGCGCGGCGCGACGATCTCGCCTCGGGCGCTGCGGTTCTTTTCCGACGACGCGATGGCCTGGGGCGCCAGGCTGACACCTCGCACCGTGGTGACGCCGTGGGCGAGCCACAGCTTGTAGACATACTCCAGGTCGGCGGCCTTCTGCGGGGTGCCCGCGTGGGCGTGCATGTCGACAAAGCCGGGCAGGGCGTACATGCCGGTGGCGTCGATCTCATGGTCGGCGTCGCGCGGCTCGCGATTAGGTTTGAGCGGCAGGCCCGGCCAGCCGGCCTGCAGCACATCGGTGATCTTGTCGTTCTCGATGACGATATCGACCGGGCCGCGCGGCGGGGCGCCGGTGCCGTCCACCAGGGTCACGCCCCGGATCACCATTTTTCGGTAGGGACCAAAGCCTTCGCCGCTCTTGCGGGCCGGAGCCGGATTGAGCGAGGCGCGGACGGGCGCGGCGGCCGGTTCGGCGGCGGCATGGGCAAGGGCCGGAGCGGCCGTGCAGGCCATGAGCGCGGCGGCGCCGACGCCGGCCAGCAGCGAAACAAGATTACGCATAGTTCCCCCAAAACTTGGCCGAACCCCCGTCCGGCGCGGGGACGATAGCGGCCCGGCGGCGGGACGCAACCGAGGATCATTGCCAGGCGCGGAGGTCGTGATAGCGTTGCTTTAAAATACCAACTCGGAGGGCGCCTTGGCCAAGCTCAACTATTTCACCGTCGGCTCCAACAGGCTGGAGGACGCCAAGGCGTTCTACGACGCGCTTTTGGGGTCAATCGAGATGAACCCCGTCTACGAACATCCTAGCGGCGGGCGTCTTTATCGCGGCAAGGGCGTGGGCATGTTCGGCGTGCTTGGCCCATTCGATGGCGGCGAGGCCTGCATCGGCAACGGGACCATGGCGGGCTTTGGGTTCGATACCCAGGCCGAGGTCGACGCCTTTCATGCCAAGGCGCTTGCGCTTGGGGGCGTGTGCGACGGCGCGCCGGGCGAACGCATGCCCGGCATGTACTTCGCCTATTTCCGCGACCTGGATGGCAACAAGCTGTGCGCCTACAACCTCAGCCGGCCGAGCTGACCGCGGCCGCCCTGGCGTCCAGGGCGGCGATCAGGTCGGCGGGCTTGAGCCGCACCTGAAGGCCCCGCTGGCCGCCGTTGACGAAGACCTCGTCGAAGACTTGAGCATCGGCTTCGACGACGGTGGGCACCTTGCGCTTTTGGCCAAAGGGGCTGATTCCGCCGACCTTGAAGCCGGTCAGGCGCTCGGCCTCGGGCGGCGGCATCATCTCGGCCGACTTGGCGCCCAGAGCCGCGGCCAGTCGCTTCATGCTCACCTCCCGGTCGGAAGGGATGACCACGCAGGCCGGCTTGCCGTCCGCCTTGACCATCAGGGTCTTGAGCACCCGATCCGGCGTCACGCCCATGGCCTCGGCCGCCTGCAGGCCTACGCGCTCAGCGCCGGGGTCGTACTCGTAAGTCTGAAGCGTGTAGGCGACGCCGGCATTGTCCAGGGCGAGCGTGGCGGGTGTGGTCTTGGCCATCTGGCCCTCGGGTGGCTGGCGGACAGGGTGGGATTCGAACCCACGGTAGGCTCTCACCTACGGCGGTTTTCAAGACCGCTGCCTTAAACCACTCGGCCACCTGTCCTTGAGGGCGATTACGTCCTCGGGAGCGCGCCTATATCAGGGCAGGGCGAGGGGCTCCAGCGGCTTGATGTTAACCACGGCGGTTAACGCCCCTTAAAAACCTTTGATTCACCATGACGGGCATGATCGCTCGTCTTCCATTCGGATCTGCGCGCGCCCTGGCCGCCGTGCTCCTGGCGACCGCGGGCCTGGCGGCGTGCGCCACGCCCATGCCGACCAAGAACGGTCCGTCGCTGGCCAGCAAGTCGCCGCCGCCCGCGCGCGCCTGGCAGGACAAGGATGGAAAGCCGCTGCGCGGGACCATGAAGCCCTATCAGGTGCGGGGCGTCTGGTACCGACCGATGGAACAGCCAAACTATGACGAGACCGGGATCGGCTCCTGGTACGGCGAGCAGTTCCACAACCGCCACACGGCCAATGGCGAGGTCTTCGACATGGACCTGCCGTCGGCGGCCCACAAGACGCTGCCGCTGCCGTCGATCGTGGAGGTCAAGAATCTGGACAATGGCCGCACCATGCGGGTGCGCGTCAATGATCGAGGCCCCTTTGTGGGCGACAGGATCATCGACCTGTCTAAGGCTGCGGCCGACGAGTTGGGCTTCAAGAACGCGGGCGTAGCCCGGGTGCGGGTTCGCTATATCGGCCCAGCCGGCAAGCCGACGCCCTTCGATCAGCCCAAGCGCTACGCCAAGACCCCCAAGCCCGTGATGGTGGCCGCCGCGCCACCGCCTCCGCCGCCGGCGCCGGCGATCTATACACCCCCATCGCGCGAACCGGTCTATTCCACGTCGCTGCCGCCGATCGGCTCGACGGCTAGCTATATGCCCGGTCCCACCTATTCACCGCCTCTGAGCGTCGCGCCGGGTTCGCGGGTCTATCGCGTGCAGGCCGGGGCCTTTTCCAGCCGCGCCAACGCCGAACGGGCGGTGCAACTGCTGTCTGAAGCGGGCTTGGCGATCATTGAACCCACCGATCGCGGCGGGGTGACGCTCTATCGCGTGGTCATGGGGCCTGCGCCTGACGAGACCGCGGCGCTGGAGCTGCGCGACGCCGCCGCATCGTTCGGCTTTCCCGACGCGACGGTGCTGAAGCCGTTCTAGGTTCTGGACAAGGCGTGCGTTCCAGTCGATTGAACGGAGCGTGACGACCGGCATCTTCATCACATTCGAGGGCGGCGAGGGGGCTGGGAAATCAACCCAGATCCGTCGGTTGGCCCAACGCCTGAATGTCGCCGGGCATGAGGTCGTCTTGACCCGTGAGCCTGGCGGCTCCGAAGGCGCGGAGGCGATCCGCGATCTGGTGTTGAATGGGCCGGCCGAGAAGTGGTCCGCCGTCACCGAAACCCTTCTCATGTACGCCGCGCGGCGCGACCACCTGGAGCGCGTGATCCGCCCTGCGCTGGAGCGCGGCTGCATCGTGCTGTGTGATCGCTTCGCCGACTCCACGCGCGCCTATCAGGGCGCCGGCGGCGACGTCGATCCAGACCTGATCGAAGCCATGGAGCGCCATGTGGTCGAAGGGGCCTGGCCAGATCTAACCCTGATCCTTGATTTGCCGGTGACCGAGGGCCTGGCGCGCGCCGCCAGCCGGGGCGGCGGCGAAGCCCGTTTCGAGTCCAAGGGGCAGGCTTTTCACGAGCGCTTGCGTGCGGCTTTCCTGGCCATCGCGGAGCGGGAGCCGGGCCGATGCGTCGTGGTCGCGGCAGATCAGTCCATCGACGCGGTGGAAGGCGCCATCTGGGCCGCGGTGGAGCCGCGGCTGAAGGCCCGCTGATGGCCGCGCCCCCGCACCCGCGTGACGTCTTCGCCCTGGCCGGACAGGAAGTGGCCGAGGCCAGCTTCGCCGACGCCCTGGAGCGCGAGCGGCTACACCACGCATGGCTGCTGACGGGACCCGAGGGTGTAGGGAAAGCCACCTTCGCCTATCGCGCGGCACGACGCTTGATGGGCGCGCGGCCCTTGGGCGGCGGTCTGGGGTCGGATCCCAACGATCCTGTCTGCCGACAGATCAGCGCCCGGTCACACCCCGACCTGATGGTGCTGGAGCGCATCGGCGAAGACGGCAAGGTCCGTAAGGTGATCCCCGTCGAAGAGGCCCGTCGTCTACCGGAGTTCTTCTCGAAGGCGCCAGCAAGCTCGCCGTACCGGGTAGCCATCATCGACGCTGCTGACGACCTGAACGTCAACGCCGCCAATGCCTTGCTAAAAACTCTTGAGGAGCCTCAAGGGCGCGGCGTACTGTTCCTGATCTCCCACGCGCCGGGCAAGCTGCTGCCGACCATTCGCTCGCGTTGCCGTCGCTTGGCGATGGGCGCCGGGTCAGAGGACGCGGCCGTCGCCATGTTAGAGGATATGGGCGTCGCCCAGGGGGAGAACGCCCTGCGTCTGGCCCGCATGGCGCGCGGCGCGCCGGGGATGGCGCTGCAGCTCGCCGCCAACGGCGCCCTGGCGGCGGACGACGCGGCGCGTGAGATTTTAATGGGCCTGCCCCAGGCCGATGAAGCCGGGCTGCTGGCCCTGGCGGACACCTTTCGCGGCAGCGACGGCATGCAGCGGTTCTCCGCCGTGATCGATCGCTTGGCCGACCGCATCCACGCTTTCACAGCCCGCGAGGCGGCCGAGGGGCGGGGGTTGGGATTGGATGGCTGGGCCGCCGCTTGGTCCACCCTGACGGCTCTGCCCGATAGGGTCGAGGCGGTGAACCTTGATCGGGCCGACGCCTTCTTCTCGGCAGTGCGCGAGCTTCGCGCCGCCGCCAAAATCAGAGCCTTTTGAGTTGCTTACCCGCCCATGCTGATCGACAGCCACGTCAACCTGCACGCCCCCCAGTTCGCCGAGGACCAGGCGGAGGTCATCGATCGCGCCCGCGCGGCGGGTATCGAGCTGATGGTGACCATCAGCGATAAGGTCTCGTCCTTCGAGGCGGTACACGCCATCGCCATGGCGCATGACGACATCTGGGCGACGGTCGGGACCCACCCTCATGAAGCCAAGGAAAATCCGCAGCTTGCCGCCCAGACCCTGATCGATCTGGCGGCGCGGCCGAAGGTGATCGGGATCGGGGAGTGTGGTCTGGATTTTCACTATGACCTGTCCCCCCGCGACGTGCAGGCCCAGGTGTTCCGCGCCCATGTGGCGGCGGCGCGACAAACTGGCCTGCCGTTGGTCGTCCACACCCGCGAGGCCGATGACATCATGGGTCAGATCCTCGAGGAGGAGCACGCCAAGGGCCCGTTCAAGCTCTTGATGCACTGCTACACCAGCGGCGCGGAGCTTGCCCGGCGGGCGGCGGCGCTGGGGGCGTGGTTTTCGGTATCGGGCATCGCCACCTTCAAGCAGGCTGAAGACGTGCGGGCGGTGATCGCCGACATGCCGGCTGACCGGATTATCGTCGAGACGGACTGCCCGTACTTGGCGCCCGTACCGATGCGCGGGCGGCGCAATGAGCCCGCCTATCTGCCGCACATCGTCGACAAGCTGGGCGAGATCCGGGGCTGGTCGCGCGAGGAGGCCGAGCAGCGGACGGAAGATGCGTTCTTCGCCCTGTTCGACCGGATACCCCGCAAATGACCTGTATGCTGGAGCTGACGATCCTGGGTTGCGGCTCTTCCGGGGGCGTGCCGCGGGCAGATGGGAACTGGGGCGACTGCGATCCGGCCGAGCCCAGGAACCGCCGCACGCGCTGCTCGCTGCTGGCGCGCCGCAAGGGCTCCGACGAGACGACGGTCGTCATCGACACCTCGCCAGACCTTCGCGAGCAGTTCATCGCCGCCAAGGTCCGGCGAGTGGACGCCGTCCTGATGACCCACGACCATGCGGATCAGACCCATGGCATCGACGATCTGCGGGCCTTCTTCCAGAAGCAGCGGGTCCCGATCCCGACCTTCATGGATCATCCGACCCACGCCAGCCTGGTGACCAAGTTTGACTACATCTTCCACGCCAAGGGTGGCTATCCCGCCATCTGCGAGCCTTGGGTGATCCCGCCACATGGCCAGCCCTGGTCGGTGGATGGACCGTCGGGGTCGATCCCGATCAGCACGTTCGATCTGGATCACGGCGAGATCCGTTCCGTCGGCTATCGCCTTGGAAACGCTGCCTATTGCCCTGATGTCCGCGATATTCCGGAAAGCAGCTTTTCGGCGCTGGAGGGACTGGATGTCTGGATCATCGACGCCCTGCGCTGGACGCCGCATCCGACCCACGCCCATGTCGAAAAGACCCTGGGCTGGATCGAGCGCGTGAAGCCCAAGCGCGCTATCCTGACAAACATGCACATCGATATCGACTACAACGACGTGCGCGCCAAGCTGCCGGCGGGGGTCGAGCCGGCCTACGACGGCATGGCGATCGAGATCGCCCTGTGAACGAGGCGGCCGAAACCCTGATCCGGGCGCGGCGGCGAATGAGCAACGAGGCCATCGCCAAGCACGACGCAGCCAAGCTGCGCGGCTTCTTTGCTCCCGACGTGAAGGTGATCGTCGGTGACGGGTCGCTGATCACTGGCGTGGACGAGCTGATCGCCGCCTTCAAGAGCCAGTTCAAGGATCCGGCGTTTGTCGCCTATGTCCGCACGCCCTCGAAAATCACGATCGACCTGTCCGGCGACCGCGCGGCCGAGGAGGGGCGGTGGGTCGCCGACTGGCAAGGTGAAAACGGCCTGTCTGGGCCATACCTAGCCGGATGGAGTAGGATCGACGGGCGCTGGATGATCGATTCCGAGCTCTATGTGACGATCGACGCCTAAGCCTTGCGGCGGACGACCACGGCGTAAATGGCGCCCAGCGACGCAAACCAGATGACGGCCGTGTAGAAGGTCGGTCGGCTCGCCGGCTCGATCGCCATCACGATCGTGACGAGAGCGATGAAGGCGATCACGATCAAGTTGGACACGGGATAGAACGGTGTCGGAAAGCGCGTCGTCTTTCGTTCCTCGGGCTTGAGGCCGCGCCGGAAACGGAAGTGCGCCAGGACCACCATCAGCCAGGTCCACAGCAGCAGAGCCGCCACCAGCGACATGACGTAGCCGAAGACTTGTTCGGGGAAGGTGTAGTTCAGGCCCACGCCCACCAGCATGGCCAGCGTCGAGGCTGTGATGGCGTTGGCGGGCAGCTGTCGCTTGTTGTTGCGGGCGAGCAGGGCAGGCGCCTGACCGCGCGAAGCCAGGTCCGACAATACGCGGCCGGTGGCGTAGATGCCGCTGTTGCACGACGAGATCACCGCCGACAGCACCACGAAGTTGATGACGCCGGCCGCACCGGACAGACCGATCTTCTCCAGCACCGCCACGAAGGGGCTTTCATCGGCCGGGATGCCGTTCCAAGGCGTCACAGCCATGATCACGGCCAGCGAGCCGACATAGAACAGCAGAATACGCACGATCACGCCGTTGATCGCCTTGGGGACGGACTTGTCCGGGTCTTCCGCTTCGGCCGCGGTCACGCCCACCAGCTCGGTGCCGCCAAAGGAGAACAGGGCGGTGGGGATCACGGCCAAGAGGCCCGCCATTCCGAAGGGAAAAAGCCCGCCATGACGCCATAGGTTGTCCAACGACGCCCCCTGGCTGGTTGCCCCGAAGCCGAACACGACAAGCGCGGCGCCGCCAAGGATCAGCAGGCCGATGGCCGCGACCTTGATCAAGGTCAGGGCGAACTCGATCTCGCCAAACAGGCGCACACCGAAACGGTTGGCCAGGAACAGGCCGGCCAGAGTGATGAGGGCTGTGATCCACTGGGGAAAATCCGGCGCCCAGAATTTCACGAAGACGCCAGCGGCCGTGATCTCGGCGATGCCGACCAACACCCAGATCAGCCAATAGCTCCAGCCGGAGATGAAGCCGGCCCAGTGGCCGACCAGATCGTCCACGTGGCTGGTGAAGGCCGGGACCGAGGGGCGGTTGAGCGTCAGCTCGCCCAGGGCGCGGGCCATCAGGAACACGGCCAGACCCGCCATGGCGTAGGCCAGCAAGACGCTGGGTCCAGCCTGCGCGATCGCTTGGCCGCTTCCCAGGAACAGGCCCGCGCCGATCGCGCCGCCGATGGCGATGAACTGGATGTGGCGGGTCTTGAGGGTGCGCGCAAAGCGCGGCGTTTGCGGTACGGTGCTCATTGGCTCAGCTAGACAGGCCGATCACCGGCGCCAGATCAACTTGGGCCATATTCACCGACTTCATTTCCGCGCCCGTGAAGTTCGCGCCTCGCAGGTCGGCCTCCTCGAAGCTGGCCCCGGTCAGGTCGGCGCTCTGGATATCCAGATAGCGGCCCCGCACGCTCTTTAGATCGGCGGTCACATGGCGGCTTCCGACCTGCAGCGGACCGAGCATAGCCTTGCGCAGGATGGTCTTGGTCAGGTTCGCGCCCATCATCCGCACGCCCCGCAGGTCGGCGCCTGAAAGATCCGATCCGCGCAGGTCCGCGCCATCGAGACGGGCTCCCTGCAGCTGGGCTCCCGCCATACGCAGGCCGACCAGGCACGCTCGTCGGGCGCTGAGCGCGGTGAGCTTGAGGTTGGTCAGGAGGTGGATAATCGGGCGCAGATCCTCGCCATCGACAACAGCCGGCGCGCCTTCGGCGCCATCGGTGCGGCACCATAGGTCGTGTTGGATTAGCGCCGCATGGACTGTCTCAGCGCGTTCGAGCGCCGCCTCGGTGGGATCAAGCACGACACCGCCCATCCGCGCGCCCTTGGATTTGGCGCCCGTCAGGTTGATGCGCATCAAGACCGCGCCTTCGAAATTGGCTTTCTCGATATTGGCGTTGGTCAGATTGGCGCCTTGCAGGATCGCCCCGGTGAAGTTGGCGCCGCGCAGATTGGCGCCTTGCATGGTCGCGCCGCTGAGCGCGCAATCGGAGAAGTCGGCGGCCATGGCCGACATGTCGTCGAATTGGGCGTCGGTCAGGGTGGCGCCATGCAGGTCGGCTTCGTCGAGTTCGGCGGCGCGAAGATCGCTGTGGACGTTCTTGCCCGGGCCAGCCGCGCCGCCTGTGGGCGCATCCACAATGCCGGCGCGCAGGTCGGCGCGGGTCATGTCGACCTGGGCCAGGGTGGCGCCACGCAGGCAGACGCCGCGCATGTCAGCGTCGACGAGGTTGGCGCCGCGCAGATCGGCCCGCCGCAGATCACAGCCGAACAGGTTGGCGCCGGTGAGCTTGACGCCGGCCATCTCGCAGCCTTCCAGCACCGACGCCGACAGATCGACCCCTGACAGGTCTCGACGCG
The DNA here is from genome assembly GCF_027474405.1 of Caulobacter sp. NIBR2454. Taxonomy (GTDB): domain Bacteria; phylum Pseudomonadota; class Alphaproteobacteria; order Caulobacterales; family Caulobacteraceae; genus Caulobacter. Next base: position 1,865,993 of record NZ_CP114871.1, read on the forward strand.
AAAGGTTGAGGCCCGACAGATGCATGAACTTGAGTACGGCGCGCTTGCCGCCCGGCTGGCGGCCCACGAACTTGGCGTGGGCAGACATCAGCATGTCGAGTTCGGACTGGGTGAGCCGGCGACGGCCCGAACGGTCAGCCTCCGATCTCAAAACCTTTGTCCCCCAACGGCGCCCGGCCACGCGGCCGCAAGGGGGCGGTCTCGCACCCGCGCGAACGCGGGTCAATATCACTCAGAGCCGAGGCGGGGTGGTCAGCGCCGTGATCGCCGGCGCGCCGGGGGCGCTTCGGCTGATCGGATCGCACCAATTGAACCGCTCGGCCGTGCGTCTGGCGGCCAAGCCGTTATCGATCAGGACCTGACCTAGATCCAGACCGTCGAGGATCACGATAGAGAAAGCGCGGTTGTACTCGTCTTGCCCCCCGGTCGGTTCGACGGTGACTGTGCGGGCGTTGTTGATCAGCCGCTGAACGACGCCCGTGGCCTGGCGGGCGGCGACGGCTTCGGCCCAGCAGCGGGCGTCAGGGATAGTCTCCGGCGCGAAGGCGTTACCGAGGCGGATATGCTTGCCGTCCAGCACCAAAATGTCGGCGCTGATCACCGTCATGCGACTGCCCACCGATGGCTGCGAGTCGGCGGTGTCGGCCGCGCTCTGAGGCGAAGGCGAGCAGCCCGCAGCCAGGGTGAGGGCGACGACGGCCGCCAAGGAGACGAGATATCTGGAGCGCATGAAAACCAGCCTGACCTCGTTCTCAAGTGTGGCCAAGCTTGTCAAATTCAAGACTTGTCTTGGCCGCTGTTTGCGCGTCGGCGCTGATTGATCTTCATCGGTCGCGATTGCTATCAGCATATGTACATATGAATCACCGGGCTGGCGGAATGGCGAAAAACGACGCATCCGAGAACATGGTGCTGCGGACGGTCTATCTGCCCAAGGCGCTCGATAAACGTCTGCGCGCCATCGCGTTTGATCAGGAGCTCAGCAAGGGCGAGCTCATGCGCGTGCTGATCGCCGAAGCGATGCAGCACCGAGCAGGGCTTGGGCAGGCGGCTTTCGCCGGGGAGGGGGCAGCCAAACCGGTTGTAGCGCCGCCGGCTGCGCCCGCTCCCAAGGCCCGGGCGCCTAAGCCCGCGGCCGAGCCCAAGGCGCAGGACATCCAGCAGAGCATCTTCGACTTTCTCGACGCGTGAGCCATGATCCCCCGCAAGACAGGAGTCGGGGGATACATGACGATCAAGGGATGGTTCTGCGGCGCGGCCCTAAGCTTGGCGTTGGCCTCGCCGGTCCTGGCCGCCACCTATGTCCTGGAGCCCGACGCGGTATGGACCGCGGGGCAAGCTGCGCCTCACAAGGGGTGGTCGGTCACGGTCGATGGCGCGCGCATCGTCAAGGTCGGGCCGCGCGGTCCAGCGCCCGCGGGCGCTCAGGTGATCGCCTTGCCGGGCGCGACCCTGATCCCAGGGCTGATCGACCTGCACTCGCACCTTTTGCTGCATCCCTATAACGAGGCCTCTTGGGACGATCAGGTTCTCAAGGAGTCGCCCTATTATCGCACGCTTCGCGGCGGACGCGACGCGGCCGACACGCTGCAGTCGGGCTTCACCACCTTGCGCGATCTTGGCAGCGAGGGCGCGGACGACGCCGACGTGGCGCTCAAGAAAGCCATTGAAGACGGCGTCATCGATGGGCCGCGTCTGTTCGTGGCCACCTGGGCCATCGTCGCGACCGGGACCTATGGTCCGCGCAAGGGCTTTCGCACCGACATGGAACTGCCGCAGGGCGCCGAGGAGGTCAGCGGCGAGGCGCAGATGGCCTCGGCCGTGCGCCGCCAATCGGCGGCTGGCGCCGACTGGATCAAGCTCTACTCCGACTACCGCACCGGCCCCGACGGCGCGACCAAGCCGACCTTCACCCAAAGCGAGCTCGACGTGGCTGTGCAGATCGCCCACGCGTCTGGGCGGCCTGTCGCCATCCACGCCGCCGGCGACGAGGGCATCCGTCGGGCGGTGCTGGCCGGCGCCGACACCATCGAGCATGGCTATGGCGCGTCGGAGGCGACGTTCCGGCTGATGAAGGACAAGGGAGCGGTCTATGTGCCCACCCTGACCGCGCCTGCTTCGACCTCGCAGTACTTCCAAGGTTATGTGCCCGGTAAAAGCGCGCCAACGCCGTCCATGCAGGCGGCGGAAAAGGCCTTCAAGACGGCTCTGGGTTTGGGGGTGACCATCGGCGTCGGCAGCGATGTGGGGGTCTTTGCGCACGGGGAAAGCTGGCGCGAACTTGATTGGATGGTCCGCTACGGCATGACGCCCGTCCAAGCCCTGACCGCCGCCACGGCGACCAACGCCAAGGTTCTGCGTCGGGAGGAAGAACTTGGCCAGCTCAAGTCGGGCTTGTTGGCCGACATCGTGGCCGTGCAAGGCGATCCCACCCAGAACGTCACGGCGCTCAAGGCGGTCACCTTCGTGATGAAGGCCGGCGTGGTCTATCGCCGGCCGTAGATGATTTTCATTCGCGACACCGACTGTGGACGAAAGCGAGTTCTTCTTTTGTTCTTATTGTCGCAGGCCTAGAGTCACCTTCCCAAAAGGGCGAGGAGGGACCCCGATGAAAGTTGCGCTGAAATCTGCTGAATCGCTTTTGGCCACGCTCAATCCGCGTGATCGCGCCGACATCGAGGCAAGAGCGGCCAATGATATTGTCGCCGCTGCCGCCTCCACCCCAAGCGAGATCGCCGCGCTCGCCAATGCGGTCGCTGAAAAGCCCTGGGCCTATCCGGTCAACCGTGAGGTGGCGATCTTGGTGGCCGCCTGCCTCACCGTGAAGGCCTCGCTGATGGAGTCAGGCGTCGCCGGCGCGTTCGCCGGCTGATGCCAGAATCTCAATAGCCGCGGCGCGTGGCGCGGATTTCGAAATAGGCCGTATCGGCGCCTTCGCTGTGGGCAACGACCATGATTGGCAGGACGCGACCGTCCTCCAAGGCCAGTTCAGCGGCGCCTTCGCGAAAAGCCGCGCGCAGCTGTTCGATGTCACCTGTCATAGAGCCCTTGCCCTGAGCCAGGGTGCGGTCGCCATCAATTGAGAAGGCGATGGGCTCCTTGCTGCGGCGGAAGGACAGGACGGCGGTGCCGACGAACGGATCGCGCTTGGCTTTGGGCATGCTGGCTCCGGGTTATTGCAGCTTGACTGTAAGAACGCGGAAGCGCGCCGAACGCTCCCGGTCGAACCTAGTTTTCTGGCTATCGACGGGGAACCACGGTGGATCCATCACGTCCCTCGCGCGGACGAGGTCGAGCGTAGCCGCTCGCAAAGAGGCGTCCGCCCCGTCAATGTTCGGATCGACGAGGAAGAAGGCCGCCACCTGCGCTGGAGGCTAAGGGCGCCACAAGCGCCGAGCTAGGTCGATCATCCCTACCCAAGGGTCGACTAATCATGCGTACTGCCAAACGATACGTTCGGAGCTAGAACGGGAGAGGCGTGATGATCGAGCACGACGTTACACGGCGGCGGTTCATGGAGGCCGGCGCAGGAGCGGCGGCGGCGTCCGCGGTGCTGGCGACGGGCGCCGCGGCCGCGCTCCCTCAGCGCCTCGGCGGTGCTCAAGCCATCGGTCAACCGATGCCAAATGGTGTCTCGCTCCCCAAGACCTGGCCGAGTCCCAAGCGCGCGGACAGCGTGGGCTTCGCCATCGTTGGCTTAGGCGGATATGCGCTCAACCAGATGATGCCGCGTTTCCCCCAAGCAGCGCGGGCGCACGTCTCCGCAATCGTCTCCGGAAACCCTGACAAGTTGCGGCAGGTGGGCGACGCCTACGGGGTTCCGCCGGAGTCACGCTACTCTTATGAGACGTTTGCGAAGATCGCTTCGGACCGCCGGGTCGATGCCGTCTACATCGTCCTGCCCAGCGGCCTGCATGCGGACTGGACCGAGCGGGCCTTTGCAGCGGGCAAGCACGTCCTGTGCGAAAAACCGATGGCCCTCTCGAGCGCCGAATGCGAGCGCATGATCGCGGCTAGCCGCCGCGCCAACCGAAAGCTGATGATCGCCTACCGCGCGCATTTTGAGCCGTACAACATGCAAGCCATGGAGCTGATGGAGCAAAATGCCGTCGGTCAACTGCGGCTACTGCGGACCGAGCAATCCTATCGAATGGGACCGACCAGCCCGAGCGAGAACTGGCGGGTGAACCGCGCCTTGGCTGGTGGCGGCCCGCTGGAGGATTACGGGCTCTACGGTCTGCAGGCGGCGCTCTATCTGGCGCGCGAGATGCCGGAACGGATCAGCGCCACCAGCTTTCGACCGGCCGGCGACCCTCGCTTTGCGGAGATCCTCGCTCATGTTTCCGCGCAATTGCGCTTCCCGTCCGGGGCTGTGGCGCAGCTCGTCACCTCGTATGACTCGGCAGGTGGCAACATCGTCCTGGCACGCGGCGCTACCGGTTCGCTGATCATGGATCCGGCGACCAGCTACTCCGGCAATAGGATGGTGCTGGAGACGGGCCGGGACCGGCGCGAGTTCACGCCCGGCGACTCTACTGTCCAGTTTGCGCGTCAACTCGATCATTTCGCCGACGCGATCCGCGACGGCGCGCAGATCAGGACGCCCGGCGAGATGGGTCTGCGGGACCTAAGACTGATTGAGGCGATCTACGCTTCCGCCGAGACCGGTCGGACAGTGATGCTCAATCCCGATGGAACACGGAAAAGCTGAGGTCCCTCGGGATCATCGAAGTGAAGTTCGCCAGCCGACCCTTTGGGTCCGGGGCGCGCCAAACGCCGCCATTGCCGAGGAGGCGTAAATCGGACATTGGTTATTCAACGCGTCTAGGTAATCAGAATGTGCTGAGCGCCGCCGTCTTCATTGCGATAGTCGCCTTGCTGTTCTGGATTCATTTACAGGGTCCAGCCGAGGACAGGGCGGACGCTTTCATTTTTGTTGAAGACGATGGCTCCGTACGCGAACTCACCGCGGATGAACGGCTGTACAGCGCTATGCATCATCCGGCCGATGGCAACCGACCCTACGTAAAGACCCACTACGGGTCATTGACGCCCGAGGGGCTAATTGGTGGCTTTCTCCATCGAAGTGGAGTCCCGCAGAACGCAAAATGGGTAGCTGCGCCGTGCAACAGTGAAATCGATGGGGGCGATAAAGTTGTGCAGACGGGGTCCAAAGCTAGACCATCAACGGAGTATGAATATCTACCTGAGTTCCAAGGCGCATACTTGGAAGATAGCTACTTCCTAGGCTTGATCGCCGAGGGAGCGAGCCTGCGCATGAAGTTCCTTTTCGCGCTGACCACAGATCACCCTGAATACTCTCCTCCGAGGCAAGGTGAGGCGCACTACTATCGTGAAGGAAGCCTTCTCGCCGAAAATCCAAGCGTTGTGAAATGGAAGCCCGGCAGGCCTATGATCGTGAAGGATCTGGCTGGTCCATTCGACTTCGGGGGCATCGAGTTGTATCGGCTGGGCCACACTCGTTATCAAGTTATCACCGATTGGTTCGATGCGATCTTCGAAGTCGATGACTTGCGGCTACACCTCTTCGAGGTTGACGATTTGATCGGGCTTCAGCAGATCTGAAGCGTGTCCTTTAGCGACGCCGGATCGGTTCAACGGCTGAAGCGGACATTCTGAGCATCAGCTTTGAGCCGAAAGCGGTACCGCATCGAGGCCACGAAGGCATCGCGCAAGGCGCGCTCTCGCAAGCGGGTCAGAGATAGCTGGGCAACGACGCACAAGCCGCAGAGCATCGCTGAGATAGCGCGCGCATCACGGCCTTGCGGGCCGCAGCCTCATCTTTGGCAGCGTCAACTGAAGGCGCTAGCCGCACCCGGCTGGCGCCGCCTCTATCGGGATACGGGCGGCCGATCGGCCATGGCGGTCTGCGGGTTCGCGACCGGCCAACGCCGGCCGCGAACGAGCCGTCTGTCTAGACCAGAGCGCGCTTGTAGAGGGCCGAAAGCTCGGCCCAGGCGCGCTCGGCGGCGGGTTCATTGTAGACTTGGCTTCCCTTGACGGTCCAACCGTGGGCCGCGCCCTCATAGACTTCGATCTTTGAAGAGCGCTTGGCCGCGTCCATGGCGACCTTGAGTTTTTCCTTAGCTGTCGGGTCCTGCTTGTCGTCGTTGTCGGCGACGAGGATCAGGTATTCGGCATTGGTCTTGGGCAGCAACAGGTGAGGGCTGGTCGGCTGGTCGGTGATCAGCCCCCCACCATGGAAGCTCGCGACCGCGGCGATGCGGTTCGGGACGGCCGCGGCGGTGCGGAACGATAGCGGGCCTCCCATGCAGTATCCCTGGACGCCAGCCTTGGCCTTCTTGTTGGTCTGCGGCTGGGCGTCGAGGAAGGCCAGATAGGCCACCGCGTCACGATCGGTGCCTTCCGGCGTGACAGTTGCGCGCATCGGGGTGAGCTTGGCCCGATCTTCAGGATTGCCGAAGTTGAAAGCGCCATCGACCACGGGCGCCCGCTTGACGCGGTAATAGAGGTTGGGGACCAGAACCACATAACCCTGCGAAGCCAGGCGACGGCCCATCTCGCGGAAGGCGGGCCGCAGGCTGACGACGTCCGGCCAGATCAGCACCGCGGGCCACGAGCCCTTGCCTTCGGGATAGTAGAGCGCCGCGTCGGCCACGCCGTCGGCGGTCTTGATCTCGACGTCCTTTTCCACGACCGCGGCGGCGGCATGTGCCGCTCCGGCGACGCCCGTGGCGGCCACGGCCATCAGGCCAAAGGCGCGGCGCGATACGGTCGGGTCCACGACCAGGCCGGGGTGGATGTCGTCGTCACACATGGCTTTTCACCTTCTGGATTTTCAGCCCGGCCACTGTCGCGCGGAAGTCGGGCGCGGGGAAGGGGCGCCGAGCTGGCGACGGCTCAGGCGGACGGGCGCGCAAACAACAGGTCAGACCAGCGCCAGGTCCCCGATCCAAGCGCAAGGCGGGCGCCGCCCGGTCGATCATTCAGGGAGATCACCACCAGACCTTTGACGGGATCGGCCCGGCAGGCTTCCGGCGCGAACGCCACCTCCAGAGCGATCGCCTGCCGGACGCCGGCCAGACCCTTTCCGTCCTGGCGCGGGCTTTGCAGCCAGTCGCCATTCCAAACCAGGATCGCCTTGCCCGATGTGCTTGCGCTGGCGACCGCGGCCTGGATCTTCGCGTTCTTGCGCAGTGCGGCCTCCAACAGCCGCACCATGTTACAGCCGCCGCCTCCAGCGCCCGATCCTGATCCAAGCCCGCTCCCCGAGCCTGATCCTGCCGTCGTCGCGCCGATCAGCTGACCCTCGCTCAGTTCGAATCCTGGATCGGTCGTGGGGGCGTCGCCCGCCGGCGTCGGCTCGACGTCCGGCGGCGGAGGGATGGGGGAGGGCTTGGCGATACGCTGTGGCGCGGGTCTGGTCACCGGCTTGGGCTGCACCGTCGCGGCGGCGGAGGAGGCCGATGATGATGAAGGCTCGGGGTTTGGGCGCGGGCCTTCGAACATGGCCACGGCGATCGGTTCTGGCTCGATCATTGTGGGCGGCGCGGGCAGGGCGGTCAGCAGAGTCAGAAGGATCAATGCATGTCCCGCCAGACTCGCAATCGTCGCGACCGCGCGGCCACGTCCGCTCAATTGGCTCGGATTGGCCCTCTGCGTCATCTTACCGGTCATGGACGTTCCATGAACCGTTCAACACATGGACCCGCATGGGGATCGTGGTTGTAGTTGAGCGACATGGTCACCGAGCTTGGCGCGGATAAATGTCGGAATTGCGGAGAATCCTGGCCCTGATTCCCCAAGGGCGATCTTGAGGGCTCGGCAGGCCTGGAAGGCAATATTCGACGCCGCTCAAGGACGTTCATCGCCTCAATCGGTATCTTCGTCTCGCAAATCCCCCAACCCAGTTCGTGACGGGTATCGCGCGTAGGTTCCCGGGCGCCTCGTCCCGGCCGTCGCTCGAGAGGATTTGAGTATGAGCTCCATAGTGTTCGCCCGCGCCGAGACCGGCTTCGACAAGAAATCCTGGCAGGGCGAACGCGCGTCGAGCGGTCTGGAGGGTGCTGACGCCGGCCCTTTGAAAGCCATGACCCTTGCGGCCTCGGCCTTTGCCGATCCTGCGCCGAGGCTTCAGGCCATGACGGCGTTCGACGAGGTCATCCTCCTCGACTTCGACTCGGCACTGCCTTTCGAGCCCTTGCCGGCTGTGGGGCAGTTCACGGTGCGCGTGAACGGCGCAGTGGTCGGGATCGACCGGCTTTCTGTCGCCGAGAACGGCCATATGCTGGTCCTAATCCTCGACAATCGGGTCAGCGGCGGCGCGGAAGTCTCTGTCGCCTATACTGACGTGTCGAGCCAGGACGATCCCGTGACCCTGCAGGGCGTCACCGGTTCGGACGTGGCCAACTTCCAGGCGCAAACCCGGACCGAGGGCGAACCTGACGCCGCGCCGCAATTGCAATCGACTACCTTGTTCGATGATGTCGTCCTGCTTGAGTTCGACTCGGCGCTGCCTTTCGAGCCGCTGCCGTCGGCGGATCAGTTCACCGTGCGGGTGAACGGGGTGGAGGTTGCGATCGACCGCCTCTCCGTCGCCGAGAACGGCCACACGCTCGTACTCTTCCTGGAAAACCGCGTGCCGGGCGGCGCCGAGGTCTCCATTTCCTACGCTGACGTCTCCAGCCAGGACGATGAAGTGACCCTGCAAGGCGTCACCGGCGCGGACGTGGCGGATTTCGAGACTGAGATCACGGTCGGGGGTGAAGCCGACCCCGCGCCGCAGCTTCAGTCCATGCGGGCGTTCGATGAGGTGATCCTCCTCGACTTTGACTCGGCGCTGCCGTTTGAGCCCTTGCCGTCGGTCGGACAGTTCACCGTGCGGGTGAATGGCGTCGTCGTTCAGATCGAGCGCCTCTCTGTCGCCGAAAACGGCCACATGCTGGTCCTGGTGCTCGACGAGCCCGTCAGGGGCGGGGCGGAGGTCTCTGTCTCCTACGCCGACGTGTCCGCCCAGGACGATGAGGTGACCCTGCAAGGCGTCACCGGTTCCGACGTCGCCAATTTCGAGGCTGAGACCGAAGCCGAAGGCGAGGCGGGCGGACCGCCTGAACTCCAGGCGATGACCGTGCTGGAGGATCGGGTCAGCTTGCGGTTTGACGTCCAGCTCTCGGTCGAAAATCTCCCGTCCCTCGATCAATTCACCGTTATGGTCGCCGGCGTCCAGGCCGCAGTCGCCGAGCTTTCCGTCTCGGATGACGGCCAGACGCTCATTCTCACCCTCGCCGAACCTGTCGAGACGGGCGCCGCGGTCAGCGTCGCCTATGCCGACGTCTCCGCGGAAGACGACGAGGCGACCCTTCAAGGCGAGGAGGGGGCCGACGTCGCCAACTTCCAGGCTGAGGCGGAAGCTGGGACGGGTGTCGCACCGGTTCTCGAAGCCGTAACGGTTCAGGGGAACCGTGTCGCTCTAAGGTTCGACGCCGCGCTCTCGACCGAAGGGCTGCCCGCCATCAGTCAATTCACGATCCAGGTTGCTGGGGCGCCGGCCGTGATCACGGCGGTTTCTGTCGGCGAGGACGGCGAAACCTTGGTGCTTACGCTCGCCGAACCGGTTGTCGCCGGCGCCACAGTCAACGTCACCTATGCCGACGTCTCGGTGGAGGACGACGAGGCGACCTTGCAGGGCGAGGAGGGGGCTGACGTCGCCAACTTCCAGGCCGAGACCCAGGCCCAGGCAATGGGTGACGGACCCCGTGTGGTGGAGGCCGTCGCCGACGGCGTTCAAATTCGTCTGATCCTAGACCAGCTTCAAGATGCGGCCCGCCTTCCGGACGCATCGGCCTTCGTGGTGAAGGTCGCCGGCGAAATCGTCGAGGTGGAAAGCGTCGGGCTGGGCGTTGGCGAGCATGAACTCGTCCTGACCCTCGACAGCGCCGTGCCTTTCGGAGACGCGGTGACGGTCAGCTATGCCGATCCCACGGCGGGCGACGATGAGGCCGCCATTCAGGCGACGGAGGGCGTCGACGCCGACAGCTTCGACAATCTGGCGGTGGAAAACCTGACCGCACCGCCGCCGCCGGTCCTGCAATCGGCGACCGTAAACGGCGACTCGCTCGTCCTGACCTACGACATGACGCTCGACGCGGGTCACGGACCCGACCGGGCCATGTTCTGGGTCTTCGTCGATGGCGAGCAGATCGAAATCGATGGCGTGAGGGTCAGTGGGCAAACCGTGAACCTGAACCTGTCACAGTCGGTCACCAGCGGCCAACGCGTCCAGGTCAGCTATTTCGATGACACCTATGAGATGGATGACGACTACGGCATCCAGAGCCGGGACGGAGCTGATGCTGACACCGTGATCGGCTACCGGGTCTCACATCAAAGCGCGTCCAGCTGGGGGGCGATGGATCTGATCTAGGCGGGGGAGCGGCCAGACGCGCGAAGCGCTTGGCCGCTCTGTTTGTCAAAGGGGCGGAGCCTGCTAAAGCCGCCAATCATTATCGTCTAAGATATATTATCGGAAGGGAACACCAGTTCGACAGTGTTGCACCATTCCAAGCAACATAGCTCGACGCCCCGCTGCGCAGCCATTCAAACAGCGCAGCAGCGGGGCTTCGGGCGGGCCTCATCCACAACTTTCGATCTTGATAAAGCTCCACAGCACGTGACATGCGATGGCCTGTAATCCAGTGCGCGTGTGTCATGCATATCAAGCTTCCCGAGGCCTTAGCCGGGCCTTACTGCTCCGATCCAAGCGGACTGCCTCGCTACTGCGCCACGATATGGATTGATGTCCTTAAGGGGCATTTGGCTCCCTCCACACGAGACAAGTACGTCAGCGCTGCTGGGGCTCTCTATCAACAAGCCGAGAGCATGGTGCCTCCAATAGATCTCGACGCGGCGCTCATGGCTCCAAATTTTCCTGAAATTGAAGCCGTTCTTTCAGCTAATTTGCTCACGCGCCAAGCCGACCATGATCTACGGCGTTGGAAATTGTCCTGTAGTTTTGTCTTTTCGATCCTGAAAAATATAGTCGGATCCGACAGTCAAGACCTGGCGCAGCGCTTGCGCTTCATGCGTCAACGATTTTCGCAACTCAGCGTACGTCCACGTATTCCGTCAAGTCGAGTTCGGGCTATTCCAGCCATCGCCCTAGAAGATCTCTACGACATCTTTCACCCATATAGTGTTCGAAATCCTTTCAGGATCGATGCGCTCAAGTGGAGGAATTTCGTTATTTTCATTCTTCTAGTTCAACTCGGTCTACGTAAAGGAGAAGTTCTCAGTCTGTCGGTGGATGCACTAAGAGACCAATTTGATCTCCGCACCGGTGAGGTAAAAAGATGGATCAATGTAAGTCGCTCGGATGAAGCAACCGATCGGCGAGCGCGTCGTCCTAGGATGAAAACCGTCCACGCGGTGCGTCAGTTGCCTGTATCTCTCACATTGTCGGCGATCCTGGATACCTATGTCGGGCAGTATCGCGGCGACGTTGATCATGCCTTCCTGTTCTCGTCTTCAGAGGGCCAACCATTAGCGCTGAGTTCGGTTGATCATGTCATTCGGACGGCGCACCAGCACATGTCTCAGGATGCCCAGGCTGCGCTCAAATATGAAGGTGTAGACCGTCTTTCCGCACATGCATTCCGGCACACGGCGGCCGTGATCCGTCTCCAGCATTTCATGGAGACCGGCATGGAGCAGGACGAAGCACTGCATCGCTTGAGGCCGTTCTTCGGTTGGAGTCGGTCGTCTGAAATGCCTTTCCTTTACGCTCGAGCTTATTTCGAGCCGCGCCACAGCCGAATTTGGGAAGAGGCTTTTGAGACAAGCTTGGCCTTCCTTCGGGCAGGTGTTCGATAATGATCGAGCAACTGGAACTCTTTGATGCGCAATCCCCCCTACCCGCGTTACCGCCTCTGGCCCGTCTCGTACGCTACTATGACGACTATGATCGGCAGCAGCGGCGCTTGGAGAATCTGGACAGCGATGTTTGGCGTATCCACGTCAATGGAGGGAGCTCGAGTTGGGACTATGCGCGCTTTCCAGAACCAGCACGCAGTGTTCTGAAGCGCGTATTCTCAGAGACATTAATCGCCCACTCGTCGACCTCTGCCATTGGTTTCTGGAGTGCATTGGCCGCCGCTGACAGTGGCCTCCTCAGCGAGAGCGTGAATAACGCGTTGCGTGAATCACCAGTGCAGTTTCGATTCTGGTGGACCGCCCATGCACGAGGTCGCTTCAGTCGCAGCCAAGCTGTTGCATTCCGCCACGTGCTTCACTGGTTCTGCCGTTGGGAAATTGGGGAGTGGCACCAACCGGATCGAGATCTCGTCCGCGCCCTCCCCGGCCATGCATATGAAAAGTACATGTCGGTTGGCGATCGCTCGTCAATCGTGCCTCAGCAGGCCAAGTCGAAGATAGTTTCCTACCTCGACGAAGCGAGTGCTGCTGCGAAAGCTGGGAAATGTTCCCCCGAAATGGCTCGTGATGCCGCAGTCTTGGCGATCGCGTATCAGCATGGCCTTCGCCCGCGTCAGATCGCCATGCTGGAGGCGAGCGACGTACGGATCATCGACGCCCAGACCGTCCATATCCGACCCACGTTGATTAAGCAGCTCGGTGAGAACATTGGCCGGTCAATCAACCGCAAGATTCAACCTGAGTGGACAGCGCTATTCGTTCGCTGGGCGTCGCATCGAGCTGAAACCGTCAAATTCTTCGAGATTAGGCCAATCGCGGTTGGGCAGATTATCAAATCTATGACGGCGGAAATCTCCGGCACGCCCTACACCGCACGGGAACTTCGACACACTGGCGCCCAGCGGCTGGCTGACAATGGAGCATCTAGAGAGTCGGTCTCAGAATACCTCGGTCATACTGATACGACCTCCGCCAACATCTATTTCGAAAGCTCGCCCGCCCAAAACATGCTTGTAAATGCCGCCCTGGGAGAGTCGCCAACGTATCTGTCAGTTGCGGCCGCAGCGCGAGGCCAATTGATCACTGCTGCAGATCTCGCAGGCCGTCCAGCGGATCAACAGATTGCGGGGATGCCGCACGGCGTACCTATTGCCGGGATCGGGGCGTGCGCTGCAGGCCAATCGCTTTGCTCACGTAATCCGGTTCTCGCCTGCTACACGTGCCACAAGTTTCTCCCCGTTTCGGAGGGCGCGGTCCACCGACAGGTCTTGTCCGACTTGAAGGATGTCGTCCGCGGATTCGATCAGCCGGCCCGACTGGATCGCGTATCTCCAGCGATGATGCAGCTTAGATCGACTTTGGAAGCCATAAATGCCGTTCTGGGCGACATCGGTGAGACGCATCAATGAGCCGCGCCTTTGAACAGTTTGTCGCCGACGGACAGTCCCTGGCTGAAGGTCGCGGGCTTACCTGGAATGTGAGCTACGATCACGCGAGCGGCAGAATCTCCAAGGATGAGTGGTGGGACCTCTCCGCCGCCGCCGGCAGGGTCGAACGGCCACGAAAGATCATCTCATCCTTTGCGGCGCCGCCCCCTTCTCATGTGGCGGTTCAAACAGTGTTGAAAAGAAGCGTGCCTCACGTCATGGCCGCTTCATGGGTCGCTTTTTTCAAGTCGATCGCTATGCACGACCTATTCGTGAACGGTCGCACGCCCGGAAATTTCACAAGCAACGTCTCGGAATCCCTGCGAATATTGGCGATATGCGCCGGCGATACACCTCCCCCGCTCTTGACCGCCGACATCGTATCAGCTGCCTACAACGCCGCTCTTATCGCTACCCCATCAGGTAAACGTGCAAGCACGTTAAAGGCTCTTATAGCGACCTGGTTGGATGGAACGGGCATCGCCAGCCATCGACCGTTGGCGCAGTATTGCGAGCCGAATGCCCAAATTGCTAAAGCGCTGGAAGGTGAAGCTCGGCTCGTCACGACGCGTCGCCGTCAAGCAGATAGTAAGCGTCCAAATGCGCTGCGCAGTGAGCTAAGCCAGCAGCATTTCGCTGAAAAATTGCCTGACGAGGAGGCGCTCGCAGAGCTGCTGCGGATTGTGTTCAGCGCGGCCCCTGAAACGTTCACCGATCTGGTGCGCTTCCATCAGGCTCGATTGTTGATCGCAAGTGGCTTGCGCCTAGGGGAACTTGTTTCCCTTCCTCAGGATTGCCTTGTGGTTCAGGAGCCAGAGCCTACCCGTGCTGGGGTCTTCGGGCCCCAGGTTCCGCTAGTCATGCTCAAGCACTATGCCGAAAAGCAAGGGGCAGCCGGACGGGGCGTTGAATGGGTCAATGCAGTCCAACATGTCCCCTCTCTGCTGGTACCAACGGTTGCGGGAAGCATATCTGCTGTTCTCGATGCCACCGCCCCCTTACGAAACATGGTTGAAGCCCAGCGTCGAACGGGTTCTCTATTCCCAGACCTTGAACAAGATGCCCTCATACCATGGACGGACGCCTATACACGCCTATCTGGCATGATGAGGGTATCTAAAGAAGAAATACCAGGCCGCCTAAGATCCGAATATCGAAAGAAATATGATCTTGCCGCTCTTGCTAGAATTAGACTTCATCAGCGGAAAGCAATAGAATTTGCTGGTGTAACAAATAGGGTAAGAGACTATTTCTGGGGTATTCAGGCAGATATTTGCAGCAATGGCCTTCTGCGTGACGCCTTGGGGTCAGGGGTCCCTCTGGTAAAGAATGAACGATTTGGGCAGCGAACACTATATGTTCGGGTAGGAGAAATGGAGGATTACGCACGAACACATCTTCCAACCAAGGTGCCCGATATGCGCCTTAGCCAGTCAACGCTTGGTGCGATTGGAATGGAGCATAAGCTTTTCCTGTACCCAGGCCGCGCCCTAGCTGAAGCAAAGCATGACTCTATTGTTGATATAGAGCGGTATTTTTCTGTTCAATCTGCATCACCAAAAGATTTGGAGCTTCAGCTCGGAGGAAAAGCCAAGGGCGGAAGATTGTTTCAGCGGTACGGCGAATCACCGAAAGCCATCGATTATGGCATCAACCCTCACTCGCTCAGACACCTTCAGAACACCGAGCTTTTTCGACTTGGGATTGCCGACACCATCATAACTAAGCGCTTTAATCGTCGAACTACGGCGCAAAGCTACGTTTATGACCATCGGAGTCTGTCCGATCATCTGGAAGAAATGGAGCCTGAGAAGGCACGGATGGCCGACAAGGCATTGTCCCCCAATGCTCGAAAGGCGTTCGACCTGATGCGCGGGGGGAAAATTAGAGGCCCGGTCGTCAGTGCGTTCGAGCGTCTCCAGGCGGAGCAAGGAGATGAATCGGCCTTCGAATACCTTAACGCCGAGGCGGGAGCATTGCACTTTACCCCCTACGGATTCTGCTTAAACAGTTTTGCTGCCAGCCCGTGCGTCAAGCATCTGGAATGTTTTAACAAATGTAGCCACTTGGTTCGGTCGGATTCACCCGATGAGCAAAAGACTCTAGAGACCCTGAAGACGCGATACGAGGTGTATGTCCGAAGACTGCATGATCGACCGAGCAGAGCGCCGAACTTCCAGGCGCAGCTCGGGCACGCCGAGGAGCGTTTGGCAGGCCTGAAGGCGGCGCTCTCACAAGCGCCCGGCCAGTCCGTCTTCCCGGGTGGCGAGAGCCTGCATTCCTCATCCAAAGGATAGTGCCTCCGTGCCAGATCTCCCTTCTTTGCAACAGCTGCTCAACGAAATGATCGAGCAGGACATTACCGTCACCTTCCGAAAGGTTGCGGAGCAGTCCGGTGGGCGCTTCCCACACGCGAGCACACTTACACGTAGCCCGGATCGACGGGCAGTTGTCGAAGCTGCTGTTGTCAGACAAGCCGCAGCGAGAGCGGTAGCCAAGAAATTCGCCAAGAATTCACCCTCGCGACTCGCCGATCGACTAGCCGAGCTAGAAGCGGAGAACCTTCGACTCAGGCGTCAGCGCGATCTTCTTGCGGCAAGCCATCGCGCTGCGATTCTGGCGATCGGCAAAATCGGAGGAATGAAGGCATGGCGCGAGTACTTCCCTGAATATAGCGAAGCCATTTCAGGGCTGCAGGACCTAGGTGCACTTCCAGACGCACATGTCGCGGAGTTTCTAGCCGCGGCGAAAAGCGCCAGGAAATGAAGAGACTATCCCTGCGGCTGCGGCATCAAAAGACGCCACGGCTCGACCCCTAGACCGTGGGCAAGCGCCGCGATGCTGTCGATCGACAGGTTGCGTTCAGAGCGCTCGACGGACCCAATATAGGTACGGTGAAGGTCTGCGGCTGCGCCCAGTTCTTCCTGGCTAAACCCTCGTTCACGACGGATCGAGCGAACATTCGTCGCCACAACCGTTCGAAGCTCTAGCCCCCGCCCCTCTGACATGGGGCTGAACGTCGATGGATGATGACTTTACGTCGACAGACGTTAAGTAGCATTTCATGGCCCAGCCCGACGTTCTCGAATCCGACACCTCGCCAGTCTGGACGGTTTTGGTAGCCAATTCCGTTCGAGATGAATTGACTGCCTTGGCGCACAACGAAGGCATCCCGCTGCCTCGGTACGTCGCGGGCTTGGTTTCAATGCGCGCAGCAGTCGAACTGATCGCGCCATCACCAACATGGTTGGCTATCCCAACCGACGTGTCCGCCGTCCAACTGGAGCCCTCGCCTGAACTAGCCGAACGCATTGAAGCGCTCTGCCAGTTATCCGGCCAACATCAAGACGTCGTGGTTAGCAATCTCGCCAGCGGAGGCCCTCCAATGCCGCCGCCCCAATTACCGCTAGGCTATTTGCGTACGGATCCTGGACGCGGGCGGGTTTTCGGAATGTATTTCGAGATCGCAGGATTTCAGTACTCACTGATGCGCCATCTGGCGGGTGACGCATTTCGTAACAGCCAGGCGTTAGATGCTGCATTTCTGGCGTTGGCTTCGCAGGCCGCGAGCACGGGGAAATTCATGAACGAGTCGATCACCGACACTGCACGGCAGTTTGCTACAAAAGTCGTCATGATCGCCAATCGGCGGAGCGTTTCCCCTAGAGACATAGCGGTGGCGGGTCGAACCAAGACAACGACCGCGCACCACGGCTCAGCGGAGAAAGGGGATATAGAAAGGCACCAGGACAGCGCTCCCAGAAAAGGCGATCCGAAGTCTGCGCACCAACCGCGCGGAGGTGATCCTTTTGCAGCCTTCAGCGAATGGGATGAGGACATCGACACCAAGGCCTACGGGAAGCTGGAATGACGCCGGTTCAAGGCGCCAGCCTTCACATGGCCGCACGCATGAACGCGGCGCTCGCCTCTGAAGGCCCGAGGGCCGCACTGCGATGCTTCATGGAGGACTTGGAAGAGTTCGAGCTCCTGGAAGCTGTAGCGAAAGCTACAGGGCTGACGCCGTTGAGGGTTGTGAGTCTCCTCTCCAGCAAGCGAAGTCCACCATTCGCGACGGTTGTTGCTTTATGGAAGGCCGCTGGCCTTCGATTCACTGTCGAAGTCGCCCCAACAGGTGGCGGCAGGGCCTAGCTGCGGTTACGGACCGCGATCATGTCCTTCTCGACGCTTTCGCCGAGCCGGACGCCGGCGTCGTAACCCTCCTCGACGATGTTGCGGAAGCTGCTGTCCAGCAGCAGTTCGACGCTGATGTCCGGATAGGCCTGGAGCGCGGGCTTCAGCTTGGGCCAGACCACGGTCTGCAGGGCGTGGTCGGACAGGGTTAGCCGGATCGAACCGGACGGCTTGTCGCGGAACGCCGTCAGGGCGGCGATCTCTTCCTCGATCTCGGTCATGCGCGGGGCGATGGTCTGCAGCAGCCGCTCGCCCGCGACGGTCGTGGCGACGTTGTGTGGTCCGCATCAGCAGGCGAATGCCCATCCGGGCTTCAAGCTGCTTGATCGCATGACTGAGCGTCGACTGCGCCACGCCGAGCCGCGCCGCCGCCTTGGTAAAGCTGCGCTCCTCGGCGACCGCCTGGAACCAGGTCAGTTGATTGAAGTCGGTCCGTTCCACGGGCGGTCTCCTCCTCGGCGCTGCGTCAGACTATTCGTTCATATCGATTAGTTCATGCCGATTAGGGCGACTAATCGCTTTGTGCGTTCGCCGATAGAAGTTCGGCCATGATCGAAGTCGCCCTCACTACCGATACGACCGTCAAGCCCGCCGCCGCCTGGGGCGCGGTCCTGTCTATGGCCCTGTGCGTGGCGATGCTGATCGCCTCGGAATTCATGCCAGTCAGCCTGCTGACGCCGATGGCCGAAGGCCTCGGCGCAACCCAGGGCCAGACCGGGCAGGCGATCTCGATCAGCGGCCTGTTCGCCGTCGTGGCTAGCCTGCTCATCACCACGGCGGCCGGACGGCTGAACCGCAAGTGGGTCCTAGTCGCCATGACCGCCCTGATGCTGCTGTCGCTGGTCCTGGTCGCGGCCGCGCCGAACTTTGCGGTGCTGATGATCGGCCGCGCCTTGCTGGGCATCTGCATCGGCGGCTTCTGGGCCCTGGCCACAGCCGTCATCATGCGCCTGGTTCCCAAAGACGACGTGCCGCGCGCCCTGGCCCTGATGTACGGCGGCCAGGCCATAGCGGCGGCTTTCGCCGCCCCGGTCGGCAGCTATCTCGGCGACCTGTTCGGCTGGCGCGAGGTCTTCTGGGCCCTGACGCCCATCGTCGCCGTCAACCTGATCTGGCACGTGGTGGCCCTGCCCTCCCTGCCTGCGGGCCAGAGGCAGGACGTCCGGACCATGTTCAGCCTGCTGAAGCGCCCGTATTTCCTGATCGGCCTCATCGCCTCGATGCTGTCCTGGGGTTCGGCCTTCACCATGTTCACCTATCTGCGCCCCTTCCTGGAGCGGGTGACGGGGGCGAACGTGACGGTGCTGTCGGTCCTGCTGCTGGTGCTGGGCTGTGCGGGCTTCGTCGGCACCTGGGCCTCCGGCCGTTTCCTGAAAGGCGATGTCGCCCGCCTTCTGCGGCTGCCGGCTCTGCTGATGGGCGGCTGCACGCTCGGACTTCTGTTCCTGGGCGGATCACCGTTCGCGGCCGGCGTGCTGCTGGCGCTGTGGGGCGCGATGAATACCGCCATGTCGGTGATCTGGATGACCTGGATGTCCCAGAACGCCGACGATGCCCCGGAAGCCGCAGGCAGCCTGATGGTCGCGGCGGTCCAGGCCTCGATCCTGCTCGGCGCCGTCGCTGGCGGCTGGCTGCTGGACGGCTTTTCGATCCGGGCGACCTTCATCGGCAGCGCGGTCCTGGCCGGGGCGGCGCTGGTCCTGATCGGCAACGGCCGCCGGCTGCTGAAACCCCAATGACCGACATGAACGAGGAGATAGCCATGACCACCTCAGACACGAGCCGCCGCAACCTTATGAAACTGACCAGCGCCGGCGTGGTCGCCGCAGCCGCCGGGTCGCTCTTCAACACGTCCAATGCAAAGGCGCAGACCATGCCGAATGACTGGGACAAGCTTTTCCCCAAAAGCGAAAACGTCGACCACCAGAAGGTCACGTTCAGGAACCGCTACGGCCTCACACTTTCGGGCGACCTCTATCTGCCCAAGTCCCGCAGCGATCGGCGCCTGGCCGCGCTGGTCGTCGGCGGGCCGTTCGGCGCGGTGAAGGAACAGTCGTCGGGCCTCTATGCCCAGACCATGGCGGAGCGCGGCTTCGCGACCCTGGCCTTCGATCCGTCCTTCACGGGGGAAAGCGGCGGAGAGCCGCGCAACGTCGCCTCGCCTGACATCAACACCGAGGATTTCAGCGCGGCGGTCGACTTCCTGGGCCTACATCCGTCCGTCGACCGCGAGCGCATCGGCGTCATCGGCATCTGCGGCTGGGGCGGCATGGCCCTGAACGCCGTCGCCGTGGACAAGCGCGTCAAGGCCGTCGTCGCCAGCACCATGTATGACATGACCCGTGTCATGTCCCGGGGCTACAACGACAGCGTCACGCTGGAGCAGCGCACGCAGACGCTGGAGCAATTGAGCCGGCAGCGGTGGGAAGACGCAGCGGCTGCAACCCCGGCCTACCAGCTGCCCTATAATGTGCTGCAAGGCGGCGAGCCGCAGTTCATGGTGGGCGACAGCTACCTTCGACGTCTTCTCGTCGTCGGGGCGACAGCCGTCCTCCGAATGGCCCGGCAGCAAAGACGCGAGGGCTGGGTTGGCAATCTCCTCGAACGCAAGAAGCCGAAGGTCGCTGCCGTGGCCTTGGCCAACAAGACGGCCCGCATCGCCTGGACCCTGATGGCGCGACAGGAGGACTACAAGCCCACGGCGGCCTAGAGATCGGCCCGGTCTTCACCCAGGACCGGCGCCGTAGGCGAAGGAGTGGTGAGACGTGATGACGAACCGGCCGCAGCCGGGGATCGGTGAAACCCAGGGGGTCAGAGCGCCTTGAGCGCGTTGACGTGATTAGGGAGCCGGTCCGCGGACTTCATCAGGGCCAGCAGCGCACACAGCTGCATCAATAGGCCGAACACATGACTGCACTCGACCGAGCGCCCACGTCGTTTCCACTCTTGCGTCTTGGAGGTCGTCCACACATGACGTCCCTGATGACGACACCGCCAGAACAGCCGGTTAGGCGGAGGTCGTCCACACCATCACGTCACCGTCCACGCCGGAGGATCAGAGGCGGGGAAGGATTCGAGCGAGGCTTCGAGGACCGGATCGAAACTCTCCCTGTCGCTGGTAGACGGGTTGGCCGTGCTCTCATGCTGGACGCCTCTTGAGAGGCCGCGATCGGGGCGGAAGGGGACCCGGAAGGCTCCCGGGGCATCGACGCCCCTGTGCAGCCGGTGGCGCGTCTCACCCGCCCAAGGGTTCGCCATCCGGGCTCCCCCAGCGTCCTCGCGCACGACATAGTGCCAGTCCTGCCGCTCTGCGAAGTCCACGGCGCTGTCGCGATCCGGAAACTTCAGCCGAATCGGACGATAGGGATCGCCGCTGGACGTGTATCCCATCAGCGGCTCGATCTGCGGCGGCCGGGACGGCTCGAACTCGAGGACCCAGTAGTTGGGCCGAGGCGCCGATGTCATCGCGGAACGGGCAGGACGGTAGATGATTGCCGTCGGCACGTCCCAGGATGGCTGATCGGTTCCGGGAATTTTCGGCGGGAATGGTGGGCGATTATGGCCGCGCATATCAGTTCTCCCGGGTGTCGGTGGATACGAGAAGGTGACGTTCGAGATCGTCGAGTTTTTCCATTCGCCTCGAATTCAGGCGAACGGCGCGTTCGGTGTTCTGCGAAGGAAAGGCAGCAGCGTGCAGGACGTCCGACCGCATCGCTATCGTGAGATCGGCGACGGCATTCATCACGCCCTCTCCGTCCCCGTCCGAGAGCGTGCCGTCAGCAAAACCGGACTGCAAGCTCTCCAGTACCTGCTCGAAGCTGGACACGACCCCTGCACTCGCGACCACAGCCAGCTTGTGGCTGAGAACACGCAGTTCATCGATCAGCTTCGCATCGTGCCTTGCGGTTTCCACGATCTCTGCGACCTTCTCGATACAGGCCATGTAAATGTCGCATTGCTGCTGGAGGATGATGACCCTTCCTTCCTTGCGAAGCTCGAGATCGGTCTGGCGATTGAGAAGCGCCGCGGTCAGAATGATCGTCACGACAGCGCCGAGGAAGATGAGCGTCATCTCCTGCGCGAAAGGCAGTATGTCTTCGGCAAGATACATCGAGCGAAAAACGAAAACGATTCCGATGCCCAAGGCAGCGGCCGCAGCAGCAAATGCCAAGTCAGGCAGGCGGTTCGACATCAGCACCCCGCATTTTCGGTGTCAGGTGGCATGCACGGCTTTGCATCGGCGTCCGGCGCCTCTGCGTCCCGGTGCCGCGGGAAGATTGGCGTCGGACCGCTGCCGAACGGATTGAAGCCGGCGCTCAGGCAACGGTCGAAGATCGTTTCGTCCCATCGGGTGAAATCGTGCTCCTCGCCGGCAATTCGCCCGTCATCCACCATAGGGCACCTCACGCCTTTGCCGATGGGGGAGCGTCATCGAAGGCCGCACCGTCCGAACGATCCGCCTTGCGAAGCCGTAGCCCGAGGAGGATCATCATCACCCCGAAGACCGCGGCGTAGAAGCCGATCAGCCAGCCGAGCGCGAGGAAGCTTTCGACCGGGCGCGTCAGCAGCATCCAGGTCACGACGACACCGAGAACGACCGAGAGAAGGCCGCTCAGGATCAGCCAGATTTCGCCGTTGATTTCCTTTCGCAGGCGGATCGCTGCCGCGATCTCGAGGGCACCCGAGAACACGGACCAGAAGGCAATACTGGCCCAAAGGAACGTCGCTAGGACGAGTGTGGCAACGAAGGGCGAGATCACGACGACGATTCCCGTGGCGATGCCGAGCAGGCCGCTGACCATGAGCCAACCCCACCGCCGGCCCTTCCGGATGTTGCGAATGGCGGAGATCAGGCCTAACACGCCATCGGCGAAGGAAAAGGTGCCGAATACCAGCGTCAGAGCCAGGAGCGATTCAGCCGGCATCAGGAACGCAAGCGCGGCGATGATCAGCGCCAGCACGCCGCGCAGGATGACCAGCCACCAGTTGCGCGTCAGCGTGCAGAGCATGTCTTCGATGTCCCGGGCCGGGTTGAGCGAGTTGATGTTCATTCGATGCGTCCTCCTGGATGATCGGGCGAGCTTTCGGCATGCGACAGGATGGCCGCCTCGCCGTGCATCGCAATGACGATCCGCTGCCGTTCGAGGATCGGTTGGGGCAGGCGCGCCGTGCGGGCGATTTCCTGTTCCAGGTTCGCGGTTTCGACGGTTTCGCCCGCGAACCCGGCCTCGATCAGTTTCGCGCGAAGAAAGGCGGCCGCGGACAGGGCGATCCGGTCGACCTCGGCCGCATCCAGGCCGAGCGCCGCGGCGGCCTCGGCCGGCGTGCTGTCGGCAAGGTGGATTCGCTCCAGCACGCGGCGCCAGAGCGCCGGAAGCTGGGCCATCGCGCGATGCAGCGACTGCGCCAGTTCATGCCGCTCAGCTTCTCTCTCGGGATCGGTCACGCTGTCGTCCGCGACGAGATCCTCGAGCCGCAACACGTCGTCGGGCTGGTGGAATTCGGACAATTCCTGATCGGCTTCGGTCGGATCCTCTGCGGGCTTCTCGGGCTCGGCGTCGAGCGAGGCGGCGTCCTCGGGCAGGGCCCGGCGGGCCGCACGTCCCTCCTCCTCGATGGTCTCGTGGGCCAGCCGCAAGAGCCAATCGCCGACCGAGAATTCCGTCGGCCGCGTCTCGAACCGTTCGAGCCCCTTCAGAACCATCGCATCGACCAGATCGTCGACCCCGAGCCTGCCCGGCGGCACCGATCCGCCGGCTTCGAGATAGGTCAGTTCGCGCCGGACGGCGTCATGGACCCGGTCCAGATGATCCTCGATCAGGTCGAAATACATCGCCCGCCGGTTCGACTCGGCCGCATCGCGTGCCGGGGGCAGAAGCGCGCCGATGCGGCGGCGGCGGGCCGGGCGCTTCCAGTCCGGTTCATGTTTGAGGCGCGCCACATGCCGGTCAACCCGCTGGCGCAGGTTGGCAAAGGCCTTGCGCAGGACAGGCTCAATCTCGAACCCCTCTTCCTGTGCCGCGATCACGCCCGAGGGCAGTTGCAGGCGCAGGCTGACCTGGATGCGCGTCTTGCCGCTCGTCTGGGACGCGACGACTTCGAGCCGGACGAGATCCTCGCGGAAGCGTACAAGATGCGGTTCAAGTTGCCGCACCTCTTCCTCGATGACCTCAGGCGCGCGCTGTTGGCCGTGCCGGTCGAGATTGCGAAATGCTCTGATGACTTCCATGCCGTATGACCTTGCTTGTCGCTTTTTGACGAAATGAGCCGGCGCGACCGTCATCGCGCCGGCCAGTCCTTCACGACGTCATCCGATAGACTTATCGCCCTTGGACTGCTCCTTATCATTGGCGTCGACTGGGACATCGGGCGTCGGAGCGTCCGCCTTGTTTTCGGCAACTGCGCTGGACTCGCCGATCCCGGCTTGGGCCGGATCGTCCGGGCTGTCGTCACCGGTGTCCCTTGCGATCTTTTCGAACACGACCTTCTGTTCGTCCGCTGACCAGGCGACGCGGACCTTGTCGCCATCCTCGATCCGCCCCGAGAGCAGTTCGCGAGCCAACTCGGTCTCCAGCTCCGACCGGATCAGCCGGCGTAGCTCGCGGGCGCCGAATTCGGGACGGAAGCCGACCGCGCCGAAGTGATCCACGACGCTCACATCGAGTTCGAGTTCGACGCCCTGGGTAAGGGCGGTCCGTTTCACCCGGTTGAGCTGCAACTCGACGATCTGGCGGATCTCCGACTGATTCAGCGAATGAAAGACGATGATCTCGTCGATCCGGTTGATGAACTCTGGCCGGAAATGACCGCGCAACACCTCCATCAGTTCGGATTTCTGCTTGGCCTCGTCGAACTCCCTGCTGCCGCGTTTCGTGAGGTTGCGCTGGATGATGTCCGAACCGAGGTTCGAGGTGGCGATGATGATGGTGTTAGTGAAGTCCACCACGCGGCCCTTGCCATCGGTCAGGCGGCCATCGTCGAACACCTGAAGCAGGATGTTGTAGACATCGGGATGCGCCTTTTCGATCTCGTCGAGGAGTACGACCGAGTAGGGCCGACGGCGCACCTTCTCCGTCAGCTGCCCGCCTTCGTCGTATCCGACGTAGCCCGGAGGTGCGCCAACCAACCGGGCAACCGAGTGGCGCTCGCCATACTCCGACATGTCGATACGGATCATCGCATCCTGGTCGCCGAAGATCACCTCGGCGAGCGTCTTGGCCAGTTCCGTCTTGCCAACCCCGGTTGGCCCGAGAAACAGGAAGGTCGCAGTCGGACCGGAACCTTCGCGCAGACCCGCACGCGCCAGGCGCACCGCATCGGCCACGGCGCGGATCGCTTCTTCCTGGCCGATGACGCGCTCGTGCAGCTTCTCCTCGAGCTTGAGGAGTTTGTCCTTCTCCTCGGTGGTCAGCTCCGTGACTGGAACGCCGGTGATCTTGGAGACGATCTGCGCGACGTGATCGGCGCGCACCTCGGCGGTCGCCGAAGCCTGGTCGCGCTTCCAGATTTCCAGAAGCTCGTCCAGCTCCTTCTGCTTCTGCTCCAGCTCCTTCTTCAGTTCTGCTGCTCGGTCGAATTGCTTGCGGGCTGCGGCATAGTCCTGCTCGCGCTTGATCTGCGCGGCTTCGGCCTCCAACTCCTGGACGTCCACAGGGCGCGCTGTGGCGCTGATCTTCACCCGTGCGGCTGCCTGATCGATCAGGTCGATCGCCTTGTCGGGCATGAAGCGGCCAGTGATGTAGCGATCAGAAAGCTCGGCTGCCGCGACGATGGCCTCGTCGGTGATCGTCACCTTGTGGTGCGCCTCCAGCGTGTCGCGCAGGCCGCGCAGGATCATGATGACCTGAGCTACCGTGGGTTCCTCGACATAAACCGGCTGGAACCGTCGCTCGAGCGCCGCGTCCTTCTCGATGTATTTCTGGTACTCGTTGAGCGTCGTCGCGCCGATCAGGTTCAGCTCGCCTCGCGCCAGCGCCGGCTTGAAGGTGTTGGCGATGTCGAGACCACCTTCGCCACCGCCCTGGCCGGCGCCGACGATGGTGTGGATCTCGTCGATGAACAGGATCAGGCTGTCCTTCTCCTCGGTGATCTCCTTGAGGATCTTCTGGACTCGCTCCTCGAACTCGCCGCGATACTTCGACCCGGCCACCATCGAGTTGATGTTTAGCTCGACCAGCCGCTTGTCGCGCAGCGCCTCGGGCACTTCGCCCGCGACGATCCGTTGTGCAAGTCCCTCGACGATGGCGGTCTTGCCCACGCCGGGCTCGCCGATCAGCACCGGGTTGTTCTTTTTCCGGCGGGCCAGCACTTCGATCGTCGTCTCGATCTCGCGGGCGCGGCCTATGACGGGATCGAGCTTGCCCTCGCGGGCGAGCTTCGTCAGGTCACGGCTGAACTGGTCGAGATCGGGCGTGCTGGAAGGCGCCTCCACGCGGCCTTCCTCGGCTCCCTTGCCCACGACCTTGGTCACCTGCTGGCGAAGCGCCTGCGGCGTCAATCCGTATTTGCGCAGGATCGACGCGGCCAGGCCTTCACCTTCCTCGGCAAGGCCGATCAGAAGGTGCTCAGGACCGACATAGGAATGGCCGAGTTCGTTCGAGGCGATGAAGGCCCGGTTCAGCGCGTCCTTCAGGCGAGGACTTACGCCGATTTCGCCTTCCGTCTTGGCGTCTCCACGCTTCGCTTCCTTCTCGATCTGGCGCCGCAGATCGTCCACATCGACCTTGAACTGTTCCAGGATCGTCTTGACTACGTCAGACGAGGTCAATGCCAGAAGCAGATGTTCGGTATCGACCTCGCTGCGCCCGAATTCCCCGGCCTTCTGTGCGGCATCCTGCAGCAGCTTGTTGCCCTGTTCGCTCAGCCGGTCGGCGATGGTGCGTCCGCCGCCGCGCCGCGATCCACGCCGCGGCGCGCCCTCGCCGAAAGTGGCGTCGACGACAGCGTCATCGCCATCACCCATAGAGCCGAGCGTGCCGCCTCGCAGCGGACTGTCACTAAAGAGGCTGCCGAAACCGCTCTCGCCGAGGAATTCGTCAAGAAGGGAACGCCGTCCGAACAGGGACTCCAGCGGCGAGGCGCTGCGCCCCGACCGGCGCGCCATTTCGCTGTAATGCTGGTCGCAAAGCTCCATGTTCTGAACCCTGCCGTTCACCGAGGCGCGCACACGCGCCGTCGCCGGGCGACCGCAAATATCGCAAGCTCCGTGTGCCATTCGTCTTCTCCGTTTTCACTATCCAGTCAGGGTTGTTCGCCGATCATCTGCGCCAGTGACAGTGTCACGCAGCGACCTGTCTCTCGTTGCAGGAGATCCTGCGCCGATTGCTCGAGAAGATCCAGATTGGTTTCAAGAAGGGTGAGGGTGCGCTTGAACACGCCATCCACGATGTCGCGCAGCGAATCCTACCGGCGAGGCCGTATCTGGTGGTGCTTCTTCCCGCCCCGCGAGGCTGGCGAAGGCGGCATTGGCTCACTTCTCGGGACTTGGGGCGGAGAAGCCCTCTATAATTCCCACGACTCCAATGCAGTGATGGGGCCGCTGCTTAGGTCCATCGGCACGCCGGCGGTCGTAGAGGCCGACATTCCGATCGCTCTATTGGGTGACAGCGCAAGTCCTGCCTTTTCTATCGTGGCCCACTATCTGGCGTCTCTTGGTCACTCCGCACGAGACCATCTGGAGTTCGAGGACCGAGTCACTGAGGACCTCCCCGCCCGACAGGTGCGGCGGATCGTTCGCTATCCTGAGCCGGATTTCCTCGCTCTGACGGGCTGCGAGACTTGGTCTCGACCCATTGGAAGCGCCCCGAGGTAACAAAGCCCTCGCGCCAGAACACTCTCGGCTGTGAACAACCTTAACCGTGTGGTGGAAAAGGCCGTTCGGTGCACTATCCTTAGTGGAGCTCATCCAAGAGCTCGCGCCTAGGACAGTCATGTCGCAGCCAGACCTCTTCACTGCTGAAGCACCGACGGCATTCACATTGCCGACCGTCAAGTACGGACCCATCCGAACCCCGACGGGAAGAATAGAGTGCCTGCTGCGCGGGCCGATCGTGGTCGAAGCTACCAAGATCGGCGAGGTTGCCGTGTCGCCTCGTGTCAAAGAACCGATCTATCGGACTGCGGACGGTGAGACCTTTATCCTGACAACCCGGACTAAAGTAGCTCGACCTCCCGCTGCGGATGGTGTGCTGCTCAGCGGTGCCGATGGAAGCCTGTCTTGGACTTCACACCGGCTCGTCGATGACCTGGAGGCTCAAGCAGCTGCCGAGGGATGGCCGGCGGTCGTGACGGCGCGCGCTCGGCTTTGGGAGGGTCAAGTAGCTTTCCGTGCCGAAGCACCCAACGACGATGGGACTGTCGATGAGGACCGCCGAGGTCTTCGACCTCCGCAGCTAGGTGCGTTGCACGCCATCGGGGCACACTGGAGCCTTCATAGGCAGGCGGCGACGGTTGTCATGCCGACCGGTACCGGCAAAACCGAAACCATGTTGGCCGCGCTTGCGGCGTACATGCGGAAGCCGATGCTTGTGGTGGTGCCAGGTGATGCGCTCCGAGCGCAAACGATCGGCAAGTTCATCAACATGGGACTACTTCGCTGGTTGAAGGTGCTCCCCGAAGACGCACCAAACCCGATCGTGGGGATCATCACAAAAGTACCTAAGACGCCCGACGCTCTGGAAGTCTTCGAGCGCTGCAATGTGATCGTCACCACCATGACATCCGTCGCGGACGCAGGTGCTGAGCCTCTATGGCCGGAAATCGTGAAGCGAGTAGGAGCGCTCGTCATCGACGAAGCCCATCACGTGTCGGCTGCCCGTTGGTCGAGCTTCCGAGAGGCCTTTGCCGACCGGCCGATTCTTCAGTTCACTGCTACGCCTTTCCGCCGTGATGGACAGTTGGTCGACGGCCAAGTCATCTACAGCTACTCGCTGCGGCGCGCTCAACAGGATGGATATTTCCGCCGGATCACGTTTGACCCGGTGTACGAACCCACGCCATCCAAAGCGGACAAAGCGATCGCTGAGGCCGCCGTTGCCAAGCTCCGGGAAGATATAGCAGCAGGTTTGGACCATCGGATGATGGCTCGATGTGCGAGCATCGATCGCGCCAACAAAATCCATGCGCTTTACGGACGCTTGGCACCGGAGCTCAAGCCGACCATCATCCATTCCGACCAGACGGATGCACGACAGCGAGTCGCAGATCTGATCGCTGGTCGCAATCACATCGTAGTGTGCGTGAATATGTTGGGTGAAGGGTTCGACCTCCCTCAGCTAAAGGTCGCGGCCGTCCATGATCTCCACAAAAGCCTGGCCATCCTGCTCCAGTTCACAGGCCGCTTCACGCGAAGCTCGGCCGAGAATATCGGCAACGCGACCATCATCGCGAACATCGCCGAACCGAACGTCTCCGCCGCACTTGAACGGCTCTACAGCGAAGATGCCGACTGGAACGACGTGCTCAGCGAACTTAGTTCCCAAGCCGCCCAGGAACATGCGCGGCTGGTGGCATTTCTGAACGAGGCTCAGCGTCTCGACAAAGGCGTGCAGAACGAAGACACACCGATCTCGCACAAGCTCCTAAAGCCGCCGCTGAGCACACTCTTCTACGAAGCCAAGAGCTTCCAACCGAAGAATTTCCACCAAGGCCTTCCTGAGAGCTTCGTTCCTTACCGAGTGTGGCTGCACAGCCCGTCGAACACACTGTTCCTCGTCACTCGCTCCGAACCCTCGGTGAAGTGGAGCCGTTCGAAGGCGGTGCGCGACCGAACATGGACCCTCTTCGTCCTGCACTACGACGCGACCCGAAGCATCCTGTACCTCGCCTCGACCGACAAGGATTCCAACTTCGCGCCGCTTGCAAAGGCAGTCGGCGCCACCACGCTTATTAGCGGTGATGTGATCTTCAGGGCCTTGGGCCGCATCAATCGCCTCATCTTCCAGAACTTGGGGGTCAAGAAGCACGGCCGGCGCAATCTCTCATACGCCTCCTACACAGGCGCGGAGGTGGTGGGCGCCCTGAGCCAAGCGGAGAAGAGCGGCTCCATCAAAGCGCTGCTATCCGGCATCGGATGGGAGCACGGCAGGCAGACGACAGTCGGCTGCACGGTGAAAGGTCGCGTTTGGTCTCGCGATCAAGGTGGTTCGCTGCCTCGCTTTATCGAATGGGCGCAAGGCGTCGGCGACAAGCTGCGCGATGCCTCGATCGATAGCAGCAAGCTCATCGATAACGTCCTGCTCCCCACGGTCGTGACCGCGCTGCCAACGGCGGAACTGTTGGGTGTCGATTGGCCTGTCGAACTTCTCCGGCAGTCCGAGGAGCGAGTGGTCTTCAGCGACGGCACAAGCAAAGCCGCGCAGACTACCTTCGAACTCACGATCGCAGGGATGGACCGCTCGACGAATGCGATCGAATTCGACCTCGTCGAAGCGACTACAGGCCTTTGGGCCCGCTTCCGGTTCGAACTTTCGGGACCAGACGGCTACACAGTTACCCAGATCAGCGGCAGTACTGTGCATGTGACCAGCGGGAAGCTGCACCAGCCGCTGTCCGATTATTTCGGCGACTACCCGCCACTGTTCCGTTTCGTCGATCTTTCCGAGTTGGACGCCAACCTCCACATTGTCCCGCAGACTCCCTACGACCTGACCATTGGGGAGGATCGGTTCGAATGTTGGGATTGGACCGGGGTGGATATCACCAAAGAGTCAATGTGGAAGGACGGTGCGGAGCGCGCTGACTCCATCCAGGCGCATGTCGCGAAACACTACATCGATGCTGGGTTTGATATCGTTTTTGATGACGACGCGAGCGGTGAAGCGGCGGACCTCGTATGCATAAAGGCAGAGAAGGATCATCTTCGCCTTGCCTTGGTTCACTGCAAATTCTCTGGCGGAACCACAGTGGGCGAACGCGTCAAAGACGTCGTCGAAGTGGCTTCGCAAGCCGTGCGATCTGCACGTTGGTTGGGTCGCTTCCAGCATCTCGCCCAACACCTGAAAGTACGAAACGAAGCGCTCAAGGCACCATCACGTCCCTCGCGCTATCTGAAGGGCGGCCCCGGCGAACTCAATCAGTTGGTGAAGTTCCACCGCTTCCATCCCATTCGGGCCGAAATCGTCATGGTCCAACCTGGACTATCGAAATCTAAGCGCACCAGCTCACAGGACACCGTCTTGGGTGCAGCCCTGACGTATCTGAAGGAAACAGTAGGCTTGGACCTCGCCATCGTCTGCAGCGAGTGACGAGGTCCTGGTCCTAGAACAGCGAAAGCTGCCGGCTGCTGACCTCGTGGGCCTGCGATTCAGCAGGCCCTGCCATCACGTCCAGCCAGGTCTCTACATAGGCTGCCGGTCCGCCGGCTTCTTCGATCTCCTCGGAATGGGGAAGGGCGACCGGTAGCCGGTTCCACTGCACGCCCAGAAGCGGACGCCCAGACGTCCCGCTATGAGTCAGAAACCGACATCCGTCTTCGCTTCTGGCGCTTATCCACAACCTATCTATACCTTATGTTTTCCTGGCCATCGGGCCTCTGCAGCCGGCCGAGCGCCATCGAGTTTGCAACAGAAGCTCCGCTGCTAAGCGCAACGCCTGCCCCTCTCAAATTGCATCATTTTTGGCGTTAATTCAGCGGTTTATGGCTGCAACAGCTTCCGAAGCTGTGCTGTCTCGGAAATAATGGGTAGATGGTGGCGGCTGATCCTTTGCGGGTCAGTCCCCTACAACCTGGCCGGCGGGAGGCAGGCGCACGATGAAGTGGCCTTTCACGCCTTCGGGCCACTGGCGATAAGCGACAACGCCTTCTTCGCTTTCCATGTAGGCGACGGCATACTCGAGAATGGCCTGAGCCGCGTCCGCATCCGGCGTGAAGCGCCCCAGCACGTAGCCGATCTTTCCGGGGCTACGCAGATGGATTGAGCAATGTTGGGTGCAGTTGAAGAGACACGCCATCTCCTCGATCGCGAGCGTGTTCAACCGCTGGTCCTTGGCAGCCAGGTTTCGCAGCGCTTCCAGCAGACGCGTGCCGCCCCGAACGCCGTCGGCGTCCTCGCGCTCCTCGGGCGACCAACGGCAGGTGTTGCAGACGATCAAACTCGGGCCTTGCGCGGCCGGCTTCAAGAGACTCAAAACTCGATCCCGGCTTGGGCCTTAACGCCACTGCGGAAAGGATGCTTGATCACCACCATCTCGGTGACCAGGTCGGCCGCGTCGATCAAGGCCTGAGGCGCATTACGGCCCGTGACGACCACATGCTTTCCCTCAGGGCGAGCGCTGAGGACCTCGACGACTTCGTCCACCGGCAGATAATCGTATCGCAGAACGATGTTTAGCTCGTCGCAGACCACCATGTCCCAGTCGGGGTCGGCGATCCTGGCCTTGACGGCCTCCCAGGTTTGGCGCGCGACGGCGATATCCCTGGCTCGGTCCTGGGTGTCCCAGGTGAACCCCTCGCCCATCGGCCGAAATTCAACCTGTTCAGGAAAGGCGTCGAACACCACCTTTTCGCCCGTCTGCAACGCGCCTTTTATGAACTGAATGACGCTGACGCGCTGTCCATGGCCGATGGCGCGCAGAACCATGCCTAGGGCGGCTGTCGTCTTGCCCTTCCCCGCCCCCGTGTTGACGATCAGCAGGCCTTTTTCGATCTGCCGTTCGGCCATCATCTTGGCGCGGGCGGCCTGAACCTTGACCATCTTTGCGTTGTGGCGAGCGTTCAAGTCTTCAACGGTTTGATCGGTCATCGGAAGGTCCCTCCCACAGTAGGTTTGGCTGAAGAACCTTTCGCGCGGGGACCGTCAACCCAATACGCGTTGGCGGCGCCTGATGCCTGAGCGCAGCCCTTGGGAACCGAAGCCCCAAGGCAACGCTCTAGCTGCATGTCACAGACGACCTGGACGCCCTATTGCGGGGTCGGGCCCTCGCCCGGCGAGCTGATGACCCGCTGGAACCTCGATCCCATCGTTCTGGCGGCGCTGTTGCTTGGTTGCCTGCTGGCGTGGCGGCTGGATGGCGTTCGCAGAGTCACCGTGAGCACAGCCTTAGCTGTCCTGATGCTGATCTTCGTATCGCCGCTGTGCGCGCTGAGCTCATCGTTATTCGCGGCCAGGACGGCACATCACCTCCTGCTGATCGCGGTCGCGGCGCCGTTGCTTGCTTGGTCGCTTCCCGCGCCGAGGGGGCGTCCATCCCTAGTGGTCGCCGCCGCGGTGCAGATGGCGGTGCTGTGGCTCTGGCATGCGCCTTCGGCCTATGGCTGGGCGCTTTCCAACGACTTCGCCTATTGGCTGATGCAGTTCAGCCTGCTGGGTTCAGCGGTGATGTTCTGGCATGCGCTGCGGAGCGTGGCGGCGCCCGCGGCGGTCGCCGGCTTGCTAGGAACGATGCTGCAAATGGGTCTGCTGGGCGCGCTTTTGACCTTCGCCGGACAAGCGATCTACGCGCCCCACCTCACCACGACCGCCGCGTGGGGCCTTACACCGCTGCAGGATCAGCAGGTTGCGGGGCTAATCATGTGGGCGCCGGGCTCGGCATTCTACTTGCTCGCGGCGCTCTGGATGCTGGGGCGATGGCTGGGTGAAGACGACGCTGTGGCGACCGCACGATGATGGAGGGGCTCAAGCGCTGGGTGAAGGGATATAACCGCCGACGCCGGTACTCCCCCGTCGGCGTTGCTTTTCACTGGGTCGTGGCTGCGCTCGTGCTGTTTCAGCTTTGGTGGGGATGGCGGACCGGGCGCTTGCCCGTTGGCCCCGACAAGCTCGACGCCTATCAGCTGCACAGCGCTGTAGGCCTGGTGATTCTGGTGATCATGCTGTTGAGGACGGCATGGCGCACGATGATGGCTCCCGGTCCCATCAATGACGCGGATGCGCCTGGTTGGCAGAGCGTGATCGCCCACCTTACCCACTACATGTTCTATGTGGCTCTGATCCTCCTGCCGATCAGCGGGTGGGCCATGGTCTCGGCCACGGCCGCCGAGCAGCCGCTTCGTTTCGGCGGCGTCCTGCCCTGGCCCATGCTGCCGTTTCACGAGCTGTCACTACCTACGCGATGGGCGATCGAGATGTGGGCTGAGCGAATCCACTTCGCTCTCGTCGTGATGCTTGTGCTGGCTATTCCCGCCCATGTGGGAGCGGCGCTCTGGCATCATTTCCACTACAAGCACGACGTGCTGGAGGGCATGCTGCCCGGCGTCACCGAATTGGAAGAAGATGTCCGGAAGGCGCTGATGCATAAGAAGAAACGGCGTCGATCTCGGCTGGCGTGAGCTTGCGGCTGATGTCCAGCATGACGTCGCGTGGGTCGTTGCGGCGCTCGGCCTTGGCCCATCGGGTCAGCTGTTCGGCGATGTAGCCCGAGGGTTGGCCCGCCAGCGGCGGGTTGGCGGGACCTTGCCCCTCACCCCCTACTCCATGACATGCGGCGCAGGCCTGAAGGCCGCGCTTGGGGTCGCCCCGATGATAGAGCGACTTACCAACGGCGTTCCCGCGTGCGTTCGCAGTCAGTGTCGCTGGCTTCGCTGCGTACCAGGCTGATACCGCGTGTCGATCATCTGCGGTCAAACGCCGGGCGATTGGCGCCATCACTAAGTCGGCCCGACGCCCTGTGGCGTAGTCGTCCAACTGCCTTTGCAGGTAGCCGGCGTTCAGCCCGGCAAGGCGGGGAGACCCCACCCCATCCCCTTCCCCGTTCAAGCCGTGACACGTGAAACAGGCATTGCGCGACCCGCCGTCGCCGCCGCTCATCGCAATCAATTCGCCTGTAGCCCGGAAGGCGTTTCTTGGAGGCTCTGCGGCGTCGCAGGCGGCAAGGCCCGCAAGCCCGCTCAATCCCAGCAACGATCTACGCAAAGCTCGGCCTATGGGTCCCATGGCTGCGGAACACGACCATGAGCGGAGGGTTCCGAACGGAACTCATGCCGCCCCCACGAATTGCTCAGTTTGAATTTCCGGGGCGAGTGGGTTGTGAAGCGTGTCTGCGCCATCTTGATCGGCATGTCGTTGTGCGCCTGTGACGGCGCCAAAACGACGCCGCGCGCCATCGCTGGCGCGGACCCAGGCGCCGGCCGTGCTGCTATGGAGCGCGTCGGTTGCGGGGCTTGTCACCAAATCCCCGGCGTCCGGTGGCCGCAGGGCAAGGTCGGTCCTTCGCTGGAAGGTTTCGCCGACCGAGCCTTGATCGCCGGCCAGTTGCCGAACCAACCCCAGACCCTGGCCGCATTCATTCGAAACGCGCCGGCCCTTTCACCCAACTCCGGCATGCCGCCCATGCCCGTCACGGAGGAGGAAGCGCGCGACATAGCCGCTTACCTCTACACTCTCGATGCTCGCTGACATTCTCTCGGGCTGGCCCCCGCCCGCCCTCGACCCGGCCGGCCCGTTCAACGGCCCGATCGTCACCCTTAGCTGGGTGTTGTTCGCCATGAGCGGGGTGGTGCTTTTGGTTGTACTCGTCGCCACCGGCCTAGCGCTTTTTGGCGGCGCCAAATGGAAACGCCGACTGAGCGGGCGCAAGCTGATATGGATCGGGGGGCTGGTCTTTCCCACCGTCGTGCTGAGCGCCCTGCTCGTCTATGGCTTGGCTCTTACCGCCCATCTGAACGCCGAACCCGAACCTGGCGAGATGCGTGTGCGGGTCACCGGCGAGATGTGGTGGTGGCGGGTCGCCTACCTAGACGCCCAAGGCCGCGAGGTGCTGCAGGACGCCAACGAAGTCCACATTCCCGCCGGCCGGCCCGTAACCTTCGAACTGGAGTCCGCCGACGTCATCCATGCCTTTTGGGTTCCACCCCTGGGCGGCAAGGTCGACATGATCCCAGGGCGACGCAACATCCTTCGTCTGCAGGCCGACAAGCCCGGGGCCTATGGCGGCCAATGCGCCGAGTATTGTGGCGGACCGCATGCCCTGATGGGCTTGGTCGTGGTGGCCCACGAGCCGGGAGAGTTCGAACGCTGGAGACGGTCACGGCGTGCGGCTCCTGCGCCGTCCGATGCGCTTGGCCAACGCGGCGCGCAGGTGTTCGCCGATAGCGGCTGCGGCGCCTGTCATACCGTGCGTGGGTCGGCGGCCAACGGCTTGGCCGGCCCTGACCTGACCCACGTCGGCTCGCGCCGTAGCCTGGGCGCCGGCATCCTGCCCAACAACCGAGGGACCTTGGCCGGCTGGGTGGCCGACAGCCAGACGATCAAACCTGGCAATCGCATGCCCGCCTACAAGATGCTGAGCGGCGGCGACCTGCAGGCCGTAGCGGCCTATCTCGAGAGCCTGCGATGAGTTCCGAAACCGGCTTCGACCACAAGCTCTATGACCGCTTTCCCACCAAGGGGGCACGGCCCAAGGGTGAGCTCGATGAGCTGAAGCGGATTTGGTGCGCGCCCAAGGGGTGGGGCTATCTGACCGTCGTCAACAACAACTATGTCGGCATTTACTACGTCGGCGCGGCGTTCCTGTTCTTCGTGTTGGCGGGCGTACTGGCCCTGGTCATGCGCACCCAGCTGGCCCTGCCGCTGAACGGTGTGCTGCCTCAGGAGACCTACAACCAGTTCT
The DNA here is from genome assembly GCF_027474405.1 of Caulobacter sp. NIBR2454. Taxonomy (GTDB): domain Bacteria; phylum Pseudomonadota; class Alphaproteobacteria; order Caulobacterales; family Caulobacteraceae; genus Caulobacter. Next base: position 1,902,067 of record NZ_CP114871.1, read on the forward strand.
TCACCATGCACGGCACGGTGATGATGTTCCTGTTCGCCGTGCCGGCGGTCGAGGCGATGGGGGTGCTGCTCTTGCCGCAGATGCTGGCGGCGCGCGACCTGCCGTTCCCTCGCCTGTCAGCTTATGCGTTCTGGGCCTACCTCGTAGGCGGACTGGCCTTCTTCTGCTCGCTGTTCTTTGGGTTGGCCCCGAACGGGGGCTGGTTCATGTACCCTCCCCTGACCAGTAAGACCTTCTCGCCGGGGATCAACGCGGACTTCTGGCTTTTGGGGATCGGGTTCATCGAGATCTCGGCCATCGCGGGCGCCATCGAGATTCTCGTTGGCGTACTGAAGACCCGCGCGCCGGGTATGACCCTGGACAAGCTGCCGATCTTCGCCTGGGCCATGCTGGTGTTTGCGGTGATGATCATCATCGGCTTTCCATCCATCATCCTGGGCACCCTGCTGCTGGAGTTGGAGCGGGCTCTCGACTGGCCGTTCTTCGACGCCGCGCGCGGCGGTGATCCTGTGCTTTGGCAGCACCTGTTCTGGTTCTTCGGCCACCCGGAGGTCTACATCATCTTCCTGCCGGCGGCGGGGATGATGTCCATGATCATCCCCTCCATCGCCAAGGCGCCGCTGGTTGGATACCGGCTGGTGGTCCTGGCGCTTTTGGCCACGGGGTTCATCAGCTTTGGCGTGTGGGCTCACCACATGTTCACGACCGGCATGCCCACGGTCTCGGTCAGCTTCTTTTCTGCGGCCAGCATGCTGGTGAGCATCCCGGCCGGGGTGCAGGTGTTCTCGTGGATCGCCACGGTGGCCGCCGGCAAAATGCAGTTCAACACGCCGGGTCTCTTTGCGCTGGGCAGTCTCCTCACCTTCACCATGGGTGGGCTGACGGGTGTGATGGTCGGGCTCGTGCCGTTCGACTGGCAGGCCCACGACACCTATTTCATCGTCGCGCACCTGCACTACGTGCTGATCGGCGGCATGGTCTTTCCGCTGTTCGCCGCGCTCTACTACTGGACGCCGATGATGAGCAAGAACGCCCTGTCCGAACGGGTCGGGCGCTGGGTGTTCGGCCTGATGTTCACCGGCATGCATGTGGCCTTCCTGCCCATGCACCTGACCGGACTTATGGGCATGCCGCGCAGAGTCTACACCTACCTGCCGGGTAGAGGCTGGGACCTGCCGAACATGATCTCCACCGTTGGAGCCTTCCTGCTCGCGGCGGGTGTGGTCCTGTTTTGCATCGACTTCGCCCGGCGTTTTCGCTTCAGCGCCGAGACCAGCGCCGGCAACGTCTATGGGGGCGGCACGCTCGAATGGTTGCCGACCGGGCTTTACTCCAGCCGCAGCATCCCGGTGATCAAAAGCCGCTATCCGCTATGGGACGATCCAAAGCTTGCCAAGGATGTCGACGAGGGTCGCTACTTCCTGCCTGGGTCGGCGACTGGACTGCGCGAGACGGTTGTAACGAGCCCCCTGCAAGCCGAACCTCAGTACCTTCAACGGATGCCGACTCCTTCGGCCTGGCCTGTCTGGGCGGCCGTGGGGACCGCGGGCTTCTTCCTGCTCCTCACGATTCAGGCGTACGCCGCGTCGATCTTCAGCGGCGTGGTCGCCATCGCGGCGGTGCTCGCCTGGCTGTGGGATACCGACAGGCCCATGCGCGACGAGACCGCCGACATCGGCGCCGGCGTCCGTGTGCCCACCTACGTGACGGGTCCGTCGAGCCACGGCTGGTGGGCCATGGTCATCCTGCTGATCGTCACGGGGATGATCTTCTCGATGGCGGTATTTTCGTACCTGTTCCTATGGACGCGTCGACCCGACCTGTGGATCGCGCCGCCATCCGACCTATCCTTTTGGCTGGTCGTGGTTGGCAATCTGGTCGGCGCGGCATTGCCGCTTTTGGCCAGCCGGGCGCTATTCAAATGGCGCGGGGGAGCGCTTGTCGCCGCTCTTGTCATGACCGCCTCGGTCGGCGTGCAGCTGGCTGCCTTCGGCGTGGACCTCAACTCCTGGCTCGCCGCCGGACTGCGCCCCGAGGCCAGCGGTCAAGGCGCCACCGTTTTCGCCTTCATAGCGTTCCAGGGAATGCTGCTGGGAGTCAGCGTCCTGATGGCCGGCTATCTGATCGCTCGCACGATATGCAAAATGGTCGACAGTCACCGTCGCGCCACCTTCGATGTGATCGCTCTTTTCTCGATCTACGTCGCGCTTCAAGGTGTGGTCGCCACGCTGCTGGTGCGCCTACTGCCCGGCGCCTGATCGTCTAAGGGCGCGACGCCCCCGCCACGACCTCCAACTTGTTGGCGGTGAAACCCAAGGCCCGCATGCGCCGGATCAAGGCGCTTACGTCACCGTGGGGCATGCCCGGTTCGCGCGCCAAGAGCGCCACGAAGTCGCCGTCCGACGTGCTGGCGATCATCCAATCATAGTCGTCAGACCGGTCGATCACCCAGTATTTGCGTTTGAGCAGACCGCCAAAGAAGCTGGCCTCGAACTTGGCGTTGGTTTTGGGATCGAGGATGCGCGCGCGGGTGTCCACCTTGCGCACTGGCCCGTTGGGCGAGCCCTTGCGGCAGGTCTGGGCGATGTCGAACGTCCCGTCCGGCCGCTGCGACCAGACTTGGCTGGCGGCGTGACAGTTCTTCTGGCCGTCATTGGGCGTGCGCACGATTTCGTACCAGCGGCCCATGAAGCGGTCGATGTCGATGGCCCGGCGTGGCTCTGGGGCGCCAGCCAGGGCCATGGACGGAAGCGCAAGGGCGGTCAGGACGGCGACGAACATCTTCATCTTCAAGCTCCCGGGCGGCCGATGGTGACGGAGCTCAGGGGCAGCGGTGGACGACGACGAAAGCCGACGCCCTTGCGCCAGATCTTCAGCGCTTCCCAATGAATGCCGGCCATGACCTTGAAGGTTAGCAGCGGATGGGTGAGCCAGGCCTTCAGTAGCTCCTTGTCCGTCAGCGGCCTGCGCGCGCCGACGAAAGACGCCGTCAGCATCGGCCCCGTCTTGTCCGAGACGGCGATGGAGACGCTGGCCCCCTCCCCTGGCGGCTGCACCGCGAAGGCGTAGTTCAGGTCCATATCCATGAAAGGCGAAACATAAAATCGCTTTGGCGCGCTCTGACGGACCGTCCCGTCATCGGGCTCGGGCGTGGCGATCAGGTAGCTGTGACGCTCGCCGAATGTGTTGCTGACCTCATAGATGATCGCCGCCAAGGCGCCGTCAGGCCGGTGGCAAAAATACAGGCTCAAAGGATTGAAGCCGTAGCCCAGTATCCGGGGCATGGTCAGCAGCCGGATGGCCCCGCCGCCTTCTATCCCCGCCTCGGCCAAGCGAGCCTCGATCTGAGGCCGCAGAGCCGTGCCGCTACGGTCGCCATAGTCGGCATCGTTGAAACTCATCAGACCGAAGCGTCCTCGGAGCAACAACCGAAGGCGGCCGAGAATGGCGTCGATCTCATTGAGGTCGAGGAACAGCATGAAAACGCGGTAGCGCAACGCGTGATCGCGCGGACGTACACGCTTGTGGCGGACCTGCCCAACATAGATCGCTGAGACCTCTGTCATCACACAGCCTCTACGGTTTCCGCGTCGGCTGGTTGAGCCGGCGTGATGACGATCCGACCGCTTTCATCCTCGACGGTCCAGGGACGCCGTACACCACCCAACTGTTCGGCTACGGCCAGACCCGCCTGCAGTCCATCCTCGTGGAAGCCCGAACCGAAATAGGCGCCGCAGAACCAGGTGCGCCGCGCGCCCTGCAACGACCATAGCTGCTTCTGGGCGGCCATGGATCGCGCATCATAATGCGGATGATCGTAGTGCTCGGTGCGGATCACCGTGGCCGGGTCTGGCGCCTTGTGCGGGTTCAAGGTGAGAAACAGCGGCCGCGCCCCGTGCAGGCTCTGCAACTTGTTCATCCAGTAGGTGACGGAGCCCGCGGCCGGATCGGCCCGCCAGCCGATGTGGTTCCAGCTGGCCCAAGCGAGGCGGCGGCGCGGCATCAGTGAACGATCGCCGTGCAGCACGGCCACGTTCGGTGTGTAGCGAAACGCCCCCAGCACCGCCTGCTCTTGCGGCGTCGGATCTTCGAGCATTTTGAGGACTTGAGGGGCGTGGGCGCCGAACACCACGTGGTCAAAGACGCGCGTTTCGCCGTGGACGTCCCTTACAAGCACGCCGTCGGCCGTACGCCGAACGGAGGCGACGCCACAGCCGGTGCGGATTTCTCCACGGAAGGTCTCAGCCATACGGGCCACGTAGGAACGGCTGCCTCCCACGACCGTGCGCCAGCTCCGCCGGCCCAGGAAACGCAGCAGGTCATGGTTGTGAAAGAAGCGGATGAAAGCCGCCGCGGGATGCTCGCGAACCCCTGCTACGGTCGCCGACCAGATCGCGGCCGCCATGGGCAGCAGGTGGTCTTCCTGCACAGCGGCGCAGTAGCCTCGTTCCCGCAAATATTCGTCTAGGGAGATGACCGGGTCCAAGGTCTGAAGGTCGCCGGGCGCCGTACGATAGAAACGGTTCAGATCGCGCAGCATCGCCCAGAACCTTGGCCGCACCAGATTGCTCGGCTTGGCGAAGAGCGAAGCCAAGTTGTGGCTGCCGTATTCGATCTTTCCGTCATCCAGAGACACAGCCAGCGACATGTCGGCATGCCGGGTCGCCACGCCCAGATGGGCGAATAGCGCAGTCAGGTTGGGATAGTTGACCTCGTTGTAGACGATGAAACCGGTGTCCACGGCGGTGACCCCACCCTTGGGCGAGGGTGCATCCACGGTATTGGCATGGCCGCCCAGCCGATCAGCCGCCTCGTAAATCGTCACCTCATGCCGCGTACCAAGCAGCCAGGCGGCTGAGAGGCCTGAAACCCCAGCGCCGATCACAGCGATGCGAAGCGAAGGATCATGGGACGGAAGGGACGACGGCATGCTTGCTCCTGGTCTGCCAATCCGACAGCTACGCTCGCGAATGTCTCGCGGATGCGCCATGCATCCAGATCGCGCACCACGACGTAGCTATCATCCCACGGGAGGATCGCATGGCCCAAAGACTGAACGCGCTGAGCGCTATAGCGGCGCCTCTCGCTTGCGCGATGACGTTGGCGGGCTGCTCGACGCTCGACGCGGTGAACGCCATCCAGCCAAAAGGCGCCGTTAGCGTCACGCGCGGTCAAGCCTATGGCGACGGGCCCCGGCAAAAGATCGACATCTACACGCCACGACGGATGGCGGCTCCGTCTGCGGTCGTGGTTTTCTTTTATGGGGGCGGTTGGGAAACCGGCGACCGCGCTGACTATGCTTTCGTTGGGGCTGCCTTGGCCGCGCGCGGCTACGTGGTGATGGTGCCCGACTATCGGCTCTATCCCCAGGTGAAATGGCCCGCCTTTCTCCAGGATTCAGCCGAAGCAGTGCGTTGGGCGAAAGGCCACGCTGGCGACTATGGCGGAGACCCCCAGCGCGTGGTCCTGATGGGCCATTCGGCCGGCGCCTATAATGCGGCGATGCTGGCCCTGGATGACCAGTGGCTCAATGCGGTGGGTCTTGATCCCGCGCGCGATATCGCCGCCCTCGTAGGCTTGGCGGGGCCGTACGACTTCCTTCCCCTGCGCAGCGAGACGCTCAAGGCCGTGTTCGGACCAGAACCGAGCCGCGCGGCCACCCAGCCCATTAATCAGACCGCGCAGGGCGCGCCTCCCACATGGCTAGGGACCGGCGACGCGGACAAGGTTGTTCTTCCCCGCAATACAGAACGGCTCGCCGCAAAGCTTCGCGCTTCAGGCGTTCCGGTCGAGACACGACTATACCCGCGCCTGGGCCATGCTTTGATGGTTGGCGCCTTCGCCATTCCCTTCCGCTTCACCGCGCCTGTCATGAAGGACGTCGTCGCGTTCCTTGATGCTCAAACCGCACCCACGACCAGGATGAATCCATGAACCTGATCAACGCCTTCCAGGATGCTCCGGCGCCTGATTTCGTGACCCGTCCGGCCATCGCAAGCCTGGTGGCCGGCGCTCGGCGCGGCTTGGCGGGCACGTCATCGCCTGACATCGAGACACGCTTCGCCGCCGAGATGTCTCAACGACCAATCGCCGAACACACCGACGCCGCCAACGCGCAACACTACGAACTGCCGCCCCGCTTCTTCCAACTCGTGCTGGGCCCTCGGCTCAAATATTCCTCGTGCCTCTACCCGGCGGCCAGCTCCACTTTGGCGGACGCGGAGATAGCCGCGCTCACCGACACCTGCTCGCACGCCGATCTGCGCGATGGACAGCGCGTCCTTGAGCTTGGCTGCGGCTGGGGATCTTTGTCGCTGTGGATGGCGGAGCAGTACCCCGCATCACAGATCACCGCTGTCTCCAACTCGCGCCCGCAACGCGAACACATCGAGAGCGAGGCGGAACGCAAGGGGCTGACGAACCTGCGGATCATCACCGCCGATATGAACGACTTCGATATCGCCGAGTACTTCGATCGGATCGTGTCGGTCGAGATGTTCGAGCATATGGCCAACTGGCGTCTGCTGCTTACGCGCGCGCGCTCGTGGCTGAAACCGGATGGGCGGATGTTCATCCATGTTTTCACACACGCCACGACCCCCTATCGTTTTGAGGTCAGCGACCGCAGCGACTTCATCGCCCAGCACTTCTTTACCGGCGGCGTCATGCCCAGCCACAGGTTGATCCGGCAGTTTCCCGATCTGTTCGAGGTCGAGGAGGAATGGCGCTGGAGCGGCGTTCACTACCAGCGCACGGCCGACGACTGGCTCGCCAACATGGACCTGCATCGCGACGAGATCGCCGACCTGATGGCGCAAGTCTACGGCTCTGACTCAAAGCTGTGGACCCGACGCTGGCGGCGGTTCTTCATGGCGACCGCGGGTCTGTTTGGAGACAGCGCCGGAAACGTCTGGGGTGTCAGCCATTATCGCCTGAAAGCCGCCTAGGGAGATCACCGTGCAATACCTCTTCGCCTATATCGGGGCCGCAATCGGCTTTGTCGTGCTGGACGCAATCTGGCTGACCTTCGCTGGACCACGGCTCTACAAGCCGATCCTGGGGCCGATCCTCGCCGACAAGTTCTCCATGCCCCCGGCGGTGGCGTTCTATCTGATCTATCTGGCCGGAATCGTGCTGTTCGCCATCGAACCCGGACTGAAAGCCGGTTCGGCTCTGCGCGCCGCCCTCATGGGCGCGGCGCTCGGTTTCGTGGCCTACGCCACCTACGATCTGACCAACCAAGCTACCCTGCGCGTTTGGTCGTGGAAGATCACAGCAGCGGATCTGGCGTGGGGTGTAGTCCTTACCGCCGGCTCGGCCATGGCGGGCTATGCTGCGGCGAGGTTTTCCGAACGCTTCTGACAGTTGCAAGCCACTGCGGACCATGCGACGCCTTGGCCCACTCAAGGGCCAAGGTTGTTGAATGAGCGTGACACATCAAGACGAACAGCGCGCCGAGCTGAGCCGCGCCCTCGTCCGTACAGCCACCGGCGACCGCCGCGCGCTAGAGGAAGTTTATAATCGCACCTCGGCCAAACTATTTGGTGTCTGCCTGCGTATCTTGAGCGATAGGAGCGAGGCCGAGGACGTGCTGCAGGAAGTCTATCTCACCGTCTGGCGCAAGGCCGATCAGTTCGACCCTGATCGGGCCAGCCCGATCACTTGGCTGTCGACCTTGGCGCGCAATCGCGCCATCGACCGGCTGCGATCTTCCGGTCGGCGGGAAGCACGCCCGCTGGATGAGGCCACCGAGATCGCAGACGAGCAGCCATCCGCCTTCGACGGCCTTAGCTCCACTCAGGACGCCCAACTCCTGAATCGCTGCATGGACCAGCTTGAAGACAAGCATCGCGCCGCCGTGCGGACCGCCTTTTTCGATGGTCTGACCTATGACGAGCTGGCCCGCGCCGCTTCGGTGCCCTTGGGCACGATGAAGGGCTGGATTCGCCGTTCGCTCATGAAGCTTCGCGTGTGTCTCGAGTCATGACCGACCCCCACCACGACGATAAGGACTTCTCCGCCGCCGAATATGCGCTCGGCGTCCTCAGCGCCGACGAGCGCGTTCGGGCTCGCCGCCGCATGGAGACGGAACCCGCCTTCGCGGCCGAGGTCGCCGACTGGGATCGTCGGCTGGCGCCACTCATCGAGGAGGTGAGGTCCGTTACGCCGCCGCGCACGGTCTGGCTGCGCATCAAGGCCGGCCTGGGCGCGCAGCCTGTCGGCGTTTGGAACAATCTGACGACCTGGCGTGTGGCGACCGCCGCGTCGCTGACAGCCGCCGCCGCCTGCTTGGCGATCATCGTGACCACACCGGTTCCCGCGCCTCAAGGGATGATCGTAGCCGAACAGAAGCCCACCCCCATGGCTGTAGCGGCGCTCAAGCCCGAGGGCGGTCCGCCCGCCTTCGTGGTGGCTTATGACGAGGCCGGCAAACGTTTGATCATCGCGCCCGCCGCTGTGACGCCCGACGGCGTCCACGATCACGAGCTGTGGATGCTTCAGCCCGACGGAAAGCCGGTTTCAATGGGGGTGATCAGCGCAGGGCAGGTGCTGGTGATCCCTACCAACCGCTTTGGCCTCACATCCAGCGGATCGCTCGCGGTGTCGGCCGAACCACTTGGGGGCTCGCCCACGGGCGTCCCCACCGGCCCGGTAGTGGCGGCCGGCCAGTTGACGCCGCTGTAGCCTCTTGTTGACCAGACAGGGGCACAGCGCACTGACCGTTGCGGTCGTCGGCGATGGTTTCAGCGGGGTCCTATTGGCCCTGAAGCTGCGCGCCGCCGCCCCCGCGGCGCGGATCACGGTCATTGGCCGTCAGCGCCGTATTGGCCGCGGCCTGGCCTATGGGGCGGCCGATGGCGGTCACATGCTCAACGTGCCGATCAGCCGTATGGACGTCGGGTTGGAGCCCTCCTTTCATGACTGGCTGCGCACTTGGCATGGCCCAGACTGGAGCGTGGACGATTTTGCGCCCCGATCCCTGTTTGGCGATTACATGGGGTTCTTGGCTGACAGGGCTGTGGACGCCGGCGAGATAACGCGAATCCGCGGCGAGGCCGTGGGATTTAAGGCTGGCTCCACAGGCTCGGTGATCCTGGAGGACGGCCGCTCCGTCGCCGCGGACGTCACGGTGCTTGCGCTCGGCAATCTCCCGCCTGATCTTCCCGGCGGCTTGCCCCAGAGCATCACGCAAAGCGCGGCGTTCGTCTGCGACCCATGGGCACCCGGAGCGCTCGATGACCTGCCCTACGCCGCACCGGTAATGCTCGTTGGCTCGGGCTTGACCATGATCGATATCGCGCTGCGGCTCGTCGCACGCGGTCATCAAGGCAAGATGATCGCCGTTTCACGAAGGGGATTGCTGCCGCGCGGGCATCAGACGGGGGGCGAATGGCCGCCCTTCTTGCACGATCATGTGGGTTCAGGCCCGCTGCGGATCGCCCGCCTGATCCGCGATCAGGTCCGGCAGGCGACGGCGGCTGGCGTAGCGTGGCAGCGGGTGTTCGACGCCGCTCGCCCCGCCGTTCCCGCCGTTTGGAGTGCGTGGACCCTGGCTGAGCGCCGCCAGTTTCTCAGGCGCCTGCGGCCCTGGTGGGACGTGCACCGACATCGAACCGCGCCCGCAGTCACAGCAGCGATGCAGTCGCTGCTGGCCGAAGGTCGCCTGGAGGTGACCGCCGCAAGGTTCGGCGCCGCGCGCTTCGTGGAGGCTACGGCTCATATCGAGCTTCTTTGCACCGACGGCGCCAAGGCGGTCGAAGTCGCCCGGGTGATCAACTGCACCGGGCCGGGCGGCCGATTTGACCGAACCGCCAATCCGCTGATCGCCCACCTGCGCGACAGCGGCCAAGCTCAGATTGATCCGTTGGGTTTGGGTTTTGAGACGAGGAGCGGGGCCGTGGTCATGGCGTCCGGCGAGGTCTGCGACCGTCTCTACGCTGTGGGTCCCCTAACCAAGGCTGCATGGTGGGAAATCACCGCGGCGCCTGAAATCACGATTCAGATCGATGATCTGGTCCAGCGGCTGACCAGCGCCACGCCGCTGACGCCCTCACTCTCGGCAAGCATTTTTATGGACATGGGCGCAGGCATCTGACGCCAGCGGGCGGGCCGACACCCGTCGGGGCGGCCCGCCCTTAAGTTCATCGCGCGGGCCGCACTTCGTCAGGCGCCGCCCTGTTGTCAGAAGGCTCATCGACGGGCGCGCCTTCCTCCAATTGGTGACCCGTGAACGTGCGGGTCTCAGGCGGCGGCAGGCCGTTGGTTTCGAACTCCTGCATGGCTTCCTTCTTACGGGCGGCCATCTGGTCTCCGAGAGCGTCCATGTCGAGGCCGGCCTTGCGAGCCTGAGAGAACATCCCCTCGACGCGCTTCTCTTCTTCTTCGACGTGGTGCTCGATCATTTCCGAGAGCACCTTCACCTTGGCGTCGTAAAAATCTTCGTTCGGCTCGCTGCCGAGGATTTCAGCGATCAACACCTTGGCGCCGTCATGCTCGACATAGGCCTCGTCGATCAGGTCTTCTTCAACCGCGCCCTTGCAGGCCGGGTAGAAGATTTCCTCCTCGATGATCGTGTGAACGATCAGCTCGGTGCAAATCTGCTTGGCGATCGCCTGTTTGCGGTCGGCGCCGCGAGCCTTTTCATAGGTTTCAAACAGCTCTTCGACCTTGCGATGATCGGCTTTGAGCAAGGCGATGGCGTCGGGCTTTTCATTGGTGGGCATGGAAATCTCCCTCGATGCAGTCAGCCGACCGGCCCTGGCCCGGGTCGTCGACGCAGGGAGAACCAAACCGCAAGCTGCTGGTTCCTGTGTCGACCTTGCGACAATGGCCTGGCAGGACCCGCGCCTTGGGGCGCAATGAGGCCCTAGGCGTTCGCGCCGACTTGAATGTTATAGCATAACAACTATGTTCGAGGCCTTCCCCGCCCCCCAGGGAAGACCCGTCCCGTCCGACTTTCCTCCCCCAGCCTGTCGGACGGGACTCCTTCAAATCGTGACCGGACAGACGTCGATGAAAATCGCTCCACCGGCCAAAGCCCTCGACGTGTCCGCGATTGGACTGTCGGGACTTTGCCTGATCCATTGCCTGGTGCTTCCCGTGGTCGCCGTGGCGCTGCCTTTCCTCGGCGCATGGACTGAGGCCGAATGGATTCATGTGCTGTTTGTCGGCGTGGCGGCCCCCGTATCAGGGATCGCACTGTTTCGCCGTGGCGCCCCTCGCCCGCCCCTCGCCCTGCTGGCCTTGGCCATCACCGGACTTTTTGCGCTGGTTGGGGGTGCCGCAGGTTGGCCAACCCACGAGCTGGAGATCGTGTTGTCAGTCTTGGGCGGGCTCGCCCTTGCGGCGGCCCATCTGTGGAACCTGCGACGCGACCCTCCGCCGCCATGTTCAGACAAGCCTTCCGCGCACTAGGGGAATCGGGGCCTTTTGGGCGCACTTAGATGCGGACCCGGATTCATGGATTTCAGCCCCCTTCCGGTGACGAGTGTTATCGGCGCCTTTCTCTTGGCGTTTCCCGCCCTCTTCTCGATCGTCAATCCGATTGGCGCATCGCTGATCTTCAATGAGGTGACCGGCGACCTGTCACGCGAAGATCGCGCACGATTGGCGACGCGCATTTCAGTCTATTCGCTGTTGGTGCTGCTCGTGTCGCTCTGGTTGGGCAGCTACATCCTGAATTTCTTTGGGATCAGCCTCGGCGCGCTTCGTGTGGCGGGTGGGCTCGTAGTGGCGATCCGCGCATGGGGCCTGCTGATGGCTCCGGAAGTCCAGGAAGGCAGGAAGGCTGACGACGCCGCCCTGGCCAAGGGCTCCCACGATGATGTCGCCTTCTTTCCGCTGACAATGCCCTTCACGACGGGACCCGGCACGATCTCGGTCGCCATTGCCCTGTCGTCGCAGCGACCCACGGACGGTCCAGGGACAGCTTCATTCTTTATCGGCGCAAGCGTCGCAGCGGTCTGCATGGCCGCGGTGATCTGGCTGTCCTACCGCTCGGCGGATCGCCTGTTGAAGCTGATCGGCGCCAACGGCGCGCGGGTCGTCTCACGTCTGGTGGCCCTGCTGCTGCTGTGCATCGGCGTGCAGATCATCAGCACGGGCCTTGAAAGTCTGCTGGGCCCGCTGATCCGCGGCGAAGTCAGCTAGGCAGGCTATTCCGCTGGCGCGATGCCAAACCGTTCGCCGCCCTCTTCATAACGGTCGCCGTCGTAGATCGACTGGTCGAGAATACCCTGCTCCTTGGCGACGATAGTCGGGACCAGGGCCTGACCCGCGACATTCACCGCGGTGCGGCCCATGTCGAGGATCGGGTCGATCGCCAACAGCAGACCAACGCCTTCCAACGGCAAGCCCAGGGTCGAAAGGGTCAGGGTCAGCATGACGACAGCCCCTGTGAGCCCCGCTGTGGCTGCCGAGCCGATGACCGATACGAAGACGATCAGCGCATAGTCCGACAGCGACAGATGCACCCCGTAGAACTGCGCCACGAAGATCGCCGCGACGGCGGGATAGATCGCCGCGCAACCGTCCATTTTGGTGGTCGCTCCGAGCGGCACGGCGAACGCGGCGTAGGCGCGTGGAACGCCCAGACGGGTCTCCGTCATCGCTTCCGTGACCGGCAAAGTGCCGATTGACGAGCGCGATACAAAGCCCAACTGCACCGCTGGCCAGACACCAGACAGGAACTTCAGCGGATTAAGGCTGTGCGCCAGCAAAAGCGTTGGATAGACGACGAACAGGACAAGACCGAGCCCGGCATAGACGGCGATGCTGAAGGAGCCGAGCTGACCCAGGGTCGTCCAGCCATATTGGGCCACCGCATTGCCGAACAGCCCGATAGTGCCGATAGGCGTCAAGCGGATCCCCCACCACAGAACCTTGCGCACGATCGCCAGGGCCGATGCGTTGAAGGCCAGGAACGGCCTTGCCGGCTCCCCGACCTTCAGGGCGGCGACGCCCGCGACCAGCGAGATGACCACGACCTGCAGCACATTGAAGGACAGGCTGGTGGCTGCGGCAGCGTCATTCAGCTTGGTGGAGGCCTGAAGGCCTAGGATGTTGCTGGGAACAAGGCTGGTCAGGAAGTCGAGCCAGGAACCCGTCGTCGTAGGAGCCTTTGCCTGCGCGGCCGTTACGGAAGCGTGGAGACCTGGTTGCAGGATGAGGCCGAGGCTTATGCCGATCACCACGGCGATCAGGGCGGTGATGGCGAACCACAGGAGCGTGCGCCAGACCAGCTGGGCGGCGTTCTGAAGCTCCCGGAGATTGGCGATGCTGGCCACAATGGCCGTGAAGACCAGCGGGGGCACCAAGGCGCGCAGCAATTGGATGAAGAGCGCTCCGACCTGACGCAGGGTCTCGGCAAGGGCATGGCCCGCCTGCCCTTCCTCGACGCCGAGGCTGCGCGCCAGCAGCCCGGCCGCCAAGCCGATCAGCATGGCGGCGAGCACCTGGAATCCGAAATTGGCCCATAAGGGCTTGTTCTTGATCGGCTGGGGGGCGGCCGTCGTCATGACCCGGCTCCGCGGGAAGAAAGTTCGAGCCTAAACCTAGTGTCGGGGTGGGGTTCTGCGATCCTAAGAATTCTGCGGTCGCTTATAGGCGTTTGGTTCGCACAGGCATTGATCGCCCATCGCTCGAACTTGCGGCAGAGTTTCGCGTTGAACTTCGACAATCAAAAGCCGGGATGGGATCGCCTGATGATAAGCAGACTTGTCGCTGGGGCAGCCATTGCTCCAATCGCACTCGTGCTTGCGGCGTGTAGCGGGCCGGCCCTGCCGACGCAGGACACCTATGGCCCCAACCCGCGTCTGCCCGAACCCAGGAAATCGCTGCTGCCGGTGATCGACATCGCGCCGGCGAAAGGCTGGCCGGAGGGTCAGAAGCCGGTCGCTCCAGCAGGCTTCACCGTCACCGCTTTCGCCGCTGATCTGGCGCACCCGCGATGGATCCATGTGCTGCCGAACGGCGACGTGCTGGTGGCGGAGACCAATGGTCCGGCCAAGAAGCCTGACGGACTGCGCGCATGGATACAGTCGAAGGTGATGGCCAAGGCCGGCGCCAAGGCGCCGAGCGCCAACCGGATCACCCTGCTGCGAGACCAGGACGGCGACGGAACGCCGGAAGTGCGAAGCGCCTTCCTGGAAGGACTCAACTCGCCGTTTGGCATGGCTCTGATCGGCGACAGCTTCTATGTGGCCAACACCGACGCCGTCGTCCGCTTCCCGTATCAGGCAGGGCAGCTACAGATCACAGCCGCGCCGCAAAAGGTCGCCGACCTGCCTGCTGGGCCGATCAATCACCACTGGACCAAAAGTCTGATCGCGAGCCGCGACGGCTCCAAGCTCTACGCGACCGTGGGCTCCAACAGCAATGTCGCTGAGAACGGGATGGAGAACGAGGAGCGCCGCGCCGCAATCCTGGAGATCGATCCCGCCACCGGCGCGAGCCGTGTCTTCGCCTCCGGACTGCGCAACCCCAATGGGATGGGCTGGCAACCGCAGAGCGGCGCGCTGTGGACCGCCGTCAACGAGCGGGACGAGATCGGAAACGATCTGGTGCCTGACTACATGACATCGGTGAAGGATGGCGGCTTCTATGGTTGGCCGTACAGCTACTACGGCCAGACGGTCGATGCGCGGGTGAAGCCGCCAAGGCCGGACCTTGTCGCTAGTGCGATCAAGCCCGACTTCGCTCTCGGCGCCCACACCGCGTCGCTGGGCCTGACCTTCTATGAAGGCGCGACATTCCCCGCCCGCTACACCGCCGGAGCGTTCGTAGGCCAACACGGCTCGTGGAACCGCAAGCCCCCCAGCGGCTACAAGGTAGCTTTCGTGCCCTTCGCCAATGGCATGCCGTCCGGCGCCGCCGAAGACTTCCTGACCGGCTTTCTCAGCCCCAAAGGCGACGCCTGGGGCCGGCCGGTGGGTGTGGCGGTCGATGGTCGCGGCGCACTTCTGGTGGCCGACGATGTCGGCAACATCATCTGGCGGGTGACTCCGGTCGCTCCCTAGTCCACTGCGGGATTGGTCACCGGCACGAGGGCGCCATTGATAGCCCGCGCCTGGGGCGAGGCCAGGAACAAGATCGCGTCGGCCACAGCCGCCGGCGCGGTCCAGGTCGCAGGATCGGCGGCTGGCATGTCGGCGCGGTTGCGCGGCGTGTCCATGATCGCGGGGAGGACGGCGTTAACCCGCACCCTGCCCTTCAATTCGGCAGCCAGGCTTTCTGTCAGTCTCGCGACCGCCGCCTTGGACGCCGCATAGGGTCCCATGCCCGCGCCGGCCACAACGGCCGCCGCCGAACCGACATTGATGATCGCTCCGCCATCAGACAGACCCGTCGCTGCGGCTCGACTGAGATTGGCGCAGGTTTCCAGGTTGATCGCGAACATCTCGCGCCAACTCTCTGGAGAGCCGTCTGAAATCATTTCGAAGGTGAAGCCGCCGGCGACATTGACCACAACATCGATGCCGCCTAACGCCGCTTTCGCGCGGTCGAAGGCCGACTGCGCCGCAGCCGGGTCGCCAAGGTCCACGCCCTCGATCACAGCCACCTCGCCGGAGAACGGCGCAACAGCATCAGCCGCCCCCCTCACGGGAACCGCGACCTTATATCCTGCGGCCAGGAACGCCTCCGTCACCGCCCTGCCCAGCCCGCCGCGCGCACCCGTCACGATAACCTTCCGCGCCATGTGGACTTCCTTCATTTGGTTCGAATGATCCCGTCCTCGACCTCGACTGGCCACGGCGTCAGCTTCTGTCCGACGCACGGTCCGCCGATACAGGCGCCGCTGTCGATGTCAAACAACGCCCCATGCCAACTGCAGGCGATCAGGTCGCCCTGAGGCGTCAGATAGTCATCCAGCTTCTGGGCCAGCGGAAGTCCCGCGTGCGGGCAACGGTCGACATAGCCGAACACCGCCCCGCCCCGCCGAACCAGGAAGCCGTGGAAGCGGCCGTCACCGATTTCCAACACCAGATTGCACGCCTTGCCGTCAGCGACCAGTTCGAGCGGCCCGAGCCGCACGCCGGCTGGAGTCGCGTGCAGGCGGCGGAACGCGGTCCCGTCGGTCAAACGCCCGGCTTTCCCTTGGTGAAGCCATTCCAGCAGTCGTCATAGTCGAGTTGCATCAATGGAGTCTCCATCGCGAACCGCGTTGGTCGGATCACCCAGCGACTTTCGAACATGAAGGCCATTGTGTTTTCGATCTTGTGCGGCCGCAGTTCGGCGACTGTCGCCTTCTCCCAGCTTTCGCGGTCGGGGCCGTGGCCGCTCATGCAGTTGTGGAGGGACGCGCCGCCCGGGGCGAAGCCGCCGGCCTTGGCGTCATACGCGCCGTGGATCAGACCCATGAACTCGCTCATCACATTGCGGTGGAACCACGGCGGACGGAACGTGTCCTCCGCGACCATCCAGCGCGGCGGAAAGATCACGAAGTCGCAGTTGGCGGTGCCGGCGATCTCAGATGGCGATGTCAGGACGGTGAAGATCGAAGGATCGGGGTGATCATAGCTGACCGTCCCGATCGTGTTGAACAGCGACAGGTCGTACTTGTAGGGCGCGAGATTGCCGTGCCAGGCGACCACGTCCAGGGGCGAGTGATCCAGCGTCGTGACCCACAGGCCGCCCTGGAATTTCTGCACCACCTCGCAGGGTGCATCGACATCCTCGAACCAGGCGCTCGGCGTCAGGAAGTCGCGCGAGTTCGCCAAGCCGTTGGAGCCAATCGGTCCCAGTTCCGGCAGGCGGAAAGGCGCGCCATAGTTTTCGCAGACATAGCCGCGCGCCTCGGCGTCATTCAGTTCCACCCGAAACCGGAGGCCGCGAGGCACGACGGCGATCTCGCCCGGCGCCACGGATAGACGACCAAGTTCGGTCGCAAGCAACAGCACACCCTGCTGAGGGACGATCAGCAGTTCGCCGTCCGCGTTAGAGAACACGCGATCGCGCATGGAGCGATTGGCAGCGTACAGGTGAATGCCGATCCCCTGCCCCGTCGCCACGTCGCCATTGCCGCCGTAGGAGACGAGACCATCGACGAAGTCGGTCGGCTCCGTAGGCATCTCAAGTGGATCCCAACGCATCCGATTGGGGCTGGGCGGGACCTCATCGAATGGACCCGAACGCAACAGTTTTCCACCGTCGTAAGGCTTGTACGGCGAATGGCTGGCGGTTGGGCGCAGTCGATAAAGCCAAGACCGCTTGTTCTCATGACGCGGAGCGGTAAAGGCGCTGCCCGACAGCTGCTCGGCATAAAGGCCGAACGGCGTCTTCTGCGGCGAGTTGCGACCAACCGGCAAAGCGCCAGCCACAGCCTCGAAAGCGAAGCTGTTGCCAAAGCCCGATCCATACGCCTGCGGCGCTTCGTTACGCCTGTCGTTCATGCGCTTGCCCTATCGAGGTCTCAGGCGTCCACCTTGATCACGCCGCGGCGGATTTGATCGAGCTCGATCGACTCAAACAAGGCCTGGAAGTTGCCGTTGCCAAAGCCTTCGTTCCCCTTGCGCTGGATGATCTCGAAGAAGATCGGGCCGAACAGGTTTTCGGTGAAGATCTGCAGCAGCAGGCCTTCCTCACCCACCGCGCCATCGATGAGGATGCGGTTCTTGCGCAGGCGTTCCAGGTCCTCGCCGTGGCCAGGCACGCGCTTGTCGACCAGTTCGTAGTAGGTCTCGATGGTATCCTGAAGCTTCACGCCGCGGGCGCGCAGACGTTCGACCGTGTCGTAGATATTCGCCGTGGTCAGGGCCAGGTGCTGGATGCCCTCGCCGTTGTATTCGCGAATGAACTCTTCGATCTGGGACTTGTCGTCCTGGCTCTCGTTCAGCGGAATGCGGATCGCCTTGTCGGGGGCGATCATCGCCTGGCTGAACAGGCCGGTCGCCTGACCCTTGATGTCGAAGTACTTCTGCTCTTCGAAGCCGAAAATCTGATTGTAGAAGGTCGACCAGGTTCGCATCTGGCCCCGGCGCACATTGTGGGTCAGGTGGTCGAGCAGATCGAGGCCGACGTTGTTGGCGGCTTCGGCCTCGACAGCGCCCGGGACCTGTTCCCAGGCGTCATAGATCGAGCCTTTGTCGCCATAGCGGTCGATGAGGTAGAGATACGAGCCGCCGATGCCTTCCAGCACATAGCTGTCTTCGCCCAACGCGCCGCGCGCCGCGTCGGCCGCCTTGGCTCCACGCGCTATCGCGGTCTCGAAGGCGGTCTTTGCGTCGGCGACACGGAAGGCCATGCCACTGGCCGACGGGCCGTGATCTGCACGGAAATCAGCGACCTGACCGGACGCCTCCTGGTTCACCAGAAGATTGATCCGCCCTTGCTTATAGCGAACCAGATCCTTGGTCGGGTGCTTGGAAAACGGAACGAAACCAAGCTGTTCGATCAGAGCCTTCATGGCCGCCGGATCAGGGCTGGTGAACTCGACGAACTCGAAGCCGTCCAGGCCGAGAGGATTGTCCTGGGTGATCGTGCTCATGCGAATTCTCCTTCGAGGCAGGCGGCGAAAGCCTGCGCGAAAACCGGAACGGTGGCGGCGGTGAGGCCCGCCAAATTGATGCGGCCGGAACCGGCCATATAGACGGCGTAGGCGCTACGCAGGTGCGAGACCTGTGCTGGGCTGACCGGCAGCAAGGAGAACATCCCGTGCTGGCGGCGCAGGCCATCCAGGCGCGGATCAGCGTCCGCCAGCGCCATGCGGACCGAAGCGATACGCAGGCGCATCTCCTCAAGTTCGGCGCGCCAGTCGGCGTTTAGGTCCGCGTTTTCCAGTACGATGCGAGCGACGGCGGCGCCGTGATCGGGCGGCATCGACCAGTTGGCGCGGGCCAGCGCCAAAATGTTGGACCGCACTAGATCAGCGCGATCAGGGTTGCGGTTTACGGCGAACAACGCGCCCGTGCGCTCGCGATAAAGACCAAAGTTCTTATCGCAGGAATAGGCGACGAGGGCATCGTCCACCGCGTCGATCACTAGGCGCGCGCCAGCAGCATCGGCTTCCAGCCCCTCGCCCAGACCCTGGTAAGCCAAGTCAATCAGCGGCAGCAGTCCGCGCGCGGCGACCACGTGGGCCACCGTTTTCCATTGGTCCAGCGTCAGATCCGCGCCGGTGGGGTTATGGCAGCACCCGTGTAGAATCACGATGTCGCCGGCCTGCGCCTTGTTCAGCGCGGCCAGCATCTCGTCGAAGCGGACACTCTGGGTCGCCGGGTCGAACCAGGGATAGGTCGCCGTGGTCAGACCCGCGGCCGCGAAGATCGGTGCGTGGTTCGGCCAGCTGGGCGTGCCCAGCCAAATGCGCGCGCCCGGACGTGCGGCGTTGATCAGCTCACAAGCCAGCCGCAAAGCGCCGGTGCCGCCGGGGGTCTGGACGCCAAACAGAGCTTCCCCATCGGCTGAACCGCCGAAAACAATCGGCTTCAGAGCGTCCACAAAACCCATATCGCCCTCAGGGCCGAGATAGGATTTGGAGGCCTGGGTCTCCAGCAGGACGCGTTCGGCCGCCTTGACGGCGCGCAGGACCGGGGTGACGCCAGCCTCGTCCTTGTAAACGCCAACGCCCAGGTCGATCTTTTGCGGACGCGGATCATTGCGATACAGCGAGATCAGCGACAGCAGCGCATCCGGCGCTTGCGGGCGCAGGCGATCGAACAGGGCTGCGGGGCCGGTGTTCAGGTCAAGCATCAGGAGGCTTTCTGTCTGGCGTAGGCCTGGGTGCCGCGATGCAGAACGCGGTCCGTGGGCAAGATCGTTTCGGTGTCGAGGTCCGGCAGGGTCTCAAGTTCGGCGTAGAGAGGCGCGAAATCGGTATCGAGGGTCTGCTGGAGCAGGTCCTTGAAGCTGTCGATGACGAAGTAGGTCTGCTGGTAGTCGTCGATCCGATACTGGGTCCGCATCACCCGCTGCAGGTCGAACCCAAGGCGGTTGGGCGACGGATCATCCAGCGCGAAGTGAGACTCGCCGTAGCTGGACACGATGCCCGCGCCATAGAGATGCAGGTCACCCGCTTCGCGGATGAGGCCAAACTCCACCGTGTACCAATAGAGCCTGGCCAGCTTGTCCAGGGAACCGAACTTCAGGGAACGCAAACCGCCCTCCCCGTAGGCCTGCATGTAGTCAGCAAAGACCGGGTTCGCGAGCAGCGGTACGTGACCGAAGACGTCATGGAAGACGTCCGGCTCCTCCAGATAGTCGATCTGGTCGGGTTTGCGGATGAAGTTGCCCGCCACGAAGCGACGGTTGGCCATATGTTCGAAAAACACGTCGTCCGGTACGAGTCCGGGCACAGCCACGACCGACCAGCCTGTCAGCTTGCGCAGCCGCTCCGAAAGCTCTTCGAAGTCAGGAATGCCCGGCTTGGAAAGGCGCAGAACATCCAGACCCTGAAGAAACGCCGGCGTGACCCTGCCGCGCAGCATGCTGGCCTGACGCTCAAATAGCTGATCCCACAGGGCATGCTCTTGCACAGTGTAGCGAGACCATTCTTGGGGAATGGTCCAGTCAGCGGCGGCGCCTGACGGCGGCGTCTGCGGTTTGGAAATCTCGCTCATGATCACATGCTATGCGATCGCGGTGATGAAACGCTTTCAGAATGGTAGCGCGGCGGGCATATTCTGAAAGGAAATCGCCCATACGGTGGAAATATGAAACGTTCTGATCATCTCGATGATGTCGATCGCCGTATCCTCCGCGCCCTGCAGCAGGACGCGGGCCTCAGTCACGCCGCGCTGGCCGATCAGGTGGGCGCTTCACCCGCCTCGTGCTGGCGACGCATCAAGGCCCTTGAGACGGCGGGCCTTCTCAAGCAGGCCGTGCGACTGGTCGATGCCGAGAAGGTCGGGCGCGGCGTCAATGTCATGTGCCAGCTGCGGATGAAGTCGCACACGGGTGACGACCGCCAGAAGTTCGAAGCCTTCATCCAGACCCGCGGTGAGATCATGGAATGTCATTCCATGTCGGGGGAATGGGATTACCTGATGCGTGTCGTCGTGCCCGACGTTTCGGCCTATGAGCGGTTCTTGATGAACGATCTGCTGAAGCATCCAGCGGTCGCCACCGCAGCGTCTCACTTTGCGCTCAGCCAGGTGAAATACACGACCGTCGTACCAGTCTGACGGTGCGCATACCGGTGTGCATCAAAGCAACACTTTGATGAAAAGCCGCCACGGCGCGCACGATCGGAGCCTGTTGCGCAACATCTGCGCCTCGCACCTGACCTCCCCACCCCACCCCTGACAACGGCGCCGTCTGTCCAGGCCGAACGCCGCGCTTCGATTCGTAAGAAATCGGGCGCGGGCCGCGGCCAAAATAGCGGGGGAACGCCGTCACACTCTCAAGGGGCAGGCCGCATGCGGCCGTCGGAGGATAGAATATTGAAGACCAAGTCCATGCGTGAGCGCCTGCTCGCGTCTTCCATGATTTGCGGAGCGGCTTTCGCCGCCTTCTCGGCTACGGCGGCTTACGCGCAAGACGACACCGCGGTCGAAGAGATCGTCGTTACTGGCTCGCGCATCGCCCGCCCTGACCTCGTCTCGTCGAGCCCCATCGCCACGGTTGGCGAGAAGGAGCTCCAGCAGCAAGGCGTTGTGAACACCGAAAACCTGCTGAACACCCTGCCGCAAGCGGTTCCGGGCGTGACCTCGACCGTGAACAACGGTTCGGGAGGCGCGGCCACCGTGAACCTTCGTGGCCTGGGCCCGGTCCGCACCCTGGTGCTGGTCGATGGCAAGCGCCAGACCCCGACCTCGCAGTCGGGCGTGGTCGATATCAACCTGATCCCGCCGGCGCTGATCCAGAATGTGGAAGTCGTCACCGGCGGCGCTTCGGCCGTGTACGGCTCGGACGCCATCTCGGGCGTCGTCAACTTCGTGCTGAAGAAGGACTTCGAGGGCTTCCAGTTCACCGCCGGCTATCAAAACACCGACGATCTGGACGCGCCGATCTACAGCATCGACGCCACCATGGGCGCCAACTTCGACGACGGCCGGGGCAACGTGGTCCTATCGCTCGGCTACAACGACCGTGAGCCCCTCACTCAAGGCAAGCGCGGCGGCCTGCTCGCCACCTCCTGGGGCGAGCCTTCGGCGGCGCAACGCGCTGCTGGTCTCAAGCTGATCCCGTCGGGCTCCAACAGCCAGGAAGACGGTCGGGTCAATGGCTACGTTTCCGGCAAGTTCCCGATCATCCCGGGCGCCCCGGCGGCGAGCTCCACCTCGGCCCTGTTCCTGCCCAATGGCGACGTGCGCGCCTATGCCGGCGCTCCGGACAACTACAACTTCGCGCCGCTCAACTACCTGCAAACGCCGCAAGAGCGTTATTCGGTCACCTCCCTGGGCCGTTATCAGCTCAACGACACCATCGAAGCCTTCGCCAAGGGCAACTTCGTCTATTCGTCGGTCGCCACCCAGCTGGCCGAAACGCCGGTGGGCAACCGCACCTTCCGCTTCACCCTGGACAACAACCCGTTCCTGACCCCGGCCGCCAAGACCGCGCTGAATAATCTGGGCTCCACGGCCTCCTACTCGGTTCCGGCGAGCGCGCCGTGGGCCACCGGCACCTATGCCGACGTGGACTCCGACGGCGACGGCCTGTTCGACACCGTCACGGGCGTGTTCAACCGCCGCCTGTCCGAAGTCGGTCCGCGCTTCCAGCAGTACAACTTCTATGGCTTCCAGACCCAGCTGGGCCTGCGTGGCGACTTGGCGGCCATCAACGGCGGCTGGGAAGGCTACATCCAGTACGGCAACACTCACGGCTCGAGCTCTCTGCTCGGCGACGTGAGCCTGCAGCGCATCCAGCAGGGTCTGCTGCTGAACGCCACCGGCACCGGTTGCGCTGATCCGTCGAACGGCTGCGTTCCGATCAACCTCTTCGGCCGCGGCCGCATGAGCGCGGATGCCGCCAACTTCATCAAGACCCGCATCGAGACGTCTCAGGACTACGAGCAGCTCGTCAGCGCGTTCTTCGTGAATGGCAACACCGACAACTTCTTCACCCTGCCGGCTGGCGGCATCGGCTTCGCCATGGGCGCCGAGTACCGCTACGAGAGCTTCGACTTCCGTCCGTCCCAGGATCTGGCCACGGGCAACGTGGCGGGCTTCAACGCCCAGCCGCCGGTCTCCGGCGACTTTGACACCTATGAGCTGTACGGCGAGACCCTGATCCCGCTGTTGAAGGACCTGCCGTTCGCCAAGTCGGTGAACCTTGAACTGGCCGGCCGCATCGCCGACTACTCGAGCCAGAACAAGCTGACCAAGACCTTCAAGGTCGCCGGCGATTGGGAAATCTACGACGACCTGCGTCTGCGCGCCTCGTTCAACCGCGCCATCCGCACGCCGTCAGTGGGTGAACTGTTCGCTCCCCTGAGCAACGGCTTCCCGACCGCGACCGATCCGTGCTCGGCGCTGGGCGCTCCGAACGCGGCGATCCGTCAGGCCTGCATCAACTCGGGTCTGGCTCCCAATCTGGTCGGCGCGCTCAACGCGAACCCTCAGACCCAGACGCTCAACGGCGGCAACGTCAACCTCGAGCCCGAAGTCGCCGAGACGTTCACGGCTGGCTTCGTCTACCAGCCGTCGTTCATTCCGCGCCTGGCGGTGACTGTCGACTATTACGACATCTCGATCGAGAAGGTGATCACCAGCTTCGGCGGCTCGACGCAGAGCATCATGAACATCTGCTACGGCACGTTCAACGGCAACCAGAACTCGCCGTACTGCCAAGCGATCCGTCGCCTGCCCAACGGGACGATCGACTTCGTCCAGGCCGAAAACGTCAATGGCGGCTTCCTGAAGACGCAAGGCATCGACATCGGCGTCAGCTACCGCTTCGATCTGACGGACGTGGGTCTGCCGGACATGGGCGGCGTATCGATCAAGTCGCTGTACTCCAACAGCTGGAAGAACAGCTTCCAGCCTGACGAGAATGCGGCGGCCAAGAACTGCATCGACCGGTTCGGTTCGACCTGCGGCAACACCAACATCAACCCGCAGGGCGTGCCGCTGCCGCGTCACAAGCTGCGTACGGCCATCAACTGGTCGTATGAAAATGTCGGCCTGAACCTCGTCTGGAGCTTCCTGGACGACGTGAAGGACGGCAACGACGCCAGCAACTTCATCGTGGAGAAGATCACCGCGAAGAACTACATCGACCTGTCGGCCGATTGGCGCGTGACGGACAACGTCAACCTGACCGGCGGCGTGCGTAACCTGACCCAGGAAGACTACCCGATCCTGGCGGGCAACGCCTCGCCGTCGAACAGCGGCTACCCGGCCGTCTATGACGTCCTGGGCCGGATGTTCTTCATCAACGCCACGCTCAAGTACTAGGAGCGCCTACAGGCTTAAGATTGGGGCGGCGGACTTTCGGGTTCGCCGCCCTTTTTCTTGTCTGGTGCCTGATCGACGCACAGGTGCGGGCGCACGCGCGTTCGCCTGAGCGGTTATATGACCAAGATTGTGAGGGAGGGGGTCATTCGAGAGGCTTCGCCCCTCAACCGCCCGCCCGATCTCCGGGATATGAGAAGATCGGGCGGACGCCGGAAATTTGGGATGGAGGTTTCCGGACCATTTTTATGGCGGCTAAGGGATCGCGGCGCTCGGCAGGTCATGCTGAACCGGAGCAAATATTGCCGTAAGGCGCTAATATTACAGAAGTTTCAGAGTTAGATAGACGGCTTGATGCTCTGGCGATTCAAGGCCGCCAATTGAAACGCATCCGCGCCTTCATGTTGGCGGACGTCCAGAACCACGATGCGGCGCACGCCGCTTTTCTCGGCCCGGTCCGAGGAGATCAAGGTATCGCCATCGGCCCAGGTCAGTCGGGTTGTCGCGGCGGCCATGCAACGGCCCACCACCCTCTCTGAACGGTCCTGCACAAGGGCGGTCAGTATCAGGCAATCGTCGTCAGCCGTCTTGCGGACGAAGGCCAGGCGATCGCCGCTCGGCGACCAAACCGGGCCGTACTCATCGGCATCCGTGCGTGTAAGCCGCACAGGAAGACCCGTCGCCATGACATGCAGATAGATGTCGCGTTGGGCGCTGCCCCGCGGGGCGCTGGCGAAGGCGCGCATCATACCGTCAGGAGACAGGGCGACCTCTGCCCTATCCTCTTGGCTTACTCGGGGCGCCGGCGCGAAGCCCGAAACCATCCAGATGACAGCGAAAGCAGCAGCGGCGGCCGAGGCGCCGACGGCGGCTGAAGCCCACAATGGAAACCTTCGCAGCCCAGGCCGCGCCGCGGCGGGGCGATCAAGCTTCAGATCAGCTGATCGCCTTTCCTCATGCGTCACCCGCAGGCGATAGCCGATCTTGCTGACCGTCTCGATCTCAACCGTAGGGTCTTGAGCCAGCACCTTGCGAAGGCGCGCGACCGCCTGGGTCTGAGCGTCGAGAGACACAACCCTGCCCATCCAGCAGACGGCGTTCATCTCATCGCGGCTGAGGGTTTCGCCCCTGGCGCGGTAGAGCGCGATCAGCACGCTCATCACCCGGGGCTCGACGGTGACCTTGCCCTCGGGACCTTCAATTTCAAGCGTACGGGGGCGAACAGAAAGGCGGCCGACGACGAATGGAGTTTCGCCAAGAAGATCGATCTCACGCGAGCGCGAGTATGACGCCATTTGTTCAGTCATCGCCGGGTCACTCTCGGTGCTTCCGAAGCATCCGATTCAATCGTAACTCGGCGATAGCACCGCAGGACTGCCCCCGTAAGCGCTTAAATAATTAAGTTTCGTACAGGACTTTTTCCTGCCGCAGTTGAGATACCGACGGTCTACTGACGTGCGAACTGGGTCGGCGTGACGCCATAGCGTTGCTTGAACGCGCGCGCGAAGTTCGACGTGTTGTCGTAGCCACAAGCCAGAGCCACCTCGATGACCGGCATGCGACTGGCGGTGAGCAGCTTGCTCGCCCGCTCCAGGCGGCGATTGATCACGTGCTGCACCGGCGACACGCCCAGCGACCCGCGGAAGCAACGGGCGAAGTGATAGCGGCTGAGGCCAGCAGCATCGGCCAGCTCAGTCAGGCTGACATCCTGGTCAATGCGGGATTCGATCATCCCAAGCACGCGCGCCAGCTGACGAGCGCTGAGCTTGCCGGTTCCGTCGGAGCGCGGTTGCGATTCCTGCACATTGACCTGCACGGCTCGCTCCAGGGTCGCCATGGCTAGCCATTCGCCGAACATCTCGCCATTGCGCCACCCTTGCTCGGCCTCAAGCACGAGGTTACCGGCGAGGCCGCGCAGGATGCCGTCATCGACCAGAATATCCGACTGAAGTTGAGGGGTCCGTCCACGACCGCTGCGCGCCAGGGCCTCTTCGACATCGTCATCGGCGAAGTGGATGTAGTGGGCCTGAGGCCTCGATGCCCATTCGGACTCGATGCATGCGCCGGGCGCGATCAGCGAGACGGCGCCCGCGTCCAGCAACCCCTCAAAGCTGGCCCCGTCAAAGCGGCAGGCGGTGATCTTGAGGGCCGCCGCCTGGCGCACGAGCGAGAACGCCGGCCAGAGCAGGCCATCATGTCGGCCGACGCCCGCACGGACTGCCATGATGTGGAACTTTTGCACCGACCGCGGCGTCAGATCACGGCTTTCATGGTCAGGAGCGATACAGGACAGCAGTTCATCGATCTGCTTTCCGCTGCGCTGCGCCGCGCTATCCATCTCACTGTCGAACATCTTGCTTGAACCTCTACGTTCACGCCCCAGCGAACGGGTTGATGGTCGATGCGATTGGGCCTCTGCGTCCTGACGGAAAGCTGACGATTCACTGACATTGCTCTGTCGAAAGGGTGACGAAGCACGTTTTGCGCACTTCCGAGCGCCCTGTCCGAAAGCGCGCTCGACCAGAACAGCCTTCGCCGGCTCCCGCTCGATATCTTCCTCTGCGTCAATCGGCGCCATTGGGCTGCGGTTTTGGTTCAAACCGTCGCGATCTCTCCTATATAGAGGTCTGACCTTTGCCCTCCCCAGCCTTCCAGGAGCTTGCTCATGACCATCGCCGGAAACCTTTTGATCGGCGCAACCGCCGTGCGGGGCGCCAACGGCGAGATTCGCGGGATTGAAGCGGCCACTGGCGCTGAAATGGAGCCGGCCTTCGGCGGCGCGACGGCCGCAGATCTCGACAAGGCCGCGGCGCTGGCGGAAGCGGCCTTCGACATCTATCGCGAAACCAGCCTCGAAGAGCGCGCCAAGTTCCTCGAAGCCATCGCCCAGAACATCCTCGACCTTGGTGACGACCTGATCGTTCGCGCCATGGCCGAGACTGGCCTGCCCCGCGGTCGCTTGGAAGGCGAACGCGGCCGCACCGTCGGCCAACTGCGCCTGTTCGCCGGCGTGGTCCGCGACGGCGGTTTTCTGGACGTGCGTATCGACAAGGCGCTGCCCGATCGCGCGCCGGCGCCACGCCCGGATCTGCGTTTGCGCAACATCGCCATCGGTCCCGTTGGCGTGTTCGGCGCCAGCAACTTCCCCCTCGCCTTCTCGGTGGCGGGCGGCGACACCGCTTCGGCCTTGGCCGCCGGATGCCCGGTCATCGTCAAGGCCCACTCGGCCCACCCAGGCACGTCCGAACTGGTCGGTCTCGCCGTTCAGAAGGCGGTCGCCGACTGCGGCCTGCCTGAGGGCGTCTTCTCCCTCCTGTTCGACAGCGGCCGTGACGTGGGTCAAGGCTTGGTGGCCGACGCCCGGATCAAGGCCGTGGGCTTCACCGGTTCGCGCGGCGGCGGCACCGCGCTCATGAAGATCGCGGCGGCCCGGCCCGAGCCGATCCCGGTCTATGCCGAGATGAGCAGCATCAATCCGGTCGTTCTGTTCCCCAACGCCCTGGCCGCGCGCGGTGAGGCGATCGGCAAGGCTTTCGTTGGTTCGTTGACCCTGGGCGCTGGCCAGTTTTGCACCAATCCCGGCCTGATCCTGGCGGTGGACAGCCCCGGCCTTGACGCCTTCATCGCCGGTGCGGCTGAAGCGCTGACCGGCGTAGCGGCCCAGACGATGCTGACCCCCGGCATCCATAAGTCCTACTGCTCGGGCGTCGAAGCTCTGTCCAAGCACGCCGAGGTGACGACGATCGCCCGCGGCTTGGCGGGCGAGACGCACCAGGGCCAAGCGGCACTGTTCTCGACCACGGGCGCGGCCTTCCTGGCCAACCACGATCTGCAGGAAGAAGTGTTCGGTTCATCTTCCCTGGTCGTACGCTGCAAGGACGAGGCGGAACTGCGCGCTGTGCTCTTGGCTCTCGAAGGCCAGCTAACCGCCGCCATCCATATCGACGCCGCCGATCATGACGCCGCGCGCGCGCTGCTGCCGGTGCTGGAACGCAAGGTTGGACGCATCCTGGTCAACGGTTTTGGCACGGGGGTGGAGGTTTCCCACGCCATGGTCCACGGCGGCCCCTATCCGGCGACTTCCGACAGCCGGACGACCTCGGTCGGCAGTTTGGCCATCGCCCGCTTCCTGCGGCCGGTCAGCTACCAGGACATCCCGGCGGACCTGCTGCCGACGGCGTTGAAGGACGAGAATCCCTACGGCCTGTGGCGTCGCCTGGAAGGCTCGCTCACCCGTTAAACAACGACTGAGGAAGGCCCGGCGTCTCGACCTGGAAGCTGAACAGGCCTCCGGCGAGAGGCTGGGCCTTTCGCTCTTCGGCGCTCATCCCCTTGAAGGCGGTCGTCGCATAGACCGTCTTCAGGTCCGCTCCGCCGAACGCGATCTTAGTGACGTTGGCGCAAGGCAGCTTCACGAAGTCGATCAGTTCGCCCTTCGGCGAATAGCGGCGCGCGCCCCATCCGGCGAACAGGCCTGTCCACAGGCATCCTTCCGCGTCCACGACAGGCCCGTCAGGATAGCCGGCCCCGTCCTCGATCTGGACAAAGACACGCTTGTTCGACAAAGCGCCTTTGTCATCAAGATCAAAGGCGTAGATCGTCTTCTTCAACGTATCGGTGTGATAGAGCGTACGCCCATCCGGGCTGGCGGTCGGCCCGTTGGTGATGCAGTAGCCGTCATCGCAGCGGACGAGGTCGGCGCCGTCAAAGCGGTAGAGGGCGCCTGTCAGGTCAGTCTCGCCATCGTGCATCGAGCCAAACCACAGTCGGCCATGCGCATCGACGAAGCCGTCATTGAGCCTGTTGTTCAGCTCAGGCGGCTCGACGCGCGCAACCAGATTGAAGGCGCGGCTGGGCGGATCGAAATGGTGCAGCCCGGTCTTCAGGCCAGCAACCCAGCCACCGGCCTTGCGCGGGACGATGAAGCCCGGCTGATCCGGCGCGGCCCATGTGTCACGTCGCCCGGTTGATGGCTCGAAGCGGTGGATGTTCTTCTTCTTGATATCGACGAACCAAATGGCGTTCTCGCCCGCCATCCACACCGGACCTTCGCCAAGCTCGGCTTCGACCGGCCACACGCACTGAACGTCCGTCATTCTTGTTCTTCGGCCGCAGCCGCTCCCTGCCGCCAGTGGTATGACATCTGGCCGAATGTCGTCTAGCCTTTGGCGGCGTGATGGACGCCTCGGGCGATCGCTCGCGCAAGACAGTCGGCGGCGGCTGAGCCCAGCCGAGCCACCTTCAGATTTCGCCCAGCGCCCTCGCCTAGCGAAACTTCCCCGCTGGCCACGCTGAACACCGTGTCGCCGTCAAAAGGCGTGTGAACGGGTCGAATGGCGCGAGCCAGACCGTCCTGAGCCATGATCGCGAGCCGCTTGCACTCCACCCCGGTCAGGTCGGCGTTCACGGCGACCACGGCGATGGTGGTGTTGCTGCCCGCCTGCAGCCGGCCCATCCGCGCGAGCTTTGTGTCATCCGGAATGGGTTCTGGCGCGGACATTTCGCCGGACGGTCGGCGGCCGCCGAACTCGCCGTCCAGCTCGAACGGCCATGCCCAGAACGTCTCGCCGTCGGGCATGTAGACCGATCCCGCCGGATTGACGGCGACCAGCGCGCCGACCATGAGGCCGTCGGCGAGATCGACCGACGCCGATCCAAGACCGCCCCTCACAACGCCCGCCTTGGCGCCCCACCCCGCGCCCACGGAACCGAGCGCGAACCGGTCGCTCGCTGCCTCGATCGTCTCCAGCCCCAACCGGCGGTAGGGCGGCTCCAGACCCCATGCCTTGTCGCCCTCGTTGCCCAGATCGTGCAGAACCGCGGCAGGCACAATGGGAATGGCGGGCGTGTGCGATTGGAGGCGCAGGCCGACATTACGAGCGGACAGTCCTGCCGCCACACCGTCGGCGGCGCCCAGACCGAAAACCGAGCCGCCGGTCAGGACGATGGCGTGCGCGGCGCCGACCAGGTTTTCTGGAGACAGGGTGTCGGTTTCCCGTACACCCGGCCCGCCGCCCCGCACATCGACGCCGGCCTTCCATAAACCGCCGCAAAAGAGTGTCGTCACGCCCGTCGCTGCGGCTTGGTCAACCGCGCTCCCGACAGTGAAACCCGAAACGTCAGTGATCAGATTGAGCGGGCCGGAACGCATCAATCCACCGTCAGACGCATGGACACCGTCATCGCCTCGCCTGCCGCAAGAACCTGTATCCCACTGTCCTCGCCGTTGAAGGGGTCGGGTCGATTGCTCACCGGCTCCACACACACAAAACCGCCGCCCACCGGGGCGAAAACATGCAGCCATGGGCAATTGGACGAGCCTTCGAGCCTCACGCTCGGCCGATCCCGCCCTGACAGCACGGCTACGCCGCCCCAGTCGGTGTAGCTGTTATCCACAAACACGCCGCTTTCGACCGCTACACCCGTGCGCCAGTCCGGGCCCCAGCCCATAGGCCGCCAATCGGTCGGCATGACCTCGTCATCGATCATCCACACGCCACGGACGTCGGCCCGCAGATGTGTCCCCGGCGGCGCGGGGAAAGCGGGGTGAAAGCCAAGCCCCGCTGGCATGGGATGAACATCAGTGTTGGTCAGGGTCGCCGTGTGAACTAGGCCCGTGTCGGTCAGGCTGATGGTCTGCGCCGCCTCGTAACGCCACGGCCAATCGCCCGGCGCATGATCGTAGGCCAGTTCGATGCTGGAGGCTGTCTGGGTCACCACGCGCCATGCCTGACGCCAGGCTTGGCCGTGCAGCGCGTGAGGGTGATCGCCAAGATTGGGCGCCAATAGCACCTGGCGCCCCTCGAAGTTGAAGACGCCGTCGCGGATGCGATTGCAGAACGGTGCCAGCACGAAGTTACCGGTTTGCAGAACATCGTCAGCATCGGCTGGTGTTGGTCGCAGAACGTCCCGGCCATCCCAGCGGAAGACGGTCACGCCAGCGCCCAGTTCAGGCCGAATTTCGATCTCGCCGCGTTCGGTCGCTAGTCTGATCAACGCCATCTCCCGCACACAAGGAGCCGGACCCTAGCCAGCGGGCCGGAAACCGCCAAGGCGTCTTCGATCCAAAGGCCGACTCATCGACAATGAACGGATGACCACCCTGTTCAGCGGCTTGACGGCCGACACCCTTCTGACACTAGCACTGCAGTTGGCGATCCTCGCCGCGATGATCGCGGCCGTATGCCTGGGGCGGCGACGCACACCGGATTTGCCGAGCCTCACCTGGCTGTTCGGCGCGCTCGCCGTGACCCTGCTGGCTCTGTTCCTGTCGCCAGCCGCGTTGATCGCGCCCGGGCTGCAGTTGGCGTGGAACTGGGACGGTAAGGTCCTGTCGATCCTGGCCACCTTCGCGATCATCGCCGCGGCGCCGGGCCTGTCATTTCGCGAAGCCGGCTTTACCTTAAGCCAGAACGGCGGGACCCGGCCAGCGTTGCTCTGCGCGGCGTTGACCTGCATCGTCCTCTGGACGGCGAGCTACACCCTGTTCACCCCGGCGGCGCCCCCGACGGTCGAAGCCCTGGCCTTTCAGGCGACCATGCCTGGCCTTCACGAGGAGCCGCTGTTTCGCGGCATGGCTTTGTTACTGTTGGCCCGGGCGATCGCGCCCGTGGATGATCGCCGTTTCAATCTAATGGGAGCCCGTATCGGCTGGGGCGGGGTGCTGATCACCCTTTTCTTCGCTCTTGGCCAAGGCGTCGCGGTCTTTCAAAGCCAGCCGATGATAAGTTGGGTCGGGGTGATGTTCAGTGCTGCGGCCGGCTTCGCTCTGCTGTGGATGCGCGAGCGGACCGGCAGCCTTGTAATCCCGATCCTGGCTCACAACGTACTTAGTGTCGGAAATCAGTTCCTCGGCTGAGCCGCCACATTTTTATATGCAGTAACTACTAAACATGCATATTGTGGCGGATCTTATGGGAGAGCCGCCATGCGCGTCCTAGCGACCACCCTGATTCTTACCGCCATGGCCACCGGCGTAGCCCTTGCCGCGCCGGTGTCAGAGATCAATGTCACCATCGGCCCTGAACTAGCTCAAAAGGCGCCCGAACTTGGCGCACGCGAGCTCGACGACCTGCGCGGCGACCTCAAGCGCACCGTCGAACGTGAACTGGAGCGCGCGGGCCAGTTGACGCCCCAAGGCGGACGTCTCGACTTGGTCATCACCGACGCCCGCCCCAATCGGCCGACAATGCAGCAGATGTCGCGAAAGCCGGGCCTGTCCTATCAGAGCTTCAGCATCGGCGGCGCGGCCGTCACCGGCGCATACGCCGCGCCTGGCGGAGCCACCACCCCCGTGGCCTACAGCTGGTTCGAGACGGACATCCGAGAAGCCTGGTGGCGCGGCACCTGGGGCGACGCCAACCGCGCCTTCGATCGGTTCGCGACCAAGTTCGCCAAGGGCGAGGCGCTGGCCGCCAAGTAAGGCTGACGCCAAAGTAATCGCGAGTCACACTTGCCACAGCCCCGGGCTCAGTCTCTGATCGGCCTCGGGAAACGCTAGAGAGCCCGAACGGGCCGGCAAGGTGACTATGCAGAGCCAACGACGCTCGTCCTGGATCATGGCCGCCTATGCGGCGCCCTCACTGCCGCTGGCGGCGCTCGGGCTTCCGCTCGTCGTCTACCTCCCCAATCATTATTCCGCGACGTTGGGCTTGAGCGTCAGCGCGGTCGGCGCCGCGTTCTTGCTCGTACGCCTCATCGACATCATTTTCGATCCGATCTTCGGCACGATCCTAGACCGCACGCGCTGGTCCACGGGCCGCTTCCGTCCCTGGCTGAGCATCGGCGCGCCGATGATCATGCTGGCCACCTGGATGCTGTTCATGGCCGAGGGAGGCGTGGGGCTTGGGTACCTGTGGCTATGGCTCTGCGTACTCTATGGAGGCTACTCGATCTGCACGCTGGCGCACAGCGCTTGGGGCTCGACGCTCTCAACCGATTACAATGAACGCTCGCGCATCTATGCGTGGTGGCAGAGCGGCAATGTGGTCGGGATGATCCTGGTCCTGATGCTTCCAGTGGCGCTGGCCGCAATTCCGCAGGCGACGATCAGAGGCGTGCCAGCCATGGGCTGGTTCATCGTCCTACTCGTTCCTCTGGCGGTCGGGGCGGCCTTGATGGTGGTTCCAGAGCCTCGCGCCACAACCTCGGGGTTGGAGCACAAGGTCGGCGTAAGCGCCTACTTCGACCTGATCCGTCGGCCTACGATCGCGAAAATCTTGTTCGCCGACCTGCTCCTGCATATCGGTCCGGGTGTCGCTGGCGCCCTGTTCTTCTTCTATTTCGAGCACGTGAAGGGCTACTCGAAGACAGAGGCCGAAACCCTTCTGCTGATCTACTTCATCTCCGCCATCGTCGGGGCGCCCCTTTGGGCCATCGTCGCCAAGAAGCTTGGCAAGCACCGCGCGCTGATGACCGCCGCCATCATCTACGCGCTGGTTCAGTTCGCCATTCCGTTCGTTCCGGCCACCAGTCTGCTGGTCGCTCTGCCCTTCCTCATCGCGGCGGGGTTGCCCTATTCGTCGGCTGGCGTGCTGCTGCGGGCGATGCTGGCGGACGCCGGCGACGAAGAGCGCCTTCGCACGGGCCAGGATCGCACTGGGACGCTCTACGCCATCCTGACCGGAACCATCAAAATCGGCATGGCTCTGGCGGTCGGCAGCTTCATCGTTCTCGGTTGGATGGGCTTCAACGCCGCCGATCCCGCCGCCAGCGCGCCGCTCGCCATGCGTGGGCTGGAGTGGATGTACGCCGCCTTGCCCGGAGGCTTCGCCCTGCTCGCGGCCTGGGTGCTGGCGCGCTATCCTCTGACCGAAGCCCGCCATGCGGAGATTCGCCAGCAGTTGGCGGAGATTGACCGCGAGGCTCCGCAAGCCACGGTCACGCCCACCGCCCATGTCGTCCAATCTCCCGCCGAGTGATCCCGCCGCCGCGATCCAGCAACTGATCCAGATCATGGCCCGCCTGCGCGACCCGCAAGGCGGTTGCCCATGGGACCTGGAGCAGACCTTCGCCACCATCGCGCCCTATACGGTCGAAGAGGCGTACGAGGTCGCCGACGCCATCGAACGCGGCGACCTGACTGACCTGCGTGATGAATTGGGCGATCTGCTTTTGCAGGTGGTCTTCCACTCGCGCATGGCCGAAGAGCAAGGCGCCTTCGACTTCGCCCAGGTGGCCGCCTCCATCAGCGACAAGATGCTGCGCCGCCATCCGCATGTCTTCGGCGATCACGCCTATGACGACGTCGAGGATCAGAAGGCCGGGTGGGAGACCATCAAGGCCGCCGAGCGCGCGGCCAAGAAGAAGGGCGGCGTGCTCGACGACGTGCCGGCGGGTCTGCCCGCGCTCACCCGCGCCGTGAAACTGACCAAACGCGCCGCGCGCGTCGGGTTCGACTGGCCCTCGACCCGCGAAGTGCTGGACAAGCTGCGTGAAGAAACCGCCGAACTGGAGGTGGAAATCGAGGCCGGCGATCACGCCAAGGCGCGGGAGGAGATGGGGGACCTGTTGTTCGTGGTCGCCAACCTCGCCCGCAAGCTGGATGTAGAGCCGGAAGACGCCCTGCGCGCCACCAACGCCAAGTTCGCTCGCCGCTTTGCTTTCATCGAAGCCGAGCTGGCCAAGGATGGCCGCACGCCGGATCAGTCGGACCTGGCAGAAATGGACGGTCTTTGGAACGCCGCCAAGGCCGCGGAAAAAGGCTAGACCGGCTTGAGTGGCCTGTGCGGCGCGGCGGGATGGGTCGCAGCCACCGGATCGCCCGGCGTCACGACGCCACCGTTCAAGACGATGGCCATCACGCCCGCCTTGCGGATCAGTCCGCCCTGTTCATCATGACCTAGGGTCGCGGCCATGAGGCCATCCTGGAAGCGGTCCATCTGGATGCAGGGATTGCGCAGGCCCGTGAGCTCCAACTCGGCCTCCTCGCCCAGGCGCAGGATCGTCCCGGTGGGAAGCGCGAGGAGATCAAGGCCACGCGTGGTGACGTTCTCACCGATATCGCCGGGCCCGATGGAGAAGCCCTGCTCGTTCAGTTCGTCGAGCAACTCCGCTTGGATCAGATGAACCTGACGCAGGTTCGGTAGAGTAGGATTGAAGCGCGCCCGGGAGCGATGCTGAACCTTCAACCCGGCGTGGGCGTCGCCTTCGACCCCAATCCCAGCTATCAGGCGGATCATCATCGCCGGGGCCTTGCTGAACCGATGACGGGGGCTCAAGGCGACAGCCTCCACCACCCCCGCCGCCATCACTCGGTCACCACGACGTCGGGAAACAGGCGCTCGAACCGCCCCCTGGCCTGGGCGTCCAGGCGGGCAGAGACGTTGACGCCCCCATCCTCGTCGGCTTCGCGCGCTTCAACCCGGCCGTTGCGATAGAGCCAGGCCAAGGCCTCGCCCTCACCGGCGGCCAGATGGATGGTCACCGCGGGTACGTCATCGACCAGCGTCGCTAACCGCTCCAGCAGCGCCTCGCAGCCCTCGCCGGTGACCGCTGAAACGGCATGGGCGAGATTGCGGATGGCCTTGGCGATCAGCGAAACGCGGTCGTCCGGATCGGTGACCAGATCGACCTTGTTCCAGACCTCGATGATCATCCGGCCTGCTTCGGCGGTGACATCGAGTTCCTTAAGAACCGCCTCCACGTCGCGACGCTGGGCCTCGGTGTCGGGGCCGGCGATGTCGCGCACGTGCAAGACAATGTCGGCCTCCTGCACCTCCTCAAGGGTGGCGCGGAAGGCTTCGACCAGTTCGTGCGGCAGGTCGGAGATGAAGCCCACCGTGTCGGACATGATCGCGGGCCGCCCATCGGGCAACTTCACGGTCCGCAAGGTCGGATCGAGGGTGGCGAACAGCATGTCCTGCGCCAGAACCTTGGCCTCGGTCAGGCGGTTGAATAGCGTCGACTTGCCGGCGTTAGTGTAGCCCACCAACGCGATGGTCGGGTACGGGACCTTCTTGCGCGCCGAACGGTGGAGCGAGCGGGTGCGGCGCACCTCGATCAGCTCTTTCTTCAGCTTGGCGATGCGGTCGGCGATCAGGCGCCGGTCGAGCTCGATCTGAGTTTCACCCGGACCGCCGGTCGAACCGGTGCCGCCCCTTTGCCGCTCAAGGTGGGTCCAGGTGCGAACCAGGCGCGAGCGCTCGTAGTTCAGCCGGGCCAGCTCCACCTGCAGCCGACCTTCGCGCGTTCGGGCGCGGCGTCCGAAAATCTCGAGGATCAGGCCCGTGCGGTCGATGACCTTCACGTTCCATGCCTTTTCGAGATTGCGCTGCTGAACGGGCGTCAACTGATCGTCGACGACGACCGCGTCCAGTTCCTCGGCCTCGCAGATGCCGCCGATCTCCTCAACCTTGCCCTTGCCGAACAAGGTCGCAGGGGTGTGGCCGCGGATCGGTGCGATCAGCGTTTCACGCACGTCCAGGTCAAGCGCCAGCGCAAGGCCGACGGCTTCTTCAAGCCGAGCCTGGGGATCGCGGGCGCCGCTGTCGGACGCCCGCACCGGATGCACCACCAGCGCCGTGATGACCGGCGCGCTGTGATCTATGAATTTACTGGTCAATCGTCTTGGTCTGGGCCCGGCTCATAGAGCTGCACAGGCGCGGAAGGCATGATTGTTGAGATGGCGTGCTTGTAAACAAGCTGGCTTTGGCCATCGCGGCGAAGCAGGACGCAGAAGTTATCAAACCAGCTGACGACACCCTGCAGCTTCACGCCGTTCACCAGGAAGATCGTCAGCGGCGTCTTCGACTTGCGCACGCTGTTCAGGAAGGTGTCCTGAAGGTTCTGTTTCTTTTCGTTCGACATCGGGGATTCCCCTCTTATTGGCCGGAGAGCGAAGCGCTCTCCACACACGCACAGTTCATGCTAGGCCGCCCATCGGACGCCCGGCAATAGGCATTACACGACAACGTTGTCAGAAGGCGCGCTTAGATCGCGGTTTCGCGAGCGCGCTGCATATAGAGATTGCGCAGCCGCATCGCCAGGGGGCCGACCGTTCCGTCCCCAACCGGCTTGCCGTCGATGGCGACGATCGGCGAAACCAACGACCCCGCGCCGCTAATGAAGCACTCGCGCGCCGCCTGCGCCTCGGCGACGGTAAAGGGCCGCTCGTTCACGGTCAGGCCCTGCTCGGCGATCACCTGAAGGAGGCTGTTGCGGGTGACTCCACGAAGGATGTTGGCGTTGGTGTCGCGGGTGCGCAGCGCGCCGTCCTGATCGACGATCCAGGCGTTGCTCGACGCGCCTTCAGTGACAAAGCCCAGCTCGTCGACGAAGAAGGCCTCAAGGGCGCCCTTCTCGCGGGCGGCCTGTTTGGCCAGGGCGTTGGGCAGCAGGCCGATGCTCTTGATGTCGCAACGACCCCAGCGGTTTTCGGGCACGGTGACGGCGGTATAGCCCTTGGCCGCCTTGGCGTCCGAGGCGACGCGGTCCACCGGCCGGATGGTGGCGACCACAGCCGGTGTGACTTCAGGGTTGGGGAAAGCATGGTCCCGTCGCGCCACGCCACGACTGACCTGAAGATAGAGCAGGCCCTCTCGAACACGATTGCGGCGCACGACCTCGCGAAGCACGACCGTCAGGGCGGCGCGGGTCATGGGATGGGCGATGCGCAGCTCGTCCAGGCTGCGCCACAGGCGCGCGAAGTGGCCCTCAGCGTCGGCCAGTTTGCCGTCCATCACCGACCAGACTTCATAGACGCCGTCGGACAGCTGATAGCCCCGGTCCTCGATATGGACCGCGGCGTCCCGGTGGCGCACGAAGGCGCCGTTCACATAGGCGTATCTGGACATCAGTCTTCTTCGTCTTCGCCAGCCCGCGACCCGGCGACGCCCAAGGACTTCAGCTTGCGGTGCAGGGCCGAGCGTTCCATGCCGATGAAAGCGGCGGTGCGCGAGATATTTCCACCGAACCGCATGATCTGGGCGTTCAGATACTCGCGTTCAAATAGCTCGCGCGCCTCACGCAGCGGCAGGGCGATGATCCGCTCAGCGCCGATAGCGCCAGCCTGGCTACTACTGGCCACCTCGGCTGGCAGCATCTCGGCTGTGATGATGTCAGCGGGATCGCCGGACGCCAGGATCAGCATGCGCTCGACGTTGTTGCGCAGCTGGCGGACGTTGCCAGGCCAGTCGTGTACCTGAAGGGTCGCCATGGCGTCATCGCCCAGCCGCCGTTTGGGCATGCCGGTCGTCTCGCTGATCTTCTCGATGAAGAAATGGACCAGTTCGGGGATGTCTTCGCGACGTTCGGACAAGCCCGGCACCCGAACGGGTACGACGTTCAGACGATGGAACAGGTCTTCGCGGAAACGCCCCGCCTCGATCTCGGCCCGCAGGTCACGCGAGCTGGACGAGACCACGCGAACGTCCACCTGCACGTCGTTATCACCGCCGACACGGCGGAAGCGTTGCTCGACCAGCACGCGCAGGATGCGGCTCTGGGTCTCGCGAGGCATGTCGGCCACCTCATCGAGGAACAGGGTGCCGCCGTGAGCGCGTTCAAACACCCCGATCTTACGCGGGCGGCCACCCTCGCCTTCTTCGCCGAAAAGCTCGATGTCCATGCGCTCGGGTGTCATGCCGGCGGCGCTGAGCGCCACAAACTCGCCTCGCGACCGCGGGCTGGACTCGTGAATCAGGCGAGCCGCCAACTCCTTGCCAGCGCCGGAGGGACCGGAGATCAGCACGCGGCTATTGGCGGGGGCCACCTTCACGATCAACTGACGCAAAGCCTGCGACGCCGCCGACTTGCCAATCAGGCCGTCGGGCGTCAGCGATTGGGCCCGCAGGCGACGGTTCTCACGCCGAAGGTTGGCCGCCTCCAGCGCCCGTTCGACCACCAGCAACAGTCGGTCGGACTTGAAGGGCTTTTCCAGAAACTCATAGGCGCCGCGCTTGATCGCGCTGACCGCGGTCTCGATGTTGCCGTGGCCGCTGATCATGATTACCGGCAGGTCCTGGTCGAGGGTCTTGATCAGGTCGAGCAGCTCCAGCCCGTCCATACCGCCGCCCTGCATCCAGATGTCGAGCACCAGGACCGCCGGCTTACGCGCCCGGATCGCGGCCAGCGCCGCCTCCGAATCGGCGGCCGTTCGCACGGCATAGCCCTCGTCGGACAAGATGCCCGCCACGAGTTCGCGGATATCGGCCTCGTCATCAACAACCAGAACGTCAGCGCTCATGCGCTCTCCTTGAGATCGTCGCCTTCCGGCGATTGGACTTGGGTCTTCGCCGTGACGGGGAAGCGCAGGATCGCCCGCGCGCCTCGCCCATGCCCGGCGTCAGTCAGGACAATTTCGCCCCCATGGTCTTCAAGCACGCGCTTGACGATGGCCAGGCCCAAGCCCGTGCCCTTCTCGCGCGTGGTGACATAGGGTTCTGTCAGTCGGTCTCGGTCGCGGGTCGGAAGTCCGACGCCGTTGTCCTCGACGATGAAGCAGAAGGAAGACGCATCCACGCTCATTTCCGCGGTGATGCGTCCTTGCAGCCCTTGGTCCTCGGTTCGCCTGGCGGCAATCGCCTCGGCTGCGTTCTTGAGGACGTTGGTCAGAGCCTGACCCACCATGCGGGCGTCGCAGATCAGCATCCCCGGCGGCGTGGTCTCGATGATCTCGATCTCGATGTCGGGATTGGCCACGCGTTGAGCGAA
This sequence comes from Caulobacter sp. NIBR2454, assembly GCF_027474405.1. Classification (GTDB taxonomy): domain Bacteria; phylum Pseudomonadota; class Alphaproteobacteria; order Caulobacterales; family Caulobacteraceae; genus Caulobacter. The sequence continues at coordinate 1,942,047 of NZ_CP114871.1, forward strand.
GACCGTTTCGCGCAGCAGCTCCACCGGATCGGCCGGCGCGAACTTGGGCGCGGGCATCCGTGCGAAGGCGCTGAATTCATCGACCATGCGACCGATATCACCCACCTGGCGGATGATGGTTTCGGTGCAGCGATCAAAGGTTTCGACGTCCTGAGTCACGTCCTTGCGGTACTTGCGACGGATGCGCTCGGCCGACAGCTGGATGGGCGTCAGCGGGTTCTTGATCTCGTGCGCGATGCGCCGCGCGACATCCTTCCAGGCGGCGTTCCGCTGGGCGGCCACCAGACGCGTGATGTCATCAAAGGTCAGCACCAACCCGCCGTCCCCGCCCGAGGCGCGCACACGCAGGCGGCGTGTATCGGAACCCCGGACCACGTCCACCTCCGCCTCGACGTCGATGCCGCTGCTCATGGCTTCCTGAGCTAGCGGAGTTAGTTCCGGCGCGGCGTCGGCCAAGCTGCTGCCCGCGGCCCCGGCGTCGATCCCCAGCAGCACGGCAGCCTGCCGATTCATCGCCGAAATACGGCCCTTGCCGTCGAGGCCAAGCACCCCGGCGCTGACCCCTGAAAGCACGGCCTCCATGAACTGGCGACGCTCCTCGGCTTCATAGCCAGCGGCGATCAGGGCTTCCTGCTGCTCCTTAAGATCCGCCGTCATCTGATTGAAAGCGTTAGACAGCGCCTGGATCTCCTCCGGCCCGCGCTCAACCGTCACTCGCGCCGACAGGTCGCCCGCCGAAACCCGGCCGGCAGCCTGGACAAGCCGCGCCACAGGGCCAGCGATGGAATTGGCCGCCGCGATGCCAAGCCAGACGGCCCCCACCAGCAGCAACAGTGCGGTCTCGGCATAGCTGAGCGCGAACGCCGCCTGCAGGCGCGCGCGACTGCTGGCCGCCTCACGATAGGAGGCCAGGGATTCCATGGTTTCGCGCAGGTGATTCAGGATACCGCGATCGACCGGGCGAACGACATAGAGGTAGCCATCCGGAAACGCCCGCAGGCGATAGAGGGCCCGAAACAGGTCAGCGCTGTAGAACTGCTGAGCCGAAATCACCCCTTCGTCGGCGCCCGAGAAGCTGGCGCGCGGCGGGGCCAGGAACGGCGGCGCGCCATCTCCCTCGGCTCTGGCCAGGACGCGACCGTCGGCGTCGATGACATAGGCGGCCGCAAATCCGTTGTCCTGCGCCTCGGACGCCAGGAAGTGGCTGAAGGCGACCGGCGAATGAGTGATGGCCGGGGCGGCGTTGTTCAGGCTCGCGGCCATCAGCATCACGTGATCGCTGATGTAGGTCTTCTGCTCCTCCACGTAGGAGCGAGCCACGGTGGCCGAGTTCTCGACGACAGTCTGGACGCGGCGGCTGAACCAGTCCTCCACGCCTCGATTGACCAGCACCCCGAAGAACAGGGCGACGATGACGGCGGGCGCCACCGCGGCGGCCGAGAACAGCGCGACGAACCGCAGATGCAGGCGAGCCCCCGCATCGCTGGCGCGCATGCCGACCAATTGCAGAACCCGCCACCCCACGAAGACGGCGAGCCCAAGAATCAAGATGAGGTTGAGGCCGAGAACGACCAAAATCACATTGATGGCCGGATCGACCGGCCCGCTCGCCGGCGGCGACGAGGCCAACAGAACGCCCGTCGCGGTCAGGCCCGCGGCAAGCGCGTAACCGCCACCCAGCAGATAGCGCGATCGGGAAAGCCGCTTCAGGCCCCGCCCGAGGGCGGGCGGCGCAAACGCTGACAAGGCAAGGCGGCCGAACAAAGCCATAAGGAACACACTAGAGGCGGGTGTGGCCCATGTTCAACAGCTATGTGGCCGAACTGCGCCATTGCACGGTTAAGCTTGCGTAATCCAGCCTAGCGGCGGCCCCGTGACATTTCCACGCCGAGGTCCTGAATCTTCTTTCGCAGGGTGTTTCGGTTGAGGCCGAGAATCTCCGCCGCCCTCACCTGATTGCCGCGAGTGGCCGACAGGGTCATTTGAATCAGAGGCCGCTCGACCTCTTCCAAGATGCGATCATAGAGCCCCGGCTCCGGCAGCCCGTCCTGATCGGCGAAGTGGCTCGCAAGATGGCGCTCGACCAGCATGGACAGGGTGACCGGCCCCTCCTCGCCTCGCACCGTCGGCGCTTGGTCCTGCAGCTCACGCTCGATGATCCGCGCGCTGATCAGCTCCTCGCCATAGAGGGCGCAGATACGGCGGATCAGGTTCTCCAGCTCGCGCACATTGCCGGGCCAGGCGTGGGTCTTCAGCCGGTCCAGGGCGCCTTGGTCTATGGTCTTGGAGGGCAAGCCCTCTCGATTGGCGCGCAGAAGGAAGGCGCGGGCCAGATCCGGGATGTCCTCGGTCCGGTCGCGCAGCGGCGGCAGGCGCACAGGCGCTACGTTCAGGCGGAAGTAAAGGTCCTCGCGGAACAGACCCTGCTGGATCAGACTGCGCAGATCCCGGTTGGTGGCGGCGATGACGCGCACGTTCGGGCGGCGGCCCGTCTTGGGATTGACGACCGGCTCGGAGCCGTCGATCACCCTCAGCAGACGCGTCTGAGCGTCCAACGGCATGTCGCCGATCTCGTCCAGGAACAGCGTACCGCCGTCGGCCTCGACCAGTTTCCCGAGGTCGCCCTCGCCACGACCGAACAGCTCGGCCTCAACCCGCTCGCGCGGCACGGCGGCGAGGTTGATGACCATGAACTTGCCGTCGCGACGCCGCCCTAATTCGTGCAGGGCGCGAGCGACCAGCTCTTTGCCGGTGCCAGACTCCCCCAGAATCAGCACCGTCAGGTCCGCGCCGACAAGACGGGCGATGGTGCGATAGACGTCCTGCATCGGCGCCGAGCGGCCGATCAGCGGCAGACGCTCGTCGCGCATGGCGCGGGCTTGCGCCTTGGACGCTTCGGCATCAGCCGGCTTGGACAGCGCGCGCCGTGCGGCGGCGGTGATATCGTCCAGATCGAAGGGCTTGGAAACGTACTCGAAGGCTCCTGCGTCGGCGGCGCTGACCGCCGTCAGCAGGGTGTTTTGCCCGCTCATCACGATGACCGGCAGCTTGGGGCGCTCCTTGCGGATGCGCGGCAGCACGTCGAAGACGTTCTCATCCGGCATGACTACGTCGGTGACCACCAGATCCCCTTCGCCGTCAGAGACCCACTTAAGCAAGGTCGTGGCGTTTCCGGTCGCGCGCACCTGATAGCCGAGGCGCGTGAAGGCCTGGCTGAGAACCAGTCGGATCGAGGAGTCGTCGTCGGCGATCAGGATCTTCTTGGTAGAGGCGTTCATGCTTTCTCCAACTAGGAGGCGACGGGCAGAAGGACCCGGAAGACCGTTCTTCCGGGTTCGGATTCAAAATCGATCAGGCCGCTATGACTGGCCACGAGCTTGGCGACGAGCGCCAGGCCCAGGCCCGCGCCATGCGCCTTGGTGGAGATAAAAGGCTGGAACAGCGCCTCCCGGATAGCGGCGGGCACGCCGGGTCCGTTGTCCTGGATTCGGATCTCCAGCGGCGCGCCCTTGGCCGTTCGGCCGTCAGCGCCGCGCACCCGCACGCCATGGCGATAGGCGGTGAAGATGTGGATTTCGCCACGCCCGTCGCCGCGCCCATGGGCGGCTTCCGCGGCGTTCTTGACCAGGTTGAGAAAGATCTGGATCAGCTGATCCTCATCGCCCAGAACCGGCGGCAGCGACGGATCGTAGGATTCCTTCAGACCCAGGCCATCGGCCACGCCATTGGCCGCCAGGGCGCGGACACGATCGAGGACCTGATGGATGTTCACCGGCTCCAGATCGGTCGGTACGTCGTCGGCGAAAACCGTCATGCGATCGACCAGCCGGCGGATGCGATCCGTCTCGTCGACAATCAGCTGGGCCAGCGGCTGGTCCTCGGGCGGAGCGCCCGTCTTGAGCAACTGAGCGGCGCCGCGGATGCCCGCCAAGGGGTTCTTGATCTCATGCGCCAGCATTCGGCCCAGGCCGACAACAGAGCGCAGCCCCGCAGGGTCGGTGGATCGCTCGACCCCCAGGGCCCCGCGCACGTGCAGAGTCAGCAGGACCGAGCCATCATCCAGCGGCGTGGCCGCGCCGTCCGCCTCGAATGGCGGCTGGCCGAACAGGTTGACGACGATGCCGTGTTCACGAACCCGGGCCTGCTCGTTCGACGCCCGATCGATCAGGGCGACCAGATGAGAGTCCGGCGGCAGAGCGGCGCGGAAACGCCCACGAGCCAGAAGGGCGAGACCCTGGCCGAACAGGGCTTCGGCGGCGTCATTCACTGCGACGAGTGCGCCGTCAGGGTCAATGACGAGTGAGGGCTCGGGAATGAGATCGAAAGCCGCGGCTTTCATATCCACAACCCGTGAGCCCAGTAGAGGACGAGCGCGTTCGGTCATGCCGCCATCCTTGATCCGCCGTCCGACCAAAGAGCGGTCAGGGCGGCTTCAACCTCCACGGCGGTCTCCAGACGGCACAGGCGGGCGCGGGCTTCGCGCCGGGCCTCCGGCGCCTGCGGCCAGGGGGCTGCCTCGATGTATGAGGCCAGGTGCTTGCGGAACATCTTCAGACCCAGGCGTTCGCCGTAGAAGCTCAGGCTGTCCCGGAAGTGATCGGTGGCGATCGCCAATCGCTGGTTCATGTCAGGCTCGATAAAAGGCTGTCCATCGAGCGCCGCCTCGATGGCCGCGCTAATCCAGGGCCGTCCATAAACGCCACGGCCGATCATCACGCCGTCAGCGCCGGATTGGGTGAGGGCTTCATGAGCTGTCGCGCCGTCGATGACATCGCCATTGACGATGACCGGTATGGAGAGCTCGTTCTTGACGGCTCGGACCGCGGACCAGTCCGCCACACCCTTGTAGAACTGACAGCGTGTACGTCCGTGGACCGTCACCGCGCTGGCTCCAACGGCTTGGGCGCGCGAGGCGATCTCGGGGGCGTTGCGCGAGGCGTCGTCCCAGCCCAGACGCATCTTTACGGTCACGGGCACATCGACCGCATCGACGGCGGCGGCCACCAGGCTTTCCGCGAGGTCCGGGTCACGCATCAGGGCCGAGCCCGAGGCGACACCGGTTACTTCCTTGGCGGGACAGCCGAAATTCAGGTCGATGATCTGCGCGCCGGCCTTGGCCGCCAGGCGAGCGCCCTCCGCCATGAAGGCGGGGTCGCGTCCGACGAGTTGCACGACCATGAGCGGCAGCCCCTCACCCACCGCCGCGCGACGCACGACATCGGGACGGCCGCGCGCGAATTCGGCGCAGGCGACCATCTCGGTCGCCACGTAGCCGGCTCCGGCCTTCACAGCTGCAATACGGAAAGGCAGGTCCGATACGCCCGTCATCGGCGCGATCCATACGCGCCCCGGAATCTCGACCGAACCGACCTTGAGCATTTTGCTCATTTTATAAACATCCCCACCGCTCTGTTTTTAGGCAAATTGTGCGGCGCCGTAAAGCTGGAACGCGCGTTCAAAGCTCTTTAAGGACGGCGCATGAGCTTTTCAGCTGTCATCGTCGCCGCTGGCGGGGGATCGCGGGCCGGCGCCGGACCCGCAAAGCAGTGGCGTCTGGTGACTGGCCGGCCCGTCGTGCGCTGGTCCGTGGAGGCGTTTCTAGCAGCTGGCGCTACCGAGGTCCTGGTCGTCATACCGGCTGGCGCCGAAGCCGAGCTCACCGGCGCTCTCAGCGGGCTTGAAGGATGGCGCGCTGTATCCGGGGGCGCCAGTCGCGCGGCATCGGTGCAGGCAGGACTCGCTGCATCGAACGCCTCAGACGAAACACCGGTGCTGATCCACGACGCCGCCCGCCCCTTCCTGACGCGCGATCATATCCACACGCTGCTCGAAGCCTTGAAGAATGCCGAGGGCGCGGCCCCTGCCCTGCCCGTCGCCGACACGCTCAAACGTCGAGACGGGGATGCGGTGACCACAACCTCGCGCGACGGGCTTTGGCGCGTCCAGACGCCTCAGGCCTTCCGCCGCTCGATCTTGGTCGATGCCTACGCCGCATGGCGCGCGCCGGCCGACCCCACAGACGATTGCGCTGTGGTCGAGGCCGCTGGCGGCCGCATCGCCCTGACGGCGGGCGATCCTATGCTCATGAAGCTGACCTATCCGGAGGACTTCGCCATGGCCGAGCGACTGGCGGGCGGCGCCCGCATCACCCGCATCGGCCAGGGGTTCGACGCCCATCGCTGGGGTCCTGGCGAGGAAGTCTGGCTATGTGGCGTCGCCATCACCCACGATGAGACGCTGATCGGCCACTCTGACGCGGACGCAGGCCTGCATGCCCTGACCGACGCCCTACTGGGCGCTATCGGCGAAGGCGATATCGGAGACCACTTCCCGCCGACGGACCCGAAATGGAAAGGCGCTTCATCAGATCGCTTCCTGATCCACGCCGCCGAATTGATCGCGGCGAAGGGCGGACGGATCATCAATATCGATGTGACCCTCATCTGCGAGCGACCCAAGATCAAGCCGCACCGGGCCGCGATGCGCGAGCGGCTGGCCACTCTGCTCGATCTGCCGCTGGACAGAGTCAGCGTGAAGGCGACCACGACAGAAGGCATGGGGTTCACCGGCCGCGGCGAGGGTCTAGCCGCCCAGGCGGTTGCGACGGTGGAGACGCCGCTCTAGTCCCCTTGGCCGAAGAAGTTCGACCGCTGCTTCATCCGACGGATCATCGCACCGAACAGGTTTGAATAGTCGTCTGTCCATGGCCTGACCTTCTCGGCCTGCGGCCACGACCATCGCGGATCGTCGCGGAAGACCTTCAGCGCTTCAGGATTGCGCGCGGCGATCAGGACATCTTCGGCGGTCTGAGACAGCGGCGGCGCATTGGGGTCCGGCGTGTAGTACTGCCGCAAGGCCGAGCCGCCGGCCGCCTCGACAGCCGCCTGTGCGGGGGCGTCAAGCTCCAGGTTCCGGTTGGACAGGTGCAGGATCAGCACCCCGTCTGGCTTGAGCCGGGACAGATACAACCGGATCGCCTCGACCGTCAGCAGGTGCCCCGGCACCGCGTCCGAGGAGAAGGCGTCGATCAGCAGGATATCGTAGGAGTTCGGCTGCTCCTTGTTCAGGGTCAGGCGCGCGTCGCCGAGCTTGAAATCGACCTGTCCCTTGGCGCATTCGCGCACATAGGTGAACCCCGCCGGGTCACTGGACAGGCGGATCATCAGGGGATCGATCTCGAAGAATGTCATCTTGTCGTCAACCTGATTGTATGCGGCGACGGTGCCGGTGCCCAACCCGAGCACGCCGACATTCAAGGGGCGTGGCTGCACCCCCTTGGCCGCGAAGACCTGGGCGATGGGCGTCGGCGGCGCGTAGTAGAGGAGCGGCTGGCAGCGGTAGGCGGGATTTTGAGCCTGCGCGCCGTGCAAGGTGGTTCCGTGGGTGAGCATGCGCACCTCGCCGCCCAGCCCCTTCACATTGATGCTGGAGACCCGGGCCACCCCAAAGAAGCTGCGCCAAGTGTTCTCGACCTCGGCCCTTTGACCCGCTGACTGGGCGCCGACCAGCAGGAGGACAAGCAGGATCATATAGACCAGGGCGTGGCGACGCATGATCGTACAAGCGGCGACCACGAAGACCAGCGATACGGCGGCTTCCGTCTTTACGCCGCGCGGCTCGGCCAGGACGACCGCCACCATGGCGGCGAACACGCCGGTGACGAAGACGCCCCACTCCCAGTTCTGCAGACGCTCCTGCCGCCAGGGCCGGATCAGGCCAGCCAGCAACAGAACTAGCGGATACTCGATCACGCGCGGGAAGATGACCGGCGCGACAAAGGCGTTGAACGCTCCGCCCAGCACCCCGCCCAGCGAGAGCCAGAGATAGAATTCGGTCAGCCGCCGGGCGGCCGGCCTGCGCGCTACAAGAGCCTGGTGCGCGACCAGTGCGGTGAGGAAGAAGGCGGCCAGATGTACGCCGACCTGAAGAAGAGCGGCGTGGGTGGGAAACGGCGTGAGCAGAAGCGCCGCGGGCAGCAGCATCGATTGCGCCGCCAGCGCCCAATGTGGGGAGATCAGGGGGCGGACCTGAAACGCGATGATGAAGCTGATCAGGTAGAGCGCCAGCGGGCCGACCCACAGGAAGGGCGCCGAGGCGACGTCGGCGCCGAGATAGGCCGTGGTTCCCAAAAGCAGGCTGGACGGCAAGGCCGAGAGCCCAAGCCACAACAGACGCTGACGCCAGGTGACAGGTGGCGCCGTCTCCGCCGACTGCATCGGCGTCATGTCAGGCGCGCGCCTCAACCCCAGGGCCAGCAAGCCGATCAGTACAACGAAAACGGCGTATCCCGCGGTCCAGGCGTGGCGCTGCACGCTCAGCGTCAGCACCGGCTCGATCACGATAGGATAGGCCAGCAGGGCGATGAGGCTGCCAAGATTGCTGGCGGCATAGAGGGCGTATGGCTCCTTGCCATCATCCACCGCCCTGGCCCGCCAAGCCTGAATCAACGGCGCGGTGGCCGACAAGACGGCGAACGGCAGGCCAATAGACAGGGCTAGTGCGCCGACCAGCCACAGAGCCGGCATATCTGGCCGCGGTTCGCCCATCAGGGCCGTGATCCGCAGGGGTAGGACGATCGCCGCGATCATCAGGGCGATAAGATGCATCGCTAGCTGACGGCGAAAGCTCAGCTTCTGCAGCAGGTGCGCGTAGCCGTATCCGACCAGCAGCGCGGCCTGGAAGAAGGCTAGGCTCACGTTCCAAACCGCCTGGGTCCCGCCCAGCAGGGGCAGCAGCAGCTTGGCCATCATCGGCTGGACGGAAAAGATCAGCGCCGCGCTGGTGAACACGGCGACGACAAACAGGGCGGGCGGCGGCCCGCCATGGGCGGGCGAAGCGTCGGATAAGCTCATGAAGACTCGGTCTACATCCGGCCCTGTTGCATCACCGGCGGTGAAGGCTGACCTTTGTGCGACAATGTTTCAAGCTTAAGGACGCGCGATGTTCTCGATCGAGATCGAAACCCTTGCCCGGCTTCTGATTGACGAAGCTCGAGACCGCTCGCTGCGACTGGTTACGGCCGAAAGCTGCACCGGCGGACTGGTCGGCGGCGCCATCTGCGCGATTCCCGGGGCGTCGGACGTCTTCGAGCGCGGCTTCATCACCTACACGAACCGCGCCAAACAGGAGATGCTGGGTGTCCCGGGCGACATGCTGGCCGACCACGGAGCCGTATCTGAACCCGTCGCCCGCGCCATGGCTGAAGGTGCGCTGGCGGCGTCCAACGCCCATATCGCCGTCGCCGTAACGGGGGTCGCCGGCCCCGGCGGCGGCAGTCCGTTGAAGCCTGTGGGAACAGTCCACTTCGCGGTCGCGCGCGCAAACCGCTCGGTCATGCACCGCCACGAGCAGTTCGACGGCGCGACTCGCGCGGAAGTTCAGGCGGCGGCCATAGCGGTCGCCCTCACCATGATGCGCGAGGCGGTCTAGCGTGGTGCGGGTCAGCCGCACGGACGCGCAGTCCTGGGGCCTTGCCGCTCTTTCTCGGCGCGCCATGGCCGCCGCCGCGGCCAAGCGGTCCGATCTTCGCCACGCGGTTCGGGTCACGGCCGCGGTGGGCGCATCCTTCACCCTCGCGACGGCCTTGCAGCTGCCTCAGGGCTTTTGGGCGGTCTTCACCGCCGTCATCGTCGTGCAGACGAGCATCGGCGGGACGATCACCGCCACCGTCGATCGCCTGACCGGCACCGTCGTCGGCGGGCTGATTGGCGCGGTCGCCGCCTATTTGAAAGCCCGGTTCGCGCTGGATGCGGGCCTGGTGCTTTGCGCCGTGACCGCGATCACGGCCTTCGCCGCCGCCGGGCGACCGAAGTTGAAGGTCGCCCCGATCACAGCCGTCATCGTGATCATCGCCACGCCGCATGACCTCGGCCCCTGGCACGCCGCCTTCTATCGCGTGGCGGAAATTCTGCTCGGTGGCTTGGTGGGTGTGGCGGCCACCCTCTTCATCTTCCCCGCCCCTGCGCATCACCTGGTCGTCTCGCGGCTTGCAGGCGCCATGAACAAGCTGGCTTATGTACTTGAGCTTTATGCTGGAATCCTCAAGGGCGAGGCGCACGAGGAAGACGTAGACGACGCCCATCGCGAACTGCGTGAGACGATCGGCAAGATCGAAACAGCCGTCACCGAGGCCCAGCGCGAGACCGATAGTCACCTGCCCGGCCGCCACACGCCCGAACGCGCGCCTCGCGTACTCTGGCGGGTCCGCAACGACACCGTCACGGTCGAACGGGCTTTGGGTGCGGTTCAGGAGAGTCCTGCCTTAAACCGCCTAAGACCCTCGGCGATAGCCCTGATCGAGGCCCAGATCGGCCGCCTCAAGGCATGCGCGCAAGCGGCCGAAGCGCACAGGCCGGTCCAACGTGGGTCACTGCTACAGTTTCAAGCGGAGTTCGAAGCGACACTGCAGCTTTTGCGAGACGAACGCGTGACCGTAAGCCTGTCGGCCGACGCGGCGGCGGGATTGTTCGGACTCGTCTTCGCGCTCAGCAGTCTGACCGACAATCTGGAAGACCTCGCCGACGTCGTCGATGAATTCAGCCGCCCGTCGCCTCAGACCACGCCGGAGGCTGTGCCGTAGAGTGTCCTCGCGCGGGCATCAAAGCAGCCGATCAGCCGGCTGACGGCTTGGTCGAAATTGGCCGCCAGTATGCCATCCAGGAACCGCATGCGGAACTCGAAGTCGATGTCGAACAGGACTTTGGTCCCATGTTCGTGAGGGACGAAGCGCCAGCGATTGCGCAACTTTTTGAATGGACCGCTGATCAGCGAAACGTCGACCTGATGATTGCTCCGGTCACGCCGCACGTGGGTGGAGAACTTCTCGCGCAGGAACGAAAAGCCCACCGCCGCCTCGGCGTCCAGGTGAGAGACCCCCTCTTCCTCGGGCTGTTCGTTCCAGGTTCGTAGAGACGTCACCCAGGGGACGAAGTCCGGATAATGCTTCACGTCGCCGACCAGATCGAACAGCTGGTCGGGCGTATAGGGCAAAACGCGGGCGACGCTGTGGCGCAAGGCGCTTAGGCCGCCGCGCCTTCACGAGCACGGCGAGCCGCCTGAAGTTTGGCGAAGTCCTCGCCCGCGTGGTGCGACGAGCGGGTCAGGGGGCTGGACGACACCATCAGGAAGCCCTTGGCCCGCGCGATCGCCTCATAGGCCTTGAACTCGTCAGGCGTGACGAACCGGTCGACGGCCGCGTGCTTGCGGGTCGGCTGCAGGTACTGGCCAATGGTGATGAAGTCGACGCCGGCGGACCGCATGTCGTCCATCACCTGCATGACCTCTTCCTTGGTCTCGCCAAGGCCGACCATCAGGCCGCTCTTGGTGAACTGCTCGGGGTCGCGCTCCTTGACCTGCTGCAGCAAGCGCAGGGAATGGAAGTAGCGGGCGCCCGGGCGGATCTTCAGATACAGCCGCGGGACAGTCTCGAGGTTGTGGTTGAAGACGTCCGGCTTGGAGTCGATGACAATCTTCTCGGACCCATCCTTGCGCAGGAAGTCGGGCGTCAGAATCTCAATGGTCGTGGCCGGGGCCGCCGCGCGGATGGCGCGCACCACCTTGGCGAAGTGGTCGGCTCCGCCGTCGGTCAGATCGTCGCGGTCCACCGAGGTGATGACCACGTGCTTGAGACCCATTTTCGCCACCGCCTCGGCCACGCGTTGCGGCTCGGTGGGGTCCAGGGCGTCCGGCAGGCCAGTAGCGACGTTGCAGAAGGCGCAGGCGCGAGTGCAGGTCTCGCCCATGATCATCATGGTCGCGTGCTTTTGGCTCCAGCACTCGCCGATGTTCGGGCAGGCGGCCTCTTCGCACACCGTGACCAGCTTGTGGTCACGCACGATGCCGCGCGTCTCATTGTAACCGGCGGAGCCCGGCGCTTTGACGCGCAGCCATTCCGGTTTGCGCAGAACAGGCGTCTCCGGACGGTTCTGCTTTTCGGGGTGGCGAACCGCCTTGGACGACACGGTATCGATCAGAGTGACCATAAGGCCTAGATCGGTCTTTTGGGGCTCAGGATCAAGCTTTGAACCGCCTCGTGCGGCAACGCGTTTCCGATCACGTAGTGTGTCATATCTTTTCAAGCCCTCCGGCCGCAGCTAGCTTCGCCGGTCCAGAACGAAAGCACATGAGTCTTTCGGGGAGGTTTTTTAGTTTATGTCGCGTGTTTTCGAACCGCAGTCGGCGCAACGCCCGATCTTCGACGCCCTTCTCGACGCCCGCGATCGCTTCGGCGCGAAGAAACCGATCCTGGAAGACCAGGATCGAAATCCGCTCACCTATACCGACCTGATCCGCGCCAGCTTCGCGCTGGGCCGCAAGATCGCGGCCATGACACAGCCGGGCGAACGCGTGGGCATCCTGCTGCCGTCCGGCGCGGGGGTGGTGGTGACCTTCTTCGCCCTGCATGCCTTTGGTCGCGTGCCGACCATGCTCAACTTCACCTCCGGCATCCGTAATCTGAAGGCCGCCTGCCAACTGGCTGGGGTCAAGCGCGTGCTGACCGCCCACAAGTTCGTGGAGTTGGGCAAGCTGCACGACCTGATCGACGCCATCGAGGAGAAGGCCCAGATCACCTATCTGGAGGACGTGCGCCAGACGATCGGCCTGTCCGACAAGCTGTTCGCCGCCGCCGCGGGCGCCATGCCGCGCCGCTTCCGCGCCGCGGCCGCCCCCTCCGACCCCGGTGTGGTGCTGTTCACCTCCGGCAGCTTCGGCGCGCCGCGCGGCGTCGTCCTGACGCAAGCCAATCTGGTGGCCAACGCCTACCAGATCGCGGCGCACATCGAACTCGACCCGGCCTGGGTGATGTTCAACCCTCTGCCGACTTTCCACTGCTTTGGCCTTACGGGCGGGGTAATCCTGCCGCTGCTGACGGGCATGAAGGCGTTCCAGTACCCCTCGCCTCTCCACACCAAGCAGATTCCGCCACTGATCCGTGACAGCAAGGCCTCGATCCTGCTGGCGACCGACACCTTCGTGAACCAGTACGCCCGCGCCGCCGAGCCCGGCGACCTGTCGAACTTGAAGTTCGTGGTCTGCGGGGCCGAGAAGGTCCGTGACGAAACCCATAACCTGATCGCCGAGCGTTTTGGCGGCGTGCCTTTGCTCGAGGGCTATGGCGCGACCGAGGCCTCGCCCGTGGTGGCCGTTAACAAGCCGGACGACAACCGTCGCGGCACCGTCGGCGGCCTGCTGCCCGGGATGGAGTATCGCGTCGAGCCGGTGGACGGCATTCCGCTGGGCGGTCGCCTCTACGTGCGCGGTCCCAACATCATGGCCGGCTATCTGAACGAAGACGGTTCGATCGAGATTCCGGTCGACGGTTGGCATGACACCGGCGACGTGGTCACCATCGACGACAATGGAACCTGGATCACCATTCAGGGGCGGGTGAAGCGTTTCGCCAAGATCGGCGGCGAGATGGTCTCCCTGACCGCGGCCGAGGATTTGGCCACCGCCGTTTGGCCCGATGGCCGCCACGCCGTGATCGCCATGCCCGACAAGAAGAAGGGCGAGCGCCTGATCCTGGTAACCGACCGTCCGGACGCCGACGTAGCGCCCTTGGTGGCCCATGCCCACACCATCGGCGCGCCTGAGTTGGCTGTTCCGCGCCGCATCCTGAAGGTGCCAGAGGTGCCGGTTCTAGGCACGGGCAAGACTGATTATGTCGCGATCCAACGCATGGCGGAGACCGACACACAAGCGGCCTGATCCGCAGGCCGAAACAAGGGAGGGCGAAGATGCTTCAGTTGTCGGTGTGGGCGCCGCGGGTGCTCAGCGTGTTGCGTATCGTGACGGCCCTGCTGTTCATGCAGCACGGCCTGATGAAGATCTTCAGCTTCCCGGCTCCACAGCCCGGCGTGCCCGATCCCTTGCCTCTGATGCTGGTGGTCGCCGCCTGGCTGGAGATCGTAGGCGGAGCGCTGGTGGCTCTGGGCCTGTTCACGCGCCCGGTCGCCTTTGTCTTGTCGGGTCAAATGGCGGTCGCCTATTTCCTGGCCCACGCCTCGCAGGGCTTCTATCCGGCTCTCAATGGCGGCGAGCCCGCGGTGCTGTTCTGCTTTGTCTTCTTCTATCTGGTCTTCGCCGGCCCTGGCCCGTGGAGCCTGGACGCGATCGTCCGCAAGAAGACCTGATCCCAACGAAGAAAGGCCGGAGCGGCGCAAACCACTCCGGCCTTCCTTGTTGTCATGCGCCGACGCTAGATGTGCAGGACGCGACCGTAGGCGGCGAGCGACGCCTCGTGCATTGCTTCCGACATCGTCGGGTGCGGGAACACGGTGGCGAACAGCTCTTCTTCCGTCGCCTCCATGGTCATGGCGATGGCGAAGCCCTGGATCAGTTCGGTGACGTCCGAGCCGATCATGTGAGCGCCGAGCAGCGCGCCGGTCTTGGCGTCGAACACCGTCTTGATGAAGCCGTCTGAATGGCCGGCGGCCACGGCCTTGCCGTTGCCGATGAAGGGGAACTTGCCGACCTTCACCTCGATGCCCTTTTCCTTGGCGGCGGCTTCAGTCAGACCAACCGAGGCGACCTGCGGGTCGGCATAGGTGCAGCCCGGGATCGGCGCGGTCAGGTTGTTGCCTTTCAGACCCGCGATGCCTTCCACGCAGTGGATGCCTTCGTGGCTGGCCTTGTGGGCGAGCCAGGGCGGGCCAGCCACGTCGCCGATGGCGTAGAGGCCGGCGACATTGGTCTTGCCATGCTTGTCGTTGACGATGTGGCCGCGGTCGATCTTTACGCCCAAGCCTTCCAGGCCCAGGTTCTCGACATTGCCCGTGATGCCGACGGCGACGATGGCGCGCTCGGCCTGCAGGCTTTCCGTCTTGCCGGCGATCTCGATGTCGACCGTCACGCCCGTTTTGGACTTGGTCAGCTTGGTGACCTTGGCGCCGATGCGAAACTTCAGGCCGCGCTTTTCGAACGCCTTCTGTGCCGCCTTGGACACTTCGGCGTCCTCGACCGGCATGATGCGGTCGACAGCTTCGACGACGGTCACCTCGGCGCCCAGGGCGCGGAAGAAGCTGGCGAACTCGATGCCGATGGCGCCCGAGCCGATCACGACCAGGGTGTTGGGACGCTCCGGCGCGACCAGGGCGTCGCGATAGCCCCAGATGCGGTCGCCGTCCGGCTCCAGGCCGATGGCGGGGATGCTGCGGCCACGAGCGCCGGTGGCCAGGATCACGTGCTTGGCCTGGACTGTGCGCGAACCGCCGGCCTTCAGGGCGATGACGGCCTTCGGAGCCGGCGCGCCCTTCTCGAGCTTGGCGGTCCCCTCGATGACCTCGATCTTGTGCTTCTTCATCAGGCCGGCGATTCCGCGCGACATCTGCGCGGCGACGCCTCGGGAGCGCTCAACGATCTTCTTGAAGTCATAGGAACGACCGGTGACGCCCAGGCCGTAGTCGCCCAGGTGATCCAGCTGTTCGTAGATTTCGCCGGACTTCAGCAGGGCCTTGGTTGGGATGCAGCCCCAGTTGAGGCAGATGCCGCCCAGGCTCTCCCGCTCGACGATGGCGGTCTTGAAACCCAGCTGGCTGGCGCGGATGGCGGTCACATAGCCGCCTGGACCCGAACCGATGACGAGAACGTCGAATTCCGTGGACATTGAAATCCCCTTCCCCGCCCGCCGGCATGGCCGGGTCAGGACGGCGATGAAAAGTTCAGGCCCCGGTCGAAACCGGGGCCCGCGGACTAGGCCAGCATGGTCGCCGGATCTTCCAGCATGGGCTTGAAGACCGACAGGAACTTGGCGCCGATGGCGCCGTCGACCACGCGGTGATCGCAGGTCAAGGTCACAGTCATCACAGTGGCCACGGCCAGTTGGCCGTTCTTGACGACCGGGCGTTGTTCGCCGGCGCCGACGCTCATGATCGCGCCCTGCGGCTCATTGATGATCGAGCTGAACGACTTGATGCCGAACATGCCGAGGTTCGAGACCGAGAAGGTGCCGCCCTGGAATTCCTCGGGCTTCAGCTTCTTGTTGCGGGCGCGCTCGGCCAGATCCTTCATCTCCACGGCGATCTGAGACAGCGTCTTCAGCTCGGCCTTGCGGATGATCGGCGTGATCAGGCCGCCATCGATGGCGACAGCCACGGCGATGTCAGCGTTGTGGTGCAGGGCGATGCCTTCCGGCGTGAAGCTGGCGTTGGCTTCAGGCACCTGCTTGAGGGCCATGGCGGCGGCCTTGATGACGATGTCGTTGACCGACACCTTCACACCCGACTTTTCGAGCATCTTGTTGATGCGGCCGCGAGCGGCCAGCAGCGTATCGATCTCGATGTCGATGTTCAGCGGGAAGTGCGGGATGTCGCGGGCGCTCTCCGTCAGGCGGCGCGCGATGGTCTTGCGCATTCCGTCCAGCGGGACGAGGTCGTAAGAGCCAGCCGGAATGCCAAGTTGCTCCAGGCTCTTGGCCTGAGCGGCAGGCGCGGCGACCCCGAGGGACGGGCCCTTGGCCTTGGCGGCTTCGACGTCGGCCTTGATGATGCGGCCATGCGGGCCGGAACCGGCGACCGCCTTCAGGTCGAGACCGGCCTGCTCGGCGATGCGGCGGGCCAGCGGCGAGGCGAAGACGCGCGAGCCGTCCGCCTTGGCTGGAGCGACGGGCGCGGCTTTCGGCGCTTCGGCCGGCTTGGCTTCGGCCTTGGGAGCCTCGGCCTTCGACGCTTCAGCCTTAGGGGCTTCGGCCGCCGGAGCGGCCTTCGGCGCGGCGGAGAGCTCTTCACCATCGGCCTTCAGCACGGCGATCAGGGCGTTGACCTTCACGCCTTCGGTTCCGCCGGGCACGACGATCTGGGCGACGACGCCCTCGTCGACGGCTTCCACTTCCATGGTCGCCTTGTCGGTCTCGATCTCGGCGATCACGTCGCCGGCCTTGACCACGTCGCCCTCTTTCACCAGCCATTTGGCCAGGGTGCCTTCCTCCATGGTCGGAGACAGGGCGGGCATCAGGATGTCGGTCATGCGTCTTCCCTATTCAGGTGCGCGGGGAAGGCGCGAGCCTTCCTGTATCTTGCAAGCACGCCGGCCGCCCCTCGATCTGGAACGGCCGGCGGCTCATTACTTGTAGCAAACCGCCTTGGCGGCCTTGACGATCTTCTCGACCGACGGCAGCGACAACGCCTCCAGATTGGCGGCGTAGGGCAGCGGCACGTCTTCCTGGTGAACCCGCAGCGGCGGTGCGTCCAGGTAGTCGAAGGCATGCTCGATCACCCGCGCGACGATCTCGGCGCCGACGCCCATCGGGCCCCAGCCTTCCTCGGTCGCTACCAGACGGTTGGTCTTCTTGACGCTTTCCAGGATCGTTTCGTGGTCGAGCGGGCGGATGGTGCGCAGATCGATGATCTCCGCCTCGATGCCCTCTTCGGCCAGGATCTCGGCGGCCTTGAGTGCCAGGCCCACCATGCGCGAGTGCGCGGTGATGGTGACGTCCTTGCCTTCACGACGAACCTTGGCCTTGCCGATCGGCACGACCCAATCCTCGACGTCCGGAATGTCGAACTCGACGCCGTACATCATCTCGTGTTCGAGGAAGACGATCGGATTCGGGTCCCGGATGGCGGCTTTCAGCAGGCCCTTGGCGTCAGCCGCATCGTAAGGCGCGATGACCTTCAGGCCCGGCACGCTGCCGTACCAAGCCGAATAGTCCTGGCTGTGCTGAGCGCCCACGCGGGCGGCGGCGCCGTTGGGGCCGCGGAACACGATCGACGACTTGATCTGACCGCCCGACATGTAGAGCGTCTTGGCGGCCGAGTTCACCACGTGGTCGATCGCCTGCATGGCGAAGTTCCAGGTCATGAACTCCACGATCGGCTTCAGGCCCGCCATGGCGGCGCCGACGCCGAGACCGGCAAAGCCGTACTCGGTGATCGGGGTGTCGATGACGCGCTTGTCGCCAAACTCCTGCAACAGGTCGCGGCTCACCTTGTACGCGCCCTGGTACTGGGCGACTTCCTCGCCCATCAGGAACACGCGGTCGTCGGCGCGCATCTCTTCGGCCATGGCGTCGCGCAGGGCGTCGCGGACGGTGATCTTCACCATCGGCGTGCCTTCCGGAATCTCCGGGTCCTTCAGCTCCACCTTCGGCTTGGCCGGAACCGCAGCCTCGCCTTCCAGCTGCGGCTTGGCCGCCTCGGGAGCCTGCTTTTCGGGATCACCTGCCGATTGCGCCGGAGCAGACTTCGGAGCTGCGGTGTCGCCATCGCCCTTCAGGCGGGCGATCGGTGTGTTGACCTTCACGCCTTCGGAGCCTGCGGCGACCAGAATGGCCTCCAGCACGCCCTCGTCGACGGCTTCCACTTCCATGGTCGCCTTGTCGGTTTCTATCTCGGCGATCACGTCACCAGCTTTGACGTCGTCGCCTTCCTTCACCAGCCACTTGGCCAGGGTGCCCTCTTCCATGGTCGGAGAGAGCGCGGGCATGAGGATGTCCGTCACTGAGCGGCCTCCAGGTAGACGTCGGTATAGAGTTCGGAGGGATCCGGTTCAGGGCTAGTGCGAGCGAACTCCGCGGCTTCGGCGACGATCTTCTTCACGTCGGCGTCAATCGCCTTGAGTTCGTCCTCAGTCACCTTGGCCGCGTCCAGCAGGCCGCGCAGGTGGTCGATGGGGTCGCGGGTCTTCTTGACCTCGTCCACCTCGTCCTTGGACCGGTACTTGGCCGGATCGGACATGGAGTGGCCGCGATAGCGGTAGGTCTTCACTTCCAGGATATAGGGGCCTTCGCCGCTGCGGGCGTGGTCGGCGGCCTTACGGCCAGCGGCTTCGACAGCCTCGATATCCATGCCGTCCACGGCTTCGCCGGGGATGCGGAACGACACGCCACGCTTGTAGAGGTCTGTCTCCGAAGAGGCGCGCTCCAGCGAGGTGCCCATGGCGTACTGGTTGTTCTCGATCACGTACACGACCGGCAGCTTCCACAGCTGGGCCATGTTGAAGCTCTCGTAGACCTGACCTTGGTTGGCCGCGCCGTCACCGAAGTAGGTGAAGCTAACGTTGCCGTTCTCACGGTACTTGTTGGCCAGCGCCAGACCGGTGCCGAGGGCCACCTGGCCGCCGACGATGCCGTGGCCGCCGTAGAAGCCGGCTTCGACGCTGAACATGTGCATTGAGCCGCCCTTGCCCTTGGACGAACCGCCGGCGCGGCCGGTCAGTTCGGCCATGACTTCGTTCGGATCCATGCCGGCGGCCAGCATGTGGCCGTGGTCACGATAGCCGGTGATGATCTGGTCGCCCTTGATCGCGACCTTCTGCATGCCCACCGCAACGGCTTCCTGGCCGATGTACAGGTGGCAGAAGCCGCCGATTAGGCCCATGCCGTACAACTGGCCCGCACGCTCCTCGAAGCGGCGGATCAGCAGCATGCTCCGATAGCTATCGAGCAGGTCGCCCTTTCGGTTACTGACACCGGTGTCAGAACCCTTGCCCGAAGGCGTCTCAGCTTTGCGCGTTCGCGCCATGAACTTCTCCCTGGACCGATTGCATTGCGGTCTCCGTCCCAAGATCCTGGGACGAAAAGTCCCGCCTCAGGGTTTCTTGCGGATCACATAATCCCTGGGGTCGCCAAACCCAAGAAGGACGCGTGCGCGTTCCTCCAAAAGATCGGCGGACAAACTTCCGTCGCGTAATAGACGAGCCCTGGCCTCCAGGTCCATCCTTTCGGCGCGGATGCGCTTCAGTTCCTTCTGCCTGACCGCCAGCGTCGCATTGCGTTGCGACGACGACAGCAGGCCGCGATCCCCCGTCAGCGCATGAAATGCGAAGTAGAAGATCAGGAACGCCAGGATGGCGGTGGTCAGATAGGGCTGCAGACGCGCGAACATGCCGATTCCCAACGGGGCGGATCCACATGTCGCGCATCGTGCTTAACGCCTGATTACCCACGACCTTTCAGCGCCGCGCGCCCGGCATAGATCGCCTGATCGTCAAGCATCTCCTGGATGCGCAGCAGTTGGTTGTACTTGGCCAGCCGGTCCGAACGGGCCAGCGAGCCGGTCTTGATCTGACCGCAGTTGGTGGCGACGGCCAGATCCGCGATGGTCGCGTCCTCGGTCTCGCCCGAACGGTGGCTCATCACCGAGGTGTAGCCCGCGCGGTGCGCCATATCGACGGCGTCCAGAGTTTCGGACAACGTGCCGATCTGGTTGACCTTCACCAGGATCGAGTTGGCCAGGCCCTTCTCGATGCCCATGGCCAGGCGCTCGGGATTGGTGACGAACAGATCATCGCCCACCAGCTGCACCTTGCCGCCCAGGCGATCGGTCAGCAGCTTCCAACCTTCAAAATCGTCCTCGGCCATGCCGTCTTCGATCGAGGCGATGGGGAACTTGGACACCAAGCCTGCGAGGTAGTCGACCATGGCGGCGGGATCGAGGCTCTTGCCCTCCCCTTCCAGTTCATACTTGCCGTTTTTGAAAAATTCCGTCGAAGCCACGTCCAGGCCCAGAACGAAGTCGTCGCCGACGCGATAGCCCGCGCCTTCGCCAGCCTTGACGATGAAGGCCAGAGCTTCTTCGGCCGAAGCCAGGTTCGGGGCGAAGCCGCCCTCGTCGCCGACGTTGGTGTTGTGACCCGCGTCCTTCAGAGCCTTTTTCAGGCCATGGAAGATTTCGGCGCCCATGCGCAAGGCTTCGGAGAAGTTCTCCGCGCCCGTCGGCAGGATCATGAATTCCTGGATGTCGATCGGATTGTCGGCGTGGGCGCCGCCGTTGATGATGTTCATCATAGGCACCGGCAGCACGCGCGCCGAGACCCCGCCGACATACTTGTAGAGGGGCAGACCGGCCGATTCGGCGGCGGCCTTGGCCGTGGCCAGCGAGACGCCCAAAATGGCGTTGGCGCCCAGACGCGACTTGTTCTTGGTGCCGTCCAGGTCGATCAGGACATTGTCCACGCGGCGCTGATCATCGGCGTCGAGGCCGGCCAGGGCATCGTAGATCTCGCTGTTGACGGCTTCCACCGCCTGCTGGACGCCCTTGCCCAGATAGCGGGCCTTGTCGCCATCGCGCTTCTCGACAGCTTCGTGAGCGCCGGTCGAGGCGCCCGACGGGACCGCGGCGCGGCCAAAGGCGCCATCCTCCAGGACGACATCGACCTCGATCGTCGGGTTGCCCCGGCTGTCCAGAATCTCGCGGGCGAGGATGTCGACGATTTCGGTCATGGGGAGCTTCCGAAGTTTCAGGGGCGCGGGTGGCTTAGCCGCCCAACGCCGATTTCGCAAACACCTCGACCAAGTGATCAGAGATAAGCGATCAGGCGCCCACAGATCAGGACGCTGGTCCACAGCAGGATCGACAACATCGCTGACGCCTTCGCACCCGGAGGCGGAATGTCGAGCCTGGGCTTGTAGAGCCGAAACAGCGCCGCGTTGATCGTCGCTGTGACGACCAGCAGCAGTTTCACTTGAAACACGCGCGAGGCCGACAACGCCACGGCGTCAGCGGCGAACAACAACAAACCGCTCAGGACCATCACCACAAATCCGGCGATGGCTATAGGCGTAAGCGTCCGCCAGACGGAGGCCGCATGCAGGGTATTGGCGTAGCCGAGAATGCGCAGATCGAGCAGAATCGCCGCGCCGGCCACCATCACCGCGCCCAAGATGTGGGCGACATTGGCGATGGGATACGCCAGCGAGGCGCTACGCATGAACTGGCCGACGCCCGACGCTTCGATCGCGGGCCACACACTTTCCAGCACGATCAGCGCAACTCGACCGTCTTGCCTGCGGCGGTTATGCGTTCGGCCCTCAATTCGGCGACCCCGTCGTTGCGGGGGTAGCCATAGACCGTCACGGTCTTGCCGATCTCGACATCAGCGGCCTTCAGCCCCCTCGCATCCATTCGCGAGACGGGCGCCAGAACCACCGTCCAAACCTTGCCGGCATGCTCGACGGTGATCTCGCCATGAGGATTGCGGTAGGCCGCGCTCTTCACCTTCGCCTCGACCGTCATGGGCTTGGCGGCGTCGTAGCTGCTCCAGCCGTGGTGGGCGTAGGCGGCCAGGGGCGTAGACAATAAAAAAGCCGCTGCGAACGCTGCGGCCTTGCGAACCTTGGCTTGTGGCATGTCGGATTCCCCCGGTTGCGTGAAGCTCCGCTTCTCAACGCATGTCGGCGGTAGACGTTCCCAAGCAAAACGCCGCCCGCCCCAAGGGTGAGCGGCGTTTGCAAACGCGATGCGTCAACGAGGACCTTAGTCTTCGTTCGGCGTCAGGATCTGCTTGCCGTTGTACAGGCCGGTCTTCAGATCGACATGGTGCGGACGACGCAGTTCGCCCGAGTCCTTGTCCTCGATGAAGGAGTTGGCGCCCAGGGCGTGGTGCGAACGGCGCATGTTCCGGCGCGACGGGGAGGTTTTTCGTTTGGGAACGGCCATCGAAGGACTCTGCTCGCTGAGCGTGAAAACGGAAGCGGCGGCCGGGTGGGCCGCCACATGAGGCGGGGCTTATGCCTGAATCATCGCCAGAGTTCAAGACCCGGTGCGCTGAACGGCGACAGCCGCGTCAAACCAGTCGGCTTTGCTCTTTGGCCGCGGCGATGAAGCTGGCGAACAACGGGTGCGGCGCGAAGGGACGGCTCTTCAGCTCCGGGTGGAACTGGACGCCGACGAACCACGGATGATCCTGCCGCTCGACGATCTCAGGCAGGACGCCGTCGGGCGAACGGCCCGTCAGCTTCAGGCCGGTGGCCTCCATGCGCTCGTTGTAGCCGATGTTGACCTCATAGCGGTGGCGATGCCGCTCGCTGATGGCCGTGGAGCCGTAGATGTCGGCGATCTTGGAGCCCGGCGTCAGGACGGCGTCATAGGCGCCCAGGCGCATGGTGCCGCCCAGATCGTCGCCTTCCTTGCGCTCGACCCGCTCGTTGCCCTGCACCCACTCGGTCATCAGGCCGACAACAGGCTCGGGCGTGGGACCGAATTCGGTAGAGCTCGCGTTCTTCACCCCGGCCAGGTTCCGCAGCGATTCGATCACCGCCATCTGCATGCCGAAGCAGATGCCGAAATACGGCACGTTGTGTTCGCGGGCGAACTGGGCCGCGCGAATCTTGCCTTCCGCGCCCCGCTCGCCAAAGCCGCCAGGCACCAGGATCGCGTGTGCGTTCTCCAGGCGAGCCGCGGCCGCGCCGTCCTCGCCCTCGAACGTCTCGCTTTCGACCCAATCCAGGTTGACCTTGACCTTGTTGGCTACGCCGCCGTGGTGCAGAGCCTCGATCAGCGACTTATAGGCATCCTTCAGGACCGTGTACTTGCCGACAACGGCCACGGTGACCTCCCCATCGGGGTTGGTCGTGATGTCGTTGATCGATTCCCAGCGCGACAGATTCGGCGCGGGAGCGTCATTGAGGCCAAAGACGTCGAGCACTTCGGCGTCGAGGCCTTCGCGGTGATAATCCAGCGGCACCGCGTAGATGGACGAGCTGTCCATGGCGGTGATCACTGCGCTGGAGCGCACATTGCAGAACTGGCCGATCTTGCGCTTTTCCTCGGCCGGGATGGGCTGCTCGCACCGGCAGAGCAGGATGTCCGGCTGGATGCCGATGGAGCGCAGTTCCTTGACCGAGTGCTGGGTCGGCTTGGTTTTCATCTCGCCGGCCGTCTTGATGAACGGCAGCAGCGTCAGATGCACGAAGCAGGAGTTCCCGCGCGGCAGCTCCTGGCCTAGCTGGCGGATGGCCTCGAAGAACGGCAGGCCCTCGATGTCCCCCACCGTTCCGCCGATCTCGACCAGCACGAAGTCAGCCTGCTCACCTGTCGCATCATCGATGGCGGGGCTGAGGACGAACTCTTTGATCTCGTTGGTGACGTGCGGAATCACCTGGACGGTCGCGCCCAGATAGTCTCCGCGACGCTCTTTCTCGATGATCGTCTTGTAGATCTGGCCGGTCGTGATGTTGTCGGCCTTGCGCGCAGACACGCCGGTGAAACGCTCGTAGTGGCCCAGATCCAGGTCGGTCTCAGCGCCGTCGTCGGTCACAAAGACCTCGCCGTGCTGATACGGGCTCATCGTGCCCGGATCGACGTTCAGATAGGGGTCGAGCTTGCGAAGGCGAACCTTGTAGCCCCGAGCCTGGAGGAGCGCGCCAAGCGCTGCGGAGGCGAGGCCTTTCCCCAGAGAGGAAACCACGCCGCCGGTGATAAAAATGTACCGCGTCATGGGAGGTCAGAGTACTCGTGATTCGGGCCGCGAAACTCGCGGCCCGGTGTTCATCAACAGCATTTGTGTAGAAGCCGTCATTGGGGGGTCGGTGCGGACCCCGGAGCCGGAACGCCGGCGGGCGCCGGAGTCGTGGCGGGCGCGGTGGCCGGCGGGATCGGACCGAACTCGTTCAATTGCGGGGTCGGGGCCTGGACCGGCGGCGGGACCGAACCCGGAGCCGGCGCGGCCGGAGCCTGCTTCAGCGAATTGGGATCAATGCTGTCGATCTTCAGGCGATCGACGATCGACTGGCTGGCGCGCTCACGACCGGACAGCAGGGTCAGGGCGAAGCTGAGCAGGACGAAGATCGTGAACAGGATCCAGGTGATGCGGGTCAGAAGATCCCCCGCGCCGCGCGCCGACATGAAGCCGGTTGGGCCGCCGCCCATGCCCAGAGCGCCGCCTTCGGAGCGCTGCAGGAGCACGACCCCGATCAGGGCCAGGCACACGATGATGTTGGCGGTCAGAAGAATGCCGGTCAGCATGTCGCTTAAATCTTGGTCTGGGCGGCCATGGATCGGGCCGCGCGAAACGAAGCGGCCCTCCTAGCACCGGAGAGGCCGCCGCGCCAGACTTGGGGACGCATTAGTGCGCCGCCAAGCCCTACTCCTAATTTTCAGGCCCTGGCTGCGATGGCCAGGAAGTCAGCCGCTTTCAGGGACGCGCCGCCAACCAGCACCCCGCCGACTTCCTTCTGCGACAGGATATCGGCCGCGTTCTTGGGGTTCACCGAGCCGCCGTACAGGATCGGCACGCCCGCCCCTTGGTCGCTGAACAGTTCGATAAGGACGGTCCGCAGCGCATCGTGGGCCGCTTCGATGTCATTCAGGGTGGGGGTCCGGCCGGTGCCGATGGCCCAGACCGGCTCGTAAGCGACGGCGAAGGCCTCGCCCTTCAGCGCGTCTACAGGCAGCGAAGCTCTAAGCTGGCCAGTGATCACCTCGATGGCGCGGCCCGCATCGCGTTGCTCCAGGCTTTCGCCCACACAGACGATCGGCTCCAGCCCGGCGCGCAGGGCGGCTTGCGCCTTGGCCAGCACCAGGGCGTCGGTCTCGCCGTAGCCTCCTCGCCGCTCCGAATGGCCCACGATCACCATGGTCGCCCCCGCGTCGGCCAGCATTTCCGCCGAAGTGTCGCCGGTGAACGCCCCGGAAACCTCAGGACGGCAGTCCTGCCCGCCCACCGCGACGGTCTGCCCCGCCAGGGCGTCAGCCATGCGATGGATCAGGGTGGCGGGCGGGAAAATCGCCACCCGCGCGCCCGGTGGATCGGTCTCCACACCCGCCGCCACGGCACGCGCCTCATCGAGGGCGGCGGTGAGGCCGTTCATCTTCCAGTTGCCGGCGATCAGCGGCCGGACGGTCGTCAATTTGCTCATGGGGGCCTGTGAGCATCGGCGTCGTGGGGTAAGTCAAGCCTCTGCGCGCTTGCGGGCCGCTTGTCGCCTCTACTATACCGCCTGCTCGCGTCTTTTGATGCGCCCCGTTTTACGCGTCCCGTGCGCGATCCAGTCTGGAAGGTCTTCGATGCTCGCCGCCACTCGCAAGTTCGCGAAATCCTGGGTCGCCGCGGTCCTGATGGGCCTTCTGATCATCAGTTTCGCCGTCTTCGGAATCAGCGACGTTTTCAACGGCCGTCTTGGGACCTGGGTCATCAAGGCCGGCGACCGCGAGGTCACCACCGCCGAGTTCAAGCGGATGTTCGACAACTGGCGCCAGCAAGCCCAGCAGCAGAGCGGCCAGGAGCTCCCGCTGGAGACCATCGTCGAGCGCGGTTTCGACTTGCGCCTGCTGAACGAGATGGCCACCCGCGAAGCCATGGCCGCCCTGATCGCCAAGATGGGCGTCAATCCGTCCGACAAGCTGATCGCCGCCGAGCTTCGCAAGAGCCCGGCCCTGTTCAATCCGGTCAGCGGCGCTTTTGACGAGGCTATCTATCAGCAGCGCCTGGCCGAAAATGGCCTGACCCCGGCCATCTATGAGAGCCTGCTGCGCGACGACATCGCCCAGACCCACCTATCCGCGGGCTTGGCCAGCGGCCTTCGCGCGCCCCGCATCTACGGCGCCCTTCAGGCCGCCTTCATGCTGGAACAGCGCGACGTGGCCTATTTCGACGTCAGCGCCGCCAGCGTAGGCCAGCCGCCGGCGCCGACCGACGCCGAGATTCAGGCGTTCATGAAGGAAAACGCCTCGCGCCTGACGCGTCCTGAATTCCGCGTCCTGCAGATCGTCCGCTTCACGCCCCAGGCCTTCGCCGGCGAGGTGACCATCGACCAGGCCGAGGTCCAGAAGAAGTTCGACTTCCGCAAGGACAGCCTGTCGACGCCGGAAACCCGCACGATCCTTCAGGTCCCGGTGGCCGACGCCAAGACTGGCGCCGTGGTCGCGGACCGCCTGCGCAAGGGCGAGGACGCCGCCGCCGTGGCCAAATCGGTCGGTCGCGAACTCGTCACCATCGCCGACAAGCCCAAGACCGCCATTCCGGACCGCAAGGTCGCTGATGCGGCCTTCTCACTGAAAGCCGGCGAAGTCAGCGCCCCGATCACCGGCGACCTCGGCGTCGCCGTGATCAAGGTCGTCAGCGTCACCGCGGGCCGGCAGGCCAGCCTGGAAGAGCAGCGTCCGGCCATTGAAGCCGAACTGCGCGCCGAAGCGGCCAACGAAAAGGTCTATGAGCAGACTCAGACCTATGACGAGGCGCATGCCGGCGGCGCGACGCTGGTCGAGGCCGCGACGAAGGCCAAGGCTCAGATCCTGCCGACTCCGCCCGTCAGCGCCCAGGGCATGACCCCCGACGGCCAGCCCATCCAACTGCCCCCGGCTTTGATGAAGGCCGCCTTCGAACTGCCTGCCGGCGGCGAGAGCGACGTGACCGAACTTGGCAACGGCGAGTACTTCGCCGTCCGGGTCGAGCGGATCATCCCGCCGGCCCTGCCCGCCCTAGCTGAAGTGCGTGAGCAGCTGTCGCGGGTCATCGTCATGCAGCGCACCGCAGACCGGATGCGCGCCCGCGCCGACGCCCTGGCCGAACGTGTCCGCAAGGGTGAAAGCATAGAGGCCGTCGCGGCATCGGCCGGCGCCCAGGTCAAGCGCGCCTCTGGCTTGTCGCGCCTGACCGCACAGCAGAACCAGGAGCTCAGCCCCCAAATCCTGGGCGAAACCTTCAACCAGAAGCCCGGCTCGGTGTTCACCGCCCAGTCGAGCCAGTTCGCCTTCAGCGTCGCCAAGGTCGAGAACGTCCGTGGCGGCGACCAGGCTCAGATGGCCCAAGCGGCTGAAGGCCTGCGTCGCCAGGTGACCTACGGCATGTTCCAGGACATCGGGCAGGCCACCGCCAACTACGCCCGCAAGGCCGTAAAGGTGACCACCAGCCTGGATCGGGCCCGCGCCGCCATCGGCGTCGATCCAGAAATCGCTAAGAAGGCCCCTGCCGGCCAAGCCGCCCCGGAGGCGACGAAATGAGTTTCGAGCCGGCGTTCAGCCCCTTTGCCGAGGCTTATGACGCCGGCAGACCTCAAGTCGTCTGGACGCGTCTGATCGACGATCTGGAGACCCCGGTCTCCGCCTATATGAAGATCGCCCGCGGCCGGCCCTACGCCTTCCTCTTCGAGTCGGTCGAAGGCGGGAAGCACCGCGACCGCTACTCCATCGTGGTGATGAACCCCGATCTGGTCTGGCGCTGCCGTGGCGATCAGGCCGAGATCGCCGAGGGCTGGGACGCTGTCGCCGCCGGGTCCTTCACGCCGCAGAAGGCAGGCGCGCTGGAAAGCCTACGTGACTTGGTGGCCGCCAATCGCATCCCCTTGCCCGCCGGACTGCCCCCCATGGCCGCCGGCCTTTTCGGCGCCATCGGCTACGACATGGTGCGGCTGGCCGAGCACCTGCCCGCCATCAATCCCGATACCCTGGGCCTGCCGGACGGGATCATGACCCGCCCCTCGATCGTGGCGGTCTTCGACGCCATCGCCCAGGAGATCGTGCTGGTCACCAGTGTGCGCCCTGATGGATCCTCGGCCCAGGCCGCCTACGAGGCCGCCCAGGGTCGCCTTCAGGCAGTTATGACCGACCTGCGGGCGCCGCTTGAACGCTCCGAGCCGCACGCCCCCCGCGAACAACCCGCCTTCGAGACCAAGGTCAGCCGCGCCGACTACGCCCGCGTCGTGGACAAGGCCAAGGATTACATCGGCGCGGGAGATATCTTCCAGGTGGTGCCCAGCCACCGCTTCAGCGCGCCCTTCGATCTGGAGCCCCTGGCGCTCTACCGCTCCCTGCGCCGCACTAACCCGTCGCCCTTCATGTTCTTCCTGAACTTCGGCGACTTTCAGATGGCCGGGTCCAGTCCTGAAGTCATGGTCCGGCTGCGCGACGGCAAGATCACCATCCGCCCCATAGCCGGCACTCGCCCCCGCGGCGCGACGCCGGAAGAGGATCTGGCGCTGGAGCAAGAGCTTCTGGCCGACCCCAAGGAGCGGTCCGAGCACCTGATGCTGCTCGATCTGGGTCGCAACGACGTCGGTCGCGTGGCCATGCTGCGCGACGAGGGCTCCAACGCCGCCGACGCTCCGTCCAAAGGTATGTCGGTTCGCGTGACCCAAAGCTTCGTGATCGAGCGCTACAGCCACGTCATGCACATCGTCTCGAACGTCGAGGGCGACGCGCCGGACGGCCTTGATCCCGTCGATGTGCTGATGGCCGCCCTGCCCGCCGGCACGGTCTCCGGCGCCCCCAAGGTGCGCGCCATGGAGATCATCGATGAGCTGGAGATCGAAAAGCGCGGTATCGGCTATGCCGGGGCGGTGGGGTATTTCGGCTCTGACGGCTCGGTGGACACCTGCATCGTCCTGCGCACGGGGCTGGTGAAGGACGGCATGCTCTACGTCCAGGCCGGCGGCGGCGTCGTGGCCGATAGCGACCCCGACGCCGAATATGACGAGACCCTCAACAAGTCGCGCGCCCTGAAGCGCGCCGCCGAGGAAGCTTGGCGCTTCGCCTAAGCGGCCATGGCCCGCTTGTGGATGGCCAGCACGCTTTCCTGAGCCGATAGCGCCGCGCCTTCCTGCCAGGCGTTGATGTAGCTCATGTGCTCGCCGGCGAAGTAGAATGGGCCGTCAGGCTTCGAGAGCATGGCGTAGTCAGTCGCGCGCTGATCCTCACGCCAGCCCACAGCCACGCCGTCGCTGAACGGGGTCTGACGCCATGACACCGTCGCCGGCAGGGCCAGTTCGCTTCCGCGCCCCGGATGGAATTTCTCGATCACCCGCCGCGATAGGGCGAAACGATCCTCGAAGGACTTCGCCTCGAACTTGATCCGGTTCTCGGGGCCGGAGAAGCCGATCGAGTAAGCGCCTACGATCACGCCGGTCTTCTCGCCGAAGCCGCCGCTGGGATACCAGACGACCTCGCTCTCCTCGTCGGTCCAGCCCAGGCCGCCATACTGGAAGTCGTCCTGCTCCCAGAACCGCCGGCTCTGCCAGGCGACCTTTGTGCCGGGCTCGTAGTGGGCGGAGGCGATGGCCTTCTTCACGTCGGGCGCGAAGTCGGACGGGATCTTGGACAGCACTGACAACGGAATGGTGCAGATGCAGTAGTCAGCCTCCAGCGCCTTCTCGACTCCGCCTTCGGTATAGGCGATGCGAACGCCCGCGCCCGCCTTGCCGATCTTATTCACGACCGCGCCGAATCGGACCGAGGATTTCACCGGCTCGTAGAGGGCGTAGGCGATGCGATCCATGCCGCCCACGGGCTGCAGCATGGTGGCCTGCATGTCGATCAGCTCTTCGAAAATCAGGCTAAAGCCCCAGAACCGCGAGGACATCATGTCCTGCAGTTTCAGCGGCGCGCCCGCGATCGGCGGGCGGGCGTAAGCGCCCGGCGCCTGCGAGAAGCTGCCGCGTGTCGAGCCCGTATAGGTTCGGCTGGCTGACAGATCGCCATAGGCTGACAGATAGCCAAGCAGCGCCTGCTTATCGAGACCGGTCAGCTCCTGGTCCAGCGCGCCCTTGTCGATGGCCTTGGCCAGCAATTCGGTGAAGGCGCCGCGGGTGTCGTTCACCGCCTGCTTCTCGGTCGTCACCTTGCCGTTGAAGTCGAGCTTGGCGGACCGGTTGGCGTTGACCAGCACCTCTAGCGGCACGCCCAGTTCTTGGCAGTAGCCGATGATCGCGTGGTGCCATTGCGGAATACGGGCCGGACCGGCGTTGAAGTAGTGGTGCTTGCCGCGCTCCCATTCGACGAGCTGATCGGGTCGCCCGTTCTGGACGATGCGATCACCCCCGCGAATCGACCAGCAGCGACCGCCCGGCCGCTCCCGGGCCTCCAGCACGGTCACCTCATAGCCGCCCTTCTTCAGTTCATAGGCCGCGATCAGGCCAGCGAGCCCGCCACCGAGGATGGCGACCTTCTTTCCGGCGCCGGAGCCCGCCGGCAACTTGGGGGCGCCGGCATAGGCTTTTGGCGCGGCCAGCAGACCCATGCCCATCATCGTGACATAGAGCGCGCCATAGCCGCCCGCCTGTCCGACCGCGCTTAGAAAGCGCCGACGCGAAATGCCCATGAGATCCCCCTTCATGCCCAGCGGGATCAAAGGCGGGGTTCGGAGCCCTCACAACGGGTGGGCGGCTCTTCGGCGGGATACAACGTTCCGGCGCCTGATCCACAGGCGCCGACGCCCGATTCAGAGCGGCTTTGCAGGGTCCACGGGGCCCGCTTCCGCCGCCAGGGTGTCGGTGGGCAAAGGCTCTTTCACCACGGGCGGCGCGATCACCATCGCCACGGCGAAGGCCAGAGCGCAGATCGCCGCGAATGCCGCGGCCGCCAAGGTCGGCCAGACCCGCTCGCGCTCAACAGGGGGCTTCAGCAGGCCCCGCGCATAGGCCAGGGCGGCGGGATCTATGGCGGGCTGGCGGACGGACATGACGTTAAGGATGCGCGAGTCGCAAAAGCTTGGCGAGAAGCCTTCCGAAGGACTACATGCACCCTACGGAAAGGCGGCGCATGATCCTCGTCATCGATAACTACGATAGCTTCACCTACAACCTCGTTCACTATCTGAACGAGCTTGGGGCGCAGACGGTCGTGCATCGCAATGACGCCCTGTCGGTGCAGGAGGCCTTGGCCCTGCAGCCGTCTGCGATCCTGCTGTCGCCTGGGCCCAAGGCCCCGGCTCAGGCGGGCATCTGCCTACCCCTTCTACGGGCCGCGCCCGACAGTATGCCGATCCTCGGCGTCTGCCTGGGACACCAGGCGATCGGCGAGGCCTATGGCGGCGACGTGATCCGCGCCAAGTCGATCATGCACGGCAAGACCAGCGCGATCCATCATGTGGACAAAGGCCTGTTCAAGGATTTGCCGGATGGCTTCATCGCCACGCGCTACCACAGTCTGGCGATCGACAAGGCCACCCTGCCCGATGAGCTTGAGGTCACCGCCTGGACGGAAGACGGCGAGATCATGGGCGTCCAGCACAAGACCCGGCCGGTACACGGCGTGCAGTTCCACCCCGAATCGATCGCCACCGAGGGCGGCCATCAGTTGCTGGCCAACTTCCTCGACCTGGCTGGCGTGAACCGGACCCCGACCACCTATGTCTGACGCCTTCAAGCCGCTTCTGGCCAAGCTGGCGGACGGACAGACCCTGGTCGAGGACGACGCCGAGACCTTCTTCGCTGCATGCCTGCGAGGCGAACCGACAGCCGCCCAGGTCGGAGCCGCCGTGACCGCCATGCGCCTGCGCGGTGAATCCATCGGCGAGATCGTCGCCTGCGCCCGCGCCATGCGCCGGGCGGCCACCATGCTCGATCATCCCTATGAGGTGATCGATGTCTGCGGCACCGGCGGCGACGGCCTGCATACCTACAACGTCTCGACCGCTGTCGCCTTCGTGGCGGCTGGCGGCGGGCTGAAGGTCGCCAAGCACGGCAATCGCGCCATCTCCTCGCGCTCCGGCGCAGCCGATGTCCTGACCGCCCTGGGCGTAAAGGTCGACGCCAGCGCTGATCAGCAGCGCCGAGCGCTGGATACGGCCAATATCTGCTTCATGTTCGCTCCGGCGCACCACGGGGCCATGCGGCACGTGACGCCCATCCGGGCTGAGCTCGGCTTCCGCACTATCTTCAATCTGCTCGGCCCGCTGTCGAACCCGGCAGGCGCTACTCGCCAAGTCCTCGGCGTCTATGATCCACGCTTGGTCGAACCGCTGGCGCGCGTTCTGGGCGCCCTGGGCGCAAAGCGCGCCTGGACCGTCCACGGGTCGGGCATGGATGAACTGACCACCACGGGGGAAAGCGTCGTCTGCGAATGGAGCGAGGGGCGTGTACGTCACTTCACCATCACGCCCGAAGCCGTCGGCCTAAAGCGGGCGGCGCTCTCCGATCTGACCGGCGGCTCACCCGACCGCAACGCGGCCGCCCTGCTTGAAGTGCTGGACGGCAAGCGCGGCGCCTATCGCGACATCGTGTTGCTCAACGCCGCCGCCGCTTTCCTCGTCGGCGAACAGGTCGAGACCCTGGCCGAGGGCGTCGAACGCGCCGCCGACGTCATCGACGACGGCCGGGCAAAGGGCGCTCTGGCCGTTCTTATTGAATCTACCGCCTGATGACCGACATTCTCGCCAAGATCGCTGCCTACAAGCGCGAAGACGTCGCCGCGCGCAAAGCCGGGCGCACTCAGGCCGATTTGGAAGTCGCCGCCAAGGCCGCCTCGCCGACGCGCGGGTTCAAAAGCGCGCTGGCTTCCAAGCATGCACCGGGCAAGCTCGCCCTCATCGCCGAGATCAAGAAGGCATCGCCGTCCAAGGGCCTGATCCGCGCCGACTTCGATCCCCCTGCCCTCGCCCGCGCCTACGAGGCCGGTGGTGCGGCCTGCCTGTCCGTCCTTACGGATGGCCCAAGCTTCCAGGGCGATGACGCCTATCTGATCGCCGCGCGTGAAGCGGTCACCCTGCCCGCCATTCGCAAGGACTTCCTGGTCGATCCCTGGCAGGTCGCCGAATCGCGCGCGCTGGGCGCCGACGCGATCCTGGTGATCCTAGCCATGATCGACGACGTTCTGGCCGCCGAACTGATGTCAGAGGCTGCGCGCCTTGGCATGGACGCCCTGGTCGAAGTTCATGACGAAGCCGAGATGGAGCGAGCCAACGCGCTGGACTCCACGTTGGTGGGCGTGAACAATCGCGACCTGAAGAGCTTCGTGGTCGATCTGGCTGTGACCGAGCGCCTGCTGCCCCTGGCCCCGCAAGACGCGCTTCTGGTCACGGAAAGCGGCCTGTTCACCGCCGACGACGCCCGCCGCATGGAAGCCGCCGGCGCGACCGCCATGCTGGTCGGCGAAAGCCTGATGCGCCAGGAAGACGTAACCGCTGCGACCCAGGCGCTGCTCGGTTGAGGCCGTTGCCGCTCCGTTCTTGTTAACTTGACACTAACTAAGAACGCCTAGAGAACATCCTCATGTGTTGGCGGTTTGTTCCGCAGCTCCCGTGAGGCGATCCGATGCTTACCCGCAAGCAGCACGAACTCCTGATGTTCATTCATGAACGCATCAAGGAGAGCGGCGTGTCGCCGTCCTTCGACGAGATGAAGGAGGCGCTGGATCTGGCGTCCAAGTCGGGCATCCACCGCCTGATCACGGCGCTTGAGGAGCGCGGCTTCCTTCGCCGCCTGCCCCATCGGGCCCGAGCGCTGGAAGTCGTGAAGCTGCCGGCTCAGGCCACGACCTCAGCGCCGCCGAAAGGCCGTGGGTCTTTCCGCCCGGAGGTCATCGAAGGCACGCCTCATCTGGCGCCGTCCGAACCTCAGATCGCCAATGACGTGCGCGAATTGCCGGTCCTCGGCCGCATCGCCGCCGGGGTGCCGATCGAGGCCATCCAGCACGAACGCGACCGCATGCTGGTCCCCGAATCCATGCTGGGCGCCGGCGAGCACTACGTCCTGGAAGTCCAAGGCGACTCCATGATCAACGCCGGCATTCTAGACGGCGACTATGTCGTCATCCGTCGCGGCGACACCGCCACTTCTGGCGAGATCGTTGTCGCGCTGGTGATGGGCGAGGAAGCAACGCTGAAGCGTCTGCGAAAGAAGGGTGCGTCCATCGCTCTGGAGGCTGCAAACCCCGCCTATGAGACCCGTATCTTTGGTCCTGACCAGGTGCAGGTGCAGGGCAAGCTGGTCGGCTTGATCCGCCGTTACCACTAGGGCTTCAAGCTCCATTCAGATTTCAGACGGCCGTGGGCGCTCACCGCACCCACGGCCGTTTTCCTCTGAGCGGTTGCGCCCAGACGATCCGCCAGCCGGCGGCCGTTCTATAGAGTTCCGCCGCGCCGCCCGCCGCGAAGTCGTCGCCATCTAGGACCAGCACGCCGTCGCAGGCAGCGGGACGCTCTGTTCGCCGCCCGCGCATGATCACCACCTCAGCGCCGGTACACAGTGCGTCCAGTTTCGGCGCACGCCGCGTCCATGTGGCGGCGATGCGGACCGGCGCGTCCTCGCCTGGCTGACATGTATATCGACTGCATATGTACATACGCTCGTGGGCCTGCTCGGTCAGGCCGCGACGCCGCATCCAGAACTCAGCCCCGAACCGCCGGGCCTCCGGCCGAAGCAATATGCCGGCCCTGCCGCTCCGCACCGCTGCAGCAGCCCCCTCGGCGTCGATCCAGACATCGGGCACGGCTGGTCGCGGCCAGATCAGGACCGCCAAGGATAGAGGAAGGCCGACCCATCGCAGTCGGCCATTCCACAGGCACAGGATCATGATCCCGAGAAAGGCGACCGGCAGGGCCGCTGACGGCGCGCTCGGCACCAAGGCGTCAGCTCCCGGCGCCGCGCCGAACCATTCGGCCATGGCGGTCATGGCGTCGATGCCCCATCCGGCCACCGCGAGAAACGGGGCGCCCAGGCCCAGAGGTTCCAGCACGGCTCCAATCGCAAGAAACGGCATGATCACGAAGGACGACAGGGGCGCGGTCAGCAGATTGGCCGGCAGTCCCCACATGGCCACCCGGTTGAAGTGCTGCATGGCGAAAGGCCCGGTGGCCATCCCCGCCACGAAACTGACCCCTATGCTGACCGCCAGCCACGCGCAGACGGCCTGGGTCGCGCGGATCGGCCAGGGCACTGATATCTCCTTAGGCGGCGGTCGCCACGCCTCGACCAGCGCCACGAGGGCGGCCGTTGCGGCGAACGACATCTGAAAGCCCGGCGACGACGCCGCTTCCGGCTGGGCGACCAGAATGACCAAGGCCGCAACAGCCAGGGCGTGCAGGCTGATCGCGCGCCGATCGAACAGTATGGCCAGAAAAGCGACCGATGCGGTGATCGCCGCCCGTTCAGCGGGCGCGGGAGCGCCGGAGATCACTAGATAGACGCCGACCGCCGCTAGGCCGGCCAGCGCCGCGGCCTTTTTCCCGGGGACCCGTAGGGCCACCCATGGCCACGCCGCTACGCTCACCCGCACGGCGGCGAAGACGAAGCCGCCGACGATGGCCATGTGCATGCCGCTAATCGACAGGATGTGCGCCAAACCCGACGCACGCATGGCTTCGGTCTGCTCCTCGGTGATCCAGGCCTCGTGCCCCGTGACCATGGCGGCGGCTATGGCCCCAGGCTCAGGGTTCATGGCGTCAATAATCTGGCGCGCCAGATCCCAGCGCACCGCGTTGATCGCCATCACCATGCGCAGGCGCCAGGGGGGCTGCTCCAGCCGCGTGAACATCGGGGCCTCGCGGGAGAAACCCACGCCGCCGACAGCGTCGAACCAGGCGTCCCGCGCGAAATCGTAGGCTCCTGGGCTGGCGGGTGGTGGAGGCGGTCCCAGGATGGTGCGGAAGGTGACCGCCGCCCCAGGCCCGATTATCGCGTCGCGGGCCACCGTCACCCGGATTCGATGCGGCATATCCTCCGGCCTCACGCCGGAGATAAAGACCGGCGCGATCAGCATCCGTCCGCCGCTGACGCCCGGACTGGCAACGTCGATGACCCAGCCTTCGATGCGACGCAGACCTTCTGTCTTGGCTAGGACGGGCGCGGCCACGCGCTGGGTCCGAATGGTCCCCGCCAGCACCCCGCCCGTGAACACCGCCACGAGAATCACGAGCGCGGCCACCTTCCCGCCCCCTCGGCGGGCGAGCAGCGCCAAGACCGTCACAATCCCGAAGAGCCAGACCATCAGCGGAAGCGGCGGTTCGTTCGGCAAGGCGAGATAGAACGCCGCGCCGAGCCCGAGGGCCACCGGCGCCCACAGCATGGTCCGGCCGGTCTGTGCGCTCGCCTCTTCCTTCAACCAGTCGATCAGGCCAGCCGCACTAGGAGTGCGCGGAACCCGCGTGCTAAGACGCCGGCCTCTGATTTGAGCGTCCGAAAGACCTATGTCCTCCCCCGTCGTCACCCGCTTCGCCCCCTCGCCCACCGGTTATCTGCACATCGGCGGTGCGAGAACGGCGTTATTTAACTGGCTATATGCACGCCATACGGGTGGCAAGTTCCTCCTGCGCGTAGAGGACACCGATCGCGAGCGCTCAACCGAGGCCGCGGTCCGGGCGATCTTCCAGGGCCTCGACTGGATGGGCCTCCAATCGGATGAGCCGCCGGTATTCCAATTCTCCCGCGTCGAGCGCCACAAGGAGGCCGTGCAGCAGCTTCTGGACGCTGGGCGCGCCTACCGCTGCTGGCTGCTGGGCGACGAGCTTGAAGTCGAGCGCGAGAAGGCCAAGGCCGCCGGCCACGCCCTGCGCTCGCCCTGGCGTGACCGGACAGACGGCGACCTGTCGCTACCGCACGTGATCCGCTTCCGAGGCGCTATCGATGGCGAAACGCACATCGCCGATCTTGTCCAGGGCGACGTCACCTTCCAGAACAAGGCGCTGGACGATCTAGTCCTGCTGCGCTCGGACGGCGCGCCGACCTACAACCTGGCCGTGGTGGTCGATGACCACGACATGGGCGTCACCCATATCATCCGGGGCGACGACCACCTGAACAAC
This sequence comes from Caulobacter sp. NIBR2454, assembly GCF_027474405.1. Taxonomy (GTDB): domain Bacteria; phylum Pseudomonadota; class Alphaproteobacteria; order Caulobacterales; family Caulobacteraceae; genus Caulobacter. The sequence continues at coordinate 1,979,214 of NZ_CP114871.1, forward strand.
GCCGCCCGTCAGGCCCTGATCTATCAGGCGCTTGAATGGCCCCTCCCAACCTTCGCCCATATCCCGCTGATCCACGGCCCCGATGGCGCCAAGCTGTCCAAGCGGCACGGAGCTCAGGCCGTCGGGGATTTTGAGGAAATGGGTTACCTCCCTGAAGCCATGCGCAACTATCTGGCGCGGCTGGGCTGGAGCCATGGGGACGACGAGATCTTCAGCGACGAGCAGGCCATCGGCTGGTTCGACATCGCCGACGTCAACAAGGGCGCCGCTCGGCTGGATTGGGACAAGCTGGGCTTCGTCAACGCCCATTACATCAGAGCCGCAGACGACAACCGCCTGGCGGACCTGGTCTTCCAGGTCCTGGCCAAGCGGGGCGAGGCCGCGGACAAGGAAAAGCTCCTGGCCGCCCTGCCCTTCGTGAAGGAGCGGGCCAAGACGATCCTGGAACTGGCCGATCAGTGCGCCTTCGCGCTGAAAACCCGCCCCATCGTTCTGGACGACAAGACCAAGGGCCTGCTGCTGGCCGACGAAACCGCCAGTCGACTTGCGCGACTGCAAGAGACCCTTTCGGGTATCAACGACTGGAGATTTGAAATACTCGAGCCGGCCCTTAAGGCTTTCGCAGAGTCTGAAGGTGTAGGCCTCGGCAAGATCGGCCCTGCGTTGCGGGGCGTCCTGACCGGCGGAGCACCTGCTCCGGACCTCGCCAAGATACTCGCGGCGCTTGGCCGCACAGAGAGTCTTGTTCGGCTTAACGATGCGCTTTCGCAATCGCGGTAAGGCGCTATAACGCACCGCAAACGCCCGTTAGGGCTCAGCTACAGAGGGATTGGGAATGAGCGATAAGGCTGTCCTGACCATCGGCGACAAGTCGTACGACCTGCCGATCATGAAAGGGTCGACCGGCCCGGACGTCGTTGATGTCCGCAAGTGGTACGCGGACTCAGACACCTTCACCTTTGACCCGGGCTTCACCTCGACGGCGTCCTGCGAAAGCAAGATCACCTACATCGACGGCGACGCCGGCATCCTGCTGCACCGCGGCTATCCCATCGACCAGCTGGCCGAGAAGTCGAGCTTCCTGGAAGTCTGCTACCTGCTGCTGCACGGCGAGCTGCCCAGCGCGGCGGAGTTCGCGAAGTTCGACAACAACATCACCTACCACACGATGTTGCACGCTCAGTTCGACCGCTTCTTCGAGGGCTTCCGTCGCGACGCCCACCCGATGGCGGTCATGACCGGCGCGGTCGGCGCCTTGTCGGCCTTCTATTCGGACAGCATCAACGTCGATGACGCTCGCGAGCGCGAGATCAGCGCCCACCGCCTGATCGCTAAGATGCCGACCATCGCCGCCCGGGCCTACAAGTACACGATCGGCCAGCCGTTCGTGTCGCCGCGCAACGACCTGTCCTACTCGGAAAACTTCCTGCGCATGTGCTTCGCCGTGCCGGCCGAGGACTGGAAGCCGAACCCGGTCCTGACCCGCGCCATGGACCGCATCTTCATCTTGCACGCCGACCACGAGCAGAACGCCTCGACCTCGACCGTCCGTCTGGCCGGCTCGTCAGGCGCTCACCCGTTCGCCTGCATCGCGGCCGGCATCGCCTGCCTGTGGGGCCCGTCGCACGGCGGCGCCAACCAGGAAGCGCTGGAGATGCTCGAGAGCATCGGCACCGTCGACAAGATTCCCGAGTTCATCGAGGGCGTGAAGGCCCGCAAGTACAAGCTGATGGGCTTTGGCCACCGCGTGTACAAGAACTTCGACCCGCGCGCGAAGGTCATGCAGAAGACCTGCCACGAGGTGCTTGGCGAGTTGGGCATCAACGACCCGCTTCTGGAAGTGGCCATGGAGCTGGAGAAGATCGCGCTGAGCGATCCGTTCTTCATCGACCGCAAGCTCTATCCGAACATCGACTTCTACTCGGGCATCACCCTGCGGGCGATGGGCTTCCCGACCAACATGTTCACCGTGCTGTTCGCCCTGGCCCGCACCGTGGGCTGGATCAGCCAGTGGAAGGAAATGTTCGAGGACCCCACCCGCAAGATCGGCCGTCCGCGCCAGCTCTACACCGGCGCGACGCAACGAGATTACGTCCCGGTCGACAAACGCTAGGCTTGGACTTCAAACTGATGACGGCGGCTCCCCACGGAGCCGCCGTTTTCGTATTCGGAGGCCGTCATGATCCGCGCAAGTGCTCTCGCCGCCCTGGCGCTCCTGGCCACGCCCGCGCCTCTGCTGGCCGCTCCGGCCTTGGCGCCCGCGGACGCCGCGCGCGAAGACGCCGCGATCCGGCGGGTGATCTCAGACATGCAGGCCGCCTGGAACCGCGGCGACTATAGCGGCTACATGGCGGGCTTCCAGAACCCCGGCGTTGTGTTCGTATCGGGCGGCAAGTTCCAGGATGGTTGGCAAGGTACGCTGGACCATTACATCCGCGACTATGGTCCCTCGGTCGAGACACGCGGCGTGCTGACCTTCTCGGATATCAAGATCGAGTTCCTGGCGCCCGACGCGGCCCAACTGATCGGCCGCTATCACCTGGAGCGCCCAGCCAAGGCCATGGAGGGGATCAACACCCGCCTGCTACGCAAGATCGACGGGCGCTGGGTGATCGCCTTGAACCACGTCTCGGCGTACGAACTGCCGGCGAAGTAGCTAGACAGCCTGCCCCGCCGCCCAGCCGCTCGACCAGGCCCATTGGAAATTGTAGCCGCCGAGCCAGCCGGTGACGTCGACCACCTCCCCGATGAAATAGAGGCCGGGCATGGCCTTCACCTCCATGGTCCTGCTGTCCAGCGCGTCGGTGTCGACGCCGCCCAGGGTGACCTCCGCGGTGCGATAGCCTTCCGACCCCACCGGCTTCACTCGCCAGCCGTTCACGGCTTGCGCAATAGCCTGCAGGACCTTGTCGGGCGTGTCGGCCAGGTTTCCCCGCGCGCCAGCTTCGGCGCATACCAGGTCGGCGAGACGCGAGGGCACAACGCCGTTGAGCGCGTTATGCACCGCCTGCCGGGGGTTCGAGGCCTTGGCCGCCTTCAGAAGCGCGAACACGTCCACACCCGGGGCCATGGAGACCTCGATCTCGCCGCCTTCACGCCAGTAGGAGCTGATCTGCAGGATCGAGGGACCGCTCAACCCACGATGCGTGAAGAGCATCGCCTCGGCGAACTTCGTCTTGCCGCTGGATACGACGGCGTCCACCGCCACGCCGGCCAGGGGCTTGAGGCGTTCCAGCCGCGACGGGTCGAAGGTTAGCGGCACCAAGGCCGGCCGGGTCTCGCGCACCGGCACGTCGAAGTGGGCGGCGATCTCGTAGCCCAGCCCGCTGGCCCCCATCTTGGGGATCGACTTGCCGCCGCAGGCCACCACGAGTGAAGCGCAGGTCACGCGACCGTTGTTGAGCTGGATCTTGAAGCCCTCGTCGGTCCGCTCAACGCCTTCGAACGCGGTGTTCAGGCTGAGGGTGACGCCGGCGTTGTCCATCTCGGTCAACAGCATTTCGATGATCTGCTTAGCCGAGCCGTCGCAGAACAACTGGCCGAGCGTCTTCTCGTGCCAGGCGATGCGATACCGATCGACGAGCGCGATGAAGTCACGCTGGGTGTAGCGACGCAGGGCCGAAATGCAGAAACGCGGATTGCCCGAGATATAGGCCTCGGGCCGAACATCCAGGTTAGTGAAATTACAGCGTCCGCCGCCGCTTATACGGATCTTTTCACCCGGAGCATCCGCGTGATCGATGATCAAGACACGACGCCCGCGTTTGCCGGCCTCGATGGCGCACATCATGCCGGCGGCGCCAGCGCCGATCACGACGACGTCGAAGTTCTGCAAGGGTCTGACTTTCGCGGGGTTCGCTGAAGCGCCGTTGTGCTCGCAACAACGACTGCAAGTCAACGCGCTGTCAGGCGATGGTAACCGAGCTTGACGCCGCCTGGGCGGAGCCGACCGGCATGGGCAAGATCAGGCTGAACACCGAACCCCGAGGCGTACCCGCCCGCGCCTGCACACGTCCGCCCATCAACTCGGCCAGATCGCGGCTTACCGCCAGACCCAGACCCGTACCGCCATAGGTGCGGGCCGTCCGAGCCGCGCCCTGAACATAGGGGGCGAACAGGCGCTCCACAGCATGGGGCGGAACGCCCGGGCCGTCATCGATCACGTCGATCCGCACCTGCTTGATCTCGCCGTCCCGCTGGACGCTGAAACGAAGCGCAACACGGCCGCGGTCGGTAAACTTGATGGCGTTGGACAGGAAGTTGTTGAGGATCTGGCGAAGGCGAGACGGGTCGCCTCTCACCCAGATCGGCCCGGTTGTCGGGTCTGGGGCTTCGAACTCAAGGCCTTTGGCGTGAGCCGCCGTCTGCCAGAAACTGGCCGTATCAACGATGCTTTGGACGAGCTCGAAATCACGCACATCAAGCGCCATGGCTCGCGCCTCGACCTTGGACCGGTCGAGCAGATCATCCAGCAGCTTGCTCATCAGGCGAGCGGCGTCGGAAATGGTCCGCGCCGCCGCCCCGATCTTATGCGGCGCGACGCCCTCCTCGATCAGGGCCGCGCCCGACGCCACAGTGGCCAGGGGCGTGCGCAGTTCGTGGCTGACGATGGCGGCCATGGCGGCGCGGTTGGCTACGGCCTCTTCGGCCTCCCGCCGACGGGTTTCGGCTTCATGGCGCGCCGCCAACTCGGCCTTGCGGGACCGATAGACCCGCTCCCACGCCGCATGGGCGCCAAACAGGAACAGCACAAAACACACGGCCAGAACCGGCAGCGACCCTGCGCCGCTTGCCGCTGAATGACCGAGCATGGCCGCCGTGGTCAGCACGAAGGGGGTCGCGCCCACATAGAAGACGGCTCGCGATTCCAGAGCCGAGGTCGCATTGACCAGCACCACGCCCGTCAGCAGCAGAAGCGCCACGGTGGTGGATGTCATGTCGCCCTTTGTCCACAGGTGGAAGATCACCAGACAGCCGATCACCGGCAGGAAGGTGATGACGGTCAGGGCGGACATACGAGCGCCGAGGGAATTCCCCGCCCGGACCGGGTCCAGGCGGAAGGGGCGCATGACGAAGAACTCAATCGTCTGGCCGATCAGATTGGCGACCAGCCAGAGCAGGATCAAATGACCATCGCCCAGCACATGCAGCGCCCAGGCCATGGCGAAAAGCGTCAGGAGGCGGACCGGGACCTGCCGAAGGCGTTCATGCGCGCTAGCCGCTAGTCCCCGGCGCAGTTCCTCGTCGTCTCGCAGCACGCTCCGCCTTCCCCCAGGTAGCGCGGCCAGTCTAGCGAAGACCCACCTCAACACCAAAGCCTGCAAGGCCGCAGCGTGCGAATGTCGCACCCACTGACGGAGAAAAAGCACGCCTCCACAAGCTTAAGCTCAGAACTACCGGCATCGGTGGCCGCGGGTGGCGGAGTAATTTCTCTCGATTTGCAGGCAATCGATATTCACAGATCGGATAAACTTATGAGGCTGGGCCGTAAATTTGAGGCGAACATGGATAAAAAGCCTCGAAAAGCGAGACATATCGGTCGAATTGATCTATAGAAAACTATCCATAAGAGCCTGAAGTGACGCACGAGGTGCGCCGATTTCGCGGACGCGCGTCCGCGTAGCCTTCAAGTTCGTAGAAGAAGGACAGACCCCATGGCCGCCAAACCCGGTTTTGAACGCATCATTTTCACCGTCCTGCCGCATGACGGCCAATGGGCCGTCGAATCAGATGGCGCTTTCACCAACCACTCCTCCTCCAAGGAAGAAGTGAAGGCCGCGGCCAACAAGATGGCGCGCGCCGCCCAGGACGCCGGAACGCCCTGCCAGGTTCGCGTCAGCGGGGAGCATGGCTTCGCCGCGGCGGCCGTCTAGGCGGCCGTTCGCTCGAACAAGATGACCGGGTCATCCCGGTAACTGGCATAGGCGAAGGGTGAGAACCCCGCCTTCTCCGCCACCTTCACCGAGGCGGCGTTGTCGATGCTGATCATGCAGACCGTCCGGGCGCCGGCGCCAAACCTGGCGTCGCCCCAGGCGAGGACCGCCGTCAGCGCTTCGCTGGCGTAACCCTTGCCGTGCGCTGCAGGCGACAACGCCCACCCCGCCTCGGGCGAATCACCAAACGAAGGCTCCAGGGCGCGCTTGAAATCGGCGAGGCCGATCTCGCCAAGATAGCGCCCCGTGGCCTTCTCCTCGATCACCCAAAAGCCGTATCCCAGCGCCGCCCAGTGGCCGATGTAGCGCAGGATGCGGGGCCAGACTTCCTCGCGGGTCTGCGGACGGCCGCCGATGAACCGGGTCACCTCCTGGTCGCCCCACAAGGCCGCGCTGTCGTCCAGATCGCTGACGCGAAATTCACGCAGGATCAGACGTTCGGTTTCGATCACGGGCGCCTGGCCGGGCATCAACTCAGTTCCTTTCAGCCATCAGCCGCAGAATCGCTTTCGCGGCGGCATCAGCCGGATCAGGACCACCGCGGCCCATCAGGTCTAGAGCCTGAAATTGCTTTTCCACCTGCCGGCGGCGCAATCCAGGATCGGCGACGCGCTTTTCGATCTCCGCCGCCAGCTTGGGGCCCGTACACTCGCTCTGGATCAGCTCGGGTGCGACGAAGTCTCGGGCGGCGATGTTGAACAGGGTGATCCACGGCGTGAGGATCAGGTGCTTGAGAATGGCGTGGGTGATGTTCCCGACCCGGTAGCCCACCACCATGGGCACGCCGGCCAGGGCGAGTTCGATGGTCACCGTGCCGCTGCAGGCCAGGGCGACCGTGCCGGCGACCATGGCGTCGTCCTTCAGTCGCTCGTCCTCGATCACATGTACGCGGTAGGGCCAGCCGGCGGCGCGCGCCTTGACCGCTTCCGTCACCGTGGAGGCCGCGGGAATGACGACGTGCAGTCCGGGATGCGTGGTCTTTAGCCGGCTGACCGCATCCTCGAAGGCCGGCATCATCCTTTCGATCTCGGAAGGCCGGCTGCCGGGCAGAACCAGCAGGATCGGCTCGTCGGGATGCGCGCCGATCGCCTCACGCAGGCGGCGCGGGTCGGCGTGGGAGAAATCCTTGGCCAAGGCGCCGTTGCCCACGAAGGTGGTCGCCAAGCCCTCCTTCTCGAAATAGGGCGCGTCGAAGGCGTGTATGGCCAGCAGGTGATCCACCGCCCCGGCCAGAACCTTGGCCCGCCCCGGACGCGAGGCCCAGACCTGCGGCCCCACGTACTTCACGAGCAAGATGCCCGGATCCACGGCGCGCAGGGCCTTGGCCACGCGGACGGTGAAACCCCAGCTGTCGATCAGGACTGCGACATCGGGGCGATCGGCGCGCGCCATGGCGGCCGTCTCCTCGACCCGCTTCTTGACCTTGCCATAGGCGCGCAGACCCTCCCACAGACCCAGGATCGAAAGCTCGGCGATATCGAAGGGACTTTGGACGCCCTCATCGGCCATGCGCGCGCCGCCGACGCCGATGAAACGGACCTTGCCGCCCAGCTTCTTCTTGAGCGCCCGGGCGAGTTCTGCGCCACGGGCGTCGCCCGACGCCTCGGCCGCCACAAGCATGACGGTCAGATGCCGGCTCACGGGCGAGCGGGCTCCATGCCCAGGATGAACAGGCCCAACTCATCGGCCATGGCGATCACCGCCTCGCGATCCAGGACGATCAGTCGGCCCGCCTCGCCCACGATGCCAGCCAGTCCGGCTCGGGCGGCGCGCTGGACAGTGGCCACGCCGATGGTCGGCAGATCGACACGGGTTTCCTGGATCGGCTTGGGCGCCTTGGCGAGCACGCCCCTCAGGCGCTCGCTGGAGCCCCTTAGGGCCTCGGGAAGGTCAGCCACCCGCCGCAGCATGGCATCGGTGCCCTCCTGGGCCTCCACGGCCAGGACGAGGCCTCGGCAGACCACGCAGCCCTGCCCCACGTCCAGACGGCCTATCTCGCGGGCGACTTCAAGGGCGCGGGCGATGTCGGCGCCGTCGCCTTCCGTCGGCGAATGGGCGCCAAGGCGGCCTATGGGCAGGGTCAGGCCGGCGACCACCTCATGAGCCCCCTCAATGGCGAAGCCCTCCTTCTCGAACTCGGCGAGGATCTTGCGCAGCAGGGCGTCATCGCCGTTCTTGGCGGCCGCCACGATGCCTGGCAAGGCGGCGAGCCCGCGCAGATCCGGCTTCAGCGACGAGAAATCGGGGCGGCTCACATTGCCGGCGAAGCAGACCGCCTCGCAGCCGGCGTCCTTCAGCGCCTTGATGCACTTGCCCAGTTCGCCCAGGCCGACGTCGACGCCGGGAAAGTCGCGCATCTCCGGTCCGGAGAAACCGCGCAGGCGCATGACGGCGAAGGGCCGCTCGGCGGACCGGCAGTGGTTGGCGATCTCGGCTGGAAGGGTTCCGCCCCCGGCGATGAGACCCAGTTTCCTCACGGCGTCAGACCTCGCGCTCCGGCAGGCAGAGCGGACGGTTGGCGTCGGCGCGGATGAAGTCGACGATCTCCATCACCTCGGGCGAAGTGGCGTGGTTCTCGGCGACCTCGTCGATCCGCTCCTGGAAGGTGCCCTCGTCGGCGAACAGCAGGCGATAGGCCGCGCGCAGGGCGTTGATCGTCTCGCGCGAGAAGCCTCGGCGCTTGAGGCCCACCAGGTTCAGCCCCTCCAGGTGGGCGTGGTTGCCCCACACCGAGCCGTAGGGAATGACGTCCTTGGTCACGGCCGCCAGACCGCCGATGAAGCTGTAGCGGCCTATGCGGCCGAACTGATGCGCCGCCGCCAGACCGCCCATGAACACGAAATCGCCCAGGGTCACGTGGCCGCCCAGGGTCGCACCCTTGGCCATGACCACGGAGTCGCCGACGATGCAGTCGTGGGCGATGTGGGCGGCCACCATGTACAGGCCGTCCGAGCCCACCGTGGTCACGCCACGGCCCGAAGCGGTGCCGGTGTGCATGGTGACGTGCTCGCGGATGATGTTGCGGGCGCCGATGCGCAGCTCGGTCTTTTCGCCCTTGTGGCCCAGGTGCTGGGGCGGACCGCCCAGATTGGCGAAGGGGTGGACGACGCAGCCTTCGCCCACCGTGGTCGCGCCCTCGATCACCACGTGGCTCATCAGCTTGACGCCGGCGGCCAGGGTCACGTCTGGACCCACGATGCTGAAGGCGCCTACTTCGACGTCGTCGGCAAGACGGGCGGCGGGATCGACCAGGGCCGTGGGGTGGACGAGCGGCATCAGCGGGGCGTCTCGACGACCATGGCGGCGAACTCGGCCTCGGCGGCGACCTTGTCGCCCACCAGGGCCTGACCGCGGAACTTGAAGATCGACGAGCGCGCGCGAACGACCTCGACGTTCATGCGCAGGACGTCGCCCGGGCGCACCGGATGACGGAACCGGCAGGCATCGACCGACATGAACAGAATGGTCTTGCCCTCGACGTCCACTTCCAGCGACTTGGACATCAGGACCGCGCCCGTCTGGGCCATGGCCTCGACGATCAGCACGCCCGGCATCACCGGGTTCTCGGGGAAGTGCCCCTGAAAGAAGGGCTCGTTCATCGTCACGCACTTGATGCCGACGATGGACTGGTTGGGGCGATAGTCCTCGGCCCGGTCCACGAGCAGAAACGGATAGCGGTGTGGAATCCGCGCCAGAATCTCAGCGATGTCGATCGAGATCGACTGTTCGGTCTCCGCGTCCTTGCGGCTCATTCAACACCCCCGGATTTGCGACCCGCCGCCATGCGCGCGAGCCACGCGGTCTCCCGCAACCATTGTCGGATCGGCTGGGCGGGAAATCCGCCCCAAGTCTCGCCGGCCGGCACATTCTTCATGACCGCGGCGGCCGCCGCGATCCGCGCGCCGTCGCCGATAACCAGATGGTCGGCCAGGCCGGCCTTTCCGCCGAAACTCACGCCGTCGCCGATGGTCGTACTGCCGGATATGCCGGTGTAGGCCGCCATGACGCAATTTCGCCCGACACGCACGTTGTGGCCAAGATGGACAAGATTGTCGATCTTGGTGTTCTCGCCGACCACTGTGTCGTCATAGGCCCCACGGTCGATGCAACTGTTCGCGCCGACTGTCACGTTGTCCTGCAGCAGGACCCGACCCAACTGGGGCAGATCGATGATGCCGGCGGCGCTGACCGCCGCGCCGAACCCCGGCTCGCCAATGACGGCCCCAGCGTGGATCCGCACGCGATCGCCGATCAGGGCGAAGCCGATCACCACCCGGGCGCCGATATCGCAATCGCGACCAATGGCGACGCCTGGACCAATCATGGCGCCGGGGCCGATACGCGTTCCTTTTCCGACCTGGGCGTCAGGGCCGATGACGGCGCCGGGCGCGACCAGGACTCCCTCTTCCAGCCTGGCCGAAGGATGGATGGCTGGCGCGCCGGCCTCGAAGGTTTTGGGGCGGTGCAGGCGCGAGGCCGCCGTGGCCCAAGCGACTTGCGGCCGATCAACCACGATGATGGCGCAGTTTTCCGGCGCCTCCTGCGCGATCGCGGCGGTGACGAAGCAGGCCCCCGCCTTGGTCGCCTTCAGGTCGGCGACATAACGCTTGTCCGAAAAGAAGCCGAGGCTGGTGGCGTCGGCGCGCGCCAGAGGCGCGACGGCCTTGATCTCGAACTCGCCCTTCTCAGACGCAAGAAGCTGGCCGCCGGTAAGGCGCGCCAGCTCCGAAAGCGTGGCCGGACCCAGGTCTTGATAAAAGCGTGGGTCCGGCATGGCTGTTCTCGATCCGTCTCGTCATATCCCGCGCCGCGGCGCGGGCGAGACTCACCTACGCGCGGGAGGCGTAGTTTGGGCGGCGGGAGCCGGCTGGTCCAGACGTTCGCGGTCGAAAGCGAAGGTCTGGATCTTGGCGTTCAGGCCAGTGACGACCTGATCGTTGATCGACATAGCCGGATTGCCAACCAGCACCGCATTTTGGTCGATCAGCACCGAGCACTGACGCGCCTGATAAACCTGACGCACAATCGGGTTCATTTCCTGAGCGACGCGGTTCAGCGCCTTTTGCTCGGTGGCGGCGACTTCGCGTTGACGCAGCTGCGCCTTACGCTCGAAGGCGTTGGCTTTCACCTGCAAGGCGGCGGCGCGCTGTTCCAGGGTGTTCTGGTCGAGCGTGGCCCGCTGAGTTTCCAGCGTCTTGGCTTCGGTCTCAAGCGCGGTGCGCTCGGTCGTCAGCTCGGAGTTCACCTGGGTGGCGATCTGCTGCAGCCGGGTGTTCACGGCCTTGCCGACGGCCGAGTTGCCGACCACGGCGGCGCTGGAGAACAGGCACATGCCGGGAACGGCGGCGCCGTGGGTCATGGCCGGAGCAGCCGGCACAGCGGCGGGGGCCTGGGCTTGAGCCAGCGCGCTCGACGCGAGGGCGAGGCCGGCGACGACGCCGGAGGCGGTCGCGACGATGTTGCGGAGGGTCATGGGGTTTAGAACCTTGTGGAGGTGGAGAACCGGAATGTCTCGGTCCTATCGTAGTCTTCTTTGGCCAAAATTCGGCTGAAGTCGAAACGGATGGGTCCCATCGGCGAACGCCAGTGGATGCTGACGCCCGCGGTGGCCCGCAAAGAGAGATCATCTCGGATCAGCGGATCGAACAGGCCGGGCTGCGACTGCTTGTCGTCGTCGTCGAGCATGCCGACGGTGCCAAAGTCGGTGAACAGCGAGGCCTTGATGCCATATTGCTCTGGCAGATAGGTCGGAATGGTCAGCTCCACCGTGCCGATGGCGTAGATCTTGCCGCCCAGGGCGTCGTCATTAAGGGAGGTGTCGCGCGGACCGACGCCCGCGATCTCGAAACCGCGGAAGGTATTGCCGCCCTTATAGAAGCGTTCGTTGATCCGGATGCTGTCGCCGCCCCAGCCTTCGATATAGCCGGCGGTGCCGACGGCGCTGAGGATGAAGTCCTTGTTGAAGCCGTAGAACCAGCCGCCGCCCATTTCGGTCTTCAGATAGTTCACGTCGCCGCCGAACCCAGCCAAATCCTGGGTGAAGTCGGCGTAGAAGCCGCGCGTCGGATTGATCGGATCGTTCCGTTGATCCATCCGCAAGCCGTAGCCGAACAGCGAAGTGATGTAGGAACCGCGCTGACGGCAAATGATCGATGAGGTGGCGCAGTACTCGTCGCCGATCATGACGTCGTCGGTCTTCAGCTGATAGCGCATCGTCATCGATGCGTTCTGGGTCAGCGGGAAGCCCACGCGAACCGTGCCGCCGACCGAGCTGGTGTCATAGGCGGCGAATTCGCTCAGGTCGTAGCGGAACGAGAACAGATCGATACCGGCCCGCAGGTCGCGGCCCATGAAGCGCGGCTCGGTAAAGCCCAGGTCCACCTGCTGGCGCAGCGAACCGATCGAGACGCGACCACGCATGTTCTGGCCACGACCGCGGAAGTTCCGCTCGGTGATGCCCAGGTCGATGACCGCCTTTTCCACCGAGCTGTAGCCCGCGCTGAAGGACAGTTCGCCGGTGGGCTGCTCCTCGACCTGCACGCGCAGGGTGGTGCGGTCCGGCTGGGCGCTGGGTTGTTCGTCGATGGTCACGTCCTTGAAGAAGCCAAGGGCGCGGATCTGATTGCGCGAACGATCGACCAGCACGCGGTTGTAGGCGTCGCCCTCGGCCACGTTCATCTCGCGGCGGACGACGGTGTCCAGGGTCCGGGTGTTGCCGACGATGTCGATGCGGTCGATGTAGACGCGCGGTCCTTCGCGGACCAGGAAGGTCACATCGACGGTCTGGTTTTCGCGGTTCGGCGTGTAGCGCGGACGCACATCGACGAAGGCGAAGCCCGCGGCGCCGGCGGCGAAGGTCAGCGAGTCCGTGGCCTGCTCGATACGCTGGTCTTCATAAAGCTCACCCGAACGGATCGGCAGGATCGCCGCCAGGATCTGGCCGTCCAGCTTCTTGTTCTCGGTATCGACCGTGATCTTGCCGAACTTGTACTCTTTGCCTTCGTCGATCGTGTAGGTGATCACGAAGCCGTTCTTGTCCGGCGACAGCTCGGCCACCGCCGACACGACGCGGAAATCATAGAAGCCGCGGTTGCGGTAGTGCTTGCGCAGCTGCTCCTTGTCGTACTCGATCCGGTCCGGGTCGTAGTTGTTGTTCGACGAGAAGAACTTCAGCAGGCGGCTTTCCTCGGTGACCACGACATCGCGCAGGTCGTTGTCCGAGTACTCCCGGTTGCCGATGAAGTTGACGTTCAGAACGCCGCTTTTGGGGCCTTCGTTGATTTCGAAGACCAGATCGACGCGCTTTTGCGGCAGTTCGACGACCTTGGGCGTCACGGTCGCCGAGATGCGGCCCGAGCGGCGGTAGAGTTCGATGATCCGCTGAACGTCCTGCTGGACCTTGGCGCGGGTGAAGATGCCGCGCGGGCGAATGGTCACCTCATCGCGCAGCTTGTCTTCCTTCATGGCCGAGTTCCCTTCGAACACGACCTGATTGATGATCGGGTTCTCGACGACCTGGATGACGAGGTCGGTCCCCTGCATCTGCATGGCGACGTCGGCGAACAGGTCGGTGCGGAACAGCGTCTTCACCGCAAGGTCGAGTCGGGCCGGATCGACGGTGTCGCCGATCTGGATGGGCAGGTAGGAGATCACCGTCCCCTGCTCGATCCGTTCGTTGCCCTGCACCACGATGCGCTGGACCACGCCGGTCTGCTGCACCTGGGCCATGACCGTCGTCGGCGCCGTCATTGCGGTCGAGCCCAGAAGGAGCGCGAAGCCGGAAAAAAGCGCGGCGCGACGAACGCGGGAATTCTTCATTGGATAAGCCATGACCGGTGGGCGGGCGCTCAGGAGAGCAAGCCGCCGAGGAAGTGGAACACTCGCAAGCGCTGCAAATCGTTCCACGTCGCGAACAACATGAATCCGAGCAGCAGCGCAAGGCCTACGCGATAACCGGCCGCCTGCACCTTGGCCCCCAAGGGACGTCGGGCGACCGCCTCATAGGCGTAGAACAGCAGATGGCCGCCATCGAGAACGGGAATCGGCAGCAGGTTCATGAACCCGATGCTCACCGACAGCACCGCCGCCAGACCCAGAAGCGACACGAAAGCGCCCAGCAGCATGAAGCCGAAATCGGGCGCGCCCTCGGCGCCGGCCTGCGCCACCGCGCCCGAAGCCTGGGCGATGCGGATGGGGCCGCCCAGCTGCTCGGCTGAAACCTGGCCCGTAACCAGACGACCCAGATAGTAGACGGTGGTGTCCAGCACCTCCCAGGTCTTGCGTGCGCCCACCACAACGGCCTCAGCCGGATTGTAGCGCGTGCGCACCACGTCGGCGGCGGTCACCTGGCTGCTGATGCCAAGACGGCCGACTTCCTGGGTGCCGCCGGTCGGGTCGACATCGCGAACCAGAGCCGGCTTGGCTGTCAGGTCGATGGTGCGGCCGCCCCGTTCGATCTCGAACTGGATCGGCACGTTGGCTCGGACGATGACGTACCGCTCCAGGTCCTCGAAGCTGCGGATCGTGCGGCCGTCGGTCTTGGTGACCACGTCGCCGGGCAGGAAACCCGCGGCGGCAGCCGCGCCGCCAGGGGCCACGCCCGTGACCTTGGCGGGATGCGTGACCTCGCCGACCGTGCCCAGCAGGAGGGCGAACAGGAAGATGGCCAGCAGGAAATTGGCCATCGGGCCCGCCGCCGCGATGCAGGCGCGCTGCCAGAGCGGCTTGAAATGATAATATTTTCCAAGGGCTTGCGGCCCTTCGTGACGGACGATGGCGGTGCGCAGGTGATCCAGGTCGTCCTGATCCGGCACGCTGGCCGCGTTGTCGTCGCCCGAGAAGCGCACATAGCCGCCGAGCGGAATCCAGCCAATGCGCCACTCGACGCCAGAACGATCCACACGCTGGAAGATCGGCTTACCGAAGCCGATGGCGAAGCGGTCGATGGCGACACCGAACCACTTGGCCACCAGGAAGTGACCCAGCTCATGCACGGTGACCACCAGGGTCAGCACGAACAGGAACGGAATGATGTAAGTCAGCGCAGTCTGTGCGAAGCCGAGCATGGGGTCTCCCTAACCGTCCGCCAGGACGCGCAGATGGTCGATGACCTCACTCGCCCTTTGGCGCGCGCGTCGGTCGATCGTCATCGCGTTCTCCAGCACGTCGCTGCTCGCCCCCGCGATCAATTCCCCGTCGCGATCGAGACGTTCGACGGTCTCGGTCACGGCGGCGGCAATATCGAGAAACCCGATCCTGTGGTCAAGGAAAGCGGCGACGGCGGCCTCGTTGGCCGCATTCATGGCTGTCGTGGCCCCCTGCCCCGCCCGCAGCGCCTGGCGCGCGATGGCCAAGGCGGGAAAACGCGCCTCGTCCGGAGCCTCGAAGGTCAGTTGCCCTAGTTTGGCCAAATCCAGCTTGGGAGCCGGCCAGTCCAATCGGTCCGGCCAGGCGAAGGCGCAGGCGATCGGCGGCCGCATGTCGGGCACGCCCATCTGCGCCAGGGTCGAGCCGTCGGCATATTCGACCATGCTGTGGATCACGGACTGTGGATGTATCAAGACGTCGATCCGCTCCGGCGGCATGGCGAACAGGTACGACGCCTCGATCATTTCGAGGCCTTTGTTCATCATGGTCGCTGAATCGATCGAAATCTTGGCGCCCATCGACCAATTTGGATGAGCGACCGCCTGGGCTGGCGTCGCCGCCCGCATGACCGCCAGACTGGCGCTGCGGAAAGGCCCGCCGGAGGCCGTTAGGATCAGGCGCGAAACCTTGTCCGCACAGGCCGGCTGCAGCACCTGGAAGATGGCTGAATGCTCGGAATCGACCGGAATCACCACGCCGCCAGCCGCCTTGGCGGTCTCCAGAAGCGCCGGGCCGACGCAGACCAGGCTTTCCTTGTTGGCCAGGGCCACGACGGCCCCCGACTTCGCCGCCGCCCAGGTCGGCGCCAGGCCGGCCGATCCGACGATGGCCGACATCACCCAGTCGGCGCCCATTCCGGCCGCGTCAATCACCGCCTGACGCCCCGCCGCGGACGCGATTCCAGAACCCGCCAGACGCTCGCGTAGCAAGGGCAGGCACGCCTCGTCAGCGATCACCGCCAGTTGAGGCCGCCAGCGCAGAGCCTGCTGCGCCAGCTTTTCGACATTGCCGCCGGCCGTCAGGGCCAGGATCTCGACCTGCGCCCCCGACTTGTCGAGAAGATCCAGGGTGGAGACCCCCACCGAACCGGTGGAGCCAAGCACCACCACTTTGCGGGGCGTGCTCAAAAGGCCCATCCGTAGTGGACGATCAGGCGGATGGCCGCCACGGCGACCACGGCGAAGAGCAGGCCGTCCACCCGGTCCAGCAAACCGCCATGTCCAGGGATCAGGTCGCCGGAGTCCTTTACGCCAAACCGGCGCTTGAGGAAGGATTCCCAAAGGTCTCCGGCCATGGTCGCGAGCCCGCCCGCAAAGCCGGCCAGGGCCGCCAGGGGCCAGGTCATCCCCAGGCGCGCGACGATATTGACCAGAATGCCGGCCACGATGGCGGCGGCGAGTCCGCCGAAGAAGCCTGACCAGGTCTTGTTGGGCGAGATGCGCGGCCACAGCTTGGGCCCCTTGAACGCATTTCCGGCCAGGAACGCGAAGATGTCAGCCGACCAGGCGACAATGAACACCATCAGCGTCCAGCCAATCCCGTGGTCCATGGCGCGCAGCCAGACCAGGGCGATGAAGGCCGGGGCAAGATAGACTACACCATAGGCGGCGTCCGCCCGTCGCTCCACAGCGCCGCGCGCGGCCATGCCCGCGGCGATGGCGCCCAGAACGGCGGCGAGCCAGGCCAGACGATAATGACCGAACTGAGCGACAACCACGCCGAACATCACGGCGAGGCCGATGATCACCATCAACAGGTAAGGCGACTTGGGAGCCGTCATGAAGCCCCACTCGCGGGCCAGCAGGCCCACGGCGAGGGTCAGCATGATCACGAAGGGCCAGCCGCCCAGCCACACAGCGGCGACGACCGCGGGGATGAGAACCGTGGCCGAGATGGCGCGAACGCCAAGATTGCTCCAATCGAAGCGTCTAGCCTGCGGCGAGGACGTCATCGACCATGGCTCCGCCGTATCGGCGCTCGCGGGTGGAGAACTCCGCGATCGCGGCCTTCAGGTGGTCCGGGCCGTAGTCGGGCCACAGGACGTCCTGGAAGATCAGCTCGGCGTAAGCGCTTTCCCAAAGCAGGAAATTGGACAGCCTCTGCTCACCGCTGGTGCGCACGATAAGGTCCGGCGGCGGGGCGTCGGCGGTGGACAGCGAGCGCTCGAACAGCGCCTCGTCCAGATCGGAAGCCTTGGCCAGACCATCGGCCACGGCCTGGGCGAACTTGCGGGCGGCGTCGACGATGTCGGCCTGGCCGCCATAGTTGAACGCCACCTGCAGGTGAAAGGCGGTGTTGTCGGCGGTGCGGCGTTCGGCCCGTTCGATCACTTCACGCACGTCGGGCGACAAGCCTTCGCGACGCCCCAGGATGGTGATGCGAACCCCCTCCTTGGCCAGCCGGTCCAGGTCGCTGGAGACGTAGCTTTTCAGCAAGCCCATCAACTCGGAGACTTCCGCCGCCGGGCGGCGCCAGTTCTCGGTGGAAAAGCCAAAGACGGTCAGGCGGCCGACGCCAAGGGCGGCGGCGCCCTCGACGGTGCGCTTAAGAGCCTTCACCCCCTCGCGGTGACCGAAGGTGCGCGGCAGGCCGCGGCTTTTCGCCCAGCGGCCATTCCCATCCATGATGATGGCCACGTGCAGGGGCGCGGCCCCGGCTTCCGCCGGTCGCGCATCGCTCTGCTGGCCGGACATCGGCGTCATGCGGCTTCCTTCTCGTCCCCGACCTGAGACGACCTCAAACCTGCATGATCTCTTGTTCTTTGGTTTTCAAGGTCTCGTCGATCCGCTTCACCGACTCGTCGGTGAACTTCTGGATCTCGGTCTCCATGCGCTTCAGTTCGTCCTGGCTGATGACCGCGTCCTTCTCGGCCTTCTTCAGGTCGTCATTGGCGTCGCGGCGTACGTTGCGGACGGCGATCTTCTGCTGTTCGGCGTACTTGCCGGCCATCTTGGCCAGGTCCTTGCGGCGTTCCTCGGTCAGCGGCGGGATCGGAATGCGCAGGTTCTGGCCATCGACCACGGGGTTGAAGCCCAGACCCGACGAGCGAATAGCTTTCTCGACCGAAACCACCATGCCGCGGTCCCAGACGCTGACGCTGAGCGAGCGCGGCTCGGGCACCGTGACGTTGGCCACCTGGTTCAGCGGGGTCATCGAGCCGTAGGCTTCGACCATCACCTGGTCCAGCAGGCCGGCCGTGGCGCGGCCGGTGCGCAGGGAAGCGAACTCTTCCTTGAGTTGGCCGACCGCTTTGTCCATGCGGTCCTTGTACTTCGACAGAACGGGCTTTTCGGCTGCGGCCATGTTCGGCTCTCTCTTGCTTGGCTTGGTTCAGTCAGTTCAGGCGATAGTCGTATGCACGCCATCGCCGGTCAGGACGCTGAGCAGATTGCCGCGCCCCTTGATGGAGAAGACGACGATCGGAATGGCGCTGTCGCGCATCAGGCTGATCGCCGAGGCGTCCATGACGCGAAGATCCTTGGCCAGCACCTCTTGGTGGCTCAGGCGGTCGTAGCGCTTGGCCGTCGGGTCCTTCTTGGGGTCGGCGGTATAGACGCCGTCCACGCTGGTGCCCTTGAACAGGGCGTCGACGCCCATTTCCGCCGCGCGAAGGGCGGCGCCGGTGTCGGTCGTGAAGAACGGCGCGCCGACGCCCGCGGCGAAGATCACGACACGGCCCTTTTCCAGGTGCCGCTGGGCGCGACGACGGATGTAGGGCTCGCAGATGGTGTCCATGGGAATGGCCGACTGCACGCGGGTCTGGACGCCGACGCGCTCCAGCGCATCCTGCATGGCCAGGGCGTTCATGACGGTGGCCAGCATGCCCATGTAGTCGGCGCTCGCGCGCTCCATGCCCTTGGCCGCGCCAGCCAGGCCGCGGAAGATATTGCCGCCGCCGATCACCAGGCTCAGCTCGATGCCGTGGCCGACGATCTCGGCGATGTCCTGGGCGACCGCTTCGACCGTGTCGGTGTCTATGCCGTACGGGCTGTCGCCCATCAGCACTTCACCGGAGACCTTCAGGAGGATCTTGCGATATCGCGGCGTCGGAAGGGTCATCGGGCGGCTCTCATCGACTCGTGTACGCAACATAGACAAGGGCGCGGCGCGCGTCGAACGCGCCGCGCCCTTGATAGGGTGTTCTTTAGAGGGTGGTTAGCCCTGGCCGCTGACGGCCGCCACTTCCGCGGCGAAGTCCTCGGTCTTCTTTTCCACGCCTTCGCCCAGGGCGAGACGGGTGAAGGCCTTGATCGACACCGGAGCGCCGAGCGTCTTGCCGGTTTCGGCCAGCAGCTGCTCGATGGTCTGATCCGGGTTCATGACGAAGGCCTGCTTCACGAGCACGACTTCTTCCAGGAACTTGCGGATACGGCCTTCGATCATCTTCTCGACGACGCCGGCGGGCTTGCCCGATTCCAGCGCCTGCTCGGTGAAGACGGCCTTTTCACGCTCGATGGCGGCCGGGTCGAGGTCTTCCGGCGACAGCGACAGCGGGGCGGTGGCGGCCACGTGCATGGCGATCTTGCGGCCCAGTTCACGCAGGGCGGCCTTGTCGCCAGCCGTCGAGTCCAGGGCGACCAGCACGCCGATACGGCCGAGGTCCGGCGCGACAGCGTTGTGGATGTACGAGGCGACGACGCCGTTCTCGACCGAGAACAGGGCGGCGCGGCGCACCATCATGTTTTCGCCGATCGTGGCGATCAGGTTGGTCAGGTGGTCCTGAACCGTCTCGCCGCCAGCCAGCTTGGCGCTGGTGATGGCGTCGATCGAGCCGTCGGTGCCCAGGGCCGCCGTAGCGATCTGGCGAGCAGCGCCCTGGAACAGGTCGTTGCGGGCGACGAAGTCGGTCTCGGCGTTCACTTCGACGACGGTCGCGGTCTCACCAGCGCCATTTTCCTTGGCGGCGATGGCGACCAGACCTTCAGCGGCGGCGCGGTCGGCCTTCTTGGCGGCCTTGGACAGGCCCTTGGCGCGCAGCCAGTCGATGGACGCGTCGATGTCGCCGTTGTTTTCCGTCAGCGCCTTCTTGCAGTCCATCATGCCGACGCCGGACTTTTCGCGCAGCTCCTTGACGAGCGCGGCGGTGATCTCAGCCATGAGAAATCTCCAGATTCAAAAAGTTGACGACCGGGCTGATCTAGCCCGGTCGCATGTCAGATTTCGGACGGCCGCCCCGCGAACGGAGCGGCCGAAACGTTTAGCTGGCGGCCGGCTCTTCAGCGACGGCTTCGTTCGCTTCAGCGGTCGCTTCTTGAGCAGCGGCCGGAGCCTCAACCGCGGCGGCGGCCGGAGCTTCCGGGGTCAGTTCGCGGGCCAGGGCCGGCTCAACCGGAGCCACCGAGGCGCCCAGATCGACGCCCGAAGCGGCTTGGCCAGCGGCCAGGCCGTCCAGAACGGCGTCGGCGATCAGGTCGCAGTACAGCTGCAGAGCGCGGGCGGCGTCATCGTTGCCCGGGATCGGGTAGGTGATGCCGTCCGGGTCGCAGTTGGTGTCGAGGATGGCGACGACCGGGATGTTCAGCTTGCGGGCTTCAAGGATCGCGATGGCTTCCTTGTTGGTGTCGATCACGAACATGATGTCGGGAATGCCGCCCATGTCCTTGATGCCGCCCAGCGACAGCTCCAGCTTGTCGCGTTCGCGCGTCAGCTGCAGCAGTTCCTTCTTCGAACGGCTGCCCGGGGTGTCGAGCATGCCTTCGAGTTCGCGCAGACGCGCGATCGAACCGGAGACGGTGCGCCAGTTCGTCAGGGTGCCGCCGAGCCAGCGGTGGTTGACGTAGTACTGAGCGCAGCGCTTGGCCGCCGTGGCGACCGGATCGGAGGCCTGACGCTTGGTGCCGACGAACAGCACGCGGCCGCCCGAGGCGGCGACTTCACGCACCTTCACCAGAGCCTGGTGAAGCAGCGGGATCGATTGCGACAGGTCGATGATGTGGATGTTCGACCGCGAGCCGAAGATGTAGCGGTCCATCTTCGGGTTCCAGCGGTGGGTCTGGTGACCGAAGTGCGCGCCAGCTTCGAGCAGCGAACGCATAGAGAATTCGGGAAGCGCCATAAGATATTGTCCTTCTTCCGGTTACGCCTCCGCAGACAAACCCCAAACCAACGAACTCAGCCTGGGACCGGAACGGAGCCAGCGGGGTTTTACCCGCGGGTACCGAACGTCTGCGTGTGTGATGGCGCGCGAAATAGGCGCAAACGGCTTGGAAAGCAAGCCTTGCAGGGTAATCAGGGACGAAGGAAAGCCGAATGTAGAGCCAAATCCGCACTACCACGTCCAATTGTCGCTGGATCGGCGGCTGACTAGAAGTTCCTGCCGTCCACCAGGGTCGGCTTGAGATCCTTGGCTTCGACGCCGTCGAAGCAACGGACATTCAGGGCGATCATCGACTTACCGTCTGGCGTCCGCCCCCGGGCGAATGATTCCACGCCGCAGGTTGCGCAGAACAGATGGTCGATGGAGCCACTGTTGAAATGATACTTGGTCTGGGCGTCCTCGCCCGCCAGCAGTTCGAAATTGTCAGGCGTGGTGAAGGTCAGGACCGACCCGATCTTTCCGCAGCGCGAGCAGTTGCATTCGATCAACTGATCCAGGCTCGCCGTCGCCTTGTAGCGCACCGCCCCGCACTGGCAGCCGCCCTCATAGGTCTGCATGTCGCTCATCTTATGCCTCCTCGAGATAGAGTACGCCCGGCGCTGTCTTGAGCGCTCCGCGCAGGGGCGCATCCAGATTGTAGCGGCCCGGCAGCTTGAGCTCGACCTCCAGCCCGCCTTCGAGGCTGGCGATCAGCATGATCTCCCCACCCTTCTGGCCCGCCCCGGCCTCTAGCCGCTTGCGCAGGGCGTCGATCTCCGCCGATCGCGGCGAGACGTGGACCCGCAGGGAGGCGACAGCCCCCTCAATGGCCTTTTCGATCGGCTCGGCGTCGTCGCCGAAGAAGCGCACCTCGCCGTCCCGCCCCTTGGCGCGGACCTTAATGACCACGGCCTTGCCCGGCTCCAGAACGTCACGGCAGCGGCGCAGCTGTTCGGGTGGGAACAGGACTTCATATTCGCCCGTGGGATCGGACAGGGAGACGAAGGCGAACCGGTCGCCGCTCTGCTGCACCCGCTCCTGGCGACGGCGGACCACGCCGGCCATCTTGAAAGCCTCGGCCCCCGCCTCGGCGCGGACGATCGCCTCGGCCAGCAAGGTGGTGCGCTTGCGTCGCAAGGCGTCGACCATGTCGTCCAGCGGGTGCCCCGTCAGGTAGAAACCGACAGCGGCCAGTTCTTCATCCAGAAGTTGGACCTGGTTCCAGGCTTCGGTGCGCGCCATGGGCGGCCGGGCCGAGGCGACATTGTCCCCGCCCAGCAAGCTGAGCTGGTCCGAAACGCGGTCGGCGGCGACGCTCTGGCCATAGGCGGCCAGCTTGTCGGCCATGGCCATGATCTGGGCGCGGTTGGGGTGAATGGCGTCGAAGGCCCCTGCCCGCGCCAGATTTTCCAGGGCGCGCTTGTTGACCTGCTTGGGGTCCACGCGTTCGACGAAGTCGAAGATGTCCCGGAACGGCCCGCCCTCTTCGCGCACGGCGATCAGATGCTGCATGGCGGTCAGGCCGACGTTGCGGATGGCGCCGAGGGCGTAGAGCACCTCGCCGTTCTCCACCTCGAAGTCGGCGCCGGAGCGGTTCACGCAGGGCGGCCGCACCTTGATCTGGAACTTGCGGGCGTCCTGGTAGAACACCGCCAGCTTGTCGGTGTTGGAGATATCGAGGCTCATCGAGGCCGCGAAGAACTCCACCGGCGCGTTCGCCTTGAGCCAGGCCGTATGGTACGAGATGAGGGCGTAGGCGGCGGCGTGTGACTTGTTGAAGCCATAGCCGGCGAACTTGGCCACCAGCTCGAAGATGCTGTCCGACTGAGCTTCGGGGACGCCCTTTTCCGACGCGCCTTTGACGAAGCGCGCCTTCTGGAGGTCCATCTCCTCCTTCTTCTTCTTGCCCATCGCCCGGCGCAGAAGATCGGCTTCACCTAGGCTGTAGCCCGCCAGGATCTGGGCGATCTGCATCACCTGTTCCTGATAGACGATGACCCCATAGGTCTCGCGCAGCACCGGCTCCAGGGTGGGGTGCAGGGTGTCGACAGGCTTTCGGCCGAACTTGCAGTCGACGAAGGTATCGATGTTGTCCATCGGGCCCGGTCGATAGAGCGAGATCAGGGCGGTGACCTCCTCCAGCGTACCAGGGCGCATCTTGCGCAGCGTGTCGCGCATGCCCTGGCTTTCCAGCTGGAACACACCGACCGTCGCGCCGGACCCCATCAGTTCATAGGAAGGCGCATCGTCGAACGGCAGGGCCGACAGGTCCACCGCCGCCCCGCGCTTGGCCATGTGCTTGACCGCCCGGTCCAGCACGGTGAGCGTTTTGAGGCCCAGGAAGTCGAACTTCACCAGCCCCGCGCTTTCGACCCACTTCATGTTGAACTGGGTGGCGGGAAGTTCCGACCGCGGGTCCTTGTAGAGCGGGGTCAGCTCGGTCAGCGGCCGGTCGCTGATCACCACGCCCGCGGCGTGGGTCGAGGCGTTGCGGAACAGGCCTTCCAGCAGCAGGGCCACGTCCAGGCAGGCTGAAACCGCGGGATCGTCGCGCTTGGCCTCTTGCAGACGCGGCTCGATCTCGATCGCCTTGGCCAGGGTCACGGGATTGGCGGGGTTGGCCGGCACCATCTTGCAGAGGCGATCGACCAGCCCCAGCGGCAGTTGCATCACCCGGCCCACGTCGCGCAGCACGGCGCGCGCCTGCAGGGTGCCGAAGGTGATGATCTGGGCCACCCGGTCGCGGCCGTATTTCTCCTGAACGTAGGAGATCACCTCTTCGCGGCGGTCCTGGCAGAAGTCGATATCGAAGTCGGGCATGGAGACCCGCTCGGGATTCAGGAAGCGCTCGAACAGCAGGCCGAACCGCAGCGGGTCAAGATCGGTGATGGTCAGGGCCCAGGCGACCAGCGAGCCGGCGCCCGAACCGCGCCCCGGTCCCACGGGGATTCCCTGGGACTTGGCCCATTTGATGAAGTCCGACACGATCAGGAAGTAACCGGGGAACCCCATCTTCTGGATGATCCCCACCTCCCGCTCCAGACGCGCCCAGTATTCTTCCTCGGGGACGGCCAGGGTTTGCAGCGCGGCAAGGCGCTTTTTCAGCCCTTCCCGCGCCTGGTGAGCCAGTTCCTCGGGCTCGCTACGGCCCGCGCCGGTGTCGAAGCGCGGCAGAATCGGGTCGCGCTTCTTGACCATGAAGGCGCAGCGTCGGGCCACGTCGAGGGTGTTGTCGCATGCTTCGGGAAGGTCCGAGAACAGCCGGCGCATCTCGGCGGCCGACTTGAACCAGTGTTCGCCGGTGACCCGACGCCGCTCGTCCTGTCCCACGAAGGCGCCGTCGGCGATGCACAGCAAGGCGTCGTGTGCTTCGCTCAGTGAGGCCTTGCCATAATAGACGTCGTTAGTGGCGACCAGCGGGATGTCGTTCTCATACGCGAAGGCTACGAGGCCCGGCTCGGCCAACGCCTCCTCGTGCTTTCCGTGACGTTGAAGCTCCACATAGAAGCGATCGCCGAACACCCGGGCCATCTCGGCCAGGGCAGCATTAGCCTCGGCGGTCTTCCCAGCGGTGAACAGCGGATCGACCGGACCGTCCGGCCCGCCCGAAAGCAGCAACAACCCCTCGCTGTGCTTGGCGACCAGACTCCAGGGCACGAAGGGCTCGGCCATGCCGTCGCCCGTCAGATAGGCGGCGGACGAAAGCTCCGAAAGGTTGAGGTAGCCAGTCTCGTTCTGCGCAAGCAAAACGATGGTCGGCGTACGCGCCCAACGCTCCGGCGGGCGATCCCCGATGCCGCTGATCGGCAGGGCGCAACCGACGATGGGCTGAACGCCAAATTCCTTGGTGGTGACCGAGAACTCCAGGGCCCCAAAAAGATTGGCCCGGTCGGTCAGGGCGGCGGCCGGCATATCCTGCTCGGCGGCCAGCTTGCCTATGGCGTCGGCCTTGATAGCGCCTTCCAGCAGCGAGTAGGCGGAGCGGACGCGCAGATGGACGAAACCCTCAGCCGCGCCATCCGTCATCAAACCATCTCCCGCTGCGCGGCCCCGACTCAGGCCACCAGAAACGCCATAGAACACATCATCCAGACGAAGCCGGCGACAGATGCAAGGGCCAGCGATTCACGAGCGAGACGAAGTGCCATAAGAGCCTCCTGAGTTGCCCTTTTGTTCTATGTTCCGACTTTGTTCTCGTCAATAGCCCTTCTGCGGAATCGCTGCATCATGCCGCCCGAAAAACGGGGCGAGCCATGCAGGAAACCAGCAAGTCGATCATGCGGCGCTCCGGCGACGCCCGGTTCGCCACGCGCTGGCTGATCGGCGCCGGCATCGACATCGGCGCTGGCCAGGACACCATCGGGAACTACGGCCAGCTGTTTCCCCTGATGACCAGCCTGCGCAGCTGGGACCTGCCGGACGGCGACGCCATGCTTATGGAGGGCGTGGCGGACGACAGCTTCGACTTCGTCCATTCCAGCCACTGCCTGGAGCACCTGGTCGATCCGCAGGTGGCTCTGGCCCACTGGATTCGCATCTGCAAGCCGGGCGGCCACCTCGTCATCATGATCCCCGACGAGGACATGTACGAGCAGGGGATCTTCCCCTCGACCTTCAACGACGATCACAAGTGGACCTTCACCACGGGCAAGCGCGAGAGCTGGAGCCCGCGATCCATCAACGTCATGGACCTGCTCAGCCAGTTCACCCATCAGGTCAGCGTGCAGAAGATGGAAGTGCTGGACGCCTGCTTCCTGCAGGGCTTGGTCCGCTTCGACCAGACGGTGCTGGTCACCGGCGAGAGCGCCATCGAGATCGTGCTGCGCAAGCGGCGGCCCGAAGAGATCGCACGCAAAGGTCGCTATCCCGATCCCCAGACCGCCTAGGCGGCGGGCAGCCCCGGGAACTTCAGAAGGTTTGGCCTCGGGATCGCCGTGCGGAACGGCCCGGTCGCCTTGGTCTTGTCACGCGCCTGATCAGCCCAGGCGCTGACGAAACCGTGACTGCCGCCCGGAATGGCCATGCGGCGAAATTCCAGGGCCTCACGCCTGGGCGCGAGCAGCACGTCGATCAGCGCCCACAGATCGCCCTCCTCCGCCTCGACCGGCTTAGCGGCCAGTCGTGTCAGGGCGATCTGCGCGATAGCCACGTCATCGCAGTGGACGATCAGCTTCTTGCCAACCGGAACCGACTTCAGGGCTTCGATCAGGCCGGTCAGCTGCATGCGGCGCAGGGTCGTGCGGCGCTCGCCGCCGGCCGCGCCCGTCGCCACGCCGTCCTGCACGACGACGAAGCTCCAGCCGCCATAGCCCGGCGGCCCGGTGACGCTGCCTGCGGTCCACAGACTTACGCTCATGGGATCAGAGGTCGCGGCGCGCTTCCAGGTGGCCGTCCTTGAGGGCGAACACCCGGTCCATGAACCGCGCCAGCTCCATGTTGTGGGTGGCGATCAGGCAGGCCACGCCCTCGTTGCGCGCCAGATCGTAGAGCGACTGGAACACCGAGGCGGAGGTCGTCGGGTCCAGATTCCCCGTCGGCTCGTCCGCCAGCAGAAGGCGCGGGCGATTGGCCAAGGCCCGGGCGATGGCGACGCGCTGTTGCTCGCCACCCGACAGCTGGGCTGGCTGGTGCTTCACGCGGGGCCCAAGGCCAAGCTGGCTGAGCAGCTCCATGGCCCGGTCCTCCGCCTCACGCTTGGATTTGCCAGCGATCAGCAGCGGCATGGCCACGTTCTCGAGCGCGGTGAACTCTGGCAGCAGATGGTGGAACTGATAGACAAAGCCGATGGTCGATAGGCGGACGCGCGTGCGCTGGCGCTCGTTCATGTTCGAGCAGTCGCGGCCGGCCACGACCACCTCGCCGGCGTCGGGATGCTCCAGCAGGCCGGCGGCGTGCAGCAGCGACGACTTGCCCGAACCCGAAGGACCGATCAGGCCGACGATCTCGCCGGCATTGACGTCCACATCCACGCCTTTGAGCACCGGCAGCTTGCCAGCCTCGGTGACATAGACGCGCTCGACGCCCTTCAGATGGAGGATCGGCTCACTCATAACGCAGCGCCTCCACCGGATCGAGATGGGCGGCCCGCCACGCCGGCGGCAGGGTGACCAGGAACGATACGATCATTGCGAACAGGGTCACGATACCGACCTCGCTCCATTCGATCCGCGCCGGGATGTGGCTGAGGAAGTAGATCTCGGCGTTGAACACCTTGGTGCCCGTCACGGCTTCCAGCACTTTCTGAATCGGCTCGATGAACGTGCAGAACAGCACCCCGGCGGCGAGACCGGCCAGCGTGCCAAGCACCCCGATCGAAGCGCCCGCCATGAAGAAGATGCGCAGGATAGCCCCCTGCCCCGCCCCCATGGTGCGCAGGATGGCGATGTCCTTGCCCTTGTTCTTCACCAGCATGACCAGACCCGAAATGATGTTCAGCGCCGCAATGGCCACGATCATCATCAGGATCAGACGCATGGCCGCGCGCTCTACCTGGAGAGCATCGAAGTAGGCCTTATCCTTCTGGGTCCAATCCGAGACGAACGCGCCCGGACCGGCCGCGCGGCTGACCACGGGGCGCATGTCACGGGCCCGGTCGGGATTCTGGACCTTCACCTCGATCACATCGACCGACTGGTCACGGCCGAAGAAAAGCTGCGCCTGCTCCATCGGCATGTAGATGAAGGCGGCGTCGAACTGGGTCATGCCGACCGAGAACACCCCGCCGACCACATAGTCCTTTTCCTGGGTCGCCGTGCCAAAGGCGGTGGCTGGCCCTGATGGGGAGACAAGCTTGACCACGTCGCCTGGCTGCACGCCCAGCCCCTCGGCCAGGCGGTCGCCCATCATGATCGTGTCGCCGCCGAACTCGCCTCGACCAAAATTGTCGAGCGAGCCGCGCTTGATGTTGCCAGCGATGATCGGCGTCGCCTTGAGGTCAGCCGGCGAGATGCCGCGCACGATGGCGCCGGTGATCTGTGCAGGGCCAATGGCCATGGCCTGGGCCTCGACCATGGGTACAGCCTGAATCACGTCGTCCGCGCGTCGGATGCGCTGGGTTGCGGCGAAGGTCTGCACCGGGTCGCTGAGCACCTGACCGGACACGAACAGGTGGCCGTTGAAGCCCAGCATCTTGCCGAGCAGCTCGGTGCGGAAACCGTTCATCACGCTCATGACGATGATCAGCACCGCTACCGCCAGCATGATGCCGATGAACGAGATGATCGAGATCAGCGCCACGCCTCCGTTCTTGCGCTTGGAACGCAGGTAACGGGCGGCGACAGAGCGCTCCCACGCGCTGAAAGGAGGCGCGACGCTGCCAGCGAGCGCCTCGGGCTTCATGCGTTGGCCTTTTGGGTCAGGCCGGCGATCACCGCGTCAAGCGGCGCGGTGGAGCGCTCGCCCGTAGCCCGGTTCTTGATCTCGACCATGCCATCGGCGATCGATTTGGGGCCGACGATCATCTGCCAGGGGATGCCGATCAGATCCATGGTGGCGAACTTGGCGCCCGGACGGTCGGCGGTGTCGTCATAAAGCGCGGTTTTGCCGGCGGCATGGATGGCCGCATAGGTCTTCTCACACGCCGCGTCGCAGGCCTCGTCGCCCGGACGCAGGTTGATGATCGCCAGATCATAAGGCGCCACCGATTCCGGCCAGATGATGCCGCCCTCGTCGTGGCTGGCCTCGATGATCGCGCCCAGCAGGCGCGAGACGCCGACGCCGTACGAGCCCATGTGAACAAAGTGCTCCAGACCGTCAGGCCCGGTCACCTTGGCGTTCATCGGCTTGGAATACTTCTCGCCGAAATAGAAGATGTGGCCGACCTCAATGCCACGAGCCGACAGGCGCTTGTCCTCCGGCACGGCGTTGAACGCCGCCTCGTCGTGCATCTCTTCAGTAGCGGCGTAGAGAGCGATGCGCTGATCGACCAGCGGCTGCAGGTCGCCTTGGAAATCGACGTCGGGTCCGGGCGCGCCCATCTCAACCAGGTCCTTGTGACAGAAGACCTGGCTCTCCCCGGTCTCTGCCAGAACGATGAACTCGTGAGAAAGGTCCCCGCCGATCGGCCCGGTGTCGGCGCGCATCGGCACCGCCTTCAAGCCCATGCGCGAGAAGATGTTCAGGTAGGCCACGAACATCCGGTTGTAAGCGGCCCGCGCAGTCGCCTCGTCGAGATCGAACGAATAGGCGTCCTTCATTAGGAACTCGCGGCCGCGCATGACGCCAAAGCGCGGGCGCCGCTCGTCCCGGAACTTCCACTGGATGTGGTAGAGGCTCTTGGGCAGGTCCTTGTAGCTCTTCACATAGGCGCGGAAGATCTCGGTGATCATTTCTTCGTTGGTCGGCCCATAGAGCAACTCACGCTCGTGACGGTCGGTGATGCGCAGCATCTCCGGACCGTAGGCGTCGTAGCGGCCCGACTCGCGCCACAGGTCCGCCAGCTGCAGGGTCGGCATCAGAAGTTCTACGCCGCCAGCGCGATCCATTTCCTCACGCACGATCTGCTCGACCTTGCGCAGCACCCTCAGGCCCAGCGGCAGCCAGGCATAAATCCCGGCCGCTTCCTGGCGGATCATGCCCGCGCGGAGCATCAGCTGATGGGAGACGATCTGGGCGTCAGCCGGGGCTTCTTTCAGCACCGGCAGGAAAAAGCGCGAGAGGCGCATGGGTGGCGAGATTCCTGCGAAAGCGAAGGAGCTGAGATACCTCCTCGGTCGCAGCCTTGGCAATGAAGGTGGAGAAAAGAAGGCCGCGCACACGGCGCGGCCTGTAGTTGTCGTCGGGGAATTACGCCACGGAGCAAGGCGGGAAGGCCTTGCCTCATGTGATAACGCTAACCGCGCCGCAGCGGGCTGCGCAGATGGAACCGCACACCCCTCCGGTTTCAGGTGAAACCGCCCAAGCTTTGAGCGATCAAGGGGCACGTCGTGCGCATGCGCCCAAGTCTTGGGCGCCTCAGTCCCCAGGACCTCAGTAGTTGGCCGGAATCTCCGGAAGGGAGATCAAGCCGAAGCGGATCACCAGCAACAAAATCACGAACAGCACGGCCGAGACCCAGGTCGTGGTCAGGAACTTGCGTTTCAGATTCGGGTTCACCGGTGCGCCCGGATCGCCGCCGTCCTTCAGGTCGATCCCCATCTCCGCATGGCTGCGCGTGCCCAATGGCAACACGGCGAACAGCACCGTCCACCAGATGGTCAGGAAGATGGCGATGGAGGTGATCGGTCCCATCAGTGGTGCTCGCCCTTGGGGGTTTCCATCAGTTCAACAAGCATCCCGCCCATGTCCTTGGGATGGATGAAGATCACCGGCGTGCCATGCGCCCCGATGCGTGGCTCGCCCAGCACGGTCGCCCCCTTGGCCTTCATCGCATCGCGCGCGGCGAGGATGTCCTCGACCTCGAAGCAGATGTGGTGCTGGCCGCCCTTGGGGTTCTTGGCCAAGAAGCCGTGGATCGGCGAGGCTTCGCCGTAGGGCTCTATCAGCTCGATCTGGCTGTTGGGCAGATTGACGAAACAGACCCACACGCCCTGCTCGGGCATGGCCCACTTGTCGGTGATCGAGGTCGCGCCCAGGACGTCGCGGTACATCTTCACCGCTTCGTCAATGGACGGCGTCGCGACGCCGACGTGGTTGAGCTTTCCGATCATGCGCTTCGTCTCCCCTGCTCTTTCGGCCGAGCTTACAGGCGCAGCACCGTGGTCTCCACCACGGGGCGACGCTCCCAAATCCGGTAGGCGGCCTTCTTGACCGCCCGCGAAAGGGCCTGCTCGACCTGATCGTCGATCTCGCGCGAGGTTCCGTCCAGGCGCTTGAAGGCGCCTTCGGCTTCCTCGGCCAGATCATCCAGGGCGTCCTCGAGCGGGTATTCCTCGTCACCCGGCAGGCCGATGGCGCGAACCTGCGGCCCCGACGCGATGCGTCCGCGGCCATCAATGACGACCGACACCGCCAGCATGCCGTTGAACGAGGCGTGGCGGCGCTCTCTCAGGGCGTCGCCGTTCTCAGGCGTCACCACCCCAGCGTCGACGTAGAGGCGGCCAGAGGCGACCTCGTCGATGATCGAGGGATGGCCCGGCGCCAGACGGACCATGTCGCCATTGCGCGGGGCGATGGCTTGAGCGATCTGCAGGTCCTTGGCGAAAGCGGCGTGTTCAAGCAGGTGACGACGCTCGCCGTGGGTCGGCACCGCGATCTGCGGCCGCGCCCACTGGTACATTTGCTTCAGCTCGTCCCGGCACGGGTGGCCGGAGACGTGAATGCCCGGATGATCGCGCTCGGTGTAGAGGCGCACCCCACGGTCCGCGAGCTTGTTCTGCAGGTTGCGGATCGGGATTTCGTTGCCCGGAATGACCCGCGACGAGAAGATGACGTGGTCTCCCTCGCCCAGGCGCACATGCGGGTGCGAGCCGTCGGCGATGCGGGCCAGAGCCGCGCGGGCCTCGCCCTGGCTGCCGGTGCAGAGGAACAGTACCTCGTTCTCAGGCGCGTACTTGGCCTGATCGTCGGTGATGAACGGCTCAAGATCCTTGAGCAGGCCCACGGACTGCGCGGCGGCCGCCATGCGGTGCATGGAGCGTCCCACCAGGCAGACCTTGCGGCCCGCCGCCTGACCGGCGCGAATGACGGTGTCCATGCGCGCTACGTTGGACGCGAAGCAGGCCACGGCGACCTTGCCCTTCAACCCGGCGATCAGCGGCGTCATCGCGGCGCGGACGCCGGCTTCGGAGCCGGCCTCGCCGTCCACGAAGACGTTGGTGCTGTCGCAGACCATGGCCAGCACGCCCTCGTCGCCGAGGCGCTTGATGGCGGCCACGTCGGTGGCGCTGCCCAGCATCGGGTCTGGATCGATCTTCCAGTCGCCGGTGTGCAGGATCGTGCCGAGGGGCGTGCGGATCGCAACCCCGTTAGGCTCAGGGATCGAGTGGGTCAGGGTGATCAGCTCGAATCCGAACGGGCCAAGGTTGAAGCTGCCGCTCAGCGGCACCTCTGTGATCGACACCTCGTCCAGCAGGCCGGCGTCACGCAGCTTCTCGCGCAGCAGGAAGGCGGTGAACGGTGTTGCGTAGATTGGGGCCTTCAGGCGCGGCCAAAGCCAGGCCACCGCGCCGATATGGTCCTCGTGCGCGTGGGTCAGGACGATGCCCAGGATGTCCTTGGCATGCTCCTCGATGAAGGCGGGATCCGGCAGAATGATCTCCACCCCAGGCGTCGTCTGGTCGCCGAAGGTCACGCCCAGGTCGAGGACGACCCACTTGCGATCTTCAGGCGGCCCGTAGCCGTAGAGATTGAAGTTCATGCCGATCTCGTTCGACCCGCCCAGCGGCAGGAAGACGAGTTCGTCGTTGGTTTTCGGTTTCATATATCCCCAAGATGGGTATTGCGGCGGTGAATTTCGAGGAGGCCGCGGATCGTCAGGTCCGCGTCAAAATGGTCGATGGCCGTGGTCGCGCCTTCGAACAGCGAGGCGACGCCGCCGGTGGCGATCACGGTGAGAGGTTCGGCGCGCTCGGCCTTGATCCTGGCCACCAGGCCCTCGATCAGGGAGACGTAGCCCCAGAAAACGCCTGACTGCATGGCGCCGACGGTGTCTTTGCCGACAATGCGCGCGGGCTTCTGGATGGCGATGCGGGGCAGTTTGGCCGCCGCATCGTGCAGCGCCTGCATGGAAAGATTGATGCCCGGGGCAATGATCCCGCCTTCGAAGGCCCCGTCCTTACCGATCACGTCGAAGGTCGTGGCCGTGCCGCTGTCAATGACGATCAGCGGGCCGCCATAGACCATGTGCGCGCCAATCGCGTTGACCAGCCGGTCGGCCCCAGCCTCCGACGGCTTGTCGATCCTGATCTCGACGCCAAGCTTCGCGTTCTCGCCGATCACCAGCGGTTCGACGTGTAGATAGCGCCGCGACAGGTTGCGCAGGTTGAACAGTGACTGCGGCACGACGCTGGAGATGATGCAGGCGTCGATCACACCAAACGTCAGTCCGCCCATGTGCAGCAGTTGAGACAGCCAAACCGCATATTCATCGGCGGTTCGCGAGGAGTCCGTCGCCGCCCGCCATTGCGCGACCCAACGCTCGCCATCGTGGACGGCGAACAGGGTGTTGGTGTTGCCTTGCTCGATGGCCAGCAGCATCAGGCGGCCTCTCCGAAGAAGACGTCGCCGGCGCTGATGCGCCGTAACGAACCGTCGGCGAGACGGAGCCTCAAGGCGCCGTCCGTGTCCAGCCCTTCCGCTACGCCCTCGACCGTCTCGGTCCCCAGGCGCGCAATGCAGGCCTCACCCAGACCGTGCGCGCGGCGGGTCCAGGCCTCGGCGATCGGCTCGAAGCCAGCGCCGTTCCACAGGGTCAGCCAACGCTCGAAGCTCTCGGCCATGATGTTCAGGGCGTCCAGCGGCGCCGGCGGCGGTGCGGTCATATGTTCAGCGAAGGTGGTGGCTGGGCGCTCGGCGGCCACAGGGGCAGCCGCGAGGTTCACGCCGACGCCCACGACGACCCACAGCATCCCGTCCCGCTGGCCGCTCTCAACCAGGATGCCGCTTGCCTTGCGGCCAGCGATCAACGGGTCATTGGGCCACTTCAGGCTGACGAGGGATGCGGGCACAAACGCGGCGGCCAGGTCAGCCACAGCTAGTGCGGCGATGAACGAGACCTGGGCGGCCTCGGCCGGGGGTTTGGATGTCGTGAACAGATAGCTGGCGGCCAGATTGCCGGACCCGGTCTCCCAGGCCCGGCCGCGGCGGCCACGACCGGCGGTTTGGCGGGCGGCGGTGATCCACACCGGCCCCGCCTCGCCCGCCTCTGCCCGGCGACGGGCTTCGGCGTTGGTGGAGTCGATCTCGTCGAAGGCGATGATGGCGGGGACGCCCGCCACCTAGCCCCCAAAACCAGCGGCTGCGGCCTTGGCCACAGGGTCGAGCCAGGCCAGGGCGATCAGAACGACCGGGAAAGCGAACAGCGCCATGGCGAACGCGATCAGGCGCGCGCCGGCCTCCGGCTTGTCCGTCGCGCCGACGGTGGCGTCGAACCACATCGCCTTGATAAGGCGCAGGTAATAGAATGCGGCGACGACCGAGCCGACCAGACCCAGGACGGCGGCGGTCTGCATGACCACGTCGCCCGTACCGATGGCGGCTTTGAACACATAGAACTTGGCCCAGAAGCCGGACAGAGGCGGCAGGCCCAGGGCCGACAGCGAGAAGGCGGTGATCGCCAGGGCCAGGCCCGGACGTTCCTTCACCAGGCCGGCCATGTCTTCGATCGTCTCCATCGGCTTGCCGCCGCGGTTCAGGGCCGACAGGCAGGCGAAGAAGCCCGTCACATCGACCATGTAGAGGATCAGGAACATCAGCATGGACTGCATGCCCGCCTCGCCGCCGGCGGCCAGACCGAGGACGGCGTAACCGATATTGGCGATGGAGCTGTAGGCCCACAGGCGCTTCAGGTTCTTCTGCGCCAGGCCAGCGAAGGCGCCGACGAAGATCGATAGCAGGGCCACGATGACCAGGATCTGGCGCCACTGGGCTTCCGCCCCGCCAAAGGCCTCCTGCAGCACGCGAGCCAGCAAGACCATGGCGGCCAGCTTCGGCGCGGCGGCGAAGAAGCCGACGACGGGCGTAGGGGCGCCTTCATACACGTCGGGCGTCCACATGTGGAACGGCGCGGCCGAGACCTTGAACGCCAGGCCGCAGATCAGGAACACCAAGCCGAACAGAACGCCGGTGTCGGCGCCGCTCGAAACCACGGCGGCGATGTCGGTGAACTTGGTTGAGCCGGCGAAGCCGTAGATCAGCGAGGCGCCGTAGAGCAGCAGGCCCGACGACAGGGCGCCGAGCACGAAGTACTTCAGGCCTGCTTCCGAACCCTTGGCGTCGTCACGACGGAAGGCCGCCAGGACGTACAGGGCAAGCGAGTGCAGCTCCACGCCCACATAAAGCGAGATCAGGTCGCCAGCCGAAGCCATGACGCCCATGCCGAGCGCGGTGAGCACGATCAGCACCGGGAACTCGAACTTGGCGTCGCCGCGCGCGCCGAGCCACTTGTCGCCCAGTGGGATGGCCAAGGCGCTGGCGATGTAGATCGCCACCTTGGCGAAGGCGGCCACGCCATCGGCGACGTAAGCGCCGTTGAACGCCACGCCGTGCGGGCCCATGGCCGCGGCGGCGGCGGCGGCCAGAAGAGCGACGACGGCGGCGCCGGAGAAGATCGCGCTGGTGCGGCCCAGGAACGCGCCCCAGATCACCAGGACCAGGGCCGAGGCCGCCAGGATGACTTCCGGCAGGGCCAGAGAAAGTGCGGAGGAAAGGTTCATCTTATGCCCCTCACCCGCCGATCGCGGCGCGGTAAGCGCTGACCAACGCGTTCACGGACGTGTCGGTGACGTTGAAAATCAGAGCCGGATAGACGCCCAGCACCAGGGTCGAGATGATCAGCGGCACGAAGACGACGACTTCGCGCCAGTTCACGTCGGTGATCGTCTTCAGCTCCGGATTGGTGATCTCGCCGAACATCACCCGGCGGTACAGCGTCAGCGCATAGACCGCCGACAGGATCACGCCGGTCGCTGCGACAAGCGCCGTCCAGGTCGAGGCCTGATAGACGCCGGTCATGGTCAGGATTTCGCCGACGAAGCCGGACGTGCCCGGCAAGCCGACATTGCCCATGGTGAACAGCAGGAAGATCGCCGCATAGACCGGCATCCGCTGGGTCAGGCCGCCGTAGAAGGCGATCTCGCGAGTGTGCATCCGGTCATAGACGACGCCGACGCAGAGGAAGAGCGCGCCGGAGATCACCCCGTGGCTGATCATCTGGTAGAGCGCGCCCTGCTCGCCCTGGGCGTTGCCGCTGAAGATACCCATGGTCACGAAGCCCATGTGGGCCACCGATGAATAGGCGATCAGCTTCTTGATGTCGGTCTGACGAAAGGCGACCAGCGAGGTGTAGACGACGGCGATCGCCGACATGGCGAAGACCAGCGGAGTGAACATCTCGCTCGCGTTCGGAAACATCGGCAGGCTGAAGCGCATGAAGCCGTAGCCGCCCATCTTCAGCAGGATGCCGGCCAGGATGACCGAGCCCGCCGTCGGGGCCTCCACGTGTGCGTCCGGAAGCCAGGTGTGGACCGGCCACATGGGCATCTTGACCGCGAAGCTGGCGAAGAAGGCCAGCCACAGCCAGGTCTGCAGCCAAGGTGCGAACTGATAGGTCATCAGCTCAGGGATCGACGACGTACCTGCGATGCCGATCATGGCCAGGATCGCGGCCAGCATCAGGACCGAACCAAGCAGCGTGTAGAGGAAGAACTTGTAGGCCGCGTAGATGCGGCGCTTGCCGCCCCAGATGCCGATGATCAGGAACATCGGGACCAGGCCGCCTTCGAAGAACAGGTAGAAGAGCACCAGGTCCAGCGCGCAGAACACGCCGATGACCAGTGTCTCAAGCACCAGGAAGGCGATCAGGTACTCGACCACGCGTTTGTCGATCGATTTCCAGCTGGCCACGATGCACAGCGGCAGCAGGAACGCCGTCAGCAGGACGAACAGGACGGAAATGCCGTCCACGCCCATGCGGTAATGCAGGCCCGCGAACCACGCGATGTCTTCCACGAACTGGAAGCCCGGGTTCGAGGGGTCGAAGCGCAGGGTCACGATCAGCGACAGGGCGAAGGTCGCCAGGGTGGTCGCGAGCGCGATCCACTTGGCGGCTGTATCCGTCTTCTCGCCCGGCTTTCCGAGGAAGCGCAGGGCGAGGATGGCGGCGACGCCGATCAGCGGCGCGTAGGTCGTAAGGCTGAGAATGCCGGTCATGATCGGTTCCTGCTCAGCGCGCCCAGGCCCAGAGGGCGTAGGTCAGCAGACCCGCCACCCCGAGCAGCATCACGAAGGCGTAGTGGTAGACATAGCCAGTCTGGATCTTTCCGGTCCGGCGGCCGACAGCGTAGGAGACGGCGGACACGCCGTCCGGACCCAGCCCATCGATGATCTTCTGGTCCCCGCCCTTCCAGAACAGGTCGCCCAGGAACTTGGCCGCGCGGACGAAGGTCGCCTGGTACAGTTCGTCGAAGAACCACTTGTTGTAGAAGAAGGTGTAGAGCGGCCCGCCGCGGGCGGCCAGGCGCGCGCCCAGCCCTTCCTTGAGCAGGTAGACATAGGCGGCGACTAGCAGGCCGCCCACCGACATCACCAGCGGCGACCACTTCACCCATGCGGGCGAATTGTGAGCGTCGTGCAGGACGTGGTTGTCGGGAGCGCTGTAGATCGCGCCGCGCCAGAACTCGGCCTCGTGGTGACCCACGAAGAAGTCGACGAAGACGAAGCCCGCGAAGATCGCGCCGATCGACAGGACCCCAAGCGGGATCAGCATGATCAGCGGGCTCTCGTGCGGCTTGTGGTCGTGACCATGGCCATGATGATCGTCGTGCTGGTGCGCATCGGCGGCCAGCGGCTCGTCATGGGTCTCATGCTGAGCCGAGGTCGCGTGGTCGTCATGACCGTGCGCCGCGTGGGCATGGGTCTCGTCATGACCCCAGCGGCCGTGACCGTTGAAGGTGAAGAAGGCCAGGCGCCAGGAATAGAAGGCGGTCAGGCCGGCCACCAAAAGACCGATGACGCCGGCGAAGTTGGCGATCGGATTGTGCTGGCCCGCGGCGAAGGCCGCCTCGATGATGGTGTCCTTCGAGTAGAAGCCGGCGAAGCCAAGATGAAGGTTCGGCAGGCCCAGGCCGGTGATTGCGATCGTGCCGATCGTCATGAAGGCGTACGTCCACTTCATGTACCCGGCCAAGTTGCCGTACCGGCGCATGTCCTGCTCGTGGTGCATGCCGTGGATCACTGAACCGGCGCCCAGGAACAGCAGAGCCTTGAAGAAGGCGTGCGTGAACAGGTGGAACATCGCCGCCTCATAGGCGCCGACGCCGGCCGCGAAGAACATGTAGCCGAGCTGCGAGCAGGTCGAATAGGCGATGACCCGCTTGATGTCGTTCTGCGTCAGGCCGACCGTCGCGGCGAACAGCGCGGTGACCGCACCGATCAGGGCGACGATGTTCTTGGCCACCGGCGCGTACTCGAACATCGGCGACAGCAGGCACAACATGTAGACGCCGGCCGTCACCATGGTGGCCGCGTGGATCAGGGCCGACACCGGGGTCGGGCCTTCCATGGCGTCAGGCAACCAGGTGTGCAGGAAGAACTGCGCCGACTTGCCCATGGCGCCGATGAACAGCAGGAAGCAGGCGATATCCATCAGCGGGAAGGTGTGGCCCGCGAACTCCCAGGTGCGACCGGCGTTGGCCGCCACCTGCGGGAATATCTCGGCGAACTGGATCGTGCCGAACGCCCAGAAGACGGTCATGATGCCGAGCGCGAAGCCGAAGTCGCCCACGCGGTTGACCACGAAGGCCTTGATGGCGGCGGCGCTGGCCGTGGGCTTCTTGTACCAGAAGCCGATCAGCAGATAGGACGCCAGGCCCACCCCTTCCCAGCCGAAGAACAGCTGCATGAAGTCGGCGGCGGTGACCAGCGACAGCATGGCGAAGGTGAACAGCGACAGGTAGGCGAAGAAGCGCGGCTTGCTGTCATCCTCGGCCATGTACCCCCACGAATAGAGGTGCACGAGGGCCGAGACGGTCGTGACCACGATCAGCATCACCGCCGACAAGGCGTCGATGCGGATCGACCAGGCCGACTGGAAGTCACCGATGTTGATGAAGGGCAGCAGGGAGACCGTGAACGGCTCCATGTGGCCCCACGTCCATTGGCTAAACGTGTACCAGGACAGGCCGCAGGCCAGGAACAGCAGGCCGGTGGTGACCGCCTGCGAGGCGACATCGCCGATGCGGCGGCCAAACAGGCCCGCGATCAGCGCGCCCAGCAGCGGGGCGAAGAGGAGAACGGTGACGAGCGTTTGCACGATCAGCCCTTCATCATGGACGCGTCGTCCACGGCGATGTTGCCGCGGTTACGGAAGAAGGTGACGAGAATGGCCAGGCCGACGGCGGCTTCGGCCGCGGCGACGGTCAGCACGAACAGGGCGAAGATCTGCCCCGTCACGTCGTGCAGGAAGGCCGAGAACGACACCAGGTTGATGTTCACCGCCAGCAGGATCAGCTCGATCGACATCAGGATGACGATGATGTTCTTGCGGTTCACGAAGATGCCGAAGACCCCGATCGTGAACAGGATCGCGGCGACCGTCAGGTAGTGCGGCAGGCCGATCATTCGGAAAGCCCCTCTTGGTCCAGGGCCGAGCCCGACTTGATCTGGACGATGCGCATGCCGGTCTTTTCGTTACGGGCGACCTGGGCGGCGATGTCCTGGCGCTTGACGCCCGGCTTGTGGCGCAGGGTCAGGACGATGGCCCCGATCATGGCGACCAACAGGACCAGCCCGGCGGCTTGGAAGAAGTAGACATAGTCGGTGTAAAGCACCCGACCGATCGTCTCGGTGTTGCTCATGGAGTCGGTGAAGGCCTGGGGTGTGGCGTTCTTAGCCGCCGCGCCGTTGGTGGCCACCGACACGGCGACCATGATCATCTCGATCGTCAGGATGCCGGCGATCAGCGCGCCGATCGGCAGGTACTGCGCGAATCCCTGTCGCAGGGCCGCGAAGTCCACGTCGAGCATCATCACGACGAAGAGGAACAGCACCGCCACCGCGCCGACGTAGACGACGATGAGCAGCATCGCCAGGAACTCGGCTCCCAGTAGAACAAACAGTCCCGCCGCCGAGAAGAAGGCGGTGATCAGGAACAGCACGGAGTGGACGGGATTCTTCGCCGACACGACCAACAAGGCCGCGCCGACGGTGACCGTCGCCAACAGGTAGAATGCGATCGCCTGTAAGGCCATAGGCCCCAGTGCTCCCCTTTAATTCCAAACAAATCGGCTTAGCGGGATGTCCCGAAAGGCCGTGCGGAATCGCGCCCGTTCTTATCGGTAGGGCGCGTCCAGTTCCAGATTCTTCGCGATCAGCCGCTCCCAACGGTCGCCGTTGTCGAGCAGCTTTTCCTTGTCGTAGTAGAGTTCTTCCCTCGTCTCGACGGCGAACTCGATGTTCGGCCCCTCGACGATGGCGTCCACCGGGCAGGCCTCCTGGCACAGGCCGCAGTAGATGCACTTGACCATGTCGATGTCATAGCGGGTCGTGCGGCGGCTGCCGTCGGCGCGCGGTTCGGCTTCGATGGTGATGGCCTGAGCCGGGCAGATGGCTTCGCAAAGCTTGCAGGCGATGCAGCGCTCTTCGCCGCTCGGATAGCGGCGCAGGGCGTGCTCGCCGCGGAAGCGAGGCGACTGCGGGTTGCGCTCGTTGGGATAGAGCACGGTCTTCTTGGGCGCCATCATGTACCTCATGGCGAGGCCGAAGGCCCCCCAGAAGTCCAGAAGCGCAGCGCCCTTCAGGGCTTGTCCGACACGTTGCATCATGGGCGGCTCACTTACGCTTCTGAATGTCGCAATAGTAGTTCGAAAGCATGTTCGGGCTCCCGCCCTCTTCCTTCGGCTTCAAGGTCCCACCGAGCGCGGCGCACTTGTCGCCCTCCTCTTTCAGCCGGTCATAGCTGATCAGTCCCCGGCCAAGGCCGTAGGAGCTGGCCGGCGCCTGGCTCGTCGCACAGGCGGCGCAGAGCAGGGCCAGAGGAAGGGCGAGCGCGGTGCGCATCACTGGGGACCGAACACGCGCCAGGCCGCGACCGCGATGACGGCGGCGAGCGAGGTCGGCAGGAACACCTTCCAGCCCAGGCGCATCAGCTGATCGTAGCGATAGCGGGGGACGATCGCCTTCACCATGCCGAACATGAAGAACCAGAAGCAGGTCTTGGCGAAGAAGAAGGCAAAGCCAATGAAGCTGACGACCGTGGACGGCCAGCTTTCCATGAACGTCGTAGGGAACGGCGCCTGCCAGCCCCCGAAGAACAGGATGCTGATCATGGCGCACATCAGGACGATGTTGGCGTACTCGCCCAGCATGAACAGCAGGTACGGGGTGGAGCTGTATTCCACCTGATAGCCGGCCACGAGTTCGGATTCCGCTTCCGGAAGGTCGAACGGCGGGCGGTTGGTTTCAGCCAGGGCCGAGATGAAGAACATGATCATCATCGGGAACATGACGACGATCATCGGCAAGTTCTTCAGGCCGCCGCCGAACACGTACCAGTTCCAGAACCAGCCGGCCTGGGACTCGACAATCTTCTGCAGGTTCATGGTGCCGGCGAACAGCAGCACGGTAATGATGATGAAGCCGATGGAGACTTCATAGGACACCATCTGGGCCGCCGAACGCAGCGAGCCGAGGAACGGGTACTTCGAGTTCGAAGCCCACCCGCCCATGATGATGCCGTAGACGCCCAGCGAGCTCATCGCCAACAGGTAGAGGATGCCGACGTTCAGGTCGGCGATCACCCAGCCCGGCGCCAGCGGCACGACCGCCCAGCCGATCAGGGCCAGGACCACGGTGATGACCGGGGCCAACAGGAAGACGACCTTGTCGGCGCCGCCCGGGATGACGATTTCCTTCAGCACGAACTTCAGCAAATCCGCGAACGACTGCAGCAGGCCGAAGGGGCCCACCACGTTCGGGCCTTTGCGCATCTGCACGCCAGCCCAGATCTTGCGGTCGGCCAGCAGCAGGAACGCGATCGAGAGCAGCAGCCACACCGTCACGGCCAGGATCTGACCGAGGGTGATGAGCGCCCAACCGCCGGGAGTGGTCCAGAAGTTCGTCACGCTCTACTCCGCGGCGATCTTGGCGGCGCCGGACGCCACGGCCGCACACTCGGCCATGGTCACGCTGGCGCGCGCGATGGGGTTGGTCAGGTGGAAGTTCGGCAGGGTCGTCTTCAGCGAGACGTCGCCCGCGTCGCCGTCCGAGCCGAGGCTCGACACGTCGAAGCTGGTGGCGATCGAACCCGGCGCGAAGTCGATCTGGCCGAAGGTCGGATGATCGGCGAACAGCTTGGCGCGCAGCTGGTCCAGGCTGTCATAGGGCAGCTTCTGACCCAGGCGCTCCGACAGGGCGCGCAGGATCGACCAGTCTTCACGGGCGTCGCCCTTCGGGAACACCGCGCGGCGGCCCATCTGAACCCGGCCCTCGGTGTTGACGTAGAGGCCGTCCTTCTCGGTGTAGGCCGCGCCCGGCAGGATGACGTCAGCGCCATGGGCGCCGGCGTCGCCGTGCGTGCCAAGATAGATCTTGAACGCGCCCGAGGCGGAGGTCTCGCACTCATCAGCGCCCAGCAGGAACAGCACATCGACCGCGCCCGGCTTCAGCATCTCGCCGGTCGACAGACCCCCCTCGGCCGGAATGAAGCCCATGTCCAGGCCGCCCACGCGGGCGGCGGCGGTGTGCAGCACGTTCCAGCCGTTCCAGCCGTCACGCACGACCTTGAAGGTCTTGGCCACGCCAGCCAGGGCCTTCAGCGCCGAAGCGCCGTGACCGCCGGTCAGGGCGCCCTGCCCCACGATGATCGCGGGACGCTCGGCGTTCTTCAGGGCGGTGACGAAATCGGACTTCGACTTGGCCAGACCGGTCAGGGTCTTTGTGCCCGCGCCCAGGTAGTCGTAGGCGTAGGTCAGGTCGCCCTGCTCGCCGATCACACCAACGCGAACCTTGCCGGCGATCCAGCGCTTGCGCAGGCGCTGGTTCAGCACCGGCGCCTCGATGCGCGGATTGGCGCCGACGATCAGGACGACATCCGCGTCCTCGATCCCGGCCAGGGTGGAGTTGAACAGCCAGCTTTCGCGCGGGCCCTGGCCCAGGGCCGTCCCGTCTTGGCGGCTGTCGGTGTTCTTGACGCCCAGGGCGCGGAACAGGTCCAGCGTCGCCTTCATGGACTCGGCGTCCTGCAGGTCGCCGGCGATGACGCCGATGCGCTCCGGCGCGGTCGCCTGCAGCTTGGCGGCCACAGTGGCGAAGGCCTCGGCCCAGGTCGCCGGCGCCAGCTTGCCGTTGGTGCGGACGTATGGGCGGTCCAGACGCTGACGCAGCAGCCCGTCGCAGGCGTAGCGCGTCTTGTCGCTGATCCACTCTTCGTTGACGTCGTCATTGGTGCGCGGCAGCACGCGCATCACGGCGGTCCCGCGGCTGTCGATGCGGATCGACGAGCCGACGGCGTCCATGACATCCACGCTCTCGGTCTTCTTCAACTCCCAAGGCCGGGCCTCGAAGGCGTAGGGCTTGGAGGTGAGCGCGCCGACCGGGCACAGGTCGATGACGTTGGCCGACAGCTCTGAGGTCACCGACGAGTTCAGATAGGTCGTGATTTCAACGTCTTCGCCACGCGAGATAAGACCGATCTCGGGCGAGCCCGCGACCTCCGTCACAAAACGCACGCAACGGGTGCATTGGATGCAGCGGGTCATGATCGTCTTGATCAGGGGACCCATGTACTTCTCTTCGACGGCCCGCTTGTTCTCTTCATAGCGGCTGTCGTCGCGGCCATAGCCCATGGCTTGGTCCTGCAGGTCGCACTCGCCGCCCTGGTCGCAGATCGGGCAATCCAGCGGGTGGTTGATGAGCAGGAACTCCATCACCCCTTCGCGGGCCTTCTTGACCATCGGAGTCTTGGTGAAGATCTCCTGGCCCTCAGCGGCCGGCAGCGCGCACGAAGCCTGCGGCTTGGGCGGTCCAGGCTTTACTTCGACGAGGCACATCCGGCAGTTGCCGGCGATGGAGAGGCGCTCGTGGTAGCAGAAGCGCGGGATTTCCTCCCCCGCCAGTTCCGCCACTTGCAGAACCGTCATGCCGGGTTCGAACTCGACCTCGGCGCCATTGACCTTAGCGATAGGCATGCCGTTACTCCGCCGCGATCAGCGTGGCGCCCTGCACGTGCGGGCGGCCGGCGCGATAAGAGGTGATGCGTTCCTCGACTTCGTGACGGAAGTGACGGAACAGGCCCTGGATCGGCCACGCGGCGGCGTCGCCCAGAGCGCAGATGGTATGGCCTTCGACCTGGGTGGTGACGTCCAGGAGCGTGTCGATCTCCTTCATGTCAGCCTCGCCCGTGGCCATGCGTTCCATGACCCGCCACATCCAGCCGGTGCCCTCACGGCACGGCGTGCACTGGCCGCAGCTCTCGTGCTTGTAGAAG
The DNA here is from genome assembly GCF_027474405.1 of Caulobacter sp. NIBR2454. GTDB lineage: Bacteria > Pseudomonadota > Alphaproteobacteria > Caulobacterales > Caulobacteraceae > Caulobacter. The sequence continues at coordinate 2,023,450 of NZ_CP114871.1, forward strand.
TAGCTCAGGCGCGCGATGGCGCGGACCAGGTCGGTGGACTTGTCCATGACGATGACCGCCGCGGTGCCCAGGCCCGACTTCAGCTCGCGCAGGGCGTCGAAATCCATCGGCAGGTCTTCGCACTGCTCGGCGGGGATCATCGGAACCGACGAGCCGCCCGGGATGACAGCCTTCAGGTTGCCCCAGCCGCCGCGGATGCCGCCGCAGTGATCTTCCATCAGCTGACGGAACGGGATGCTCATGGCTTCTTCGACGTTGCACGGCAGGTTCACGTGACCCGAAACGCAGAACAGCTTGGTGCCCGCGTTGTTGGGACGGCCGAAGCTTGAGAACCAGCCCGCGCCACGGCGCAGGATCGTGCCCGCCACCGCGATGCTCTCGACGTTGTTCACGGTCGTGGGCATGCCATAGAGGCCGGCGCCCGCCGGGAACGGCGGTTTCAGGCGCGGCTGGCCCTTCTTGCCTTCCAGGCTTTCCAGCAGGGCGGTTTCTTCGCCGCAGATATACGCGCCGGCGCCGTGGTGGACGTAGATGTCGAAGTCCCAGCCGTGGACGTTGTTCTTGCCGACCAGCTTGGCCTCGTAGGCCTGCTTGATCGCCGCCTCCAGGCGCTCGCGCTCGAACACGTACTCGCCGCGGATGTAGATGTAGCAGGCGTGAGCCTGCATCGCGTAGCTGGCGATCAGGCAGCCTTCGATCAGGAGATGCGGGTCATGCCGCATGATCTCCCGGTCCTTGCAGGTGCCCGGCTCGGACTCGTCGGCGTTGACGACCAGATAGTGCGGACGGCCTTCCTTCAGCTCTTTCGGCATGAAGGACCACTTCAGGCCGGTGGAGAAACCGGCGCCGCCGCGACCGCGGAGGCCCGAGGCCTTCATGTTGTCGATGATCCAGTCGCGGCCGGCGTCCAGGATGTCCTTGACGCCGTTCCAGCAGCCGCGCGTCTTCGCGCCCTCAAGACCCCAGTCATGCAGGCCGTAGAGGTTGGTGAAGATGCGGTCCTTGTCTTCGAGGATACCGACCATGTCTCAGCTTTGCGGAAAGGGGTTCGATCGGACGAAACGCGCCCGGCGAACCACGACGGAAATAAACAGGATCCAGCCCAGGGCGACCACGCCCACGCCGGCGAAACCGAGAAGAGAGCGAGCCCCCTCCCCGCGATAGGTCGCCCACATCAGCATCAGGACGCCGAAGAGGCTGGCGATAAGACCAAAGGTCCGCTCGCGCTTGCCCAGGTTGCGAAGCGTGTCCACATACGCGCTCTGGCGCTTGACGAGATCGGCGTCGCTCACTGCACGCCTCCCGCCGGCGGACGGCTGGATTTGGCCCAGCCTACCAGGAACCACACCTGTGCGGCGACACCGCCCAGGATGAAGACCACAAACACCGGCAAAAGCCAGCCTACGCCCATCGACACGTGACCCACGATCGCGGCCCCGGCCGCGATGAAGCAGGCCAGGTTGATGGCGACCATCAGGATCAGACGCTTTTTCTGGGCGGCCGGGTTCATCAGGCTTCTGTCTTCGCAGCCTTCTTGGGCTTCTCGGGCAGGTTAGGGATCTTGATCTTCTTGGCCGCCGAGCCGTCGTACAGCTTGGGGTCGGTCAGGGTCTTGATCGCGTTGTGCGGCTCGGAGGCGCCACGACCGACATATGAACCCGGCTTCGGCGCCTTGCCGGCGGCGAAGTCGTCGAGGATCGTAGCCAAAGCCTCCGGCGTCAGGTCTTCGTAATAGTAGTCGTTGATCGCGGCCATGGGCGCGTTCGAGCAGGCGCCGAGGCACTCGACCTCTTCCCAGCTGAACTTGCCGTCGGCCGAGCAGTGATGCGGCTCGCCGATGCGCTCGCGCAGGACCTTCTTCAGATCGTTGGCGCCGCGTAGCATGCAGGGGGTGGTGCCGCACAGCTGCACGAAGGCGACCTTACCGACCGGCTCCAGTTGGAACATGGTGTAGAAGGTGGCGACCTCCAGCACGCGGATCACCGGCATGCCCAGCAGTTCGCCGATGGCGCGGATGGCAGGCTCGGAGACCCAGCCTTCCTGCTTCTGCACGAGCCACAGGATCGGGATCACCGCCGATTGGCGACGGCTTTCCGGATACTTGGCGATCCACCAGTCGGCCTTGGCCTTCGTCTCCTTGGAGAATGCGAAGCTGGCGGGTTGTTCCTTGGCGAGGCGGCGGACGCTCATCGGTCGACTTCCCCGAACACGATGTCCAGCGAGCCCAGGATGGCGGACACGTCCGCCAGCATGTGACCCCGGTTCATCCAGTCCATGGCTTGAAGGTGCGCAAAGCCCGGCGCGCGGATCTTGCACTTGTATGGTTTGTTGGTGCCGTCACTGACCAGGTAAATGCCGAACTCGCCCTTGGGGGCTTCGACGGCGGCGTAGACCTCGCCTTCCGGCGTGCGGAAGCCTTCGGTGAATAGCTTGAAGTGGTGGATCAGGCTTTCCATCGACCGCTTCATCTCGCCACGACGCGGCGGCGCGATCTTGTTGTCCTCGGTCAGCACCGGGCCCGGCGTCTTGCGCAGGCGGTCGGTGCATTGAAGGATGATCTTCACCGACTCCCGCATCTCCTGCATCCGGCACAGATAGCGGTCATAGCAGTCGCCGTTCACGCCCAGCGGGATGTCGAAGTCGAAGTCGTCGTAGCACTCGTACGGCTGGTTGCGACGCAGATCCCAAGGGATGTTCGAGCCGCGGACCATCACGCCGGTGAAGCCCGAATCCATGGCTTCCTGCTTGCTGACCACTCCGATATCGACGTTGCGCTGCTTGAAGATGCGGTTTGGGGTGATCAGGGCGTCGATGTCGTCGACCTTGGCCGGAAAGGCCTTGGCCCAGGCTTCGATGTCGTCGATCAGGCTGTCGGACAGGTCCTGACGAACGCCGCCCGGACGGAAGTAGTTGGCGTGCAGACGGGCGCCCGAGGCGCGCTCGTAGAACACCATCAGCTTTTCGCGCTCTTCAAAGCCCCACAACGGCGGGGTGAGCGCGCCGACGTCCATGGCCTGGGTCGTGACGTTCAACAGGTGGTTCAGAACACGGCCGATTTCCGAATACAGCACGCGGATCAGCGAGCCGCGGATCGGTACGTCCACGCCGAGCAGCTTTTCGATCGCCAGGCAGAAGGCGTGTTCCTGGTTCATGGGCGCCACGTAGTCGAGGCGGTCCATGTACGGGATGTTCTGGAGGTAGGTGCGGGCCTCCATCAGCTTCTCGGTGCCGCGATGCAGCAGGCCGATGTGCGGATCGACCCGCTCGACGACTTCGCCGTCCAGCTCGAGCACCAAGCGAAGCACGCCGTGCGCGGCCGGGTGCTGCGGGCCGAAGTTGATGGTGAACTTGCGGACCGGGGTTTCCGGCGTGCCCTCAGGAGCGCCCACGGAGGCTTCGACGATCTCGGTCGCCATTAGCGGTCCCCCGCCTGCTTTTCGGCCTTCTCGTCGCCCGGCAGGGCGTACTGCGCGCCCTCCCACGGAGACAGGAAGTCCCAGTTGCGGAATTCGGTGATCTTCACCGGCTCATAGACCACGCGCTTGAGCTCGTCGTCGTAGCGCAGCTCCATGTACCCGGTCATTGGGAAGTCCTTGCGCAGCGGGTGACCGTGGAACCCGTAGTCGGTCAGCATGCGGCGCAGGTCCGGGTGTCCTTCGAAGAACACGCCGTACATGTCGAAGGCCTCGCGCTCGTACCAGTCGGCGGCGGTGTAGACGCCGGTGACGGTCGGAACGGGCGTGTCCTCGTCGGTGGCCACCTTCACGCGGATGCGGTGGTTCTGGGTCAGCGACAGCAGGTGATAGACCACGTCGAAGCGCTGGGCGCGCTGCGGCCAGTCGACGGCGGTCACGTCCAGCAGCTGCTGGAACTGATACTCCGGGTGGTCGCGCAGGAGGGTCAGGACCTCCACGATGCGATTGGCCGGGCCGGTGATGGTCAGTTCGCCATAGGCGATGCTGAAGGCGGTGACGGCGCCGGCGCCATTGGCGACGATGCTTTGGCCGAGGGCTTCCAGATCGCTCATCGCTCGATCGTCCCCGTGCGGCGAATCTTCTTCTGCAGTTGCAGGATGCCGTACAGCAGGCTCTCGGCGGTCGGCGGGCAGCCCGGAACATAGACGTCCACCGGCACGATCCGGTCGCAGCCGCGAACGACGCTGTAGCTGTAATAGTAGTAACCGCCGCCGTTGGCGCACGAGCCCATGCTGATCACATAGCGCGGGTCCGGCATCTGGTCGTAGACCTTGCGCAGGGCCGGAGCCATCTTGTTGCACAGGGTGCCGGCCACGATCATCAGGTCCGACTGGCGGGGCGAACCGCGCGGCGCGGCGCCGTAGCGCTCCACATCGTAGCGCGGCATCGACATCTGGATCATCTCGACGGCGCAGCACGCCAGGCCGAAGGTCATCCACATCAGCGAGCCGGTGCGGGCCCACGTGACCACGTCGTCCAGGGCGGCGGTGACGAAGCCCTTGTCGGCCAGTTGGTCCGACAGCCCGTCGAAGAACGAGTCGTGGATTTTCGGATCATAGCCTTCGACCGACGTGCGGCCGGCGGAGAGAGCGGGAACCAGCGCGCTCGAGCCCTGCATGGGCGAGCCGTCGGCGTTGAGGATCACTCCCATTCCAGGGCTCCCTTCTTCCATTCGTAGATGAAGCCGACCGTCAGCACGCCCAGGAACGTCATCATCGACCAGAAGGCGAAGATCATCTCAGGGCGCTCCAATTTCATGAGCGAAACCGCCCACGGGAACAGGAACGCCACTTCCAGGTCGAAAATGATGAACAGGATCGAGACCAGATAGAATCGGACGTCGAACTTCATCCGCGCGTCGTCGAAGGCGTTGAAGCCGCATTCGTACGCGGAGAGCTTTTCGGGGTCCGGAGACTTTGGCGCCATAAGCGCCGCAGCAACGATGAAACCGGCGCCGAGCACGGTCGCGATCCCTAAAAAGATCACAATCGGCAGGTACTGGAGGAGAAAGGCGTTCATGGGAGGCCCTACTGGAATCGGGGCCTTTTAGACCCGCACGCCCGGGGTTCCAAGCGCCTTGCCGCAGTTGCGAACGCTTCTTAGAAAGTCGCGCCTGCCGTAAGGTTCGCATAGCCGCGATCCTTGACGACAAAGGCCTCATCGCTCGCTTTTTCAACTTTACCCACAGAAGCTTCGTTTGACCGGTTGACACGAAAAGGCGCGGGTCATATTCAGCGCCCCTCGCCGCAAGGCGGGACGCACTTGACCGCTTCGGCGGACGAAGAATGCGGATGTAGCTCAGTTGGTTAGAGCGCCGGCCTGTCACGCCGGAGGTCGCGGGTTCGAGTCCCGTCATTCGCGCCACTTCTTCACAGCGCAGAGCCGATCATCGGCAACCCCTCACCGCAAAGCTCGTTTAGCGAACTGAACCGTGGCTATTCGCCGCGGCCAGACCCGTGGACGAAACATGCGCAAACACGCCATCGCCCTGATACTTCCCCTCGCTCTCCTCGCCGCCTGCGAAAAGAAGCCGGCCGAGAAGGCCGCGGCTCCCGCGCCGCCCAAGTTCAAGCTGGAATGCGTGATGCAGGAGGGCGACCCGCCCCTGGTCCTTCTGCTCGACCCGGGCGCCAGCCGATTCATCATCGCCAACGTGCCGGGCGGGCCATCGGGCGGCCTAGTCACCGGGCCATACGAATATCGCATGACCGTTGCGCCCGGCGGTTCGTTCCAACCCGGCGAGATCGTCGTGAATCGCTATGACGGCCAGATGCGCCGTACGGCCGTCAGCGAAGCCGGTCCCGTAGTCCAGAACTGGGTCTGCGCGCACGGCCCCAACGCCCCGCGCTTCTGACGCCTAGAACGACACCACCAATAGAAAGGCCATGCGCCCTTGGTGACGATGACCAAGCTGATGCGCGCTGGTGTCGTACCAGCGCACGTCGGCGGCGAGATTTGGGGTCAACCGATGATTCACGCCGACGTTCCAGGCCGTGAAGTTGCGCCCGCTGTTGACGGTGCGTCGCCCCACCGACGCCAGCAGCGTGGTGGTCGGGGCGACGCGCCAGCCGCCCTGCCCCTCAACCCAGTAGGATTCGTCGGTCTTGCCGCCATTGTCGGGGGAGTAGTCGATCCGCACCCGCGTGGCGGCGCGGCCGAAGCTGCGGGTGAGGTCCGCTCGATATTCGAACATGTCACGGTCATGGCCCGCGCGCATGCCGGTGCTGAACTTGTAGTATGCCGATACATCAAGGACATAGCCGCCCACCGGGCGGATCACGCCGCCGATGATCTCGAACTCGGCCTCGCGGTCGTCTGACCCATTTTCGGTCATTACGTGCCCGCCGAAATAGTGGGCGTCGCCGCGCCTCTCCAGCCGCGCCAGAGCCCCAGGCTCCCGATCGGTCATGCTCACGCCCTTGGCGGATATGATCTCGCTGCCAACGAGCAGTCGGCCCGCCCATCGCGAATCGCCGGCGGCCGCGAGCGAAGGCGCAAACAGGAACATGAGAGCGAAAAAGACTGAGCGTGACATGAGGGCTCGTTTCGGGAGCCACCACGCCTAAGCCGTCATCCAGACCGGCGCTTTCAGGATATTAGGGTTCCGCTTACGCGCTAAGCGGCGCCAGACGGCTGAAGCCGGAGCGGTCGGTCAGGTGTCCATAGACATCGGACAGTTGCTCAAAAACCCGCGACCAGGCGTGACGACCGACCGCCCGCGCCCGCGCGGCCTTGCCAACGTCGGCTACGTCGCGGGCGAACAAAGCCTCGATAGCTTCGGCCATGGCCGCGCCTTCGGACGCGACGGCCAGTTCGCCCACCTCCGAGTCCACCGATTCGGCGACCCCGCCGGCGTTCACCCCGACCACGGGAAGGCCACAGGCCATGGCCTCGAGCACGATCAAGCCGAAAGGCTCGGCGTCATTGGCGTGGACGAAAGCGTCACAGGAAGCCAGGACCCGCGACAGTTCGGCCGGTGTCTTCTGGTAACCCATGGGAATCACCCGATCTGAGATCGGCGCCCCCGCCCCCGCCCCTACCAGCAACAGCACATAGGGCTCGCCCAGGCGCTCGACGGCGTCGACCAGAACTTCCAGTCGTTTCTCGCGAGCCGGACGACCAGCGAACACCAGCAGACGGGCGTTCGAAGGCACGCCAAGAGCTTTCCGAAGCGCCTCGCGGTCAGCGCGCTGCGGGTTGAACGCGTCCACATCGACACCCAGCGGCAGGGCGATGGCGTCATTGACCCCCGCCTCGATCAGCCGACCGGCGATAAAGCGGCTCGGCGCCACCACCCGAGCAAATTGCCTATAGATCGTGGCCCAGCGCCGTTGCACTGGCTTCTCCGCCCATTCACCAATGTGCAGCGCCGCCAGGGCGCCAAGATCGGTATGGCAGAAGCCGACCACGGGAATGCCCAGCTCGTCGCCTGCCTTGAGAGCCGCCAAGCCCGGCGTGTAAACGTCACCGGCTTCAATAATGTCGGGACGCTGGCGGATCAGTCGCTCCATCCAGCTGCGCTTGCCGATGGGCCAGCGATAGCCGTCGCCGAACGGCAAGGGGGCGGCATAGATCGACACCTCGCCATCAACGCTATGCGCATGGCGGGGGCCTGGCACTACCAAGGTGTGCCGCACGTCGGGGCGATTGGCCGCGAACCAGGCGCGCTTGTTGGTGAGATATCGTTTCACCCCGCCACTGCGGGGCGCATAGAGCATAGTGGTGTCGACTAGGCGCACACGACCATCGGGATCGAAATGAGCCCGAGCCGCCGAAGCGGTTGGCTCCTCGAAGGTCAATGGACCGAACCCAACAACGCTCAAGCCGACTTCCTCACCGTCAGGGCGACAACGCGCCAGAGTAGAGATAAGGCGTCCGGAAACCTGGGAGTTCCCGGACGCGATAGCAAAGCTTAGCCGGTGATACGATAGCGCCCCTGGTTGTCAGGGCAAACACGAACGTAGCGATATTCCGTGCGGCCGCCCAGATCGGCGGGCGCGGGGGCCAGACGACAGCGATTGCGCTCAGCCCAGGCGGAATCATAGCGGCCGTTGTTCATTCGACGAGCCTCGGCCGTCTCGCGGTAAGGCACCGTCTGATTGTAGTCGAAGTAGTAGCCGGTGTTGTCGCAGCGGGCGTAATGCTCGTTGTTCTTGTCGGCATTGTTGCCAATGGCCACGCCGGCGATGGCGCCGACGACGCCGCCCAGCACGGCGCCTTCGGTCTTGGCGCCGTTGCCGGCCACGCTGCCGCCAAGCGCCGCGCCCGCCAGCGCGCCGATCACGCCGCCGGCGGTCTTGTTGGTGTTGTTGCCGCGACGTTCACAGGGGTTATCGCGGTAATAGGCCGACGCTGGGGTCCCATAGTTGGACGCGGCATAGGCCGGAGCCGGATAGGAAAACTCGCCGTAGCGGCGGGCATAGGCCCCATAGCCATAGCGGCGGTCATAGCGCGCCTTTGCCTTGTCATAGTCGGCGCGGCGGCGGTCATACTCGCGGCGTTGCGCCTCGTAATCGCGATTTTGGGAATAATAGTCCGCCTGGTCCGCGCGGTAGTCGCGCATCTGCTGGCGGTAGGAATCGTCATACTGGGCCAGAGTGGCCGATGCGGTGCCCATGGTCAGGGCGGCGACGAGGCCGATTGTAAGGGTCTTCATATCTTTTCCTCCGGGTTCGACCACCCCGCAGGCGGCCGCTTCGACGTCGCGACGGACTTCGCCCCCCGGGGAATGGCGCGCAACGATCGGCAGCCAAACGCGACCGTGATCGGATCGGTTGCACTGGGCTCAGCTTGACCACGGGCGCCAGCGCGGCGAAAAAACGCGTTGATGCGAGGGCGGCCATGACCGATGTGAAGGAAAAGCCTGCCGTCGATCCACATGCGGCGCTTGAGATCGAGCCGGTCGGCGCGCTGTTCGCCTGCCTGCGTTTCGCAGTCATCGCCTTGGTGGTGATGGGTCTGGCCTATGCGTGCGCCCAAACCATGCCGCCGCCGCTCGGCCCTCTCTAGGACCGCAAGATGTACATCGGCGCGATCACCCTGGTTGTCCGCGACTATGACGAGGCGCGTGACTGGTATACCCGCGTCCTGGGCTTCGATTGTCTGGAAGATACGCCGCTGGGCGATGACAAGCGATGGGTGCGCGTGGCCCCTCCGGGAGCAAGCGAAGCCGCCCTCCTCCTCGCCAAGGCCGCCACTCCTGACCAGATCGCCAGCATCGGTAAGCAGGCTGGCGGCCGCGTCCTGCTGTTTCTGAAGACCCGTGACTTCGATCACGACCATGCCGCCATGCTGGCCCGCGGCGTTCGCTTTCTGGAGGAACCTCGCCGCGAAGCTTACGGATCGGTGGCGGTGTTCGAGGACCTCTACGGGAATCGCTGGGATCTTCTGGAAGATCGCAACGCCGGATGATGGTGGGCGGCGAGGGGATCGAACCCCCGACCCTCTCGGTGTAAACGAGACGCTCTACCGCTGAGCTAGCCGCCCGGAGACGGGGTTCTAGCGGGCTCGTCGCCCCGTTGGAAGCGCTCAAAGAAAAAGGCGGGTCGCAACGCGCGCCCGCCCCTTCCGAAACTCACTGTTGAACGGCTCAGCCGTTCAGGGCGCCCTTGAGGCCTTCGCCGACCTGGAAGCGGGCGGTCTTGGAAGCCGGGCGATTGACGGTCTCGCCGGTGCGCGGATTACGGGCGGTGCCGGCGGCGCGGGACACGGCCTTGAAGGTGCCAAAACCCACCAGACGAACATCCTGGCCAGATTTGAGCGACGCGGTCACAGAGTCGATGAACGCTTCAAGAGCGTCTTTCGCCTGGTTCTTGTTGATGCTCGCCTTGTCGGCGATCGCCGTAACGAGTTCGGCCTTAGTCATGTAGTTCTCCCAGCCTAATGAGCGGCGGCGCTTTTTCTGAGTGCGCTGCTTCGCTTGCTTGGGATTATGGCGGTTGCGCAACGTCCGTCAAACGAACGTGGGGCGGGAATCTCCCGCCCCACACAAGTTATCAGCGATAACCTTGTTCAGTGAGCCCGAACGGCATCTCCGTCCAAGTCGTCACCGCCCTTGATCGGCCGCATGGGCTCCTCGTCCTCGTTCCATTCGACCGGGGTAAGCGGCCCCGTGAGGGCGATTTTCAGCGCTTCGTCGGCGGTCGAGATCGGGATGATCTCCAGCGCGTTCTTCACGCTATCGGGGATATCGGCCAAATCCTTGGCGTTCTCCTGCGGGATCAACACCGTCTTCACGCCCGAACGCAGAGCCGCCAGCAGCTTTTCCTTGAGGCCACCGATGGCCAGCACCCGGCCACGCAGGGTGATCTCCCCGGTCATGGCGATGTCCTTTCGGATCGGAACGCCGGTCAGCACCGAGACCATGGAGACAGCCATGGCCACGCCGGCCGAGGGACCGTCCTTGGGCGTCGCGCCTTCCGGCACGTGGACGTGGATGTCGGTCTTCTCGAACACTGGCGGCTTGATGCCGAAGCGCAGTGACCGCGAGCGGACATAAGAATGCGCCGCCGAGATCGACTCCTTCATCACATCCTTCAGGTTGCCGGTGACCGTGGTGCGACCCTTGCCCGGCATCTTGACGGCTTCGATGGTCAGAATGTCGCCGCCGAACTCGGTCCAGGCCAGACCCGTGACAATGCCGATCTGGTCCTCGGTGTCCGTCTCGCCATAGCGGTACTTCTTGACGCCCGCGTACTTGGCCAGACGTTCCTCGTCGATGGTGATCGAGGTGACCTTCTCGCGCGTCAGGTCGCGGACGACCTTACGGGCCAGACCGCCCAGTTCCCGCTCCAGCGACCGCACGCCGGCTTCCCGGGTGTAGTAACGGATGAGGTCGCGGATCGCCTCGTCCGGCACGACGAACTCGGCCGGCGTAAGCCCGTGATCCTTGGCCAGCTTGGGCAGGACGTGCCGCTTGGCGATCTCCAGCTTCTCATCCTCGGTGTAGCCGGGGATCCGGATGATCTCCATGCGGTCCAGCAGCGGCTGGGGCATGTTCAGACTGTTGGCCGTGGTGACGAACATAACCTGGCTCAGGTCGTAATCGACCTCCAGATAGTGGTCGCCGAAGGTCGAGTTCTGAGCCGGATCGAGCACCTCGAGCAAGGCCGAGGATGGATCGCCCCGCCAGTCGCTACCCATCTTGTCGATCTCGTCCAGCAGGACGAAGGCGTTGGTGGTCTTGGCCTTCTTCATCGACTGGATGACCTTGCCGGGCATCGAGCCGATGTAGGTGCGGCGGTGACCGCGGATTTCGCTCTCGTCGCGCACGCCGCCCAGCGACATGCGCACGAACTCACGGCCGGTCGCCTTGGCGATCGACTTGCCGAGCGAGGTCTTGCCCACGCCCGGAGGGCCCACGAGGCAGAGGATCGGGCCCTTCAACGAGTTGGTCCGGGCCTGCACGGCCAGGTACTCCAGGATCCGCTCCTTGACCTTCTCCAGGCCATAGTGGTCGGCGTCGAGGATCTCCTCGGACTCGTTGAGGTCGATCTTCTTGGTCTTGGCCTTGCCCCACGGCACGGAAAGCAGCCAGTCTAGATAGTTGCGGACCACCGTGCTCTCGGCGGACATCGGGCTCATGTTGCGCAGCTTCTTCAGCTCCGCATCGGCCTTGGTCCGCGCTTCCTTGGACAGCTTGGTCTTCTTGATGCGCTTTTCGAGCTCGATGAGTTCGTCGCGACCGTCGTCCTGGTCGCCCAGCTCGCGCTGGATCGCCTTCATCTGCTCGTTGAGATAGTACTCGCGCTGGGTCTTCTCCATCTGCCGCTTCACGCGGCTGCGGATCTTCTTCTCGACCTGCAGGACGCTGATCTCGCCTTCCATGAGGGCGAAGACCTTCTCCAGACGCTTCACGACATTGAAGATCTCAAGCAGGTTCTGCTTGTCGCCGATCTTCACCGACAGGTGCGCGGCGATGCTGTCGGCCAGCTTCCCCGGCTCAGCGATCTGCGGGATCGACGCCAGGGCTTCCGGCGGGACCTTTTTATTGAGCTTCACATAGTTTTCGAACTGCTCGACCACGGCCCGCGACAGGGCTTCGGCCTCACGGCTCTCGCCACCGTCCTCGGACAGTTCGGCTACGTCGGCTTCGTAATATTCGGCGTTGTCGGTGAATTTCGCCACGCCTGCTCGGCCCTTGCCCTCGACCAGCACCTTCACGGTGCCGTCCGGCAGCTTGAGCAGTTGCAGCACGGTGGCCACGACCCCGACCTCGAAAATGTCTTCGGGAGCCGGATCGTCGTCGGCGGAATTCTTCTGGGTGAGAAGCAGGATCTGCTTGTCACCCTTCATCACCTCTTCCAGGGCGCGCACGGATTTGTCGCGGCCCACGAACAGCGGCACGACCATGTGCGGGAACACAACGATGTCCCGCAGGGGCAGCACAGGAAGGGTCTTGATCTCGGACATGATGCTTTCAACTCCTGGCCGGCGCGGTACGTCCGCTCGGCCCTACGGATCGCAGTCACTCAAACGATGCGCCTGAGTCGTACGATCCGTCCGCCCGCGATTGGACGGCGTTCGGAGATTTATGTGGACCTTTTGCGACCGCGTTCAAGCGGCGCTGCAGCGCAGCGGCAGGGGGTCGCAGGTTAGAGGCCTCTTATCCACAGCTCATTGCGCCTCGCGCCGCAGCGGCCAGAGGGCTAAGAAACTGATTAATGCGGCCACGCTGAGATAGAGCCCGACGGGGACGAGGCCTCCCCGATCCGCCAGCGCCTGAGCGACCATTGGCGCCAGCCCGCCCCCAATGATGCCCCCGACATTGAACGCCATGGACGCGCCCGTGTAGCGCACCCGGGCCGGGAACAGCCCCGGCAGGAACGCGCCTAGGGGACCATAGACCAGGCCCATCAGGAACAGCGCCAGCGCCAGGAACGCCCAGATCAGGAACAACGAACCCGATCCCATCAGCGGGGCCAGCAGGAACCCTGCCCCGATCGTCAGCACGCATCCGGTCATCAGCACCTTGCGCGGCGTGCGGGCGTCCGCCCAGTAGCCCGCCACGATGATTCCGACGGCCATGAAGCCGATCGCCGCCAGTTGCACGCCCAGAAACGCCTGACGGCTATAGCCCAGCGTCGTCGTGCCGTAGCCGAGCGCGAAAGTGGTCGCCAGGTAGTAGATGGCGAAGCAGGCGACCACGGCGAAGGTCCCCCCCAAGGTCTGCAACGGATAGCGGGTCAGCACCTCGCCCAGCGGGACCTTGGGCGGCGGCGCTTCCGACACCGCCTTGGCGAAGGCCGGTGTCTCGGTGATCTTGAGGCGGATCCACAAGCCTACGCCGACCAGCGCCACGCTAGCCACGAAGGGCAGTCGCCAGCCCCAGCTCATGAACTGTTCGGGCGTCAGCACCACGCCCAGGATCAGGAACAGGCCATTGGCGGCCAGGAACCCGACCGGCGCGCCCAGCTGCGGGAACATGCCAAACCGGGCTTTCCATCCCGCCGGGGCGTTTTCCACCGCCAACAACGCCGCCCCGCCCCACTCCCCGCCCAGGCCCAGGCCCTGTGCGAAGCGCAGCAGGCAAAGCAGTGTCGGCGCGATCCAGCCCGCCATGGCGTAGGTCGGCAGGAAAGCGATCGCCACGGTCGAGCCGCCCATCAGCAGCAGACTGGCCACCAGGGTGGACTTGCGCCCGATCCTATCGCCGAAATGCCCGAACAGTGCCGCCCCTACCGGCCGCGCGAAAAAGGCGATGGCGAAGGTGGCGTAGGACGAGATCAGTTGCATCGACGGCGAGGCGCTGGGGAAAAACAGCGGCCCAAACACCAGCGAAGCGGCGGTGGCGTAGATGTAGAAATCGTAGAACTCGACCGCCGTGCCCACCAGGCTGGCGGTCAGGATGCGGCGGTTAGACGGCGCCGGCGCGCTCTGGCTCATGAAACGATCTCCCACCCCTTTTTCGGGGATCGCCTCTCAGCCGTTTGCAGTCAAGCCGGCGCCTAGAACGAAAAACGGCGGCCCCGCGAGGAGCCGCCGTTCGATTTCGTCCGGTGGATGGAACGCTTAAGCCGCTCCGCCCGCCTTCTTCTCGGCGTAGATGACCAGCGGCTGGGCGCGGCCTTCGACGACTTCCTGGTTCACGACCACTTCCTCGACACCGTCATAGTTCGGCAGCTCGAACATGGTCTCCAGCAGAATGGCTTCCAGGATCGAGCGCAGGCCGCGGGCGCCGGTGCGGCGGGTGATAGCCTTGCGGGCCACCGCCGCCAGGGCGTCGTCGGTGAAGGTCAGGCCGACATTCTCCATGTCGAACAGACGCTGGTACTGCTTGACCAGGGCGTTTTTGGGCTCGGTGAGGATTTTCACCAGGGCCGTCTCGTCCAGGTCTTCCAGGGTCGCGATCACCGGCAGACGGCCGATGAATTCCGGGATCAGGCCGAACTTGACCATGTCCTCGGGCTCGACCGCGCGCAGAATCTCGCCGGTGCGGCGCTCGTCCGGATCGGCCACCTTGGCGCCGAAACCGATCGAGGCGCCCTGGCCACGTGCGCTGATCACCTTCTCCAAGCCGGCGAAGGCGCCGCCGCAGATGAAGAGGATGTTGGTAGTGTCGACCTGCAGGAATTCCTGCTGCGGATGCTTGCGCCCGCCTTGCGGCGGCACGGAGGCCACGGTGCCTTCCATGATCTTCAGCAGCGCCTGCTGGACACCTTCGCCCGACACGTCGCGGGTGATCGACGGATTGTCGGACTTGCGGCTGATCTTGTCGATTTCGTCGATGTAGACGATGCCGCGTTGGGCGCGTTCGACGTTGTAGTCGGCGGCTTGCAGCAGCTTCAGCACGATGTTCTCGACGTCTTCACCCACATAACCGGCTTCGGTCAGGGTGGTGGCGTCGGCCATGGTGAAGGGCACGTCGATGATGCGCGCCAGCGTCTGGGCCAGCAGCGTCTTGCCCGAACCGGTGGGGCCGACCAGCATGATGTTGGACTTGGCCAGCTCGACGTCGTTGTTCTTCGTCGCGTGGTTCAGACGCTTGTAGTGGTTGTGGACCGCGACAGCGAGGACCTTCTTGGCGTGATCCTGACCGATGACGTAGTCGTCCAGCACCTCGCGGATCTCGCGCGGCGTGGGAACCCCGTCCTTGGACTTCACGAAGGCGATCTTGTGCTCTTCGCGGATGATGTCCATGCACAGCTCGACGCACTCATCGCAGATGAACACGGTCGGGCCCGCGATGAGCTTACGCACCTCGTGCTGGCTCTTTCCGCAGAAGGAGCAGTACAGAGTGCTCTTGGTGTCGCCGCTCGCGGCTTTAGTCATTCTCGCTTCTCACGCTACGGCGATGTGGGTCGAAACCGGACACCGCCACTCCCGAAGACGTATCGGTCCTGTCTTAATGCAGGATACGCGCCACCGGTTGTCTAAACCTTGACATTCCCCGATCCGAGCGCCCTTCACAACCCTTGCGGCGCTTAAACTGGGGATAGAGCAGCTAAATACGCCCGGTTGAGCGTGCTTGCCGTCCATTAGGGCATATAGGGCGTCCGAGCGCCACGTGCGAGCGCCGCGACACCGCATCGCAGGTCTCAATGGCCAAGCCCTGTTAGCGCCGAACGGGAATCGTGGTCGAAAACGTACCGAACAGTTGCAGTGCGAACGATGGTTAGACGCTCTCGTCGGCCCATGGGTATGGCCGCGGCATCAAGGCCGATGAACGACCCGCTTGATGACAAGGCGTTGGTGGCGTTCGATTTCGACGGCACCATGACCGTTCGCGACAGCTTCACCGCATTCCTCGCCTGGCGGGTCGGACGTGCCCGTTACACCCTGGGCGTCCTAAAGCTTACGCCAGCGATTCTGGCATATCTGGGGCACCGTGACCGTGGGCGCCTGAAGGCGGCCGCCGTGACGCAGTTCCTCAAGGGCGTTCCCCTGGAGAAGGTCGAAGCCGAGGCTCGCGTCTTCGCCGAGACCCACGCCACGCGCCTGCTGCGTCCCGATGCGGTGGCCACCTGGAAACGCTGGCGCGCCCGTGGCGCCCGGGCGGTGATCGTCACCGCCTCGCCTGAAACCATTGTCGCGCCCTTCGCTCGCGGCCTGGGCGCCGAGGTTCTGATCGGCACGCAGCTTGCGGTGAACACCTACGGTCAGGTCAGCGGCGCTTTCGCCGGCGCGAATTGCCGGGGCGCCGAAAAGGTCCGCCGCCTCAAGGAAGTATTTGGCGAGGACGTCCACTTGGCAGCCGCCTACGGCGACACGGACGGCGACAAGGAGATGCTCGCCATCGCCGACGAGAAAGGCTACCGCGTCTTTATCGGAAAGCCCGGCGTCAGATCCTGAGGCAGCCTCCCGCCGCTTGATGCGTTTGACCTCCGAGCTTCACCGGAGGTCCGCTTGCTTCGTTTTACGGTCATAGCCGCCGCCGTCCTGTCGCTCGGGACCGCGCAGGCGCAAACCGCCACGCCGGCCGACCTTTACGGCGAGCTGTTCCATCAGGTTCAGATGCGGCGGCTGTTCGCCGACGGCAAAACCTTTGTCGACGCGACGCCTAAGCGTCCGCCCGCGCAGATCATGGCCGAATATCGCGCCCACGCCCGGTTCAGCGACGCGGAGCTGAAGCGCTTCGTGACCGCTCGCTTCGATGTCCCCAGCGAAGCCCCGCCCCCGCCGCCGTCAAAGGCGCGTCCGCCGATCAGCCAGCACATCGCCACCCTTTGGCCTGTTCTGACCCGCCAGCCTGAAACGCCCCCCGTCGGATCCTCCGCCCTGCCGCTCGACAAGCCCTATGTCGTTCCAGGCGGCCGGTTCCGGGAGATGTACTACTGGGACAGCTACTTCACGATGCTAGGCCTAGCTCAGGACGGTCGCGATGACCTGATCGAGGCCATGACCGACGACTTCGGCGGCCTCATCGACCGCTACGGCCGTATCCCCAACGGCACGCGCACCTATTATCTCAGCCGCTCCCAGCCCCCCTTCTTCTACTTAATGGTCGGCCTGAGCGATCGTAGCGACCCCGCCGTCTTCAAGCGCCGCGTCGATCAAATGCGACGCGAACACGCCTTTTGGATGCATGGCGAAGACGGGTTGAAGCCTGGCGCCGCGTCCGCCCGGGTCGTCCGCCTGCCAGATGGCTCCATCCTCAACCGCTATTGGGACGACCGCGACACGCCGCGCGATGAATCCTGGCGCGAGGACATCCTGACCGCGCGGGAGGTCAACCGTCCCGCCGCCGAGGTCTTCCGCGACCTGCGCGCCGGCGCCGAGAGCGGCTGGGACTTCAGCGCCCGCTGGCTTGCGGATGGCAAGACCTTGAAGACCATCGAGACGACCGCGATCGTTCCTGTCGATCTCAACAGCCTGATGTACGGCGTGGAGCGCGCCATCGCCGAGGCCTGCGACGAGTTGAAGGACCGCGACTGCGTTCGCGACTTCGCACGCCGGGCCGACGACCGCCGCGCCGCTATCGACCGCTGGCTGTGGAACCCTGAACGCGGCGTCTATCTCGACTACCAATGGCGCGAGCGCCGCCCCACGGGGATTGTCAGCGCCGCCGCGCTCTATCCGCTGTTCACCGGCGCCGCGAGCCAGAAGCAGGCGAACGTGGTCGCCCAGGTCGTCTGGGATCAACTCCTCGCCCCAGGCGGAATTCGAACGACAGGCCAGACCACCGGACAACAATGGGATGCCCCCAACGGCTGGGCGCCGCTGCAATGGGTCGCCGTCCGCGGCCTTCGCGCCTATGGCGAGGACGCTCTGGCCGAACAGATCGCCCGGCGCTGGCTGGCCACGGTCACCCGTGAATATCAGGCCAGCGGCAAGATGCTGGAGAAGTACGATATCGAAGAGGCCCGTCCCGGCGGCGGCGGCGAATATCCTCTTCAGGATGGCTTTGGCTGGACCAACGGCGTGACCCAGGCCCTGCTCGCGCTCTATCCCGCCGCCTAGGTCGCATGCTAAAGGCGCGCCATGTCCGACGCTCCCGAAACGCCCGCCCAGAAGCTCGCCGCCCTCGTCGCCCAGAAGAAGCAGCGCGCCACGGGGGCTGCCAACCAGACGTCGGGCCGCGCTCAACGTGAAGCGGAACGCTTCGCCGGCGCCAAGTCGGCCTCCAAGTCCACGCCTTGGATGAAGAAGTGACCGCCCCGGCGGCCAGACCCGACCTCTTCTCAAACCGCCGTTTCGTCTACCTCGCCGCCGCCTTCTGCTGCGTCCTGTGGGGCAGCTCATATCCGGCGGTGAAGAACGGCTATCGCCTGCTGCGGATCGCGCGGGAGGACTACGCGGACCAGATCGTCTTTGGCGGCTATCGCTTCCTGCTGGCCGGGATCATGTTGCTGGTCGTGGCCGTGGCGCTGCGGCGGCCCATCCTTGACTTCTCCCGCCGCCAGTTCGGCCAGATCGTCGCCCTGGGTTTCTTCCAGACCACGCTACAATACGTGTTCTTCTACATCGGCGTCGCCCACGCCACCGGTGTGAAGAGTTCGATCATGAACGCCACGGGCGCGTTCTTCGGCGTGCTCATCGCCCACTTCGTATACGCCAATGATCGTCTGACCGGCCGCAAGGCTCTGGGTTGCCTGGTGGGCTTCCTGGGCGTGCTGACGGTCAACCTTGGCCATGGCCTGACCGACTTCGACTTCACCATCACGGGCGAGGGCTTCGTCGCCTTCTCGGCGCTGATCCTGGCGGCGGCGTCGATCTTTGGAAAGCGTATCTCACGCGGGCTGGACCCCATGATCATGACCGGCTGGCAGCTCGCGATCGGCGGCCTGATCCTCACCCTCGGCGGCATGGCTGTCGGCGGCGAAGTCCACGGCTTTGATTGGCGTTCCGCCTCGCTGCTGGTCTATCTGGCGGCGCTGTCGGCGGCGGCTTTCGCCATCTGGAGCCTGTTGCTCAAGCACAATCCAGTCAGCCTGGTCGCCCCCTTCAACTTCCTGATCCCGGTCTTCGGCGTGATCCTGTCGGCCGCCTTCCTGCATGAGCCGGTCCTGGCCTGGAAGAATCTTGCGGCCCTGGCGCTGGTTTGCGGCGGCATCTGGCTGGTCACCCGCACGGGCCGCCGCAACGCCTGACGGCGGGCGACAAGCCTTGCTATCGTGAACCCATGCGGCCCGAGATTCTCTTCCCCCTGTTCGCCTCGATCGGCACGCTGAAAGGCGTCGGGCCGCGCGTTGCGCCGCTGGTCGAGAAGGTCGCCGGCTCGCTGGTGCGCGATCTGGTGTTCCTGCCGCCGCAGTCGGTGATCCGCCGTACGCCGACCGCGGCCGATCAGGTCGTCGAGGGCGAAATCCAGACCCTCGTCGTCACCATCGACGCCCACATCAAGCCAGGTCGCCCCAACCTGCCCTGGCGCATCCGCGCCTATGACGGCACAGGGTTCGTGACCCTGGTGTTCTTCAAGGTCTATGGCGACACGCTGGAGAAACAAAACCCTGTCGGCGAGCGCCGCATCGTCAGCGGCAAGGTCGAACGCTTCAACGGCGAGGTGCAGATCGCCCATCCGGACTACCTGCTGCCCGAGGAACGGGCCGGCGAAATCCCGGAGTTGGAGCCCGTCTATCCCGCCACCGCCGGCCTGGCGTCCCGGGCTATCCGCAAGCTGGCGCACGAGGCCCTGTCACGCACTGTTGAGATGCCGGAATGGCAGGATCCCGCCTGGCGGGCGCGGGAGGCCTTCCCGTCCTGGCGAGAAGCCCTCGCCCGTGTTCACGAACCCCAGTCGGAAGCCGACCTGTCTCCCCTGTCGCGGCCCCGTCGTCGGCTGGCCTACGACGAACTGTTGGCCCACCAACTCGCCCTGGCCCAACGCAAGGCCGCCCGCCGTTCGCATCCGGCGCCGAAGATCGCCAGCCAGAGCGAGTACGCCCGCCAGATCGAGGCGGCCCTTCCCTATCGCCTGACCGGCGCCCAGCAACGGGCCCTGGCCGACATCGGCGGCGACCTGGCCTCCGGCGAACGCATGAGCCGCCTGCTGCAGGGCGATGTCGGCGCGGGCAAGACGGTGGTCGCCATGCTGGCCATCGCGGACGCAGCGGCGGCGGGCCTGCAGTCGGCCTTCATGGCCCCCACCGAAATCCTGGCTCGCCAGCACTACGAGACCATCACCCCAGCTCTTGAGGCCGTCGGCCTGCGCGTCGTGCTGCTGACTGGCCGCGACAAGGGCCGGGTCAGGGCTGACAAGCTCATGGCCCTGCTCGACGGCACGGCCCATGTGGCGGTCGGCACCCACGCCCTGTTCCAGGACGACGTGGCCTATCGCAGCCTGGCCCTGGCCGTGATCGATGAACAGCACCGGTTCGGGGTGAGCGAGCGGCGTCGGCTGCAGGACAAGGGCGACGGCGTCCATCTGCTGGCCATGTCGGCCACGCCGATTCCCCGCACGCTGGAACTGACCGTCTTCGGCGATCTTGACGTCTCGCGCATAGACGAAAAGCCGCCAGGCCGCACGCCAGTCGCCACGGCCGCCGTGCCGACGCCCCGCATTGGCGATGTCGTCAACCGACTGCGCGCCGCCATCCGCGACGGGGCCCAAGCCTTCTGGATTTGCCCGCTGGTCTCGGAATCCGAGCTCATCGACCTGCAGGCCGCGGAGGGCCGGGCCGAGGACCTGCGGCGCATCCTCGGCGACTCCGTCGGTCTGGTTCATGGCAAGATGCCGGCCGCCGAGAAGGACGCCGTCATGGCCGCCTTCGCGGCGGGCAAGGTATCGGTGCTTGTCGCCACCACCGTGGTCGAGGTCGGCGTCAACGTCCCCAACGCCAGCATCATGGTCATCGAGCAAGCCGAACGCTTCGGCCTGGCCCAGCTTCACCAGCTGCGCGGGCGGGTCGGCCGTGGCGCGCGCGAGAGCGCCTGCGTCCTGCTCTACGATCCGCCGCTGTCGGAGACCGCCCAGGCCCGACTCGATATCCTTCGCAAGACCGACGACGGCTTCCTGATCGCCGAAAAGGACCTGGAGCTACGCGGCGGCGGCGACCCGTTGGGCCTGAAGCAAAGTGGCTTTCCCGCCTATCGCCTGGTCGATCCGGTGGCTCACAAGGACCTGATCGCCGTAGCCGCCGACGACGCCCGGCTGATCCTGGCCCGCGATCCCGACTTGAAGAGCGAGCGCGGCGCCGCCCTCAAGGTGCTGCAGGAGCTGTTCGACTGGCGCGCGGGATCACCGCTGGGCGAGGCGGGCTAGCTTCCAGGTGTCAAGACGCGCCTGAGCATCAGCTTCAAGATCGGCGTAGAAAATATTGTATCCGCTGACTTTCTTTCGGTCAGACCACCGCCCCACGCTTTTGAAAGCATCTGAGCGCGGCTTGGAGACTTTCAGCACCCCACCCTGACATTGCGCCGAGGCCTGGCGCTTCAGAAAGGCCGGCCGCACCCCCCATTCCAGACCGGTCGCATTGGCCGCACCAAGGTTCATCCGCTCGCTGGCGGCGTCATCGGTCTGGGCGCCCAACAGCGGGTTCACGCAAAGCGCCGGCCGTCCATCGAGGTCCACCAGGTCGCCAACACTGTTCCAGACCACTGCCCGCTCCAGCAACATCCGCCCAGCTTCGCGATCCCCCGCCTGAACGGTGGCGTAGGCGACGACACAACCGGTCTGCACGCGTGTCTGGCAGGCGGGGGTAAGCGAGCCCGGCCCATAAAGATCAGCCGGCGTGACGGTCTCGATCAGATAGACACCGCCCAGTCGGCCGCGCAGGACCGGATCGGGAGCGATCTCTTCTTGCAGTAGGCGCGAGGCCAACTCTCCACCCTGCTCCACGCCAACCAAAATGAATGGGCGGTCGCCGTTGTAGGCGGTGACGAACTGCCGGAACGCGGCGCGGACGTCCTGATAGGCGAACCGCCGCGCCTCGCGCGCGTCCTCGCGCAGGGTCAGACGGGTATAGAGGCTGGCTTGGCGATAACGCGGCGCGAACACCCGACCCACCCGCTCGAACGGTCCAGCGTAGTTTGGCAGCATGACGTTCGCCAGCATCTGGCCGGCCTGGGCCTTGCTGACCGGCGCGTTCCAATCGCCGCCGCCATCATAGGTGGTTGGATGCACGAAAAAGACATCGGCGGCGGGCGCGTCCGCCGCGATTTCCCCAGGCCTTGCCGGCAGAAGCGCCCAGGCGTCCGCCTTTGCATAGTCGGGCGTCGGGGGTGCGGTGTAGGTCTGGTACGGCACCTTGGGATCCAGGGCTGTGCGCAGAATGTCGTCCCGCCAGATGAAAGCGGCGGCGGCGAGCAGCGCGACCAGAAGCAGGCCGCCCGCCAGCAATCCCCAACCAAGGCCGCGCCGCGCCATCGATCAGCTCAGGCGTAGGGATCAGGCTTCGAGAGGTAGGCCTGAACGTAGTCGGCCACCCCGTCTTCCAGGCTCGTCAGCGGCTGGGCGTAACCCGCCGCCTTCAGCCGCTCCATGCTCGCCTGGGTGAAGTACTGGTACTTGCCGCGCAGACCTGGCGGCATATCGAAGTACTCGATCTTGGACGGCTTGCCCGCCGCCGCGAAGGTCGCCTCGGCTAGGTCCTTGAACGACCGTGCCTGGCCAGAGCCTAGGTTGTAAACGCCGTTGACCTGCGGATTCTGGGTCAGCCACTCGACCACGTCGGCCGCGTCGCGGACATAGACGAAGTCGCGCAGCTGCCCGCCGTCCTGGTATTCCGGATTGTGCGACTTGAAGAGCCTCACCGTCTCGCCGTGGCAGACCTTCGGCCAGATCTGGGCGACCACCGACTTCATGCCGCCCTTGTGCTCTTCGTTGGGCCCATAGACGTTGAAGAACTTCAGCCCCACCCATTGGGGCGGAGCATAGTCGCGCGCCGCCTGGCGAGCCGCGAACTGGTCGAACAACGCCTTGGACCAGCCATAGGTGTTCAACGGTCGCAGAGCGGTCAGGGACTGGTAGTCGTCCTTGTCGTCGAAGCCCATCGATCCATCGCCATAGGTGGCGGCCGACGACGCATAGATGAACCGCCGCTGCCGGTCGGCGCACCACCGGAACAGGTCGCGCGACAGGGTGAAATTGGCGTGGATGATCTTGTCGGCGTCGGGCTCGGTCGTGGACGACACCGCCCCCATGTGGATCACCGCCTCCACGTCGCGCCAGCGCTTCTCCAGCCACTCCCACATGTCGTCGGGATGCACGAAGTCGCCGATCGGATGCTTGGCAATGTTGCGCCACTTGCCTGTCTCGGCCTCGCGCAGGCGGTCGCAGACCACCACGTCCAGCGATGGGTCCGCCGCCAGCTTGCCGACGATATTGGAGCCGATGAAGCCGGCCCCGCCGGTCACGAAGATAATGCGGCGCGGCGCGCTCATGCGACGGCTCCCAGACGCTTCTTGGCCAGGGCGTCGTATTCCAGAAGTTCGGCGACCAGGCCCTCGAACTGGCTCATGGGCACCATGTTAGGCCCGTCCGACGGCGCATTGTCCGGGTCCGGGTGGGTCTCCATGAACACCGCCGCCACGCCGATCGCGACCGCTGCGCGGGCCAGGACCGGCACGAACTCGCGCTGACCGCCGGAGGTGGTCCCCTGCCCGCCGGGCTGCTGAACCGAATGGGTGGCGTCGAACACCACCGGGCAGCCGATCTCGCTCATGATCGGCAACGATCGCATGTCCGACACCAGGGTGTTGTAGCCGAACGACGCCCCGCGCTCGCAGGCCATGACGTTGGGATTGCCGGCGCCCGTCACCTTGGCGATGACGTTCTTCATGTCCCAAGGCGCCAGGAACTGGCCCTTCTTGATGTTGATCGCCCGGCCGGTCTTGGCGGCGGCGACCAGCAGGTCGGTCTGCCGGCAAAGGAAGGCGGGAATCTGAATGACATCGACCGCCTCCGCCACCGGGGCGCAATGAGCGATCTCATGCACGTCGGTCAGGGTCGGCAAGCCGGTCGCCTCACGGATTTCGGCGAAGATCGGCAGGCTGTCATGCAGGCCGATGCCCCTCTGGGCGCTAGCGGAGGTGCGATTAGCCTTGTCGTAGGACGTCTTGTAGATCAGCCCGACGCCCAGGCGATCGGCCATTTCCTTCAGCGCGTGCGCCGTCTCCAGCGCATGCTGGCGGCTCTCCATCTGGCAGGGCCCAGCGATGATCGACAGACGCTCGCGTTGGCCGATGCGAACGGGTTTGCCGCTCGGCGTGGCGATCTCGATCAGCGCGTTTGGCTGGACGGATTGCGTTTCAGTCAAGGTAAGCCTCATCCAGACGGTGCGAAGGCACGTAATTGGCCTTGTAGAGTTATAAGCGCAAGCTTCAGGGGTGGTGATGACGCAGCATAGTCCGGTGATCGTATGGTTCCGCCGCGACTTACGTCTGGCCGACAATCCCGCCCTCCATATGGCGGCCCACCAGGGCGCGCCGGTAGTCCCTCTTTACATCCTCGACGAGACCGATGGCGTAAGGCCCATGGGCGCGGCCTCGCTGTGGTGGCTGGACAAATCGCTTAGGGCGCTGGCCGAGGATCTCGAAACGATCGGCTCCCGCCTGATCCTGCGCCGCGGTCCGGCGGCCGATATCCTAAAGGCCGTCGTCAAGGAGACAGGCGCGGACCGCGTCGTCTGGAACCGGCTCTACGATCCCGACACCATCGAACGCGACAAGGCGATCAAGGCCGACCTGGAGAGGGACGGGATCGCCTGCGCGTCTCACAACGCCAGCCTGCTGAGCGAGCCGTGGGAGATCAAGACGGGCGGCGGCGGCGCCTACAAGGTGTTCACGCCCTTCTGGCGCGCCCTGCGCTCGCAACTGCAACTCAATGTCCTGCATCGCGCGCCGGGCGAGTTGAAGGCGCCGCCCCGCCAGCCGAATTCAGACGCCCTGGACGACTGGAAGCTGCATCCAACCCATCCCGACTGGTCCACGGGCTTCTCGAACTGGACGCCAGGCGAAGCCGGCGCGCGAGAACGCCTGCACGACTTCCTCGACGACCGTTTACGCGACTATGCGGAGGGCCGGGATTTCCCCGCCCGCCAAGCCACCTCCCGCCTGTCTCCCCACCTGCACTTTGGCGAGATCGGGCCCCGGGCGATCTGGCGCGCCGCCCATGCCGCCGCCGACCGCGGCGCTTCCGACAGCCAGGTCGATAAATTCCTGTCCGAACTGGCCTGGCGTGAGTTCAATCACAACCTTCTGTTCGCCCGCCCGGACCTGCCGCAAAATCCCTTCAAGCCCGCCTTCGACCACCTGCCCTGGCGCAAGGACAATCACGGGCTGGGAGCCTGGAAGCACGGCCGCACCGGCTTTCCCTTCGTCGACGCCGGCATGCGCGAGCTGTGGGCCACCGGCTACATGGAAAACCGGGTGCGGATGGTCGCCGCCTCGTTCCTGACCAAGCACCTGCTGATCGACTGGCGCGAGGGCGAGGCCTGGTTCTGGGACACCCTGCTCGACGCCGACATGGCCAACAACGTGAACAACTGGCAGTGGGTCGCCGGCTGCGGCGCGGACGCCTCGCCGTTCTTCCGCATCTTCAACCCAATCGCCCAGGGCGAGAAATTCGACGCCGAGGGCGATTACATCCGCCGCTGGGTGCCGGAACTGGCCGGTCTGCCGGCCAAGTACATCCACGCCCCCTGGAACGCCCCCAAGGCGGTTCTGGACAAGGCAGGGGTGCGATTGGGCGAGACCTACCCCACATGCATTGTCGAGCACGACGCGGCCCGGCGCCGCGCGCTCGACGCCTATCAGGCGGTCAAGACCGACCCTGATTCGCTCGACTGAATTTTGATGTTACGCTTTCCCCCGGAGGGACACGCATGACCGACATGCCGCTCGATCTTCCGACTCTTAAGAACGACCCGGACCTGAAACTGGCCCCGGCCGTCTTCCGCACCCTGGTGCGCATCTGCGCCGAGAACTGGCGCTACGGCACGGTGACATACATCCTGCCGTCCGGCCGCTCGATCCCGATTAAGGGCTCCGAACCCGGCCCCCACGGCGTCATCAGGGTCCATGACTACCGCTTTGTCGGTCGGGCCTTCCGCTCCGGCGATATCGGTTTCGCCGAAGGCTATATGGCCGGCGAGTGGGACACGCCCGATCTCGCCGCCCTGCTGACCGTATTCACGCTCAACTTCGATCGCATCACGGCGCTGGTGGACGGCAATCCCCTGATGCGTGCGGTGAACTTCGTGCGCCACCTGCTCCACGCCAACACCCGCAGGGGGTCGGCCAAGAACATCCACGCCCACTATGATCTGGGCAACGCCTTCTATTCGCGCTGGCTTGATCCCTCGATGACCTACTCGTCGGCCAGGTTCGATAAGGGCGCTCAGACGCTCGAAGCGGGGCAGCGCCAGAAGTACGCCGCGCTCGCCCAGACCATGGCGCTTTCACCCGGCCAGACGGTGTTGGAGATCGGCTGCGGTTGGGGCGGGTTCGCTGAGTTCGCCGCCAAGGAGCGCGGCGCCCACGTCACCGGCATCACAATCTCGCGCGAACAGTACGATTTCGCCCGCAAGCGCATCTTCGAGGCCGGCCTCGCCGAACGGGCGCAGATCAAGCTGATCGACTACCGTGACGTCGACGGCCAGTTCGACCGCGTCGCCTCGATCGAGATGTTCGAGGCGGTGGGCGAAGCCTACTGGCCCACCTACTTCCGCAAGGTCCACGACGTGCTGTCGCCAGGCGGCCTCGCGACACTGCAGATTATCACCATCCGCGACGACCTGTTCGCCCACTACCGCAGCCGCGCCGATTTCATCCAGAAGTACATCTTCCCAGGCGGCATGCTGCCCAGCGAGGAGCGCCTGCGTGAAGAGACGGCGAAGGCCGGCCTGCGGCAGGACGGCCTTGTCCGTTTTGGCCAGGACTACGCCGACACCCTCGCCGAATGGGCGCGACGGTTCGAAAGCGCCTGGACCGAGATCAGGCCCCTTGGCTTCGACGAGCGTTTCCGGCGGCTATGGAAGTTCTACCTGGCCTATTGCGAAGCCGGCTTCCGGACGGAGCGGACGAACGTCATCCAGCTTGGCCTCGCCCGCGCCTGATTTTAGAGACGCTGATCGCGTGCGGCGCGGCTTCAGAAAAGCTGCGCTTGCATCATCGCTGGTCATGACGATCTACCAGCGACCGCTTCCAGCCGCCCGTGAAGGCTCCGCATGACCGTCAAGACCAGCGTCCTCGACGCCATCGGCGACACGCCGCTGATCCGCCTGAACCGGGCCAGCGACGCCACGGGCTGCGAGATTTTGGGCAAGGCCGAGTTCATGAATCCTGGCCAGTCGGTCAAGGACCGTGCGGCCCTGCAGATCATCCGTGACGCCGAGGCAGAGGGCCTGATCCGGCCCGGCGGCCGCATTGTGGAGGGCACCGCCGGGAATACCGGCATCGGCCTGGCCATGGTCGCCTCGGCCCTTGGCTACAAGGCCACCATCGTCATCCCCCGCACCCAGAGCCAGGAAAAGAAGGACGCTATCCGTCTGCTTGGCGCGGAGCTGGTGGAGGTGGACGCCGTCCCCTACTCCAACCCCGACAACTATGTCCGCTATTCCGGCCGCCTGGCCGAGGAGCTGGCGCGCACAGAACCCAACGGCGCCATCTGGGCCAACCAGTTCGACAATGTCGCCAACCGCAAGGCGCACTACCTGACCACAGGCCCGGAAATCTTCGAACAAACAGAGGGTAAGGTCGACGCTTTCATCTGCGCTGTTGGCTCCGGCGGCACCTTGGCCGGGGTCGCCCAAGCCCTGCGCGAACGCAAGCCTGGCGTCCAGATCGGCTTGGCCGATCCACACGGAGCCGCGCTCTACGAGTGGTACGCCAACGGTGAACTTAAGTCAGAAGGCAACTCCATCACCGAAGGCATAGGCCAGGGCCGCGTCACCGCCAACCTTGAGGGCCTGAAGGTTGATCGGCCCTACCGCATCTCTGACGAGGAGATGCTGGAGGTGCTCTTCGACCTCGTCCAGCACGAAGGCCTGTGCATGGGCGGCTCCGCCGGGATCAACGTGGCCGGCGCCATCCGCATGGCCGGCGACCTTGGGCCGGGCCATACCATCGTGACCGTTTTGTGCGACCACGGATCGCGCTATCAAAGCAAGCTGTTCAATCCCGCGTTCCTCGCCGAACGCGGCCTGCCGACGCCGCCCTGGCTTTAGAAGAGGTCCCGATGTCGAACGATCCTCTCGTCTCCACCGCCTGGCTGCACGAGCGTCTTTCGGCTCCGGACATCAAGGTAGTCGACGCCAGCTGGTACATGCCGGCCGAGGCTCGCGACCCCAAGCGCGAATACGATCTGGCCCACATTCCGGGCGCGGTGTTCTTCGACATCGACGAGATCGCCGACACCGATAGCGACCTGCCGCACATGCTGCCCTCGCCGGTGAAGTTCGCTTCCCGCGTACGCACCATGGGCCTGGGCGACGGCTCGACCATCGTCGTCTACGACGGCGGAGGCTTCCGCGCCGCCCGCACCTGGTGGGCCTTCCGGGCCATGGGTCACGAGAACGTCTTCGTTCTGGACGGCGGTCTCGCCAAATGGATCGCTGAAGGGCGTCCAGTCGAGGACCTGCCCCCCTCGCCTCAGGAGCGCCATTTCACCCCCCGCTTCACCGCTGATCTGGTCCGCGACAGCAACCAGGTCCTGCGCGCCATCGAGACCGGCCGCGAGCAACTGGTCGACGCTCGCCCCGCCGCCCGTTTCACCGGAGAGGCGCCCGAACCGCGCGAGGGCCTGCGCGGAGGGCACATGCCGGGGGCCCGCAGCGTCCCCGCCTCCTCCGTCATCGCCCCCGACGGCACGCTGCTGTCGGCCGACAAGCTGAAAGCGGTGTTCGAGGCGGCCGGCGTCGATATCGACAAGCCCATCGTCACCACCTGCGGCTCCGGCGTCACCGCCGCGATCCTGGCGCTCGCCCTGGCCCGTCTCGGCAAGCCGCGCGTGGCGGTCTATGACGGCTCGTGGACTGAGTGGGGCGGTCTCGCCGACACCCCCGTCGTCACCGGTCCCGCCTGATGGGCGACTACCTCATCCGCAACGCGACGCCCGCGGACTTCCCCGCCTTGCAGCAGATCGAGGTTTCGGCAGGCGAGCCCTTCCGCAACACGGACTTGGCCTGGGTCGCCGACGATCCGCCGCCGAGCCTTG
This sequence comes from Caulobacter sp. NIBR2454, assembly GCF_027474405.1. GTDB lineage: Bacteria > Pseudomonadota > Alphaproteobacteria > Caulobacterales > Caulobacteraceae > Caulobacter. Next base: position 2,052,457 of record NZ_CP114871.1, read on the forward strand.
AAGCGCTCCAGGAACACCTGGACCACGACGCCCTGTGGGTCATCGCGCTAGATGGCCGGCCCGTGGGCTATCTGGCGGGCGAGACGCACGCCGACTTGGCGGTGATCCATCAGGTCTCCATCCACATGGCTCATCACCGCCAAGGGCTGGGCGCACGGCTGATCGAAACCGCCATCGCCGCCGCGCGCGAAGGCGGCGCCACGGCCATGGGCCTGACCACCTATCGCGACATCCCCTGGAATGCGCCCTACTACGCCCGTCTAGGCTTCGTGGAGGTCACCGGCGCCGATATCCCACCGGCTCTGGCGGCCATGCGCGAGGCGGAAGCCGCCGCTGGCCATGATCCGGCGCTACGCTGCGTGATGGTCCGGCCGCTCTAGCGGAACGGCGGCGCGTAAAGCAGCCCTGGCCGCGGCGCGTTCCACAGGGCGTTCAGCCCCCGCTCCAGCCGTAGCGGCGAGCCCGCGCCCACATTGCGCTCGAATATCTCGCTGTAATTGCCTACCGCCTGAATGGCCCGGAAGGCGAAGGCGTCGTCCAAACCGATCTTGCCGCCATAGCCCGCTTCCACGCCCAGCAGGCGACGAACCTCCGGCGCCGTCGAGTTCTCCGCCATCTCGCCGACGTTCTTCGATGTGACGCCCAGTTCCTCGCCCAGGATCAGGGCGTTCAGGGTCCAGCGAACCAGATCGGTCCACGCGGGATCATTCTGCCGAACCGCCAAGGCCAGAGGCTCCTTGGAGATCACGTCCGGCAGGATCACGTGCTGGCCAGGATTGCTGGCCACCGACCGGGCCGAGGCCAGGGCCGAGATGTCGGCGCTTAAAACATCGCAGCCCTCGGTCTGGTAGATTTCGCGCGCCTTCTCGTTCGATGCCGCCGGCACCGCCGTGAAAGTCAGGCCGTTGGCCCGGAAATAGTCGGTCAGGTTGTTCTGGCTGGTCGAGCCGGACTGCACGCAAACCCGCGCTCCGTTCAGTTCCAGCGCGCTTTGCAGGTTCAGCGCCTTGCGCGCCAGGAAGCCTTGCCCGTCGTAATAAGCGATGCCTGCGAAATCGACCCCCTCACCCGCATCACGGCTGAAGGTCCAACTGGTGCTGCGGGCCAAAAGATCAATCTTCCCGTCGCGCAGCATCTCGATGCGGTTCTCCGCCGTGACCGGCACGAAGTTCACCGCATCAGCATCGCCAAGCGCCGCGGCCGCAACGGCGCGGCACAGGTCGATGGAGAAGCCGCGCCAGACACCCCGATTGTCGCGGAACGAGAAGCCGGAAAGGCCCTGATCTACGCCACAGTTCAGCCGCCCCCGGGCGACGACCGCCCGCAGCGTCTCGCTCTGGGCCGCCCGATCGGAAGACACCGGCAGCTCCTTGCCCGGAGCCGGCGCGGGCGCCTGCGCGGCGCGCTCGCCACAAGCTCCGACCGCGAGGGCCAGTAGCACCGAGGCGACGACGACGCGATTGGACACGAAACTGCTCCTTCGTCCTTGACCGGCAAGGCGATATGACGCCTGAAGTTTCAAGTTTGTATGGTCGAGTACGTCAACCCAAATGGACGAAGAAACCCGTCTGATCCGCGCTGGCGCCAAAATAGGCGCCTTGGCCCGCACGGTGAACCCTCCGGTTCAGCGCGGTTCGACCGTCCTGATGCCCGACGCGGCGTCCCTCTACGACGATGGACAAAAGACCTACGGCCTGGAAGGTTTCGCCTCGCACGACGCTCTCGCCGAAGGTCTGTGCGCCCTGGAAGGCGCCAGGGACGTCCAACTCTACCCCTCGGGCCTCGCCGCGATCACAGCGCCGCTGGTCGCCCTGCTCAAGACCGGCGACGACGTTCTGATCGTCGACAGCGTCTACAAACCCACCCGCCGCTTCGCGGGCGACGTCCTTGCCCGCTTCGGCGTCTCGGTCCGCTACTACGATCCTGCCCTCGACGCTGACAGCCTGATGGCCCTGGTCGAGCCGGCGACGCGGCTGATCCTGCTGGAGGCCCCCGGCTCGTTGACCTTCGAGATGCAGGACGTGCCCGCCATCGCCGCAGCGGCCAAGGCGCGCGGGGTCCTGACCATGATAGACAATACCTGGGCCGCCGGACTGCTGTTCAAGCCGCTGGCCCACGGCGTGGATATCAGCGTCCAGGCCCTCACCAAGTACGTCGGCGGCCATTCGGACCTGCTTATGGGCTCGGCCGCCACGGTCGATCCGGAGCTTGGCCGGCTACTCAAGGCCGGCTTCACCAACGCCGGCTGGGGCATCTCGCCCGACGACGCCTATCTGGCCGTCCGGGGCCTGCGCACGCTCAAGACCCGCCTCGACCGCCATGGCGCGAGCGGACTGGCCGTGGCCCGCTGGATGGAGCGCCAGCCGGAGGTCGTGCGGGTCATGCACCCTGGTCTGGAGAGCGATCCGGGTCACGCCCTGTGGAAGCGCGATTTCAGCGGCGCCTGCGGCCTGTTCGGCGCCGTCCTGCGGCCTGCCTCGAACAAGGCGGTGCTGAGCTTCCTCGACGCGCTCGAACTGTTCGGCCTAGGCTTCTCTTGGGGCGGCTACGAGAGCCTGGCCATCCACTGCGACCCGCAGGTGCGCTCCAGCCGCCCTGGCCTGGACCTTGGCGGCCCGCTGATCCGCCTGCATGTGGGGCTTGAGGGGCCTGACGACCTGATCGCTGACCTGCGCCGCGCCCTGGACGTCTACGCGGAACATTTCTGAACCGCGGCCCTTCCGCGCAGCTAACCCGCGTCAACCCTATCGCGACCTTTTTGCGCTAAGGACCCTGTTGAACGGGCGAAAGCCCGCCTCTGGGGATGCGCCTTGGCCGCCTATACGTTCAGAACGACCAACGTCGAGACCGCGTTCAAGAACGCCTTGCGCGTCACAAGCCTGACGCCTGAGCTGGCCAAAAGCGCGGCGCTGGTCACGACGTCGGTGGCGCTGGACGGCTGGACCCCGCGTCAGGTCGCTTGGCAGATGTTCGACGTCACCAAGCAAACCACCTCGGTCGCCTTGGGCGCCTATCAGTTCTTCACCGGCCTGACCCCGACGGCGGCGGGCCTGGACTGGCTGGTCAATTCGCCCAGCAACCTCACCGACCTGAACGACGGCTACTACACCCGCTTCACCCTCGAAAACCGCTACATCAACTTCGCGGCCAACCTCGGGATCGTCGGCGAGGGGCGCGACGTCTTCGCCGCCGCTTACAAACCCCTGACCTTCGCCCAGGCGGTGGAGAAGGCCTACGACACCATCATCGGCTTTCCCTATGCGCTTGGTGCGGGGATCGAGCCGACCGACGCCCTGATCGACATCGTCGGGCGCGAGGCCTACTTCAAGAACTTCGCCGCCACCCGCATGCCGGCCTACGATCAGGATCTGGCCAGCAAGGCCGCCATGGTCGGCTACATCATGGCCGAGGCCATCAAGGCCGAGGTCGGCGTGTACGCCCGCGCCATTGAGAACTTCTACCTCGACATATCCGACGGCTCAGCCGAGCATCACGTCAGTCTGGTGGGGGTCTACGGACCCGACTCGCCGATCGACGACCTGGGCTGGGGCTGAGGGGATCAGGGGACAGATCGTGGCGCTCGCCGACCTCCGCACCCGATCCGTCGTGACCCTGCTTGCGGGCCTGGCCGCGCTCGGCGGCGTCGCGGGCTGCGCCTATGTCGCCCCGCCCCAGACCTTGGCCGAATCCGTCGCCGCCGATCCCATGCTGCGCGGACGCCTTGGCGACGGCCCTCGCATGCGTCGCCTGACTGACGACGACTTCCTCGGCCGTCCCATGGATAGCGCCATCCTGCGCCAGGTCCGCGCCGCCATGTCGGGCGGCGAGCGCGAATGTCTCGCCCAAGCCGTCTATTACGAAGCCCGCGGTGAAAGCGAGGCCGGCCAGGCCGCCATCGCCGCCGTGGTCATGAACCGTGTGCGCAGCCCGCGCTATCCCAAGTCCGTCTGCGAAGTGGTGTTCCAGGGCGCGCCGCGTCGCGGCTGCCAGTTCAGCTTCGCCTGCAACGGCGCCATGCTTGCGACCCCGCCGCGCGGCGCCGCCTGGCGCAAGGCCCGCGATGTCGCCGACGCCGTCCTGGCGGGGCAGGCTGGCCACGAGGTCGGAAACGCCCTCAGCTTTCACGCTGACTACGTGAATCCGTCCTGGGCGTCCGTTCTGCCTCGCATCACCCAAATCGGCAGCCACAAGTTCTATGGCGCGGCGAAGAAGGTGCGAGTGGTAGAGCGCACGCTCGAACTTCCCGAACCCTCGACCACCATCGAATAGCGGCGAACCGAAAGCTTGGCCGTGCGTTGAAAGCCCGAAACGGAGCTTTACCGCATGACCCTGATCCGCCCCCTCACCCACGCCGCCATCGTCGCTGTCGCCCTTTTCACCGTCAGCGCCTGTAGCGATGACTCCGGCAAGGCCCAGAAGACCCAGGGCAAGATCGAGTCCGGCGTCGGCTCGCTCACCGGCAACGAGGAGCTGAAGCGCGAGGGCAAGAAGAATGAGGTCGTTGGCGGCGTCAAATCAGCCGGCAGCGAGCTGAAGGGCGCGATCAAGGACGCCAACGACTAGCCGATCGCCCAAGTAATGGCGGGGCTTGGCGCCCCCGGCAGGATTCGAACCTGCGACCGTCTGCTTAGAAGGCAGATGCTCTATCCAGCTGAGCTACGGGAGCGAAGCCACCCAGGCAGGATGCGGGCCGTCGGCGGCCGCATCCAGATAAATCAGTGCGTCCAGGGGAACTTGCGGTTGGTCGCGAAATTGTCCGCGTAGGCCTTAATGATCCGCTTGGGCGTCTTGGGCTCGATCAACTGAAACGGCAGGCCATGCTTTTGAGCATAGGCCACGGCTTCGTCGCGGTTGTCGAAGGTTAGGCGGATCTGGCCGTCCATGTCGGTCGATTGCGTCCAGCCCATCAGCGGATCGGCCTTTCTGGCCGAGGCGGGGGCGAACTCCAAAATCCAGTCCTTGGTCTTGGCCTTGCCGGACTGCATGGCGGTCTTGGCGGGGCGGAAGATGCGCGCGAGCATGAACTGAAGTCTCCGTCTTCCCGATGGTCGGGGCGGCAGGATTCGAACCTGCGACCCTCTGCTCCCAAAACAGATGCGCTACCAGGCTGCGCCACACCCCGACATCGGTGCCGCCTTCTGCCACGCACATCGCTGCGCCGCAAACGAAACGCCGCCTATGGCGCGGAAAAACGTCGCCGCCGAAGCGTGCGTGGGAACAAACGACCTGAACGCCCGCCCTGGGCGAGCGTTCAGCGCCATTTCGGCTCAGGCGTAGCCCGAGCCCTCGATCTCGGCGACCACAAGGCCCTTGGGGCCCTCGGCGAACCGGACCATGACGTCGTCGCCAGGCTGAAGATCCTCCAGCCCGCTGCGGCGCAGGGTCTCGATATGGACGAAGATGTCGCCAGGCTCGCCGTCGCGGACCACGAAACCGTAGCCCTTGGTGCGGTTGAACCACTTCACCTTGGCCCGTTCCAGCGGCCCGCGCGGGCCGGCTGGACGCCGCGGCGGCGCGGAGGCGAACCCGCCTCCGCCCCGGGGTCCGCGGTCGTAGGCGTCTCCACGATCGCGACGGAACCCACCCCCGTGGCCACCATGATCGTCGAAGGCGCGTCGCGGACGCTCCTGGGCTGGGCTGGCGGTGGTCTCGTCGAGGTCGTGAACCTCGGACACCTGCCAACCCTTTGGCCGCTTGATGACGTCGCAGACGATGACGGAGCCCTCCGGAGCCGCCTCACGCCCGCTGTTGCGTAATGAAGTGATGTGCAAAAGCACGTCGCGCAGGCCTGTTTGACCCGGATCATCGGGAACGATGAACCCGTATCCCTTGCCTGCGTCGAACCACTTGATCTTCCCGCTGATGCGCACGGATTCTTCGTGCGCCCCAGCCCCCTCAAAATCAAAACCAGACATTCGCCCCTCTGGCCTGCCCCCAAAGCCCTCCTTGGACAGGCGCACAGCCAAACAGTGTTATTGACGGCGGGCGACCGTCAATAAGATTTGGCGCAATTATGGCGTAATGTTTCCGAGAGGTGACATTTCGACGCGCATCCCGCGCGTCGAAAGTCAAAGGCCTCGTGGCAGTCCCTAGGGGAATCGAACCCCTCTTCCCAGATTGAAAATCTGGTGTCCTAACCGATAGACGAAGGGACCGCGGCGAGGAGCCGGGGATATAGCCGCCTCATTTTTGGGGCGCAACCCCCTTTTCCAGCAAATTTCAAACTGTCCACATCCGGGGGTCGAAGGCGTCCTCGATCTCCAGTTGAACACCTGCGCGGCCCATATAGTCGTCGGCTTTCAGACGACCGGCGACGTGCAGCGAACCCTCGCCTGACAGCAGCCTGCGCCCCAGGTCCGTCTCCTCACAGCGCCAGGCGACAGCCTTCAGCTTGGCGCCCGTTTCATCCACGAGGGTGCAGCGCAGGTGCCCGCCCTTCATGGCCATGGGCCGCTCAACTCGCACGCCCGATAGAGCGAACATCGGCTCGGGATTTCCCGGCCCGAACGGCGCCAGCGCCTGAAATTCGTCAAACAGGGCGCGATCGGCCGCGCCAGGGCGGATCAGGGCGTCGATCTCCAGTGGCTCATCCCCCGCCGCTTCGCGTTCGGCGGCCAGATTCTCTTCTAGAAAGGCGCGCAGTTCAGGGATCAGGGACGGCCGCATGGTCAGGCCCGCCGCCATGGCGTGCCCGCCCCCGGCCATCAGCAGGCCAGCCTCAAAGGCGGCCTGAATCGCCTTGCCGAGATTCATGCCCGTCTGCGACCGGCCCGAGCCCTTGCCCACATCCGCAGCGCGGTCGACTCCGATCACCACCACCGGCTTGCGATAGCGTTCGCGCAGGCGCCCGGCGACAATGCCGATGACGCCAGGATGCCAGTCATCCCCCGCCACCACGATCACAGGCGCGTCGGGATCAAAATTGCTGTCGCGCTCGATGACCAGGATCGCCTGATCGATGACCTCGCGCTCCACGTCCTTGCGCTGAGCGTTTAGGGCGTCCAACTCGGCGGCCAGCATCGCGGCCTCCTCGGCGTCCTCGGTGGACAACAGACGCGTGCCAAGGTCCGAGCGGCCGATGCGGCCGCCCGCATTGATCCGCGGCCCGAGAATGAAACCGGCATGGAAGGTCGTGGCTGGCCCAGTCGACTTGGCGACTTCCAGCAAAGCCTTGAGCCCAGGGTTTGCCCAGTTGGACATCACCTTCAGGCCCTGGGCCGTCAGGGCGCGGTTGAAGCCCACCAGCTGCGTCACGTCGCACACGGCGCCCAGGGCGGCCAGATCCAGCCACTGGCGGATGTCCGGCTCCGCACGGTCGGCGAACAGCCCCCGCTTGCGCGCCTCGCGGTTCAGGGCCGCCAGCAGGACGAAGGTCACCCCCGCCGCCGCCAGCACCCCCTGCCCTGACAGGCACCCGGGACGATTGGGATTGACCACGGCCGCCGCCTTGGGCGGGTCCTCGCGCATCAGGTGGTGGTCGATCACCACCACCTCCAGTCCGATCTCCGTGGCGCAGTTGATGGCGTCATAGGCCGCGGCGCCGCAATCGACGGTGACCACCAGCTCCGCCCCCTCCTCCCGCAGACGACGGAAGGCGGCCGGGCTCGGGCCATAGCCCTCCTTCATGCGGTCAGGGACGTAGATGGCCAGCTCGCGGCCCATGGCCCGGAACCAGCGCACTAGCTGCGCGGCGCTGCTGGCGCCGTCCACGTCATAGTCGGCGAACACCACGGTGCGCCGTCCATCGACGATGGCGTCGATCAGGATTTCGGCCGCCTTGTCCATATCGGTGAAACAGGACGGGTCCGGGAATAGCGCCTTGAGCGTTGGCGACAGGAAGCTGTCCAGAGTCTCGACCGTCACGCCCCGCGCGGTGATCGCCCGCGCCAGCGGCTCGGACAGGCCCAGCTTCAGTTGATGAGACCGCGCCACCGAGGCATCGGCCGGTCGCTCACGCCACACGCGCCCGCTGAGCGAGCGCGAAACGCCGAGGAAGTGATCCTGGGGCGCATGACCGTCGGCCATGGCTAGACGATCCTGAGCATGCGAGCGGCGACCATCGCGAAAGCCTATCCGTTTCCTGGGATTCGCTCCATGCGCCCTGGCGGCGTCAGTTGCGGTCGCATTCAGCCGGCGGAGACGAGATCGACCTCGTTGGCCGAGCCTAGCACGACCGGCACCCGTTGATGCAGCTTGGTCGGTTGCAGGTCCAGGATCGCCGTCTTGCCGTCGGTGGCCTTGCCCCCCGCACGCTCGACGATCAGGGCCATGGGATTGGCCTCATACATCAGGCGCAGCTTGCCGGGCTTCTCCGGCTCGCGGGCGTCCCACGGATACATGAAGATGCCGCCGCGCATCAGGATGCGGTGGACGTCGGCCACCATCGAGGCCACCCAGCGCATGTTGAAGTTCTTGCCGCGCGGGCCGTCCTTGCCCGCCAGGCAGCCGTCGATATAGCGCCGAACGGGCTCAGCCCAGTGCCGCTGGTTGGACATGTTGATCGCGAACTCGGCGGTGTCGGCGCTGATCGCCACCGCGTCGTGGGTCAGCAGCCAGTCGCCCTCGGCGCTCATGGTGAAGCCGAACACGCCCTCGGACAGGGTCAGGACCAGCATGGTCTGCGGACCATAGACCACATATCCGGCGGCGACCTGTTTGCGGCCCGGCAGCAGGAAATCAGCCTCGGTCGGCTCACGATCCGCCGGCGCGGGCAGGATCGAGAAGATCGTACCCACCGACACGTTGACGTCGATGTTGCTGGAGCCGTCCAGTGGATCGAAGGTCACCAGGAAGCCGCCCGCCCGGCCGGTGGTCTGGATTTCCTCCAGCTCCTCCGACGCCAGGCCGGCCACGGAGACGCAGGCCATCAGCGCGTCGCTCAGGATGTCGTTGGTGATGATGTCGAGCTTCTTCTGCTCTTCATCCTGGACGTTGATCTGACCGGCTGCACCGAGACTGCCCGAGATCGCGCCCGAGGCCACGACCCGGCTGATCTGCACGCAGGCCTTGGCGATCACGGCGACCACGTCCTTGACCGCTTCGTCGGCGGTCTGCTCCGCGGCGAGATGGCCGGCGAGATTGATCAGGGTGGTCATCGGCAAGTCTCGGATTTGCGGAGGTTCGCGAGACCTTTAGCCCAGCCCCCCGTCGGACCCAAGCCTACGCTTTGCGCTTCATCCGTACTTCACGCACGGTGCCCGTGGACGAGTTCATCACGAGGCTGTGGGTGTGAACGAAGCCGTCTTTATGGACGACGCCCTCCAGCAGGTTGCCCCAGGTGACGCCGGTTGCGGCGAAGATGGCCTCGGCGCGGACGATGTCGTGCAGGTCGTACTTCTTGTCGAGCTCGGTGATGCCCCACTTGGCGGCGCGCGAGCGCTCGTCGGCGTTGCGGAACAGCAAGCGGCCCTGGAACTGGCCGCCGACGCATTTCAGCGCCGCGCAGGCCAGCACCCCTTCGGGCGCTCCGCCGGAGCCGACATAAAGATCAATGCCCGTGGCCGGGTCGGTGGTGTTGATCACGCCCGCCACGTCCCCGTCGGTGATCAGATGAACCCGCGCGCCCACCGAACGGACGCTGGCGATGATCTCGGCGTGACGGGGGCGATCCAGGACACAGACGGTGATCTGCGACGCCGGAACGCCCTTGGCGGCGGCGATGGCCTGAACATTCTCGGCCGGCGACTTGTCCAGATCGATCACCCCGGCCGGCAGGCCCGGCCCGCAGGCGATCTTGTCCATATAGGTATCGGGGGCGTTGAGCAGCGTGCCCTTGGGGGCCCATGCCATCACCGCCAGAGCGTTGGGCATGGCCTTGGCCGCCAGGGTGGTGCCTTCCAGCGGATCCAGGGCGATATCGACGGCCGGGCCTTTGCCAATGCCGACCTTCTCGCCGATGTAGAGCATAGGCGCTTCGTCGCGCTCGCCCTCGCCAATGACGATCTCGCCGTTGATGGGCAGTTCGTTCAGCGCGTTGCGCATGGCGTCGACGGCGGCTTGATCGGCGGCCTTCTCATCGCCGCGCCCGACCATGCTCCAGGACGCGATGGCGGCCGCTTCGGTGACTCGGACCGCGTCCAGGACCAGCGAGCGGTCCAGGGTTTTCGAACTCATCAACGTCTCCCAGCCTTGTGAGGCCAATTCCCTGCCGCTTTTCGCGGTTCTTCAGATGCGCGCGACGCGCAAAAGGCGCGGACGCTCTAGCACGGCCCGCAGCTTTTCGATGCGGCTAATCGCGTCTAGGAGATTGGATTCAGGAGTCGCATGGGTGACGAGCACGATGGGCACGCCGCCTGCGCCTTCAACGGGCTTTTGCAGGAAGCTGTCGATCGACACGCCGCATTCGGCGAGCGTTTCGGAGATGGCGGCGATGGCCCCCGGCTCATCGCGGACCATGATCCGCAGATAGGCCTTGCCGACGGTGCGGCTGGGATCGACCGATACGAACGGCGTCAGCTCGCCGGACGGCGCCTGGAACACCGGGCGCGCGGTCTTGGTCATCACGTCGGCGATGTCGGCGGCGACAGCGGCGGCGGTCGGCCCAGCGCCCGCCCCCGGCCCCTGCACGAAAATCCGACCGATACGGCTACCCTCGATAAACAGAGCGTTGAGCGCGCCGCCGGCCTGGGCCAGCGGATGCTCCAGCGGCGCCAGCGACGGGTGAACCTTCACCGCCACGCCGTCGTCCGTGCGCGAGGCCGAGGCGACCAGCTTGATCCGGTAGCCCAGATCCTTGGCCAGCTTGATGTCGAGCAGTTCGACCGCCTCGATGCCTTCGATCTCGGCGGCGGCGAAGTTGGGCGCGCAGCCGAACGCCAAGGCCGCCAGGATGGTGATCTTGTGGCCGGCGTCGAAGCCGCCGACGTCCATGGTCGGGTCGGCCTCGGCATAGCCCAGGGACTGAGCCTCACGCAGCACGTCCGCGAACGAGCGGCCCGTCTTCTCCATCTCGCTGAGGATGAAGTTGCAGGTGCCGTTGAGAATGCCGGCGATGCTCTGCAGCTCCTCGCCGACCAGCGCCTCACGGACCATCTTCACGGCCGGCACGCCGCCCATGACAGCCGCCTCGAACAGCAGCGGCACGCCAGCGGCTTCCGCCAGGGCGGCTAGCTCCGCGCCATGCTCGGCGATCAGGGCCTTGTTGGCGGTGACCACCGGCTTGCCGGCCTTCAGCGCCGTCTCGACCGCCGCCTTGGCGGGGCCGTCGGAGCCGCCGACCAGTTCGACGAAGATGTCGATGTCCGGGGACCCTGCCAGCGCCACCGGATCGTCGAACCAGGTCAGGCTCGAGATATCCACCGGACGCGGTCGGGTGCGCGAACGGGCTGATACGGCCGTGACCACGACTTCGCCGCCCGCCGGAGCATAGCCCGGCTTTTCGCTCAGAAATTGCAGCAGGCCCGCGCCCACGGTGCCGAGGCCCGCGACGCCCACGCGCCAGGTTTTACCAGTCATGACTTTCCCTACTGCGCGGCCATGGCGTTGTGCGCCCGCCCCAGGATTTCGTCCGCGTTGCCGAGGAACTTCTTCACATTGCGCGCCGCCTGGCGGATGCGGTGTTCGTTCTCCACCAGCCCGATGCGCACATAGCCTTCGCCATATTCGCCAAAGCCGACGCCGGGAGCGACGGCGACGCCGGCCTCCTCGATCAGCAGCTTGGAGAACAGCATCGACCCAGCGTCCCGATACTGTTCGGGAATTTTGGCCCAGGCGAACATGGAGGCAGGCGGGCTAGGAATGTCCCAACCCGCACGCTTCATTGACGACACCAGCGTGTCGCGGCGGCCCTTGTAGATGGCGCGGATCTCATCGACGCAGTCCTGCGGGCCGTTCAGCGCCGCGGCGGCCGCCACCTGGATCGGCGTGAACGCGCCGTAGTCCAGATAGGACTTCACCCGCGCCAGCGCCGCGCAGATGCGCGCGTTGCCGACCACCATGCCCACGCGCCACCCGGCCATGGCGTAGGTCTTGGACAGCGAGTTCACCTCGACGGCGATATCCTTGGCGCCGTCCACCTGCAGCACCGACGGCGGCGGGTTGTTGTCGAAGTAGATCTCGCCATAGGCCACGTCCGAGATCACCAGCAGATCATGCTTCTTCGCGAGCGCGATAGCGTCCTTGTAGAAGTCCAGATCCACCCACTGGGCCGTCGGGTTCGACGGATAGGACAAGATCAGTACGCTGGGCGGCGGCGCCGAGTGCTTCACCGCCCGGCTGACCCCGGCCAGGTATTCCTCCGGCGACAGCGCCGGCACGTGGCGGATAACGCCGCCGGCCATGATGAAGCCGAAGGCGTGGATCGGATAGGCCGGGTTCGGGCAGATGATCACGTCGCCCGGCGCGGTCAGGGCGTTAGCGAGGTTGGCGAAGCCTTCCTTGGAGCCGAGGGTCGCGATCACTTCGGTGTTGGGGTCCAGTTTCACGCCAAAGCGACGGCCATAATAGTTGGCCATGGCCTTGCGCAGGCCCGGAATCCCCTTGGAGGCGGAATAGCGGCCGGCCTTGGGGTCGGCGGTGGTCTCGACCAGCTTGTCGACGATGTGCCTGGGCGTCGGCATGTCGGGGTTGCCCATGCCGAAGTCGATAATGTCGGTGCCTTCAGCGCGCAGGCGCGCCTTGATCTTGTTCACCTCCTCGAACACGTACGGCGGGAGGCGGCGGATACGATGGAAATCTGACGTCATGAAAGGGCTCGTTGCGCCATCTTTGGCGCGGCGGGAGCGAATGTCGCGCATGGATAGACCCCAAAGCAGGGCTAGCCAAGCAGGCTACGAGAAGATTTTGCCTCCGCCGGGCGCTTTAGCGCGGGGACGGAGGCGGTGTAGCTCGCTCGCGTGCTGCGCGCACGAAGGCCGCGGTGTCGGCAGGCGTGGTCACGGCCGGCGGCGGGGTCGCGGCGCGGCGGCTCGACGCGGCGTAGGATTCGGTTTCCTTCAGGGTGAAGGTCTCCGGTCCCGTCTGGGCCGCGACGCGACGGCCGGCGGCTTCGGAATCCTGAACGGCGGAGCGCCATTCGCCAGCGCCGCGCACATCGGTCGGCGCCTTGGGGATATCGGCCACGTCGGGATACTCGCCGGGTGTCGCGGACAGGCGAGCGGCTTCCTGCGCCAGGGGCGAGGAATCGCTGGCGACGTTCGGCATGGCGCAACCGGCGAGCGCCGTCAGGACCGCAATTGAAGCAGTCCCCCGAATCGTCTGGTCAAAAATCCGCTTTGCGACGTTCATATCCTCTTCGCTCTTATGCGATGATCGTAACGAACGAAAGGGCGAGTGCGTTCGGCGCAGACCGGAAAGCACGCCACGGGAGAAACGACATGGCCGACGACGCTCCGGCGCGCAAAACCGCCAAGCCCAAGACGGCTAAGCCCAAGGCCGCCCCCAAACCCGCGGCCGAAGCCCCGCGGGTCAAAGTGGAGCCGGCGCAACCCGCGCCGCCGCCCGCCGACAACCCCGCCGCCGACTTCTACGCCCTGATGACGCCTGAACAGCGCAAGGCGATGGAGACCCTGTCTCTGAATCTGGCCAAGGCGGCCATGACCGCCCAAGGCGCGATCGCAGAGGCGGCGTTGCGCCAGGCCGACCGTCCGGCCGCGCTCAGCCCCGACCCCTTCCATGTCGCCCCCGCCTTGACCGAGGTGATGAGCCGTCTCGCCTCCCAGCCGGACCGCATCATGCGCGCCCAGGCCGACCTCTTCACCAAGTACCTCGAACTTTGGCGCACCGCCGCCCAGCGCATCGCGGGCGAACCGACCCAGCCGGTGGTCTCACCCTCTAAGGGCGACAAGCGCTTCAACGACCCCGACTGGTCCGAACATCCGATGTTCGACCTGATGAAGCAGTCCTACCTGCTCAGCGCAAATTGGCTGAACACCCTGGTGGGCGCGGTCGAGGACGTTGACCCCGCCTCCAAGCGCCGGGTCGAGTTCTTCACCAAAATGCTGACCGACGCCTTCTCGCCGTCGAACTTCCTGTTCTCCAACCCCGCCGCCATGCGCGCGGCGGTGGAGACCCAGGGCGAAAGCCTGGTGCGGGGCATGGAGAACTTCGCCGCCGACCTCGAACGCGGCGGCGGCCAGTTGGCCATCAGCCAGACCGATTTGGAGAAGTTCAAGGTCGGCGAGAATGTCGCCACCACTCCGGGCAAGGTGGTCTATCAGAACGACATCCTGCAGCTTTTGCAGTTCTCGCCCACGACCGAGCAGGTCCACGAGATCCCGCTGCTGATCTTCCCGCCGTGGATCAACAAGTACTACATCCTCGACCTGCGGCCCGAGAACTCGATGATCCGTTGGCTGACCAGCCAGGGCTTCACCGTCTTCGTGGCCTCGTGGGTGAACCCCGACTCCACGCTCGCGGCCAAGACCTTCGAGGACTACATGTTCGAGGGGGTCTATGACGCCACCGAACAGGCCATGAAGCAGGCCGGGACCAAGCGCATCAACGCCGTCGGCTACTGCATCGGCGGCACCCTGCTGGCCTGCGCCCTCGCCCACATGGCGGCGAAGGGCGACAAGCGGATCAACTCGGCCACCTTCTTCGCCGCTCAGGCCGACTTCGCCGAAGCCGGCGACCTGCTGCTGTTCACCGACGAGACCTGGCTCAAGGAGATCGAGGCGCGGATGGACGCCGACGGCGGCTTCCTGTCCAGCCAGTCCATGGCCGACACCTTCAACGCCTTGCGCGGCAACGACCTGATCTGGTCGTTCTTCGTCAGCAACTATCTGCTCGGCAAGGAGCCCAAGCCCTTCGACCTGCTGTTCTGGAACGCCGACCAGACGCGCATGCCCAAGGCCCTGCACCTCTTCTACCTGCGCAACTTTTACCAGCGAAACGCCCTGGCCCGCGGCGAGCTGGAGCTGGGCGGCGAGACCCTGGATCTGTCGAAGGTCGAGACCCCAATCTATGTGCAATCCTCAAAGGAGGACCACATCGCCCCGTTCCGCAGCGTCTATCGCGGCGCGCGCTGCTATGGTGGCCCCACGACCTTCACCATGGCCGGCTCGGGCCACATCGCCGGGGTCATCAACCACCCCGACGCCAACAAGTACCAGCACTGGACCAACGACCACCTGCCCGCCGCCGTCGACGGCTGGATCGCCGAGGCCAAGGAAGCCGCTGGCTCCTGGTGGCCGCACTGGGCGGCTTGGCTGAAGCAGCGCTCAGGCGGCATGGTTCCGGCCCGCGACCCAGCCAAGGGACCGCTCCCGGCCCTGGAGGACGCCCCCGGTTCATATGTACAGGTCCGTAGCTAGGGCGTGCGTGCTTCGAGACGCGCTGGCGCGCTCCTCAGCATGACGAGGTTTTTTGCTCTACTGAGTCCTTCATCCTGAGGAGGCCAAAGGCCGTCTCGAAGGACGCACGGCACGTCACAATCCACGGCATGGGTCGCCCGAACAAGTCGGGCGAAGACGAGCAGTATGAGAAGCCCTTCCCCTAAAGCCCCGCGCCCTCGTCCAGACCGAGCATGATGTTCAGGTTCTGAACCGCCGCGCCTGACGCCCCTTTGCCCAGGTTATCGAGCAGGGCGACCAGGCGCGCCTGACCGCTGGTCTCGGAGCCGAACACGTACAGCTTCATGCGGTTGGTGCCGTTCAGGCCCTCAGGATCGAGGGTCTTCAGGCTCTTGGCCTCGTCCAGGGACGCGACCTCGACGAACCGCTCGTGGGCGTAGTGCTCGCTCAGCACCTTTTGGATCGAGGCCAGGCTGGCCGCGCCCGGCAGCAGCGATAGGTGCAGCGGCAGCTCCACCAGCATCCCCTGGAGATAGCGTCCCACCGCCGGCGCGAAGATAGGCCGGGTCAGCAGGCCGCCATGGGTCTGGATCTCGGGCACATGCTTGTGGCCCATGCCCATGGCGTAGATGCGATAGGCGACGTCCGTGTAGTCGGGCGACGACGGATCCTCGAACTCAGCGATCATCGCCTTGCCCCCGCCGGAATAGCCCGACACGGCGTTGATCGAGACCGGGTACTCGGCGGGCAGGATATCGGCGCAGACCAGCGGCCGGATCAGGCCGATGGCGCCGGTGGGATAACAGCCGGGGTTCGACACCCGCCTGGAGCCGGCGATCTTCTTGCGCTGCTCCCTGGACATCTCGGCGAAGCCATAGGTCCAGCCCTCGGCGGTCCGATAGGCGGTCGAGGCGTCGATGACCTTCACCGACGGATTCTCGATCAGCGACACGGCTTCCTTGGCCGCGTCGTCGGGCAGGCAGAGGATCACCACGTCGGCGCTGTTCAGCAGCTCGGCGCGCGCCACCGGGTCCTTGCGGCGCTCGGGGTCGATCGAAATCAGCTGGATGTCGGTGCGGCCGACCAGCCGTTCGCGAATCTGCAGGCCGGTGGTGCCGGCTTCGCCGTCGATGAAGACCTTGGGGGCCATTGCGCCCTCCCCTGTCCTAGAAGTTCAGCTGAAAAGAGAAAGGGCGCTCCGGTTTCCCGAAGCGCCCCATCCAAACGCGGAGAAGCCGCGCGAGTTTTAGCGCTTCGAGAACTGGAAGCTACGACGGGCCTTGGCCTTGCCGTACTTCTTACGCTCGACGACGCGGCTGTCACGGGTCAGGAAGCCGTGCGGCTTCAGGACCGTGCGCAGAGCCGGCTCGTAGTAGGTCAGAGCCTTGGACAGGCCGTGACGCACGGCGCCAGCCTGGCCCGACAGGCCCGAGCCTTCGACCGAGACGATGATGTCGAACTGGCCCACGCGATCAGCGATCTGCAGGGGCTGGGCGATCATCATGCGCAGCACGGGACGGGCGAAATAGACTTCCTGATCGCGGCCGTTGACGGTGATCTTGCCGGTGCCCGGCTTGATCCACACGCGGGCGACGGCGTTCTTGCGCTTGCCGGTGGCGTAGGCGCGGCCGTACTGGTCGATCTGCGGCTCGCGCGGGGCGGCTGCTTCCGGGTTGCTCGACAGGCTCGCCAGAGCCTCAAAGCCTTGCGTATCGGTCATGGCTTAGTTGCTCCGGGTGTTCTTGGCGTTCAGCGAAGCGAACGCGATCGGTTCAGGGCTCTGCGCCTCATGCGGATGCTCACCGGCGTTGTAGATACGCAGGTGGGTCATCTGGGCGCGCGCCAGCGGGCTTTCCTTCGGCAGCATGCGCTCGACGGCCTTTTCCAGAACGCGTTCCGGGAAACGGCCGGCCAGTTGCTTGCCAGCGGTGATCTGCTTCACGCCGCCCGGGTGGCCGGTGTGGCGGTAGTAGATCTTTTGATCGAGCTTGCGGCCCGTGAACTTCACCTTGTCGGCGTTGATGACGACGACGAAGTCGCCGCAGTCAACGTGCGGGGTGTAGTCGGGACGATGCTTGCCGCGAAGACGCATGGCGATGAACGAAGCCAGACGACCGACAACGGCGTCCTGGGCGTCGACCACGATCCACTTCTTCTCGACCTCGGCGGGCTTCAGCGAAGCCGTGGTCTTTTGCATGGGACTGATCCGTAAAAAGCTTGAGGCCGAAGCCCCGCTTGGAGCGGTCCCTCGACGTGAGGCGCGGCGAATACGCGAGGCCTCGCCGACTGTCAACAAACTAATCACACAAAACCCGCCAAAGCCTTGCGGCGCAAGGATTTCAGCGATGCGGTATCATAATACCTAAGCATCGTCGAAATCCATGGCGCTGTCATATTCGCCGGCTATAGGCTGAGCCTCGCCCTAGCTTTCAGGATCGCCATGTCTATCTCGCGCCGCTCTGTTCTCGCCTCCGCCGCCGGTCTGGCCTTTGCCGGGATCGCGATGCGATCGGAAGGATGGGCGGCCGATCCGTCGCGCAGCCAGGTCGAGGGCTACGGCCCCCTGATCGCCGATCCGAAAGGCGTCTTCGACCTGCCGGCCGGCTTTTCCTATCAGGTGATCTCCCGCGCGGGAGAGACGATGAGCGACGGCTTCCTCGTGCCCGGCAAGTTCGACGGCATGGGCTGTTTCGCCCTGGGCGGGGATCAGGTGGCGCTGCTGCGCAACCACGAGCTCAAGCCCGGCGACGCAAACAAGGGCCCCTTCGGCAAGGACGGCCGCCTAGCCGCCGCCTGCAACGAGGGCAAGGCCTACGACCACCTGTCCGACGGCCGCCCCCTGCCCGGCGGCGTCACCACCGTCGTGTATGACATGCGCACCCGCCAGACCGTCAGCCAGCACCTCAGCCTGGTCGGCACCAGCACCAACTGCGCCGGCGGGATCACGCCCTGGGGATCATGGCTGACCTGCGAGGAAAACACCGCCCGCGCCGGCGACGGCGGGGCCAAGGATCACGGCTATGTCTTCGAGGTGCCGTCCGCCGGACGCTGCCTCGTCGATCCCCGTCCCCTCACCGCCTTGGGTCGCTTCCGGCACGAGGCCGCCTGCATCGATCCCCGGACGGGCGTCGTCTATTTGACCGAGGACGAGGACGACAGCCTGTTCTACCGCATGCTGCCCGTCGATCGCGCCGACCTGTCCAAGGGCGGCCGTCTGCAAGCCCTGGCGCTTGGCGAGGCCGGCTTCGACACCCGCAACTGGAAGGGCCGAGATCTTCCTCAGGGCGAGTGGCGCAACGTCCGCTGGATCGACATGGACGGCGTCGACAACCCCCACGACGATCTCAAGGACCGGGGACGGGCGCTGGGCGCGGCCATCTTCGCGCGGGGTGAAGGCGTGTTCTTCGGCAAGGGCGAGCTCTATTTCACCTGCACCTCCGGCGGCGCGATCAAGGCCGGCCAGATCATGCGCTACGTCCCCAGCGAGCATGAGGGCCAGCCCGACGAGGCTCGCGCGCCCGGCCGCCTCCAGAACTTCGTGGAAAGCGCCGACACGCGGGTGCTCGACTACGCCGACAACATCGCCATCGCGCCCTGGGGTCACCTGATCCTGTGCGAGGACCGCTATTCCCTGACCAAGCGCAACCACCTCAAGGGCGTCACGCCGGACGGCAAGGCCTATGTCATCGGCCGCAACGTCTATGACGGCAATGCGGAATTGGCCGGCGCCTGCTTCTCGCCCGACGGCCAAACCCTGTTCGTGAACATCTACGCCCCGGGCCTGACCCTAGCGGTCACCGGCCCGTGGAATAGCTTCAAGGGCTAGACCCGGCGGACCCGCCAGGCGAGACCCGTCGCCACCGCCAGCAGAGCGACCGCCCCCGCCTGGTGCAGCGCGCCAAGCCAGACCGGCACGCCCATCATCAGGGTCGCGACGCCAAGCACCGCCTGCAGCACGACCACGATCGCCACCGCTACCCCCAGGGCCCGCGCTTCCGGTGACAGCACCCGCACTCGTGTGGCCATCACACCCACCACGAGGCCCGCGACCAACAGGGCGTAGGCGAACAGCCGGTGATGCAGTTGAACCGCCGCCTGGCTATGGGCGATGGTGTTCCACACGCTCGTGCCCAGATACTCCGCCGGGAAGAACGACCCGTTCATCAGCGGCCAGTCGTTATAGACGAACCCCGCATCGCCCCCGGCCACCAGCGCGCCCAGCAGGCACTGGAAGAACACCGCGCCCAGGAAGGCCAGCGACCAGGGCCGCCATTTGCTGCGATCCTCCAGCCGCGGCGCGCCCGTCCAGGCGTCCAGAGCGGTCCAGAGCAGCATCACAAAAAGCGCCAACGCCAGGCCCAGATGGACGGTCAGCCGCTCCGGCGCCACCGACACCCGCTCCGACAAGCCGCTAGACACCATCCACCAGCCCACCGCGCCCTGCAGGCCGCCCAGGCCCAGCATCGCCACGCACCGCCAGACCAGGCGACGGGGGATGTCACGACGGATGAGGAACACCGCCAGCGGCACGGCGAAGGCCAGTCCGATCAGGCGCCCGAGCAGTCGGTGTCCCCACTCCCACCAGAAGATCGACTTGAAGCTCTCGACCGTCATGTCCGGATTGACGAGCTTGTATTGCGGGATCTGCTGATAGCCCGCGAACTCGCGCTCCCAGCCCTCTTGCGTCAGGGGCGGAATGGCGCCGCTGATCGGCTTCCACTCGGTGATCGACAGGCCGGAATCGGTCAGGCGGGTGACCCCGCCCACCACCACCATGGCGAACACCAGGAACGCGACGACCATCAGCCAGATGGCGACGGGTCGGGAACGATCTGAACGCAGGAATGACGTCATCGGGCGATGTCACGTCCTTGTTGGGCCTAAGTGAGGCAAGGCTTTACTGGAGCGGCATCGGTAAGGGCTAAGCTCGCCCGCGTCCACCCCACAGCGGGCTTGACGGGGCGCCGCGCGCGTGGCGCAACACAGGCTTCAACAGGAGGGTCGCGTGAACGGAGTCGGTATCTTCAGCGCCGTGGTCATCGGCATCGCCGCCGGCTGGATCGCCGAGCGGGTGTTGAACCGTCGCCACGGCCTGTTCATGAACCTCATCGTCGGCGTGGTCGGCTCGTTCGTCGGCGCCTTCCTGGTCCGCTCGCTGCACATCCCGTTCAGCGGCTTTGTCGGCAGCCTGATCGTCTCCACCCTCGGGGCGATCGTACTGTTGGCCTTCCTCAGTCTGGCGCCCCGCAAATGAACCCACGCATCCGCAAGGCCATCGGCGGCGTCGCCCTCATGGTCTTTTTGTTCTTCTACGTGGTGGCGGCTTTGGCGATCTTCGTCGTCTTGCCGGACAACCGCCTCATCCACCTCGTCTATTTCGTGGTGGTGGGCCTGGGCTGGGGCGTGCCGATCATTCCCTTGCTCACCTGGATGGACAAGGGCCGCTTCGGCTTCAAATAGGGGGAGAAAGTCCTTCCCGATGGTCGGAGCGACAGGATTCGAACCTGCGACCCCTTGACCCCCAGTCAAGTGCGCTACCAGGCTGCGCCACGCTCCGACACGGGAAGGACGGCCCTTATAGGCGCCGCTCCGCGGTCCGGCAATCGCCAATTCAAACGATTTTGAAGCTGACCTTCAGTGCTTCAACAGCGCGTCCAGACGCGCCTTGACCGCATTGAGATCGTCGAGGGCGAAGCTCAGGCGATTGCGGCTTTCCGGGCTCAGATCCACCGACTCGATCACCGCGCCCTCGACAGGCGAGACGCCGCCGCCCTGCCCGGCCTCCAGCAGCCGTTTGACGCCCAGGTCCTTGTGCAGCTTCTGCACGCCCTTGATGGTGTAGCCCTCGTCGTGCAGCAGCTTGCGCACGCCATTCAGCACGGCGATGTCCTGCGGGCGATAGAACCGGCGTCCACCCGCCCGCTTCATGGGACGGATGAAGGAGAACTTGGTCTCCCAGAAGCGGAGCACGTGCTGCGGCACGCCGAGCTCGTCAGCGGCTTCGGAGATGGTGCGGAAGGCGTTGGGACCCTTCGCCACCGGATCGGTCCTACTTCGCCAGGGCGCGTTCGACACGCGCCTTCATGACCTGAGAGGCGCGGAAGCCGATCACCCGGCGGGGTTCGATCTCGGCCGGCTCGCCGGTCTTGGGATTGCGGCCCATGCGGGCGCGCTTGGAGCGGACCTGAAAGACGCCAAAGCCGGATAGCTTGACCGTCTGGCCCTGCTCCAGGGCGTCGGCCACCAGATCGAGCGTGCGCTCGACCAGACCGGCGCAGTCCTGCCGCGTCAGGCCCACCTCTTCATGGACGGCCTCGCAAAGATCCGCCCGCGTCAAAGTCGCACCGTTCATGGAACTCGCCCCAAAACTCGACAATGACAGCCTGCATGCTGCGATTGTCGCGTCAAGTCAAAGGGTTCCCGGCGAAGCCTTAAGGATTTTTAGAGGCGCAGAACCACCGCGCCCCAGGTCAGGCCGCCGCCCATGGCCTCCAGAAGCAGCAGGTCGCCCTTCTTGATCCGGCCGTCGGCGATGCCGTGCGCCAGGGCCAAGGGGATCGACGCCGCCGAGGTGTTGGCGTGTTCGGCCACGGTGGAGATCACCTTGTGCTCCTCCAGCCCCAGACGCCGCGCCACCCCTTCCAGGATGCGCTGATTGGCCTGGTGTGGGATGAACCAGTCGACTTCCGGGATGGTCACGTCGGCCTTCTCAGCCGCCATGGTGATGGCCTCGGCGATGTTGACCACGGCGTGGCGGAACACCTGGTTGCCCAGCATGCGCAGCTTGCCGACGGTGCCCGTCGTTGAGACGCCGCCGTCCACATACAGCAGGTCCTGCTTGGTCCCGTCGGCGCGCAGGGCGAAGCTCAGCACACCCCTGTCGGCCTTGGTCCCCTCGCCGGCCTGCGGCTCCAGCACCACCGCCCCAGCCCCGTCGCCGAACAGCACGCAGGTGCCGCGGTCGGTCCAGTCCATCAGGCGGCTCATGGTCTCGGCCCCGATGACCAGGGCGCACTTGGCGTGCCCTCGCGCAACGAAGCCGTCCGCCACGCTCATGGCGTAGACGAAGCCCGAACATACGGCCTGCACGTCGAACGCGATGCCCACCGGGCAACCCAGCTTGCGCTGCACGATCGTCGCGGCGGCGGGAAAGGTCAGGTCGGCCGTTGTGGTGGCCATGATGATCAGATCGACGTCGGCCGGCGTCTTGCCTGCGTCAGCCAGCGCCTTGCGACAGGCCTCGACCGCCAGATCCGAGACCGCCTGGTCGTCGGACGCCTTGTGGCGCTGGCGGATGCCCGTGCGCTCGATGATCCACTCGTCGCTGGTCTCGACGATCTTGGCCAGGTCGTCGTTGGTCACGACGTGCTCAGGCAAAAAGGCTCCGACGCCGGTCACCACGCTACGCATCACTTCAGTCACTCCGCAGCCCCTCCCTCGGGCTGGACCGTCTCACACTTCTCTTTGGCGGCGGTGAGGCGTTGCAGATTACGCTCGATCTCGGCCGAGAAGTCGCTGCGCGCCAGGTCCACCGCCACCCGGATGGCGGAAGCGAAGCTCTGGGCGTCCGCGCCGCCATGGCTTTTGACCACGATGCCGTTCAGGCCCAGCAGCGGCCCGCCATTGACCCGGCCAGGATCAAGACGATGCCGCATCTTCTTCAGCGCCCCCGACGCCAGCAGCGCCCCGGCCATGGCCAGGGGGCCGCTCATGAAGGTGCTCTTGATCTCGTTGGAAAAGAACCGCGCCAAGCCCTCGGCGGTCTTCAGGGCCACGTTGCCGGTGAAGCCATCCGTGACGACCACGTCCACCGTGCCCTTGGCGATATCCGTGCCCTCGACAAAGCCCTGGTAATCCAGGTCCAGGTCCATGTCCTTGAGCATGGCGTGCGCCTCGCGCACCTCGTCGTGGCCCTTCTGGTCCTCCGAACCCACGTTCAGGATGCCGACGGTCGGCTTGTCCGAACCATGCACCGCGTGGTGGAAGGCCGCGCCCATGATCGCGAACTCCACCAACTGGTCGGCGTCGCTCTCGACATTGGCCCCTACGTCCAGCACGGCCGAGACGCCGCGCATGGTGGGCCAGCTGGCGACGATCGCCGGGCGCTCCATGTTGGCGCTCATCCGCAGGATCAGCTTGGAGATCGCCATCAGGGCGCCGGTGTTGCCGGCCGAGACGGCGGCCGATGCCTCACCCTCGCGAATCGCCTCCACGGCGTTCCACAGGCTGGTGCCCTTGCCCCGGCGTAGGGCCTGCGCCGGCTTTTCGTCCATGGCGATGGCGCGGTCGCTGTGGCGCACCTCGCTGACCGCCCGGGCGGCGGGGCAGCGGGCGAGTTCAGCGTTCAGGGCCGTCTCGTCGCCATGCAGCAGGAAACGCACTCCCGGCAGGCGTCCGGCGGCGACCGCCACGCCGGGGACGATCACGGAGGGTCCGTGGTCGCCGCCCATGGCGTCGATGGAGATCACGAGATTTTGGGACAAGGCGCGCTCTGGCTCCCAGAAGTTGACCACGCAGATCGGCCGCGGCGATCAGATCGAAGCGGCTATAGCATGCGTATTGTTGTGTTTCGCCGGACTTATTCGTCCGCCTTGGGCTTCGACAGCGCCTTCAACGCGGCGAAGGGCGACAGATCGACCGGTTCGGGCGGCTGTTCGAATTCAGCCCCTTCCTTTCGCGGGAATGGGTCCAGCTCAAGCGCCAGATGCTCGATCACATAGGCCGAGACATCGATGACTTCACCTTCCAGCACGTCCGGGACGTCGTCGGCGTCCGCCTCGATGTCCAGTTCGGGCGACTCGGTGGTCGGCGCATTGGGGCTGCCCGGCGGCAGAAGGCGCAGGACGAACTCGCCATGGATCTTGGCCGGCAGCGATTCGGCCGTGACGCTGCAGGTCTGCACGACGCTGGCCCTCAGCTTGCCCTTCATCTCGACGCCGTCGAGCCATTGGGCCAGCTTGACCGTGGCTTTCAGCGAATTGATCGCCTCCAGCCCCAGCGTCTTGGCCGCCTTGCGCTTGGAGACGTCGTCGGCCGTCAGGTCGAGCACCATCGACCCGCGCGAAACCTCGGCGAAGGTGACGGTCTTGGGCCACTCTCCGGTCATGCGGCCTCCGGCCAGGTCACCGTACCCGCCAGCAACGCGTCCACGTGCTGGGCCGCCAGATGCTCGCGTGCCTTGAGGATGTAGTCGGCCAAGGCCTCGCCGTCCTTGGCTGGAGCCACCGTGCGCTCGATCAGGGCCTGCAGCGGCGCCTTGTCCGGCAGGGCGGCGAACACGTCGTCCAGGCCCTTGAGCCGGCCATAGAAGGCCGCCGCCAGCTTCTTCATCTTCTTGCCGACCGACAGGTCGCCCACGCCAATCTCGCGCAGGGCGTCGTCCAGGCCGCGCACATAGGCGTCGAAAGTCGCCTGCGACACGTCCGCCGCGGTCTGACCTTCACCCCTCAGCCGTTCGACCACCAGGGCCACATGCAGGCTGTAGAGCTCGAACCGGCCTTCCAGCGAGTCGGCTACGCCCATGGCCGTGTAGAATCCGGGCGAGCGCGCCTGCTGGGCGGCCGCGTCATAGAGCCGCCGGCCAGCGATTTTGGCGGGGCTTGGCGGGAAGAACCGCTCCAGAAACATACGTCGCCTCGATTTCGCCCGGACTCGGACCTTAAAGCAGGCATTGAACTAAGCTCCCGCGGGCGATAGGTCAAAGTCCGCACTGCCCTTCGGAGTCCGAATGTCCCGTCCCGTCGCCTTCGCCGCCCTCGCCGCCGTCGTCCTGGCCACGGGCGCCTGCACGCCGTTGACCAACTATTCTGGCTTCCAGGCGGTCGAGGAACAGCCCGCCGACGTCAAGGTCGGCGAGGACACCAAGTCCACTGTCATGGGCAAGCTCGGCTCGCCCTCGGCGACCAGCACCTTCGACGCCAACACCTGGTACTACATGACCCAGGTGACCGACCGGGTGGCCTTCTACCGGCCCCGCGTGATCAAGCGCGACGTGGTCGCCATCACCTTCGCCCAGGCCGACGAAAAGGTCGCGGGCGTCAAAAGCTACACCCTGCGCGACGGCAAGGTGATCAACTACGCCGACCGCGAGACCCCGACCCGCGGCCGTGAACTGACCATCCTAGAGCAGCTGCTGGGCAACGTCGGCCGTGGCGGCATGCTGCCCCGCGACGACGAAGACGGCGCCCCGGGCAACCGCCCGGGCGACCGCCGCTAGGGTCAACTGTCGCGCCGCACGCCGCCTGGAACCGCCAGGGTCGGCGCCGGCCGCTTGTCGCACTCGGGGGCGGGCGTGAACGCCAGCCAGGTCATGGCGGCCCGCTGCGGCAGGCGGGTCTCCTTTCCCGTCACCCGATCGACCATCACCGCGTCGAACACCCCCTTGGTGGTGAACATGGCCCGCCACATCGAGGTCGGCGGTCCCTGACGCGCGACGTCAGGGTCATGATAGCCGGTCAGGGTGATGTGCTCGTGGGTCTGTACGACGACCTCGCCGGCCATGATGCTGGCGAATACCGGGTCGATGACGTGCTCGACCGTCAGGTCCGCGCCCGTCGTCCGCTTGAACGCTCCGCCCCACGCCACCCGCAGGCTGTCGCCGCGCCGCAGGGCGTCCAGCAAGGCGGCCTTGGATCCGAAGACCGCCCCCCCATCGGCGTCATGGCGATACAGAGGCCGCCACATGGGAATGGCGCAGGTCGGATCGGCGGCGTTCATCGCCATGGCGATGGTCAGGGCGGTCAGGCTCACAGGTATTCCCCCTCTTGAAGCTTGACCGAGAAACCGCACTTAAAAAACGGCGATATCTTGACGATGAACGACAAAACGCCCCGTGGATTGCTCCACGGGGCGTCCAAGTCTCGGCCGCGAAGCCGAATAGATCCGATCAGGATCAGAAGTTCATCCGCAGGCCCAGGCTCACGCGGCGTCCCGACTTTTCGTACATGACCGGGAAGGACGGATCCATCGTGTAGCCGGTGGTCGCCTCGTCGGTGACGTTGATGGCCTCCAGGTTCACCTGGATGCTGTCGGTCACATTGTAGCTGACCGAAATGTCGGTCTGGCCGTAGCCGTCGCGCCAGATCGGGTACATCTCGTAACCGATGCCTTCGACGTACTTGTCCTTGTAGTTGTAGGACGCGCGGGCCTGGAACCGGTCGTTCTCGTAGAAGAGCGTGACGTTGTAGGTGTTGTCGGCCAGACCGACCGGCGGGGTCGCCACGCCGATGATGGACTGCCCGGTCAGCGAGCTGTCCAGAAGCGTGTAGTTGGCGTTGATACCAAAGCCTTCCAGGCGCTCGTGGATGAAGCCGAACGGCACAACCGCCACCAGCTCGACGCCGCTGACCTTGTAGGAGCCGTCGGCGTTGACCGGCTGATAGACGTCGAAGTCATAGACGCCGTCGACCGTACCGTTGGCGTTGTACTTGGTCACGTTCGGAACCGTGCCCGTCAGCTGACTGCGGACGACGCCCTCGATCTCCTTCCAGAAGTACGAGGCCGCCAGCAGGCCGCCATTACCCAGATAGTGCTCCAGGCCCACTTCCCACTGCTTGGCGTAGGTGGGTTTGAGGTTCGGGTTGCCGTCGGTGAAGCGGAACGAATTCCAGCTGGCGGTGCGCTTGTACGCCAGATCGGTCAGCGCCGGCCGGATCAGGGTCTCCGACGCCGCGCCGCGAAGGACGGTGTTTTCCATCAGATCGGCGGTGACGTTCACGCTCGGCAGGAATTTCTTGTAGCTGCCCTCGCTCGACACCGGGTCGGGGGTGTAAGCGGTGCCGCCCGTGGGGGTCTGCACCTGGTGGTAGCCGGCCGAATTCACCGTCGTGTCCACATAGCGGCCGCCAGCGTTGACGAACACCGGAACGCTGGCCAGATCGAACTTGAAGTCCGCCATGGCGTAGGCGCTGAGGACCTCTTCGGAGACTTCATAGTACTGGCCCACGTCGAATGGCGTGGAGAAGCCGGCGTAGCGGAAGGTCCTGCGGGCGTAGTCGTTGCTCGCCTGACTCCAGTTCAGGTTGCCGATCGAATAGCCGCCGCCCGGCACGATGTCGCCGATCGGAGCGATCTGGCTTTCCGCCAGGGTACGCTTGTTGAGCCATGCCGTGCTGCCGGCGCTCGGACCCTGGATGTTCAGCGCGCCGTATTCACGTTCCTTGGTCTTCTTGGTGTAGCGGGCGCCGACCTGGATATTGTCCAGGGCCGGGAAGAAGCCGAGATCGAAGTGACGGGTGAAGTCGGCCTGAGCGGCGTACTTGTCGTCCGTGATCGACTCCAGGTTCGTCTCGTACGCCTCGAACAAGTAGCTCTGCGGCGAGTTGTACATGTCGATCGAGAGCGGGTTGTTGCTCTTGACCGTCTCGCCGCCGCGATCCGTCCAACGGGTGCGCGACGGGGCATAGGCCACATGCTTGAGGTTGGCGTAGTCGATGGTCTTTTCGGCGCCCGAGTAACCGGCCAGCGCGTTGAGTTCCCAGTTGTCGCCCTTCCACTTCAGCTCGGTCCCGAACTGGGCGTAGTCGGTCTTGCTGATCCGCTCCTTGCTAAGGATTTCGTGCTGGGTGGCGGTATAGGACACGTCGCGCAGGACGACGAGGCCGTCATCGGCCAGGGTCGTCTTGTCGAATGAATGGACGGTCTCGAACGTGCTGCGGCTGGAGGCCGAATAGGCCGCCGCGTCGTACTCGTCCTCTGTGCCATCGAAGCCGCCGAGCATGGCGTCGAACGACAGGGTCAAGTTCGAGGACGGCTGGTACTGCAGCGACAGGGTGCCGCCCCACTGATCCTGCTCGTTCAGATAGACGCGGTCGCCGACCTTGTCCTGGAAGATGATGCGGCCGGTGACGTCGCGATTGTCCATGTCGGCGTTCGACAGGTTCAGGCCGACGTCGCGCAGCAAGGTGGCGCGGGCTTGGGCTTCGCGCGCGCCGCCGGCTTCCAGGAAGCGGAACGCCGGTCGGAAGTTGATGCCCGAATTGGAGTCGGTGCGGTTGGTGCGGGTCGCCATGGAGAACGACGCCAGGGCGCCGAAGTCGCCCCAGGTGTCGCTGGCCAGGAAGCTGACCTTCGGGTCAACCTTCTCGGAGATCGAGTTGTGGGCGCCTTCGGCCGAGGCCACCAGCTTGCGGCCCGAATAGTCGAACGGACGGGCGGTCGAGATATTGATCGAACCGGCGATGCCGCCCTCTTCGTCCGACGCCTTGGGCGACTTCTGAACGGTGACCTGCTGGATGATCTCCGAGGCGAAGATGTCGAATTCGACGTCACGGCCGCCGCTGCCCGACGCCGTCGCCAGCTTGTTGATCGAGACGAAGGTGAACTCGCTCGGCAGGCCGCGCACCATGACCCGGCTGCCCAGACCCTTGTTGCGCTCGATGGTCACGCCGGGGATGCGCTGCAGCGCTTCGGCCAGGTTCTGCTCGGGGAAGTTCGCCACGTCGGTGGCGACGATGGAATCGGAAAAGCCGACATTGTCGCGCTTGAGGTCGACCGCCTGCTCCAGGCTGCGCCGATAGGTGCCGGTGACGATGATCTCTTCGACCGCCCCCGTGTCAGCCGCGGTGGACGCCTGTGCGAAAGCGACGAACGGCGATGCAGCCACAACGGCGAACGCCGTCGTGCCCAGAATACGGTTTTTCATAGATTGCCCCTAGCAAGTACTTTGCGCCCCCACGAAAGGGGTCCTGCTAGGTCGCGGCCTAACCTCGCGTTCGATTATGCTCAAGACAAAGTTTTATGACAGTCCGTGTAACTATAGTTTACATCGAACCGACCCAATTTCTTCCAGACGTTGTTTATAACGAAATTATGACTATCAGCGATATATTGTTTAAATCGACATCATTCCCCCGCCCGCTCAAGATCATTATTTAGACAAACGAAAACGCCCCGCGGATTGCTCCACGGGGCGCCGTTTCAGCCGTCAGGCCGAAGGTTGGATCAGCCGATCGCCCCGTGGGCCAGCACTGCGAGCAGCAGCAGGGCCACGATGTTGGTGATCTTGATCATCGGGTTCACGGCCGGGCCGGAGGTGTCCTTGTAAGGATCACCCACCGTGTCCCCGGTCACCGCGGCCTTGTGGGCCTCGGAGCCTTTGCCGCCGTAATTGCCTTCCTCGATGTACTTCTTGGCGTTGTCCCACGCGCCGCCGCCCGAGGTCATCGAGATGGCGACGAACAGGCCGGTGACGATCACGCCCATCAGCATCGCCCCCAGCGCCGAGAAGGCCTGAGCCTTGCCCGCGATGGCGTTGATGACGAAGAACAGCACGATGGGGGAAACCACCGGCAGCAGCGATGGCACGATCATCTCGCGGATCGCCGCCTTGGTCAGGATGTCCACCGCCTTGCCGTATTCAGGCTTGGCGTTGAACTCCATGATGCCGGGGATTTCGCGGAACTGGCGTCGGACTTCCTCGACCACCGCCTGGGCGGCGCGGCCGACGGCCGTCATCGCCATGCCGCCGAACAGGAAGGGCAACAGCCCCCCGAACAGCAGTCCGACGACGACATAGGGGTTGGACAGGTCGAAGGTGACCGTCCCCACGCCTTCGAAGAACGATCCCGGCTCTGCATTGGCCGTGAAGAACTTCAGGTCCTCGGTATAGGCCGCGAACAGCACCAGGGCGCCCAGACCGGCCGAACCGATAGCGTAGCCCTTGGTCACCGCCTTGGTGGTGTTGCCCACCGCGTCCAGCGCGTCGGTCGAGACCCGCACATCGCCCGGCAGACCCGCCATCTCGGCGATGCCGCCGGCGTTGTCGGTCACCGGTCCAAAGGCGTCCAGGGCGACGATGAAGCCGGCCAGGGACAGCATGGTGGTGGTGGCGATGGCGATACCGAACAGGCCGGCGAAGCCATAGGTGACGATGATGCCGGCGATGATCACCAGCGCCGGGGCCGCCGTGGACTCCAGCGACATGGCAAGGCCCTGGATCACATTGGTGCCGTGACCCGAAACCGACGCCTTGGCCACCGAGCGGACCGGACGGAAGCCCGTGCCGGTATAGTACTCGGTGATGACCACGATGGCCGCCGTCACCGCCAGGCCCGCGAGCCCGCAATAGAACAGCTCCATGGCCCCAAAGGTCTTGTCGCCAATCGTGACCGGACCGGTGACCAGGTCGTTGATCACCCACCAGACCGCGCCGATGGACAGCACGCCGGTGACGATCAGGCCCTGATACAGGGCTCCCATGATGTTCTTGTTCTTGCCCAGGCGGACGAAGAACGCGCCGATGATCGAGGTGACGATGCACACGCCGCAGATCGCCAGCGGCAGCAGCATCATGGTTGAGACCACCTCCGTCCCGCGGAAGAAGATCGCCGCCAGGACCATGGTGGCGACCGTGGTCACCGCATAGGTCTCGAACAGGTCGGCGGCCATGCCGGCGCAGTCGCCGACATTGTCGCCCACGTTGTCGGCGATGGTGGCGGCGTTGCGCGGATCATCCTCCGGGATGCCCGCCTCGACCTTGCCGACCATGTCGCCGCCCACGTCGGCGCCCTTGGTGAAGATGCCCCCGCCCAGGCGGGCGAAGATCGAAATCAGCGATGCGCCAAAGCCCAGCGCCACCAGCGCGTCCACGACTTCGCGGCTGGTCGGATCAAAGCCCAGGTGCATCGTCAGGACGATGAAGTAGCCGCTGACGCCCAACAGCGCGAAACCCGCCACCAGCATGCCGGTGATGGCGCCGGAGGTGAACGCCAGGGACAGGCCCTTGGCGAGGCTTTCGGATGCAGCCTGCGCCGTGCGCACATTGGCGCGCACCGAGATCAGCATGCCCGCGAAGCCCGCGAGGCCCGACAGCACAGACCCGACGACGAAGCCGATGGCCGCCCATTGGCCGATCAGGAACCAGACGGCGGCCAGGATGACGACCCCGACGATGGCGATGGTGGTGTATTGGCGGCGCAGATAGGCCTGCGCCCCTTCCTGGATCGCCGCGGCGATCTCCTGCATTCGCGCATTGCCTGGCGAGGCGCGCATAAGCACGGCTGTCTGTACGATGCCGTAAAGCACCGCCAGCAGACCGGCCAAAAAGACCAGAGTAAGACTCATGTGGTGTTTAGCCCCTTCGTGCGTTTCCTCACGCGGGGCGCGGGCGCCGAAAGGTGTCGGCGAACGCTCCGGCCTTAAGGCCTGTCACCCCACGCAACCCTAAAGCCGAGCGCGAACAGCGCTCGACTTCAGGACGTTTGCAAATAAGCAAGGGGTGCGCAACCGCGCTGAGCGGTTGCGTCCTTTGGGGTGTTAGTCCTTGCGGACGGCGTCCGCAGCCGCATCGGCGGCGTTGCCGACGCTCTTGGCCGCGCCCGAAGCGGAATCGGCCACCTGGCCGATGGCCGCGGTCTCGGC
The DNA here is from genome assembly GCF_027474405.1 of Caulobacter sp. NIBR2454. Classification (GTDB taxonomy): domain Bacteria; phylum Pseudomonadota; class Alphaproteobacteria; order Caulobacterales; family Caulobacteraceae; genus Caulobacter. The sequence continues at coordinate 2,084,046 of NZ_CP114871.1, forward strand.
GTTCTCGCGGCGGTTCTGGTTGACCAGGAAGTAGCCAGCCAGGGCCACCACCGCGATCACCGCGATGGCCAGCAGCGCGGTGCCCATGCCGCCGCCGCGACGTTCGATGACGGTCGTGCCGCCGCCCCGCTCAACCACGCGCTCGCGCACCACGCCGTCTTCAGTCTCGGTCACTCGTTCAGTCGCCATAGTCCATTCCTCCCGTGGGGTCTGGCGACCTCAACGGGTTGGACCCTATCGCGTTCCGTCAGTGGGCGTCGGCGGTCTTGGTCGCGGCGGCTTTCAGGTATCGGCGCGGCTTGCTGCTGATGATGGTCACCGCGCCCGTGGCCTTGGCGCCCAGCACCTGAATCGCCGCCTGACGCACCGCCGCCTTCAGGCGCGCCTCGTCGATCTCCTGCACGTCGCCCTTCTTGCCGAAGGGCGTGCGGTACGAGGCGCGGATCACCGCGTCGCGCAACATCGGCTCTTTGGTCTTCAACACGCCGTAGTCGGATCCCTCGATAAGATCGACGCGCAGCCGGACAAACACGTAGTTCACCAGCTTACCGTCGACCACGATGGGCAAGGCCACGGCGGCCAGGTCTACCCACGGACCGTTCTTGCCCTTGTCCTCTTCTTCGCCGCCTGAGGACTTGGCGCCGGACGATTTGGGTGACGAGCGTGCCTGCGCCGCGCCCGCAACGGCGGACAAGGCAAGGCCGGCGATGAAACTACGTCTGCGCATTGACGTCCCCAAGGTTCGCCCCACGCTTAACCCACAGAGGGTTTCGTTAGTCTTGCGACCCATGCCGCCAGCCGGCGCGATCCAGGGCGAGCGTCTGGCCTTGGAAGCGAGCCTCGACCCCGTCCCCGGTCTCGAACCGCCCGACGACCGTCACCGGCATGCCCGCCGCGGCCGCGAAGGCGTCAAACCTCTCGGGCGCCACCGCACAGACAATCTCATAGTCGTCGCCGCCGGTGGCCAGGGTGGCCAGGCGCTCCGCCCGCCCCTCCGCCCAGACGGCGGCGGCGAACGACAGCGGGACCGTCTCCAGATCGACCGTCGCCCGCAGGCCGCTGGTCCGCGCCACATGACCCACGTCCGCGATCAGGCCATCCGATACATCGGCCGAGGCGTGCGCATGCGCCAGCGCCTCGCGCAGGCTCAGGCGTGGCGTCGGCAGGCGGTATCGCGTCGTCAGGGCTCCATCAGGATCGGGCAGAGCTCCCGTCGCCCCCTGCAAGCCCAACCAGCCGTCGCCGATCGTCCCGGTCACCACGATCAGATCGCCGGCTTTCGCCCCGTCTCGCCGCACCATGCCGCCGGTCGGAACCCAGCCCAGCAGGGTCGCGCTGACCACCAGCGGCCCGGTCGTCGATACCGTGTCCCCGCCCAGCAGCCGCAGGTCGAACGCCGCTCCGTCCAAGGCCAGTCCCTTGGCGAACGCCTCGCGCTCGGCCCAGCCGTCGCTCGCCCGCCAGGCCGTCGCCAGCAGATAGCCGAAGGGCTCCGCGCCCTTGGCGGCCAGGTCGGAGAGGTTGGTGCGCAGCAGCTTGCGAGCGACCACATCTAGCGGATCGGTCGACAGGAAATGCACCCCCTCGACCAGCGCGTCCTTGGTCAGGATCAGATCGAACCCCGGCCGCGACGGCAGCACCGCCGCGTCGTCCAGTAGATCGAGCGCCTCCGGCGCGCCACGCGTCAGCGGGCGCAGAAGCCTTGCGATGGTCTCGAACTCGTCGGCCATCACGGCCCTTTCCGAGTGTGCCTTAAGCCCTGGCGTCCTTGGCGATGCCGTCCAGGGCGCCGTTGACGAAGCCGGACTCCGGGCCGTCGAAGAACGACTTGGCGATGTCCACATACTCGTCGATGGCCACCTCGACCGGCACATCGGGCCGGTTGATCAGCTCAAAGGCCCCCGCCCGCAGGATGGCCCGCAGGGTGGCGTCCACCCGCTCCAGCCGCCAATTGGAGGCCAGACGCCCGGTGATGGCCTTGTCGATCGCCGATTGCTGGCCCACAACGCCGCGCACAAGCTCGCCGAAGAAAGCCTCGTCGGCGCCGGCCAGTTGCGCATCCTCGGTCAGGTCGCGGTCGAAACGATGCTCGGAGAATTCGCGGACCACGGCTTCGACCCCGGCTCCCGCGGTCTCCATCTGGTACAGCGCCTGAACGGCGGCCAGACGCGCCACCGAGCGGGCCTGGCGAGGGGGCGTCGCGCTCATCGGGCGGCCCCGCCCAGCAGGCGCTGCTTCATGGCGATCATTTCGAGGCAGGCCTTTGCCGCGCCGCCGCCCTTGTCGGCTTCCGACACTCGCGCGCGGGTCCAGGCCTGATCTTCGTCCTCGACGGTCAGAATGCCGTTGCCGATGGCCAGACGCTTGCCCACCGCCAGGTCCATCAGGGCCCGGGCCGACTCGTTGCACACGATGTCGAAGTGATAGGTCTCGCCGCGGATCACACAGCCCAGGGCCACATAGCCGTCATAGCGCTGACCGACCGGACGGTTGCCGCCCTCTTCGGCCATGGCGATGACCGCCGGGATCTCCAGGGCGCCCGGCACCGAGACCACGTCATACTCCGCGCCATACGCCTCGATGGCGTTGGTCGCGCCGCGCAGCAACTCATCGGAGATGCCGGAATAGAACCGCCCCTCGACGATCAGAACCCGGATCTTGTCTTCCAGCATAACTATTCCTCGGTCGGTATCGGCGCTCGGCCGACGATCTTCAGGCCGTATCCTTCGAGCGCCGCCGGTTTGAACTGACTCGAGGTGAGCAAGACCATTTCCCGCACACCAAGGTCCAGCAGGATTTGCGCCCCGACTCCATAGTCGCGCAAGGCGTTCGTTTGATAGAGCCCCTCGGCGGGGGCCCCATAACGCTCGGACATCCACGACGGGTTGGGATCGCGGATAAACACCGCCACCCCTGCTCCATCATGCGCGCCCAGGGCCCGCAAGGCGTTGGGGACATAGTCACGCCGCGCGTCCACATGGCCCAGCATGTCGGCGGCGAAGTCCACCTGGTGCATCCGCACCAGGGTCGGGACGTCGCCCTCGATCCGGCCTTTCACCAGGGCCACGTGCTCGGTGCGGTCGATGGAGTTGCGGTACACGACCATGCGGAAGTGCCCGCCATAGACGCTCTCGAACGGCGTCTCGACCACCCGCTCCACACAGCGCTCGGTGCGCCGGCGATAGGCGATCAGGTCGGCGATGGTCCCGATCTTCAGGCCATGCAGCTGAGCGAAGGCGATCAGGTCCGGCAGTCGCGCCATGGTCCCGTCGTCGTTCATCACCTCGCAGATCACCGCCGCCGGGTTCAGACCCGCCAGGCGCGAGATGTCCACCGACGCCTCGGTGTGGCCGGTGCGGACCAGCACCCCGCCCTCCTTGGCCACCAGCGGAAACACGTGCCCGGGCGAGACGATGTCGTCCGCCGCCTTGGTCGGATCCACCGCCACGGCGATGGTATGGGCGCGATCATGGGCCGAAATGCCCGTGGTCACCCCCTCCCGCGCCTCGATGGAGATGGTGAAGGCCGTGCCGTGGCCGCTCTCGTTCTGATGCGCCATCGGCGGCAGGCGCAGCTGCCGCGCCCGCTCGCCGGTGATCGACAGGCAGATCAGGCCCCGCGCGTACTTGGCCATGAAGTTGATCTGGTCAGGGGTCGCGAACTGGGCGGGGATGATCACATCCCCCTCGTTCTCGCGATCCTCGGCGTCGACCAGGATGTAGGGCCGCCCGTTGCGGGCGTCCTCGATGATGTCCTCGATGGACGAGATGGGGGTGTCGGAACTCATTTAAGCCGTCTCCTGCCAGCGCGCGAGGTAGCGGGCCAGCATGTCGATCTCCAGGTTCACCCGATCGCCCGCCTTCAGCGCGCCCAGGGTGGTCACCTCGAAGGTGTGCGGGATGATGTTCAGGTGGAAGATGTCGTCCTCCACGTCGTTGACCGTCAGGGACACGCCCTCCACGGCGATGGAGCCTTTCGGCGCGATATAGCGATGCAGCGGGCGCGGCGCGCGCACCCGGATGTGGTGCGAACCGCCCACCGCCTCGATGCTCAGGATCTCGCCGACCCCGTCGACATGGCCGGACACCACATGCCCGCCCATCTCGTCGCCCAGCCTTGCGGCGCGCTCCAGATTGACGCGCGAGCCCTCGCTCCATGTGTCCAGGGTGGTCTTGGACAGCGTCTCGCCCGAAACCTCGACCGCGAACCAGCCCGCGCCCTTCTCCACCACCGTCAGGCAGCAGCCGGCATGGGCGATGGACGCGCCGATATCCACCGTCGACAGGTCGAAGGCGGTCTCGATCTCGTAGCGGCGGTCGCGGTCGGTGTCGCGAACGGCGCGCACGCGGCCAATGTCGGTGACGATCCCGGTGAACATCTAGAGTCTCTCGTACCGCTCCCAAAGGTCGTCGCCCAGCGTTGCGGCCGCGACCCGTTTGAACCTTGGCGCATCGCTCAGCGCCTCGACCGCCAGGGCCCCGACGCCAGGCCGGCCCTCGCCGCCCAGCACCACCGGCGCCCGGAACCACTCCATCACATCGACCAGGCCGCAGCGCAGGAAGCTCGACGCCACCTGCCCGCCGCCTTCGACGAACAGCTTGCCGATCCCCTGCCCGGCCAGCGTCTGCAACGCCGCCGGCAGATCGACCCGCTCGCCCGTCGCCGGGATTTGCAGCACCCGCACCCCTGCGTCAGTCAAGCGAGACTGCGCCGGCTCGGTGGTCAGCACGTATGTGGGAATGTCGCGGGCCGTCGCCACCAGCTTGCAGGTCTGCGATATCCGCTGACGGCTATCCAGCACGATGCGCGACGGCTGCCTGCCCTCATAGCCCGGCGTGCGGACGGTCAGCTCGGGATCGTCGGCCAGCGCCGTCTCGACCCCGATCAGCACCGCGTCATGCCGCGAGCGCAGGCGATGAACCGTCTCCCGCGCCGCCGGGCCGGTGATCCACCGGCTCTCGCCCGACGCGGTCGCGATCCGCCCGTCGAGGGAGGTCGCCAGCTTCAGGGTCACGAACATGGCCAATCAGGCCTCGTCGCCCTCGTTGAGGCCTTCCTCACCAAGGAACTTGGCGAAATCCTCGCCGTCGCGGAAGTCGCGATACACCGACGCGTAACGGACATAGGCCACGTCATCGAGGCTTTTGAGCCCCTTCATGACCATCTCGCCGACGACCTGCGACTGCAGCTCGGTCTCGCCCATGCTTTCCAGCTGGCGCACGATCCCGTTGACCATCCGCTCCACTCGCTCCGGATCGACCGGACGCTTGCGAAGGGCGATGGACAGCGAGCGCATCAGCTTGTCGCGATCGAACGGGGCGCGGCGGCCCGAACGCTTGACGATGATCAGCTCACGCAGCTGCACCCGCTCGAAGGTCGTGAACCGGCCGCCACATTCGGGGCACAGACGACGCCGACGGATCGCCGCCCCGTCTTCCGACGGGCGGCTGTCCTTCACCTGGCTTTCCATGTGGCCGCAGAACGGGCAACGCATGATGTGGCCCCTCTCGACCCTATGAGACGCTATTAAGCGTAGATGGGGAACCGCGCCGTCAAGGCCAAGACTTCAGCGCGGACCTTGTCCTCGACCGCACCGTTGCCCTCGGCGCCGTTCTTGGCCAGGCCCTCGACCACCTCGGCGATCAACTGACCCACCTGGCGGAACTCGGCCACGCCAAAGCCTCGGGTCGTGCCCGCCGGCGTGCCGACGCGGATGCCCGAGGTGATGGTGAAGGGCGCGGTGTCGAACGGCACGCCGTTCTTGTTGGTGGTGATGTTGGCCCGCTCCAGGCTGTGCTCGGTGTCGCGGCCGTTGACGCCCTTGGGACGCAGATCGACCAGCATCAGGTGGCTGTCGGTGCCGCCCGAGACGATGTTGACCCCGCCGGCCTGCAGCGCGTCGGCCAGGGCGCGGGCGTTGTCCACCACCTGCTTGGCGTAGGTCTTGAATTCCGGCTTCAACGCCTCGCCGAACGCCACGGCCTTGGCGGCGATCACATGCTCCAGCGGCCCGCCCTGCAGGCCCGGGAACACCGCCGAGTTGATCTTCTTGGCGATGGTCTCGTTGTTGGTCAGCAACATGCCGCCGCGCGGTCCGCGCAGGGTCTTGTGCGTCGTGGTGGTCACCACGTCAGCGTGCGGCACGGGGTTGGGATAGACGCCGCCGGCCACCAGACCCGCGAAGTGCGCCATGTCCACCATCAGATAGGCGCCGACGCTGTCAGCGATCTCGCGGAACTTGGCGAAGTCGATGATGCGGCTATAGGCGCTGCCGCCGGCGATGATCAGCTTGGGCTTTTCCTTGGCGGCGATCTCGGCGACCGTGTCGTAGTCGATCTGCTGGTCCTGGGTGCGCACGGTGTAGGACACCGGCTTGAACCACTTGCCCGACTGGTTGGCCGGGCTGCCGTGCGTCAGGTGCCCGCCCGCCGCCAGATCCATGCCCAGGAAGGTGTCGCCCGGCTGCAGCAGCGACATGAACACCGCCTGGTTGGCCTGCGAACCTGAATGGGGCTGCACGTTGGCGAACGCCGCGCCGAAAATCTCCTTGGCGCGCTCGATGGCCAGGGTCTCGATCTCGTCGACGAATTCGCAGCCGCCGTAGTAGCGCTTGCCCGGATAACCCTCGGCGTACTTGTTCGTCAGGATCGAGCCCTGGGCCTCCAGGACCGCGCGGCTGACGATGTTCTCCGACGCGATCAGTTCGATCTGATTCTGCTGGCGCTTCAGCTCCTGACCGATGCGATCGAAGATGGCGCGGTCGGTTGATGCGAGATCGGCGGAGAAGAAGGCGCTCATGGGGGATTCCTTGCGGCTGCGGCGGGCGCCCCCTCTTTAAACTTCCCCCCGCGCCGATCAATCGGAACCTATCGCCAAGCGCTGCGTTAGGCCTCGACCCGGATCAGCACGTTCGCTGCTTTTCCGGACCTGTGGCGTATGAAGGGGGACTTCAGCTGATGGCGTCTTTGGACGATAACCAAAACGGCGATCTGTCCGAACAGGATATCCTGTCGCTCAGCGCTGACATCGTGGCCGCGTATGTTGGCCAGAATGCCGTGGCGGCGGCGTCGCTGCCCGACCTTATCCGATCTGTCCACACCACGCTGGCCAGCCTGGGCGAGGCCGCGCCCCCGCCCCCCGCCGAGAAGCAGAAACCGGCCGTGCCGATTTCACGCTCGATCCACAACGACTATATCGTCTGCCTCGAGGACGGTAAGCGCCTGAAGATGCTCAAGCGCTACCTGCGTTCGCGCTACGACCTCAGCCCCGACGACTACCGCCGCAAGTGGGGCCTGCCTCCGGACTATCCGATGGTCGCTCCGGCCTATGCGGCGCGCCGCTCCGATTTCGCCAAGCAGATCGGCCTCGGCCGCGGCGTACGGCGACGCAAGTAGATATCAGAGACGAAAATGGCCGGGTCACCCCGGCCATTCTACTATCTGGAGCTCGACGCGGTTACGCCGCGTAGCCGCCCATGCGGGCCACGTTGCAGTGGGCCCACAGCTTTTCCATCGCCCGCACCAGATCGCGCATCATGGCGTCGGTATGGGCCGGAGACGGCGTGAAGCGCAGGCGCTCGGTGCCGCGCGGCACGGTCGGATAGTTGATCGGCTGCACATAGATGCCATGATCCGACAGCAGCATGTCCGAGATCATCTTGCAGTGGACGGGATCGCCCACCAGCACCGGCACGATGTGGCTGACCGACGGCAAGACCGGCAGGCCGGCGTCCGCCATCATCTTCTTCAGGGTCGCGGCGCGCTCCTGGTGAGCGATGCGCAGCTCGTTGTGTTCCTTCAGATACCGCACGCTGGCCGCGGCGCCCGCCATCAGGGCCGGCGGCAGCGAGGTGGTGAAGATGAAACCCGCCGCATACAGGCGCACGGCGTCGATCATGTCGGCGTCGCCGGCGATATAGCCGCCCATGACCCCAAACGCCTTGCCCAGGGTGCCCTCGACGATGTCGATCTGGTCCATGACGCCGTCGCGCTCGGCCACGCCGGCGCCGCGATCGCCGTACATGCCCACGGCATGGACTTCGTCCAGATAGGTCAGGGCGCCGTACTTCTTGGCCAGGGCGATGGTCCCGGCGATGTCGGCGATGTCGCCGTCCATCGAATAGACACTCTCGAAGGCGATCAGCTTGGGCCGATCCGCCGGCGCGGCGGCCAGCAGCTCTTCCAGGTGCTCAAGATCATTGTGACGGAACACATGGCGCTCACAGCCGCCGTTGCGGATGCCGGCGATCATCGAGGCGTGGTTCAGGGCGTCCGAATAGATGATCAGCCCCGGCAGGATCTTCTGCAGGCTCGACAGCGCCGCCTCGTTGGCCACGTAGCCCGAGGTGAAGACCAGCGCCGATTCCTTTTGGTGCAGGTCGGCCAATTCCAGCTCCAGCTCGACATGCTGGTGCGTGGTGCCCGAGATGTTGCGCGTGCCGCCCGAGCCCGAACCATGGGCGTCGATCGCCTCGTGCATGGCGTTCATGACGACGGGGTTCTGGCCCTGGCCGAGATAGTCGTTCGAGCACCAGACCACGACGTCCTGCTCGGAGCCGTCCGGGCGCGTCCAGGTGGCGCGCGGGAAATGGCCCTGATGGCGCTTCAAGTCGGCGAAGACCCGATAGCGGCCCTCGGAGCGGACCTGTTCGACGGCGTTCTTGAACGCGGCTTTGTAATCCATGACGACGTTGCTCGGCGATGCCAGCGGGGGATTCATTGATCCCTCTCAATATGGCGCGGCTTTTCGCATGTGGTTTGTAGATTTGTCCACAAAACCGAGGCGGTTATTCGCCAATGAACGCAAAAATGTCGCGGACTTCGCGAGCGGTTCTCAACTGAGCTCGGACAGTCGCCCGCGCAGCATCTGCAACACAGCCGAGAAGTCCTTCCTGCCGTAACCTTGTGTGTCGAACAGCGCATACAGGGCCTCAGCCTGTGCGCCCAGCGGCGTGGTCCCGCCCGCCTTTGCGGCGGCGTCCTGCGCCAGCTTCAGGTCTTTGAGCATCATGGCCGTGGCGAACCCGCCCTCATAGCCGCGATCGGCCGGCGTCTGCGGCCCGACCCCGGGCACGGGGCAGTAGTTGCTGACCGACCAGCAGTTGCCCGACGACTGGCTCGCCACCTCGAAGAACCGGTCCGCCGCCAGGCCCAGCTTCTCGGCCAGGGCGAACGCCTCGCACGTCCCCAGCATCGAGATGCCCAGCAGCATGTTGTTGCAGATCTTGGCCGCCTGCCCCGCCCCGGCCGAGCCGGCGTGGATCACCACCCGCGCCATGGGCTTGAGCGCCGCCTCGACCTCGGCGAACACCGCGTCCTCGCAGCCGACCATGAAGGCCAGGGTCCCGGCGTCCGCCGCCATGATCCCGCCGCTGACCGGCGCGTCGGCCACGCGATAGCCCGCCCCCCTCGCCTGCTCGGCCACGGCGCGGGCGCTCTCGACGTCGATGGTCGAACAGTCGATCAGCAGCGCCGTTTTGGGTGCCTTGCCGATGATGGTGTCGGCATAGACCGACCGCACATGCGGACCAGCCGGCAGCATGGTGATCACAACATCCGCGTCGGCCACCGCCTCGGCCGCTGAGCCCGCGGCCCGGCAGCCGGCCTCCACGGCCCGGGCGACGGCGGCCTCCGACAGATCAAACGCCGCCACCTCGTGCCCGGCCTTGGCCTGATTGGCGGCCATGCCGCCGCCCATGGCGCCCAGGCCGATGAACGCGATACGCATCAACTCACTCCCTGTGGATTTTGTTTTATAATTCGCCGCTTAGCGCGGCTTTTTGAACTTCAGCGCGAACTGATCGGTCTTCCCGCGAATGGAAGGATCGAAAACGCTGGCCGTCAGCGGGTCGTTGGCGTTGGCCAGGACGGCGCTCTCGCTCTCCAGCACGAAACCCGCCAGCTTGACTTCCTCGATGGCGGCGGACTTGGCGATCCGGTGCTGCTCGGCCGCGCCCTTCAGCCCCGACGACGGCAAGGCCGAATGATCGATGACGATATAGGTCCCGCCGGGCTTCAGCGCCTTGAACACCGCCGCGTTGAACGCTGTCGCCGTCCCCGGTGGGGCGAACTTGCCGTGCAGGTCGTGATAGTTCTGCGCCGTCCAGACCACGTCCAGCGGCTCCGGCGCGCCGAAATTGCCGTTGGTGTCGGACGACACCACCACGTTCCCCGCAAAGGCCGGATCGGCGGCGATAGCCTGCCCGTCGGTCAGGTACTTGGGCGCGATCTTGACGATCTCGGACGGCACATAGGCATAGACCTTGCCGCTCGGCCCCACGGTCTTGGACAGGATGCGGGTGAAATAGCCCGCGCCAGGCATGTACTCGCCGACCTTGTCCCCCGCCTTCACCCCAGCCCAGGCCAGTTGCTCGGCAGGCTTGCGGTCGGCGTCTCGCAGCCTATCCGCCGCCGGCCGCGCCGGATCGGCCAGGGCCCTGGCGATATGGTCAGGCTGCGCGTGAGCCGCGCCGGAGGACAGCAAGGCCGCCGCTACGGCCACGAGGATCGAACGACGACGCATGACTGTCCCCTTTTCGGGTCTTTACCGGGCCGCGGTGCGCGGCTTGCGGAACTTGTAGACGAACTGATCCACCCGACCCGCGTCCGCCGCCAGGGCGTTAGTGCGATAGGTGTCGGCCGTGGTGCGCAGCACCGGGCTCTCGCCTTCAAACACGAACCCGGCCTTGGTCACGTCGGCCCGCACGGTCGCCGGATCGATGCGGTTCAGGTTCTCCGCGCCTTGCGCCGCCGTCCCCGCTGGGGCCATGGCCTCGACCACCAGGAACACGCCGCCAGGCTTGAGCGACTCGTAGATCTTGCGGTTGATCGCCACCACGTTCGGCGAGCCCAACAGGCGCGTGTAGTGGTAGTGATAGGTCCCCGCCGACAGCACCAGGTCCAGCTTCTCGGGCGCGCCGAAATTGGGCAGGGTGTTCAGCACCATCTCCACATTGCCATAGGCCGGATCGTCGGCGATCCCCGCCACGGCCGGCTTGCGATTGGCCAGCTTGGTCAGTTCGTCCGGCACATAGGTATAGACCTTGCCGGTCGGCCCCACCGCCCGCGACAGGATGCGGGTGTAATAGCCGTTGCCGGGGATCAGGTCGGCGACCTTGGCGCCCGGACGCACCCCGCCGAACGCCAACACCTCGGCCGGCTTGCGGTCGTCGTCGCGGGCCACATCGGCCTCGGGCCGCTTGGGATCGTTTAGGGCGCGCATGAAAGGATCGCCGGCGCCGGGGGCCGGACGGCCGCCGGGCGCGGCAGGCGGAGCGGCGGTTGTGGCGCAGGCCGTCACCAGAAGAGCGGCGGCGAGGCTGAGCAGCGGCTTACGCATAGGCGAATATCCCTTCGAACCGGTCGTTTCTCGTTTTGCCGACCAGACTACTCCAGCAGTGGCGCTACGTCAGCGGGGTCCACGCCTGGTCTGGCGGCAACGGGGCGAAGATTTCGTCCAGCATCGACTCTGTGACCGCACCAAGGCGATCAGGGTTCCACTTGGGCGCGTTGTCCTTGTCGACGATCACCGCCCGAACGCCCTCGATGAAGTCGTGCCGCCGCACCACGCGGGCGCCGATGGCGTACTCCATGGCCATGTTCTCGGCGAAGTCATCCATCGCCCCGCCCCGCCTCAACTGACGGAAGGCGACTTTGAGCGTCTGCGGCGACTTGGTGCGAAGCGTCTCCAGCTGCGCCCCGGCCCAGTCGGAGCCATGCGCCTCCAGCGCCGCCACGATCCCCTCCACCGAGGTCATGGTGAAGGTCTCAGACAGCGCCGCCAGATTATCGGCCAGGGGCGCATGCCCCGGATCGGCGTCGATCTGCGCCAGCAGTCCCTCGATGTCGGCCGGATCGGCGATGATCGCGCTCTTGAGGGTCTCCAGGTCCGCCGCGTGCACATAGTCGGTGGCGATCCCCAGGATCAGGCAGTCCGCCGCCTTGATCCGCGCGCCGGTCAGGGCCAGCCAAAAGCCGGTCTTCCCGGGCAGCCGCGGCAGGAACCAGCCTCCGCCGACATCCGGGAACAGGCCGATGCCCGTCTCCGGCATGGCGAAGGTCGTCCGCTCCGTGGCGATGCGATAGGCGCAGGGCATGGCGAGGCCCACGCCCCCGCCCATGACGATCCCGTCCATCACCGCGACCACGGGCTTTTCATAGGTGAACAGCAGGTGGTTCAGCCGGTACTCGGTGTGGAAGAAGGCCATGGCCTCCACCCCGTCCTTGGCCCCGCTCTCGGCCAGTATCCGGATGTCGCCGCCGGCGCAGAACCCGCGCTCGCCGGCATGGTCGATCATCACCAGCGCCACCGCCGGATCGTTCCGCCAGGCCTGCAGCGCCGCGATCATCGCCTCGCACATGCCAAGGTTCAGGGCGTGCAGCGCCTTGGGTCGGTTCAGGGTGATCCGCCCGACCTTGCCCTCGATGCGGGTGATGACTTCGGGTTCAGCACTCATTGCCGGAACATCTCACGGCTGATGATCACCCGCATGATCTCGTTGGTGCCTTCCAGGATCTGGTGAACCCGCAGATCACGCACGATCCGCTCCAGCGGATAGTCCTGCAGATAGCCATAGCCGCCGTGCAGTTGCAGGGCGTCATTGGCCACCGAGAACCCGGCGTCCGTGGCGAACCGCTTGGCCATGGCGCACAGCTTGGTGGCTTGCGGGTCCTTCTTATCGAGGGCGTCGGCGCCCCGACGGACCATCAGGCGCGCGGCCTCCAGCTCGGTCGCCATGTCGGCGATCTTGAACTGCAGGGCCTGAAACTCCTTCAGCGCTTTGCCGAACTGGTTGCGCGTCTCCATGTAGGCCTTGGCGGTGTCGAGCGCGAAGCCGGCTCCGCCCAGTGAGCAGGACGCGATGTTCAGGCGCCCACCGTCCAGCCCCATCATGGCGAAGCGGAAGCCGTCGCCCTCCGCCCCGATGCGGTTCTCCACCGGCACCTGAACGTTGTCGAAGTTCACCTGCGCCGTCGGCTGGGCGTTCCAGCCCATCTTCTTTTCATTGGCGCCGAAGGTCAGGCCTTCCCAGCCCTTCTCCACCACGAAGGCCGACACGCCCTTGGGACCGTCGCCGCCGGTGCGGGCCATGACCACATAGACGTCCGACACGCCCGCGCCGCTGATGAACGCCTTGGAGCCGTTCAGCACATAGTGGTCGCCGCTCAGCTTGGCCGAGGTGCGCATCGACGCCGCGTCCGAACCCGAACCCGGCTCGGTCAGGCAATAGCTGGCGATCAACTCCATGGTCGTCAGGCGCGGCAGGTATTTCTGGCGCAGTTCCTCGGACCCGAACCGGTCGATCATCCACGACGCCATGTTGTGGATTGAGATGAACGCCGCCGTCGGCACGTCGCCATAGGACAGGGCCTCGAAGATCAGGCTCGCGTCCAGCCGGCCCAGGGCCGAGCCGCCCACGTCCTCGCGCACATAGATGCCGGCGAAACCCAGCGAGGCCGCCTGGCGGATCACGTCCACTGGAAAGTGCTTGGTCTCGTCCCAATGCGCAGAGTGCGGGGCAAGCTCTTCGCGCGCAAAGGCGCTGGCGGCGTCCCAGATGGCCCGTTGATCGTCTGTCAGCGTGAAGTCCATGCGCATTTTCCCTTGTCGGAGGCATGAACCCGCCTCCGCTTTATTTGGACGAGGAGGTGACGCGACGCGCGCGGCCTGTCAATCTCGCTGCGATTGAACCAGCCGGGACCAACCAACCGATGACCGACGCCCCCGTAGAGGCCCCGCGATCCGACGTGGACCGCAATCTGGCCCTCGTGACCTACGCCCTGCTGTTCTCGGCGATCTTCTTCGCGGGCATCCCGGCCCTGATCGCCGTGGTCATCGCCTATGCCCAGCGCGGCCATGTGCGGGCCGAGATCGGCACCCACCACAACTTCCAGATTCGCATCTTCTGGATCGCCTTGGCCCTGTCCATCGCGTCGGCCGCCTGCGGCCTGGGCGCCGTGATCGCCGGCATCGGCGACATCATCGAGTTCGGCGTCCGCGGCGACTGGAGCGCCTGGGACGTGATCGACGTGGACTTCCACGACGTGCGGTTCGAGGCGCCGGTGATCGTCCTGACCGTGGCCGCCCTGATCTTCGCTTTGCTCAGCACCCTGTGGCTGCTTTGCGCACCCGCGTTCGGCTTCATTCGACTTGCCAGCCAGCGGAGCATCGGCAACACAGCGGCATGACCGCCAACCTCGCCGCCTACCCCGCCCTTCGTCTCCGCCGCCTGCGTCAGGCCGACTGGGTCCGGCGTCTGGTCCGCGAGACCGTGCTGACCCCCTCCGACCTGATCTGGTCCATGGTGGTGCATGAGGGCGAGGGCCGTATCCCGGTCGCCTCCATGCCCGGCGTAGAGCGCCTGTCGGTGGCCGAGGCCGCCAAGGCCGCCGTCCAGGCGCGCGAGCTTGGCATCCCCGCCATCGCCATCTTTCCGCATATCGACGGCGCCCGTAAGGACGCCGCCGGCTCCATCGCCAGCGACCCGGACGGCGTCATCCCCCGCGCGGTCAAGGCCATGAAGGACGCCGCGCCCGAGGTCGGCATCATGTGCGACGTCGCCCTCGATCCCTTTACCGACCACGGCCACGACGGCGTGGTCGAGGGCGGCAAGATCCTCAACGACCCGACCATCGAACGCCTCGTCGAACAGGGCCTGATGCAGGCCGCCGCCGGCGCCGACATCCTGGCCCCCTCCGACATGATGGACGGCCGCATCGGCGCCCTGCGCACGGCGCTGGAAGGGGCTAGCCACCAGGACGTGATGATCATGTCCTACGCCGCCAAGTACGCCTCGGCCTTCTACGGCCCGTACCGGGACGCCATCGGCTCGGCCAAACTCTCGGCGGGTCAGGGCGACAAGAAGACCTACCAGATGGACCCGGCCAACACCGAGGAAGCCATCCGCGAGGTCGCCCTCGACATCGCCGAGGGCGCCGACATGATCATGGTCAAGCCGGGCCTGCCCTACCTCGACATCTGCCGTCGTCTGGTCGAGACCTTCTCCATGCCCACCTTCGCTTTCCAGGTCAGCGGCGAGTACGCCCAGATCAAGGCCGCCGCCGCCAACGGCTGGATCGACGAAGAGCGCGCCATGATGGAGACGCTTGGCGCCTTCAAGCGCGCCGGCTGCGCCGGAACCATCACCTACTTCGCGCCCACGGCCGCCCGCCTCCTGGGCGCGTGAGCCAGCTCATCGAGATCGTCACCGCCGTCATCCGCGACGATGACGGCCGCTGGCTTGTGGTCCGCAAGCGGGGCTCGCGGATCTTCATGAAACCCGGCGGCAAGCGCGAACCCGGCGAAGACGACCTGACGGCTCTGGCCCGCGAAATCCGCGAGGAACTGGCCTGCGGGATCGTCGACCCCGTCCTGCTCGGCGTCTTCGAAGCCCCCGCCGCCAACGAGCACGACACGACGGTCCGCGCGGTCGTCTATCTCGCCCGCCTGGATGGCCAACCCACCGCCCAGGCCGAGATTGAAGAAGCGCTCTGGCTGGACGTGGCCGCGCCCGGGGAACGCCGCCTCGCCCGGTTGCTGACCGAACAGGTCCTGCCGGCGGTGCGGGCTCTCTAACTTTAAACCGCCTCCCTCGCCCTTGTGGCGAGGGTCCCTGCCAGCGGCGCGCGTGGCGCTATTCGATCGCGCTCAACGCCAGCCGACATAGGGATCCTCGCCACAAGGGCGAGGAAGACCCTGTGAGGGGCTCTGTGCGTGGGGACTCTCGATACCAATACTCTCGCGACTCCCGACCCCTTTGTGGAGACATCGGAGACACTTTCGCCTCTCCCCCGTCTTCGGGGGAGAGGGTCAGGGTGAGGGGGCTACAGCGCTTCAACCGGCACACCACCTGCCGCCGGAACCTCAGCTATCCCCTCACCCTACCCTCTCCCCACACGTGGGGAGAGGCGAACGGCCGCCGCCACCGCGAAACTATCCCCGGCCCGGACCAAGGGCCGACAATGGCTGGCGATCAGATGCAAACCCCCAACCAAAAATCGCGGCCCCCGTCTCCAAGGGCCGCGATCTGGTCTCCAGGAGACTTCGGTTACGCCCCTACTTCTCGGTCCGCTCCAGCAGGGCCTTCATCTCGCCCTCCCACAGGGCCGCCCAGGTGTGGGTGCCGTGGCCCTTGGTCGTGCCGTCGGCGGGCAGCAGGATGTACTTGGCGGTCGGCAGGCGCTTGGCCGCCTCGACGTCCAGGCCCAGTTCCGGCGGGTTGATGAAATCGTCGGCCGAATTGATCCAGGTCATCGGGACCTTGATCGTCTCCAGCTTGGGCCACGGATTGTAGTTTCGCGACGACTCCACCTGGTACAGGAAGTCGTTGGCGTCGATCCCCGCCATGCGGCGCGCCACATCCGCCTCCACGAACGTATCCACGGCCGCCCGCGTCGGCAGGGCCTTCTGCATCGGAATGGTCGAGGACCCGGCCAGGATCAGGAAGTTGGCGGCGATGCGCACGCCCTGCTGCGGCTGGGCGGTGTAGTCCCCGCCCTGCCACGCCGGGTCGGACTTGATCCCATCGACGACCATCTTGCGCCACAGGCGGTTGCGCCCGGCGATCTCGGTCGGCAGGCACGCCATGGGCATCATCGCCTGGGCGAAGGTCGGATGCGTTTCGGCCCACACGAACCCGTGCATGCACCCCATCGAAGTGCCGAACAGCAGGCGCAGCCGGTCCACGCCCAGGCCCTTGGTCAGCAATTGGTGCTGCGCGGCGACCATGTCGTCATAGTCGTAGTGCGGGAACTTGGCCTTCAGTCCATCGCTCGGCTTGGAGCTTTTCCCGTGGCCGATGTTGTCGGGCATGATGATGTAGTACTTGGCCGGATCGAGCACGCCGCCCGGCTTGAACAGCACCTCGGAAAACTGCGGGCTCAGAACTGCTTTCCGGTCCCGCCCGTGCCGTGCAGCACCATCACCGCATTGGTGATCTTGCCCGCCGCGTCCCGCTTGGGCTCGCCCAGGGTGGTGTAGTGCAGGCGCAGCTCGGGCAGGCTCTCGCCCGAGACGAACTTGAAGTTCTTGGCGACGAAATCGCCTTCCTTCACCGGCCAGTTGGTCTGCGCCAAAGCGCCCGTGGCGAGGCTCAAGGCCGCCGCAGCAGCCAGGCACAAGGTCTTGAATTTCATAGCTTCCCCCTACTTCTTCTTATTCAATCGGGCCACCAGGCTGGACGTGTCCCAGCGGCGTCCGCCCATGGCCTGCACCTCGGCGTAGAACTGGTCGATCAGGGCCGTGCCCTCCAGCCGCGCGCCGTTGGTCCGCGCCTCGTCCAGGGCGATGCCCAGGTCCTTGCGCATCCAGTCCACGGCGAAGCCGAAGTCGAACTTGTCCTTGGCCATGGTCGGCCAGCGGTTCTCCATCTGCCAGCTCTGGGCCGAGCCCTTGGAGATGGCGGCCAGCACCAGCTCGGTGTCGAGCCCGGCCTGAGTGGCGAAGTGCAGCGCCTCGGCGACCCCCTGCACCACGCCGGCGATGGCGATCTGGTTGCACATCTTGGTCAATTGACCCGCGCCCGTCTCGCCCATGTGGGTGATCGCCTTGGCGTAAGAGTCCATGACGGGCTGAGCGCGGTCGAAGGCGGCCTTGTCGGCCCCGACCATGATGGTCAGCTGCCCGTTCTCGGCCCCCGCCTGCCCGCCCGACACCGGCGCATCGACAAAACTCGCACCCGCCTTGGCGCACAACTCGCCCATCTCGCGGGCGAGCTTAGCGCTGGTGGTGGTGTGGTCGGCGATGATCCCGCCCTGGGCCATGGTCTCCAGCGCCTGGGGGACGACGCCCCGGACGTCGTCGTCATTGCCCACGCACAGGAAGACGATCTCGGCCCCCGCCGCGGCCTCGCCGATGGTCGATCCGGCCGCGCCGCCATGGGCTTCGACCCAACGCTGGGCCTTTTCCGGGCTGCGGTTGAACACCGCCACCTCGTGCCCGGCCTTGGCCAGATACCCCGCCATGGGAAAGCCCATGACCCCAAGACCGATGAAGGCGACTTTCATGCGCACGCTCCTGAACCGCGCCCGAACCACGGGACGCCTGCGGTTAGGCCCAGCAGCGCTTGGCGGCAACCCCATCTTAACGGGCGGGCGTCATGCTGAAGACCTTATCAAGGTTAAGGACGCGCCCAATGGCGATCGGCAACGACGCTCCGATCATCATCAAGAAGATCAAGAAGGGCGGCGACCATGGGCACCATGGCGGCGCCTGGAAGGTCGCCTACGCCGACTTCGTGACCGCCATGATGGCGTTCTTCCTGCTGATGTGGCTGCTGTCCTCGACCACCGAGGAGCAGCGCCAGGGCATCGCCGACTATTTCGCCCCCGCCGCCGTCACCGATTCGACCAGCGGCTCGGGCGGCATCCTGGGCGGCACCGCCCTGGGTGAGGAAGGCGATCAGGCCCGCGGCAGCCAGGCCCTCGTCGAGGCCACCGCCCCCCAGGCTCCGCCGGACGCCGTAGAACAGGGCCAGAGCGCTAAGACCGGCGCGGCCCTCGACAACGCCACCGAAGACGCCCTGCGCCAGGCCCTGATGAAGAAGGAGAACGACAGCTTCGCCTCCGCCGCCCAGTCCCTGCGCCAGGCGCTGCAGGACATGCCGGAGCTGGCTGAGCTGTCGAAGCAGATCTTCATCGACCAGACGCCTGAGGGCATGCGCATTCAGCTGGTCGATCAGGAAGGCCGCTCGATGTTCAAGGAGAACGCGGCCCAGCCCAACGAACGCGCTCGCCTGCTGCTGCGCGCCATCGCCAAGATCGTCAACCAGCTGCCCAACCGCCTGACCATCTCCGGCCACACCAGCGCCAACGCCGCCGGCCGCCAGTCCGACGCCGACTGGCCCCTGTCAGCTAATCGCGCCAACGCCGCCCGCCAGATTCTGCAGAGCGCGGGCGTGGACGCCGACCGAATCTATCAGGTCTCGGGCAAGGCCAATTCCGACCCGCTCTACCCGGACGATCCCACCCTGGCCGGCAACCGCCGCATCTCCATCGTCCTGTTGCGCGACAAGCCCGTCCTGCCGCCGGACAATGCGTTCTAAACAACGTTCAGGTGCGACAAACCCGGCATCTTGCGCGCCGCCGCAAGATGCCCCCTAATCCGCTTAGGGCTGGGGCGTAGAGAGCGCCAATAGGACGTGACGCAACATTTTCCGACGCGACAGCTTCGGTTCTTCCTGACGGCGCCAAGCCCGTGCCCGTACCTGCCCGGCCGCCAGGAACGCAAGGTGTTCGCTCACCTTCCCCTGACCGACGGGCCGACCGTGAACGACGGCCTGACCCAGGTCGGTTTCCGCCGCTCACAGAACATCGCCTACAGGCCCGCCTGCGAATCATGCCGCGCCTGCGTCTCGGCCCGCGCCTCGGCCAAAGAGTACGTCTTCTCCCGCTCCGAGCGGAAGGTTCTGTCCCGCAACGAGGACCTGGAACGCCATCTGGTCGAGGCCGAGGCGACCATGGAGCAGTTCGACCTGCTCCGCCGCTACCTCAACGCCCGCCACGCCGAGGGCGGCATGGCCGACATGACCTGGCCCGACTACGTCGCCATGGTCGAGGACACCGCCGTCCGCACCCACATGATCGAGTACCGCCGCAAGTCGCAGGACCGCGGCCCCGGCGACCTGATCGCCTGCGTGCTGGTGGATGTGCTCGCTGACGGCCTGTCGCTGGTCTACAGCTTCTACGAGCCGACCCTCCCCAAGCGCAGCCTGGGCAGCTTCGTCATCCTCGACCACATGATCCAGGCCTGCCTGACCGGCCTGCCCTACGTCTATCTGGGCTACTGGGTCCCGGGCAGCGAGAAGATGGCCTACAAGGCCCGCTTCTCGCCGCTGGAAATCCTCAAGCCGGGCGGCTGGGCCCTGATGAGCGCCCGCGACCGCGAAGCCGGCCCACCCGAGCCCGACGCGACTAGTACCGCGCCCGCAGCGTGAAGCTCACCGTGCTGTCGTCGCCCGGCGTCCCGACGACGAGGCCGGAGTTGCCCGACACCACGGTGATGTTCTGGATGTACTCCTCATCCAGCACGTTCTTGGCCGAGACGAACGCCTCCCACCCGGCGTCGGATTTGAAGCCCGCGCGCAGATTGACGATCTGGTAGGACGGCAGGCGGCTGTAGATGGAATCCGTCGCGTCGGCGAAGTAGGCCGAGCGGAAGCTGGCGTCGACGCCGGCATAGGCCTCCCCGCTGAAGCGTCCGATCGACAGCTCGCGGCGGTACTCGCCCCCGAACGATCCCGCCCATTTGGAAACGCCGGGAAGCTCCTTGCCCGACAGGTCGCACGCCGCCGTGGAGGTTCCCACCCGCTCCAATGGGCACGGGCCGTTCAGGAAGCTGTCGTACTCGCCGTCCGTGTAGGCAAGGTTGCTATAGAAGCTGAAGCCGTTGATCGGCCGGGTGCTGAGGTCCAGTTCCGCCCCCCGCACCGTCACCTTCTCCACATTCGCCAGATAGCCGCGCAAGGCCCCCGGGCCGGCGTCCACCACGTTCGCCTGGAAGTCGCGGACGTTAGTGGCGAAGACCGCCGCATTGGCGGTGACGAAGCGGTCGAAAAGCTCGGTCTTGAGGCCCGCCTCGTAGGTGGTGACCTTCTCCGGCTCGACCACGGCGTTGACCAGCGATGGCGCCCCCGCGGCCGTGGTCGGAATGCCCGCCATGTTGATCCCGCCCGACTTGTAGCCGCGCGAATATGTCCCGTAGGCGTGGACGGTGTCGGTCAGGTCGTAGGAGACCGCCACCTGCCCCGAAAAGGAGCCGTCGCTGGTCTCGGCCTGATAGTTCTGCGGCCGTGCGACGCCGAGGCGGCGGTTGATCAGGACGGTGTCCGTGGTGGCCAAGCCGCCGGTCACCGTGCTGACATAGCTGCCGTCTTTCTCTTCGTGCGTGTACCTGATGCCGGGCGTGACCCGCAGGCGGTCGCTGACGTTCCAGGTCAGCTGGCCAAAGGCCGCATAGCTGGTGGTGTCGATGCTTGAGTCGTTGAACACCGTGTAGCCGGCCAGCAGGGCGGACGGCGTGTTGGTCCCTGGCAACAGCCAATAGGCTGCGTCAGCGCCGTATTCGGTGATCCCGTTGGTGGTGACGTTCTGGTCGAAATAATAGACGCCGACCGTCCAGTCGACGCGGTTGGTCCCGTTGGATGCCAGCCGCAGCTCCTGGCTGTCCTGCTTCTGGTGCGAAGGGTTGTTCGACCGCCGCGTGACATCCAGCGCGGTGTAGTCGCGGTCGTTGCGCGGCTCCCAATCCCACTCGCGGTGCGCCGTCACGGACGTCAGGGTGGCCCAGCCCAGGTCGTAATCGACGATGGCCGACAGCCCGCTGACCCATTGGTCCGCCTGGATTCGGTCATTCACATCCGCGAGGCGGTCATGAATGTCTGTGCTGGCCGGTCGATAGTTTAGACCGGCGGCCAGGGCCGGGAACTGCTGGCTCGCCGGCTTCTGCGTGGTCCCGACCCGATAGAAGAGCTGGGTGCAGCACTCCGGCTGCTGCTGGGCGTATTCGCCATTCAGACGCACGGTCAGCTTGGGGGTCGGGGTGTACAGGATCTGGGCGCGGTAGCCTTGGCTGTCGCGCGCGTTCTGATCCAGCTTCTGAACGGGGTTGTAGATGTCGCCGTCGCGCCACGTGCCGACCGCCGAAATGCGCGCGGCCAGGACGTCCTTGATGATCGACCCGCTGATCGTGCCTTTCACCTGGCGAAAGTTGTAGCTGCCGTAGCTTCCCTCGATCGCCGCCTCGAAGGTGTTGCTGGCGTTCAGGGTGGTGACGTTCAGGGCGCCCGCGGTGGTGTTCTTGCCAAACAGCGTGCCCTGCGGTCCGCGCAGGACCTCCACCTGCTGTATGTCGATGAAGTCCAGCGTCGCTATGGCGGGCCGCGAGACATAGACCTGGTCGATATAGACCCCGACCCCCTGCTCCAGCCCGTCATTGGCCAAGCCGTAGGACGCACCCAGGCCCCGGATGGTCAGCGCCGTGTTGCGCGGATTGGGCGACAGCACCTGCAAGGTCGGAACCAGCTGCGTCAGCTGGGTGATAGTGTTGACCTGGGTCTGCTCCAGGCGCTCGCCAGAGGTCACCTGCAGGGCGATCGGAACGTCCTGCGCCTGCTCTTCGCGGCGGCGGGCCGTCACTACGACCCCCGAGAGGGAGGCGCCCGCCACCTCCGCCGTCGGAACAGCCTCACCAACCGACGCGCTGGGCGCCTGCGCCAAAGCCGCCGGCGCGGCGCCGCAGAACAGGGCGGCCAGAACCGCGCTCCCGATCAAACCCTTACGTTCAGCCGAACTCATGCTCAATCCCCTCGTCTCAAGGCCCCTTGGGGAAAGGCATAACCTCCTTATTCCTATCTAACCGATAGGATTAAACTAAACTGGTAATGAGGTTCTCTGAGAGCGACGGTGAGCGGGCGCTGTCACCTCGGCCAGCCCCTCGCTCATGTCCCCACAACTCACATCCGCTCGCCGGGCAGCGCGCTCGCCTGCCGGATCCAATCGGCGAATTGCACCTCGTCGATCGGGTCGTCCTCGTGGATGTGGAAGTAGCGCACGTCCTGCTGTTTGGACGTCTGCGGCGGCGGCGGGTTCAGCGATGCGCCCTTGAAGAAGGCCACCTTGATGTACCGGGTGAAGACATGGACCCCCAGGAACCAGCCCTGCCCCTCGATCCCGTACAGGGGCGAGTTCCATTTGACCGCCTTGCTCACCCCCGGAACCGTGCGCTCGATCAGCGCGTCGAGGCGAGCCCCAACCTCGCTCTTCCAGCCAGGCATGGCGGCGATATAGGCCTGCACCGGGGCGTCGCCGTAGCCCTTGGCGATCTGTGGGTTGCCGCCCGAAAGCAACTTGGGTTTGTCCTCAGCCATGGTGTCCGCTCCCTTCGCCAAACCTCAGTCCCGCGCCAGCAATTGCTCCAGCTTGCCGAAGAATTGCCCCCAACCGGCGTGGGCGCCGCCGAAGGCCTGCTTCTGATCCGGCCGGAAACCGACCTGTTCCATGCGCAGGTGCGTGCCCGCATCCGTAGGGGTCAGGGTGAAGGTGACCACGCTCTCCAGTGCATAGGCCGGATCGTCGTGCGCGAAGTTCCAGCTATAGGACAGCGCCCGGTTCGCCTCGACCACCAGGACCTCGCAGTCCAGGACCCCGCCCCAATCGCCGCGCAGGTTGAAGCGATGGCCAGGGGTCGGCGCGAAGTCGTTCTTCATCAGCCACTCCTCGATCAGGTGGGGCTGGGTCAGGGCGCGCCAAAGTTTTTCCGGCGGATGAGGAAACTCTCGCTCTACGACGACGGAGCGCGTTTCAGCTGCGGTCATTGGTCCATCCTTTTGAGAAGGTCTTCGAGGCCGTCGAACCGGCGCTCCCAGAAGCTGGCCATCTCGCTGGTCCAGTCGACCAGCGGGGCCAGAGCCTCGAGTTGGGCGCTGTAGTGCGTCTGCCGGCCCTCGTGGCGATCGCGCACCAGCCCGGCCTGCTTAAGGACGCCCAGATGTTTGGAGACGGCCGGCTGCGAGACCCCGGCTTGGGCCGTCAGAGCCCCCACCGTCTGCTCCCCATCACGGCACAGACGCTCGAAGATCGCCCGACGGGTCGGGTCTGCGAGGGTTCGAAAAAGGGCGTCTTGGGCGGCTGACATGGAAAACGCATAACTCAGTGGCTATGGATTAAACCCATAACCAATGAGCTATGCGTTTTGCAAGCCTCTAAACAGCGAGGCGAAAAGGTTTCATCGCTCAGTGCGCCTTGATCGCCGGATAGATGCCCGCCGCCGACAGGCGGTTCAGCTCCGCCTCGTCGTCACCGCGCCCTAGGACCTGGACCATGCCCAGGACGAACAGGTCATTGACCGGATCGATCCAGAACCAGGTCCCGGCCGCGCCGCCCCAGCTGTATGTTCCCTTGCCCATGGGCGTGCCGGCCGCGGCCGGGTCCATGACGGTGGCGAAGTCCAGACCAAAGCCGACGCCAGGGCCCAACGGCTTCTTGGCCAGGGAGGCCTCCGACAGGTGGTTGGCGCGCATCAGCGCCACCGTTTCGGGTTTCAGCAGGCGCTTGCCGTCCAGCTCCCCGCCGTTCAGCAGCATCTGCGAGAACCGGGCGTAGTCGGCCGTGGTCGAGACCAGACCGCCGCCGCCCGACTCCACCGCCGGCGGCTTGGACACGTCCAGCACCATGAAGCCTTGGGCCGGGACCACGGCCTTGTCCTTGGGGTTGATCAGATACAGCGAGGCCAGGCGGCTCTGCTTCTCGGCGGGAACCCAGAAGCCGGTATCGACCATGCCCAGCGGGGCGAAGATCCGCTCCTGCATGAAGGCGCCCAGCTTCTTGCCGGTGATGCGCTCGACGATCGCCCCCTGCAGGTCCACCGCCACGCTGTACTTCCACTGCTCGCCCGGCTGGCCGATCAGCGGCAGGGTCGCAAGCTTTTGCAGGAAAGCGTCCGTGGTGGGCGAGCCCAGCAGGCCGCTGTCGCGGTAGGCCTTGTCCACCGGGTTGTCGACCTGCAGGCCGTAGGCGAAGCCCGCCTGATGGCTCATCAGCTCGCGCATGGTGGCGGCGCGCTTGGCAGGCTCGGTGATCGGCTGGCCGGCCGCGTCGATACCCTTGAACACCTTCAGGTTCGCCAGTTCGGGAAGGAACTTGGTGATCGGGTCGTCCAGCGACCACTTGCCCTCTTCGAACAGCATCATCATCGCCACGCCGGTCACCGGCTTGGTCTGGGAATAGATGCGGTAGATCGTGTCGGCCTTCAGCGGCGCCCCGGTGGTCAGGTCGGCCTTGCCATAGATGTCCTGGTGAATGACCTTGCCGCCCTTGACGACATAGGTCGCCACGCCCGGCAACCGCCCCTGATCGACCAAGGCGTGCATGGAAGCGTCCAGTTGCTGGAACGCGGCGTCCTTGGAGACCGCGGCGGGCGCCGTGGTCGTCTGGGCCTGGCACGCTGGCGCAACGGCAAGGATGGCGGCTGCGGCGGCGACCGCCCAGTTCAAACGTCGCATGAAGGCTTTCCCCTAATCACCACTGGAGCTTTAGCGGGGCACCTTAACGGCGATAAGACAGCCCGCCAGCTATTTCGAACGGTCCGCCAGGGCCTGATACACAAGGCTTCGCGTCTCCGCGTCGAGGCCCGACCCGATCCCGCCGACCCGCTGGATCATGCCGATGAAGAACAGGTCGTTGGTCGGATCGACCCAGAACCAGGTGCCGGCCGAACCGCCCCAGCTGACGGTCCCCTTCCCCACCGGCGCATTGCCCAGCGCCGGATCCACCGCCACCGCCACGTTCAGGCCAAAGCCCAGGCCCGGCCCGAAGGGGAACGGGCGGATGCCGTTGGAGGTGACTGTGAAGCTGGCCGGCAGGTGGTTGGAGCCCATAAGGGCCACCGTCTCAGGCTTCACCAACCGCACGCCGTCCAGTTCACCACCGTTGAGGATCAGCTGGCAGAAGCGCGCATAGTCGCGGGCCGTGGACACCAGTCCGCCCCCCGCCGACGGCGCGACCGGCGGCTGCAACACGTCGCGATAGGACGGTGTCGGCGGCTCCACCAGGCGTCCCACGCCGCCGTCGAAGTCGTACAGCGTCGCAAGCCGGCGACGCTTCTCCGGCGGGACGTAGAAGTCGGTGTCGTCCATGCCGAGAGGGGCGAAGATCTTCGTCTTCATGAACTCGGGCAGGCTCATGCCCGACAGGCGCTCGACGATATGGCCCTGGATGTCGGTGGCGATGCTATAGCGCCACATCACCCCCGGCTGGCAGAACATCGGCAGGGTGGAGATGCGGTTGATCATGTCCGACAGGGAGTCGGAGGACAACACCCCGGCTTCCAGGTAGGCGCGGTCCGGCGGACTGTCCCCGGCCAGGCCATAGGCGAAACCGGCCGTGTGGGTCATCAGCTCGCGCATGGTCGGCGGGCGCGTCAGGTCCTCGACCTCGGTGATCGCGCCGTTCGGATCGGCGCTCTTGAACACCTTCAAGTCGGTGAATTCCGGAATGAAGGTGGTGATCGGGTCGTCCAGGCCCCACAGACCCTGCTCATAGAGCATCATCATGGCCAGACCGGTGACCGGCTTGGTCTCAGACCGGATGCGGAAGATCGCGTCCGTGGTCATCGGATCGCCGAGGTTGATGTCCCGCTGACCATAGGCCTGTAGCGAGACGATCTTACCTCGCCTCGCCAGCAGGGTGACCCCGCCGGCGATCTGGTTGCTGGCGATGGTTCGCCGCATGGCGTCGTCCAGCCGCGCCAGGCGGGCGGAGTCGAAGCCCACGTCCTCAGGACGGCCATGGCTCAAGGTCACCGGCGAGCGGGCGGCCCATGCCTTCCCGCCGCCAAGGCCGAAAAGAGCAGCCAGGGCGCTAAACATGACCGCCCTCCGGTTCATTTTGGCCGGAACCGCTTGCTGGTCGGAAAGCCCTTGGGCGCCAGCTTGCCGGCCCCCGCCCGCTTGCCGATCCACTCGCGCCACTCGCCCCATTCGCGGCGGCGGCCGGCGGTGTCGATCCAGGCGGGCCCGGTTTCCTGATTGAAGACCAGCGTGTCGCGCAGGCCGCCCTCGCGGTAGGTCTGCAGCTTCACGCCCTTGCCCCGCGGCATTTCCGGCAGCTCTTCCAGCGGGAAGATCAGGATCTTGCCGTTGTCGCCGATCACCGCCACCTCGTCGCCGGCGGCCTCGATACAGCTCAGCGCGCCCTTGTCATCGACGGTCATCACCTGCTTGCCGGCCCGGCGGTTGGCGATCGCCTCCTCCTCCGGCATCAGGAAGCCGTATCCAGCCTTGGACGCCATGAAGCGCTTGCGGCCCGGCTTGTGCGGGAAGACGTCGATGATCTTCACCTTGTCGTCCAGGTCGATCATCAGACGCAGCGGCTCGCCATGCCCGCGGGCGCTCGGCAGCTTGTCGCAGCCGATGGTGAAGAACCGACCGTCGGAGGCGAAGATCAGCAGCTTGTCGGTGGTCTCGGCCGGAACGACGAAGCCCAGCTTGTCGCCTTCCTTGAACTTCAGCTCCGACGGGTCCTCAACCTTGCCCTTGGCCGCCCGGATCCAGCCCTTCTCGGACAGGATGACCGTAATCGGCTCGCGCGGGATCAGGGCTTCCAGGGCCGCCTCGGTGTCCACCTGCGGCGCGTCGGCGAAGGTCGAGCGGCGCTTGCCCAGCGCGGTGCCCGGGCCCAGCGTCTCGCGCACGTCGCGCAGGCCCACGCCCACCAGCTTCCACTGCGCTTCGGTGGAGCCGAGCATGGCGACGATGCCGTCGCGCTCTTCCTCCAGCTCGGCGTGTTCGCGGCGGATCTCCATCTCCTCCAGCTTGGCCAGTTGGCGCAGGCGGGTGTTGAGGATGGCGTCGGCCTGGATTTCGGTCAGCGCGAAGGCCGCGATCAGCTTCTGTTTTGGCTCGTCCTCATAGCGGACGATCCGGATCACCTCGTCGAGGTTCAGATAGGCGACCAGCAGGCCGGCCAGGATGTGCAGGCGGGCCTCGATCTTGTCGAGGCGGAAGCGCGCGCGGCGCACCAGCACGTCGCGGCGGTGATCCAGGAACGCCTTCAGCGCCTGCTTCAGGCCCATGACGCCCGGGGTGCCCCGCGCATCAAGCACGTTCATATTGACCGGGAAGCGTTGCTCCAGGGCCGAGAGCTTGAACAGGCTCTCCATCAGCACTTCGGGCTCGACGTTGCGGCTCTTGGGCTCCAGCACCAGGCGCACGTCTTCGGCGCTCTCGTCGCGGACGTCGCCCAGCAGAGCCGCCTTCTTGCTGTCGATCAGGTCGGCTAGCTGCTCGACCAGATCGGACTTCTTCACCTGATACGGGATCTCGGTGACGACGATCTGGTACGTGCCGCGCCCCGTCTCTTCCTTCTCCCAGCGCGCGCGGACGCGAACGCCCCCACGGCCGGTCTCGTAGGTTTCAAGCAGGCTGGACTTGGGCTCGACGATGACGCCGCCGGTGGGAAAGTCCGGACCCAGCACCCGCTCCATCAGGTCCAGAGTCGTCGCATCCGGCCGTTGCAGCAGCACGAGGCACGCGTCGATCAGCTCGGCCGCGTTGTGCGGCGGGATCGAGGTCGCCATGCCCACGGCGATGCCCGAAGAGCCGTTGGCCAGCAGGTTCGGAAAGCCCGACGGCAGCACCGTCGGCTCTTCGTCCTGGCCGTCATAGGTGGGGCGGAAATCGACGGCGTTCTCGTTGATGCCGTCGAGCAGAAGCGTCGCCGCCTCGGTCATCCGGCATTCGGTGTAGCGCATGGCCGCGGCGTTATCGCCGTCGATATTGCCGAAGTTGCCCTGCCCCTCGACCAGCGGCACGCGCTGGGCGAAATCCTGGGCAAGGCGGACCAGGGCGTCATAGATCGACTGGTCGCCGTGGGGGTGGAAGTTACCCATCACCTCCCCGACCACCTTGGCGCACTTGCGCGCGGCGGCCTCGGGGTTCAGGCGCATGTTGTGCATGGCGTAGAGCACGCGCCGGTGGACGGGCTTCAGCCCGTCGCGCACGTCCGGCAGGGCCCGCGAACTGATCGTCGACAGGGCATAGGCCAGGTAGCGCTTCGAAAGCGCTTCGCTGAGCGGCTCTTCGATGATGCGGTCGTCGCCGCCGTCACCGCCAGGGGGGAGGAAAGGCTTGTTCATTTCGAATCGTGGTCCGTGCGAACCGCCTATTTAATCGGGCTGAGCGGCCTTGTCCCCCAAGGACGGCCACGACGGGGCGTCAAATCGCCCTCCGCAGCTCCAGACCGCCGCAAAGCATCAGCACGGCGCCGGAAATCCGGTCGATCCAGCGTCGGGCGCGGATGCCGATCGCGTGACGGAAGATCGAAACGCCGGCGACGATCACGCACCACCACAGCATCGATCCCGCCACCACGCCCGAAGTCGTCAGGACCGCCGCCGAAGGACTGAACCCGCTCTTGGGCGCCAGGGCCGCGAAGATCGCCGCGAACATGATGATGGTGGGCGGATTGGTCAGGGTCAGCAGCAGGGCCGAGCCCAGCGCCTTGGGCCAGGCGGCGTGCAGCCCTGGCGCGGCTTCCGCATCGGTCTTGCGCCAGAACGACCTTAGGCCCAGCCAGATCAGGAACAGCCCGGCGGCCAGGTGCAGGGGCTTCTCGTATTCCAGCATGAAGGCCGAGATGCCGGCGAAGCCCAGGGCCGCCACGGCTGCATAGAGTCCATCGCCCAGGGCGATGCCCGCTCCCGTGGCCAGGCCAGGCCGCCAGCCGTCGGTCAGGCTGCGCCGCATGCACAGCAGGCTCATGGGTCCCACGGGAGCGGCCACGGCCAGGCCGATCCCCATGGCTTTCAGGAACAGAAGTGACATTGATTTCAATCCTTTGCGCGCAAATGCGAAAAGCCCCGCGACGGCGTCGCGGGGCTTTCGGGTTCTTGTGGAGGTTTGGAGTGCGCGGCCTCTAGCGGCCGTCGTCTCTCCTGCTTCCCACGCGCCCAAACGCCGCCGCGCCGCCGGTCTGGCGACGTTGCTGCTGCTGGGTCTGTTGTTTCGCGGTGCGAAGCATGACCGTGCTCATAACCGAGATATCGGGGTTCTCAAAGCCGTCCCTCAATAACCCGCCGCCAGCCCGCCCCGGCGAGGATCGGCGATGCCGATCAGCGAGCCGTCCGGCTGACGGGCGACCGCATGGATCGACCCGAAGTGCCAGTTGTAGGGCGTGGTCACCTTCACCGTGACGCCATAGTGCGCCTTCATGTCGGCTCGGGTCTGGTCGGACAGCCGCCCCTCGATGGTCAGCGGCCGGGCCGCCTGCGCGCCCTGGAACCGAGGCGCATCCACCGCCTGTTCCAGCGACATGCCATAACCGAGGTGATTGATCAGGGTCAGCGCCACGGCGCGGGAGGTCAGGCCCGGCGAGCCGAGCGCCAGGGCGGGCGCCCCGCCCTTGGCCACCATGGTGGGCGGGAAACCGCCGACCACCCGACGCCCCTCGCCCAGGTTCTTGCCCGGGAAGTAGTTGCCGCTGTTGACCACCACCCCGTCCACCACGAGACCGGTGGCGAAGGTCGTGCCTTTGACGCTGTGGGTCAGGGACACGACGTTGCCGTCCTTGTCGGCGACGACGATGTGGTCGGTGTCCGAGGCGTGTGGGTCGCTGTGGTCGAACCCGCCGGCCAGGCTGAAGCCGCCGGCCTGCGCTGTCTTGCCGGTGATCGCGGCCTTGGGCATGGCGCCGTCGATCAGGCCGGTCAGCTGCGCGGCGAAGCTCTTGGACAGCAGGATGTCGCTGGGCACGTCGAACGACACCGGGTCCTGGATGTAGGCGTCGGTCAGGTCCTCGGCGAAGGCGAAGGCCTGACGAAGGCGGTAGAGGCTGTCGGCCGACTGCGTGTAGTGCCCCATCGCTTTGAAGTCCCAGGGCTCGGCGATGTTCAGCACCATGGCGATCAGCGATCCCGCCGTACCGGGCGGCGGCGAGGAGATGATCTCGTGTCCCTTGAAGCTCGACTTCAGGGGCTCTTCCCAACGCACCTTGTAGCCGGCCATCTCCTCAACGGTGATCGACCCGCCGGTGCGCTGGACCTCGGCCACGAACTTGCGCGCCCAGTCGCCCTTGTAGAAGTAGTCCGGTCCCTCGGCGGCCAGGCGGCGCATGGTGGCGGCCAGACGTGGCCGGGTCACCGTGGTCCCGACCGGCGGCACATAGCCCTTGGGCAGGAACTCCTCGCGGCCCGACGGATAGGCCGACAGCCGGGTCATCGCCGCGTCGGCCATCTCGCCATAGAGGAAGGAGTACATGGGAAAGCCGTTCTCCGCGAGGCGGATGGACGGCTCGAAATACTGGCTCCACTTCAGCGTTCCGAACCGGTCGGCGGCGGCTTTCAGGCCCGCCACCTCGCCTGGAACCGCGACAAGGCTGCCCGAGGTCGCCTCGACTCCCGAGCCGCCGCCGGTAACCTGCGCCCAGCCGGCGACGATCGGCGCGCCCTTGGCGGTATGGTCCAACTCAGCGTCCAGATAGTGATACTGGCCCGTCTTGGCGTCGTAATAGAGCGCCGACAGCGCCCCGGCCAAGGTGACCATCTGGGGCTCGACCACACTTTGCATGATCGCTCCGGTCAGTGCCGCATCCATGGCGTTGCCGCCGCGCTTGAGCACATCCAGCATGGCCTGCGTGACCAGCGGATGACCTGAGGAAGCCATGGCCTTCGGCGCATGAGCAGCCGGCTTGGCGCCCTGCTCCTGCGCCGCCGCGACGCTGCTCCCCAGAACCAGCGCCACGCCAGCGGCCATCAAACGCTTCAACATGCTTCGTCCCCCTAGACACATTCAGGCATGCTGCAGGTCGCGGAGGTATGGGCGCAATATGTAACGTCGCTATGCGCGCTCAATTGCGTGATGCGCCCATCACCTCATCTGGCGCACTTGGTTCCCGGCCGGATGAACGCCGACAGGTCGATAGCCTGGCCCATGGCCTCATACCCCTGATCATTGGGGTGCAGCCGGTCGTCGCGCCCGAAATCCCGTCTCAGCGCCAGGGGATTGGCCGGATCGCGCGTCGCCTTGTCGAAGTCCGCCACCGCGTCGAATTCGCCGCTGTCGCGGATGAAGGCGTTGACGGTCTGTCGCGAGGCTTCGGAACGCTCGTCGAAACGTTCGGAGCCGGCGAATCCGGTGAGCGTCCCCCCCATCACCTTGATCCCGCGCAGATGCAGGCGGCTGATCACCTGCCGATAGGCGGCGATCACTTCTTCTGGGCTGCGGCCCACATTGGCGGGATTTCCGTCGTGGCGGATGTCGTTGATGCCCTCGATCAGGATCACATGGGTTACGCCCGGCAGGGACAGCACGTCGCGGTCCAGCCGGGCGCGAACGTTGGGGCTGCGGCCGTCGCGGACCACCTGGTTGCCGCTGATGCCCGCGTTCACGACCACGAAAGCTCCAGGACAGGCCGCCTCAAGGCGACGGCCAAGGACCGAGGGCCAGTCCTTGTCGGCCCCAAGGGTCGATGTCGCGCCTTCGGTGATGGAGTCACCCAGCGCCACAATCACCGCCGGCGGCTTGTCCGTCAGGGCGTAAACCGCCGAGACGAAGCTTTGTCGCCGTTCAAGCGGCGCATCTGACGACACCGCCGCCTTCCCAGCCCCTAGCCGCACCGCCGTGCGCCGCACCACGCCCCGGACGGGGCCTGGCGCGTGCAAAGTGACGGTCAACAGGTCGGCGCGTTTGACCGCGATCGGCAGCGGATCGCTGACCAGGGCGACCCCGACCGGAACGACGATGTCGCGCGCGCCCCCGAAGGTGACGGGCAGCGTCTTGCCGTCGGGGCCCGCGGCGGTCATGCCGTCCAGCGTTAGCGGCTGCTGGCCCACCTCGTTGCTGATGCGCAGGCGGACGGCCTGCGCCGCCACACCCATGCGGATGTCCTGGCGAATGGTCTGGTCCAGATAGCCCAGCGGCGCGTCGGGCGTGCCGTCGAAACGCGCCGGCGCAGCCGAAGCGGTCCAGGCGGGCCGCCACTCCGCCGCCTTCTGGGCGACGGCGGGCGAGCCGGCCAGCGCCAGCAAAAGCGCGATCGCGACCGGCCCGCGGCGCATCACGAGAAGAACATCCCGCCGTTGATGTCCAGGTTCACGCCGGTGACGAAGGCCGCCGCGTCCGAGGCCAGATAGGCCACCGTCTCGGCGACTTCTTCGGGCCGTCCCTGACGACGCAGCGGGGTGTTGCCCGCCACCGCCGTGCGAACTTCCGGCTTGGTGAAGATGTCGTGGAAGCTGGTGGCGATCATGCCCGGGCACAGGCTGTTGACCCGCACACCCTTGGGGCCCAGCTCCTTGGCCATCGAGCGGGTGAAGGTCATCACCGCGCCCTTGGACGTCGCATAGATCGAGGCGCCCGGACCGCCGCCGTCACGGCCGGCCTGGGACGAGAAGTTGATGATGGAGGACCCCTCCGGCATCAGCGGCGCCACCGCCCGGGTCATCAGGTAGGTCGACTTCAGGTTTAGGGTCATCACCTTGTCGAAGAAGGCCTCGTCGATGTCGGCCAGGGGCCGTCGCTCGACCATGCCGCCCGCTAGGTTGACCAGGATGTGGACCTGCTCGCCGTAAGCGGCTTGGGCCGCCGCGACCAACGAAGCCGAGCCCTCGGCCGTCGTGACGTCGGCGCGATGCACGATGGCCTCGCCGCCGGCCGCCTTGATGCTCGCCAGCGTCTCGGCCGCGCTGGCCTCGTCGTTGGCGAAGTTGATCACGACTTTCGCGCCTTCACGGGCGAGCACGCGGGAGACGTCACGGCCGATGTCGCGGCCACCGCCGGTGACGATGGCGACCTTGTCCTTGAGGCGCATTCAGGTGTCCTTCAGAGCAGTAGGGGTGGTCGCCTGGACCGGCGCGATGCGACCGGTGACGAACCACAGGGAGAGGATGGAAAGAGGAACCAGGGCCGCGACCAGGATGAAGATCGGGCCGTAGGAGACCTTGGTCATGGCGGGCACCAGCCAGGTGGTGATCAAGGTGCCGGCTACCGCCGCCATGCCCCCGATGCCGGCCAGCGATCCCACCGAACGACCGTCGAACAGGTCGCCGGGAATGGTCTGGATGTTGCCGATGGCGACCTGGAAGCCGAACAGCACGCCAGCGATGACCAGGACCGCGAGTGTCGGATCGGTCATGCTAGGCGCCACGATCAGGCAAGGCGTCATGATCAGGCCGCCCAGGGTGACGGTCAGCTTGCGCGCCATGCCGGGCGAGCGGCCCGACTGGATCAGTTGGCCCGACAGCCAGCCGCCCACCATGCTGCCGATCATCGCCCCGACGTACGGAACCCAGGCGAAGATTCCGATCTGCTTGATGTCGAAATTGAAGGTCTCGGCCAGGTAGATCGGCAGCCACGAGACGAACAGCCACCAGATCGGATCGAGGAAAAAGCGCGACAGGATCACGCCCCAGCTTTGCCGATGCGACAGGAGCTGACGCATGGTCGGGACATAGACCGGCGGCGGAGGCGCGTCGGCGGCTTGCGCCAAGGGCTTGTCGAGGATGAGGGCCCGCTCGGCCGCGCTCACCCAGGGGTGTCGATCGGGGCCGGCGCGATAGATCACCAGCCAGGGCAGAAGCCAGACAAAGCCCAGGACGCCGACCAGAAGGAAGGTCCCTTTCCAGCCGATCGCCAGGAAGATGAGCGCGATCAGGGGCGCCGAGACGATCGCGCCTATCGAGGCCCCCGCATTGAATATGCCTTGGGCCAGAGCGCGCTCTCGGGCGGGAAACCACTCGGCGTTGGCCTTGACCGCGCCGGGCCAGGCGCCGGCCTCGCTGATCCCCAGCATGGCGCGGAAGATGCTGAAGGAGGCGACCGAGCTGGCCAGGGCGTGCAGCGCGATGGAGATCGACCAGACCCCGATCGACAGCGCGAAGCCCAGCCGCACGCCGATGGCGTCGAACAGCTTGCCGAAGACGAACTGCCCCAAGGCGTAGAAGAGCATGAAGATCGTGACCAGAAGGGCGTAGTCCTCCTTGGTCGCGCCGACCTCGGGCGCGATCTCGGGCCACATCACCGCCAGGGCGTTTCGGTCGATGTAGTTGACCACCGTGGCGATCGCGATCAGGCCGATGATGACCCACCTCATGCCGGATTTCATGGTCATCTCCTCAGCGATCGAACCGGGCGTAGGGCCCGGTCCATTCGTAGGCTTGGCCGTCGATACGCACGGCATGGGCGGCGATTGGGGAAACATCGTCGGCGACGCCCAGCGCCAGCTTGGCGCCGGAAGCGAGCGTCAGGACGATGACCTCGGCGCCCTCGCCCCGGGTGCGGGCGATGTCGCGGATCTGGCTTGTGGCGCCCGACACCGTCTCGGCGGTCGCGTCATAGGCGCCGTGGGGCTCCAACACCGAGAAGAAGCTGGCGTCGGCCTGCCCCTGCATGCGCTGGATCAGCGCGGGCTCTCGCCTCAGGTTGAAGCTCGGATCATTGGCGCCGCTTTCGACCAGCAAAGCGCTGGTGGGAGCCGAGGCCCCGAAGCGATAGGTGTAGAAGCGCTTGCCCAGCAGCCAGGTCAGGCTGCGCGCCTTGTCGGACGGCGCCGCCACCGCGTCCACCCACAGATGCTGATACCCAGAGGCTTGGCCCAGCACAGGCCGCTCGCGGACCGAATGCTCGGCTTCGAAGGCCTTGATTATGTGGCCGTTGAAATGCAGCGGCAGGTCATAGTTGGTGGGCTTTGCTCCGTCGGCGCGGAACAGGTCGATCACCACCGGATAGGTGAGGTCCGGATGCTCGACCATCGCCAATGTGCGTGTCAGGACGACGCCGTCATAGGCCTTGTCCAGCCGGGCCGACGCGATCTGAAGCCCCTCCCCCGCCTTGAAAAACAGGGGCTTGGTCGGGCGCTCCTCGCCCACATGCCAGTCGCCGCCGAACTGGCTGGCCTGGCCGACCACCAGGGTGTTGTGGGCCACCGTCTGCATAGCCCAGCTGTCGTTCTCGTCCAGATAGCCGCCGCCGCCCTTGGCCTCGACATTGAGGAAGCGCGCCGCGCCATAGTCGCGCACGACAGGCTGGCCGTTGTCGTAGAACAGCCAGCCCAGCCGGTCGAAGTGCCCGTGGCCCTGGCCCTGCTGGGTGTTCTTCATCACCAGCGCCTGGCCCGTGGCCCCGCCGCGCCGCAGAAAGACCAGGTTGCCCAGGTCGCCGTTCGGCCCGTCGCCAAGCTGCATGGACCTAAAATCGAAGGGCCGCGCTTCGCCGGTCGCAACGCCCTGCGCCACGGCCAGACCATCGGGCGACAGAAGCGTGCGCCCCTGCCCCTGCGCGATCGACAGCAGGCGGGGGTCGCGTGTCTGGGCGTAGGCGATGGCGACGCCGGTGACGATCTCCTCGCTGTCCAGACCCTTGTCCGGCATGGCGTCGTTGATCGGGAAAAGCAGCCCGGCGTAGGACGACTGGATCACGACATCGACGGCCTTCAGCAGGACGCCGTCCCGTCGCTTAAAGATCTGGCGCTCCGGTTCGTTCTGCTGGATCGCCCGCGCGAAGATGATGAACGGCGCCAGGGCGTAGCGTTGGTAGTAGGGTCCCTCGGCATAATAGCCATCGGGCGAGAACAGCTCGTCCACCTGACGCAGGAAGCCGGCCTTGCCGTCTCGCGCCGTTCCCTTGAGCGCGCGCTCCACCAAGGTCTGGTCGCGCAGCACATAGCCGGCCATGCCGACTCCGGCGGTGGCCCAGGTCGCATGGTTATGGATGCGGTCGAAGTACGGGGCGTTCTCTTCCGACAGGAACCGGGCCATGCGGCGGAAGACGTCGTCGTCGATCTTGCGACGCTGGTCGACGGTGAGGGTGTCGCGGATGGCGTCGTAACCCTGCGCGCCATAGACCAGCCACACGGAGTCGTTCAGCGCCTGCCAGAACAGCCGCCCCTTCACTGACGATTTGCCAGCGGGATGGTCGGACAGGGTCGGATAGAGGCGCGCGTATTCCAGCAACAGGTCGCGGGCGAAGTCGGCATAGGCCTTGTCGCCCGTCATCCGGTACAGGGCGCCCGCGCCGGCGATGGCCTTGTAGTTGGCCTTGTGCTGTTCGTGGGTGACGCCGCCGCCCAGATCCCGAGGCTGGGGAACCTTGACGCCGGCGGCCATGGCGGCGCGCACCTCACGCTCCACGCGTGCGCGCTCGGCCGCGAACATCGGATAGCGGTCGCCCGCCGCCGCCATCGCGCGCCACTGGTCCGCCGAGACCAGCACCGGCGTGGCGTCATCGGCGCGCGCGGCTACGGCGGGTTTGGCGTCCTGGGCCAGCACGCCTGCGGGGAGGCCCGCGGACAGGGCGGCGAACAGAGCGATCAGAAGCGGACGGTTCAACGCGCGACCTCCGTTGGGGGGACGTTGGTGATCAGGTCCGGCGTGCCTTTTGATTGATTGCCGCTCCACAGCAGGACGGGTTCGCCCACCCGCCGGAAGAAGCTGGGCGCGCCGCTGTCGATGAAGCGGTTATCGCGGATCTCCGCGCGCTGGACGCCGTAGAGCTTGAGCACCCCCGCATCGTCGCCGACCCGGCCGCTACGCTCGAAGGTGGAGCCGGTGAGCGTCAGGCGAGGGCCGAAGGTGCTCTCGTCAGTGCCGCCGCGATAGAGGTCGACAACCGGTCCGGTCACGTCGCGGAAGGTGCTGTCCAC
This sequence comes from Caulobacter sp. NIBR2454, assembly GCF_027474405.1. Taxonomy (GTDB): domain Bacteria; phylum Pseudomonadota; class Alphaproteobacteria; order Caulobacterales; family Caulobacteraceae; genus Caulobacter. Next base: position 2,121,170 of record NZ_CP114871.1, read on the forward strand.
GACCTCCACCACCTCGGCGTTGTAGGTGCCTAGGTCGGCGGTCTCGGTATGGGCGGCGATCACCGACCCCGTGGCGCGTTCGACCGTGACCCGCTCCAGCCGGATACGGTCGGCAAGGGTGCCGGGGCCGGCGGCGAAGACGTTGAAGCTGCGGTTGACGGTCAGGTCCTCGAAGGCGGCGTCCTCGACGATCAGCTGATATCCGGCGGCGCCCCGCCCCGCACGGATCACGGCGGCGCCCGCCACGTCGGGGGCGAGAGCGCCGGAGATCGTCACACGCGAAAGACGCAGCGATCCGCCAACTCCGATCTCGAACAGGCCGGGCCGGGAGAACTGGATTTCGGCGCGTCCCTTGGCTGGACCCCGAACGGTCACGGCGTGGTCCAGGCCGATGAGCTGGTTGACGATATAGACGCCGGGCTGAAGCTCGATCTGGTCACCCGGCTCCGCCTTGGCGATCGCCTGGGTCAGGGTGTCCTCGCCCGGTGTGACCGCATGGACCGATCCGCTGTCCAGGGCGGCGACAGGTCTGAGCTTGGGGTACCAGCTCACGCCGGTCTCTTCGCGGCTGACGAAAGTCAGGTCGGGACGAACGCCGACACCCTTGAGCCCCTGGGGCAGGAGCAGTTCGCCCGCCCCACGCGTCAGGGTCACCTTCCGGCTGGCGACGCCCGGGAGGGCCTCGGTCGCCGCAGGCGACTGGACATTGCCTTCGAAGGCGATGCCGCTCATGTCGCCCTGCACGCGGATGGGGTCACGGCCGTCGCGATTGACGATCAGGTTGTTGGCGAAGCGGCTGTTGATCGGCGCGGCGGAGCGTTCGGCATCGATGCCGGCGCCGAACGACATCTCGCGCGCATCGACCAGGGTGTTGTTCTCGATGACCGCGCCGTCCACCTGGACATAGCGGTGCAGGGGCGAGTTCGGCACGCCGTACATGATGGTCAGGGCGCTGCCGAAGTTCGAGCCGCTCAGGCCTTGCATGTAGTTGTTACGGACGGTGTTGCGCCGGTTGATCATCCGCACGCCGCCGGTATTGGGCAGGCCGTTGCCGATGAAGACGTTATCCTCGACCAGATTGTCGTCGCCGTGCCGCAGGACCATCGCGCCCTGGGACTCAAAGAAGACGTTGCCACGATAGATGTTGCCGCCCGACTTGTTCGAGATGATCTCCACCTCGCCGTCGCACTGCTCGAACCAGTTGCCCGTCACGGTCGTGAACGAGTTGGAGGCCGAGGCGTGGCTGGTGCCGACCCGGATCGTCTCGCCGCCGTTCGAGCCCAGCACCGGGCGGCGACCGAAATAGTTGCTGTCGATGACGTGCCGGTTCTCGAGCCCCTGCTCCGCATCGCGAACCACCACCAGAGTCGTGCCGGCGTTGGTCTTGCCGGTCAGTTGGTTGTGATCGAAACGGTTGTGGTGGCCGTACATCGCCACCCAGTTGTCCGACTCAGCGCGATTCGGCTTGGAGAAGCCATCGATCACCACGCCGGTGATGCGGCTGAAATTGGCGCGTTCAGTGCGTGACTTTCGGAACGACAGAACCTCGCCCGTGGGCGACGATCCCTGGCGGAACACCAGGTTCGACACGACGAGGTGCTCACCCGCCATGCTCAGGTTCGAGCGCCCGGTGATGATCACGCCGCCCGGCGTCTGAGCGGTCAGGGTGATGGGCCGGTCAGCGGCCCCCCGGCCTGTGAAGACGATCTGGAAATCGCGCCATTCCCCGTCCGCCAGCGTCAGGGTGTCGCCTGGCTCCAGCCGGGCCAGCGCCGAATTGAATTCTGCGGGGTTTCGCACCAGGGCCGATGCCGCCAAGGCCGACGAGGACGCGCCTCCAGTCGCCGCGACAGCGAGCACCATGAGAGACGCCTTCAGGCCCAGCTTCGACATCTTTCCTCCCGGCGCGGATCTTGGCGATCTCTGGACCTGACGCTAGGAAGTTGCGCTCAACCCGTCAACCGGATTTCCAGACCACGAATTCGCAATTTAACCGAAAATTGGTATGCTTAATGTCAGATAATTGGTTGACACCCCGGGGATCATCAGGCCGAGCATGAGTGGGACGAACGACCTGCCCCCTCCATCGGTCCGCGAATACGGTCAATGCGGCGGGTCTCGTCGTGGTTTGGGCGCGGTCGCCGCCCGTCGTTGAGCCGCCCCAGCGTGGGCGCTTGCGAAGAGCGGTCTGGAAGGGTGTATTGATCAGCCAGAGAGGTCTAAGAGTCGCCGATGTCAGAACAACGCCTTTATCAGTCGGTTGCGAAGCAGATTCGCGACGCGATCGAGGCCGGGGAGTTTCCCGTCGGCGCCCGCCTGCCTGGTGAGCGCGAACTGGCTGAGCGCTTCAATGTCAGCCGGGTGACCATCCGTGAGGCTGAGATCGCGCTGGAGGCGCTGGGCTGGATCTCCATCAAGACCGGATCCGGCGTTTATGTCCTGTCGCGCGACGTCCACGTCGCTGGGCGTCTGCCTGACGTCACGGCCTTCGACCTGACCGCCGCGCGCGCGGTCTTCGAGGCCGAAGCGGCGGCTCTGGCGGCGGCCAACATCGATGACGCGTCCATCGCCGAGCTCGAAGCCCTGATCGCAGCGATGTCCGACCCGTCGTCCAGCGACGCGCAAGCCAGCGAGGCCGACCAGAAGTTTCACGAAGCGATCGCCCGCCTTTCCGGCAACCCGGTCGTTGAGCACTGCGTCAAGCTGATCTGGCGCATGCGCAACGAACTACCCAAGGTGAAGCAGGTTTATCAGAGCGTCTGCCACCACGATTGGGACTCGCGGACGGACGAACACGCAAGCATCCTATCGGCTCTTCGCAAGCGTGACCCCCAGGCGTCCCGCGCCGCCATGCGCGACCACTTCCGTCGTTTGTTCGAAGCCATGCTGGCGGCCGAGGAGGCCGAAGCCCTGGCCGAGGTTCGCCGCAGGACCCAGCACGACCGCGACCGCTTCATGGCGACCCTCTCGGCTCAGGCCTGACCGGCCGCCGACGTCCGACGCTCAAATCCCTGAACGCAAAAAAGAGACGCCGGTGATCACCGGCGTCCCCAAAGTTTGCGCAGGGTAGATCAGGTCAGAAGCGGATGCTCAGGCCCCCGACGATCCGGCGATCGGTCAGGCCATTGTAGCAAAGCAGCGCATCGTCATTGATGCAGTACTCGTTGGCGTCCTCACGGGTCAGATTGATCCCTTCCAGACCGATCGTCGCCCACGGGGTGATGTCGTAGTTGATGCTGGCGTTGAGCTGCCCGCGATCATCGCTCACCCGCGGCACGTCGAAGGCCGAGGTAAAGGCTTCGGTATTGATGAAGTCCGACCGCCACGTGTAGCGCATCCGGGCGCTCAGGCCGCCGCGCTCATAGAACAGGGTGGCGTTGTAAGCGTACTTCGAGAGGTTCTCGAGCTCGACACGATCCTGGGGCAGCGTGGTGAAGCCAAGGTCGCGCGTGGTGTTCCGCGTCAGGCCGATGGTGCGGTAGCTGTCCACGTTCCCGCCGGTCTTCTGGTAGGTGAAGTTGCCGATGAAGCCAAAGCCCGAGGCCCAGCCCAGCTTGTCCTCCCATTGGGACAGGTCGTACTGGAACGCCGCTTCGATGCCGGTCTGGGTCGTCTCGCCGTCCACATTGAAGGTCGAGGTCAGCGGCACGCAGATGCCCGTCTGGCCCCGGGCCGGGTTGTTGACGTTGATGACGGCGATCGGGTTGTAAATGCCGCCACCCGGGCACGCCTGATCGCGGCTTCTGTTCACGACGCCGCCCACGGCGTTGTCCGGCGGGCTCTCGGTGACGCTGGCGAACAGGTTGTCGCGAACCTTGTGGAAGACGCCAATGCTGACCAGGCTCGACGGCGCGAAGTAGTATTCGGCCGACAGGTCGAACGACAGAACGGTTTCCGGTTCCAGGTCAGGATTGCCGCGGTTCACGGCGGTGTTCTCGCTGGTCGCGAACGTCACCGACGACGACAGGGTGTTGAAGTCGGGGCGTCGAATGTCCCTGGCGATCCCGGCACGCACGATGACGTCCTCACGCGGTTCGGCGACCAGGTTGAAACGGGGCAGCCAGAATTTATAGGACGTCTCGTTCTCGGACCGCACCGACGTCCCGCCCGTCGCGATGGTGTTGCCGACCGACTTGAGATCGGTGGACACGTAGCGCACGCCGGCGTTGCCGCGCACGGGCACGCCCAGGGGCTCGGCCTCGAAGTTGGCCTGGAAGTAGGCGGTGCTGGTGTCCTCGGTGATCTTGAAGAAGGCGCTGGCCTGCGAGGTCGGCTCGCCGATCTGCGGGATGCTGGCCCCATTGGCGGCGTTGCTGGCCGCGATGGCCGCATTGAACGCAGCCAGTGTTCCGGCGGGATCCTTGAAGGCCTTGGCGCCGTCGACGATCAGGAAGTCCTTGAAGTACAGGCGCCGGTCGTCGGCGTCGTTGAAGTTGCTCGGCCCGGCGATCATGAAGTCGGCGAACCGGTCGGCGCTTGGCCGATAGAAGGACGAGGTGACGTTGGTGAAGTTCGTCGTCCCCGTGACGTTGTCGTTCAGCGCGCTGGTCTGGTTATAGCGCAGGCCCGCGTCAAACGACGTGATGAAGGGCAGCATGCCGTCCGTCTTGTAGGACGCATCGAGGCGTAGCGCCTTCTCCTCGTTCTCCCGGATGCTTCGGCCCTGGGCCACTTGCTGCAGCCGGTAGTTGGCCGGATCGAGCAGCTGCGCGGGGGACGGAGTGCTGGTCTGGCCCTGCGCGATGCCGAACTGCAAGGTCCCGTCCCGCAGATCGAACTCGATCGGCACGCCGTTGGACAGCGACACGCCGGCCGTCGGCCGCGGCGACATCGGATTGACGAACTCCAGCGTGGTATTGAAGCTGGGCAGGCGCGAGTCCGAGGTCGATAGCGCGGCCTGCGCCTCGATGCTCAGCCGGTCGCCCTTCCATTCGCCGCCGAACGAAAAGACCTGGCTCTCGGTCAGGCGCGAACCGGTGTCGCTGGTCGTGCGCAGGTAGGGCGCGAGGTTGCCGGTCGTCCGGGGCAGGATGACGCCGGCGAGCGCGGCCTGGACCGAACCCAGATCGATGCTCCCGTTCGGCCCTTGGGCCGTCCCCAGGTTGACGGTCTCGAACGCGGTGTTGCGGGTGTTGTCGACGACGCCGTTGTCGGAGACGGTCGAGATCTGAACGGTCGAGCTTTGCTCGGCGCGCACCTGATCATTCAGGGTGGCGTCGAAATAGAACTTCAGATTGTCGGTCGGCTTCCATTCCGCCGAGCCCGAGAAGTTCTTGGTTTCGTACTCGAAGTTATCCAGGTCCTGGTTGAAGAACTGGATGCGCAAGAAGGGGAAAGCCTCGGCGCTGGTGCGACCGGAATTTGGCGTCACCACCGCGTCGCGGTCGACCCGCGGCCGGAAGGCGACGACGTCCTGCTCGGCGTAGCTGAAGCTGCCCACCAGACCAAACTGGCCCAGGTCGGTGTCCCAGCGGCGTCCGATCGTGCCGGAGTACCGGGGGGTCGTCGTCTTGGCCAGGTCGCTGTATTCGGCCTGCGCCCTGAAGGCGTAAAGCGGCTCTGACAGATCGAGGGGGCGGATCGTCCGCAGATTGATGGTGCCGCCCACCGATCCTTCGATCGTCTTGGCTTCGGGCACCTTGATGACCTGAACCGAGCTGATCATCGACGCCGCGAGGTCGTCGAAGCTGATGCCCGAACGGCCCGATCCCGACCCGACGGTGGACACGCCGTTGATCTCGACGCGGTTGGCGTCCGTGCCGCGAATCTGCACGCCGCGACCGACGCCGGCCTCGCGGGTGATCTGGATGCCCGTGACGTTCTCAAGCACCTCGGCCAGATTCTGGTCGGGCAGCTTGCCGATGTCCTCGGCCTGGATGACTTCGACGAGATTGTCAGCCTGGCGCTTTTGCACCAGCGCGCTCTGCAGCGAGGCGCGAATGCCGGTGACGACCAGTTCTTCGATCTCTTCGGCGGCTTCCTGCTGTTCCGCCGGGGCGCTCTGAGCGAGGGCCGGGCCCGCGAGCATCATCGCCGTTCCCGCCAGAAGGATCGTCGTCAATCGCATGTTGGAGCCCGCTCGAGCTCCATCGATCCACACCCGCCTCATTTATAGCCTCCCAATTGTCTTTTCTTGTTAGCCTGACGCTGGATTGGCATGGCATTCCTGTCAACCCATTTTCACGCCAAACCCAACCCAAACCTCACACCAATTGGTCAACCAATTTGGAATCCAGTTCATACCAAAGACTTGCTCGGCTAAATCGGAGCGCGTCGCCGCCACGCGGAAAGCACGGCTCATCTATCCGCTTTCGCCGTCAGGCTGAGCGGTCTCGCTAGACACAATTTAAAGGTGACAGCGTGGACCGAAGTCCGCGCGAATCGCTACGGCCTAAAGCCGGTCCGCGTCGTCCAGTCGGTCGGTCAGCCACACCCGCGCCGGCGGCAACGGGCGGTTCAGGGGGCCGAACACGAACTGCTCCAGGAAATGGCCGGTCAGGTCTAGGCCCGCCCTGACATCACCTGGGCCGAGCCCGCCCTGGGCCGACAGCATGAACATGGGCAGGGTCAACAGCTTATCCTTGTACGGCTCGCCCGCGTCGCGGCTCACCGCCCGCCCCGTGCGGGGACTGACATAGATCAGGTCGTCCAGGCTTCCGGTCGCGGCGCACTTGGACAGGTCCAGGCCAAATCCGAGTTCAGCCAGCAGCCCCGCCTCGAACCGCACATAAACCGCCGGCCAGATGTCGGGCAGGGCCAGGGCCGAGACCAGGGCCTCGAACGCCAGGAACGCGCCGGGATGCGGCTCACGCTCCGGCAGGGCCGCGGCGGCCACGGCGGCGGCGGACGCCAGTCCGGCCAGGGCCAGCGGGTCGTCGAACAATGAGCCGACCCCCTCGCCTACCGGCTCCACCGTGGCGGAGCCAAGCTGGTCGGAAACCCTGGCGCGATAGCGGGCGATCACCCGCGAACCGGCCTGCAGGATCGGCTTCATGCGGCGGGACGTCCCGCCCGCGATATGGGCGGCGAACTTGCCCTGCTCGGCGGTCAGCAACTCGACGATGGCGCCGCTCTCGCCGTGGGCGCGGGCGGACAGCACGAAGGCGTCGTCCTCCCACTCCATGGCTATTTCACCCGCTCACCCCGGCGAAGGCCGGGGTCCAGGTGAAGCCCTGCTGAGGTCGGGGATGAATCTGGGTCCCGGCCTTCGCCGGGATGAGCGGAGGTGGAGACCTCACACATCAAAATCCAAACCCATGTCCGAATAGGTGCCCCGCTCCTCGGCCCAGTTCTCCTTCACCTTCACGTGCAGGAACAGGTGGACCTTGCGGTCGAGGATGTCGGTCAGTTCGGTGCGCGAGGCCTCGCCGATCCATTTCAGGGTCTGGCCGCCCTTGCCGATCACGATGGCGCGCTGGCCGTCACGTTCGACCAGGATGGTCTGCTCGATGCGCACCGACCCGTCCTGCCGTTCCTCAAAAGCGGTGGTCTCCACGCTGGCGGCGTAGGGCAGCTCCTCATGGACTCGCAGATAGATCTTCTCGCGGGTGATCTCGGCCGCCAGCAGGCGCACCGGCAGGTCGGCCGTCTGCTCTTCCGGATAGAGCCACGGCCCCTCCGGCATCAGCTCGGCCAAGCGCTTCTTCAGGTCGTCAACGCCCTCGCCCTTGGAGGCGGAGATCATGAAGACCTCTGAATAGACGCCCGTGTCGAACAGGTCCTTGGTCACGGCCAGCAGGCTGTCGCGCTTGATGCCGTCGATCTTGTTCAGGGCCAGGATCACCTGACGACCCGAGGCTTTCAGGCCGCTGATGATGGTCTGCACATCGTCGGCCGAGCGGTGGTCGCCGGCCTTGGCGCCGCCTTCGCGGATCGCCAGTTCCGACTGCACATCGACCAGATGCACCACCGTCTCGGCGCCCTCCGCCCCGCTCCAGGCGGAGCGGACCATGGCGCGATCCAGTCGGCGGCGCGGCTGGAAGATGCCGGGGGTGTCGACCAGAACGATCTGCACCGCCCCCTCCAGCGCCACGCCCCGCACGGGGAAGCGCGTGGTCTGCACCTTCTGGGTGACGATGGAGACCTTGGCCCCCACCAGTCGATTGACCAGCGTGGACTTGCCGGCGTTGGGAGCGCCGATGATGGCGGCGAAGCCGGCCCGGGTTTTCTGTTCAGTCATTTCTGGCCCTCGCGGTCGAGCATAGCCCGAGCCGCGGATTTCTCTGCTTCCTGTCGCGAACGCCCTTCGGCCCTCACGGGTTCGACGCCCTGGACGCTCACCTGGACGGTGAAGGTCGGCGCATGATCTGGTCCGGTCCTGCCGACAACTTCATAGGAGGGCAAGGGACGCCCGGCGCCCTGCGCCCATTCCTGAAGCTGCGTTTTGGAATCCCGACGGCTTTTCGGGCCGATTTCAAAGGCTTCGGCCCATAGGCGGGTGATGACGTCCCGCGCCACGTCCAGCCCGCCGTCCTTGTACAGGGCGGCGATCAGGGCCTCGCAGGCGCCAGCCAGGATCGAGCCGCGCTCGCGACCGCCGATCTTGCTGGCCGAGGTGGACATGCGCAGCGCCGGACCCAGGTCGATCTCCCGCGCCACCCGCGCGCAGGTCTCGCGGCTCACCAGCCCGTTCAGCAGGGGGGCGAGTTCCCCCTCCTTGGCTTTGGGGTGGCGTTGAGCCAGCCCCTCGGCGACGACCAGGCCCAGGACCCGGTCGCCCACGAACTCCAGAACCTCGTTGTCCTCGGTCTTCTTGGCGCCGTCGCCGACGCTGGCGTGGGTCAGGGCGCGCTCAAGAAGGGCGCGATCCTTGAAGACGTAGCCGATCCGCGCTTCCAGCCGCTCTACAGCTTCGAGGCGCGCATTCATTGAATGACTTTGAAGAACCGGCTCGGGCGGGCGTCGAGGACCCAGGTCCACGGCTTGAACAGCGCCGCTTCCTTGTTCCAGGACAGCAGGATGATCTGCGCCTTGCCGACCAGATTCTCGGCTGGGACCATGCCAACCCCCACTTCCATGGGCACGCGGCTGTCGATCGAGTTGTCGCGGTTGTCGCCCATGAAGAAGAAGTGGCCCTCGGGCACGACATAGACGTTGGTGTCGTCCAGCTCGCCGTCGGGACCGAAGTCATAGGTCGTGTACTTGCGGCCTTCGGGATTGGTCTCGATGAACTGCTGCACGGCGCGGCTGAAGCCGTAGCCGGTGTCCACCTCGACGGGGGGCAGCATCTCGCGCGGCAGTTCCTTGCCGTTGATCAGCACCACGCCGCCGCGGACCTGGACACGGTCGCCGGGCAAGCCGATCAGGCGCTTGATGTAGTCGGTCCGGTCATCACGCGGCAGCTTGAAGACGATGACATCGCCCCGCTTGGGCGTGCTGGCGAAGATGCGGCCCTCGAACAGCGGCGGGCTGAACGGGATCGAATGGCGGCTGTACCCGTAGGAGAACTTGGAGACGATGATGTAGTCGCCTTCCAGCACCGTCGGCTCCATGGAGGCCGAGGGGATCGTGAACGGCTGGAACAGCAGGACCCGCAGGACGAGGGCGATCAGCAGGGCGTAGACGACCGTCTTGACGATCTCCACGAACTCGCTGACGGCGCTGGGTTTCTGCTCGGCGGCTTCGGTCATGCCCGATAGGTCCTTTGTGCGCGTACGCGCGATGATTGCGCCTAGCTAGACGCTGCATACCGGTCCGGCAAGCGCCGCGCCCGTTACTTCGCTGTTAGGCCGCGTTTGGAGCGGGCAGCGCCTCGATGATCACGAAGGCCTGGGCGTAAGGATGGTCGTCCGTCAGCGACAGGTGGATGACCGGGACCATGCCCGCCGGAATCAGCTCCGCCAGGCGGTCCGCCGCCCCGCCGGTCAGGGCCATGGTCGGCTGGCCGGAGCGCAGATTGACCACCCCCATGTCGGCCCAGTGGACGCCCCGGCGCGGAACGCCCGTGCCCAGGGCCTTGGCGCAGGCCTCCTTGGCGGCGAAGCGCTTGGCGTAGCTGGAGGCGCGGTCGGGCTTGCGTTCAGACCGGGCGCGCTCGATCTCGGTGAAGATGCGATTGGTGAAGCGCTGGTCGAACCGGTCCAGGGACTTCTGGATCCGGCGGATGTCGCAGAGGTCCGAGCCGATGCCGATGATCATGCGCGCGCTTCGTCCATCAGGACCCGCATCCGGCGCATGGCTTCGGCCAGGCCGACGAAGATCGCCTCGCCGATCAGGAAGTGGCCGATGTTCAGCTCCATCACCTGGGGGATCGCGGCGACGGGTTTGACGGTGGCGTAGTCGATGCCGTGGCCGGCATGGACCTCAAGGCCCAGGTTGTGCGCCAGGGCTGCACCGTCCTTGAGGCGCTGCAGAATGGCGGCGGAGCGGTCCGTCTCCCCTGCCCGCATGGCGTCGCAGAAGGCGCCGGTGTGCAGTTCGACCACCTGCGCGCCCAGCTTGTGGGACATCTCGATCTGGGCCGGGTCGGCCTCGATAAACAGGGACACCCGGCTTCCCGCGTCACGCAGGGCGGCGACCGTCGGGCCGATGCTGTTATGGCCCTTGATGACGTCCAGGCCGCCTTCGGTCGTCACCTCTTCGCGCCGCTCTGGCACCAGGCAGGCGGCGTGCGGGCGGTGCTTCAGCGCGATGCCCAACATCTCCTCGGTGACCGCCATCTCCAGGTTCAGCGGCTTGCCGCGCTTGCGGCACAGGTCCGAAAGCTCGTCGATGTCGCGGTCGGAGATATGGCGGCGATCTTCACGCAGGTGCGCGGTGATGCCGTCGGCGCCGGCCGCCAGGGCCAGCTCCGCGGCGCGCGTCGGTTCGGGATAGGTCTCGCCACGCGCGTTCCGGATGGTCGCCACGTGGTCGATATTGACCCCGAGCCGCAGCGTCACGCTTTCAGCCTCCGGCTGCCCGGGTCCTGCACCGGGATCGCCGCCAGCTCGGGCGGCAAGGCGTCGGCCGGATAGGCCGGCACGTCCAGGGTGGCCAGAGCGATCAGCGGCACGCCCACATCGGCGCGGCCGCCGGAGCGGTCGACGATGCAGGCCGCGGCCACCACCTCGCCGCCCGCCGCCTTGATCGCGGCGATGCATTCGCGCGACGACAGGCCGGTGGTGACGATGTCCTCGACCATCACGACCTTCTCGCCCGGCTCGACGGTGAAGCCGCGACGCAGCTTGAACTCGCCGCCATCGCGTTCGACGTACAACGACCGCACGCCCAGGTGACGGGCCGTTTCATAGCCCGGAATGATGCCGCCCACGGCGGGCGAGATCGCCACGTCGACCTTGCCGACCTGGGCGATGATCTTGGCCGCCAGCGCCTTGCACAGCCGCTCGCAGCGCGTGGTGTCCATGAACACCAGGTTCTTCTGCAGGAACACGGGGCTGTGCAGTCCGCTCGACAGCACAAAGTGGCCTTCGCGCAGAGCGCCGGCGCCACGGAATTCAGCGAGAACGTCGTCGTTTGTCATGAGCCGCTGCATACACCGCCGACGGCCAAGGTCCAATCTAGACCTGGCTCTGGATCGCCTTCTTGGCCTGCGAAAGCATGGCCTCGTCGCGCTTGTAGAAGGTCCACTGCTTGATACGCTTGGGGGTCACCAGGCCTGCGTTGACCAGCACCTTCATGTGCTCGCTCAAGGTCGGGGCCGAAACATCCAGCTTGTTGGCGATGAACAGGCCGCAGACCCCATCCTCGACCAGATCGCCGTCCACCTGGGGCGGGAAATGCGCCACCGGGTCCTTCAGCCATTCCAGAATCTGCAGGCGCTTGTCGTTCGCCAGGGCGCGGAAGATTTCGGCGAGCTCCATTTAGGCAGTTTGCCAATCGGCTAATTCCATGTCAATCAAGCATGGCCTTAAAGCTGGAATCCGGACCATGCCGACCTTTCCCTTCGTGACCCTCGACGTCTTTACCGAGACCCGCTTCGGCGGCAATCCGCTGGCGGTGTTCACCGACGCGGTGGGCCTGACGGGCGAGCAGATGCAGGCCCTGGCGACCGAGTTCAATCTGAGCGAGACCACCTTCGTCCTGCCGCCGGAAGACCCGGCCAATACGGCCAAGGTGCGCATCTTCAACCCCACCGCCGAAATGCCCTTCGCCGGCCATCCCACCGTCGGCACGGGCTATGTCCTGGCCCAGATGCGCGGCGGCGACGGCCTGCGGCTGGAGGTTCCCGCCGGCCTCGTCGAGGTCAGCATCCAGCGGAACGCCAAGGGCGACGTGGTCGGCGGCGTGATCGCCGCGCCCCAACCCTTGTCCACCGGCATGATCCTGCCGGCCGACCACACGGCGGCCTGCGCGACCCTGCAGGTGGCCGATCTGGTGACCGAGACCCATCCGCCCATCCTGGCCAGCACCGGCAATCCGTTCTTCTTCGTGGAAGTGACGCCGCAGGCCCTGACCCGTGCCGCGCCGAACCTGGCCGCGTTCCAGGCCGCCCTCGCCGTCCACTCGGACGAACTGGACACCCAGCGGCTGGCCTTGCACCTCTATGCCCGGGACGGGGACAAGATCCGCACCCGAATGTTCGCGCCCCTGGCCGGCACGTGGGAGGACCCCGCCACCGGCAGCGCCAACGTCACCCTGGCGGCCCTGCTGCTGTCTTTCACCAACGCCGACGAAGGCGCCTGGGACATCATCCAGGGCGTGGAGATGGGCCGCCCCTCCCTGCTCAAGACCACCGCGCGCAAAGCCGCCGACGGCATCCGATCGACCGTCGGCGGCGGCTGCGTGCCGGTATTGAGGGGCGAGGCCGAACTCCAGCCTCAGTAAGGGCTGGCCGTCGGGCGGACGATCAGTTCGCTGACATCCACGTCCTGCGGCTGCTCGACCGCATAGACGATGGCGCGGGCGATGGCGTCCGGCTGGATGGCGATGCGGCGGAACGCCTTCATCCCCTCGCGCGACGCTTCGTCCGAGATCGTGTCAGCCAGTTCGGACTCCACCACGCCCGGCGACACCACCGTCACCCTCAGCTTGTCCGTCTCCTGGCGCAGGCCGTCGGAGATGGCCCGCACCGCGAACTTGGTCGCGCAATAGACCGCGCCGGTCGGCACCACGTAGTGCGCACCGATCGAGGCGATGTTGATCACATGGCCAAAGCCCTGCGCCTCCATGCGCGGCAAGGCGGCCGCGATCCCATGCAGGACGCCGCGGATGTTGACGTCGATCATGCGGTCCCACTCGTCCACCTTCAGGGCGTTAAGCGCCGACAGGGGCATGACGCCGGCGTTGTTCACCAGCACGTCGATCTTTCCGAATTCCTCGACCGCAGCGGCCACGAAGGCCTCGACGCTCGACCGGTCGACGACGTCGACGGCGTGGAAGCGGGCCGAGCCGCCGGCCTTGGTGATCTCGTCGACCAGGACGGCGAGGCGGTCGGTGCGGCGGGCGCCGACCACCACATGGGCGCCGCGCTCGGCCAGAAGGCGGGCTGTACCCTCGCCAATGCCGCTGCTGGCGCCGGTGATGACGACGACCTTGCCTTGAAGAGTTTGGACGCTGGACATTTCAGATCTCGTTTTCTGAGCGGCCGGGGCGGCCGGGGAACGAGGCGACCATCGGTCAGGGCGGGCCCTGGGCGGTAGATCGATGCTGGCCAAATATTGCACAATCCTACATGATGGACCCAAGCCTATCGTCAAAGACCATCCCGCCAGGCACATAGCGATCATGGAAAGCCAGGACGCAAAGCGCGCGGAACTCGCCGCACTCATTGAACGATACACCGCGATTGATGGAATCCATCAGACAGCCCTCCCCCGCGTCGTGCTGATCCGCGCCTCCAGCCCGACCGAGCCGCTGCACGCCCTGCATGAGCCGGCCATGTGCCTGATCGTTCAAGGCGACAAGCAGGTGATGGTGGGCGACACGGTTCACCTCTACGACCGCGACAAGTACCTGGTCGTCTCGGTTGACGTGCCGGTGATCGGCCAGGTGACCCAGGCCAGCCCTGACGCGCCTTACCTGTGCATTCGCCTCGACATCGACCCCGGCATGGTCGGGGCGCTGATGATGGAGGCGGGGCTGCGCGCCGATGACAAGGGCCCCTCCGCGCCCGGCGTGGCGGTCAGCGCGGTGACGGAACCCCTGCTCGACGCGACGACGCGGCTCCTGCGGCTATTGGAGAACCCCAGCGACGCCGCGGTTCTGGCGCCGCTGGTGGAGCGGGAGATCCTCTATCGCCTGCTGACCGGAGACCAGGGCGCCCGCCTGGCCCAGATCGCCATGGGCGAGAGCCGCCTGCAGCAGGTCAACCGGGCCATCGGCTGGATCAAGACCCACTACGCCCAGCCGTTCAGCATCGAGCGTGTGGCCAAGGAGGCCGGCATGAGCCCGTCGGCCCTGCACCAGCATTTCAAGGCGATCACATCGCTCAGCCCCTTGCAGTACCAGAAGCAGCTTCGGCTTCAGGAGGCGCGGCGCCTGATCGTGGCCCAGAACCTGGATGCGGCCTCCGCCGGCCATGCGGTGGGTTACGACAGTCCGTCCCAGTTCAGTCGCGAATACGCCCGCCTGTTCGGCGCGCCGCCCCTGCGCGACGCCGCCCGGCTGCGGGCGACGCCGGAACGCATACTGGCGGCCTAGCCCCTCGCCCGCTCGACGGTCTCGACGTTGGGGCAGGCCCGAAGGGCGGCGGCGATGTGGGTCAGGTGCTTGGCGTCCTTGACCTCGACGTCCATCACCACGTCGAAGAAGTCCGAGTGGCGGTGGTTCATAACCAGACCGACGATGTTGCCGCCGGCCTCGCCGACGATGGTGCAGGCCTGGCCCAGCACGCCGGGGGCGTCCTGGATGGTGGCGTTGAGCCGCGCCTGGGACAGGGTTTCGCGCTCGGCCTCGGCGGTCCAGTGCAGGTCGCGCCACAGGTCCTCGCGGTCCTCGAACTCGGCCAGGCGGCGGCAGTCGATGGTGTGGACCATCAGCCCCTTGTCCGACTCCAGGATGCCGACGATGCGGTCGCCCGGCACCGGATTGCAGCAGGTCCCAAAATTCAGGGCCAGGTTAGGCGCCAGTCCCGTGCCGCGCACATAGGTCCGGGCGGCCTTGCCACCCTCGATCCGCTTGGCGCCGACGGGAGCCTTCTCGCTGTCCTTGAGGCCGGGGAACAGGGTCTCCAGCACCTGGTTGGGCGAGATGCGGCCACGGCCGACCGCGTCGAAGAGTTCGTCCTCGGTGGTGACGGCGAACCGCTCCAGAACCGGCCGCAGCGAGACGCCCGCGCGCTTCTTGCCAGCCCGTTCGAAACCCTGCTCGATGGCGCCGCGGCCCAGGCGAAGGAACTCTTCCTTCTCGGTCTGGCGGATGTGGCGACGAATGGCCGAACGGGCCCGGCCCGTCACGGTCAGCGAGCGCCAGTCGGGCGGCACCACGGGCTTGGCTCCGCGCACGACCTCGACGACGTCGCCATTATTCAGCACGGTGCGCAGCGGCTTCAGCTCACCGTTGATCTTCACCCCGATGCAGGTGTCGCCCACGTCGGTGTGGACGGCATAGGCGAAGTCCAGCGGCATGGCCCCGCGCGGCAGGCTGACCAGCCGCCCCTTGGGCGTGAACACGAACACCTGATCGAGGAACATCTCGAGCTTGGCGTGTTCGATCAGGTCCTCGGCGTCGCCGCCATGCTCCAGCACCTGGACCAGTTGGCGCAGGTTGGCGAGCGGATCACGGCCGCCGTCCTCCTCCATGGCCTCGGCGTCAAAGCCATAGGAGGTGTCCTTGTAGCGCCAGTGGGCGGCCACGCCCTCTTCGGCCACGCGGTCCATGGCGTTGGTGCGGATTTGCATCTCGATCCGCATGCCCTTGGCGCCGACCACCGTGGTGTGGATGGAGCGGTAGTTGTTCCGCTTGGGCGTGGAGATGTAGTCCTTGAACCGCTCCGGGACCGACGGCCAGGCGCGGTGAACCACGCCCAGGGCGCGGTAGCAGTCGTCGGTGGTGTCCACGATCACGCGGAAGGCGAAGATGTCCGACAGCTGGGCGAAGCCGACCGACTTGCGCTGCAGCTTGCGCCAGATCGAGTAGGGCTGCTTCTCGCGGCCATAGACCCGGGCCGGGATGCCGGCGTCGTCCAGGCGGGCGGCGATGGCCTGGCTGACGAGGGCCGTCGCCCCGCCCTGCTCTTCGCGCAGCACTTCCAAGCGCCGGATGATGGCGTTGCGGGCCACCGGGTTCAGGTGCTCGAAGGACAGCTCCTCCAGCTCGGTGCAGATGCGATGTACGCCGATGCTGCGGGCCAGGGGCGCGTAGATGTCCAGGGTCTCGCGGGCGATGCGCTCACGCTTGGCGGGGCTCTTGATGTAGTGGAGCGTCCGCATGTTGTGCAGGCGGTCGGCCAGCTTGACCATCAGGACGCGCACGTCCTTGGAGATGGCCAGGATGAACTTGCGCAGGTTCTCGGCCTGGCGAAGGTGTTCGGCCTGCAGCTCAAGCTTGGACAGCTTGGTGACGCCTTCGACCAGCTCGGCCACTTCGGCGCCGAACAGGGTCTCGATATCCTCGCGGGTGACCGCCGTGTCCTCGATCACGTCATGCAGCAGGGCGGTGACGATGCTGGCGGTGTCGAGGCGGTATTCGGTCAGGATGCCCGCCACCTCGATGGGGTGGGCGTAATAGGGATCGCCGGAAGCCCGCGTCTGCGAGCCGTGCATGCGCATGGCGTAGACATAGGCGCGGTTGAGCAGCGCCTCGTCGGCGGTCGGGTCATAGGACTGGACCCGCTCGATCAGTTCGTATTGGCGCAGGAACTTCGGACGCGAAGACGCCGGCTTCTTGGAATCACTCGAGGCCGGCGCTGAGCCGGCCTCGAGGATTGGCGTGTTCGGTTGTGGGGCGACCGGCTGGGCCGCCTCTAGAATGAGGGGTTCTGAACCTTCGGGGCTCAGTACCGCTCCTCCTGACCGCCATCGCGGTCGCTTTGCAGGGCGCGGACCAGTTCGGCCTCGCTCATCTGCTGGTGCGTCGGATCGGCCAGCAGGGCGAGGGTTTCGGCCTCTTCCTCGGCTTCCGAATGCTCGTCGACGCGCTGCAGCGTGCCGATCAGGTTTTCCTTGAGGCCTTCGGCGTCAACGACGTCTTCAGCGATCTCGCGCAGGGCGCAGACCGGGTTCTTGTCGTTATCGCGATCGATCAGCAGGGCCGAACCCGCAGAGATGGCGCGCGCGCGATGGGCCGCCAGCAGCACGAGGCTGAAGCGGTTGGGAACCTTCTCGACGCAATCTTCGACGGTGACGCGGGCCATGGAGTCCTCGGAACGGGAATAGAACGGTCTAAAGTATAGAGGCGCGGCTGTTTGTTCAACCTCGCCGGCGATGTCAAGGCTTTGTCAGATCGGCTTTGCGTCGCGGCCGACCGTCGCAGCGGCTGCAAGATCGGCCGCTGTCCCTGTTGATATAGGGTGTCGCCAGTCCGGCGCCACCTGTGACAGCGGGCCCATGACGAACAGACGATCGTGCGCCCGGGGGTGCGGAATGGTTAGGTCGGGGGTGTCGATCACCTGCCGGCCAAAGGCGATGAGGTCCAGATCCAGGGTCCGCGGCGCGTTGGCCTCGCCCCGTTCGCGGCCGAAAGCAGCCTCCAGGTCCTGCAAGGCGCGATGGACGCTCGCAGCGTCCAGGCGGCTGCGGACCAGGACCACGCCATTGATGTAGGGCGGCTTGGACGGATCGGGCCAGGCGGCCGAGCGCCACCAGGCGGACCGGGCGACGATCTCCAGGCCTTCGGCCGCGAACCGATCAAGCGCCGCCTCCAGAAGATCGATGCAGGACGGATAGGCGCCGGGCAAGTCGCTGCCCAGAGCGACGATGACGGCGTCGTCCAGATCGGTATGTTCAGCGGATTGATTCACTGGATTTGATCGTGACCTTTTATCCCACCGACCGCCTCGCCCTGTTCATCGACGGCGCGAACTTCTACTCGGCCAGCAAGGCCCTCGGCTTCGACATCGACTACAAGAAGCTGCTGACGGAGTTCAGCCGCCGGGGCGTGCTGATCCGCGCCTACTACTACACCGCCATCGCCGAGAACGACGACTATTCGCCGATCCGCCCCCTGGTGGACTGGCTCGACTACAACGGCTTCACCATGGTGACCAAGCCGGCCCGCGAGTTCACCGACAGCCAGGGCCGCAAGCGCTGGCGCGGCAGCATGGATGTCGAGCTGACCGTCGACATGATGCAGATGGCCGAACATGCCGATCACCTGGTCCTGTTCAGCGGCAACGGCGACTTCCGCGCCCTGATCGAGGCGGTGCAGCGCAAGGGCGTGCGGGTCACAGTGGTCTCGACCATGAAGTCGCAGCCGCCCATGGCCTCCGACGATCTGCGCCGCCAGGCCGACGCCTTCGTGGAGCTGGCCGATCTGTCGGATCTGGTGGGCCGCCCGGCGCGCAGCCCCCTGCCCCGCTTCGTCACCGAAGGCCGCTCGCCCGAGCGCGAGGGCGACGATGACTACTGAGGCCCAGATCGCCAGCTGGGGCGCCGAGCCGCCGCGCGACTGCCCGCTCTGCCCGCGCCTGGTGGCCTATCGCCAAGTGAACCGGGCCCAGAACCCCGGCTGGTGGAACGGCCCGGCTCCGTCGTTCGGCGATCCGAACGGCCGCCTGCTGGTCGCCGGGCTGGCGCCCGGACGCACCGGCGCCAACCGCACGGCGCGCCCCTTCACTGGCGATCACGCCGGCTGGCTGCTCTATGAGACGCTGCTGAAGGTCGGTTTCGCCAAGGGGAAGTACGAAGCGCGGCCCGACGACAGCCTGGAGCTGGTGGACTGCATGGTCTCCAACGCCGTGCGCTGCGCCCCGCCGGGCAACAAGCCGGAGACCTCGGAAGAGAACACCTGCCGCCAGTTCCTGACCCGGCGGCTGGCGGACATGCCGAACCTGAAGGTGATCGTCACCCTGGGCGACGTATCGCGACGCAATGTGCTGAAGGCGCTGGGCTACAAGGCCTCGGCCGGGGCGCCGGGCCATGGCTCGGTATTCCAGGCGGGGCCGATCCGGCTAATCAACAGCTATCACTGCTCGCGACTGAACACGAACACCGGCCGCCTGACGCCCGCCATGTTCGAGGACATCTTCCGGCAGGCGAAAGCCCATATCGACGGCTGATCAGCCCTTGTCGCGAAGCAGGCGGGCCTTATCGCGGGCCCAGTCGCGTTCGGCTGAGGTCTCACGCTTGTCGTGCAGCTTCTTGCCCTTGGCGATCGACAGCTCGAGCTTGGCCAGTCCCTTCTCGTTCCAGTAGAGGCGGGTCGGGATGATGGTTCGGCCTTCGCGCTGCACAGCCCCGATCAGCTTGTCGATCTGCTTGCGGTGAAGCAGCAGCTTACGCGGGCGGCGCGGCTCGTGGTTGAAGCGGTTGGCGTGGCCATACGGAGGGATGTCCGCATTGATCAGGACGATCTCCCGGCCTTCCACCGACGCGTAGGATTCGGCGATGTTGGCCCGGCCGTTGCGCAGGGACTTCACCTCGGTCCCGGTCAGGGCGAGGCCCGCCTCGAAGGTGTCCTCGAGGAAGTAGTCGAAACGCGCGCGGCGGTTTTCGGCGATCGTCGGTCCGGCCATCAGAGGACGCCGGCCTCACGCATGGCTTCCAGGATCTGCGGCTTCACCGCGTCGCTGCACGCGGTCAGCGGCAGACGCACGTCCTCGGTGCAAAGACCCAGCTGCGCCAGGGCGAACTTTGTGGGGGCCGGCGAGGAATCCAGGAACAGCGCCTTGTGCAGGCGGATCAGGCGATCTTGCCAGTAGCGAGCGGTCTCGTAGTCGCCCGCCAGGGCGGCGTTGAAGAAGGACGCCATGGCTTCGGGCGCCACGTTGGACGTCACCGAAATACAGCCGTGGCCGCCGTGGGCGACATAGCCCAGGGCCGTCGGATCATCACCCGACAGCAGGACCCAGTTCTCGCCGCAGGTGATGCGCTGCATGCTGATGCGGGTCAGGTCGCCGGTGGCGTCCTTGATGCCGATGATGTTGGGCAGCTTGGACAGGCGCACCAGGGTGTCGTTGGCCAGGTCCGAGCCCGTCCGACCAGGCACATTGTACACCACCAGCGGAATCTGCACGGCGTTGGCCACCGCTTCGTAGTGGCGGAACAGGCCTTCCTGGCTGGGGCGGTTGTAGTACGGCGTGACCATCAGCGCCGCGTCGGCGCCGATCGTCTTGGCGTGACGGGCCAGCTCGATCGCCTCTTCCGTGGCGTTGGAGCCCGCGCCGGCGATGATCGGCACGCGGCCCGCCGCTGTTTTGACGCAGAGTTCGACGACACGACGATGCTCGTCATGGCTGAGGGTCGAGGTCTCGCCGGTGGTTCCGACCGGAACGAGGCCGTGAACGCCGGCCGTGATCTGGCGCTCGACCAGCTTCACGAAGGCGTCCTCGTCGACCGAGCCGTCCCGGAACGGGGTGATGAGGGCGGTAATGACGCCCTTGAAGGGGATGTGGACCATATCTTGCAGGATTTTCGAGCAAATTGCCGTGACTGGCGGCGGCTACGCTTGCGACCACCTTTTGTGGCGCGGACAATATGTCTGCGGACGGGGGCGCGGCAACAGCCGTCCGCCAAGGATTTGAACTGGAGTATGTAGGTTTGGCTTCGTTGTTGCGTAGAATCCTTGTGGCCACGGGCGCTGTCGTGCTCGTCAACGGCGTCGCGGACGCCCAGACGGCCCTGAATTCGGGCCAGCAAGCCCCTGCCGAATCAGCACCGACCTACGCCGTCGCGCCCTCGGCGACGGACGCGACCCTTCTGCGGTCGGCCCTGGACGCCGCCCGCCGCGGCGACACCGCCACCCTGCGCAATGCGCGGATGGCGGCTCAGGACCCCCTTACCCGCAAGATCATCACCTGGGCCCTGGCCGACGCCGCGCCCGAGCAGCTGGGCTTCTGGGAGCTGGACGCCGCCCGCCGCGACCTCGACGGCTGGCCCCGCGCGGCCAAGCGCCAGGCCGCCGCCGAGAAGCTGCTGAGCACGGCGGGTCTGGACCCCGCCCGCACTATCGCGTGGTTTGGCGGCGCCGAGCCGACCACCGCCCAGGGCGCCATCAGCCTTGCCTCGGCCTTCCGGGCGCAGGGGCGCAACCAGGAAGCGGCGACCCTGATCCGCCGGTTCTGGCGCGACAAGGTGTTCGAGCTGGACGCCCAGCGCGCCATGATGGCCCGGTTCAGCGACGTGCTGACCATGGACGACCACATCCGCCGGGCCGATATCCTGCTCTATGGACAGCAGGGTCCGGCGACCCGCGAGATGGTGGCCATGCTGCCGGCCGACGAACAGGCCGCCGCCGCCGTCCGCATCGCCTTCCGAGCCGGCGCGTCGAACGCCAATGACCTGCTGGCCGCCCTGACGCCGGCGCAGCAGACCTCGCCGGGCGTCGCGTTCGAACGGGCGGCCTTCCTGCGCAAGAAGGGCCTGGACGTGGCCGCCCTGGGCCTTGTCCGGTACTTCCCGATGCCGCAGACGGACGAGGCCGAGAGCCGCGTCTGGACCGAACGCAAGATGCTGATCATCTCGGCCCTGCGAAACAACGACGCCGCCGGGGCCTACACGGCCGCCGCCAACAGCGGGCTGATGGACGGCGCCGACGCGGCCGAGGCGGAGTTCTACGCCGGGTGGCTGGCGCTGAGCCGCCTGGACAACCCCGAGCTGGCCGGACAGCATTTCGCCCGCATCAACGGGATCGGCCAGTCGCCGATCACCCGTTCGCGGGGCTACTACTGGCAGGGCCGCGCGGCCGAGGCGGCGGGCGACGTGATCGGCGCCCGGGCCTTCTATGGCGAGGGGGCGCAGTACCAGACCACCTTCTACGGCCAGTTGGCCGGCGAGCGGGCGGGCCTGCAGCACATCGTCCTGGGCCGCGATCCCGTCCCGACGGCCGCCGACAAGGCGCGGTTCGAGAGCCGTGAATTGGTCCGCGCCGCGCGCCTGATGCTTGCCGCCGGGGCTCGCGACAGCTTCCGCGGCTTCGTCCTCTATATCGACGACATCCTGCCCAACGCCGAGGAAGCGGCCCTGCTGGTCGATATGGCCCGCGCCACGGGCGACCAGGACCTGGCCATGCGCGCCGCCCGCGCAGCGGCGCAGCGGGGCTTCATTCTGCCCGAGCGCGGCTACCCGATGATCAACCTGCCGACCTTGCCAGCGGGTTCCGCGGAAAACGCCTTCGTGTTCTCGATCGCGCGGCAGGAAAGCAACTTCGACACCGGGGCCATCTCCGCCCCCGGCGCTCGCGGCCTGATGCAGCTGATGCCGGGCACCGCCTCGGACACCGCGCGCAAGCTGGGTGAAGGCTATTCGCTGCAGCGCCTGCACGAGGCCGAGTACAACCTGCGCCTGGGCTCGCGCTATCTGGGCCAGATGATCGACCGGTTCAGCGGGTCCTACATCATGGCCGCCGCGGCCTATAACGCCGGGCCCGGACGTCCGCCCCAGTGGGTGGCCATCTGCGGCGACCCGCGCGGGGCGAGCACCGACCCGCTCGACTTCATCGAATGCATCCCGTTCAGCGAGACGCGCAACTATGTGATGCGGACGCTGGAGACGATGCAGGTCTATCGCGCGCGCATCAACGGCGGCACGGCGCCCCTGAACCTGTCTGCGGACCTCAAGCGGGGGGGCTACGGCTCCTACGCCGCGACCCAGACGGCCTCATCTAGTCAATGACGAGGCCGTAGAGCAGACCGTCGAGCATGACCTTCTTGAGGTCCTCGGCGTTCGACCAGTTGCGGTCCGGCTTGGTGATCATCAGCGAGACCAGGCCGTGGCAGGCCGCCCACAGGGTCTCCGCCGCGGTCTCGGCCGTGCCGGTGCGCAGGCGGCCCTGGGCGGCGACTTCCTTGATGACGCCCAGGTACTTCTCGAAGCAGCGGTCGCCCAGTTCCAGCACCGCTTCCTGCTTCTCGTTGCGGACCCCGCGCGAGGACGAGCAGAACACCAGCTCGTAGGCGTTCGGGTTGTCGAAGGCGAAGGTCATATAGGCTTCGAGCATGCGGCGGACGCGGGCGACGGCGTCGATGGGCTCGGCCGAAATCTGGCTGTTGATCTCCAGCAGGCGCGAGATCGCGCAGTCGCTGATCTCCAGCAGGATCTGATCCTTGTCGCGGAAGTGCATGTAGAGCGCGGTGGAAGACACGCCCACCTCGTCCGCGATCTTGCGAATGGTGGCGCCGTGATAGCCTTCGGCCACGAAGATGCGCTCGGCGGCGTGCAGTATCTCGCCGCGCCGCATGTGCCCGTCGCCCTTGGCTTTGCGGGCGGATTTCTGCGGCTTCTTCAAGGTGACGGTCAAAAGTGATCCCCGTACGTCTTCCGACTGTCACTTAACAGGGAATCGACCCGCTACCGCAAGAACGGTCCGAGGGCCGCCTTATGGTTGATAAAATCTTAACAACTACTTTCGGTCGCTTCCGGGACTGATTCGCCTGACCTTCTATGCCGTCCCGTTGGTCAGCGGGGCGAGCGGGCATGGCGCGGGAGGAGCGGGACGGCGGCGCGAGAGCCGTCGAACGGTCGCGCGCTACCGTCAGCGCAATCGGCTTGGCGGCTCAGGACGGCGCGGCTCGCGGCCCGACCCTCGCTCAAAAGGCGGTTCTGGCGGGTGTAATCTTGGCCATGACGGGACTGGCGATCAGCGACCTGAAGGTCGGCTGGATGATCCTCTACGGGCTGCTGTTCAGCGGCTTTGGCCTGTCGGTGGCGCTGCGGCTGGGCGCCATGCTGCTGGCCAGGCCGGGCGGGGCCTGGCGCCCCCGCGCCGACGACGACCTGCCGCACTACACCGTGATCGTGCCGCTCTACCAGGAGGCCGCCATGCTGCCTGGCGTGGTGGCGGCCATGCAGGCGATCGACTACCCCCGCGACCGATTGCAGGTGATCATCGCCGTGGAGGAAGACGACCTGGAGACCCAGGCGGCGATGGCGCGGCTTAGGACGCCCGCCTTCATCAGCATGATGATCGCCCCGCCGGGCTCGCCGCGCACCAAGCCACGAGCCTGCAACATCGCCCTGCAGCGGGCGCGGGGCCGGCTAGTGGTGGTGTTCGACGCCGAGGACCGGCCGCATCCGCAACAGCTTCGCGAGGCCGCCGCCCGCTTCGCGGCGGGGCCGCCAGACCTGGCGTGTCTTCAGGCGCCGCTCCGCATCGACGCGGACCGGCGCTTCATTCCGGCCCAGTTCGCCGTGGAGTACGCGGTCCAGTTCGAGGTGTTCCTGCCCGCCCTGGCCCGGCTCGGCCTGCCGTTCCCTCTGGGCGGGACCAGCAATCACTTCCGGACGCGGGCCCTAAGGGAGGTGGGCGGATGGGACGCCCACAACGTCACAGAGGACGCGGACCTGGGTTTCCGGCTGGCGGCCAAGGGTTGGAAGCTGGGCATGCTGGCCTCGCCCACCTTCGAGCCCGCTCCTGTGACACTGACCGACTGGCTGCCGCAACGGGCGCGGTGGGTGAAGGGGCATATGCAGTCGTTCGGCGTGCATTCACGGCGGATGCTGGGCCAGTCGCCGAGGTTCAACGCCGCCCTGCTGGCGACGCTCGGTCTGTCCAGCCTGTCGGTGCTGCTTCACGGGCCGGCGGCGGCATGGATCATCGCGACGACCCTGGCGGGCTGGATGGCGGGAGACGCCCTGCCCGTCGCGGCGCGGGACCTGGCCCTGCTGCTGGCGGGATGGGCGGCTTCGGCGGGGTGCGGGGTGATCGGGTTGCGGCGCGCCGGATCACCGGTGCGGCCGCGCGATATCCTCATGGCGCCGCTGTACTGGCCGATGCTGTCCCTGGCGGCCGCGCATGCGGTCTGGCAGCTGATCAGGGCTCCCTATCACTGGGACAAGACGCGTCATTCGCCGGTCGAGGCCGCCGCCGGACTGGACGCCGCTTCGTCCTTGCGCGTATCAGCCGGAACATGGACAGCCAGAAACCCGCGGTGGCGGACACGCCCCTCGTCATGCGCACCACCGCCTGGAGCGATTACGCCCTCCTCGACAGCGGCGACGGGCGCAAGCTGGAGCGCTACGGAAAGTACACGGTCGTAAGGCCCGAGCCGCAGTGCCTGTGGCGCCCGCGCCTGGACGCGTCGGTGTGGGACGCCGCCGATGCGGTGTTCGATCCCTCCGACGAGGAAGAGGCCGGCCGCTGGCGGTTCTCCAAGCCGCCGGCCGAGACCTGGCCGCTGGGCTGGGGCGACGTGCGCTTCCACGGCCGCTTCACAAACTTCCGCCACCTGGCCTTTTTCCCCGAGCAGGCGGCCAACTGGGCCTGGATGGACGAGCGCATCCGCGCCGCCAAGCGGCCGCTGAAGGTGCTGAACCTGTTCGGCTACACCGGGGTCGCGTCGCTGGTCTGCGCGGCGGCGGGGGCCGAGGTCACCCATGTGGACGCCTCCAAGAAGGCCATCGGCTGGGCGCGCGAGAACGCGGCGCTGTCGAAGATGGAAGACAAGCCGATCCGCTGGATCTGCGAGGACGCGCGCAAGTTCGTCCAGCGCGAGGTGCGGCGCGGCAGCCAGTACGACGGCATCATCCTGGACCCGCCGAAGTTCGGCCGTGGCCCCAACAACGAGGTCTGGCGCCTGTTCGAGGGTCTGCCGGAATTCGCCAGCCTGTGCGCCGAAATCCTGTCGCCGGACGCCAACTTCCTGATCCTCAACGCCTATGCCGCGCGGATCAGCGGGGCGGCGCTGTCGGGCCTGCTGGCCGAGCAGCTGGCGGGGCGGCCGGGCCGCATCGACTGGGGCGAGCTGGCCCTGGTGGAAGAGGCGCTGGATCGCCAGATCGGCCTGTCGTTCTTCGCGAGGTACGCGTCGTGAACCCCAAGGTCGTCACCTCCCTGTCCAACGCCACGGTGAAGGCCGTCCGCGCGCTGCATATGCGCAAGGAGCGCGAGGACACCGGCCTGTTCCTGGCCGAGGGCCTGAAGATCATCATCGAGGCGGTGGAGCTGGGTCATGCCCCGCGCATCCTGCTGTTTGGGCGCGACGCCGCCGATCACCCGATGCTGCAAAAGGCCGCCGACGCCACGGTGAAGGCCGGCGGCGAGGTGATCGAGGTCAACCGCGACATTCTCGAAAAGGTCAGCCGCCGCGAGAACCCGCAGGCGGTGGTGGGCGTGTTCAAGCAGACCTTCGCCGAGCTTGATGCACTGGAACCGCAGAGCGCGCCCTGCTGGGTGGCGCTGCAGGCGGTGCGTGATCCGGGCAATCTGGGCACTATCGTGCGCACGGCGGACGCCGCCGGGTGCGGCGGGGTGATCCTGGTGGGCGACTGCTGCGATCCGTTCTCGGTCGAGGCGGTGCGGGCGACCATGGGCTCGATCTTCGCGGTGAAGATCGCCAAGGCCACGGTCGAGCAGTTCCTGGCCTATCGCCAGACCTGGGCGGGGTCGGTGGTGGGCACGCTGCTGACCGCGCAGGTGGATCACCGGCAGGCCGATTATCGCAAACCGACCATGATCCTGATGGGCAATGAGCAGCAGGGCCTTCCGCCCGAGCTGGCCGCCGCCTGCGACGTGAACGTGAAAATCCCCATGCGGGGGCGGGCTGATAGCCTGAACCTTTCGGTGGCGACGGGGATCATGATCTACGCCGCCACCTAGGTTCGGGAGGGACCGCCGGCTTAGGCCGCGCGCTTCAGCTCGGTCACGGACGCCAGGGCGCTGGCGAGGCCCTTCTCACGTTGCTCGGGACCGACGGCGATGCCCTCGGCGCGGACGAACTCCACGTCGTGGATGCCGATGAAGCCGAAGATCGCCTTCAGATAGGGCTCCTGGAAGTCCATGCCGGCGGCCGGCTGGCCTTCGCCATAGAAGCCGCCCTTGGACAGGGCGACGATCACGCGCTTGCCGCCCGCCAGGCCTTCGACGCCGTTCGCGCCGTACTGGAAGGTCTTGCCGGCCACGAGGATGCGGTCGATCCAGGCCTTGAGCTGGCTGGAGATGGCGAAATTGTACATCGGGGCGCCGATGACCACCGTGTCGGCGGCCAGGAAGTCTTCGAGCACCTTGGCGCCGTCTTCCTGGTCGGCCTGAGGCGCGGCCCCGCCGAGATAGGCGGCGGACAGGTGCGCGATGGGATCGGCGGCCAGGTCACGATAGATGACCTTGGTGGCCGGCGCGTCGTTGGTGATGGCGGTCGCGATGGCGGCCGAGACCTGGCGGCTGATGGAATTGTCGCCCAGGATCGAAGAGTCGATGTGCAGCAGAGACATTGGAAAACCTTCCCTCAAATTGGATCGGTAACCGAACCTGCTGCCGATTAAGTACCTCCGCTTTCGACCCACAAGAACGCACAAATCTGGTGCTGGGGCACAGGTTTGAGACCCAGGCACATGGATGTGCCCGCTGGCGCTGCGCCAAGCCCTTGAGTAGGCTGGATTTGTTCCTAAGTTCCTTTTCCCGCCTGTCGAAGAACGCCGCTCCGATGACCGAAAAAAATGTCGCCTACTCCCCCTCCGCCTGCCGCCCGGTGACGGACGTGCTGTCACTGATCGGCGACAAGTGGACGGTGCTGATCGTCATGCTGCTGGCCGACGGCCCCCGCCGGTTCAACGAGCTGAAGCGAATGGTGGACGGCATCTCGCAGCGGATGCTGACCCTGACCCTGCGCAATCTGGAGCGGGACGGTCTGGTGACGCGGACGGTGTTCCCAACGGTGCCCCCGCGCGTGGACTATGAGCTGACGCCGCTGGGCCAGTCGCTGAAGGAGCCGGTCGCGGCCCTGGGCCAATGGGCGCACGCGAACAAGCTGGAGATGGACCTGGCGCGGGCCGAGTTCGACCGTCGGGCGACGGACGCGGCGGCGTAGAGGCCTGCCCAAATTCGTCTTCCTCGCCCTTGTGGCGAGGATCCAGAAACGCTGAGGTCCGGGGTTCATGAGGCGGCGGCGCTGCGCTCTTTCCCACCAATGCGGAGTCTCTGGGCCCTAGGCACAAGGCCTAGGGTGACGGGGATTGATAGGCACGGCTTCGCACCCCCACGGGAAACCCGGAAGGTGATGGGAGGGCTGCGGAGCGTTCGAACGGCTCGATGTAGGGTTGGAGTTGCAGGAAAGACGTCCGGCGCCCCGCGCGGATCCTTGTCGTGGACGCTGCGATCGACGCCTTCGATGAGCAGGAAACCCGGCGTCGTCGGCCCCCAGGGGGAGTCCGCTCCCGCCGCAACGAGACACGTGGCCACGCGCCCTCCCCGCGACGGGATGGGAGAAGTTTAGGCGAAGCTGACCCAGCGCGGACAAGTCACGTGCCGCGCGGCTTGGCTCTGGCCGTTGGGGCCGTGTTGGCGGGATCGTCGGGCCAGACGTGGCGGGGATAGCGGCCCTTCATCTCGCTTTTGACCGCCTTCCATGAGCCCGCCCAGAAGCCGGGCAGGTCCTTGGTGATCTGGATGGGTCGGTGAGCCGGCGACAGCAGGGCCAGGGTCAGGGGCACGCGCCCTCCCCCAACCGACGGATGGGTCGAAAGGCCGAACAACTCCTGCACGCGCACATCGATGCGGGGGCCGCCCTCGGCCGCATAGTCGATGCGGAAGTTGTTGCCGGTGGGGGCGGTCCAGCGAGACGGCGCGGCGGCGTCCATCTTCCTTTGCAGGTCCCAAGGGATCAGGGTCTTGAGCGCCTCGGCCAGGGCGTGGTCGGGGATGTCGGCCAGGGACGACTTGCCCGACAGCAGCGGGGCGAGCCAGTCGTCGAGCTGCTCGACCAAGGCCGCGTCGGATAGGTCGGGCCAGGAGTCGTCGAGATCGCGCAGGAAGGCGGCCTGGGCGCGCAAGGCGTCCGACGCCTCGCCGAACTTCAGGACCGACAGACCTTCGCTGCGCACCTTGTCCATCAGGGCGCCGGCGATCATGGCCGGGTCAGGTTTTTCGATCAGCCGCTCCTCCACCACCAGCTTGCCCAGGCGCAGCAGGCGGCGGGCGCGGACGCGGCCCTTCGCGTCGGGCTCCAGGCGGTCTTCGGCCACCAGGCGATCGGCGAAGGCGGCGCGCAGGGTGATCTCGTCCAGGGGCGCGGCCAGCAGGATGCGGTCACGGGCGTCGCCGCCCCCCAGTTCGCCCACCGCCAGCCACTTCTCGCGCGCCAGGGCGTCGGTGGCCTCCAGATAGACGCCGCGGCCGTTGGCCAGTTGAAACTCTCCCGCCGGGCCACGGGCGCGTGCGACACGCTCGGGGAAGGCCTCGGCCAGCAGCAGGGCGTCGTCGAGGGGCTCGGCGGCGGACGACTTGCCGGAGGCCTTTGCCCAGCGGGCGGCCAGGGTCCTGGCGTCGCGGGCGCGAGGACTTCCATCACGACCCAAGGCTTCGAGGCGGTGACGCAGGTCGACATCGCGGCCACCCAGCGCCTGTTCGCTGAGCACGGCGGCGATGGTCGCGGCGCGCTCGGCCTGGCCCGAGGCGGCGCCGCGCAGGACCATGTGCGCCAGACGCGGGGCCAGCGGCAGGTCGCCCAGACGCTCGCCGTGTGGCGTGAGGGCGCCGTTGTCGTCCAGAGCGTTGAGCCGGCGCAACAGGGTTCGGGCCTCGTTGAAAGCCGCGGTCGGCGGCGGGTCGAGGAAGGTCAGCCCCTCCGCCCCCTTGGCGCCCCAGCGGGCGAGGTCCAGGGCCAAGCCTGACAGGTCGGCCTCCAGGATCTCGGGCTTGCCGAAGGGCGGCAGGGCGCGCGTCTCGGCCTCGTCCCACAGGCGGTAGCAGACGCCAGGCTCGGTGCGGCCGGCGCGACCCCGGCGCTGGTCGGCGGCGGAGCGGCTGACGCGGACGGTGTCGAGGCGGGTGAGGCCGCTGGCCGGGTCGAAGCGCGGCACGCGGGCCAAGCCGCAGTCGATGACAACGCGCACGCCCTGGATCGTCAGGGACGTCTCGGCGATGGAGGTGGCCAACACCACCTTGCGCCGCCCTGGCACCGCGGGGCCGATGGCGCGATCCTGCACGGCGGGATCAAGGGCGCCGTAGAGGGGTGCGACGTCAACGTCCGGCCGACGCAGGCGCTCCTTCAGCAGGGTCTCGGTGCGGCGTATCTCGCCCTGGCCCGGCAGGAAGACGAGCACCGAGCCGCCCTCCTCCGCCAGAGCCCGCTCGACGGCGCGGGCGACGCGCTCCTCCAGCCGCAGACGGTCGTCTCGGCCCAGATAGCGGGTGTCGACAGGGAACATCCGCCCCTGGCTCTCGACCACCGGCGCGTCCCCCAGATGGGCGGCGATGCGGGCGCCGTCGAGGGTGGCGGACATGACCAGCACCCGCAGGTCGTCACGCAGCACCCCCTGAGCGTCGCGGGCCAGGGCGAGGCCCAGGTCGGCGTCGAGGCTGCGCTCGTGGAACTCGTCGAACAGGACCGCCGCCACGCCGTCGAGGCCGGGGTCGTCCAGAATCATCCGGGTGAAGACGCCCTCGGTGACCACCTCGATCCGGGTGCGGGCGCTCACCCTTGACTGCAGGCGCACGCGATAGCCGACGGTCTCGCCCACCGGCTCGCCCAGGCTCTGGGCCATGCGCTCGGCGGCGGCGCGGGCGGCGAGACGGCGTGGCTCGAGCAGCACGATCTTGCGACCGCCGATCCACGGCTGATCGAGCAGCGCCAAGGGGACGCGCGTGGTTTTGCCCGCGCCAGGCGGCGCCACCAGAACAGCGCAGCACGTATTGTGCAGCACCGCCTGCAATCTCGGCAAAACCTCTTCGATCGGAAGCATTAGGCCCTGTACCCGGCCCACACAGCCACGCCAAGCAGGGCGCCGTCGTGCTTGACGCTTGACCGGACGCGACCAAGTCGCCACGGTCCGCCCCACGTCTTATCGCGGCGGGGGAGCCGCGGGGATTTTCAGGAGGAAATATGTGGCGCGTTAAGCCGCTCGACGCGATTCTGGCGACCGCACAAAAGAAGTCGCTTCATCGCTCTCTAGGTCTGTTCCAGCTCACCCTGCTCGGTATCGGCGGGA
The DNA here is from genome assembly GCF_027474405.1 of Caulobacter sp. NIBR2454. Lineage (GTDB taxonomy): Bacteria > Pseudomonadota > Alphaproteobacteria > Caulobacterales > Caulobacteraceae > Caulobacter. The sequence goes on from NZ_CP114871.1 coordinate 2,152,066, forward strand.
TCATCGGCACCGGCATCTTCGTGCTGACCGCCGAAGCGGCCCAAAAGGCCGGACCTGGGATGCTGATCTCTTTCGTCATCGCTGGGTTCGTCTGCGCGGTCGCCGCGCTCTGCTATTCAGAACTGGCCTCGATGGTGCCGGTTTCCGGCTCGGCCTACACCTATTCCTACGCGGTCATGGGCGAGTTCATCGCCTGGCTGGTGGGTTGGGCGCTCATCCTTGAATACGCCGTGGCGGCCAGCGCCGTAGCGGTGGGGTGGTCCGGCTATCTCGTAGGCCTGCTCGAAAACTCGATCGGCTTCGTCATACCCACGGCCCTGGCCAATGGGCCATACGCCGGCGGCATCCTGAACCTGCCCGCCGTGCTGATCGCCGCCGCCGTGACCGCGCTGCTGGTCCGTGGCACCACTGAAAGCGCCACGGTCAACGCCGTGCTGGTGGCCATCAAGGTCACCGCCCTGGCCCTGTTCGTGATCCTGGCCATGCCGCTGATGAAGCAGGAGAACTTCGCTCCGTTCGCTCCGCTCGGCACGCCGGGCATCATCGGCGCCGCGGCCTCGATCTTCTTCGCCTATGTCGGCTTCGACGCCGTCTCCACGGCGGCGGAAGAGACCAAGAACCCGCAACGCAACGTCCCGCTGGCCCTGATCGGCTCGCTGGTCATCTGCACGATCTTCTACCTGCTGGTCGCCAGCGGCGCGATCGGCGCATACGGCGCTCAACCGCTGTTCGGCCCCACGGGCGAGGTCCTGCCTCCGGGTTCGCGCGCTCTGGCCGACCAGTGCGCCAGCATCGCCGCCGGCGCTCAGGAACCCCTCGTCTGTTCGCGTGAAGCCCTGGCTCACGTGCTGCGCGAGATCGGCTATCCGTCGATCGGCAACCTGCTGGGCCTGGCGGCCTTCCTGGCCCTGCCTTCGGTCATTCTCATGATGATCTACGGCCAGACCCGCCTGTTCTTCGTGATGTCGCGCGACGGTCTGCTTCCGGCGGTCCTGAGCAAGGTCCACCCGAAGTACCGGACGCCGCACGTGGTGACGATGTTCACCGGCGTGGGCGTGATGATCGCGGCGGCCTTCTTCCCGGTCGGCAAGCTGGCGGACATCTCCAACTCCGGCACCCTGTTCGCCTTCCTGGCGGTGTCTGTCACCGTCCTGATGCTGCGGGTGAAGGATCCGAGCCGTCACCGTCCCTTCAAGACCCCGCTGGTTTGGGTCGTGGCGCCTATCGCCGCCCTCGGCTGCATCGTGCTCTTCTGGTTCCTGCCGCCGGAAGCCAAACTGGTGTTCCCGATCTGGTCGGCGATCGGCCTGCTGATCTATTTCAGCTACGGCTATCGCAAGAGCCACGTGGGTCGCGGGATCGTCGATGTTCCCGAGCTGGACCCCGACGCCCCGCCCTCGCAGGCGGAAGCCATCGGCGCTCCGAAGAAGTAGTCTGCTTCAGAGCTAAAGACGGAAAGGCCCGGGTTCGTCCCGGGCCTTTTCTTTTGAGCTGAGGTCGCCATGTTGGGGGCATGAGTTCCGAGCCCCCCATTCGCGCGGTGATCGCGCCGGTCACCCCCCTGCAGCAGAACTGCACCATCGTCTGGTGCACCAAGACCAAGAAGGCGGCGGTCATCGACCCCGGCGGCGAAGTTCCGCGCCTGCGCCAGGCGCTGGAGAGCCAGGGCCTGACCCTGGAGAAGATCTGGATCACCCACGGCCACCTGGACCACGCCGGCGGCGCGGCGACCCTGAAGCTGGAGACGGGGGTGCCGATCGAGGGGCCGCACCCCGACGACCAGTTCTGGATCGACGACATCGCCGTCAATGGCGAGCGCTGGGGCATGCCCGAGGCGCGCGCCTTCGTCCCCGACCGCTGGCTGGGCGACGGCGACGTGGTGACCCTGGGCGAGACGCAGTTCGAGGTGATCCATTGCCCGGGGCACACGCCTGGACATGTGATCTTCTTCCACCGCGAGACGCGCTTCGCCCAGGTGGGCGACGTGCTGTTCCAGGGCTCCATCGGACGAACCGATTTCCCGCGTGGCAACCACGCCGACCTGATCGCCTCGATCACCCAGAAGCTGTGGCCCCTGGGCGACGACGTGCGGTTCGTGCCCGGTCACGGCCCCATGTCGAGCTTCGGGGCGGAGCGGCGGTCCAACCCCTATGTGGCCGACCGGGTGCTGGCCGGCGCCTAATCCACAAGTCCGCCGCCGTTTCGACTCTATGTCGGGTCTGAAATTCGGATGTGACCCCGACGTGACATTAGACTTGGCATGGACATGGCCCGCAACGATCCCAATCCCCGGATCCTGGTCGTAGACGACGACCCAGGCATCCGCGATCTGGTCTCCGATTTTCTCGGCAAGCACGGCTATGCCGTGGACACCGCCGGCGACGGCGCCGAAATGGAGAAGGCTCTTGGGCGCGAACGCCCGGACCTGATCATCCTGGATGTCATGTTGCCCGGCGAGGACGGCCTGGCCCTGTGCCGCAAGCTGTCCGCCCAGCCGGACGGCCCCTCGATCATCATGCTCAGCGCCATGGGCGAAGAGACCGACCGCATCGTGGGCCTGGAGCTGGGCGCCGACGACTATCTGCCCAAGCCTTGCAATCCGCGCGAGTTGCTGGCCCGCGTGCGCGCCGTGCTGCGCCGCCGCCAGGAGCCGAAGGCCGCCGAGGACGGCGCTCTGGGTGCGACCTGCGAGTTCGCCGGCTGGCGGCTCGACCTGGTGCGCCGCGACCTGCGCTCACCCGATGGGGTGGTGATCAATCTGTCGAGCGGCGAGTTCACCCTGCTGCGCGCCTTCATCGACCGGCCGCAGCGGGTGCTGACCCGCGATCAGCTGCTGGATTTGGCCCGCGGGCGCGATTCGGACGCCTATGACCGCGCCATCGACGTCCAGATCAGCCGCCTTCGCCGCAAGCTGGACGACAGCGCCGGCGAGATCATCCGCACTATCCGCTCCGAAGGCTACGTGTTCACGCCAAAGGTCACGCGAACCGCATGAACCGTCGCCTCCCCGCCACGCCGTTCTTTCTGCAAACCATCGGCCTGGTGATCTTCACCCTTGTCGCCGCCCAGCTGATCAGCGTGGCGGTGATCCTGCTGTCGCCGCCGCCGACGCCGGAATTCTATCGTGTCAGCGAGATCGCCCAGGCGGTGCGCAACGGCGAGGTCGACACCCGCGACGGCCGCGCCCTGGTGGCGCGTGTGCGCGACCATCAGCCTTTCACCGACCGCAATCACCAGGGCCGTCGTCGCAATGAGCTGAAGGCGGTGATCGCCCGCGCCATCGACGTCGAGCCCTCCCGCATCGTCCTGAAAATCAGCATGCAGCGCCGTCTTCTGCTGCGCCCCGGCCCGCCGCCGCCACGCATCCGTCGCGCGCTGCAGGAGCAGAAGGGCGGCCCGCCGCCCGAGCTGCGGCAGGAAGACTTCCTGGTCGGGCCGTTCAAGATGGCGGTGCAGCAGCCGGACGGCCGCTGGATGGTGGTGCAACCCAAGCCGTCCTTCCGGCCCGATGCGTGGCAGACCCGCCTGCTGTTGGTGCTGGGCCTGTCGATCCTGGCGGTGACGCCGCTGGTCTGGATGTTCGCCCGCCGACTGGCCGCACCGATCAGCGCGTTCGCCGACGCCGCCGAACGCCTGGGCCGCGACCCGGGCGCCCCGCCCCTGGAGCTGCGCGGATCGTCGGAGGTGAAGGCCGCGGCCGCCGCCTTCAACCAGATGCAGGAGCGGCTGCGACGCTATGTGGAGGATCGCACGGCCATGATCGGGGCCATCGCCCACGACATGCGCACGCCGCTGACCCGCCTGCGTTTCCGCATCGAGGCGGCGCCCGAGGAAATGCGGGGCAAGATGGCCGCCGAGATCGACCAGATGGACGAGATGATCTCGGCCGCGATCACCTTCGTCCGGGACGCCACTCGCGAGGGCGAGCGAACCAAGCTGGAGCTGACCTCACTTCTGGAGAGCGTCATCGACGACGCCGCCGAGGTTGGCGCCGCCGCCAGCGTGGAGCAGGCCGACCGCATCGTCATCGACGGCGATCCCCTGGCCCTGCGCCGACTGGTGTCGAACCTGGTGGACAACGCCATCAAGTACGGCGGCGCCGCGCGCGGCCGGGCCTATGCCGAGGACGGCTCGGCGATCATCGAGATCGAGGACGACGGCCCCGGCGTGCCCGACAACGAGATGGACCGGGTATTCGACCCCTTCTATCGCGGCGAGCCGTCCCGCAACCGCGAGACCGGGGGCATCGGCCTGGGCCTGGCCGTGGTCCGCTCCATCGCCCGCTCCCACGGGGGCGACGTCACCCTGCACAACCGCCCCGGCGGCGGCCTGACCGCGCGCGTTCGCCTTCCACTTTAGGTTTCCCAAATGACCCGTTTGATCTTCGCGCTGTCAGTTCCCCTGATGGCCGTCGCCGCCGTGGCTCAGGCCCAACCCGCGCCGCCGGAAGGGCCGCGCCCGGGACCGCGCCAGCAGGTGTTCATCAGTCCGGCGGGCGAGCCCTTCCGCGCGGCGCCGACCGCGCCCTACCCGGTCGCCGCCTGGTTCGCGCGCGCCGACGCCAGCCACGACGGCAAGCTGGATCGCCAGGAATTCGCGGCTGACGCCCTGACGTTCTTCACCGTCCTGGACGCGGACAAGGACGGGACGATCTCGTCGTTCGAGAACACCGTCTACGAGAACAAGATCGCGCCGGAAATTCTGCCCAACGCGGATCGGGTCGGCATGGGCGGTCTGCCGCCTGGCGGCAAGCGCAAGGGGCCTCGTCCAGGCGACGGCAAGCGCAGGGCCCAGCGCGCGATCGCGGGCATGAGCTTGCAGGGCGCATCGCCCTACAGCCTGTTGAACGAGCCGCAGCCGGTGCGCGGCGCGGACGCCGACTTCAACTACCGCATCAGCAAGGACGAGTTCGAAGCCGTGGCCCGCAAGCGCTTCGCCATCCTCGACACCGACGGCGACGGCGCACTGATCCTGGACGCTCTGCCACACACCCCCGCCCAGCAGATGCGCGAGACGATGCGCGGCCAATAGAGTTCCCTGGCGCCGAACATCATTGGATCTACTGACGAGGCGCGCCGATCTGCTTGGGTCGGCGCGCTTTGTTACGTTTTAGGGTGAACCCAAACCGACTTCACTGGTTTAGCTCCACAGACGAACTGGACATAAACCGTGATGACCGACCCCAACGGCCCGCCTGAAACGCCCGCACCGCCGGCTCCCGAATACGAGCCTGGCCAGGTGCCGGACGAGGCGCCGCCCATTGATCCGACGCCGAACCCTCCGGGCGACGGCACGCCCTATGCCGGGGCGGTCACCCCGACGCTTTAGTAAAAGGAGCAGACCCATGGACCTCGACTCCAATCGGACGACCACGCGCGGCCGCCGCGGCTTCGCCGCCATGGACCCCGAACGCCGTCGCGAGATCGCTCGCAAGGGCGGGGCCAGCGTGCCGAGCGAAAAACGAAGCTTCGCCAAGGATCGAGATCTGGCGGCGAACGCTGGGCGCAAGGGCGGCTCGTCCTCGCGCGGCGGCGGCCGACCTAACCGGTCTGGCGACATCTAGGGCGCCGGGCGCCGCAGAAAGCGGCGCCTTGCTCCTGATGCGGAATTATCGAGCAAAGACCGCATCCCAAACCGCTCATTGCGCGTTGCAGCATGGACCGGTCGGCTGCCGGCTTCCTTAGTGGCATATGAGGCGGATATCCCCATGGACTTGACGTTGGCGTCCTTCGGCCAGGCCGATCAGAGCGATGCGACTGACCCGTCCACCCCGATCGCCCCTGGCGTCGAACTCAAACGCGTCGCGCTTATCGGGAACTTCCCCCCACGGCGCTGCGGCATAGCCACCTTCACCGCCGACGTGCATGGCGCCCTGACCAGCGCCTTCCCCAATCTTTCCTGTGACGTCTATGCGATGGATGATGACGGCGGACCGTACGCCTACGGTCCCGCGGTCCAGTATTCCATCCGCCAGCAAGACCTTGGCGACTACGCCGAGGCCGCACGCCGCATCAACGAAAGCGGCGCGGACCTGGTCAATCTGCAGCATGAATTCGGCATCTTCGGCGGCCCGGCTGGCGAAGATATCCTGCGTATCCTGACCGCCGTGCGCGCGCCGGTGGTCACCACCCTGCACACGGTCCTGACCAACCCAAACGCCGACCAGCGGCGCGTGATGCGCGGCCTGATCCAGCGCTCCGCCCGCCTTCTGGTCATGGCAGAGAAGGGCAAGGAAATCCTGCGCCGAGTGTATGGCGTCCCGGCCGAGAAGATCGCCGTCATCCCGCACGGCGCCCCGGACCGTTCGCTGGTGGAGCCCGACGCGGGCAAGGCCGCCTTTGGCCTGGAAGGGCGCAAGGTGCTGCTGACCTTCGGCCTGCTGTCGCCCAACAAGGGGCTGGAGGTGATGATCCGCGCCCTGCCCCGCATCGTCGAGCGGCATCCCGACCTGACCTATGTCATCCTGGGCGCGACCCATCCCCACCTGATCGCTCGCGAGGGCGAAGCCTATCGCGAACAGCTGATGGAGTTGGCCAGTTCGCTGGGCGTGCGGGAAAACCTGGCGTTCGTGAACGACTATGTCGACACGCCGGCCCTGCTGGACCGGCTGCAGGCGGCGGATATCTATGTCACTCCCTACCTGGCCGAAGCGCAGATCACGTCGGGTACGCTCTCCTACGCCGTGGCAATGGGCAAGGCGGTGGTCTCCACCCCCTATTGGCACGCGCAGGAATTGCTTGGCGACGGCACCGGCGTGCTGACGCCGTTCGGCGATGTGGACGCCTTGGCCGCGGCCGTAGCTCGCCTGCTGGACGAGCCGGAGCGCCAAGCGGCCCTGCAAGCGCGCGCCTACGCCAAGGGTCGGCGGACCATCTGGTCGGCGGTCGCCCGGGACTATGTGAGCACTTTCAAGCAAGCGATCAAAAGCCAGGTCATCGACATGCCCCAGGAGGGACGATCGCGGATCGCGGCCCCCAAGCTAGACGCCGTTGAACGTCTGACCGACGCCTGCGGCATCTTCCAGCACAGCCTGTATGGCGTGCCGGACCGCCGCCATGGCTATTGCATCGACGACAACGCGCGGGGTCTGATCCTGACGACCCAGCTGAAGGTGCTGAACCCTCGTGACGAGCGGGCGCAGAAGCTGGCCTGGATCTACGCGTCTTTCGTCCAGTACGCCTGGAACGCCGATGTGGGGCGGTTCCGCAACTTCATGTCCTATGAGCGCACCTGGCTGGAGGCCGAGGGTTCGTCCGACAGCGGCGCCCGCGCCCTTTGGGCTATCGGCGCCACGGCTGAAAACGCCCCGATCCCCGACCTGCGCCATTGGGCCGAAGCCCTGGCTCGTGACGCGCTGGGCAGCTTCGAGACCGTACTGGCCGCCCGCACCTCCGCCTTCGCGATCCTGGGCCTGGCCGCCCTGTCACGCGCCGGGGTCGAGCGCGAAAGGACCGAAAGCCTACTGCGCCTGCACGCCAACCATCTGGTCGAGCTATTCGAGGCGCACGCGACAAAGGATTGGATGTGGTTCGAGCCCTTCCTGTCCTACGACAACGCCCGCCTGCCCGAGGCGCTGCTGCGCGCCGGCTTGGCGCTGGATGACAACCGCATGGTGCAGACGGCGCTCAAGGGGCTGGCCTGGCTTTGCGACATCCAGACCGCGCCCAGCGGCTGCTTCCGCCCCGTGGGCACCCACAGCTTCGGGGCCCACCATGCCCGCCCGTCGGCGTTCGACCAGCAGCCGCTGGAGGCCGCCGCCACCATCGACGCCTGCGCCGCCGCCTTCGAGGCCGTGGGCGATCAGCGGTGGGTCAATGAAGCCCGCCGGGCCTATGACTGGTACCTGGGCGGCAACGACCTGGGCGTCAGAATGGTCCGCGATGAGGACGGCTCATGCTTCGATGGGCTGGGTCCGCACGGGCCGAACCTGAACCAGGGGGCCGAGTCCGTGCTGGCGTTCCAGATGGCGACCTGCGCTATGCACAGTCTTTTCGCCCGACACAGCGTTTCGACGCAGTTGGCCGTTCGACACTGACCCGCCCGGCGCGCTAGCCTTACCCAATGCCGAAGATTCACCACCTGCCTCACAGGCTGCAGGCGGACGCGACGCGGGTCGTGATCCGGCCGTTCCAGCTGCCGTCCACCAGCGGCCGCATGCAGCGCATCTTCAACGCCGTCTCGGCGATGGACATGCGCACCTGCCAGGCCGAACTGGCCATCGTCGGGCGCGATTTCGAGTCCCGCCACTGGCAGACGCGCCAGATCTTCCTCAAGCGCTACGAACAGGTGGCGGCCGAGCTGGGGATCAACAACGGTCTGTCGGACCAGCAGCGCCAGCTGGTCGGCGCCTATTTCTGCCACGAGTATTCCTACTCGGCGGCGGCCCTGATGAACCCGTCGGTGGTGCCGCACGTGGACCAGTCGGGCCTGACGCAAGGCAGCATCCGCTTCATCATGTCCCTGCGGGCGGTGGGCGAAGGCCACATTTCGTCCATCGCGTTCCGGGAAGGCATTCTGACCGGCGACGGGCGCATGGATCTGATGCCCGAGCCGCCGTTCGCCACGGCGGTGACCTGGGACAAGCCGTGCGGGCCGGAGGTCGAAGCCTGCCCCGTCACCGCCGAACGGCATGCCGAGGCTTCGCTGTCGGGCACGGTGATCTTCCCATTCACCGCGGCCCAGGCCGGCGGGTTGGAGGACCTGCGTCTGGTCCGCTTCCTGGACGATGATGACGAGACCGCGCGCTATTTGGGGACCTATACCGCCTATAGCGGCCGGGCCATCGGCTCGGAGCTGATGAGCACGGACGATTTTCGCACCTTCCGCATGGAGCCCATGAGCGGCCCGGCCTCGCGCAACAAGGGCATGGCCCTGTTCCCGCGCAAGGTGGATGGCCACTACATGATGATCGGCCGCCAGGACGGCGAGAACGTCTTCCTGCTGCGGTCCGAGAACCTGCGCGAGTGGGGCGAAGGCGAGCTTCTGATGAAGCCGCGCGATCCGTGGGAGCTGGTCCAGATCGGCAATTGCGGCTCGCCCATCGAACTGGACGAGGGCTGGCTGCTGCTGACCCACGGCGTGGGCGCCATGCGCAAGTACGCCATCGGCGCGGTGTTGCTGGACAAGAAGGACCCCAGCAAGGTCATCGGCCGTCTGCCCGGCCCCCTGCTCTCGCCCGCCGACGAGGACCGCGAGGGCTATGTGCCGAACGTGGTCTATACCTGCGGCGCGATCGCCAACAACGGCATGCTGTTCATGCCCTACGGCGTGGCCGACAGCTCGGTTGGGTTCGCGCTGGTGGAGCTTGACGAATTGCTGGGAGAGATGATCTAGCCTTCATATGTGAAGCGATCTTCACTTTGGGGGCTATCATGTCTGTTGCGATCCGTGCCGTCGTGCTTGCGGCGTCACTCTGCTTTTCCGGCGTCGCCATGGCGCATGAAAGGGACTGGGGAGCGGCGCTCAGGTCGGATGCGGACGCGATGCGGCGCATCTACAACGAAAGCCACCCCGGCGCGGTTGATCCCGCCAATCCCGAATTCAACAAGCAGCTCACCGACATCCATGCCGCCGCCTATGCGCGCAGCCACACCGTGCGCAATCAGGCGGACTATGAGCTTGGGGTTAGGGCCATGGGCGCGGCTTTCAACGACGGCCACGCGGGGACCTATCCATCGCGCCAATTGCCAAAGCTGACCAACTACTGGACAGGCTTTGTGTTGCGCTCCGTAAACGGCGAACTCAGGGTGGCCCTGCGCGAGGACGGCGCGGCTCCACCGTTGGACGCCCGGCTAATGTCCTGCGACGGGATTGCCGCGGACAGGCTCTATGAACAACGGGTTGGGACCTACAACCCGCTCTTCTCTCTTGAGGCTCGGCGCGCTCGCCTCGGAGGCCGCCTGCTACTCCAGTACGGAGAACCGTCCCTCGACGATCGACCCAAGCGGTGCATCTTTCAGCAGGGGACGGAGTCGAAGTCGTACGATCTCACATGGCGACCGCACCCGGATATTGGTCCGCTGCTGACTAAGGCCGCCCAGAGCTTCGTTGCGCCTATTGAAAGACGAGTGCTTCCCGACGGCACGATCTGGATATCCGCCGGCACGTTCAACAACATCCCGGGCAGTGACGTCTCTACCCGTCTGGCGAACCTGGTGAGCTCAATAGAGCACGACCCATCGCTGCGCGATGCGCCGCGAGTGGTTCTGGATGTTCGCGGCAACGGAGGCGGCGACTCCCTGTGGAGCTACCGCATGGCGCAGGCGCTGTTCGGCGCGGACTATGTCGAGGCCGTCGCTCCCGCCTCCGAGGGAATCGATTGGCGACCGTCGAGCGACAACATCGCCCACTTCGAACGCCTGCTGGAGGGATGGAGAAAGGAAGCCGAGCCCAACACTCAATCGATAGAATGGGTGACGAAAGTTCTGGCGGGCATGAAAGCAGCAAAAGCCTCGGGCGCTACTTTCTGGCGTGAGATCGATGCTCCCCGCACCAAGTCAAGCTCAGCGCTCCGATCACAGTACGCAGGCCGCGCGATCGTCCTTGTGGACGGCGCCTGCGGGTCGGCGTGCCTAGACGCCGTCGATGTCTGGAAAGCGGCGGGTGCTGTTCTCGTGGGAAGAGAAACCGCAGCCGATAGCCTGTATATGGACGTGCGTTATGAAACCTTGCCTAGCGGCATGGCCACGCTCGCTATTCCCACCAAGGTTTATCGTGGTCGACAGCGGGGCTCCAACGAACCCTATCGCCCCGACCACGTCTGGAACGGTGGCATGAATGACACCCCGGCGCTGGAGAAGTGGATTGTCGCCCTTCCCTAAACCGCCGTCAGCAGGAACGCCCCGAACTCAGGCGCCGGGCTGATCCACTGGCGGGTCACGCTCCAGCCGCTCTTGTCGGCTAGGTCGGCCACGCGTTGCGGCGTGAACTTGTAGGCGTTCTCGGTGTGGATCGTCTCGCCTGCGGCGAAGCGGAACTGACGGCCGGCGGCCCGGACCGTCTGGGTCGAGGTGCTGAGCAGGTGCATCTCCATGCGCTGCTCGATGGCGTTCCAGATCGCCAGGTGCTCGAAGGCGTCGAGATCGAAGTCGCCCTCGGCCTCGCGATTGATGCGCGCCAGGATGTTCTTGTTGAAGGCGGCGGTGACGCCGGCGCTGTCGTCATAGGCGGCCACTAGGATCGACTCATCCTTCACCTGATCCGCGCCGAGGATGAAGGTCGAGCCATCGCCCAGCAGGCGACGGGCGGCCTTCAGGAAGGCCACAGCCTCGTCCGGCGTGAAGTTGCCGATGGTCGAGCCGGGGAAGAAGCCCACGCGAGGCCGCTCGCCCAGGGCCGGCGGCAGGCGCAGGGCCGTGGTGAAGTCGTCCAGCAGCGGCGCGACCAGCAGGTTGGGATAGTCGGCCTGGATCGCCTCGGCCGCGTCGGCCAGGGCCGTTGGGCTGATGTCGATCGGGGCGTAGGCCGCGATGTGGGGCGCCGCGTCCAGCAGGTGTCGGGTCTTGAGGCTGGCGCCGCTGCCGAACTCGACCAGAGCGGCGTCGTTGGGGATAGCCGCCGCAAGCTCCGGCGCGATGCTCTGCAGCAGCGCCGTCTCGGTGCGGGTCGGATAGTATTCCGGCGTCTCGCAGATCTCCTCGAACAGGCGCGAGCCTTCCGCGTCGTAGAAGTACTTGGGCGACAAGGTCTTGGGCGAGGCCGACAGGCCGGCGATCACGTCGCGTTCGAACCCGGTCAGCTCCGGCTCGGCGGCGCTCTTGCGGCGGGCGTCGCGCGCCAGACGCAGTCCGGCGAACATCCAGCGCTGATGCGGATAGTAGAAGTTGCGGTAGCTGGCGCGGACATGGCCGTCTGGCGTGACGCATGCGCCGCCGCGCAGGACCATCTGGCCCGACATGAACTTGCCGTTGTATTCGCCGACCGCGCCGGGTCCGGCCTCGAACCCGGGATAGGGACCGTAGGCGCTGGCGGTCCATTCCCAGACATCGCCGAACATCTGCTTCAGCCGGGCGCCCGCCGGCGCGGCGCGGGGGTTGAGCTCGCGCGACGAAAGGAAGGCGCCCTCCCCCGTCGCGGAGGCGGCGGAATGCTCCCACTCGGCTTCGGTGGGCAGGCGCGCGCCGGCCCAGGCGGCGTAGGCGGCGGCCTCATAAAAGCTGACATGGACCACGGGGGCGGCGGGATCGATGGCGTTAAGACCGCGCAGGGTCATGGCCTTCCAGCCGCCTTCGGCCTTGCGCCAATAGAGCGGCGCGGACCAGTCCTCGGCCTGCACGCGGGCCCAACCGTCGGACAGCCAGTATTCGGGCCGGCGGTAGCCGCCGTCCTCCATGAAGGCCAGCCACTCGCCATTGGTCACGGCGCGGTCGGCCAGCTCGAACGGCTCCAGATAGACCTTGTGGCGCGGTCCCTCGTTGTCGAAGGCGAAGCCGCGGCCCTGGCGGCCGATCTCGACCAGACCGCCGTCGAAGGGAACGAAGGCCAGCGGCGCGGCCCTGCCTTCGCCAATCTGGCGGCCACGCGCATAGGCGGGATCGACCGGCGAGTTGCTGAACAGATGCAGCACGTCCATCAGCATCAGTTCCTGATGCTGCTCCTCGTGGGCGAAACCCAGGGCGAGAAGCGGCTCCAGCGCGGGATCGACCCCGCCCTGCAGCAGGCGCGCCATGGCCGCGTCGACGTGATGTCGGTAGTCCATGATCTCCGACGCCGCCGGCCGGGTCAGCAGGCCGCGTTGCGGGCGCGGCTGCCGGGGTCCAAGGGCCTCGTAGTAGGAGTTGAACAGGTAGCTGTAGAGCTCGTCGAACGGCCGATAGCCCGGCGCGTGCTCGACCAGGACGAAGGTCTCGAAGAACCAGGTCGTGTGCGCCAGGTGCCACTTGGCGGGGCTGGCGTCGGGCATCGACTGGACCGCCTGATCCTCGGCCGTCAGGGGCGCGGCGAGCGCTTCCGTCGCGCGGCGCACCCGAAGGTAGCGATCAAGCATCGTGTCGCCCACAGGCGTCGAAGCGGCGAAGCGGACGGCGTCGTCGAGCGGGCTCATGAGCCCAGAACGGTCAAGCCGCGCGTCGGTTGCTTCGCTGTCCATGCCTTGAGTCTCCGGTTGAAAGTCCAAGCTACGCCTGGGGTGTGTCAGAAACTGGCAGCAGGATGACGGTGGGTTGGCGGCAGGCTTTTACAACCCAGCCGCCAGGCCCAGGAGGAAGCCTAGCTCAAAAACCTGCTCCACGGCGCCCAGCACGTCGCCCGTGTGCCCGCCCAGCAGTCGGCGAGCCAGGAACACCACCGCCAGGGCCAGGACGCCTCCGATGCCAAGGCCAAGCAACAGGTTCCCGGCAGGCAGGAAGACCATGGGCCAGACGGCGATCAGCGCGGCCATCAAGACCTCGCCCCAGCGCACGCCGTCGGGCACGGGCTTCCACTTGGCGACCGAGGCGTCGCCGGCATAGGGCGACAGACGCATCACCAGCACCGCCGCCGCACGGCCAGCGCCATGGGCCGCCAGCAAGGCGAGCGCGGCGATCACGGGCGCCAGCGAGGCCAAGGCGGCGACCTTCAGCCCCAGCACCAGGACCAGAGCGATGACGCCATAGGTCCCGACGCGGCTGTCCTTCATGATCTCCAGCCGGCGCTCCGGCGTCTGGCCCCCGCCCAGGCCGTCAGCGGTGTCGGCCAGGCCGTCTTCGTGAAAGGCGCCGGTGATCAGGACGCCGGCCGCCACCGCCAGGAGCGCGGCGATCCAACTGATCCAGAAGTGCGCCGCGGCGAGCAGGACGAGGGCCGATAGGCCGCCGACGATCTGGCCGACCAGCGGAAACCAGCGGGCGCTGCGGGTCGTCCAGTCCGGCTCGAACCGCGACAGCTTTGGGGTCGGCAGGCGGGTCAGGAACTGGACCGCGCAGAAGAAGAGCTCGACCTGCCGCCGCAGCATGTCAGAGCCGCCCCGCCAGCACGTCGTCCAGGCTGGCGACGTCGGTCAGCAGCCGGGCGGCGGCGCGGACCAGCGGCAGGGCCAGCAGGGCGCCGGTCCCCTCGCCGAGACGCAGGTCGAGGTCGAGCAAGGGTTCGGCTCCCAGAACGTGCAGCATCAGGCCGTGACCACGCTCGGCGGATCGGTGGGAGAAGATCAGCACCTCGCGCGCCTCGGGCCGCAAACGGACGGCGGCCAAGGCGGCGGCCGTGCAGATGAAGCCGTCGACCAGAACGGGCATCCGCGCCTCCGCGGCGCCGAGAATGGCGCCGGTCATCATGGCGATCTCCAGCCCGCCGAACTGCGCCATCACGTGGAGGGGTTCGGATGCGTCGGAGCGGCCGGCGGCCTGCTCCAGCGCCGCGCGCTTGCGGGCCATGCCCTCGGGCGTGTGGCCGGTTCCCTGTCCGATGCAGTCCTCCAGCCTCGCCGGCGCCAGACGATGCATCAGCAGGGCGGCGGAGGCGGTGTTGCCGATGCCCATTTCGCCGAGCAGCAGGATGTCCACATTCTCGGCCGCCACGTCCTGAACGATCCTCGCGCCGCGATCCAGCGCGAGGCGGACCTCGTCGAGGGTCAGGGCGGATTCGACGGCGGCGTTGCGCGTGCCAGGGCGGATCTTGGCGGCGATGAGATCCGGATGGGCGGGCAGCAGGCCGGCCACCCCCGCGTCCACCACCTTGAGCTCGGCCCCCGCCGCGCGGGCGAAGGCGTTGGCGCTGGCCTTGCCGGCCAGGAAGGTGGCGACCATGGCCTGGGTCACCGCCGAGGGATAGGCCGAGACGCCGGACTCGGTCAGGCCGTGATCGCCGGCGAAAACCAACAGCCGCGCGCGGTCGATGCGGGGGTCGGCGCGGCCGGCGATAAGCGCCAGTTGGACGGCCAGGTCCTCGATCCGGCCAAGGGAGCCGGGCGGCTTGGCCTTGCCGTCGATCAAGGCGCGGATGGCGGTCTCTTCAATCATGCGAAGTCCTTGAGCCCGGCGATACGCGCCAGGGCGGAAATGTCGAGGGAGCGCTCCAGCATGGCGGCGACCTCGTCGAGGGCGGTATCGACGGCGTGGGCCTGGTCGATACCGGTCGAAGCCGCGCCAAGTTGCGCCAGCAACGCCGCGCGAGCTTCGCCGCTGGCGAACAGGCCATGGACATAGGCGCCGGCGACACGGCCGTCGGGACTGACCGCCCCCTCGCCCGCGCCGTTGTCGAACACCAGCAGCGGCCGTTGCAGACCGCGGCCATCCGTGCGGCCCACATGCATCTCGTAGCCTTCGAACCGGGCGTCGCTATTGGCGAGGCGGCCGGCGACGGGGCGCAGGACCTTGTCGCTGGTCAGGACCGTATCGACATCGAGCAGGCCAAGACCGGACGCCTCACCCGCCAGCCCCTCGATCCCCCGCGGGTCGGCGACGGTGCGGCCCAGCATCTGGAAGCCGCCGCAGACGCCCAGCACGCGCCCGCCGCGACGGACATGGGCGGCCAGGTCGATGTCCCAGCCTTGGGCCCGCAAGAAGGCAAGATCAGCCAGGGTCGCCTTGGTCCCCGGCAGGATGACGAGGTCGGCATCGCCCGGCAGCGGCGTTCCGGGAGGGATGAAGGCGAAGTCCACGGACGGCTCGGCGCGCAGAGGGTCAAAGTCATCGAAATTGGCGATGCGCGACAGCATGGGCACGACGATGCGCACCTTGCCGCCCTTGCCCGCAGCCGCGTGGTCGAGGATCACGGCGTCCTCGGCGGGCAGGGATTTGGCGGCCGCCAGCCACGGCGCCATGCCCAGGTCCGGCCAGCCGGTGCGGGCCGTGATCTCGGTCCGGCCATCCTGGAACAGGGTCGGGTCGCCGCGGAACTTGTTGATGACGAAGCCCCGGATCATGGCGCGGTCGGCTTCGTCCAGCACGGCGTGGGCGCCGACCAGGGCGGCGATGACATGGCCTCGGTCAATGTCGCCCACCAGCACTACCGGCACGTCGGCGGCGATGGCGAAGCCCATGTTCGCGATGTCGCCTGCGCGCAGGTTGATCTCGGCCGGGCTGCCGGCGCCCTCGACGATGACGAGGTCGCTTTGGCTCTGCAGGGTGCGGAAGCTTTCCAGCACCACGTCGAGCAGGGCTGCCTTCTTCTCCTGGTAGCCGCGCGCCTGCCAGTTTCCGGCGATCTTGCCGCGCACGATCACCTGGGCGCCGACGTCGCTCTGCGGCTTGAGCAGGACCGGATTCATGTCCACCGTCAGGGGCGTGCGGCAGGCGACGGCTTGCAGGGCCTGGGCGCGACCGATCTCGCCGCCGTCGGCGGTGACGGCGGCGTTGTTGGACATGTTCTGCGGCTTGAAGGGCCGCACGGTCAGGCCGCGATTGGCGAACAGCCGGCACAGGCCGGCCACTAGCACCGACTTGCCTACGTCCGAGCCGCAGCCCTGGATCATCAACGCGGCCAAACCAGGCCTCCGATCAGCAACAGGACCGCCAGGATCGCACAGGCGCGCAGGTAGACGCCAAGGCCGCGTTTCAAGTCGGCGGAATTGGGTGTCGGGCCATCGCCGAAGACCGGCCGGTCGTGGACGACGCCGTCATAGGATGCAGGGCCGCCCAGGCTGACGCCCAGTCCGCCGGCCATGGCCGCCTCGGGCCAGCCCGCGTTGGGCGACGCGTGCTTGCGGGCGTCGCGGATCATAGTGCTCCAGCCCCTGCCCGCCGCGATGGCGACCAGAGTCCCAGCGATACGGGCGGGGATCCAGTTCATGACGTCATCGATGCGGGCGGCGAACCAGCCAAAGGCGCGCCAGCGTTCTTCCCGATGGCCGATCATGCTGTCGGCGGTGTTGACCGCCTTGTAGGCGAACAGCCCGCCGAGCCCGCCGATCAGGAACCAGAAGATGGGGGCGACCACGCCGTCGCAGAAGCTCTCGGCCAGGCTCTCCAGCGCCGCCGCGGCGATGCTGGATTCGTCGAGGTCGGCGGTGTCGCGTCCGACGATGCGGCCGACGGCGGCGCGGGCGGCGTCAAGGTCAGCAGCCTTGGCGACAGCGGCCACGTGGTCATGGAGACTGCGGGCGGCCAGGCCGAGCGAGCCGAGGATCATCAGGATCAGGACGCCCAGATAGCTCCCGCCCAGCAGGTGATGCAGCAGCGCCCCGACCAGCGCCGCGCCGCCGGCCACCAGAACGACCGTGGCCACGCCGAGCAGGCGTCGCGTTCGCTCCGGTCGCGCCGGATCGTTCCAGCGCCGCTCGCAGCCATCAATCGCTGCGCCAAGCCAAGCGACGGGATGTGGCAGTCGCTTGTGAAGCCGGTCCGGATAACCGACCAGACCCTCGATCAGGGCCGCGCCGAGGACCAGCAGCGGATCAGCCACGGCGGCCGACGATCTCGATCAGCGGGCCATGGTCGCCCACGGCGAAGCGCGCCTCGACCCCGTAGGCGACCGACAGGATCGGCGGGGCCAGGGCCTCCACTGGCGGGCCGTCGGCCAGGACCAGCCCTCCCGCCAGGACGATGACCCGGTCAGCCAGCTTCATGGCCATGGGCAAGTCGTGCAGGGTGACGACGACGCCCTTCCCTTCCCCCGCCAGGTTGCGGAACAGGGCGGCCGCGTCGAGCTGGTGGCCGGGGTCGAGACCCGCCAGGGGTTCGTCGGCCAGCAGCCATTCGGGCTCTCCCGCCAGGGCGCGGGCGATCAGAACACGGGCCAGCTCGCCGCCGGACAGGGTGGTGACGGTGCGGGTGGCGAAGGCGGCGACGTCAGCCTTGGCCATGGCGCGGTCGACGGCGGCTTCGTCCTCGTCGGTCAGGCCCCAGGAGCCGGCGAAGGGGATGCGGCCGAGGCCCACCAGGGTGCGCGCCTCAACCGCCCAGGCGATCTCGGGCGACTGGGGCAGGAAGCCGATGCGGCGGCCGCGTTCGCGGGCGGAAAGCTCGTGGACGTCGATCCCGTTGAGCCGGGCGATCCCCGCGTCCGGCCGACGCAGACCCGCCAGGCAGGCCAGCAGGGTCGACTTGCCGGCGCCGTTGGGGCCGACGATGGCGGTCACCTCCCCCGGACGCAGGTCGGCGGAGACCCCCTCCAGCACGCGCTTGTCGCCCAGGCGGACATGGATGTCGGCGAAACCGAGTTGAGGGGTCATGCGATCCTCCGGCGCAGGCGGATGAGCAGGGCCAGGAAGAACGGCCCGCCGATAGCCGCCATGGCGACACCGAGCTTCACCTCGCTGGCGGCCGGGGTCAGGCGCACCAGGATGTCGGCGGCCAGGACGATCACCGCCCCGCCGATAGCGCTGGGCAGGATCAGGGCGCCAGGGCGCGCGGCCACGAAAGGTCTCAGCAAGTGCGGCGTCACCAACCCGACAAAGCCGATCATGCCGGTGACCGCAACGCTCGCCCCCACCGCCAGGCCTACGCCCAGGGCCAGCAGGATACGGGTGCGGTCGATATCAATGCCCAGCGACCGGGCGCCGGCGTCGCCCAGGGTCAGGGCGTCGAAGCTGCGGCGCAGGGTCAGCAGGATCGCTACGCCGACAGTGATGAACGGCAGGGCGAAGCGGACCTCCTCGATGCTGCGGTCCGACAGCGAGCCGAGCAGCCAGTTGACGATCTCGTTCACCGCCCAGGGGTTGGGCGCGAGGGACAGGGCCATGGAGACGCCTGCGATGGCGATGATCTGCAGGATCGAACCGGCCAGGATGAAGGTCACCACGCTGGAGGTGGCGCCGGCCAGGGCCAGCAGGATCAGCACGCCGATGATCGCGCCGATCATGGCGCCTACCGGCAACAGCCAGGCCGAAGCCTCCGCCAGGCCGAAATAGAGAGTGATGACGGCGCCGAGCGAGGCGACGGACGACACGCCCAGCACGCCAGGGTCGGCCAGGGGATTGCGGGTATAACCCTGAAGCGCGGCTCCGCAGGCGCCGAGCGCCCCGCCCACGGCGACGCCGAGGATCGTGCGCGGCAAGCGCAGGTCGAAGATGATCGGCCAGCGCGGGTCGGATTGATCGACAAAGGCGCTCCACGGCGCCCAGACCTTGCCCGCGAACAGGCTGGCTATGAACAGGACCACGAGGGCGATCCCAAGGCCGGCATAGAGCCTGCCGAGCGGTTGCTTGAGGGTCATGCGAACCTCCGGATGGCGTCTTCGCGCGCCTTGGCCATGGCCGCGGCGGTGTGGATCAGGACAGGGCCGCCGCAGTAGAGCAGCCGCTGCGGGAAGACTGCGCGGTGCATGCGGCCGCTGACCCGCTTGAGGGCGGGATGGCTGACGACGCGCTCGGCCCAGGTGGGAGCGCCCGGCGCGCTCTCGCCGGCCAGCAGCACCTGCGGCGGATCGGCCACCAGGGGCTCCAGCGCGATGTTGCCCCACTTCTTGAGACCGTAGCGGCCGGCGACGTTTTCGAAGCCGCAGCGGTCCATCATCTCGCTGACCAGGGTGCCGCCGCCGGCGGCGAGGCCGTTGGGCTCGAAGATCACGGCGGTCAGGCGCGGCTGGCCAAGACGCGGGCGCGCCGCCCGCAGGGCCGCTTCGATGCGAGCGATCAGGGCCTCGCCCCGCTCCGGATGACCGACCAGGGCGGCGACGTCGCGGATCTGCTTGTGGCTGTCGGCGACGCTCTCGGGGACGCTGAAACGCTCCTGGCGCACGCCCATGCGCTTGAGCGCGTTGCGGGTCGCGAGCGACGAGTGGGCGCTAGAGATGACGAGGTCGGGGTTGAGGGACACCACCTCCTCCGCCGTCTCGTAGGTGAAGGGCAACGTGCGGGCGATGTCGGCGATGGTCGAGCCGTAGGGGTCGCGGGCGTAGTGGCTGAGCGCCGCGATCTGCGAACGGTCGGCCACCCGCACCAGCACGGTGTCGAGGCAGGCGTTCATCGACACGACACGACGCGGGGCTCCAGCGGCCAGGGCCGGCGATGTGGTCGCGGCGACGGCGAGACCGGTGACGGCGGCTCTGCGGGTCAGGTCGGTCATGCCGCCTCCAGGGCCTGTTCGAGGCGCTTCCAGGCGCCGCGCGGCGGAATACCGAAGCGAAGGCGATCGGGCGCCTCGGCGAAGGGTCGGGTGAGGATGCCAGACCGGCAAAGATGGTCGAACAGGTCGGCCGCCTTCGGTGTGTGGGCTAGGCGGAACAGGTCCGTGCCCCCGACGACAGAGAGACCGGCGCGGATCAGGACGCGATCAAGCTTGCGGGCGTCGCGGGCCAGACGAACGCGCATCGCGTCGGCCCAGGTCGGGTCGTCGTAGGCCGCGCCGGCGGCGATGGCCTCGGCGCTGATCGGCCAGTCGCCGGTGAGCCGCTTCAGATGGGTGATCAGCTCCGGATCGGCCAGCACGAAGCCGAGCCGAACCCCGGCCAACCCGTAGAATTTTCCGAAGGAGCGCAGGACGATCAGCGCGCCGCCAGCTTGGGCCGCGATGCTGCTGTCAGGCGTGGTCTCGACGAAGGATTCATCGACGATCAGCCAGCCGGCTCGGGCGGCCTGGCGCTGCGCCAGTTCGATCAGGAACTCGACAGAAGCAATTGATCCATCTGGATTATTTGGATTGACGATAACGACCGCATCAGCGTCAGGAATGGCGTCGAGGGTCGCCTCGATCACCCGCACGCCAGCGCCGGTCCACGCCTCGGCATGACCGCTATAGGTCGGGCCGACAATGGCGACGCTGCGGGCGCGGGTCAGCATCGGCAGCAGGCGAAGCCCCACCTCCGCTCCCGCCACAGCCGCTATGCGGTCGGGATCGGACAGACCGAAGACCCGGCCCGCCGAAGCCTCTAGCGCGGCGACGGCGATGGGGTCCGGCAGGCGGGCGAGGTCGGCGGACATCGCCCGCCTGCCCGTCCAGGGATGCGGATTGATCCCCGTCGACAGGTCGATCCACGGCAAAGGCGCGTGCGGATACGCGGCCCGCGCCTGGGCCAGCCGTCCGCCGTGGCGGCTGAAGCCGTGGATCGCCGTCATCGGGACTCCTAGAAGCGGGCGCGGAGGCCGAGATACGCCCCGCGTCCCGGCGTGCCGTAGTTGAGGACGGTCTGGTAGTTTTCGTCAAAGGCGTTCTCGACCCGGCCGAAGACCTCATAGGTCTCGTTGACCGGATAGGCGGCCCGGAAGTCCACCACCGTGTAGCTCTTCAGAACCTGGGTGTTGGCGTCGTTGTTGTAGGTCTTGCCCACGTAGCGAACGGCCGCCGTGGTCGACAGGCCGAGCGGCCACAGATAGGTCGCCGAAGCGAAGCCCTGGTTCTCCGGACGGCGGACCGCCTGCTTGCCCGCCGCGGCGCCCGAGCGGTTTTCGGCGTTGGTCCAGGTGTAGTTGGCGTTCAAGGTCACGCGTTCGCCGAGCGAAGCTTTGCCCGCGAATTCAAGGCCTTGAGCCTCAGTCTTCAGAACATTGCGATAGTAGCCGAAGCGCTGGACGCCGCCGACGAAGCACATCGGATCACTGGTGCCGGACGAGCAGCCATTGTAGCGGATTTCGTTGTCGGCCTCGCGGTGGAAGTAGGTCGCCGAGACCGTGGCCGCGCCGCCGAACAGCTTCTGCTCGATACCCGCATCCCAAGCGTCGAAGGATTCCGGCTGCAGGGCGACATTGCCGTACTCGCTGTACAGCTCGTACAGGCCCGGGGCGCGGAAGCCCTGGCCGAAACTGGCGCGAAGGACGGTGCTTCCCTCATTCAGCGCCCAGGCGACGGCGGCCGAACCCAGGGTCTTGTCGCCATAGGTCTCATGGTCGTCGTAGCGCAGGCCGCCAGTCAGGGTCAGGCCCGGCGCGACCTCGCCCTGCAGCTGGACGTAGATGCTGTCGATGCCCGACTTGCCGCGCACGAAGGGCGGGCTGGCATTGGTGGCCGACGGCGAGCGGGTGCGCATGCGCGAGTTCTCGCTCTCGGCGCCGAACACGGCGTTGAAGGCGTCGGTGATCGCGAAGACGCCCTGGTACTCCCAGCGCTTGTTCTTGCCGGCCGCATCGAAGGTCAGCGGCTGAGCCGGGCGGGCGGGGTTCTGGTTCTCGCGGTCGGTGTCGGTGTAGGCGAAGGCTAGGCGGTTGTTCAGGCGACCGTCCAGCAGGCCGACATTGAGGCCGGTATAGACGACCAGTTCCTCGGTGCGCGCGAACTCGGCGGAGTCGCCGTTGAAGGCGTCGAAGTCGTTCTTGCCCTTGGACCAGACCGAACGCACCTCGGCGGAGACGTCCTCGGTGATCTTGAGGCGGGCGCGGCCCGACAGGCCAGCGTTCTGGTAGCCGTCGGCTTCCTTGCCGGCGGCGAAGGCGGAGAAACCGTCGGTGGTGAAGTAGTTGCCCGCCACACGCCAGATCAGACGTTCGCTGGCCCCGCCGACGCCAGCGCGGACAGAGGCGGTGTCATCGCCGCCGGCCTCGACGTCAGCCGACGCCTCGAACGGTCTGGACGGCTCGCGGGTGACGATGTTGACCACGCCGCCGATGGCCTGGCTGCCCCACAGGGTCGATTGGGCGCCGCGCAGCACCTCGATCCGCGAGACGTCGCCGACCAGCAGGTTGCCGAAGTTGAAGCCGCCTTGCGTGGACGACGGGTCGTTCAGCTTGACCCCGTCGATGATGGCGACGGTGTGCTGGCTCTCGCCGCCCCGGATGAAGACGCTGGTGGTCGTGCCCGGACCGCCGTTGCGGACGAAGCTGACGCCCGGCGTCTCCTGCAGCAGATCGACGACGACGAGGCGCTGGCTGTCCTCGATATAGGCCTCGTCCAGAACGGTGACGGTGGAGCCGATCTTTTCGGCGGACACGGGCGAGCGGGTGGCGGTCACCACCAGTTGGTCGACGGCCGTGGCCGAGGACCCCACACGGCCGGCCACGTCGGCGTCCGCCGCAACCTGGTCAGCAAAGGCCGGCGCGGCTGCGAACAGCAGGGCGGCGGCGGAAACGGAATGGATAAGTCTGTTCAAAGGTAGTCCCCAATCGCGATGACGCGACGCGCGAGGGACGAAGACCGGACAGCCGACAACGCCCGCGCACGGCGCAGGTTTTCGTGTTGTCGTCACGCGGGAAGACCCGTTCGGACCGCGCACCCCGGCGGCTCGAAGAACGACTGCGGCAGGCAGGTCTCCTGGCTCGCGGGTCATCACCTGTTGCGCGTCGCCTTCCCAGACCGAGGTCCAGTGGCTTATGACGCGCAGGCTCGCCGCTTACAGTTGCGGGGGCAGCCCGGGTTTCACACCCGAGTTCCCTTTTCATCCCCGATCGCTCGGGGAACCTGTCGCGGAACAAGCCCTACTATGCTGCGGCGCAACCGGTCAATCTGACGTCATGAAAGCGACACTCGTCCTTGGCGGCGCCCGTTCGGGCAAGAGCGCCCTCGCCCAGACCGCCGCAGAGACACAGGCCCGCGAGCATGGCGGCCGGCTGGTGATGATCGTCACCGCTCAAGCGTTCGACGACGAGATGGCCCAGCGCATCGCCCGGCACCGCGAGGATCGTGGCGGGGCTTGGACCACGGTGGAGGCGACGCACGACCTGCCCGCCGCCCTCGCCCGGCTGACGGCCGGCGATATCGCCGTGGTGGACTGCCTGACCCTGTGGTTGAGCAATGTGATGCTGGCCGAGCAAGACGTTGAGGCGGCGGCCGATGCGCTGGTCGAAGCGGTGGCGAAGGCCCCCTGCCCCCTATGGCTGGTGTCCAACGAGGTGGGCTTGGGCATCGTCCCGGAAAACGCGCTGGCGCGGCGGTTTCGCGACGACGCCGGGCGGCTGCATCAACGGCTGGCGCAGGCCGTCGAGCGTGTGATTTTCGTCGCAGCCGGCCTGCCGCTGACCCTCAAGGGCTAAATCCTTGACGGCGATCGCTTTACCGCGTCGCAAAAAGGTCCAGAGTGACGTGTAAGAAGACGACCGCCTTCCGAGTTGAGTCCCCCGCATGTCCCTGCCTTCCACCCTGCCGGCCCGCCACTACCCCACGCCTGGCGCCAAATGCGCCGACCTGATCGTCCACATCTGCGGCCTGGTGCTGGCGCTGTTCGGCGGCGGCATCCTGCTGGGTCTGGCGGTGGGTCGCGGATCGCTGGACCAGATCGTGGCGGTGTCGATCTACGCCGTCGGTCTGGTCTGCATGCTGGGCTTTTCGACCGCCTACAACTTCGCCAAGCCGGAATGGCGGCCGACACTTCGCCGGCTGGACCATGCGGGCATCTTCCTGATGATCGCCGGCTCCTACACGCCCTTCACCCTGCACAATCTGACCGGGGCCTGGTCGGTCGGCATGACCGTGGCGGTGTGGACGATCGCTGGCGTCGGCGCGCTAGGCAAGCTGTTCATGACCGGACTGGATCGCCGCTTCTGGGTAGTGCTGTACCTCGCCTTGGGCTGGCTGGTTCTGGTGGCCATCAAGCCGATGATCCAGGGCCTGTCATGGCCGGCCATGCTGATGCTGGCGCTTGGCGGGGTGATCTACTCCACCGGGGTCATCTTCTATCTGATGAAGCGCCTGCGCTTCCGCCGCGCGATCTGGCACGGCCACGTGGTGGGCGGCGCCTGCCTGCACTATGTGGCGGTGCTGTTGGGCGTGGTCCTGGCCAGCCAGCACTAAGACCGATCAGGCCGCGCGTCGCCCTGGGGCCTGCGCCGGCCTCTCCTGACCGGTCTGGAATCTGCCGACCAAGGCGGCGAGTTCAATGGCCTCGCCCTTGAGGCTGCCGGCGGAGGCCGCGGCCTGCTCGACCATGGCGGCGTTCTGCTGGGTGACGCGGTCCATATCGTTGACGGCGGAGTTCACCTCGTTAAGCCCGGTGGCCTGCTCTTGCGAAGAGCCGGCGATCTCGGAGATCAGAGCGTCGATCTCGGCGACCTTGGTGACGATGCCGCTGAGCGCCTGACCTGTGTCGGCGACCAGCTTCACACCGCGGTCGACCTGGGCCGTGCTGTTGGCGATCAGGGTCTTGATCTCCTTGGCGGCATCGGCCGAGCGCTGGGCCAGAGCCCGCACTTCCGAGGCCACGACGGCGAAACCGCGACCGGCGTCACCCGCGCGAGCGGCCTCTACCCCGGCGTTCAGGGCCAGAAGATTGGTCTGGAAGGCGATCTCGTCGATGACGCCGATGATGTTGCCGATCTGGCCCGAGCTCTGCTTGATCTCGCCCATGGCGTTGACCGCCTCGCGCATGACCGCGCCGGAGTTTTCGGCATCGGAGCGGGCGGCGGTGGCGGCGCTGGAGGCCTGGACCGCACCTTGGGCGCTGCGTTTCACGGTGACGGTAAGTTCGTCGAGCGTGGCCGCGGTTTCTTCCAGGCGCGCGGCCTGTTGTTCAGTGCGGCGCGACAGGTCATCGGTGACGGTGGCGATCTCGTCCGAACCGCGACGCAGGCCGCTGGTCGTGGCGGCGATGCCGCTCATGGCCTCACGCAGGCTGGCGGCGGCCTTGTTGAAGTCGTCCTTGATGCGCTGGTAGCGACCGTCAAAGGCGGCGCGGATATCGGCGGTCAGATCGCCGGCGGCAAGACGGCTGAGGCCCTCGCCCAGCGAGGTCACCACCAGTTCCTGCTCCGCTTCCGAACGCTGGCGCTCGGCGTCATTGCGCACGCGCTCGGCCTCGACGTCGGAGATGTTGTTGGCGAACTTGATGACCTTGTACGGCTTGCCGTCGGCGTCGAAGATCGGATTGTAGGCGCCCTGGATCCAGACCTCCGCGCCGCCCTTGCCGACCCGCTGGAACTTGCCGGAGAAGTACTCGCCATCGGCCAGCCGGGCCCAGAACTGCTTGTACTCGGCGCTCTGGCCGTACGCCTTGCTGACGAACATGCCGTGATGACGGCCGACGATCTCGTCGAGGGCGTAGCCCATGGTGTCGAGGAAGTTCTTGTTGGCGGTCAGGATCGTGCCGTCGAGCTTGAACTCGATCACGGCCTGCGAGCGGTCGATGGCGGTGTTGGTCGCCTCAAGCTCAGCCAGACGGGCGACGAGATCGGATTGACCGCGACCCTTTCCGAACAACGCCATCTGCAAGCTTCCTTTAGCCAGCGCCGGGGTACGGCGTCCTGACGCTGGCTACTGAGGCCCAGGACGTTAACAAGACCCTAATTAACCGCCCCGCACCCTCGATATCAACGTTATCCACAACCTGCGATAGCTTTAGGTAAGGACTTGAGCGGTAAGGTGACAGTTACGATTTCTTAATTTAGCAAGTTGTCGTAGTTCCCACACGTCATGTCGTTCGCTGATCTTGTCACCGCCTTGGCCCACGACGCCGACTACGGCGTGGTCGTTACGGATGGTCGTATCGACGAGGATGGGCCGTGCATCACCTACGCCAATCCCGCCTTCGAACGCATGAGCGGCTATAGTCTGGCTGAAATGATGGGGCGGTCGCCCCGCATGTTCCAGGGGCCGCAGACCAGCGCCGCGGCGCGCGCGGACATCCGCAAGGCGTTGCGCGAGGGGAAGCCTCACGAGACGACCCTGCTGAACTACCGCAAGTCGGGCGAGCCCTATCGCTGCGTCATCAAGATGTTCCCCATCATGGACGCCGACGGCCGCCTGGTCGGCGCCGTCGCGATCGAGCGCGAGGCGCCGCGCACCCGCGGGCGGCCAAAGCAGCGGGACTAGCTTGGCCTGGGGTCGGATCGCCGCCTAAGCTCGCGGCATGAAACCGAGTCCCCTCACCCGCCGCCACGCCCTCGCCCTGCTCGCCGCGTCGAGCGCCGCGCCCGCCTTCGCCGCCTCGTCCGAGGACTGGGCCGCCCTGGGCGCGGACGTGAAGTCCGAGTTCCAGTGGGCCTGGCGCCAATATGTGGCCAAGGCGTGGGGCAAGGACGAGATCAATCCCGTCAGCGGGACCTCGCGATCCTTCTTCATCGAGGGACACGACCTGGGCCTGTCGCTGGTCGAGGCGTTGGACACCCTGTGGATCATGGGTCTGGACGAGGAGTTCCAGCAGGGCGTCGACTGGGTGAAGACGTCGCTGTCCTTTGACGTCGATGGCGACGCCCAGGTGTTCGAGACCAACATCCGGCTGGTGGGCGGGCTGATCTCGGCGCACCTGGCGTGCGGCGACCCGGTGCTGTTGGCCAAGGCCAAGGACCTGGCCGACCGGCTGGCCAAGGCGTTCGACGCCTCGCCCCACGGCCTGCCCTGGCGCTATGTGAACCTGCGCACGGGGGCGGTGCGCGATCCGATGACCAACCTGGCGGAGATCGGCACCTACATCACCGAGTTCGGGGTGCTCAGCCGCCTGACCGGGGACCCGAAATACTTCGACATGGCCAAGCGGGCCATGAAGCACGCGCTGGACCGCCGGTCGAAGATCGGCCTGATGGCGGCCAACATCCATGCCGAGATTGGTGAGTTCACCAGCCGCGTCGCCAGCATCGATGTCTATGCCGACAGCTTCTACGAATATCTGTGGGACGCCTGGGAGCTGTTCGGCGACGAGGACTGCCGCCGCTGGTCGCTGGAGACCACCGAGGCGATCCTCAAGCACCAGGCCAAGCGTTTTGACGGGCGGCTGTGGTTCCCGCAGGTGGATTTCGAGACCGGCGAGACGACATCCACCGCCCAGAGCGAACTGGCCGCCTATCTGGCGGGCCTGCTGGGTCAGGTGGGCAGGAAGACGGAGGGCGACGACTACCTCGCCTCCTTCACCGAGATGCAGGCGACCTTCTGGATCATCCCCGAATCCATCGACGTCGCCACCCGCCAGCCGCGCCGCAAGCACACCGGCCTGCGCCCGGAATATCCCGACGCCTGCCTGAACCTGTGGCTGGGCGACCGCGACGAGCGGTACCGCCAGCTGACGGCCATCCACTATCGCCAGATGAAGGCCACCAGCCGGGCGGCTTATGGCTACACCGCCCTGGCCGACATCACCACGCGGCCCATGAAGCAGGGCGACAACTGCCCCGGCTACTGGTGGTCCGAGCAGATGAAATACTACTACCTGATGTTCGCCGATTGCCCGCGCATCGACTATGGCCAGTTGCAGCTAAGCACCGAGGCCAACATCCTGCGCGGGTTCAAGAAGGCCTAGTCCAGGGCGCGGTACTTGAAATCGCGGAAGCGGGCCTTGCCCTCCCCGGCGGCGTAGAGGCCGGGCTTGAGCATCATGAAACCGCCACGGACGTTATGGTGGTATCCGCTGACCTCCATGCCGCGATCGAAGCGCTTCCACGTCTTTCCGCCGTCGCTGCTGGTATGGAAGCTGACGATGTGGCGCAGGTTGCGCAGACGCATCAGCATCCGTGAGCCGTGCGGATTGGCGGGCCGGCCACGCTCGATCCCGTACTGGTGGGTGACGAAGTTCTTCGGGTCGAAGCCCAGCCCGCAATAGAGCTTGCGGTCGTAGAACAGGATCAGGCCGGCGCGGACGCCGGGATCGATCTCGATGTCGCACTCGATCTCATAGGCGTGGTCGCCGTTGATGAAGATCAGCGGCGATGAGGTGGACGGCGCCTCGCCCGTGGCGGTCAGCTCCAGCACGCCGCCAGCGCGCCTGATGCGCTTTTGCTCGTCCTTGCCCGGATCGAAGAAGTTCCATTGCATGCCGTATTTGTCGGTGGAGAAGTCGTCCGACAGGGCCATGCCGTGCGGGCCGGCGACGCCGCCCTTGGGCTTGGGCATGGGCTTTGAGAGGTCGCCGCCGCCGACGGTGAACCAGCCGTCCTTGGTCCAGGTGACCGGGGCCAGCAGGGTCTGGCGGCCCAGGGTGTAATAGCCGTTCTCGTACCCGTGATAGACGCACCACCAGTCGCCGCTCGGCCCCTCGACCAGGGTGGCGTGACCGCGCGACCACCACATCTCGGAATTGTCCTCGGTGCGGACCACGGGGTTCTTCGGATCATCCTCCCAGGGTCCGGCGAGCGACTTCGACCGCGCGACGATGACCATGTGGCCGGTAGGCGGACCCGCCGTCCCGCCCACGGCGGTGATCAGGTAGTAGTAGTCGCCATGCTTGGTGATCTTGGGGCCTTCGGGAGAGAAGCCCTCGACCTCCCAGTCGTCCGGATAGCGCCAGGGGTCATAGACGTGCTCGGGCTTGCCGACGGTGGACAGACCGTCGGGGGCGAGCCTGATGCGGTCGCCGCCCGACAGGAACAGCCAGCGCACGCCATCCGGGTCGACGGCGTGGCCCGGGTCGATGTAGCGCGGCAGCTTCAGGTCGATGGGCTCGCTCCACGGGCCTTCGATCTTGTCCGCCCAGATCACGTAGCTGGTGTTGTTGTCCGGGAACTTTGCCGGCAGGTAGATGTAGAAGCGGCCGTCGTGCTTGATCAGCTCCGGCGCCCAGATCGAGCCGACATTGGTGGTCAGGGCGGTGACGACCGGCGCCCAGTTGACTAGGTCGCGGCTATGCCAGATCGGCACGCCCGGATAGGCGTCGAACGACGAGAAGGTCATGTAGTAATCCTTCCCGTCCTTGAGGATCGACGGGTCGGGATGGTCGCCGGCCATGATGGGATTGAGGAACATTCCGTTCCCCAGATCCGCCTTGCGCTGACCTTCGAAGGTCTTGCCCCATTGAGGGCCGCCCGGCGCCTTGCCCGGCAGGCGTCCGAGACCCGTCTGAGCGTCGGCGATGGCGGGCGTCAGGGCCGCAGCCCCCGCGCCGAGAAGGGTCGCGCCGAATGCGCCGCGGCGCGTGAGATTCGTCATGGGTTACGTCTCCGGGCTCCTCCGGCGGCGGCGGCTCTAACGGCCGCTGACCGCTGCGGCCGCCCCGCCCAAGGGTCGACCGCCATTCAGCATACCATTTCACACTGCTGGAAAAGGTACCGGTACCAATCGTATGGCCAGCGTTGGCGCCGCGCAATGCTACCGGTGTCAAAATCTTCTTGACCCGCCTCCCGGAAGGCAGGTTTCCTGACTGCACAAAAGGACCGCGACCAGCGCGGCCGCGGAGGAAACGATCATGTTGCGACGCGGTTTTGCGGCGGGGAGCGCCCTTGCCTTCCTGCTGGCCAGCTCGACCCTGGCGCAGTCTCCCACGACCGCTCCGAGCCGACGCGACGTCACCGCCGCGATGAAGCGAGCCACCGCCTTCATGACCGACAAGGTGGCGACCAACGGCGGCTATGTCTGGTCCTACCTGCCCGACTTCTCGCGCCGCTGGGGTGAGATGGAGGCTAAGCCGACCATGATCTGGACCCAGGCGCCGGGCACCCCGGAGATGGGCCAGCTATTCCTCGACGCCTATCACGCCACGGGCGACGAGGCCTATTACGCCGCCGCGGAGAAGACCGCCGAGGCGCTGATCTTCGGACAGCACCCGACCGGCGGTTGGAATTACATTATCGACTTCGCCGGCGAAGCGTCGCTGCGCGACTGGTACGAGACCATCGGCAAGAACGGCTGGCGGCTGGAGGAATTCCAGCACTACTACGGCAACGCCACCTTCGACGATCACGCCACGGTGGAGTCCGGCAAGCTGCTGCTGCGGCTCTATCTGGAGAAGCGCGATCCGCGCTGGCGGCCGGCGCTTGAGAAGGCCGTCGGCTTCATCGTCGAGAGCCAGTATCCGAACGGCGGCTGGCCGCAGCGCTATCCGCGGATGGGCGAGTTCAGCAACCACGGCAAGCCGGACTACACCGGCTATGTCACCTTCAACGACGAGGTGCTGACCGAGAATGTCGGCTTCCTGCTGCTGATCTACCAGACCCTGGGCGACGCTCGCGTGCTGGACCCGTTGAACCGCGCCATGAACGTGGTGGTGGCCAGCCAGCACGGCCAGCCGACGCCGGGCTGGTCGCTGCAGTACACCGTGGACCTGAAGCCGGCCGGCGCGCGCACCTATGAGCCGCGCTCCATCGCCACCCACACCACGGCGGCGAACATCTCCAACCTGATGGATTTCTACGAACTGACGGGCGAGACCAAATACCTGGCGCGTATCCCCGAAGCCCTGACCTGGCTGGACAGCATCGAATTGCCCAGGGCCAAGCACACGCCGGACGGCCGCACGCACTTCACCCACTACGACCCAGAGACCAACACGCCGATCCATGTCCATCGGCGCGGGTCGAACGCCCAGAACGGCGAGTACTATGTCGGCCCGCCCAAGGGCGACGAGATGGGCCAGCGCCGTCCGAACACCAACGGGCTGTGGGCGCGCTACCGCAAGCTGGCCGCCACGCCGCCACAGATCGCGTCGAAGAACTCGGTGCTGAAGGCCAAGGGGCCGCGTCCCCTGCCCCGCTTCTTCATCACCCACGACATCGTCGGGTCCGACCTGAACATGGATACGACCAGCAGCCGGGCCGCGGACGACCGGCGAGTCGTGGAGTTGCTGGCTGGGCTGAACGCCGAGGGCTATTGGCCGGTCGAGCTCAAGACCACGAGCCATCCCTACAAGGGCGACGGTCCCGCCCAACCCCCGCCCGGCTTCAAGGATCGAGGTCAGGTCGGGGATGAATGGGACACCTCACCCTTTACCGAGCCGCACGGGCCGATGGGCATCTCGACCGGCGCCTACATCCGCAACATGAGCATCCTGATCCAGCACCTGGAGACCCGCCGATGAAGACCCTCGCCGTCATCGCCCTGACCTGCGGCGCAGCGTTGTCGACTCAGGCGGTCGCCGCCGATGCCCCCTGGTATGTGCAGGGCGACTGGTCGCCCGCGCAACGGGTAGCGATCAAGCTGGTCAACGACCTGGACGTCGAGCGCAAGAACAACCCGGTGATCATCACCCGCCAGCAACTGGAGGGAATCCTGCCGGACCTGCACGAGCTGTCCTACACCGTGGTCGATCCCACCCTGCCCGGCCGCCCGCAGCCGTCGGTGGCGCATCTGGCGGTCCAGGGCGGGCATGAAATCCGGGCCGAGACCAACGGCCGCTGGGTCCACTACCAGTTCGACGACCTGGACAAAGACGGCCTGTGGGACGAGCTGTTCTTCATGACCGACCTGAAGCCCAGGGAGACCCGGACGGTCTACATCTATCTGGGCCACCAGGACCGGGGCTGGAACGCCCACGGCAGCCACGCGGCCATCGGCAGCTACATGCGCCACCAGGTGCCGTTCTGGGAGTCCGAGAACGTCGGCTGGAAGCTGTGGTACCCAACCGACATTGATGTCTATGGCAAGCGCACGCCGCAGCTGATGTCGCGTCGGCTCTATATGGAGAACCTGGACGGCTACGGCGTCGGTCAGGTCGATATGGGACTGGGCTCGGACATCATGGACGTGGCCGATTCCATGGGCGGCGGCGGCGTCGGCATGTTCGACGACCCGGCTGATCCCAACAAGGTCTCCCGTCCCCGCTTCACGCCCCGGCACGGCGGCAAGACCCGCTTCAACGCCGGCTCGGGCGCTGATACGCGCTACGCCTTCGAGGTGGTCACCAACGGCCCGGCGCGCAGCATCATCCGCATTAAGACCATGAACTGGGACACCGGCCACGGCCGCTACGCTCTGTCCCAGGAGTACACCGCCTATGCCGGCGAGAACTTCACCACCGCCCGGGTGAAGTTCGACCAGTTCGATAGCAAAACCCCCGGAGCGGCCTTTGGCGTCGGCATCCGCAAGCGGCCGAACGAGAAGTTCCTAGTGCAGAAGGGCGGGACCGTCGTCTCGGCCGCGCCCGAGGCGATCCGTAATCCGGACGACCGCGAAAGCTTCCAGACCGACCTGATGGTCGCCTATGCGGGCAGCGCCCTGGTGGTGAAGGATGCCGCCAAGGCGACCTATGTCTTCAGCCCCGAGCGCCAGGGCAACCACCTGTTCAAGCTGCCGCGAACCGCCGACGGCAAGTACGAGTACATGCTGGCCGCCGGCTGGAGCGAGGGCGCTGTGCTGAAGACGCAAGAGGCCTTCGCCGACTACGTCGCGGTCAAGGCGCGCGAGTACAACAGCCCGGTGCGCTTCGGCGGCGCGGCGCTGGAAAGCAAGGCCAAGTGATCTCCGATCGGGCCGCGGGGCTTGCCTGCGGCCCGAAACGAGGCCATTGAAGAGCCGCTCGTTTTGGAGACGTTCGTCGATATGCGCATCGCGCACGACATCACTGGCGCCCTCACCCTTGGCCTCTCGGCCCAGGTTGCGGCTCCGCGCGTCTCCGCCACTTCGCTCGTACTGGTAATTATGCCTGCACCTGTGGGGCGAACGCGCGCGTCTTAAGACCGCCGACCAGATCGCAAGATCTAGGACCCCGCAGAGCACATGCTCCGCGGGGTTTTTTGTCGTGCGGTCGGTCGGTTCCAAATCCAGAAAAGGAACCTGATCCATGAACCTGTTGCATCCCGTCTCATCCACCACGGCCCGCCGGGCGGCCGCGGCCTTCGCGCAAACCCTGGTCCGCGAGGAGCTGGCGGGCCATGCCGTGCGCCTGGAGGCGACGGTGTTCTCCGCGCCCCATCAGGGCCTGGCCAAGGCGCTGCTGAAGGGCTTCGACGGGCAGGCGCCGTTTCATCCCCTGCGCGACCTGATCTTCGATGAGACGGCGCAGGGCTCACCCCTGTCCGAGACCCTGCAATTGCGGGCCTTCGATAGCCGCGGGGTGCTGCTGATGAGCCAGCTCCACGACGTCCGCCGCCGCCGCCAAACGGCATTCTTGCAACGCCAAGGCTTGATGCCCGGCGCCGCTGGCGCCATTGCCTAGTCCTTCGATCCGGAGACGACCATGTTGAACCGCCCCACGCCCGCTTTCACCATTCAGCGCCGGGCTGATCCGATCTCGGACGCCGACCGCGCCGCCCTCCTCGTCGAGCCCGGCTTTGGCAAGGTGTTCACCGACCACATGGTGACGATCCGCTGGTCGCTGGACAAAGGCTGGCACGACGCCAAGGTCGAGCCTCGCGCCGCGATCTCGCTCGATCCGGCGGCGGCGGTGCTGCACTACTCGCAGACCATCTTCGAGGGCATGAAGGCCTATCGCGCGCCGGACGGCGGCGCGGTGCTGTTCCGCCCGGAAGAGAACGCCAAGCGGTTCAACCGGTCGGCCAAGCGCATGGCCATGCCGGAGCTTCCGGAAAGCCTGTTCATCGAGGCCATCGACCAGCTGGTCGACATCGACCGCGCCTGGATTCCGGACGGTGAAGGCAGCCTCTATCTTCGCCCTTTCATGTTCGCCAACGAGACGTTCCTGGGGGTGCGTCCGTCGCACGAATACCTGTTCATGGTCATCGCCTCGTCGGTGGGCGCGTACTTCAAGAACAAAGCCCCGGCCGTTTCGGTCTGGGTGTCGCAGGACTTCACCCGCGCCGCGCCTGGCGGCACCGGCTCGGCCAAGTGCGGCGGCAACTACGCCGGCAGCCTGATCGCCCAGGCCGAAGCCTATGAGCATGGTTGCGACCAGGTGGTATTTCTCGACGCGGCGGAGCGCCGCTGGATCGAGGAGCTTGGCGGCATGAACGTCTTCTTCGTGTTCGAGGACGGCAGCATGCTCACCCCGCCCACCGGCGGCACGATCCTGGAAGGCATCACCCGCGACTCGGTGATCACCCTGGCCCGCGAGCGCGGCCTGACCGTGCGCGAGGAGCCCTACTCCATCGACCAGTGGCGCGCGGACGCGGCCAGCGGCAAGCTGCGCGAGACCTTCGCCTGCGGCACGGCGGCGGTGCTAACGCCCATCGGCCAGGTGAAATCGGCGAACGGCGACTTCACCATCGGCAACGGTGGTTCGGGCGCCCAGACCGAAAGCCTGCGCCAGGAGCTCAGCGACATCCAGCGCGGCCGGGCCAAAGACACCCATGACTGGGTGCGCAAGGTCGACTAGGCCCAGCGCTTAGAACCAGGCGCGAAGCCCGATCACCATGCGTGTTGATCGGGCGTCCTCGCCATGGGCCCGCGCCAGGTCTGCGGTGTCGCCGAACTTGCGTTCGTGCAGCACCCCGACATAGGGCGCGATCTCCGGCCGGAAGGCGTAGCGAAGGCGAAGGCCGAACTCGCCGCTGGAGAGGCCCGAGCCGATGTTGAGGCGCGAAACGTCCTGGGCGGCGATGTCGAGTTCGGCGCGCGGCTCCAGGATCAGCTTCTGGGTCAGGCGAAGGTCGTAAGAGCCTTCCAGCCGCGCCGACAGGTCGCCGTCCTCGGACAGGAACAGGGCGCCGCTCACCTCGAACCAGTAGGGTGCGAGGCCGTCGACGCCGATGGTGGCGTAGCTCAACGACGGCCCGGGTTCGAAGTCGTGCCGGACGCCGGCCTGAAGGTTGAAGTACGGGCCGATGGCGCGCGAATAGAGCGCCTGGATCTCGGCGCTCTCCAGTTCATCGCCGGCCCCCTCGCCTTCCGACGTAACCACGAAGCGGTTGATGTCGCCGCCGAACGAGGCCTGCCCCTCCCAGCCATAGCCGTCCTGGCCGCTCGCCGGTCGATACTCGGCGGTCTCCAGCATGACCCTGGTCCAGCGCACGTCGCCATGCTCTCGCCGAAGCTGGGCGCGGGCGGCGGCCATCACCTTGGGATCATAGAAGCGCTCGGCGGCGAAGTCGGTCGGTGGCGGCGGCGCTGGCTCGGTCGCAGGCGGCGGCGCAATCATATGGGCGGCGTGGGGATCAGCCGCCGGCATCGAGTGTCCAGCGTGAGGGTCGGCGGGCGGCGAGCCCATGTCGTGCCCGGCGTGAGGATCCGGAGCCGGCTGGGCCGGTTCGGACATGTCGTGCCCGGCATGGGGGTCGGAGGCGGCCCAGGGCGGCGCGTCGTGGCCGACATCGCTGTGACCCGCATGCGGTTCCGCAGGCGCCACCGGCGCCGGGGTCATCACGTGACCGGCGTGCGGATCGCTCTGGGCCATGACCGGCTCGGCGATAAAGGCGGTGAGCAGGAGCAGATGCTTCATCCCTGGGCTCCCGCCGCCGGCCGGACCGTCACCACGTTGAACATCCCGGCATGCATGTGCAGCAGCATGTGGCAGTGGAAGGCCCAGTCACCCGGCGCGTCGGCGGTCAGGTCGAAGCTGACCTTGCCGCCCGGCTGGACGGTGACCGTATGCTTGCGCGGATGATGGCCGGAATTGCCCGTCACCACCTCGAAGAAGTGCCCGTGCAGGTGGATCGGGTGGGACATCATGGTGTCGTTGACCAGAGTCACCCGCACACGCTCGTCCTGGGTGAAGGCGATGGGCTTGGTCAGCTCGCTGAACTTCTTGCCGTCGAAGCCCCACATGAACCGTTCCATGTTGCCGGTCAGGTGAATCTGCATCGTCCGCGACGGCGGCCTGGGATCAGGATTGGGCTGCAGGGCGGCGAGGTCGGTATAGACCAGCACCCTGTGACCGACGTCCGCCAAGCCGACGCCGGGCTCGCCCGTCCGATCCATCGGCATGGGCGAGATCATCTGCACGCCGGGGCCCATCTTCACCTGGGGGGCGTTGGCGGGATCGCGCATCGACATGCCGCTGTGGTCCATGCCGGCGTGGGCCGCGCCGCCGTCCATGCCCATGTCTTTCATGCCTAGCACCGGACGCTGGCGCAGAGGCGGCACGGCGGCGGTCATCCCGACGCGGGGCGCGAGCGTGCCGCGCGCCATGCCGGAACGGTCTGCCGCCTCCGCCACCAGGGTATAGGCGCGGTCGTCGGTCGGCTGGACGATGATGTCGTAGGTCTCGGCGGGAGATATCTGGAATTCGTCCACGGCCACCGGGCGCACCGCCTCGCCGTCGGCCTGGACCACGCTGAGCTTCAGGCCCGGGATACGGACGTTGAAGACGGTCATGGAGGCGGCGTTGATAAAGCGCAGGCGCACGCGCTCGCCCGGCTGGAACAGGCCGGTCCAGTTGTCCTTCGGGCCATGGCCGTTGATCAGGAAACTGTAGATCGACCCGGTGACGTCAAGGATATCGGTGGGGTCCATGCGCATGCCGGACCATTCCACGCGCTCCTTCAGCGACTGGTCCTTGCCTGCGAGCAGGCCAGCGACAGTCTGCTTCTGCTGATTGAACACGCCCGCCTGCTGCTTGAGCTTCTGCAGCACCTTGTGCGGATGCAGGAAGCTGTAGTCCGACAACACCACCACGTGCTCGCGGTCATAGGGTGCCGGCTCGTCGCCCTTGGGGTCGATGATGATCGGCCCGTAGTGGCCCTCCAGCTCCTGCAGGCCGGAATGGCTGTGGTACCAGTAGGTGCCCGACTGGATGATCGGGAATTCGTAGACGAAGGTCTCGCCGGGCTTGATCCCGGGGAAGCTGACGCCCGGCACGCCGTCCATCTGGAACGGCACCAGCAGGCCGTGCCAGTGGATGGAAGTGTCCTCATCCAGGGTGTTGGTCACCGCGATGCGGACGTTCTGGCCTTCGCGCAGGCGGATCAGGGGGCCGGGGACCGTGCCGTTGGTGGTTACGGCATGGCCGGTGCGCCCGTCGATCTTCACCGTCGCGTGGCCAATGGTGAGCTTGATGTCTTCGCCGGAAAGGCCGGCCGGACGGTCTGACGACGCGGCGCGAGCCCAGGCAGGGAGCAGACCCGAGGCGCCGACGCCCGCGAAAGCCGCCGCGGCGCGCAGCAGGCCGCGACGGCCAATGCTCAGGTCTGTACGCATACTTGTCTTCCTCGCCGTCCCAACGCCCTACCCGACTCTCCGCTCGGAGAGAACCGGCCGGCGTGGCTACACATGGCGAGAAGGGAGCGCCGCGCAAGCGACGCTCCCCAGGTTTTAGCGGTAGTCGTAGCGGTTGTTGTTGTTGCTGGCGATGATCGAGGCGATGATTCCGGTGGCCAGGGCCGCCATCACCACGTCGCCGCTGTCGGTGCGGTAGTAGCCGTAACCCCGGGGCGGACGGGCGTAACCGTAACGACCATAGTCGTTGATCCGATAGTCGTGGCTCCGATAGTGGGCGAAGCGCTGACCGCGTTGATAGCGATAGGGCGAATAGCCGCCACGGCGATTGTCGAAGCGATCGCGGTGATCGGGACGCCCGTCACGGTCGCGGTCGTAGCCACGCTCGGCGTAGTTGGGGCGACCGTCACGATCCAGGTCCCCGTAAGGACCACGTCCGCCGCCGTAGGGCTGAGCCGAGGCCGCGCTCGCGACGAAGGTCGTGGCGACAGCGGCGGCGATGAGAAGGGCCTTTTTCATGGGTAGCTCCTTTTGAGGAGACCATTGATAAGCCCAGACGTCTGAACGGGATCGGGGGTCGCCGTTCACCTGGCGTTCACCGGGAAATTTCGGACGCGCGTCCACTCAACGTCGATAGTGACGACGTTGATACCTGATGATTTCAGATGGGTGCGCCCAAAGGCTGGCGGAGACGGAGGGATTCGAACCCTCGATACCCTTTAGAGGTATGTCGCTTTAGCAAAGCGGTGCCTTCAGCCACTCGGCCACGTCTCCCCGCTTGGGGATGGTTCGGATAGCGTGTTCGCGACGGCGTTGCAACGACGAGAACACGAAAATACGCCGATCCCCGACAAAGGCGTCGCCGGGGCGGCTTCAATCATCGGCGGGCGGCGGGATCAGCCCCGCGCCAGCCACTCGCGCGCGGCGCGCTGAGCCTCGGCCACCTCGTCGGTGTCCATCTCGGCGCTCAGCTCCTTGCGGTAGATCTTGGCTTCCATCGAGCCGCGCATGGCGGCCAGATTGAACAGCATGTGCGCCGAAACGTAGTCGAGTGGCGCGCCGCCCTGGCCCGTCGAGTAGAGCAGCCCCATGCGGAACAGCTCGTCCCCGCTGGATTCCGCGGTCGGCAGCGGAATTCCGCCTTCCATTTCCCTGTCCATGCTTGCCAGCATGATCGTCGTCCCCTGTG
This sequence comes from Caulobacter sp. NIBR2454, assembly GCF_027474405.1. Taxonomy (GTDB): domain Bacteria; phylum Pseudomonadota; class Alphaproteobacteria; order Caulobacterales; family Caulobacteraceae; genus Caulobacter. The sequence goes on from NZ_CP114871.1 coordinate 2,190,652, forward strand.
CGCGGACGCCGTTCTGGCCTCCGTCAGACTCAGCAAAGACGAGTGTCGCTGAAGATAGGGTTAACCGCGGAACACCCTAAACCGTCATGAATCTAGCGCGCTCGCTGGCCGAACAGGACGCTGCGGGCCTGATCACCGGCTTTGCCGGCGTTGGCGAGGGCGGCGTTGCGAAGCTCATTGCCCAGCTTGAAGCCGGTCTGGACGGCCGCGCGCTCGCCCACCCGCTCGAACCACGCCTTCAGATGCGGAAACTCCTCGATCTGGATGCCCTGGTTCTTCCAGGGCACGACCCAGGGCCAGGACGCCATGTCGGCGATGGAGTAGTCGCCCGCGATGAAGTCACGATCCGCCAGACGCTTGTTCAGCACGCCATACAGGCGATGCGTTTCGTTGGTGTAGCGGATGGCGCCGTAGGCCACCTGACGCTGGTCGCGGATCATGGCCGGGGCGTACTGGCGGAAATGATGGGTCTGGCCGGCCATGGGGCCCAGGCCGCCGACCTGCCAGAACAGCCATTGATCGATCTCGACCTGGTCGCGGGCGTTCGCGCCATAGAATTGGCCGCTCTTGCGGGCCAGGTACTGCAGGATGGCGCCAGACTCGAAGATCGAGATCGGCTGACCGTCAGAGCCGTCGGGATCGACGATGGCGGGCATGCGGCCATTGGGGCTGATGGCCTGGAAGCCGGGTTCGAACTGTTCGCCTTTGCCAATGTTCACCGGGACCATGCGGTATGGCAGCCCCATCTCCTCCAGGGCGATGCTGACCTTCCAGCCATTGGGGGTGGGCCAGTAGTGGAGCTCGATCTCGCCAGCCATGTGCGCGCTTCCCTTTTGTTGTGCTGTTCCAACATGGCGATAGGGCGTTCTGCTGCAAGCCCTGTTGCTGACGATCATGTTCAGGTGGGGTTCAGGCGGCGCTTGTCATCTTGGCTTCATCGAATGAGCGGCCGCCCCTCAAGGCGCCGCGACCAACAAGGAGAGGTCATCGATGAAACGTTTGCTGCTGACCCTCGCCGCCGCTGCGGCCGTGATCGGTCCGATCGCCGCGACGGCTTCGGAAGCCGCCGCCCAGGATTGGGGCCGCCGCGACCGCTATGAGCGCCGCGACGACCGTCGGGACTATCGCCACGACCGCCGCGAATACCGTGACGACCGCCGCAATTACAGCCGCGGCTATCGCGACGGGTACAGGTCCAGCGGACGTTGGGACCGCGCCCGCCACAACGGCTACTACTGGAACAACCGCTGGTACTACGGCCCGCCCCCGTCGGCCTATTACGGCCGCCCCGGCTTCAGCGTCGGCTATTCGTCCTGGCGTCCGGGCGGCTACCTGCCGCCGTACTACCGCGAGCACCGCATCTACGACTATGGCCGCTATGGCCTGCGTCCGCCACCGCGGGGCTACTACTGGTACCGCGCTGGCGACGACTACCTGCTGGCCGCCGTCGCTTCGGGCCTGATCTTCGACATCATCACCCGGTAGTCGAAGTCACCGCAAAGCCGTAGCTGAATTATCCAACCACAAACGCCCCGGAGATCGCTCTCCGGGGCGTTCTGCTTTTCAGCGATGCGACGAAGCCTAGAGGCCTAGTTTGGCCTTCAGGATGTCGTTGACGGCGGCCGGATTGGCCTTGCCGCCGGTCTCCTTCATCACCTGGCCCACGAACCAGCCGATGGCCTGGGGCTTTTCCTTCACGGCCGCGGCCTTGTCGGGGTTGGCGGCGATCAGGGCGTCCACGGCGGCTTCGATCGGGCCGGTGTCGGTGATCTGAACCAGGCCGTGCTTCTCGACGATAGCGGCCGGAGCCCCCTCGCCCGCCCACATGTGGTCGAACACCGTCCGGGCGATCTTGCCCGAGATGGTGCCGTCCTCGATCAGGGCGACCAGGGCGCCGATGTCCGCCGCGCTGATCGGCGAGGCGGTGATCTCGAGCCCGTCCTTGCCCAGACGGCCCATCAGGTCGTTCAGGGTCCAGTTGGCGACCAGCTTGGCGTCGCGGCCCTTGGCGGCTTCCTCGAAGAAGGCCGCCACGTCGCCGTCCGAGGTCAGGACCGAGGCGTCATAGGCCGACAGGCCGTAGTCGCCCATCAGCCGGGCCTTCTTGGCGTCGGGCAGTTCGGGCAGGCCGGCTTCGATCTCTTTCACCCAGGCCGGATCGATTTCCAGCGGCAGCAGGTCCGGATCGGGGAAATACCGATAGTCATGCGCCTCTTCTTTCGAGCGCATGGACCGGGTCTCGTTCTTGGTCGGATCGAACAGGCGGGTCTCCTGGTCGATCTTGCCGCCGTCCTCCAGGATCTCGATCTGGCGGCGGGCCTCGTAGTTGATGGCCTGCTGGATGAAGCGGTAGCTGTTGACGTTCTTGATCTCGCAGCGCGTGCCCAGATGGCTGAAGCTGCCGGTCTCGCGGAACTTCTCGTAGTCGCCGGGACGGCAGACCGAGACGTTCACGTCGGCGCGCAGGTTGCCCTTCTCCATGTCGCCGTCGCAGGTGCCCAGCGTGACCAGGATCGCGCGCAGCTTCTTGACGTAGGCGGCGGCGTCTTCCGGCGAGCGCATGTCCGGCTTGCTGACGATCTCCATCAGGGCCGTGCCGGCGCGGTTCAGGTCGACGAAGGTCGCCTTGGGGTCCAGGTCGTGGATCGACTTGCCGGCGTCCTGCTCCAGGTGCAGGCGCTCGATGCGCACCGAAAAGCTGGTGCCGTCGATGCGATCGACGGTCACTTCGCCCTCACCCACGATCGGGTGCTGGAACTGGCTGATCTGATAGCCCTGCGGCAGGTCGGGATAGAAGTAGTTCTTGCGGTCGAAGCGGCTCTTCAGATTGATCTGCGCCTTCAGGCCCAGGCCCGTGCGGACCGCCTGTTCCACGCAGTACTTGTTGAGCACAGGCAGCATGCCGGGCATGGCGGCGTCGACGAGCGAGACCTGCTCGTTGGGACCCGCGCCGAAGCCGACGGCCGCGCCGCTGAACAGCTTGGAGTTGGACGCCACCTGGGCGTGGACCTCGAGACCGAGAACGATCTCCCAGTCGCCGGTGCGGCCCTTGAGTGTGAAGGTTTCCGTCATCGCTACCACCACCGCTCGGCTTTGGCCGTGAAGCCTGCCGCCTTTTCGATCGCGCCGCCGACGCTGAACACCGTGTCCTCGTCCAGAGGACGGCCGATGATCTGCAGGCCCAGCGGCAGTCCGTTGACGTCCAGGCCGGCCGGAACGCTCATGGACGGCAGGCCGGCCAGATTCGTGGTCACCGTGAAGACGTCGTTCAGGTACATGGCGATCGGATCGTTGCTGTTCTCGCCCAGGCCGAAGGCCGCCGACGGAGCCGTCGGGGTCAGCAGGGCGTCGCACTTTTCCCAGGCCTGTTCAAAGTCGTCGGCGATGCGCCGGCGGACCTTCTGGGCCTTGAGGTAGTAGGCGTCGTAATAGCCGGCGCTCAGCACATAGGTGCCGATCATGATCCGGCGCTTCACTTCCTGGCCAAAGCCCTGGGCGCGGCTGTTCTCGTAGACCTCGGTCAGGTTGCCGCCCTCGGCCCGCAGGCCGTAGCGCATGCCGTCATAGCGGGCGAGGTTCGAGGAAGCTTCGGCCGGGGCCACGATGTAATAGGCCGGCAGGGCGTATTTGGTGTGCGGCAGCGAGACCTCGACGATCTCGCAGCCGGCTTCCTTCAGCCAGTTGATGCCGTCCTGCCAGAGCCTCTCGATCTCGGCCGGCATGCCGTCGACGCGATACTCTTTCGGCACGCCGATGCGCAGGCCCTTGACCGACTTGCCGACAAAGCTGGCGAAGTCAGGCACCTCGATGTCGAGGCTGGTGGAGTCCTTGGGGTCATGGCCCGACATGGACTTCAGCAGGATGGCGGCGTCCTCGACCGTCTTGGCGATCGGGCCGGCCTGATCCAGCGAGCTGGCGAAGGCGACGACGCCCCAGCGCGAGCAACGGCCATAGGTCGGCTTGATGCCGACCGTGCCGGTGAAGGCGGCCGGCTGACGGATCGAGCCGCCGGTGTCGGTCGCCGTGGCGCCCAGGCACAGATCGGCGGCCACCGAGGCGGCCGAACCACCCGACGAACCGCCAGGGGTCAGGGCCTTGTTCGAGGCGGACGAACGCCAGGGATTGGTCACCGGGCCAAAGGCGCTGGTCTCGTTGGACGAGCCCATGGCGAACTCGTCCATGTTCAGCTTGCCCAGCATGAGCGCGCCGTCGCGCCACAGGTTGGACGTCACCGTGCTCTCGTACGGCGGCTTGAACTCGCCCAGGATCTTCGAACAGGCGGTGGCCCGCACGTCCTTGGTGCAGAACAGGTCCTTGATGCCCAGCGGCGCGCCTTCAAGGGCGCCGGCCTCTCCCTTGGCCAGGCGAGCGTCGGACTGTTCAGCCGAGGCGAGCGCCAGATCCGGCGTCTCCAGCACGAAGGCGTTCAGGGGACGCGCGGCCTCGACGGCGGCGATGTGCGCCTTGGTCAGCTCGACGGCCGAGAATTGCTTGGCCTTCAGACCGTCGAGGGCGGCCTTGAGAGTCAGGGAGGTAAGCGCGGTCATTCCACCACCTTCGGGACGACGAAGAAGCCGTCCACGGACTTCGGAGCATTCTTGGTCACGACGGAGGCGTCGCCGCCGTCGGTGACGATGTCGGCGCGCAGCGGCAGGGCCTGGGCCACCACAGAGGTCATGGGCTCGACACCGTCGGTGTCGACTTCAGCCAACTGCTCGATCCACTGCATGATGCCGTTCAACTCCTGGGCGAGCGGCTCGATCCGGTCTTCCGGTTCGGCGATGCGGGCGAGCCGGGCGACCTTGCGGACGGTCGCGGCGTCAATGGCCATGGGCCTCTCCTTGAATTCGAACGGCAGGGGTTACTCGCCGAAGCGATGGGTTTCAAGCCGCACGGATGCCGCTATTACAAAGCCATGCCCGTTCTGGACCTTATTGACCTGCCCGCCGCCCTGCCCGCCCACGCGCCGATCATCGGCCTGGACCTGGGAGAAAAGACCATCGGCGTGGCCGTGAGCGACGCCACCCGCACCGTGGCCAGCCCCTTGGTGACCCTGCCCAAGGGCAAGTTCACCGACGACGCTAAGGCCCTGTTCAAGATCATGGACGGGCGAAGCGCTGCGGGAATCGTCATCGGCCTGCCGGTGAACATGGACGGGACCGAGGGGACGCGCTGCCAGTCCAACCGCGCCTTCGCGCGCAACCTGTTCCGCTTTCGCGACTTGCCGATCGCCTTCTGGGACGAGCGGATGTCGACCATGGCCATCAACCGCATGCTGATCGACGAGCATGACATCACCCGCAAGCGCCGCGGCGAGGTGGTCGACAAGCTGGCCGCCGTCTGGATCCTGCAGGGGGCGCTGGAGCGGCTGCGGACCATCTAGCCCGCTTGGATTTCGGGCCGAACCCGCCTAGAAGGCGGGCTCATGACGGCGAGCGCGCAAGGCATCGAAGCGATCAGTGATCGCATGTTCCCCTTCCACAGCCGTCATCTGTTGTCGGCCGGCGACCTGAACGCCCCCCAGGCGGCGCAACTGCTGGACCTGGCCGACGAGTTCGTGGCCCTCAATCGCCAGACCAACAAGACGCTCGACCTGCTCAAGGGTCGGACGCTGATGAACCTGTTCTTCGAGAACTCGACCCGTACGCAAAGCTCCTTCGAGCTGGCCGGCAAACGCCTGGGCGCGGACGTGGTCAATATGAACCCAAAGACCTCGTCGGTGGCCAAGGGCGAGACCCTGATCGACACCGCCGTGACCCTCAACGCCATGCGGCCGGACCTGCTGGTGGTGCGGCACGGCTCGTCGGGCGCGGCGTCATTGCTGTCGCAGAAGGTCGGTTGCAGCGTCATCAACGCCGGCGACGGTCAGCATGAGCATCCGACCCAGGCCCTGCTCGACGCCCTGTCCATCCGCCGCGCCTTTGGCCGGGTGTCGGGCCTGACGGTGGCGATTTGCGGCGACATCCTGCACAGCCGGGTAGCCCGTTCGAACGTGGCTCTTCTCAATACGCTGGGCGCCCATGTGCGTCTGGTGGGCCCGCCGACCCTGATGCCGTCCGCCGCGGACCGATGGGGCGCCGAGGTGCATCATGACTTCCGCAAGGGGATCGCGGGCGCCGACGTGGTGATGATGCTGCGCCTGCAGCTGGAGCGGATGCAGGGGGCGCTGGTCCCCTCGACCCGCGAGTATTTCCGCTTCTGGGGCCTGGATCGCGAAAAGCTGGCCTTCGCCGCCCCCGGCGTGCGGGTCATGCACCCCGGGCCGATGAACCGAGGCGTGGAGATCGATTCCGAGGTCGCCGACGATCCGGAAGTCAGCCTGATCCAGAACCAGGTGGAGATGGGCGTGGCCATGCGCATGGCGGTCCTGGCCTCGCTGGCCGCACGGCTGGAGAACGCCTGATGGCCGTGAACGCCAAGCCCCTCGCCATCGTCAACGCGCGGCTGGTCGATCCCGAGAGCGGATATGACGGTCCTGGCGCGGTCCTGGTCCGCGAGGGCCTGATCGCGGAGATCGCCAAGGGCGAGTCCCTGACCCTGCCCGACGACGCGCAGGTGATCGACGCCGGCGGGGCCATGCTCGCGCCCGGGCTGGTGGACCTGCGGGTCAAGACGGGGGAGCCGGGTTCAGAGCCTAAGGAAACGCTGAAGTCCGCCTCCCGCGCCGCCGCGGCTGGGGGCGTCACCTCCATGGTCGTGCAGCCGGACACCGATCCGGCCGTGGACGACCCGGCCATGGTCGATTTCATCCTGCGCCGCGCCCGCGATGTGGAGCTGGTGCATGTCTATCCCGCCGGCGCCGCGACCGTCGGGCTGGGCGGCGAACGGATGGCCGAGCTGGGCCTGATGAGCGAAGCCGGCTGCGTCTACATCACCGACGCTGACCGCACGATCGTCGATTCCAAGGTCTTTCAGCGCATCCTGACTTACGCCAAGGCCTTCGACCTGCTGGTGGCGCATCGACCGGTCGATCCGTGGCTGGCCAAGGGCGGTGCGGCGATCGGCGGCGAGTTCGCCGGCCGCATGGGCCTGCCATCGGTTTCGCCCTATGCCGAACGCATCATGCTGGAGCGGGATCTCGCCCTGGCCGAGGCCACCGGCTCGCGCCTGCTGGTGGACCAGATCACCTGCGCCGACGCTCTGGAGAGCCTGGCCCGCGCCAAGGCCAAGGGCGTGAAGGTCACGGCCAGCGTGTCGATCAATCACCTGTCCTTCAACGAGCTGGACATCGGCGACTATCGCACCTTCGCCAAGGTCAATCCGCCCCTGCGTGGCGAGGACGACCGTCAGGCCCTGATCGAGGCCTTGGCCTCGGGCCTGATCGACGTGGTGGTCTCGGCCCACAGCCCGGCCCCGGCCGAAGACAAGCGCCTGCCCTTTGACGAGGCCGCGCCCGGCGCCGTGGGTCTGGAGACCCTGCTGCCGGCGCTGCTGTCGCTGCATCACGACGGCCGCATCCCGCTGATCGATCTGATCGCGGCGGTGACCCTGAAGCCCGCCGACCTGATCGGTCTGAAGGCCGGGCGGCTGGCGGTCGGCGCGCCGGCGGACCTGGTCTTGGCGGACCTGAACGCGCCGGTGGTCATCGACGCCGACAAGCTGTTGTCCAAGTCCAAGAACTCGCCATTCGACGGGCGGCGGCTGCAAGGACGCGTGCTGACGACCGTCGTCGAAGGGCGCATCGTGCATCAGGCGCAGCAATAAGCTCTGCCTTGCAATTGGGCCCCACCCGCCCTCAGATGAACATCGTTATGGGAGAGTCGTAGTTGGAATCCCTGGCTGGAGCCGTCTGGCTCACCCTCGGTCTCGTTCTTGTCGGCGGCTATCTGCTCGGCTCGATCCCGTTCGGCCTGATCGCCACGCGCCTCGGGGGCGCCGGCGACATCCGCAATATCGGTTCGGGCAATATCGGGGCGACCAACGTCCTGCGCTCCGGCCGCAAGGATCTGGCCGCCATCACCCTGCTGGGCGATGCGGGCAAGGGCGTGCTGGCGGTTTTGCTGGCGCGCTGGATCAGCCATGACAACGGCGCGGTCATCGCCCTGGCGGGCGGCGCGGCGTTCCTGGGCCACCTGTTCCCCGTCTGGCTCGGCTTCAAGGGCGGCAAGGGCGTGGCGACCTTCTATGGGGTGCTGCTAGCGGCCGCGTGGCCCGTGGGCGTGCTGGCGGCGGTGACCTGGCTGGCCATGGCGGCGCTGTTCCGCATCTCGTCCCTGGCCGCCCTGACCGCAACCGCCCTGGCCCCGCTCTTCGCCCTGGCCACCGACAGCGGCTGGCCAATGGTCGGCCTGACGGTGTTCATGGCGGTGCTGGTGTTCATCCGCCATCACGAGAACATCGGCCGACTGCTGAAGGGCCAGGAGCCCAAGATCGGCGGCAAGAAGGACAAACCGGCCGAATGACGGCGGGGCCGTTGAGCGATCGCGAACGCATCGCCTGGCTGCGCCTGTCGCGCACCGAGAACGTCGGCCCCGTCACCTTCGAACAGCTCGTCACCCGCTTTGGCTCGGCCAGCGCGGCGCTCGCCGCCCTGCCCGACCTGGCGCGACGGGGCGGCCGCATCGACCCGCTGACCATACCGACCCAGGCGCAGGCCGAAGATGAGTTCGCCGCCGGCCACAAGCTCGGCGCGCGCCTTCTGGCCGCGTGTGAGCCGGAGTTTCCGCGCCATCTTGCGGCGCTCGATCCGCCCCCGCCGCTGATCTGGGCGCTGGGGCAGGTGAACCTGCTCAACCGGCCGAGCATCGCCATCGTCGGCGCGCGGATCGCCTCGGCCGCCGGCCAGCGCTTCGCCCGCGGCCTGGCGGTCGATCTGGGCAAGGCGGGGCATGTGGTGGTCTCGGGCCTGGCCCGGGGCATCGACGGCGCGGCGCATGAAGGCGCGCTCTCCAGCGGCACGATCGCGGTCCTGGGCGGCGGGATCGACGACATCTATCCGCCCGAACACGCCGATCTGCACGCCCGCATCGCGGCGGAAGGCTGCATCGTCTCCGAAAGCCGGCCGGGCCAGAGGGCTCAAGCCAAGGACTTTCCCCGTCGCAACCGGATCATCTCCGGCCTGTCTCTGGGTGTGGTGGTGGTCGAGGCGGAGCTGAAGTCAGGCTCGCTGATCACCGCCCGGCTAGCGGCGGAACAGGGCCGAGAGGTGTTCGCGGTGCCGGGCTCTCCGCTCGATCCCCGCGCCAAGGGGACCAACGACCTGATTCGCCAGGGAGCCGCGCTATGTGAGGGCGTGGATGACATCCTGCGCGCCCTGGAAGGTGTCCGGTCCCTGGAGGAAAGCGAGCCGCCTCCTTATGCGGCGCATCCCCGCGATCAGGCGGCTCTGGACCGCGCCGCCGACCGGCTGCGCGACCGGGTGGAGGCCATGCTGTCCCCCACGGAGGTGTCCCGGGATGAATTGATCCGCGCTGTTGGCGAACCCGCACCGGTCGTGCTGGCGGCGTTGGTGGAGCTAGTCCTGGCGGGACGCGCCGCCATTTCGGCTGAAGGTATGGTCAGTCGCCGGTAAGTCGGCTCGACATCCGTATCCGGCGTCACTCTGGCGGCCTCCAGTGCGGCGACCATATGAAGAGATGCGAGGTGGCGGTGACCTTGTCCGGCGGCCATTAAACTGAGCTCGCCGAGCATATCTTCGATATAGAATTCCATATTCGCTGGCGGCGGCTCAGTATCTATAGGGGACCTACCCATATTCGATTCCTGCTCAACCCACGCGATAGACGCTACGGTCGCGCTTTGGGGTTGTAAACACTGACGCGACGTCGCACGCGTTGACAGAATGGGTTCCCCGCCCCCACTTTCCCGGCTCGCTCGGGTCCTCCCGCCCTTGCCATCCTTGAAAGTCACCGTCCCCGCATGAACGTCGTCGTTGTCGAAAGCCCGGCCAAGGCCAAGACCATCAATAAATACCTGGGCTCCGACTACACGGTCCTCGCCTCCTACGGCCACGTCCGTGACCTGCCGTCGAAGGACGGCTCGGTGAACCCTGACGACGATTTCGCCATGCTGTGGGATGTCGACGCCAAGTCGGCCAAGCGCCTGTCGGACATCGCCGAGGCGGTGAAGAAGGCCGACCGCCTGATCCTCGCCACCGACCCGGATCGCGAAGGCGAGGCGATCAGCTGGCACGTCCTGGAGGTTCTTCAGAAGAAGAAGGTCATCAAGGACAAGCACGTCGAGCGCGTGACCTTCAACGCCATCACCAAGTCGGCGGTGACGGAGGCGATGAAGCATCCGCGCCAGATCGACATGGAGCTGGTCGAGGCCTATCTGGCCCGCCGCGCCCTGGACTATCTGGTGGGCTTCACCCTCTCGCCGGTGCTGTGGCGTAAGCTGCCGGGCTCTCGCTCGGCCGGCCGCGTGCAATCGGTGGCCCTCCGCCTCGTGGTGGACCGCGAGCTGGAGATCGAACGCTTCCGGACCCAGGAATACTGGACCGTCGAGGCCGACGTGACCGCCGGCGCCGATCCGTTCACGGCCCGCCTGGCCAAGCACGAGGGCAAGAAGCTCACCAAGTTCGACCTGCCGAACGAAGCCAGCGCCGCCGCGGCGAAGGCCGCCGTCCAGGCCGCGTCGTTCAAGGTCACGGCCGTTGAGAAGAAGCCCGGCAAGCGCTCGCCGCCGCCACCCTTCACCACCTCGACCCTGCAGCAGGAAGCCGCCCGCAAGCTCGGCTTCTCGGCCCAGCGCACCATGCAGGCGGCCCAGAAGCTTTACGAAGGCATCGACATCGGCGGCGAGACCGTCGGTCTGATCACCTACATGCGTACCGACGGCGTGCAGGCCGCGCCCGAGGCTCTGGACGAGGCCCGTAAGGTGATCGGCAATGTCTATGGGGCCGACTACGTCCCCGAGACCGCCCGCATCTACAAGACCAAGGCCAAGAACGCCCAGGAAGCGCACGAGGCGATCCGCCCCACCGCCCTGACCCGCAACCCTGGCTCCCTGCGCCTGGAGCCCGACCTTGGCCGCCTGTACGAGCTGATCTGGAAGCGGATGATCGCCTCCCAGATGGAGAGCGCCCGCATCGAGCGCACGACCGTCGATCTCGACAGCGCCGACGGCAAGACCGGCCTACGCGCCACCGGCCAGGTGGTGCAGTTCCCCGGCTATCTCGCTGTCTATGAAGAAGGCCGCGACGACGAGGCCGACGAGGACGGCGGCCGCCTGCCGGTCATCAATGAAGGCGCGACCGCCCAGGTGCGAGAAGCCCGCGCCGACCAGCACTTCACCGAACCGCCGCCGCGCTATTCGGAAGCCAGCCTGGTCAAGAAGATGGAAGAGCTCGGCATCGGGCGTCCGTCCACCTACGCCTCGGTCCTGACCGTGCTGCGCGACCGCGCCTATGTCCGCATGGACAAGCAGCGGTTCATTCCCGAAGACAAGGGCCGCTTGGTCACCGCCTTCCTGGAGCAGTTCTTCAATCGCTACGTGGAGTACGACTTCACCGCGTCGCTGGAAGAAAAGCTCGATCTGGTTTCGTCCGGCGATCTCGACTGGAAAGCTTTCCTGCGCGAGTTCTGGAAGGACTTCCACGCCCAGGTCGGCCAGATCAGCGAGTTGCGCACCACCCATGTGCTGGACGCGCTCAATGACGCGCTCGGCCCGCACATCTTCCCGGACAAGGGCGACGGGACCGATCCGCGCGCCTGCCCGACCTGCGGCACGGGCCGCCTGTCGCTGAAGACCGGCAAGTTTGGCGCCTTCATCGGTTGCTCCAACTATCCCGAGTGCCGCTTCACCCGTCCGATCGCCACCTCGGAAGGCGACGGCGAGGAACAGGCCGCCGACAAGGAGCTGGGGATCAACCCGGCGACCGGTCAGGCTGTCTGGCTGAAGGTCGGCCGCTTTGGTCCCTATGTGGAGGAGCTGGGCGGCGAAGGCGAGAAGCCCAAGCGGGGCAGCATCCCGAAGGGCTGGGCCCCGGCCGAGATCGGCATCGACAAGGCCCTGCGCCTGCTGTCCCTGCCCCGCGACGTCGGCGTCCACCCCGAGGACGGTAAGCCGATCATCGCCAACATTGGCCGCTTTGGCCCTTACGTGCAGCACGACGGCACCTACGCCAACCTAGACAGCGCCGACGAGGTGTTCGAGGTCGGCATCAACCGCGCTGTCACCGTGCTGGCTGAAAAGCGGGCCGGTGGCGGACGTGGCCGCGCGGCTGCGGCGGCGCTTAAGGACCTGGGCGTTCACCCGGCCGACGGCGCGCCGGTAAAGGTGCTCTCGGGCCGCTTCGGCCCCTACATCAAGCACGGCTCCACCAACGCCAACGTACCCCGCGGCACCGACCCGCAGGACCTGACCCTGGAGGTCGCGGTCCAGCTGCTGGCCGAGCGCGAGGCCAAGGGCGGCGGCAAGAAGCCTGCGAAGAAGGCCGCAAAGCCCAAGGCTGAAGCCAAGCCCAAGGCCGCCGCCAAGAAGCCGGCGGCCAAGAAGGCTCCCGCCAAAAAGGCCGCTCCGAAGAAGAAAGCCGTCGAGGCTTAGGCCAGGATCTCCAACAGCGCCGCCACACAGACGGCGCTGTTGCGGGCCGCCATGGCGGCCATCTGGGTGAAGCTCAGGTGGCTGTCGTCGCCCGCCTGATCCGACAGGGTCCTGATCACGTAGAGCGGCGCGCCCCAGGCCTTGGCCACCTGCGCCACGGCGCCGGACTCCATGTCGATGGCGTCGGCGCCCAGGGTCGCGTGCAGGCCGTCGCGGGTGACCGCGCAGTTCAGGAAGTAGTCGGCGGTAATCAGCGAGCCGAGGGCCACGGAGGCGTCGAGCCGAGGCGCAACGGCGTCCCGCAATTGGGCCAGCACCGCCCTCACCTCTTCCGAGACGAGCTCTGCGGCCTGCAAGCGAGGCGCGCCGATGGGAATCTCGCCCGAGGCGGTGGGAATGAACGCACCCTCGGCCACCAAGCCGAAGTCGTGGATCGCAAGGCGCTCGCCCAGCAAGACCGAGCCGACGCCGAACGCCGGATTCAGGCCGCCGGCCACGCCAGAGAAGATCAGAGCCTTGGCCTCATAGCGATCCAGCAGCACGGCCGCGCCCGCCGCGGCGTTGACCTTGCCGATGCCGGCCAAGGCCAGCGCGATGGGCCGGCCGTCATGCACGCCGACCCAGACCTGGGCCGCGCCGTGGCGGCGCGGCTGGTCTTCGACGTGGAACTGCTGGCGCAGCGCCTCAAGCTCTTGTGGAACGGCGCAGAGGATGGCGTGCATCGGGACCTCACTTGGTCCCCTCGCTTACCCCGTATAGGCGCTGGCGACGATCCTCGCGGCGCTGGCGATGACGCTGTTGCGCGCATCCAGATCAGTCTTGGCGCCGACATAGTAGATCGACAGCACAATCGGCCCACCCTTGGGCGGCCAGAGGACGGCGATGTCGTTGGTCGAGGCGTTGGCTCCGGTCCCCGTCTTGTCGCCTACGATCCAGCTATCGGGCACGCCGGCGCGAATTCGGGCGCCGCCTGTGGTGTTGGCCACCAGCCAGGTCTTCAACTGCTCGCGCGACTTCAGGGACAGGGCGTTTCCCAGCACCAGGCGATTGAGCGTCGCCGTCATGGCCGCCGGAGTGGTGGTGTCGCGCAGGTCGCCGTCGATAGCGGAGTTCAGCTCCGGTTCGATACGGTCCAGGCGGGTCACGCCATCACCCAGCGAGCGCACGAAGGCCGTCAGGCCCTTCGGTCCGCCAGTTTCGCGCATGATCAGATTGGCGGCGGCGTTGTCGCTGAGGGTCACGGTCGCCTGGCACAACTCGGCCAAGCTCATGGTCCCGCCCACGCGCTTTTCGACCGCAGGCGAATAGGTCACCAAATCGGCGGCCTTAACGGGAATGCGGCGCGACAGGGTCTCTCTCCCCTCGTCCACCCGGCTCAGCACCTGAGCGGCGAGCAACGCCTTGAACGTGCTGCACATGGGGAACCGCTCATCCAGCCTATGACCCCAGACCCGCCCCGCCCTGGCGCTCCTCACACAAACGCCTAGCCGCCCGCCATTGACGCGCTCCAGCTCAGCGATACGCTGGATAATACCGGCGGGCGCCGCAACTGCCCCGCCTGTTGTCGCCATGACTGCGCCGAGGCCAAGGCCGATCATCAGGTTTCTGCGATCGATCACTGAATTGTCTCCGTTTGTCGCAGCCAAGAGTGTGCTCCCGGACGCATCGCCACAAACGATGATAAGTCGGCGGAGCCATTAGCTGGATTAGGGTCACTGGATGACGCGCCCGCACCTGCCATTGAACGCTCTGCGTGCTTTCGAGGCCTCCGCTCGCCATCTTAGCTTCACCCGCGCGGCCATTGAGCTGTGCGTCACCCAGGCCGCTGTCAGCCATCAGGTGAAGGGGCTGGAGCAGCGCCTGGGCGCCACGCTGTTCCGCCGTCTGCCGCGCGGCCTGGCCCTGACCGATGAGGGCTTGGCCTTGTTGCCAGCCCTGACAGACAGCTTCGACCGCATGAGCGACATCCTGGAGCGGTTCGAGGGCGGCCGGGTGCGTGAGGTGCTGACCGTCGGCGCCGTGGGCACCTTCGCGGTCGGCTGGCTATTGCCGCGCCTGCAGTCTTTCGCGGAGGCGCACCCGTTCGTGGACCTGCGCCTGCTGACCAACAACAACCGCGTGGACATCGCCGCCGAAGGCCTGGACTACGCCATCCGCTTCGGAGACGGCGCTTGGCACGGCACCAACGCCGAGCCGCTGTTCGACGCCCCCATGTCGGCCCTGTGCGACCCACAGACGGCCGGGCGGCTTGCCTCGCCCCAGGACCTGACGCGCGAGACACTGCTGCGCTCCTACCGCTCGGCGGACTGGCCCGACTGGTTCGCGGCGGCGGGCGTGCATGGCCCGCACATCCGGGGCCCGGTGTTCGACAGCTCCTGGGTGATGGTGGAGGCCGCCATGCAGGGCTTCGGCGTCGCCCTGGCGCCGCCCATGATGTTCGAGCGCGAACTAGCCCAGGGCCGGATCGTGCAGCCGTTCGCGACCACCGTGTCGACAGGCCTCTACTGGCTGACTTGGCTGAAATCGAAGCAGACCACGGCGGCCATGGGGGCGTTCAGGGAGTGGCTCAGCGCGCAGCCAAGCGAGCCCGCAACCACGTCGTGATCTGGCCGAACACTTCCGCCTGATGGCTGGCGCCGCCCGCATCGCGCATGTGGTGGTCGTAGTCGGGGAACTCCAAATAGGTCAGTTCACTACGGCCCTGAGCAACGTAGGCGTCGCGCGCCGCGCGGCCGGAGGCGACCGGCGCGGACTGGTCCCGCCCGCCTTGCACCAGGAGGACCGGGACCTTGGTCTTCATCAGATCCAGCACATAGGCGCGGTCCACCGCGTCTGCCCACCAGCGGTAGGCGTTGCCGCCCCAAACCTTGGCGCTGGTCGGCTCCGCCAAGGCCTTGGCGAACTCGGCGTCGGCCATGGCGGCCACGGGCGGAGGAACCACCTGCTTGAACATAACCCGTAGTGGTTGGCCGATGCCCGAAGAATAGACAACCACCGCGTCGGGCTTCACCGCCTCCGCAGCCTGGGCGACCGTCGCGCCGCCTTCTGAACCGCCGAACAGCACCACCCTGCCATCGAACCACGGCGCTTTGCGCACGGTCTCCAAAACTTGGACGTAATCGGCGGAACGGGCGGTGATGGTGTGATTGGCGTAGAAGTCGGCGCTGCAGCCGCTGACGGGATCGGCTGGCGCATCGGCTTGGCTGACGCCGTGCTTCTCCACTGTCACCACCGCAAATTCAGGCAACAAGCCCTTCGCCGCCTGGATCGCCGAGCTCTTCTCGGCCGGCAGACAGCCAGAGCCTTGGGCAAGGACCAGAACGCCTTGCTTACCCTGGCCTCCCTGACGATCCAGAGACCAGTTGAGCACGCTGCCGTCGGCCCGCAACAAGGCAGGCTGGGTGGTGGGGATAGCCGCTGCGGCGGCGATCAGGGCAATGACGAGACTAGACAAGCAACAGCTCCAAGTTAGCGCTTACATAAATGGGCTTGGTTTGGCGATTTTTGGGCGAAGCTTCCGCGAAAGAAAGAGCCTCCCCATCGCTGGGGAGGCTCGATCTGTTCCGGAGATATGAAGGGGTCTAGCCTTTCACGGCCTCGGCGACGTCGCGGGTCTCGACCACCTGATCGACGAGGCCCCAGGCCAGGGCTTCATCGGCGCTCATGAAGTGGTCGCGGTCCAGGGTGCGCTCGACTTCTTCAAGGGTACGACCGCAATGCTTGACGTAGATTTCGTTCAGGCGACGCTTGGTCTTGATGATGTCCTCGGCGTGACGCTCGATGTCCGAGGCCTGGCCGCGGAAACCGCCCGAGGGCTGGTGGACCATGATGCGGGCGTTCGGCAGCGAAATCCGCTGGCCGGCGGCGCCGGCGGCGAGGATCAGCGAGCCAGCCGAGGCGGCCATCCCCATGCACACCGTCGAGACCGGGCTCTTGATGTATTGCATCGTGTCGTAGATCGCGAGCGCCGAGGTCACCACGCCGCCCGGCGAGTTGATGTACATGGCGATCTCCTTCTTGGGGTTCTCGGACTCCAGGAAGAGAAGCTGCGCGCAGATCAGGCTGGCCATGCCGTCTTCGAACGGACCGGTCAGGAAGATGATCCGCTCACGCAGCAGGCGCGAGAAGATGTCGAACGCGCGCTCGCCGCGGCTCGACTGCTCGACGACCATGGGGACCAAACCGCTCATCATGGTCATGGGATCTTGCATGGAATGCCCTTCATAGAATTGGTTGGCGGCGCATCGACGCCCGTTGCGCCGCCGTCCTTCCCGATATCGCGTGCGTCTGGCGCTTATGCAAGGCGCGCGGACGCGGCTTTTTGGGCGGCATGCTTAATGGACGGCATGGCCGGCAAAGAAAAAGGCCGGTCCCCTTTCGGAAACCGGCCTCTTCATCGTGATGTCCGAGCCGCTTAGGCGCCGTAGCCTTCCGGCAGATCGTCGTCCTGCAGGAGCTCTTCCTTGGAGACGGCTTCGTCGGTGACCTTGGCCTTGTCGAAGATCAGGTCCACGACCTTGTCTTCATAAAGCGGGGCGCGGACCTGGGCCTGGGCGGCCGGGTTCTGCTGGTAGAATTGCAGGACCTGCTGAGCCTGGGCGCCATACTGAATGGCTTCGCGGCGAATGGCCTCGGTCAGTTCACGGTCGGAGACGGTGACGTCGTGCTTGCGGCCGATCTCGGCCAGCACCAGACCCAGGCGCACGCGGCGCTCGGCGATCTTGCGGTATTCGGTCTGCAGCTGCTCGTCGCTCTTGCCGGCGTCTTCTTCCGGCAGCCCGCCACGTTCCTTGTCGGCCTGGACCTGCTGCCAGATGCCGGCGAACTCGGCGTCCACCATGCGGGGCGGCAGCGGGAAGTCGTGCTTGGTGTCCAGAGCGTCCAGCAGGGCGCGCTTGAGCTTGAAGCGCGAGCTGGCGGCGTAGCGGTCGGCCAGGTTCTTGCGCAGCAGGTCGGTCAGCGACGCCAGGTCCTTCAGGCCCAGGCGCTCGGCCAGGGCGTCGTCGGCCTTGCCGTCGACGGGAGCGCGGACTTCCTTCACCTTCACGGCGAATTCCGCGTCCTTGCCGGCCAAGCTGGCGGCTTGATAGTTCTCCGGGAACTGCACCTTCACGGTGACGTCGTCGCCCGGCTTGGAGCCGACCAGCTGGTCTTCAAAGCCCGGGATGAATTGACCCGAACCCAGGACCAGCTCGGCGTCCTCGGCCTTGCCGCCGTCGAACTCGACGCCGTCGATGCTGCCGACGAAGTCGATCAGCAGTTGGTCGTCGGTCTTGGCCTTCACCGTCTTGCCGGTGCGCGGCTCATAGGTGCGGGCCTGCTTGGCCAGCTCGCCCAGGGCCTCTTCGACTTCTTCGTCGGCCGGGGTGTAGACCGGGCGCTTCAGCTCCAGCGACGAAACGTCGATGGGCTCGAAGTCGGGCATCACTTCAACGGCCAGTTCGAAGGTCAGGTCTTCGCCGCCGGCGATGACCTTGTCCATGTCCGACTCCGGCTTCAGGTCCGGCTGGCCGGCGGGACGCAGCTTGTTGTCGTCCAGAACCTTCTGGGTGGTTTCATTGAGCGCCTGCTCGATGACTTCGCCCATCAGGGCCTTGCCATACAGACGGCGAACGTGAGCGGTCGGCACCTTGCCGGGGCGGAAGCCCTTCACGTTCATCTGCGGGGCGACTTCCTTGATCCGGGCGTCGAGGCGCGAGGCGAGCTCGCCGGCCGGAACGGTGACGCCATAGACGCGGCTCAGGCCTTCGCCCGACTTTTCAACGATCTGCATGGACATGGTCTTCTCAAGTCTCGGACAGGCGAACGTGAAACACGTCCCTTACGTCCGCCTTCGGGATGAAACAGAGGCGCCGCCGTCGAGCCCCGAAGAATCCGGTGCGCCCGCGCGGCGGCGCGAAGAGCGCCCTTATGTCATGAGGGGACCGCCGGGCCAAGCCCGACTTTATGTGGCCAAACAGCGTGAAAACCCCGCCCTTGAGGGGCGACGGCGCGGATGAGGGCCTCGAACATCCCCTCCTCCCAGAGCCAGAACCGGAATCCTCGCACTTTCGGATGACGAGGTCGTTCGGCTGCGCTAGACGGACCGCTTCGCGGCTATGGCGGAATTGGTAGACGCACCGGTTTTAGGTACCGGCGGGAAACCGTGGGGGTTCGAGTCCCTCTAGCCGCACCACATATTCGGACCTCAGGCATAGTGTGAAGGCCTGCCGGCCGACGCTGCAGCGTTCTCCGCAACAACAAGATCCTCTTGAATACACCTTCGCTGCGTAGCGAAGGCGCGCGGTCGCTCAGGTTGAATGCCTATGGCGCGGACCGGCTTTTGGGTCCAAGCCTGTGGGGTCGTCGGTCAAGATCGGCGCTAAGGAAACTAAAAAGAGATGGACGGTCCCCGTGAAGCAACCGAGTTCCGCCGTGTGGGATGAAAAGCATCTCCGGCTCGGCGTGAAGGCGGCGGGGGTCGCCCTGTGGGCCTGGAACGTGGAAACCGATCGCCTGACAATGGACGAGATCGGCTACGACCTATGGGCCATCCCGAGGGATACAGAAGTCACCTTCGAGGACCTGTCGGCCCATATTCACCCGGCCGATCGTGACCGGGTTCGCGCCGCCTTTGACGCAACACGGGGGCTGGTTGGTCCCTATGAGACCGACTTTCGCATCCTGATCGGCGATGAAGTGCGCTGGATTTCCGCGCGGGGCCGCGGTGACGACGAGGGCATAGTCGGCGATGTGATGTTCGGCGTCTTCCTGGACGTCACTGGCCGAAAGCAGGCGGAGGAAGCCAACGAGCTCCTGGCCGGCGAAATGAGCCATCGGGTGAAGAACCTGATCACGGTCGCCGGCGCCCTGACCGCCATGACGTCGCGCTCAGCCGCAACGAAGGAAGAAATGGCGCATGACTTGACCCAGCGCCTCACCGCTCTGGGCCGCGCGCAGGATCTGGTACGCCCGGTGCCAGGCCAGACCCAGAACGCCGCCCTGCTGGGCGACCTGATCTCGGTGGTGCTGACGCCCTATGACGACATGGGCGCGTTCAGCGGCCGGATTCGTGTTTCGGTGCCCAGGGTGGGCATTAGCGAGGCGGCCGCTACAAACCTGGCCCTGGTTCTCCATGAACTGGCGACGAACTCGCTCAAGCACGGCGCCCTGTCGGCGCAGGCCGGACTGCTGGACGTCGGCTGCCAGATCGAGAACGATTTGGCGGTAATCGTATGGACCGAAAGCGGCGGACCGCAGGTCACCGCGCCGGCTTCGGACAAGGGCTTCGGCAGCAAGCTGCTAAGCCGGATCATGACCAGCCATTTCCGAGGCGAGGTCATCTATGACTGGCCGTCCGACGGTCTGATCGCGACCCTGAAGATTCCGACCAAGAAGCTCGGCTTCTGAACGAGCCCGGCGCAGAGACTGCCGCCGGGCTCCAAACGCCTCAGAAGTTGATCGCCGCGCCGACCCAGTAGGTCCGGCCGTAGTTGGCCCATTCCTGCAGGTACTTGCGGCCCGGACCCGTCACTTCCTGACGGCCGGTGTTCGACAGGTTCTGCCCCTCGGCATAGACGGTCACATTGTCGGTCAGACGCCAGGAGACGCTGGCGTCGAACACGTGGCGGCCCTTCCAGTACTGGTCCGCGTTGGGGATCGTGTCGTTGATCGTCTCCAGCTGGCCGCCGATGTAGTTGTGCGACACGCGGGCCTCGAACGGGCCGCGCTGGTAGTAGACCGACTCGTTGGTGGTGATCTCAGGCTGCTGGAACAGGCCGGTGACGCGGGGACCGGCGCTGGTCAGGAACGTGAACTCCGTATCCAGCCAGGTAAGGTTGCCGTTGAAGCCGAAGCCGTCGAACGGCGCCGGCAGGAAGGTGAAGGCCTGCTGCACGGCGAACTCGACGCCCTTGATCTTGGCGGACTGGGCGTTACGCGGCGTCGAGACCAGAACCGCTTCCACGCCACGGCCGACGTCGAGGTTTTCAACGCCCGACAGCGTGAAAATCTCGTTCTTGATGTCCTTGGAAAACAGCGCCAGCGAGATCAGGCCGTCGCGGGGGTAGAATTCCACCGACAGATCCAGGCCTTCGCTTTCGCGGGGCTTCAGACCGGGGTTGCCGCGCGAGACGGTCGGCTGGCTCCCGTCAAAGCTGACGGACTCGCTGGCGGCCAGGGAACCGAAGTCCGGACGGCCGATAGTGTTGGTCCAGGCGGCGCGCACGATCAGGTCGGACCGGACATCCCATTGCATGTGGACGCTGGGCATGAAGCTGTCATAGCCGCCCGCGTTGCTGACCGGGCTGAGCACGCCGCCAGTGGCGCGGGTGGCGTCCGATTCCACTTCAGTCCGCTCGTAGCGCAGGCCGCCCAGGATGGTGACGTCGCCGAACTTGTAGCTGGCCTGGCCATAGGCGGCGTAGACGTCTTCCTGCACCTCATAGTCACCCGTCGGCACGGTCACCGTGGTGGTGAAGCGGCTGCGGTTGGCGTTGAAGAAGGCCATGGCCTCGGCGGCGCCGATGCGAGGCGACACCAGATAACGGCCGGCGATCAGTTGGGTCGGGCCAGGAACATCGACCTCGGCCAGGGTGTAATTGAAGCCCGAACCAGCGCGGTAATTGGTCTGGGTTTCCGCGAACTCGCGCTTGCTGGAGCGGATCACGCCGCCGAACTTGGCCTTGACGTTGTTGTCGTCCAGCCCCTGGTCGAAGGCCAGGTCGAAGCGACCTTGGAAGGCCTTCTCCTCGGTTTCGGTCAAGGCGTCCCGGTGCTGCTGCAGATTGTAGTTGGCCGGATTGCGCATGGCCGCGTCGTTCACCGGGGTGAACACCGGGAACAGCGGGTCGGTCGTGTTGTAGGTGAAACCGTAGTTCCCGGCGACGGCGTCGACCGTGCGGAACTCCACGGAATGGTTGGGCACCTCAAGCTGAGCCTGCGAGTAGACCAGGTCGCCGGTGGCGGTCCATTGCGGGTTGAAGCTCCACTCCAGGCCGGTGCGGGCCAGGGCGATCTCGCGTTTGGTGATCGGTTGGTTCAGCTGGATCGTGCCGCGGCCGCGGGCGAAGGCGCCGCTGGTCTGCGTCTGGCTGGCGACGTTGCCCAAGGGCTCGATGCGGAATTCGATACGTTCCTCGTCATCCTCCATCATGGCGTAGAGGGCCGAAGCTTCCCAGCGCAGGTCGTCGCTCGGGCGATACTCGATCTTCCCGTTCACGCCGCTGCGCTGCTTGGTGTTGTTGTACCAGAACAGACGTTGGAAGGTCGGCACCTGGATGCCATTGCCGGTAGGCGCGCCGGAGTTCACGGGTGCGCCGGCCGCGGTGTACTCGCGCACCGACGGCGCCTGGGATTCCACCTGCGGGATATCGTAGTCGAGCTGCTCTTGCGAGCCGCCGATCACCACGCCCCATTCGTCGTTGGCGCCGAAGGTCGTGCCGGCCGCGAAGGCGGCGCGATAGTTGGCCTTGTCGTTGCGAACGTCGCCGTGACGCTCGTAGTGGCCATAGGATGCGATGGCGCTGACGAACGGGCCGTCGCTGTCGAAGGCGCTGCGCGTCTTCACGTCGATCGTGCCGCCGATGGCGTTGCCATCCTTGTCAGGCGTGACGGTCTTCACGACTTCCAGGCGGCCGACCATGACCGAGGGAACGATGTCCAGCGGCACGGTACGGCCGCTTTCGTCCACGGACGAGACGATGGCGCCGTCCACGGTGGTGCGGTTGTAGGTCGAGCGCAGACCGCGCACGACCGGGAAACGCGGCTCGCCCTGGTCTTCCATGACCGAGATGCCTGGGATGCGGCGCAGGGCGGCGGCGATGTTGTGATCGGGCATCTTGCCGATGTCGTCGGCGGAGATCACGTCGGCGACGACGAACTCTTCCCGCTTCACGGCGATGGCGGCGCTCTGCGCCTTGCGCTGGCCGGTGATGACGATGGCGTCGACGTCCGTAGCGTCCTGCGCGCGAGCCAGTGACGGCGCGCAAAGCGCGGTGGCGGCCAGAAGGCCCGTGACAAGACTATGCGACGTGAACTTGCGCGACATGTGAGCCCCCTCTTGTGGAATGGGAGAGGGCAATAAGGCCGGCAGACGACAATCACGCGTGACTTAGATGTCGAAACGAAGACGTTCGACACGACAGGGGAACTTTCGGGAGAACGATCAACTTCCGATAGTTCGCCTTTCAGCTCACACCACTAGAGGACGCGAGGAAAGGCCAGGGCCGGCGTCGAGTCTAGCCCGCGCCGGCCCAGTCGTTCTACTTGGCGCTGTCGGCCAGATCTTCTTCGGTCGCCGGCTTGCAGACCTTCTTGGCGACCCGAGCGCCGGGCACTTCCACCTTGCTGCAGACCATCTTGACCTTCTTTGCCGCCGGCTTTTCAGCGACCGGCGCTTCCTGTGCGGACTGGCCGTCCGCCGGTTGGGCGGCGGCGGTGGAAGCGGCGGCGAGCAAAGCGAGCAGAAGCGACATCGGGATATCCAATCCTTGGGAGAACATGCGTCGACGAATGCAGTAACAACTGCACTAAAAAAGTCCAGCGACCGCCATTCGATAATTGCTGCTATCCTGGTCGCGGTCCCGATTTTGCGACGAACAGCATGTTCAGGACCGTAGGAAGAAGGTCTGGAAGGTCTTCCGAAATCAGACCCGGTCCGAAATTGCCTGCACATTGAGCATGCAGCCAGACCGCCGCGCAGGCGGCCTCGAAACTCGCCATACCCTGGGCGATCAGCCCGGCGGCGAAACCCGCCAGGACATCGCCCGTGCCCGCCGTGGCCAGCCAGGGCGAACCATTGGCGTTGACCGCGATACGGCCATCGGGCGCGGCGACAACCGTCCGAGGCCCCTTCAGGATGACCACGGCGCCGGCGCGCTCGGCGGCTAGGCGCGCCGCCCCTTCCCGCCCTTCCTTGGCCAGCAGGCCTGGAAACAAGCGCTCGAACTCGCCGGGGTGCGGGGTCAACACGTCGTCGCGATCGAGAACCGAGAACAGGTTGTCGGGATCGTCCTGGAAGCTGGTCAGGGCGTCGGCGTCTATGACCAGGGCCACGCCGGT
The DNA here is from genome assembly GCF_027474405.1 of Caulobacter sp. NIBR2454. Taxonomy (GTDB): domain Bacteria; phylum Pseudomonadota; class Alphaproteobacteria; order Caulobacterales; family Caulobacteraceae; genus Caulobacter. The sequence goes on from NZ_CP114871.1 coordinate 2,214,178, forward strand.
GGCCGTGAGCGCGAAAAGATTGAGGGTCGTTTGTTCGCCCACCCCCGCGGCTGGGCCGATGACAGCCGCATCAGCTTTGTCCGCCAGCTGGGCCAACTGACCCGGCTCGTCGAAGCCGCGCAGCATCACCGCTTCCAGGTGCGGGGCGTGGGACGCCAGCGCCTCGGTGGGCGACAGAACCGTAACCAGTCCCGCACCAACGCGCAGGCCTGCGCGCGCGGCCAGCCGCGCGGCTCCCGTACTCCAGGCGTCGCCGCTGATCACCACCAGGCGTCCCCGCGCATGCTTATGCGTATCGGCCGCCGGCCAAGGAAAATGCGGCGACCAAAGGTCGGGGTCGTTTCGAAGCGTCTTGGTCATAGCGTCACAACACCTGGGTGGCGGCCTCCGCTCCCTGCTGTAACAGGCAAAGGCGTCCGTCTTTGACCTGGAACACGGTGACGGAGGTGTGGTCGGGACGGAAGACCACCGCCCGGTCGTCGTCGATGGCGCAACCCAGAGCCGCGTTTATCGCCACGAAATGGCTGAACACCGCACAGCCTTCGTATTGCGCCACCGCCGCGCCGACGCCGACGGCCCAGTCGGCATAGTCCAGGTCACCCTCGATCTCGCTCCAGCGTTGGCCGAAGGCCGTACGCAGCCAGGCGGGACGCGCCTCATTCGACAGGCCGGCCGGCGTGGGTATCTCACCGACGCCAGGATCGATCTCCACCGCCACGCCCAAGGCGTCGGCGAAGGGCTGGGCGGTCTCACGGCAGCGGCGCAGGGGCGAACTGATTACCCGCGTCGGACGCTCACCGGGCGGCAGGGCCAGCAGAGCCTTCGCCACCGCCCTCGCCTGCTGATGGCCGACGTCATCAAGCCCCGGATCATCGTCCGTCCCGCCCCAGATCGAGGCCGGCTTGCCGTGTCGGATCATGTGGATCATGGGTCAGTCCGGAATGAAGAGGTTGCGCACACCGTCCGGATGCGGGCCGACGGTTCCGGTCCTGCCGACGGCTTCCGCCGCCTCCAGCCCGCGCAGGGTCTTCTCGTCCTCGGGGGTGTTGGCGACGAAGCGGCGCCCCTCCCGGTCCCGACCGATGACGATGCCCATGCGATAGCCTTCCCGCGAATGGATGACTGTAAAGGTCTCGATCGTGGCCGCGCCCTGCGGCCGTTCGATGACAGGCGGATGCGGCAGGGCGTCGATCCTGGCCTGGATCACCTTCGGATCCTCCCGCTCCCAACGCCCTTCGACGGGACGGGTCGAATAGACGCCCACGGACTGCTTGGTCAGGTGCCAGCCATTGGCGGTGCAGAGACCGTAGCCGCCCGGCCGGTCGCGCAGTCGCTGCATCATCTCGGCGATCCCGTGCATGGCGTAGTTGTTCCCAGGCCCGCCGAAGTACGGAAGCCCGCCGGTGACGGTCAGGCCGCGCGGGTCGTCGATAGCCAGGCCCAGTTCTTCGGCCGCCACCTGCACCGCCGCCGGGAAGCAGGAATAGATGTCGAACAGATCGATGTCAGCCAACTGGACACCCGCCATGTCCAGCGCACGCTCGCCCGTCAGGCGGATCGCCGGACTGGAGTGGTAGTCCTGCCGGTCCAGCAGGTTCCAAAGATCGGCGGCGTCGGCGCAGCCGTGCAGGAACACCCAGCGATCCTCGGGCACGCCCAGTTCACGCGCCTTGCTCACGCTTGCGATCAGGACAGCGGCGGACTGATCCACCTCCAGGATCGAGTTGACGTATTTGGGGTACGGAAAGCCGACCATCCGGTTGGCCGCCGTCACAGTCATCAGCTCCTCCGCCGAACGCTCAACCGGAAACCAGGCGTGCGGATTGGCGGCGGCGACACGGGTGAAGGGGGCGAACAGGTCGCCGATATGCTTCTGGTGGTCAGGGATCGACCGTCCGTCCCGCGCTCTAAGGGCGTTCTCGAACAGCGGATAGGTATTGGTGGGAAACGCCAGCCCGTGGGCTTCCTCGTGCGGCGTGGCGCCCGGCCGGGGGTCGCCGACCATGTTCGGCGGCTGAGTTACGTCGTCGCTCCAGTCGTCGCCGAAGCCCAGACCACCCTTCAGCCGCTTCATCAGCGAGCCGAGAAATTCCGCGCCGGCGATCAGGCCTAGCTCCACCTCGCCGCGGCTGATGCGCTCGGCGAACTGGTTGACCAGCATCTGGGGGGTGTTGCCGCCGGTATATGTGTACAGATCGATCCTGGGCGATGCGCCGACGGCGCGAGCCAGACTGATCGGCGGATTGAGAAGGCGCGGGACCGGCAGTCGGGACAGCCCGCCTGGAGCGTCGATCGAGAAACCCACGACCGCCAAAGCGTCGATCCCGGCAAGAACAGCCTCATCAAGGCCGGCGTCGGAGGCGGCGGATTTCGCCGCAATCTTCAGCAGTTCGAGCGGAGACGGTGAATCGGCCGCCACGCCGCGATAGGTGAATTGGCCCGCGCCGATGAGAACCGGCGTGTCATCCCGCATCACATGCACCCTTCCGCCCTTGTCAGACATCGATCCTAGGGGCCGAACAGCCGTTCACAAGCCGCTTTTGCGCATGCTCATTTTGCGGGCTCGCATCGCCTATTTTTCGGGCATATGAAGCTTCTGAGGCGGCCGGTAAGGATTCGTAAGACTGGCCTCTTGTGGCCCCGCCCCACCGTATGCTCCGTCGCGCCCATGCAATGAAAGGCGGCCCTCTCCGGCCGAGTTTCCATGAAGAAGATTGAAGCCGTCATCAAACCCTTCAAGCTCGACGAGGTGAAGGAAGCCCTTCAGGAGATGGGCGTCCAAGGGATGACGGTGCTGGAAGCCAAGGGCTACGGCCGTCAGAAGGGCCATACCGAGCTCTATCGCGGCGCCGAGTATGTGGTCGACTTCCTGCCCAAGATGAAGATCGAGGTGGTGGTCGAAGACGCCCAGGCGTCGGCGGCCATCGAGGCGATCATCGCCGCCGCACGCACCGGGCGCATCGGCGACGGCAAGATTTTCGTGTCGGACATCGTGGACGTGATCCGCATCCGCACTGGAGAAAACGGCGCCGCCGCCGTCTGACGACGACACGCCGGAACGACGAGATCAAAGGGGATAACGAATGAGCACCGCCGAAAAGATCCTTGCCGAAATCAAGGAAAAGGAAGTCAAGTACGTCGACGTCCGCTTCACCGACGTGCGCGGCAAGATGCAGCACGTCACCTTCGACATCGACCTGGTCGACGATGACTTCCTCAACGACGGCACGATGTTCGACGGTTCGTCCATCGCCGGCTGGAAGGCGATCAACGAGTCCGACATGAAGCTGCGCCCGGACCTGAGCAGCGCCTATATCGACCCGTTCTATCAGCAGACGACGCTGTGCCTGTTCTGCGACGTGCTGAACCCCGACACCAACGAGCCTTACAACCGCGACCCGCGCTCCATCGCCAAGAAGGCGCTGAGCTACGTGAAGTCCTCGGGCGTGGGCGACACCGTCTATTTTGGCCCGGAAGCCGAGTTCTTCATCTTCGACGACGTGAAGTGGGACACCTCCCCCCACAACACCGGCTACTCCTATGACTCGGTCGAACTGCCGACCAACACGGGCAAGGCCTATCCGGAAGGCAACATGGGCCATCGCCCGGGTCCGAAGGGCGGCTACTTCCCGGTCAATCCGGTCGACAGCGGCCAGGACCTGCGCGGCGAAATGCTGGCCGTCATGGGCGAGCTCGGCATGAAGCCGGAAAAGCACCACCACGAAGTGGCGCCCGCCCAGCACGAGCTCGGCCTGAAGTTCGACACCATGGTCACCATGGCCGACCGCCTGCAGCTCTATAAGTACGTGATCCACAACGTGGCCCACGCCTATGGCAAGACCGCCACCTTCATGGCCAAGCCGATGTTCGGCGACAACGGCTCGGGCATGCACGTCCACCAGTCGATCTGGGGCGACGGCAAGCCGCTGTTCGCCGGCGACAAATACGCCGGCCTGTCGGACATGTGCCTGTGGTACATCGGCGGCATCATCAAGCACGCCAAGGCGATCAACGCGTTCTCGAACTCCACGACGAACTCGTACAAGCGCCTGGTGCCCGGCTACGAAGCGCCGGTGAAGCTGGCCTATTCGTCGCGCAACCGCTCGGCCTCGATCCGCATCCCGCACGTGGACAGCCCCAAGGCCAAGCGTCTGGAAGCCCGCTTCCCCGACCCGATGGGCAACCCGTACCTGACCTTCGTGGCCCTTCTGATGGCCGGCCTCGATGGCATCGAGAACAAGATCGATCCGGGCGCGCCCGCCGACAAGAACCTGTACGACCTGCCGCCCCGCGAGCAGAAGAAGATCCCGGAAGTCTGCGGCTCGCTCAAGGAAGCCCTGGACGCCTTGGATAAGGATCGCGCCTTCCTCAAGAAGGGCGGCGTCATGGATGACGACTTCATCGACAGCTACATCGAGCTGAAGATGGAAGAGGTGATGCGTCTGGCGCTGCACCCGCACCCGGTCGAATTCGACATGTACTACAAGTGCTAAGCGTCAGAGCTTAGCCTGAAGACAGAAGGCCCGCGGAGCGATCCGCGGGCCTTTTGCCTTTTCGCCCCTAGCGTCGCGATAGCGTCCTGGCCGCCCACAGCAGCACCAGCCGGCCGAAGACATAGGAGCCGGCGATGACGAAGGCCGAGACGACGTAAATCTTGTTGCCAGCCAGCTCCCTGAACTTGCTGGGGTCGTCGTTCCAGCCGAGGAAGAAGCTGTTCTGACCGGACCACAGACCGGTATGGACCGGGTCGATCAGTTCCATGCCCATGGTCCAGGCCGCGCCGCCGGCGAGGCAGATGAAGCAAACCACGGCGATGAAAGCGATGAAGGCCACGATGCTCTTGTGGACCCGCCGGATGATCGCCCCCAGCAGTTCGCTGACCCGCTGCGACCCCAAAGCGCCGGCCAGTTCCATCTCCTCGATGAAGCGGCGGGCGTAGGCGTCCGGCGCGCCAAAACCCTCAAGCGCCTGATCGACGGTCAGACCTCGGCCCAGCCGCTCGAAAAGGTGGACGCGGGTCTCCTCGACGATCTCCTCTCGCTGCGGCGACGGCATGCGCGCCAGGGCCCAGGTCATGCGGCGAAGCCAGGCTTCGATCATCTGTTCGTCGGTGTTCTGGACAGTCATTCCCCGCCCCTTTGCAGAAATGCGCCAAGGCTGACGCTGATGCGCGTCCACTCGGCCTGTTGCTCGGTGAGTTCAGCCCGCCCCTGATCCGTCAGGGCGTAGTATTTTCGAGGTCGCGCCCCGGCGTCCTCGATGCGCCATTCGGCCTTGGTGAAGCCAGCGCGTTCCAGGCGATGCAGCAGCGGGTAGATCGTCCCCTCCGCCAGGTTCAATCCCGCCTCGGCGCGAAGCCGGTCCAGGATTTCGAGCCCGTAGTGGGCCCGCCCCTTCAGCACGCTGAGCAAGGCCAGTTCGGCCAGCCCCTTGAGCAGTTGGGCGCGCCGGGTTTCGGCCGCTTCTGACTTTTGTTCGCACGTCATCTTGCATTACAAGATATCAGGTCAACCACGGTCCGCAAGCGCTGCGACATGAAGCTTTCGCAATGTTTTCGGGAAAGCGCCGTTCTTCGGCGTTATTTGCTTGATCGTATACTAAAACTGGTCTCGATTTCGCCCCGCGTTCTAGAGGGGGCGAAATGAGTAGTTTGATGAGGGCGGCGCTCGCCGCGACCATGCTGACGGGTCTGGCGATCGCCGGGACGTCCAGCGCATCCGCGCAAGCGGCGAAACCAGCGGCCAAGCCCGCCGAGAAGGTAGAGCACAAGCCGCTGCCCGCGGGTCTTGATCCCACGACCGGCCCGGCTCCGTTCCCCTCCACCTACAAGGCCCTGCCTGGCCGCCCGACGGCCATCGTCGGGGCGACGGTGCTGACGGCCACTGGTCAGCAGATCGAGAACGGCGTCGTCTTCTTCTCGGGCGGCAAGATCATTTCGGTCGGCGGTCCTGAAACGCCGGTTCCGGCCGACGTCGCCGTGATCGACGGCAAGGGCAAGTGGGTGACGCCCGGCGTCATCGACGCCCACAGCCACCTGGGCGTCTATCCGTCGCCCGGCGTGCAGGCCCGTTCGGACGGCAACGAGATCACCGACCCTAACACCGCCCAGGTCTGGTCCGAGCATTCGGTCTGGCCGCATGACCCCGGCTTCAACCGGGCGCGCGCTGGCGGCGTGACCACCCTTCAGATCCTGCCCGGCTCGGCCAACCTGTTCGGCGGCCGTTCGGTAACCCTCAAGAACATCCCCTCGCACACCATGCAGGGCATGAAGTTCCCCGGCGCGCCCTATGGCGTGAAGATGGCCTGCGGCGAAAACCCCAAGCGCGTCTATGGCGGCCGCAGCCGTGCGCCGTCGACCGCCATGGGCAATGTCGCCGGCTATCGCGCGGCGTGGATCAACGCCGCCGACTACAAGCGCAAGTGGGACGACTACCGCGCCAAGGTGGCCAAGAATGAAAAGGCGGACGCGCCCAAGCGCGATCTGCAGCTGGAAACCCTGATGGGCGTCCTGAACGGCGAAATCCTGGTCCAGAACCACTGCTATCGCGGCGACGAGATGGCCGTGATGCTCGATATCGGCAAGGAGTTCGGCTACCGCACGACGATGTTCCACCACGCGGTCGAGGCCTACAAGGTCGGCGATCTGCTGGCCAAGGACGACGTCTGCTTCGCCACCTGGGCGTCGTGGACCGGCTTCAAGATGGAAAGCCTGGACGGGATCGACGCCAACGCCGCCATCGCCCACAAGGCCGGCGCCTGCACCGTCATCCACTCCGACGACCCGATCATGACCCAGCGCCTCAATCAGGAAGCGGCCCTGGCCATGACGGCGGGCAACCGCATCGGCATGAACATCCCACGCGCCGAAGCCATCGCCTGGATCACGTCCAACCCGGCCAAGGCCCTGGGCATCGCCGACAAGACCGGCAGCCTCGTGGCCGGCAAGGCCGCCGACGTGGTTCTGTGGACCGCCGATCCGTTCAGCGTCTACGCCCAGGCCGAGAAGGTCTTCATCGACGGGGGCCTCGCCTATGACCGGCGTGACCCGCAGTACCAGCCCAAATCCGATTTCGAACTCGGCCAGCCGGGTGAAGGGGCGTTCCACCAATGATCCGCATCGCTCTTCTTTCGGGCGCATGCGCCCTCGCCTTCGCCTCGGCCGCTTCGGCTGAGACCGTGGCCATCACCAACGCCAAGATCGAAACGGTCGCGGCGGCGGGAACCATCGCGTCGGGAACCATCGTCCTGACCGACGGCAAGATCACCGCCGTCGGAGCCAACGTGTCGGTTCCATCCGGCGCCCGCGTCATCGACGCCAAGGGCGGCGTCGTGACCCCCGGCCTGATCGCCCCGTCCAGCAACCTCGCCGCTTCCGAAATCGGCGGCGTCCGCGAGACGCGGGACGATGGGTCGGGCACCGAGATGTCAGCCGGCTTCGATATCTCCTACAGCATCAATCCGGACTCCCCGGTCATCGGCCTGGCCCGTGACGGCGGCGTCACCAGCGCGGCGGTCACCCCCACCCTTTCGGGCGGTGGCGGCGGCGCGCACCGTGACGACGGCGATATCGAGCTGGAGAACCTGAAGGACATGACCGCCGGCCGCGCGGGCGATGGCGATCCTCGCCTGTTCACCGGCCAGGCCGCCCTGATCCGTCTGGCGGCCGGCGACGATGACATCGTCACCAAGGCCAAGGTGGCAGTGGCCCTCGATCTGGGCCAGGCCGGGGCCCGCGCGGCCGGCGGCTCACGCGGGGCGGCCATCGTCCTGGTGAAGTCGGCCTTCGAGGATGCGCGCGCCTACGCCCGCAACCGCTCGGCCTTCGAAAAGGGCGCCACCCGCGACTTTGGCCTCTCGCGCATCGATCTCGACGCGCTGGTGCCGGTGGTCGAGGGCAAGACCCCGCTGCTGGTCCGCGTTCGCCGGGCCTCCGACATCCGCCAGATCATCAAGCTGGCGGCCGAGGAGAAGGTGAAGATCATCCTGGAAGGCGCCGAGGAAGGCTGGATCGTGGCCGCCGACATCGCCAAGGCCGGCGTGCCGGTGATCGTCGACACCCAGGCCGACCTGCCCGACAGCTTCGAGACCCTGGGCGCCCGCCTCGACAACGCCGCCCGGCTGCAGGCCGCCGGCGTCGCCGTGGCCATCACCGGCTCGCGCGACTTCAACAACCTGCGCCTGCAGCGTCTGAACGCCGGCCTCGCGGTGGCCAACGGCATGCCCTACCAGGCGGCCCTGGCGTCCGTGACCGCTGTTCCGGCCAAGATGTGGGGAATGTCCTCCGTCGGCACGCTGGAGGTGGGCAAGGACGCCGACGTAGTGCTGTGGAATGGCGACCCGCTGGAGACCACCACTTGGCCGACCGCCGTCTTCGTGGGCGGCTACCAGCAGCCTACGGACTTCCGCGGCTCCAAGCTGCGTGACCGCTACGCACGACCGGCCGGGGCCTATCCCCGCGCCTACTGACGCCTGAACGACACCTCCCCCGCTTCGGCGGGGGAGGAATTCAGGCCGCGCTTGCTCAGGACTGCACGCAGCGCCTAAGGGTGTCGGCTCGAATCGCCTAGACTCCCCGGATAATGTCCCAGCCTCCCTCCCTGTTCGACGACGCCCTGAGCCCGCCGCCCGCCAACCCCTTGCCGGCGCGCGAACCCGCGCCCGCGCATGTTCCGGCCTCCGCGGCTGCGCCGACCCCTGCCGCCAGCGCGCCCGCATCCGGGCCAGGCAGCTATTCGGCGGCCGACATCGAGGTGCTGGAAGGGCTGGAGCCGGTCCGCAAGCGTCCGGGCATGTACATCGGCGGCACCGACGAACGGGCCCTGCACCACCTGTTCGCCGAAGTCCTCGACAACTCCATGGACGAGGCGGTCGCCGGCCACGCCAAGATCATCGAGGTCACCCTGGACGCCGACGGCGCCCTGACGGTGAAGGACGACGGCCGCGGCATGCCCGTGGACCCGCACCCCAAACACCCGGGCAAGTCGGCCCTGGAAGTGATCATGACCGTCCTGCACGCGGGCGGTAAGTTCAGCGGCAAGGCGTACGAGACCTCTGGCGGCCTGCACGGGGTGGGCGCATCGGTCGTGAACGCCCTGTCGGAAATCCTCGAGGTCACCGTCTGGCGCGACGGCTTCGAGCACCGCCAGGACTTCTCGCGCGGCAAGCCCCTGGGACCGCTGCAGCAGATCGCGCCGTCCAAGAAGCGCGGCACGTCCGTGAGATTCCTGCCCGACGCCGAGATTTTCGGCGAAGGCGCGATCTTCAAGCCGGCGCGGCTGTACCGCATGGCCCGCTCCAAGGCCTATCTGTTCCGCGGCGTGCAGATCAAATGGAAGTGCGACCCGTCGCGCATCCACGACCAGACTCCCGCCGAAGCGACCTTCCACTTCCCCAACGGCCTGGCCGACTTCCTGGCCGAGCGCACCAAGGGGCTGGAGACGGTCACCCCCGAACCCTTTGCCGGCCGTATCGAGCGCCAGGGCGAGGCCGGGGCCGTGGAATGGGCCATCGCCTGGACCCCGCGCGGGTTTGGCGAGGCCGATGGCTTCATGCAGTCCTACTGCAACACCGTGCCGACGCCCGAAGGCGGCACCCACGAGTCCGGCCTGCGCGCCGCCCTGACCCGGGGCCTCAAGGCCTATGCCGAACTGGTGGGTGAAAAGCGCGGCGCCATCCTGACCGCGGACGACGTGATCGCCCAGGCCGGCACCCTGATCAGCGTCTTCATCCGCAATCCTGAGTTCCAGGGCCAGACCAAGGAAAAGCTGTCGTCCAGCGACGCCCAGCGCCTCGTCGAGAACGCCCTGCGCGACCCGTTCGACCACTGGCTGACCGGCAGCCCCAAAGCCGCCCGCGCCCTGCTCGATTTCGTGGTCGAGCGCGCCGAGGAACGCCTGAAGCGCCGCAAGGACAAGGAAGTCCAGCGCGCCAGCGCCACGCGCAAGCTGCGTCTGCCCGGCAAGCTAGCCGACTGTTCCGGCTCGGCCGTAGATGGCGCAGAACTGTTCATCGTCGAAGGCGACTCGGCCGGCGGCTCGGCCAAGCAAGCCCGCAACCGCAAGACCCAGGCGATCCTTCCTCTGCGCGGCAAGATCCTGAACGTGGCCAGCGCCACGGGCGACAAGCTGGTCGCCAACAAGGAGCTGTCGGACCTGATGCTCGCCCTGGGCGCGCAGGGCGGAAACAAGTACCGCGAGGAAGACCTGCGCTACGAGCGCATCATCATCATGACGGACGCCGATGTGGACGGCGCCCACATCGCATCACTGCTGATCACGTTCTTCTATCGGACAATGCCAGACATGATCCGCGCCGGCCGCCTCTACATGGCGCTGCCGCCCCTCTATCGGATCAGCCACGGCGGCAAGACGGTCTATGCCCGCGACGACGCCCACAAGGACGAGCTGCTGGCGACGGACTTCAAGAACAAGAAGCCCGAAATCGGCCGCTTCAAGGGCTTGGGCGAGATGATGGCCGCCCAGCTTAAGGAAACCACCATGGACCCGGCGGTGCGTACTCTGGCGCGTGTGACGCTGCCGCGCTCGGAAGAGTCCGTGGAATCGCTGGTCGAAACCTTGATGGGCCGCAAACCGGAATTGCGATTCCGCTTCATCCAGGAGAACGCCGAGTTCGCGGCGGATGATCTGGACGTCTAGCAATCTCAGTCTGTTTAAATCTGAGCAGATAACGCCGCACCCGTCATAGAGTGCGGCGTTATTTGTTTTCAGCATAGCGTTACGCCGGGCTGAATTTCGCCAATATATCCTGCGAGATAGAAGCCCATCTTGTCGCGAAGCGAGCGACGCAACTCGCGAACTGCTCTGCGGTTCCCCGCAAATGGCCTCACATTACGTTTATTTGGCCTGGGCGGCGCCAATCCCCACCTAGGGCGTTCTACACGTCGGTCCAGCCGGTGTGCGTACAGCAACCATTGCCCCGGGGACGCCATGGCAGCTGAAAAGCTAGAGACTGTTTTGAATAACAACCATCCCACGCCCCTCGACTTGTCGAGGACGGCGCTTTTTCTCGATCTGGACGGCACGCTCGCCCATTTCGAACCGAAGCCGACTGACGTCGGGCCCAATCTCTATCGCAACGACCTGCTTCGCCGCCTCAGTGAGCGGCTTGATGGCAGATTGGCGGTGGTGAGCGGTCGCGCCATGGCCGATCTCGACCGCATCCTTGAAGATTGCACGCCGTGCCTGGCCGGCACCCATGGCCTGGAGATTCGCCATGGGGACGAAACCCATCTGGCCGAGCCTCATCCTGCCCTTTCGGACGCCATCGAAGCGTTCGAGGCGTTCGCGCGAACCCAGAGCGGCCTGCTTGTCGAACCCAAGGCTCTTGGCGTCGCCCTGCATTATCGCCTGGCGCCGGAGACGCGCGACGCCTGCGTGGATCTCGCCGAACGCGTGAGCGCGGCCTATGGCCTGACGCTGCAGGACGGCCATTTAGTGGTCGAGCTGCGCACCCCCGGCGCCACCAAGGGCGACGCCGTTTCGGCCTTTATGGCCCGCAACCCCTTTTTGGGCGCGACGCCGGTCTTTGTCGGCGACGACCTGACCGACGAAGACGGCTTCCGCGAAGCCGTCGAGCAAGGGGGCTATGGCGTCCTGGTGGGCGAGGAACGCCCTACCCGCGCCACCTTCCGCCTTTCCGGGCCGGACACAGTGCTCCGCTGGCTTGAGAGCAGCCTGGGGGAACAGCGGGGAGCCGCCGCATGAGCCGCCTGATCGTCGTCTCCAACCGCGTCCAGTTCTCCAGCGAGGTCGGCGCCGCCTCTACCGGTGGCCTGGCCATGGCCATCGGGGCCTCCCTGCGCGAACACCAGGGCGTGTGGTTCGGCTGGAGCGGTGAAACCACCGAGCGCTACACCGGCCACCTCCAGCTTGACCGCATCGACGGGGTCACCGTCGCCAAGGTCGATCTCGAGCCCCAGGACGTAGAGGAATATTACAACGGTTACGCCAACAAGACGCTGTGGCCGCTGTTCCATGACCGCATCGACCTGACGGCCTATGAGCGGCCCTTTGGCGAAGGCTATGGCCGCGTCAACGCCCGCTTCGCCGAGGCCCTGCTCCCGCTGATCCAGCCCGACGACATCATCTGGGTCCATGACTATCATCTGATCCCCCTGGGACGGGAGTTGCGGCGGCTGGGAGTGAAGAACCGTATCGGCTTCTTCCTCCATATCCCCTGGCCGGCTCGGCAGTTGCTGACCACCCTGCCCAAGCATCAGGAGCTGGTGGCGTCGCTGTTCGACTACGACCTCGTCGGCACCCACGCCGCCGCGTGGCAGGCGGCCCTGGCCGGCTACATCATCAATGAGGCTGAAGGCGAGGTGATGCCCAATGGCGACGCCTTCGCCTTCGGCAAGCACACGCGATTGGGCGTCTTCCCCATCGGCATCGACGTGGCCGATTTCGAAGCGGCGGCCAGCTCCGACGCGGCGGCTGAAAGCTTCGAGCGCATGCGCGAAAGCCTGGCGGGCCGCCAGATGATCGTCGGCGTCGATCGGCTCGACTACTCCAAGGGCCTGGAGGAGCGGTTCCTGGCCTATGAGCGCTACCTGGCCGATACGCCCGAGGCCCGCGAAAAGGTCTTCCTGCTCCAGATCGCCACGCTCAGCCGCGACGCGGTCGAGGCCTACCAGGACCTGCGCAACCGACTGGACGCCGTATCCGGCCGCGTGAACGGCCAGTTCGCGACCTTCGACTGGGTGCCGCTGCGCTACGTCAACAGCCCCTATCGCCGCGATGAGCTGGTCGGCATCTACCGCGCCGCCCGCGTCGGCCTCGTCACGCCTTTGCGGGACGGGATGAACCTGGTGGCCAAAGAATATGTGGCGGCGCAGGACCCGGAAGACCCCGGCGTGCTGATCCTGTCGCGCTTCGCCGGGGCCGCGGCCCAGATGAAGGACGCTTTGATCGTCAATCCGTTCAGTCGCGAGGATGTGGCCGACGCTATTCGACGCGGCCTGGCCATGCCGCGCGAAGAGCGCATCAAGCGCTGGAAGTCCTTGATGGAAGGCGTTCGGCGCGACGACGTCATCGCTTGGCGCGAGAGCTTCGTAGAGGCTCTTTCGGGCGTCGAACCCAAGGGCAGAATGGCTCCCGCGGCCTGATCGAAACCCAGCGTTTACTTGACTTGAGCGCAGGGTCTCTTATATCCGGCGGTAATTCGGAACAGGTCTGGCGAATTCGCGCCGCCCGCTCGCCCAAGCACGGGCGGTTTCGAAACCAGCCTTAGCGAGACATGACTGAATTTTCCGACCTGGGGCTGAGCCCCACGACCCTGCAAGCGGTCGCCGACACCGGCTATACCACCGCGACCCCCATTCAAGCCCAGGCGATCCCCATCGCCCTCGCCGGCGGCGACATCCTCGGCATCGCCCAGACGGGCACCGGCAAGACCGCCGCCTTCACACTTCCCCTGATCGATCGGCTGTCGGCCGGCCGGGCCAAGGCCCGCATGCCGCGCGCCCTGGTCATCGCCCCGACCCGCGAACTGGCCGATCAGGTGGCCGCCAGCTTCGAAAAGTACGCCAAGGGCACCAAGCTGTCCTGGGCCCTGCTGATCGGCGGCGTCTCCTTCGGCGACCAGGAAAAGAAGCTGGACCGCGGCGTCGACGTGCTGATCGCCACCCCCGGCCGCCTGCTCGACCATTTCGAACGCGGCAAGCTGCTGATGACCGGCGTGCAGATCATGGTCGTCGACGAAGCCGACCGCATGCTGGACATGGGCTTCATCCCGGACATCGAGCGCATCTTCAAGATGACGCCGCCCAAGAAGCAGACCCTGTTCTTTTCGGCGACCATGCCGCCGGAAATCACCCGCCTGACCAAGCAGTTCCTCAATGATCCGACCCGGATCGAGGTGACCCGCCCGGCCAGCACCAACGAGAACATCGCCCAGTTCATCGCCCGCATCCCGCTGTCGGACTCCAAGGCCAAGCGCATGGCGCTGCGGGAGTTGATCCAGCGTTCCGAGGTGAAGAACGGCATCGTGTTCTGCAACCGCAAGACCGAAGTCGATATCGTCGCCAAGTCGCTGAAGGTTCACGGCCTCGACGCCGCGCCGATCCACGGCGATCTGGACCAGTCGCAGCGCATGAAGACTCTGGCCGACTTCCGCGCCGGCAATCTGAAGCTGCTGGTGGCGTCCGACGTCGCCGCGCGCGGCCTGGACATCCCCGAGGTCAGCCACGTCTTCAATTACGACGTGCCGCACCACGCCGACGACTATGTCCACCGCATCGGCCGTACGGGCCGCGCCGGCCGCACCGGCGAAGCGTTCATGATCGTCACCCCGGCCGACGACAAGGGCCTGGACAAGGTTCTCAAGCTGATCGGCAAGACCCCGGCCGAAGCTGTGATCGACCTGGATTGGTCAGAAGCCAAGGACGAGCGCCGCACGACCGAAAAGTCGGGCCGTGGCCGTGAACGTGGCGGGCGCGAGCGTGGCGGCTCCGACCGCAGCCGTGGCCGCAGCCGGTCGGCCGAGCCGCAAGCAGCCACCACGCCGGTGGAAGTCGTAGCCGCGACCGAAGTCGTCGAGACTGTCGCTGAAGCCGCACCCAAGCCCCGCCGCGAGCGCAGCCGCAATCGTCCTGAGCGCGTCGCCGCGCCGGAACAGGTCGAGGCCGCTGAACGTCCTGAGCGCAGCGAGCGCCCAGAGCGCAGTGAGCGCTCGGAACGTCGTCCCCGCGCCGAGAACCAACGCGAAGCCCGCCCCCAGGCCGATCCGGAAGGTCTGCGTTCCAGCCGTGGCGGCGTCAAAGCGCCCCGCGCGCCCCGGGATGACGACGACCGTCGCGTGGTCGGCTTTGGCAACGACGTGCCAGCATTCCTGATGCGCGCCCCGCCGCGCGTGACGGTGGACGCCGACGCCGAAGACTAGGCCCTAGCGCCCTTTGAATACGGCGAGCCGCTTCGACAGGAACGCGGCCACGCCCTCCAGAAAGTCGTCGGTCTTGCCGGCGGCTTTTTGCGTTTTGCGCTCGGCTTCGAGCTGTCCGGCCCAGTCGGCGTCCAGACTGTCCCACATCAGCTGACGGATATAACCCAGGGCGGCGGGTCCATTGGCCAGCTCCTTGGCGATAGCCATGGCTGTCGGCAACAGGTCCGCGTCCGGGACGCAGCGGTTGATCAGGCCCCATTCCAGGGCCGTGGGCGCGTGAATCTTCTCGCCCAGCAGGGCCATCTCCATGGCTCGCGCCTTGCCGATCAGGCGCGGCAGCAGATAGGTCGAGCCCCCGTCGGGAACCAGGCCGATGCGACGGAAAGCCTGCAGGAAATAGGCGCTCTGAGCCGCCACCACGATGTCGCCAAGCAAGGCGAAGGAGCAGCCGATCCCCGCCGCCGCGCCATTCACCGCCGTGACGATGGGGATGGGCAGGTCGCGCATCTGGGTGACCAGGGGATTGTAGACCTTCTCAAGCGAGGCCCCGACGTCCGGCTTGCCGTCATCGTCGATAGGACGGCCGGCGGTCCCACCGCCGGAAAGATTGGCGCCAGAGCAGAAACCCCGCCCCTCGCCTGTCAGCAATATGGCCCGAGCCGAGCCGGCGGCCCGGTCAAGCGCGGCCGACAGTTGCTGGGCCATCTCCATACTGGCGGCGTTGAGCGTCGCGGGATCGGACAAGGTGATCACCGCCACCGTGTCCACGATCTCGAACTTGACCTTGGTGTGCTCGGCCATGGTCGTCCTCCCTATTTTGAGAGAACGTTAGGAAGCGGCCCTAAGGTAACGCCAGCGGAAAATCAGGCCGCGACGGACAGGGTCTCGGCGTTGGTCACGCGATTGCGGCCGGCGCGCTTGGAGGCGTAGAGGCCGGCGTCGGCCCGCTCCATCAGGCCATGACCCGCCTCTTCCCGGCGCAGTTCGGCCAGGCCGGCGGAAATAGTGATGGTGCCCAGATCCTCATTGGTCGAGCGGCGCTTCAGCATCCGCGAGGACACTTCCAGGCGGATTTCCTCGAGCGTCGCGGTGACCGTCGCCGCATCCTCGCCCGGGAAGATCATGGCGAACTCCTCGCCGCCGTAGCGGGCCGCGAAACGGGGCGGGGCCCCGACGCGTCCGATGACGCTGGCGACGTAACGCAACACCTGATCGCCGGTCTGGTGGCCCCAGGTGTCGTTGAAGCCCTTGAAGTGGTCGATGTCCAGCAGGGCCAGGGTCAGGATCGTGCCCCCTTCGCGGGACTCCGAGCAGGCCCGCTCAAGCTCTTCGTCGAAGGCCTTACGGTTGGCCAGATTGGTCAGGCCGTCGGTCGTGGCGTCGCGGCGCACCTGCTCCAGGTGCTCCTTCAGGCGCTCGACCTCGGCGGTGGATTCGGTCAGGCGCTGCTCAAGCGCTTCGGTTTCGCTCTGGGCGCGACGGGTGGCGCTGGAAAGCTGATCGACCAGCAGGCGCAGGGTCGCGCCATCGGTCTTGTCGTCCAGGTGCTTGCTGGCCCCGCTCAGGGTCTCGCCAAACGCGGCGGTGGAGCGGCGCGCTTGCTTGATGGCCTTGGAAACCAGCTCCAGCTCCTTGCCGAGCAGGTCGCCGGCGTCCCGGATCTGTTCGTTCAGGCGGGCCTTGGCCAGATACTTGGAAGCCAGAGCCTCGATCACGGCCTCGGTGATCACTTCCCCGGAATTCAGCAGCGCGCCCAGTTCCCGCGCCAGCTCGCCATCAGGATCGGCGACGTAGTTCACCCAGATTTCGTAGTTGAGGGGCGTCGGCCAGATCTGGTGGGTCTCCATCAGATCCAGGGCGCGGCGGGCCAGCTTTATCGCGTCCGGGCCGCGCAGTTTGGCTTCAACCTCAGCCGACATATCTCGATATTCCCTCAGCGCCCTCGTACCAACCCGTACAGGTGCGACTTGCATCTTAGTCGCAGAGGACAAACGACCAGTTAAAGCGCGGCGTCGGGAGGTTCATCGAACAGCGAACTTCCAGACGCCAGAAAGCCTAGCTAGCAAGGTAGGGCTTGTAGCTCTTCTCTTCGACGATGTCGGAGCCGGCCGCAGCGTTGATCGACCGCTTGATCGCGGCGCGGCGGTCGTTCTCCACATAGACGGATCGAGCCAGGGCGATGAAGTCCGGACCAAAATCCCGCCGCCGCTCGCAATCCCGCTTGCCGTCCTCAATATCCCACAAAGCGGCATTCACGGCTTGTAGCTGGGCGGTCAGGTCCGCCATCTCGGCCGTATCGACCAGAGCCTCGGCGGCGATCGCCTCCAACAGGGCCAACTCCTTTCGGACATTGGCTTCCTTGGCCACGTCGCCGATCCGCTCAGCCTTGACCCGCAGGATGGTGATCTTGTCCACCAGCTCGCCTGCGGAGATCGGGGCCATGATGGGCATCAGCTGCGTTGCTCCAGAAGCCGGTTCAGGGCGGCCGCCGCGACCTCGAGCGGCAGGGCGGCCATGTCCTGCCCGTAGTCCTCGGCGATCAGAACTTCAAGCGCGCGCGCCGCGGGACGGAACTTCACGGCCTTGCGCCGATCCTTCTGCAGGCTGAGCAGCGGCGCGCCGCCGGCCGCCAGCATGTGGCCCGGCCCGGCGTCGTTGGCCACGGCGGCGGACAGACGTGAGGCGAGCGCGATGACCAGCAGCGGCCCCTTCACATGGGTCAGCACGTCCTTGCGGTCGGCCTCCGGGAACAGGGCGTCGGGCACGGCCAGACGCGCGGCCTTGGCTTCGGTCGCCTCGTCCGGCCCGAAGAAGAATACGGGCGTTCGGCCCGCCTGCTGGGTCTGGATGGCGAGGGACAGATAGCGCTCCAGCGGCCAGCGCTTCTCCTGCCCGCCCGCGCCGGGCGCGAAGCCCACATAGTCTGGACCGAAGGGCAGCAGGATCTGGGCGGCGGCCAAGGCGTCGGGATTTGTCAGAACCAGCGGGCGCGGCGTCCCCTGCCCGTCGGTGGCGCGGGCCAGCAGGACGGCAAGGCGCTCGGTCACGGCCTCGGGCCAGCCCTTCGACGGCTTACCCACATAGCGACGCCCCGCGCGCCGGGCCACGAGGCTGCGGCGCAGGTTCTCCTGGGTGTCGATGACCAGATCGAACCTACGGCCGCCGAATGGCTTCACCCAGGGCAGGATATCGCCCGCCGCTTCGCCGGTCGGCCCCTGGGTCAGGATTTCGTCGATATAGCCGGCCACAACCGCCTTCAGCGGCCCGGCATAGACCGTCTCGCCCTTGGCGGCGGCCCAGGTGATGCGGGCGTCGGGATAGGACGCGCGCAGGCCCGCGATAAAAGGCAGCTTGATCAGCCCGTCGCCGATCACCTCGCCCATGGAATAGACGAGGATGGATTTCACGCGCGCGGCCCAGGCCATTCGGGGCGGGCGTCTGGAGCCTCGACTGTCATACCTTCACCCTCGGCGGTGCGAACCGGCAAGGCGGTGTGATCGAAGTCGTCCAGGCAGAAGATGTTTATCCCGTAGTGGTCCGGCGCCGAACGTTTGCGATGGAAGGTGTAGATGCCGCAGACCGAGCAGAAGCGGTGCTGCGCCCGGCGGGTATTCCATTGATACAGGGACAGCTTGTCCTCGCCCTCCAGGATGGTCAGAGCGCTTTCATGCACCTTGGTCATCAGGGCGTTCTTCTTGACGCAGATCGAGCAATCGCAAGTGGTTAACTCGTCCGGCTCGGCGTCCACGCGGAACTTCACGGCCCCGCAATGGCAGGAGCCGAAGTACGGCGCGCTCATGCCCGCTCTTCGACCGACTGCGGAATGATGGTGACGCTCTCGCCGCAGCCGCAGGCGTCCGTCTCGTTCGGGTTATGGAACACGAACTTGGACGACAGCTTGGTGGTCTCGTAATCAATCTCGGTGCCCACCAGGAACAGCACGGCCTTGGGGTCGATCAGGATGGTGACGCCCTTGTCCTCGACCACCTCGTCCAAAGGGGCGCGGTCCTCGGCATATTCGAAGATGTATTCCTGGCCGGCGCAGCCGCCGTTCTTCACGCCGACCCGCAGGCCCGCATAAGGCTTCTCGGCCTTGGCCATGATCTCCTGGACGCGCGCGGCGGCGCGGTCGCTGAGGGTGACGACCTTGGGACGGGGACGGCGGGGGCGTGCTGCGACTTCCATGGCCTTAGAACATGTTCAGCTGGAGTTTGGCTTCATCCGACATGCGCGATTGATCCCACGGCGGTTCGAAGACCAGATCCACATGGCACGACTTCAGGTCCGGAATCTCCATGACCGCGTCATGCACCCAGCCCGGCATCTCGCCGGCCACCGGGCAGCCGGGAGCGGTCAGGGTCATCTCGATCTTCACGTCCTTATCGTCCGAGACATCGACCTTGTAGATCAGGCCGAGCTCGTAGATGTCGACCGGGATTTCCGGGTCGAAGACGGTCTTCAGCTTCTCGATCAGCTGGTCGGTCAGCCGGTCGAGTTCAGCCTGGGGCAGAGCGGTGGTGGTCGGGGTGGCGTCGTCCATGGGTGCTCTTGGCGTCTAACTGAAGAAACTGCGGGCCTTGACCAGCGCGTCGGCGAAAGCGTCGGCGTCGGCCTTGGTGTTATATAGGGCGAAGGATGCGCGAGCGCTCGATGTGACCCCGAACCGGGCCATCAACGGCTCTGCGCAATGGGTCCCGGCGCGCACGGCGACGCCGTAGCGATCCAGCACCTGAGCGATGTCGTGGGCGTGGGCGCCCTCGACAGTGAAGGCCAGAATCGCGCCCTTGTCTGGCGCGTCGCCGATGATCCGCAGCCAGTTATGGCCAGACAGCCGCTCGACCGCGTGGTCGTAGAGGCTGCGTTCATAGGCGGCGATCTCGGCCCGGTCGAACTGGCTCATCCATTCGACAGCCGCGCCGAAGCCGATGGCCTCGATGATCGGCGGGGTGCCGGCCTCGAACCGATGTGGCGGCTCGGCATAGGTGATCTTGTCCATCGACACGATGCCGATCATCTCGCCGCCGCCTTGATAGGGCCGCAGCCCCGCCAGCGCCTCGGTGCGTCCGTGAAGGGCGCCGATGCCGGTGGGGCCATAAAGCTTGTGGGCCGAGAAGGCGTAGAAGTCAGCGCCGATCGCCTGAACGTCCACCGGCAGGTGAACCACGCCCTGACAGCCGTCGACGACGGTGACGGCGCCGGCCTCACGCGCCAGGCGGACGATCTCCTCGACCGGATTGATCACGCCGGTGACGTTGGACATGTGGCCGACGGCGACGACCTTGGTCCGTGCGTTCAGCAGACCCTTGAAGGCGTCCATATCCAGCGTGCCATCGTCCAGCACCGGTATCCAGCGCAGGACGGCGCCTTGCCGCTCGCGCAGGAAGTGCCACGGCACGATGTTGGCGTGGTGTTCGGCCTGCGAGATGATGATCTCGTCGCCGGGCTGGATCGTCGCGCCAAGGCCCGAAGCCACAAGGTTGATCGCCTCGGTCCCGCCCTTGGTGAAGACGATGTTGTCCACGCTCTCGGCGTTGATGAAGCGCGCGACGCTGGCCCGCGCCGCCTCGTAGGCGTCGGTCGTCTCGTTGGCCAGGGTGTGCAGGCCGCGGTGAACGTTGGCGTAGGAATGCTCCATCGCCCGGGTCATCGCGTCGATCACCGCCCGCGGCTTCTGGGCGCTGGCGGCGCTGTCCAGATAGACCAGCGGCTTGCCGTTGACCTGCCGCGACAGGATCGGGAATTCAGAGCGGACAGCTTCGGCGTCGAATGCCATCAGACCGCGCCCAGATGTGTGGCGACCCACCGACGGGCCACGTCGCGGGCCTCGTCATTGGTGATGCGGTCCACGACCTCGCCCACAAAGGCCTCGGCCAGCATGGCGCGGGCCACGGCGTCCGGAATGCCCCGCTGGCGAGCGTAGAACAGGGCGTCCTCGTCCAACGCGCCGACCGTGTTGCCGTGGGCGCAGGAGACGTCGTCTGCGTAGATCAGCAGTTCCGGCTTGGCGTCGATCTCGGCCTTGTCGGACAGGATCAGGGCATGGTGACCCATGCGGGCGTCGGTCTTGTCGGCCCCGCGCTCGACCACGATGCGGCCCTGGAACACGCCGCGCGCCTGATCGCGGACGATGCCCTTGGTGAGCTGACTGGTCTCACCGCCGACACCCTCATGAGCGACAGCGGTGGTCAGGTCGGCGTGACGTTGGCCGTCCAGCAGATAGCCGCCGTCCATGCGGACCGACGCGCCTGCGCCGGGATGGGCGATGCGGGTCTCCAGCCGCTGGCGGCGCGCGCCTGTGGTCAGGGTCGTCTGCTCGAAGCGCGAACCTTCGGCCAGGGCGACGGTGGCGGTGCTGACCGCTACGGCGTCGGCTGCGTCGGCGGCGAGCACGATACGCTCCAGCCTGGCGTTCGCCTCGACCGTCAGGTGGAGGCGGGTCTCCGTCAGATAGCCCTCGCCGAAGCCTTCGTAGGTCTCCAGCAGGGTCAGGTCGCCGCCCTCCCCGACCCAGATGCTCAGGTCGGCGCCGTGGGCTGTTTGGCTGGTGTCGGCGATCACGCGCAGACGCACGGTGCGCTGCTCGCCCGCCGGAACGATCAGCGACTTCACGTCGCCGCGCACCACGCCGTTGACCAGCAGGATGTCGCCCTCGCCGAACGCGCCGGGCTCGAACACCCGGTCGCTCGCCGGCGACATCGGCGGCATGGCGCGGATCAGACCGCGTAGGTCGGTCCAGCGCCAGTCCTCGTCCCGCCGCGACGGCAGCAAGGCGACATCGCCGGCCGCTATAGCTTGGGAGACGGTCACGCGGCGCTCGCGTACTTGTCATAACCCTCGGCTTCGAGCTGCAAAGCCAGCTCGGGCCCGCCGGAGGCTACGATGCGGCCCGCCGACAGCACATGCACCCGGTCGGGTTTGATGTGGTCCAGCAGGCGCTGATAGTGGGTGATGACCAGCATCGCCCGGTCAGGCGCGCGCATGGCGTTGACGCCGTCGGCGACGATGCGCAGGGCGTCGATGTCGAGGCCGGAATCCGTCTCGTCCAGAATCAGCAGCTTGGGCTGCAGGATCGCCATCTGCAGGATCTCCATGCGCTTCTTCTCGCCGCCGGAGAACCCGACGTTGAGCGAGCGCTTGAGCATCTCGAAATCGATCTTCAGCTCGGCCGCCTTCTCGCGGACCAGCTTCAGGAAAGCCGGAGCCGCGACCTCGTCCTCGCCCTGCGCGCGGCGCTGGGCGTTCAGCGCGGTGCGCAGGAAGGTCAGGGCCGGAACGCCAGGGATTTCAAGCGGATACTGGAAGGAAAGGAACACGCCCTTGGCGGCCCGCTCGTCAGGCTCCAGCGCCAGCAGGTCCTCGCCGTTCAGGGTCGCCGAACCTTCGGTCACCTCATAGCCGCCACGACCCGACAGCACGTAGGACAGTGTCGACTTGCCCGCGCCGTTCGGCCCCATGATAGCGTGAACTTCGCCGGCCGGGACGTCGAGCGTCAGACCCTTGAGGATTTCCTTGTCCTCAACCGAGGCGCGGAGATTGTTGATCGAAAGCATATTAATTCTAGCCGTTACTGAGGCGATGTTGTTTCAATTTGGAAGCGGCTGATTGAAGAGCGTGTTCAATTTCGACAGCTTGATTTCCGAAGCTGTGAAGAAGCCCGACTGCAAATCCAAATATCGCAAGCTCAACAATCTTCTCTCGGACGACGTCACTGTCCGCCAATCCTTCAAGCGTCTCACCGACAGAATAGGTCAGTCGAGTTACGCGTGCTTCAAGCGAGTCATCGTCGTCAGGGTCAATGCTCATCCGACGCTCCCCTCAAGACTAATCGCCACCAGCTTCTGGGCCTCGACGGCGAACTCCATGGGCAGTTGCTGCAGCACGTCCTTGACGAAGCCGTTGACCAGCAGGGCCACGGCCTCTTCCTGGTTCAGCCCGCGTTGCATCACGTAGAAAAGCTGGTCGTCCGACAGACGCGTCGTGGTCGCCTCGTGTTCGAAGACCGATTGGCCATTGCGCGCCTCGACATAGGGCACGGTGTGGGCCGCGGATTCCTTGCCGATCAGCAGGCTGTCGCACTGGGTGAAATTGCGCGCGCCCTTGGCCTTCGGGTGCGCCGAGACCAGGCCCCGATAGGTGTTGGACGACTTGCCGGCGCTGATCCCCTTGGAGATGATCCGCGACTTCGTATTGGCGCCCAGGTGGATCATCTTGGTGCCGGTGTCGGCCTGTTGATAGCCGTTGGTCACGGCGATCGAGTAGAACTCGCCCGAGCTGTCGTTACCGCGCAGGATGCAGGACGGGTACTTCCACGTTACCGCCGAGCCAGTTTCGACCTGCGTCCACGAAACCTTCGAACGGTCGCCGCGGCAATCGGCGCGCTTGGTGACGAAGTTGTAGATGCCGCCTTTGCCGGTCTTCGGATCGCCAGGATACCAGTTCTGGACGGTGGAATATTTGATCTCGGCGTCTTCCAGGGCGACCAGCTCGACCACCGCCGCGTGCAGTTGGTTCTCGTCCCGCATCGGGGCCGTGCAGCCTTCGAGGTAGGAGACATAAGCCCCCTTGTCGACGATGATCAGAGTCCGCTCGAACTGCCCGCTCTCGGCCGCATTGATGCGGAAATAGGTCGACAGCTCCATGGGGCAGCGAACGCCCGGCGGCACATAGACGAACGAGCCGTCGGAGAAGACAGCGCTGTTCAGGCAGGCGAAATAGTTGTCCGACGTCGGCACCACCGAGCCCAGATACTTCCTGACCAGCTCGGGATGCTCACGGATCGCCTCGCTCATCGAGCAGAAGATGACGCCGACGGCGGCCAGCTCCTTCTTGAAGGTGGTCACCACCGAAACGCTGTCGAACACCGCGTCCACGGCGTACTTCGGCGCGCCCTGCACGCCGGCCAGCACTTCCTGCTCCCTAAGCGGGATGCCCAGCTTGGCGTAGGTGGCCAGCAGCTCCGGATCGACCTCGTCTAGGCTCATCGGCCCTTCCTTGGTCTTCGGCGCTGCGTAGTAGTAGGAGTCTTGGTAGTCGATGCGCGGGAACGCGACCTTGGCCCAGGTCGGCTCCTCCATGGCCAGCCAGCGCTCGAACGCCTCCAGCCGCCACTGCAGCATCCACTCCGGCTCTTCCTTCTTGGCCGAGATGAAGCGCACGATGTCGGCGTTCAGGCCCTTGGGCGCGAACTCCTGATCGATATCGGTGATGAAGCCATGCTTGTAGGCTTCGAGGGACTCGACGTGTTCTACGGTCTGCTTGACGGCGACCATTACGCAACCTCCCGACGACGGGCGCCGAAGCGCTCCCAGGCCTGAAGCCAGGCGTCGCCGCACTTGATCCAATCTTGTTCGGTCGTGGCCCAGCCGCCGCTGACGCGGATGGCGTACGGGGCGAGATCCGCCCGCCCCATGGCCTCGACCACGCGGCTCGCCTTGACCTTGCCCGAAGAGCAGGCCGCGCCCGCGCTGACCATCACCCCGGAAAGATCCAGGGTCATGACCTGCAGTTCCGACGAGAAACCCTCGCCCGCGAAGCAAAGGGTCTGAGGCAGACGCGGCGCGTCCTCGCCCAGCACCACGGCGCCAGCCGCCTTCACCCGCTGAGCGCAGGCGTCACGCCAGACGGCCTGCGTCTGGAGCGTCTTGATCTCGTTGATCGCAACGGCCGCCGCCGCGCCAAAGCCGACGATGCCGGGGACATTCTCGGTGCCGCCACGACGGCCCCGCTCCTGACCGCCGCCATGCAGGCGACGAGAGAGAACCGCACGGGTCCCGGCGACCAAAGCGCCAATCCCTTGCGGGCCGCCGATCTTGTGGCTCGACAACGCCATGGTGTCGGCGCCCAGAGCGGTGAAGTCGATCACGATCTTGCCCGCCGCCTGAACCGCATCGACGTGCAGCCAGCCGTCAGCCGCGCGCACCAGGGCCGAAGCCTCGGCCACCGGCTGGATCACACCCGTCTCGTTATTGGCCAGCATCAGGCAGACCAGCGCCCTGCCCGGCTTTGCCAACTCGGCGTCCAGCCACGCCAGATCGGCGACGCCGTTCCCGTCGATGGGCATGATCTCGACCGGCAAGCCGCTGTGGCGCGCGTTCTCAACCACTGCGTCATGCTCGCCGGCGCTGATGATGATGCGATCGAACTTGGCCGCCTTGGCGCTCTCGATCGCCAGGGCGTTGGCCTCGGTGCCGCCGCTGGTGAAGGTGACCGAACCCGGCACGACGCCGACCAAGGCGGCGATGGCCGCCCGCGCCTCCTCGACCATGGCGCGAGCGGCGCGGCCGCCCGCATGGACGGACGACGGATTGCCCCCGACCTCCAGGGCGCGCGCGACCGCAGCGGCCGCTTGCGGCCGCACCTTCGCCGTGGCGTTGTAGTCGAGATAGGTCATGCCGCGACCATCACCTCGCGGCGCAGCTTGCCGTCCAGCACGTCAGCCAGGGTTACCGAGGCGAGATAGTCGTGAATCTGGCGGCCCATTTCTTCCCACAGGTCGTGGGTGACGCAGCGCACGCCCTTGGACATGCAGCCCTTGGGGCCGCTGCGACCGCCGCACCGGGTGGCGCGAAGCGGCTCGTCCACCGCCAGGATGATCTCTGAAATGCGGGTCTCCGCCGCGGCGCGAGCCAGACGATAGCCGCCGCCGGGGCCGCGGGCGCTCTTGACCAGGCCGTGACGGCGCAAACGGGCGAAAAGCTGTTCGAGATAGGAGAGCGAAATCTCCTGGCTGGCGGCGATCTCGGCCAGGGAGATGGCGCGGGTGTCCTCGGGCAAACCTTGGCGGCCGGCCAGATCGGTCATCGCCATCACGGCGTAACGGCCTTTGGTGCTCAGGCGCATGCCTAGTCTCCGCCCCTTGCAGATTTCCCGCGCATCAATTTCCGCCTGTGCTACAAGCCGCGACTTCGCGCGGACCTCTGCTGCCGAACAGGCGGCGCTGACTATGCGCGATGTAGGAAGACCAAGCGCAGCGGTCAAGTATTCCGCGCGCTGAAAGACATGAAGGGGTGACCATGCCTGGAGTGACTCTGACCGGCGCGGCGGGACGGATCGAGGGGCAGTACTCGCCCGGTAAGGCCGAGAACGCACCGATCGCCCTGATCTTGTCTCCGCACCCCAAGGCGGGCGGCCACATGAACAATCCCGTGGCGGTCCAACTCTATCACCTGTTCATGAAGCGCGGTTTCTCGACCCTGCGCTTCAATTTCCGCGGCGTCGGCCGCAGCCAGGGCGAATTCGACGCTGGCATTGGCGAACTGGCTGACGCGGCCACGGCTCTGGATTGGCTGCAGGCCAACAACCCCGCCGCCTCCCAGACCTGGGTCGCCGGCTACAGCTTCGGCGCCTATATCGGCATGCAACTGCTGATGCGTCGTCCTGAGACGGACGGCTTCATCAGCGTCTCGCCGCCGACCAACATGTACGACTTCAGCTTCCTGGCGCCCTGCCCGGCCTCTGGCCTGATCCTGCACGGCGGCGCGGACACCGTGGTGCCCCCGGTCGAGGTCGAGCGCGTGGTCTCCAAGCTGCGCACCCAGAAGGGCATCGTGATCGATCACGAGGTCGTGGACGGCGCCACCCACTTCTGGGCCGAGAACCTGCCCGACGTCGAAAAGTCGGTCAGCAGCTATCTCGACAAGCGTCTGGCCGAGAACCCGATCTAGTCACCGAGCATGCGCTCCCCGGTCGTAATGGCCTTGGCGGCCGCCCTACTCGCGTCCAAGGTTCAGGCGGCGGCCCCGGCGGACGATCTCGCCGCCGCCAAACCCGCCATCGATGCGGCCAACGCTGACTGGATTCCGGCTATGAAGGCCAAGGACCCCCGTCGCATCGCTGAACCCTACGCAGCCGACGCCGTGTCCATCGGGGCGGACGGCTCCGTCACTCAGGGCCGCGAGGCTCTCCAGGCGTCCCTGTCGGCCCGCTTTGCTAGCATGGGCGAGGTGATCGGCGGCGCCATCGCTCAGGACGACGTAAAATCGGTCCAGCCGGGCCTGATCTATGAGTGGGGCCACGGCGCCGTCGAAGTTCGCGCGGCCAATGGTGAAAAGCGCTCCGGCGGCGGTCGCTATCTAAGCGTTTGGCGGCGTGGCGACGACGGCGTCTGGCGCATCAGTCGAAACCTCTCCTTCGCCTACTGAACCTTTCGCGTGTTCGAGCGCTCCTACAACGGGAGGAGCCTCGACCATGAAGGCGCTGTTTTACGGTATCGCACTGGCCGCGTTCAGCGGCGTCGCCATGGGCGCGGCTCTGAAGCCGGCGTTTCAGGCCTTTACCGACGACATCACCTCGTCGCCCCCCGGTTTCGCCACCGGCGTGATCATCGACCAGGCCGACGCCGGCCCCGAATACACGTCAAGCGGCCCTTGGGTGATGGGCACCGACTACCTGCGAGCGTCAGAGCCGGTGATCGTCGAAGCCTATATGGGCGACTCAGAGCCGATGCAGATCGCCGAGTACGACCAGCCGGCCGAGCCGATGGAGCCCGCCTCCGCGCCCGAAATGGAAGAAACCGATTATCCCGGCGATGAAGCCCGCTATCCCAGCCAGGGCGGCGGCATCGTCGATGACGCGCAAGAAGCCGTCATCATCCCGGTCTTCGACCCCGCCTGAGTCTCGCTTTTCGCGCCCGTCTCGATTATGCGGGCGGCATGAGCCAACAAGCCTTCCAGATCATCGCCCGCGGCCCCCGCGCCGACGCCGAAGCGGCGGCAGACGCCATCGACGCCAATGTCGCCCTCGAAGGCGCGACCTATTCGATCCTGGAAGAGGACGAGGACCGTGGCATCTGGCGCATCGACGCCTTCCCGACCTCGGACGAGGAGGTCGAGGCGCTGAAGGCGCAACTGGCCGAGTTCACCGGTCTTAAGACGGTTGTCGAAGCGCTCGCCGACGCCGACTGGCTCGCCATGGCGCTATCGGGCCTGCCACCCGTGCGTGCCGGCCGCTTCTTCGTCTTCGGCCTGCACGACAAGGGCCGCACCTCGCCCAACATGGTCAACCTGCGTATCGAGGCGGGCGCCGCCTTCGGCACGGGCCACCACGGAACCACCGTCGGCTGCCTCCAGGCCTATGACGCGCTGCTCAAGGCCAAGCGCTTCGAAAAGGTGCTCGACGTGGGCGCCGGCACCGGCCTGCTGGCCATCGCCGCGGCCCGCACCGGCTCGCGCGTCGCCGTCGGCACCGATATCGACAAGCCCAGCGTCCGCATCTCCAAGGAGAACGCCAAGGTGAACCGGGCAGACGCCCGCTTCGTCCACGCCAGCGGTCTTGGCCATCGGCTGGTTCGTGACAGCGCGCCCTACGATCTGGTGTTCGCCAACATCCTGGCGCGCCCGCTGGTCTCCCTGGCGCAGGACATCAAGGGCGCTTTGAAGCCGGGCGGCACGGTGATCCTGTCCGGCCTGCTGCGCACCCAGGAACGCTTCGTGAAGGCGGCATACCTGTCGCGAGGCTTCAAGGTGCGCCGACGCATCCACCGCGACGCCTGGGCCACGCTCGTTCTGCAGCGAGCCTGAACGCCGCGTCTGGCGTCGGGCGCGCGACGGGCTTAAATCACCGTCATGCGCCAGACCTTTGACGAATCCACCGATCCCTCCTTCGGCCCCAAGCACGTTCCTCTGATCCGCCAAGCCATGGCGGCGCAAGGGCTGGACGGGTTCCTCGTCCCGCACGAGGACGAGCATCAGAACGAATATCTGCCCGCAGCCAACGACCGCCTGGCGTGGGCCAGCGGCTTCACCGGCTCGGCCGGCGCGGGTGTGATCCTCAAGGACAAGGCCGCCGTCTTCGTGGATGGCCGCTATACCCTCCAGGTTCGCGAACAGGTGGATCAGGGCGTGTTTGAGATTCGGGATCTGGTCGAGGGCGGCGTGCCCGCCTATCTCGCCGCCGCGCCCAAGGGTTCGGTGATCGGCTACGACCCGCGCCTGCATAGCCCCGACGCCCTGGCGTCCCTGCGCGCCGCCGCCGAAAAGGCCGGCGCCAGCCTCAAGCCCGTCTCCACCAATCCCCTGGACGAAGCCTGGGGTCAGGCGCGCCCGCCGCAGCCGACCGCTCCCGTCGTCCCTCAGCCGCTGGAGTTCTCCGGCGAAGACTCGGCCGACAAGCGCGCCCGCATCGGCGCGTCCCTGGGCGCCGACGCCGCGGTGATAACCGCCCCTTCCTCCATCGCCTGGCTGTTCAACATCCGCGGCGGCGACGTGATCCGCTCGCCCCTGCCCCTGGCCCAGGCCATCCTGCGGGCCGACGGCACGGCTCGCCTGTTCCTCGATCCCGCGAAAGTCACCGAGGAGCTGCCCGCCTGGCTAGGCAATCAGGTCAGTCTGGAGACGCCCGACGCGCTGGAAGAAGCCCTGGCCGAACTGAAAGGCCACAAGGTTCTGGTCGATCCGGCCCAGTCCTCGGCCTGGTATTTCGACACCCTGGCCGGCACCGGCGCCAGCGTGGTTCGCGGCATGGACCCCTGCGCCCTGCCCCGCGCCTGCAAGAACGCCGTCGAGATCGCCGGCACGCGCGAAGCGCACCGCCGCGACGGCGTGGTCCTGGCGCAGTATCTACACTGGCTGGCCACCGAGGCCCAGGTAAGCCCGCCCGACGAGAAGGAAGCCGTCACCAAGCTGGAGAGCCTGCGCGAGGCCACCGGCAAGCTGAAGGACCTGAGTTTCGACACCATCGGCGCCGCCAACGGTCACGGCGCCCTGCCGCACTACCGTCCATCCGAGCGCACCAATGAGCGGGCTAGGATGGGTTCCCTGCTGCTGGTGGACAGCGGCGCGCAATACATGGACGGCACAACCGACGTCACCCGCACGGTCGCCATCGGCGAGCCGAGCGCGGAGATGATCCGCCGCAACACCCTGGTGATGAAGGGCCACCTGGCCATCGCCCGCCTGCGCTTCCCCGCCGGCACCACCGGCTCGGCCATCGACGCCTTCGCCCGCGCTCACCTATGGTCCGAAGGGCTGGACTACGACCACGGCACCGGCCACGGCGTCGGCGTCTATCTGGGCGTCCACGAGGGGCCGCAACGAATCTCAAAGGCGCCGAACACAATCGCCCTGCAGCCCGGCATGATCGTCTCCAACGAGCCCGGCTACTACAAGGACGGGGAGTACGGCATTCGCATCGAAAACCTGGAGGTCGTCATGCCGGCGACCGGCGCCGGCGATGGCGACCGGCCCATGCACAGCTTCAGCACCTTGACCCTGGCGCCATACGACCGTCGCCTGCTCGAAAAGGACCTGCTCAGCGGCCAGGAGATCGCCCAGATCGACGCCTACCACGCGCGGGTCTGGCGAGAAATCGGCCCCCGCGTAGAAGGCGACGTGAAGGCCTGGCTGGAAAAAGCCTGCGCGCCGCTCTAGGCGCGCAGCACTTCGCTTACTTCCAGCGCGTCCAGGTCTGCGTCTTGCAGAGCGGCGCGACGATGCAGCCCTTTAGCTTAAGACTGTCGGGACCTGTCTGCTCGATCGTGCCGCCATAGGTGCCCCCGTCTTCGGGGTTGTAGACCTTCCCCCCCGTCCATTTGGCCGGACCGCCCTTGAAGCCATAGAGCATCTGAAGGCCCTTCAGCGGCCGGCCGCGCTGGGCCTCGTCCTTGTTGCGACCGTCCTTCAGCGCGGGGTTCTTGTCGATATTGTCGGAGCCGATCAGCCGGCCGCACAGCTCGGCGCCGCACTTGCTGATCTCGACCTTGCCGTTGGCAGTGGGAGTGCGCCACACGCCGGTGACGTCGGCGAAGGCTGGGGCGGCAGCCAAGCTCACGAAGGCGGCGGCGAGAGCGATGGTCTTCAGGGTCATGAACGTCCTCCTACGCAAGCCGTAACGCACCAGAGCGGCGACAGGAAGGCGCGCCTTACAGAGGTTTAATTCGACAACAGCGCTTATCGTCATGATGTTAGTAGCTATGACAACTACTAATCCTGAAAGCGCGCTGCTGGAGCTCGGCTTCACCGAGACCGAGGCCAAGTTGTTCTGCGAACTGACGCGGATCGGCCCCGCCACCGGCTATCGCCTCTCCAAGGCGGTCGGCAAGGCGGCCGCCAACACCTATCAGGCGCTGGAAAGCCTATCCCAAAAAGGCGCCGTGCTGGTGGACGACACCGATGGGAAGACTTGGCGCGCCGTGCCGGCTCCCGAACTGATCGCGGCCCTGCAGGCCAGCTTCAAGCAACGCAGCGAAGGCGCGTTGATCGCCCTGAAGACCTTGCATGCGCCAGAGGCGGAGGCCCGCCTCTACGCCCTCAAGACCCCGCAGCAGGTGCTCGCCCGCGCCCGCGCCATGATCGCCGGCGCGCAAAGCGTCCTGTTGTTCGACCTGTTTCCCGAACCTTTCGCCGCCTTGGAGGACGATCTTCTGAGCGCCGCCGCGCGCGGCGTGCGGGTCGCCGGCCAGATCTATGCGCCCACCGACACGCTGCTCGACGTGGTGCTGGCCCCAGGGTCGCCGGCCCAGATCAACGCCTGGCCCGGCCTGCAGGTGACCATCATCCCCGACGCCCGCGAGCACATGGTCGCCCTGTTGTCGCGGGACGCCGCGCGCTGCCTGCACGGGGTCTGGAGCGACAGCCCCTACCTGGCCTGCGTCCATCATAGCGGCTTGGCCGCCGAGCTGATCCTCGGCGCCCAGGAGAGCGGCCGCGCCCTGAAATTCCAACCTACGCTGTTCGCCTCCCGCCCGCCGGGCCTGGACGCGCTGACCAGCCCCGCCTTCGGAGACTGACCCATGAAATCGATGCTGATGGCCGCCGTGGCGGTCTGCGCCCTCGGCTTGCCTGCGATCGCCCAGGCCGACGCCAAATCCGACGCCGTGAACCGCTATATCGCCTGGCGTGGCGGGGCCGCCTTCGAGGTGGCCGACGGCCTGCTGGTGCGCGGCGCCACCGACAACGGCCGGTTCAAAGGCGCCGTGGAGCGCCGCATCGAGCCCGGTCGCACGCTGGAGAAGTTCAACCTAGGCTCCGCC
Source organism: Caulobacter sp. NIBR2454 (assembly GCF_027474405.1). Classification (GTDB taxonomy): domain Bacteria; phylum Pseudomonadota; class Alphaproteobacteria; order Caulobacterales; family Caulobacteraceae; genus Caulobacter. Next base: position 2,246,042 of record NZ_CP114871.1, read on the forward strand.
ACGACCCACCGCGCCTATATCGGCGAAAGCGGCTGGACCGTCAGCCTCAGCGGTCAGGTTGAAGCCGCCAACAAGGACGCCGCTCTCCAGGCCGCCAACCGCCGCCTGGCTCTGTTCGACGACGCCTTGCGCGGCGACAAGGCCAACTTGCAGCCCGACGAAGCCTTCGACGGCAAGACCGTCCAGGTGTTGCGCGTCAGCTTTGGCGCGCGCGACCGCTACGACCTGCTGCTGGACCCGGCGACGGGCGCCCTGGTCGCCGACCGCCTGGTCGAGGACGGCGTCACCACCGTCACTCGCTATGGCGACTGGCGAAGGGTCGAAGGCGTGCGCATCGCTTTCCGTGAGGTGCAGCAGGTGGCCGATGATCCATACAGGACCACCATCACCCTGACCGAAGCCGACCTGAATCCAAAGGTGGACGCCAAGGCCTTCGCCCAGCCGGCGGCCAAGCGCATCTACGCTTTCGCCGACGGCAAGACGGCTACCGACCCCCTGGCCTTCCAGTTCTATCTGGGCTCGCGCATCTACATCCCGGCCACGATCAACGGCGCCCAGACCCACGTCCTGCTCGACAGCGGGGCCGAGGCGACGGTGCTCGACAAGGCCTTCGCCGAGAGCTTGGGCATCAAGCCCACCGCCATCGTGCCCGCCGTCGGCACCGGCGGCCGCGACGTGGCCGAATTGGCCAGCGGCGTGACCATCCGCATCGGCGCCATGGAACTGCGCGACATCACCGTCGCCATGATGGACCTCAAGCCTATCGCCGCCATGATCGGCCAGCCCCTGCCCGTGATCCTCGGCAAGGAAGTCTTCAACGAACTGGTGGTCGATCTGGATTTCGCGGGCAAGACCATCGCCTTCCAGGACCCTGCCCGCTTCACGCCAAAAGCCGGCGCCGTGTCGGTGCCGGTCACCAGCGTGGCCGGCATCCACGCCATCCCCGCCTCGATCGAGGGCGCAGAGCCGGTGCTGCTGGACTTCGACCTGGGCAACGGCGGGCCGCTTCTGGTCTTCCCAGGCTACTGGAAGTCGCGGAACATGCTATCCGACCGCCCGACGTCGAAAAGCCTGTCGGGCGCCATCGGCGGTCTGAAGACCCGCAGCGTGGCGACCGTGCGGACCCTGACCCTGGCCGGCGTGACCTTCAAGGATATCCCCACGGTGTTCGGGGAAGAAGACGGCAGCGCCCTCGACAGCACCCGCACACACGGCAACATCGGCATGCCGATCCTCAGCCGCTTTGACCTGACCACCGACTATTCGCGCGGCCGCATCCTGCTGAAGCCGAGGCCGGAAGCGGTCGGCCTGCCTTTCTCCAAGGATCGCTCGGGTCTGGTCACGCAGTTCAAGGACGGGGTCTTCACCCTCAGCATGGTCGCTCCAGGCTCTCCCGCCGAGGCCGCCGGATTGAGGGCCGGCCAGACGATCACCGCTGTGAACGGACAACCGGCCAAGGACCTGGGCGGCGCCGGGCTCTCGAAGCTGCGCACCGCCGCCGCCGGCGAGACGCTGAAGGTCACCCTAGGCGGCGGCGAGACGATCAGCCTGACGCTGAAGGACTACTACTGACCTTCTCCTGCCCCTCCCCCGCAAGCGGGGCAGGAGGATTAGACCCTGATCAGTTCCAACCACTCGTCCTCGGTCAGCACCTGGACCCCGTGCTTCTCGGCATCCTTAAGCTTGGAGCCGGCGCCGGGACCCGCGACCACCAGGTCGGTCTTCTTGGAGACTGAACCAGAGACCTTGGCGCCCAGGCTTTCGGCCTGCGCCTTGGCCTCGTCGCGGGTCATCTTCTCCAGCGCGCCGGTGAACACCACGGTCTTGCCGGCCACCGCCGTGTCGGCCTTGGGCCGCTCGGCGTCGATGATCTCGACCAGCTCGGCTTCCAGGGCCTCGACGACCGCCAGGTTGTGGGCCTCGTGGAAGAAGTGGGCCAGGGCTTCCGAGGCGACGGGGCCGACGCCGCTGACGCCCGCGATCTGGTTCAGCATCTCCGACGGTCCCTGACGCGCCGCATCCGCCAACCGGCGCAGGCCCGCCCAGTCGTCCGCCAGACTCGCCAGTCCCCGGCGGGCGGGAGCGGCCAGGCCCGGAAAGGCCTGGCTGATCTTCATGTCCAGGGTGGCCTCGGGCCAGGGATCGGCTTCGGCCAAGGTCGTCTCCGCCATCTGCGTCAGTACCCGAGGCGAGACAGCGTGGGTCGCGGCCAGTTCCTTCCACGCCTCGCTCGGCAGGCCGCGCGCGGCTTCCAGACAGGCGGCCTTCAGCGCGCTCCAGCTTTCGAAAGCCCGCGCCAGAACCAGCGAGGTTTGTTCCCCGATATCCCGGATGCCCAGGCCGAACAGGAACCGGTCCAGGGTGATACGGCGGCGCGCGTCGATACCGGCGACGAGATTGCGGATGCTGGTCTCGCCGTAGCCGTCCTCGGCCTCCAGTTCAGCCAGCTTCGCCTCGTCCCGCGCCAGACGGAAAATGTCGGCCGGTTCCTTGATCCAGCCGCGCGCGTGGAAGGCGATCAGCTGCTTTTCACCCAGGCCCTCGATGTCGAAGGCGCGGCGGCTGACGAAGTGCTTCAGCCGCTCGACGATCTGGGCGTCACAGATCAGGCCGCCGGTGCAGCGGCGCTTGACCTCGTCGCCCTCCCGCACGGCTTCGGAGCCGCAGACGGGACAGTGATCGGGAAAGACATACGGCTTGGCGTCGGCGGGCCGCAGTTCAGAAACCACGCCCAGGATCTGCGGGATCACGTCGCCCGCGCGCTGCAGCCGCACGGTGTCGCCGATGCGCACGTCCAGACGCTCGATCTCGTCTTCGTTGTGCAGGGTCGCGTTGCGCACCACCACGCCGCCGACGGTGACGGGACGAAGGCGCGCAACCGGCGTCAGCGATCCTGTCCGTCCGACCTGGATGTCGATGCCTTCCAGCACCGTGGTCGCTTGCTGGGCGGGGAACTTGTGGGCGATCGCCCAACGCGGCGAGCGGGAGACGAAGCCCAGCCGCTGCTGCCAGTCCAGACGGTCGACCTTATAGACGACGCCGTCGATATCGTAGTCGAGCTTGCTCCGCGCCTCGCCGGTGGCGCGATAGACCTCCAGAAGACCCTCGGCGTTCTCCACCTGTACGGAGCGTTCGTTGACCACGAAGCCCCAGGCCTTCAGCTTCTCCAGCGCCCCGTGCTGGGTGTCGGAGAACGGCTCGCTCACCTCCCCCCAGGCATAGGCGAAGAAGCGCAGCGGGCGCTTGGCGGTGACGCTGGCGTCGATCTGGCGCAAGGAGCCCGAGGCGAAATTGCGGGGATTGGCGTAGGTGCGGGTCCCCGCCTCTTCCGCCGCCTTGTTGAAGGCCTCGAAGCCGGACAGGGAGGCATAGACCTCGCCCCGCACCTCGATCACCGCCGGCACGTCACCGGACAGCTTGCGGGGGATATCGGCGATCTGCAGCAGATTGGCGGTGACGTCCTCGCCCGTCTTGCCGTCGCCGCGCGTGGCGCCGCGAACCAGCACGCCGTTCTCATAGCGCAAGGACGCTGACAGGCCGTCGATCTTGGGCTCGGCGGCGAAGGCCACCGGCTCATCCGCCGGCAACTTCAGGAACCGCCGGATGCGGGCCACGAAATCGCTGACCTCCTCGTCGGAGAAAGCGTTGTCCAGCGACAGCATGGGCACGCCATGCTCGACCGGGCTGAACGCCGTCGCTCGCGCCGCGCCGACGCGCATGGAGGGCGAGTTGTCCCGGACCAGATGTGGAAAGGCCTGTTCCAACTCTGTATTGCGCCGGCGCAGCAGGTCATATTCGGCGTCCGAGATGGTCGGCGCTTCATCTTGGTAGTAGGCGATGTCATGCGCGGCCAGGGTGTCGGCGAGCGCGGTCAGCTCGTCGGCGGCTTCGGACTCGGTCAGGGACTCAATCGGCTTCACGACCGCATTTCTGGCAGTCAAAGGCGCTTTCCGCCAGACGTCCTTCCTGCTTGGATGGGCGCAATAATCAAAGGGTCGAGACATGGGCAAGGTCATTGCGGCGATCGCCTCCATTGCTGGGGCGCTGCTGATCGCGTTCCTGGCCGCCCGCCCCCCTGCTCCCCTACCTGCCGACGCGCCGGCCGAGGCCTTTTCGGCCGCCCGCGCCATGGTCGATGTCGAGGAAATCGCCCGCGCCCCGCACCCAACCGGCTCGCTGGAGAACACCCGCGTGCGCGCCTACCTGGCCGAGCGCATGACCGGCCTGGGACTGGAAGTGCGGGTGCAGGCCTTCGCCCTGCCGGAGCGGAGCCGGAACATCCTCGCCAAATGGAGCAAGGAGCCCAGCGCCGACCAGGGCATCAACCTGATCGGCCTGCTGCCGGGGCGTGACCGCACCCAACCGGCGGTCCTGCTGATGGCGCACCACGACACCGTCTGGGATTCGCCCGGGGCCGCCGACGATACAGCGGGCGTGGCGACGATCCTGGAGACCCTTCGCGCCATCAAGGCCGGCGGCGCGCGGGAGCGTGACGTGATGGTCTTGCTATCCGACGCCGAAGAGGTGGGGCTGGACGGGGCCGAAGCCTTCTTCCGCGACCACCCCATGGCCAAGCGCGTGGGGGTGGTGGTGAACCTTGAGACCCGTGGCGGCGGCGGCCGCGCCAGCATGTTCGAGACCGGCGCCGGCAACGCCGCCATGATGGATCTCTACGCCAAAGCGGTTCGCCAGCCGGCGACCAATTCGCTGTCGGTGCTGATCTATGAGCTGATGCCCAACGGCACTGACTATACCAACGCCAAGAAGCGGGACGTGCCCGGCTTCAACATCGCCTTCATCGGCGATCCCGGCCTCTACCATTCGCCGCTCTCGACGCCCGCCAACCTGGACAAGGGCTCGCTGCAGCACATGGGCTCGCAGGCGCTCGACCTGACCCGCGCCCTGGCGACGGCCCCCGCCCTGCCGCCCAAGACGGCCGACGCCACCTTCGGCGACCTGTTTGGCCTTGTGGTGATTTCCTACCCGCCCATGGCGGGCTGGATCATTCTCGCCCTTTCGGCGGGCCTGCTGACCTTCGCCGGCTGGAAGGTGCGTCAGGCGGGTGTGCTGCCGTGGACCAGCTTGGCAGGCGGCGTGCTGCTGGCCATCGCCCTGATCGCCAACGCGGCCCTGCTGCTGACGGTGATCAATCAGCTATCGCTCGCCCCGGGCAAGCCCAACTACTACGACCGGCTGGCCGCTATTCCTCATCTGGAGCTACAGGCCGGGCTGATCGGCCTCGCCGTGCTGCTGGCCGCGGCTGTCCAGCCCGGACCGGGGCGGTGGTGGCTGCAACTGGCGCCCGCCGTGGTCTTCGCCGTCGCCGGCCTGGCCCTGGGCGCGGCCCCGGTTCCACTGCTGGTGATGGCCGCCCTCGCCGCCTTGCTGACGCCCGCCGTCGCGGCGCTCAAGCCGGGAACCTGGGGCGGCTGGCTGGGCCTGTCGATCGTGGTCCTGATCCTTGGCGGCGTCATACAGGCGATCTATCCCACCGGGGCGGCGCTCTTTGCGTGGCCGCTGCTGCTGGCGGGGATCGTGGCGGCTGGCGCGACCCTGATGAGCCGACACTGGGCCTTAGGGCTGACCCTGCTGGGGACGGGCGCGGCAGTCGGCTGCGCCTACCTGCTGGGCATCGCGCACCTGGCCTTCCTGGGCGTCGGGGCGGACATGCCGGCGGCAAGCGCCCTGTTCGTCCTGCTCTGCGGCCTGCTGCTGTGGCCGCTGGTTCAGGGCGTGGTCAGGCCGTCCTGGGGCCTAGCGCTGTGCGCGGCGTTGCTGATCGCGGCGGGCGGCGTGGCGCTGTCGGTGCGTCTCGACCCGCTGGCCGAGAGCGTGGCGACCTACAGTTAGCCGCCGATCAGCGCCCTGGCGGCGGCCCGGGCGGCCTCGGTGATCTCCGCGCCGGCCAGCATGCGGGCGGTCTCCTCCTCGCGCGCGGCGGGAGACAGAACCTCGACCTTGGTCCGCAGCGCCTCGCCGTCGCCAGCCTTGGCGATGCGCCAGTGGGCGTGGCCGCGCGCGGCGACCTGCGGACTGTGGGTGACGACCATCACCTGGGCGTTCCCGGCCAGGCGGCGCAGACGCAGACCCACCGCGTCCGCCACGGCCCCGCCGACGCCCTGGTCCACCTCGTCGAAGATCATCAACGGCTGAGCGCCCTCGGCACGGCCAGCCAGGGCCGCCTTCAGCGACAGGGCGAAACGGGCCAGCTCGCCGCCCGAGGCTATGGCCCCGATCTCGCCGAACGGGCTGCCCGGGTTGGTCGCCACCTGGAAGGTGATCTTGTCGACGCCCGACGGCCCCGCTCGTTCCTCGCCCAGCGGCTCGACGGCGACGCGGAAGCGGGCTTTCTCAAGCTTCAAGGGAACGAGTTCGGCCTCGACAGCGGCGGCCAGCCGGTCGCCAGCCGCCTTGCGTTCGGCCGTCAGGGTTTCGGCGGCGAACAGATAGGCTTCGCGCGCTTCGGCGGCCTCGCGCTCGGCGGTGACAAGGCTTTCGCCCACGCTCTCCACCGATTGCAGGCGCTGGGCGTATTCAGCCCGCAGCAGCGGCAGTTCCTCGACCGAGACGTTCAGCTTGCGGGCCATGCCGCGCAGGGCGAACAAGCGCTCCTCGGCCTTCTCCAGCTGGTCGGGTTCGAATTCAAAGGCGTCGGCGGCGGCGTCAACGGCGGCGGCGGCTTCCTGCGCCTCGACGAGGGCGCGATCCACGGAATCGCAGGCCGCGATCAGGCGAGAGACCGCCGGACCGTCTGGAACGGCTCCAGCCTGCAAGGCGCGGTCACGGGCACGTTCCAGGGCGCGGAAAGCCTGGGCCAGGCGGCTGGACAGGCCGTCTCCGCTGAGCTGTTCCTGGGCCGAAGCGATATCGGCCAGCGCCTTTTCCGCCGAACCCAACAGGGCCCGCTCGGCGGCCAGTTCGGTCTCCTCCCCTTCGCGGGGGTCGAGACGATCGAGTTCCCCCAGACGCAGGCTGAGTTCCTCGATCTCGGCTTCGGCGTTGGCGGCCTGTGACCGCAGGGCCTCCAGCGCCTCACGCGCGGCGCGCCACGCGCTCCAGGCCGAGGCGACGGCCGAGAGGCTGACCGCGCCATAGGCGTCCAGCAGCGGGCGGTGGGTCTTGGAGTCCAGCAGGCCGACGGTCTCGTGCTGGCCATGGACCTCCAGCAGCATGCCGCCGAGGTCCTTCAGCACCCCGACGCTGGTCGCCTGGTCGTTGACAAAGGCGCGCGAGCGACCGTCCGCGCCCAGCAGGCGGCGGAGCACCAAATCCTCGCCGCGGTCGTAGGAGAGGCCCTTCTCGTCGAGATAGGCCCAGGCCGGATGGTCGGGCGTGAGGGCGAACAGCGCCGTGGCCGAAGCCTGAGACGCGCCGCGCCGGACCAGGCCCGCATCGGCGCGCATGCCGGTCGCTAGGCCCAGGGAGTCCAGGATGATCGACTTGCCTGCCCCGGTCTCGCCTGTAAGCACGGTGAGGCCTTCGCCGATGGACAGGTCCAGGCTTTCGATCAGGACGACGTCACGGATGCCGAGGCCGATGAGCATGGGCCTAGGATCGCCGCGAATCTTCCAGGATCAAAGCGGCCAGAGTCGCTTGAGGAGGCTCTTCTTCGCCTTGGGCTGCGCCTTGACCGCCGGCGTGGCCGCGGCTTCGGCGGCGGGCGCCTTGCGCTGGGCCTCGGTCTGCTCGACCGGCGGCGGCAGGGCGCGGTTGTTTCCGGTGCCCGTCAGGCGCTCCAGATAGCTGCGCTTGGCGCCCGGGGTGCGCGGCTCGACGGCCGGGCGCAGGCCACGGTCGTTCAGCAGGCGATAGGCGTCGCGATACCAGATATCGCCCGGATAGTTGTAGCCGAGTACGGCGCCGTTCTTGGTCGCCTCGTCGATCAGGCCGATGGTCAGATAGCTCTCGACCAGACGGTACAGGGCTTCAGGCGTGTGGGTCGTGGTCTGGTAGCGGTCGACCACGGTGCGGAACCGGCCGATGGCGGCCAGCGAGTTGCCGTTGCGCAGGTAGTGACGACCGATGGTCATCTCCTTGCCGGCTAGCTGGTCGTTGACCATGTCGATCTTCAGGCGGGCGTCCTGGGCGTACTCGGTGTTCGGGTAGCGCTGGACGACCTCGCGCAGCGACGCGAGCGCCTGCTCGGTATAGGCTTGGTCGCGCTCCACATCGACGATCTGCTCGAAGTAGCAGATAGCCTTCAGGTAGTAGGCGTAGACCGTGGACGGATTGCCCGGATACAGCGAGATGAACCGCTCGGCGTCGCCGATGGCCTCGGCGTAGTCGTTGCCCTGGTAGTGGGCGTAGGCGGTCATCAGAATCGCTCGACGCGACCATTCCGAATAGGGGTGCTGGCGCTCCACTTCCCGGAAGTAGTTCACCGCATCGTCCCACTCGCGGCGGTCCAGACGGTCCGCGCCGGTGGCGTAGAGGAGTTCGACGGGGCGTTCCTCGTACTGAATCGACGGCTTCTTCTTGTCGCCGGCGCAACCCGACACAGCGAGGGCGGCGACAAGCGCGGCGCTGACAACGACCGTACGGCTCACAGGGTTACGAAGCACGAATCCTCACCTAGCAACAAACGCGCGCCCCCGCGCCGTCAGCGCTTCTACACCACCCATGGGCGGGCGCAAACGCAGAGAAGGATCAGACGGCCTGGGCGAGATCGGCGGCGAAGGTGCGGATGCGCCAGGCCGACGGATTGGCCACCACGGCGCGGGCCAGGGCGTTGTTCAAGCCGTGACCGGCCAGCACGCCTTCAAAGCGGCCCAGGATGGGCGAACCCAGCACGTAGAGGTCGCCGATCGCGTCCAGCGCCTTGTGGCGCACGAACTCGTCGGGGCGACGCAGACCCTCGGGATTCAGCACGCGGTCGCCGTCGATGACCACGGCGTTTTCCATCGAACCGCCGCGGGCCAGACCGATGGCGCGCAGGGCTTCGACCTCATGGACGAAACCAAAGGTGCGGCAGTCGGACAGCTCGTCGCGGAACGTTTGCTCGTCCACCACCAGATCGACCCGTTGGCGGCCGATGGCGGCGCTCGGGAACGCGATCTCGAAGGCGACTTCGAACTCTTCGGACGGGGTCAGGACGGCGCGCTTGTCACCCTCCACGACCTCGATGGGACGCAGGATCTCGATATAGCGGCGCGGCGCTTCCTGGCTGCGGCGGCCGGCGCGATCCAGCATCTGTACGAACGGCTCGGACGAGCCGTCCATGATCGGCACTTCCGGCCCGTCGAGCTCGACGATGGCGTTGTCGATGTTCAGGGCGGCCAGGGCGGCCATCAGGTGCTCGATGGTCGAGACCGTGACGCCAGCGGAATTGTTGATCACCGTGCCGAGCTGGGTCTTGCCCACCGACTGCGCGGTCACCGGCACGGTGTTGTCGCGGTCGGTCACATCGGTGCGGACGAAGACGACGCCAGTCTCGGGGCCGGCGGGGCGGATGGCCACACGAACGCGCACACCCGTGTGCAGACCCACGCCTGCGAAGATCGCTGGCCCGGCCACGGTGTGTTGAAAGTGCGTTGCTGCAGACACGAGCGATCCTTCGAAACAAACATAACCGTCAAAGACGCAGACGGTTTCACGCCCCAGGTTGGGTTTAGGCGGGGCCTTGCTGCATCGCAAAACAAGTCCTGTTTCGTATTGTTTCTAGCGATAAGTAACTGATTTATATGGCAAAAATAAAACACGCCCCGCTGTGGAGCGGGGCGTGCTGAAGACCAGATTTGGCCTTATTTTTCTAGTTCGCCAGGCGACGCAGGAAGGACGGGATCTCCAGATCCTCACCTTCTTCGTTCAGTTCCTGCTCGATGGGCTGCGCCACTGGGCGGGCGCCGCCGCCGGAGACGGCGCGCGCGGCCGGAGGCGGCGGGGCGGCGTCATAGCGCTGACGGCCGCCGAACAGGCTGAAGAAGCCGTTCTTCTGCCGAGGCTCCTCGGCGTAGCGGGTATCGACGAACATTGGCTCTTCCTCGACCGTCTCCTCGACGGCGGGATCGACGATGCGGGTCACGGGCTGCACGACCGGCTCCGGCGCGTACTCGGCGACGGGTTCGCTGGTGTACAGATCGGCCTGGGCGACTTCCGGTTCGATCTCGGCGACGGGCTCGACATAGGCCGGCTCCGGGGCCGCGACGGGCTCAGGCGCCACCGCGACCGGCTCAGGCGCGACCTTGGCGAACGAAGAGCTCTTTTCGAGGATCAGCGGCGCGGCGCCGACGTTGGCGGTGCGGGTGGTGCGCGGCTCGCCGACCACCATGGCGGCGCCGTCCATGCCGGTGGCGACCACCGACACGCGGATCACGCCGTCCAGCGAAGGATCGAAGGCGGCGCCGAAGATGATGTTGGCTTCCGGATCGACCTGGTCGGAGATGGCGTTGGCCGCCTCGTCCACTTCCAGCAGGGTCATGTCCAGACCGCCGGTCACATTGACCAGCACGGCCTTGGCGCCCTTGAGCGAGACTTCGTCCAGCAGCGGGTTCTGGATGGCGTTCTGGGCCGCCATCAGTGCGCGATCTTCACCGGTCGCCTCGCCGGTGCCCATCATCGCCTTGCCCATCTCGGTCATGACCGTGCGGACGTCGGCGAAGTCGAGGTTGATCAGGCCCGGTAGGACCATCAGGTCGGTGATGGAGCGCACGCCCGAGTGCAGGACCTGGTCGGCCATGCCGAAGGCTTCGGCGAAGGTCGTCCGCTCGTTGGCCAGTCGGAACAGGTTCTGGTTCGGAATGACGATCAGGGTATCGACGTAGCGCTGCAGCTCGGCGATGCCAGAGTCCGCCAGACGCATGCGGTGACGGCCTTCGAAGTGGAAGGGCTTGGTCACGACGCCGACGGTGAGGATGCCGCGCTCGCGGGCCGCCTTGGCGATGATCGGGGCGGCGCCGGTGCCGGTGCCCCCGCCCATGCCGGCGGTGATGAAGACCATGTGGGCGCCGTCCAGGTGCTCGCCGATCTCCGGGAAGCTCTCTTCAGCGGCGCTCATGCCGACTTCGGGGTGGGCGCCGGCGCCCAGGCCCTGCGTCACCTGAACGCCGAGCTGGATGCGGCGGTCGGTCTTGGCGAACTGGAGCTGCTGCGCGTCGGTGTTGCCGACCACGAACTCAACACCTTCGAGGCCCGCCTCGATCATGTTGTTGACGGCGTTGCCCCCGGCTCCGCCGACACCGAAGACGACAATCCGCGGCTTCAGTTCAGTCGTGCGCGGCGCTGAGAGAGAAATAGCCATTTGTTTGGACCCCAAGTCCTTCGCCGAAGTCATCGAGGGGTTAAGGCGACCCCGCTCGCCCGCCCGTCGATGACGGTTCGGTTAACAGTTGAACCACCATCGTTAATTGGCAGTTAACTGCATACGCTGAGTCGGAAGGCGTCAAAGAGGCGGAAAACCGAATTTTCCCTGTTGCCTCAAGGGAATCGCGGATCGAACGCGTGTTCGCTGTGGACAGCTTTCGGCATTAACCACCCTGCGGCGGATTAACCATGAGTCGGATTCGACGCCCAGATCGGGTCGCGAATCCCCTGCCCGATTCTCCCTACAGGTTGTCGCGCAGCCAAGCGGCCGCCCGCGACAGCGCGCCAGCCGCGGGGTCTACCGGTTCGCGGCGGATCTTCTGCCCCATCAGCTGCTTGGACGACACAACCTCGCGCGGACCAAAGGCCGCGCGTTGCAGCACGCCGGCCGCGGCGCAGAAGGCCGGACCCGAAGCCGCATCGGCCAGATGCGGCAGGCGACGCGGACGCCCCAGGCGGACCGGACGGTCGAACACGCGCACGGCCACTTCACGCACGCCGGCCAACTGGCTCGCGCCGCCCGTCAGAACGATGCCCGCGCCCGGCTCGACCGGCGCGCCGGAAGCCTTGAGGCGTTCGCGCAGCAGTTCCAGCGTCTCCTCGACGCGGGGGGCGATGATGCCCTTCAACATGGAGCGCGGAGCCACCACCGGACCCGCGCCCGGATCGTCGCCGCGCGGCGGGGCTTCGATCATCTCCCGGTCTTCGTTCGACGAGGCGATGGCCGAACCGTGCAGGTTCTTGATCCGCTCGGCGCCGACCAGCGAGGTCGACAGGCCACGGGCGATGTCTTGCGTCACGTGACCGCCGCCGACCGGCAGGCTGTCCACGTGGACCAGCGCCCCGTCATTGAACACGGCGACCGAGGTCGAGCCGCCGCCCATGTCGATGCATACGGCGCCCAGGTCCATTTCGTCTTCTTCCAGGGCCGCCAGGGCCGAGGCGAAGGGCGCGGCGACCACGCCGTCGAAGGACAGGTGGGCGCGCTCGATGCAGTGGCTCAGGGTGTGGAACACGTTCTCGTTGATCGAGACGACCAGCAGCTCCAGGCCCAGCGAGCGGCCGAACATGGCGCGCGGATCCTTCACGCCCTTCTGGCCGTCCACCGACCAGGCCATGGGCAGCATATGGATCGGCTTGCGGCCGGGCAGCTTCACCTGGGACAGGGCGGAGCCGATGGCGCGCGACAGATCCGCGTCGCTGATGGGACGGGCGCCCAGCGAGACCTGGGCCCGCACGCGATGGCTGGCCAGCTGGCCGCCGGCGGTCGAAACGGTGACGCCCTGGACGGAGACGCCGGCCACGGTCTCGGCGCGTTCCACCGCCTGGGCGATGGCCTGGGCCGCCTCGTCGAGATTCACGATCGAACCGCCGCGCACGCCGCGCGACTGCACATAGCCGACACCGGCCGTGGTCAGGGAGCGCTCGTCGCGCTTGATCCCGTCGCCCTTCATGATGAAGCAGCTGACCTTGGACGCGCCAAGATCGACCGTGGCGATCACCGGCTGGCGCTGCAGCGCCGCCTTCAGGCCGTCCCTGGCCTCTCGCCGTTCTTCAATCCTCGACATTGAACTCCCCAGCCCAGCTTTCTGCCTTTTACGCGCCACCGGCCACCAACTGGCCGACGGCAGGTGCATCCTTCGGGCGCACCGCAATCATTTCGGGATCACGCAGATCGATGCGCGCGAACCCGAGGTCCAAAATTCTCTGCCGCTGATCCAGCTGATCGAGCTGGATGAGGGCGGCTTCCTCGTCGATCGCCGGAAGCTGGACGAGCGAGCCGTCCTTCAGGCGCAGGTCCCAACGACGCTGATCCACCCGCACCATCGCCTCCAGGCGATCGGTAAGGCGCTGGCGCTGCGCCACCGCCGGCAGGATGGCCGGGGCGGCGATGTCGGCCCCCGCGCCCACGATCAGCGGAAGCTGCGGGAAGCGGCCGGGATCAGCCTCGGTGATCACTCCGCCCTCCCCGTCGATCACGACGGTGCGGCCGGCGTGCTGCCAGACGGCGGTCGGGCGGCGTTCCTTGACGGCCAGGACCAGGGTGTCGGGCAGAAGGCGAACGACCTTCACTTCCTTGACCCAGCCCACCGACTGCACGCGCTGGCGAACCTGATCCAGGTCCAGGCCCAGCAGCGGCTGATCCCTGTAGAGACCCGAGGCCCGCAGGATGTCGGGCGACGCCATCGCCGAGGTGCCCTGCACATGGACGGCCTTGAGGCGGAAGCCCATGGCGGCGAAACGTTGATCGACGCCCGTAGCCACGCCTTCAGAGATGCGCTGCGCGCGATCGCCGGTGGCCAGCATGACCACGACGCCGAGCGCCAGAACGGCGCCGCCGGCGGCCAGCAGGATCTTGGGGGAGAGCGACGGACGTGCGGGAGCGACTCCCGGCGCAGGCTTTTTCGCCGCGCGCGTGTTTACCGGACTTGCGGGCTTTTTGACCCGAGGCTTGGCGTCATTCTGCCGAGCCCCCCGCTGCGCGGGCATACGCGTCCTCCGTGATCCAAAGCACTAACTGGTCGAACCCGATTCCTTCATGAGCCGCCTGCTCTGGAACAAGCGAGGTCGGTGTCATGCCGGGCTGGGTGTTGACCTCCAAAAGGACCAGAAGATCGTTAATGTCGTCATAACGAAAGTCGCTTCTGGTAACCCCTCGGCAACCAAGAGCGACGTGAGCGAGCTCGGCCATCCGCATGGCGCGGTCGCGTGCGTCTTCCGAGATCGGCGCCGGCAGGACGTGAACCGACCCGCCCTCGGAATATTTGGCGTCGTAATCGTAGAAGCCGGTGCTGGAGACGATGTCCGTCACGGCCAACGCGCGCGGCCCGTCCTTCTCGCCCATCACCGCGACCGCCAGCTCCTTGCCGGCGATATAGGGCTCGACCATCACTTCCTCGCCATAGGTCCAGCTCGGCTCGGCCAGGGCCTGGGGCGGGCTGTTTGCGCCCTCGAAAACCAGGAAAACGCCGACGGACGATCCCTCGGCGTTCGGCTTGACCACATAGGGCGGCGCCATGACGTGGTCGCGCGCCGCCTCGAAGCGGTTGAACAGGCCGCCGCCTGGCACCACCACGCCCGCCGCCGCCAGCACGGCCTTGGCCTTGGCCTTGTCCATCGCCAGGGCCGAGGCCAGCACGCCCGAGTGGGTATAGGCGCAGCCAAAGGTCTCCAGGATGCCCTGGACGCAGCCATCTTCGCCCCACTCGCCGTGCAGGGCGTTGAACACCACGTCCGGCTTCAGGCGCTCCAGAACGGCGGCCAGGTCGCGCCCAGCGTCCACGCGGCTCACCTTGGCGCCCAGACGCTCCAGCGCGTCGGCGCATTCACGCCCCGAAACCAGGCTGACTTCTCGCTCCGAGGAGGGCCCGCCCAGCAGGACGGCGACGTGTTTTCCGGAGAGCGGGAGGGTCATGGGTAAGCCTTCGTGATTGCCCGGCGGTTCTGGACGACTCTCAACCCCCTGTTAAGCCCATCGCGCTTATTTGTGGTCGCATGGACGCGGTGAATCGCATCGTTGGCGGTATCCAGTACTACGGCGGGTTCCGGGAAATCCGGCCCATCGAGCCCGTGCGCGCGCCCCGTCCCGAAGCCCGGACCATGGCCGTGATGCAGTCCGTCAACGGCGGCGCGACTGCTTCCAGCACGCCGGCCGTCCAGTTCGGCGGCGCTCTTTCAGGCGCTCAAATGCCGAAGGCGGCCCAGGCTCCCGCCCAGACCGCCCCCGGTTCTCTCGTCAACGTCCGTATCTAGCTACTTCGCTTCGGCCTTCAGGGTCCGGAAGTCGATGTCGCTGTCCGCCACCAGATAGATGAAGCTCGCCCAGGCGGCGACGTTCTGCGCCAGCTGCGCGGGATCCACCTTGTCCAAGGTGTCGTCCGCCGTGTGGTGGAAGTCGAAATAACGGCTGGCGTCTTGATGCAGATTGATCACCGGCACCCCCGCCCGTTCGATCCCGGCGATGTCGGCCCCGCCACCGGCTGAAGGCGCGCGGTCGGTGTAGATCTTCAAGGAGGTCATGATCCGCGAAGCTTCCTTCATGACCGGATGCTCCGCCGAGCCCTTCGGCAGAGCCAGGGCGTAGATGCGGTCGGCGCCCGTGTCGCTCTCGCCCGCCAGGACGATCTTCGACAGCTCGTCCTTGTGCGCGGCCAGGTAGGCGTCGGAGGAGCCGCCGCTTTCCTCCGAACCCCACATGACGACGCGGATGGTGCGCTTGGGCCGCTTGGGCAGCTCGGCGATCAGCTTGGCCGCGGCGGTGGTGATGGCCACGCCCGTGGCGTCGTCCAGGGCGCCCGTGCCGACATCCCAACTGTCGATGTGACCGCCGATGACGATGATCTCATCCGGCTTTTCCGAGCCGCGGATTTCACCGGCGATGTTCCAGGCGACATCCTTGGGGTCCGTGCTGTTAGCCAGCTTCAGCTTGACCTTCACCGGCCCCTTCAGCGCCAGGCGCTGCAGCAGGTCTGCCTCCGGCACGCCGAGGGCGGCGGCGGGGACGTTCGGCGCGTCGGTTCCATGCGCCGTGCTGCCCGTATGCGGCACGGTCGAGGTGGAGGTGGAGACCGAACGGATCAGCAGGGCCACCGCTCCGCGCTTGGCGGCTTCCGCCGGACCGCCGCGACGCGGCGCGCCCGCGGGACCATAGCCGGCGCCGTCCTGGGCGCGGGTCATCGGCTCGTTCACGAAGGCGATCTTCCCCTTCAGCGACCCGACCGGCGCGGCCAGCAGTTCGCCATAGGTCTTGAACAGCACGACCTCCGCCTCGATCCCGGCGGCGGGGGTCGAGATGGTGCGGCCCAGGCCGATGATCGACAGCTTCTGCGGATAGGGCGCCGTTATCTCGGCCCACTCTTCGCCACGCGTCCAGGACGGCTTGGCGAACTCTTCGGCGACCACATTGGTGAAGCCCATGGCCTTCAGCTTGGCCACGCCCCAATCCTTGGCGCGCTCCATGGCGGGCGAGCCGACCAGGCGCGGCCCCATGTCGGTCAGCTCCTCGGTGATCTCCCAGGCCAGGTCGCTCTTCAGCGCCTTGTCGCGCAGGGCTTCGGCCGTGGCGGCGTCTTGCGCATGCGCGGCGGTGGCGAGGAGCGCCGTAGAGGCGGCGGCGAGAAGCAGTTTGCGGATCATGGACTCAGCCCCAACAGAAGGAAGGGGCGAAGCTATACAAATCGCCGACGCCGTAAACCATCAGCGGCTGTCAGGCCTTGCCGATCCGCTTGATCTCCCATTCCAGCTCCACGCCGGTCTTGGCCTTCACGTCCGCGCGGACGGCCTCGCCAAGTCCTTCCAGGTCGGCGGCGGTCGCCTCCCCCGTATTGATCAGGAAGTTGGAATGCAGCGGCGAGAACATCGCCCCGCCGAACAGCTTGCCGCGCCAGCCCGCCTCATCGACCAGCTTCCAGGATGAATGCCCCGGCGGGTTCTTGAAGGTCGAGCCCCCCGTCTTCTCCCGGATCGGCTGGGTGGTCTCACGACGCGCCGTGATCTCCTCCATCCGCGCCTGGATGGCGGCGGGCTCGTCGGCGGCACCCTCGAACAGGGCGCCGGTGAAGATCAGATCGCCGGCCGCCGCGCGAGCGGACTTGCGATAGGTGTAGCCAAGGTCGGCGTTGGACAGGGTCACGCCTTCGCCCGAACGGGTGACCGCATAGGCCTCGACCAGCACGTCCTTGGTCTCGGAGCCATAACAGCCCGCGTTCATCATCAGCGCCCCACCGATCGAGCCGGGCACCCCGCGATAGAATTCCAGACCCGCGATACCGGCCTTGGCCGCCTCGCGCGCCAGGATGGCGTCGGGCACGGCGGCTCCGGCGAAGATGCGGTTCTCGCCCCGCGGCTCGACCTTGGCGAACGCCCGCCCGCCCAAGCGGATCACCACGCCCTCCACCCCGCCATCGCGGACCAGAGTGTTGGACCCGACGCCGATCGGCGTCACCGGCACGGCCGGATCCAGACCGCGCAGGAAGTCAGCCAAATCGTCCTCGTCCTCGGGCAGGAAGATCAGCTCCGCCGGCCCGCCGACCCGAAACCAGGTGAACGGCGCCAGGGCTTCGTCACGCAGCAGCTTGCCGCGCACGGCCGGGAGAGCGTCGCGCCAGCTCACTTTGCCAGCGCCTCAAGCTGAGCAGGCAACGCGTAGGCCCAGCTGGTGATGTCGCCCGCGCCCAGCAGGACCACCAGATCGCCGGCCTTGGCTTCCTCCGCCACGATGCCGGCCAGGGCCGCGGGGCTCTCCAGCGGGATCGCCCGGCGATGGCCGAAGCGGCGCAGGCCCTCGACCAGGCCGTCGCGGTCGACGCCCTCGATGGGCGCCTCGCCGGCCGTATAGACGTCGGCCACGATCACCACGTCGGCGTCGTTGAAGCAGGAGCTGAACTCCGCCATCAGGTCGCGCAGGCGGGTATAGCGGTGCGGCTGCACCACGGCGATCACCCGCCCCTCGGTCACCGCGCGGGCGGCTTTGAGGACATTGGCGATCTCCACCGGGTGGTGGCCGTAGTCGTCGATGACCCGGATGCCGTTGGCCACGCCCACGGTGGTGAAGCGGCGCTTCACCCCGCCGAAGGCGGCGAGCCCCTTGCGGATCGACTCCGCGTCGATACCCAACTCCCGCGCCACGGCGATGGCGGCGGTGGCGTTCAGGACGTTGTGCAGCCCGGCCATGGGCAGGCGCAGGCCCTCATAGCGGACTTCCTCGCCGTTCAGGGGCGAGACGATCACATCGAACCCTGCGCCGTCGGGCCCCATGGTGATGTTCTGCACGCGCACTTCCGCCTGCGGATTGGTCCCGTAGGTGACCAGTCGGCGGTTCTCGATGCGCGAGGTCAGGGCCTGAACTTCGGGGTGGTCGGTGCAGACCGCGCAGAAGCCATAGAACGGAATGTTCTCGACGAAGTCCTGGAAGCCTTTCTTCACGGCTTCGAAGTCGCCCCAGTGATCCAGATGCTCGGCGTCGATGTTGGTGATGATGCCGACCGTCGACTTCAGGCGCAGGAAGCTGCCGTCGCTCTCGTCGGCCTCGACCACGATCCAGTCGCCCTCGCCCACCTTGGCGTTGGTGCCGTAGGCGTTGATGATCCCGCCATTGACCACCGTCGGGTCCAGCCCGCCCGCGTCCAGCAGGGCGGCGACCATGGAGGTCGTGGTGGTCTTGCCGTGGGTCCCGGCCACGCCGACCGAGAACTGCAGGCGCATCAGTTCCGCCAGCATCTCGGCTCGCCGCACCAGCGGCAGGCGCGCGTTGCGGCCCGCCACCATCTCCGGATTGTCTTGCTTGACCGCCGTGGAATAGACGATGGCCGACGCCCCCTCCACATGGGCCGCGTCGTGGCCAATGAAGATCTTGGCGCCCAGCTTGGCCAGGCGTTCGGTATTGGCGCTGGCTTTCGCGTCCGAACCCTGAACCGTATAGCCGATACGCAGCATGATCTCGGCGATGCCGCTCATGCCGATGCCGCCGATGCCGATGAAATGCACGGGGCCGAGTTCGAAGGGGACAGGACGTCTACGCTTGATCATGCCAGCCCGATTAAATGATTTGCGACGGGCCGGAAATGCCCTCGTGACGGGGTTTCTGTTGATCGCCGCCCCGGCGCAGGCCCAAGCCCCGGCCAAGCTTGCGCTCAAACTGGTCGATGTGGGCCGCTACGCCGCGTTCGTGGACGAGGGCGCTATCGCCTGGACAGGCCGAACGGCCAGGCTGCGCGTGCTGCAGGTGGTCGAGACCGACTTCATCGCCGCGGGCGAAGCCTACTGGGGCGGCTGGCAGGTGTTCAGCATCGATTGCGACGCCCGGACCCTGGTTCGCGGCGGCTACGCCAGCATCCGCGCCAACAGCCGCGAAGGCCCGCTCAGCGGCGGCGAGGCGAAGGCCGAAACCATTCCGGCCGGCGGCATGGAGGAAGCGGCGGCGCGGCTGGTCTGCGACGGCCATACGCCCTTCCCAGCCGTGACTGTGGCGGAAAGCATCGAGCAGGCGGTCAAGATCGGCCGCCCCCTGATCGAGACGGGCCTAGAACCTAACTAGCGGGCGGTCGCCTCGACCAGATCGGCCAGCTTCTCGGCGGCGTCCGGCGTGCCCGCCGCGTGGGCCGAAGCCGCCATGCGGGCTAGTCGCGGACCATCCCGCAACAGCGCGTTCAGCGCCCCGGCCATGCTGTCGGTGGTCAGCTCGTCCTCCAGCGCCACGGCCGCGGCGCCGGCGTCTTCCAGCAGGCGGGCGTTGTAACGCTGGTGATCATCCGCGGCGATCTTCAGCGGCACCAGGATCGAGGGCCGTCCGGCCACCGCCAGTTCGCATACCGTCGAGGCGCCGGCCCGCCCGACCACCAGATGCGCCTTGCCCAGACGGCCGGCCATATCGCGGAAGAACGGCGCGATCTCGGCCTTCACCAGGGCGTTGGCGTAGAGCCGGCGGGCGTTGTCCATGGATTCCGCCCGGGTCTGCTGCTGGATCTCCAGCCGCATGCGGATGTCCTCGGGCAGGCGGATCACCGCCTCGGGCACCAGTTCCGACAGCAGGCGCGCGCCCTGGCTGCCGCCCGTGATCAGCAGGTGGATCGGCCCTTCGTCGCCCGGCGCTTCATAAGGCTGGTCGTGGAGGGCCTGGATCGCCGGACGCACCGGGCTTCCGATCACGTGCGCTCTCGCCTTGGCGGCGGGCGAAGCCATTTCGAGCGTCGGGAAGGCGCAGGCCAGCTCCGTGACCTTGGGGGCCATGAAGCGATTGACTCGGCCCAGCACCGCGTTCTGTTCGTGGATCACGGTCGGGCGCTTCTGCCCCGTCGCGGCCAGCAGCGCCGGCAGGGAGGGATAGCCTCCGAACCCCACGACCACGGCCGGGTTCAGACGCTTGAACGCCTTTCGCGCCTGCATCACGCCTTGCAGGATCGCGAGGCCGGCGCGGATCATGCCGATCGGGTCGCCCTTCTTGAAGGTCGCGGCCGACAGGAACAGCTTCTCTTCAGCGGGAAACTTGTCGGCGTACAGCTCGCCGCGCTCGTCGGTCGCCAGCACCACTCGCCAGCCGCGCGCGATCAGGGTCTCGGCGAGCGCCTGGGCGGGGAACATGTGCCCGCCAGTTCCCCCGGCGGCGACGACGGCGACCTTGCCGGTCATGAGCACATACCCCTCAGGTTCACGCGAACGCGCCGGCGCGGGCCAGCGTGTCCGACGACGAATAGGCCCCGGGGCGACGGCGGGTCAGCGCCAGCGCCATGCCCAGGGTCAGGCCCATGGCGAGCATGGACGAGCCGCCATAGGAGATGAACGGCAAGGTCATGCCCTTGGTCGGGATCAGGTTCAAGTTCACGGCGACATTGATGATCGCCTGCTGGCCCAGCAGCACGAAAAGACCAGCCGCGGCCACCTGCTCGAACGGGTCGGAAAGCTTCATGGCCTTGTACATCCCGCGCACCACGACGAAGGCGAACAGGCCGATCAGCGCCAGCGAGAAGACCAGGCCATATTCCTCCGCCGCCACCGAATAGATGAAGTCGGTATGCAGGTCGGGCACGTGACGCTTCATCACGCCCTCGCCCGGACCCCGGCCGAACAGGCCGCCGGCGCTGATCGCCTCGGAGGCGCGGGTTATCTGGTGGGTGTCGGCCTGTTCGGGACTCAGGAACTTGGTGACGCGCGCCCTCACGTGATCGAACAGGAAATAGGTGCTGGCCAACCCGCTCATGGCCAGAACGCCCAGGCCCATGATCCACGACAACGGCACACCGGCCATCCAGAACGCGGCGCCGAACGCGACGGTGATCAGCACGGTCTGGCCGACATCCGGCTGGATCAGCAGCAGACCGACCGCCAGCGCGTACAGGCCGAAGGCGATGGACACCCCCGGCACCCCTTCGCCCTTCTGACCCTCGGAGAACATCCAGGAGACCAGCACGATCAAGGCCGGCTTCATGAATTCCGAAGGCTGCAAGGTGAAGCCGCCGATGGCCACCCAGCGCGCCGCGCCCTTGGCCGTATGGCCGATGAACGGCAGGGCAGCCATGATCAGGATGGCGACGATGTAGACGAAGAACGCCGTCCGCCGCACGCCCCGGGGCGTCAGCATGGAAGACGCGATAAGAATGAAGGCCGCCGCGCCGGCGAACACGCACTGACGCAGGGCGAAATGGAACGGGTCGTCGATACCCATGCGCAGCGCCGCCGCCGGGCTGGAGGCGAAGGACAGCAGCACCCCGACAACGATCAGGGCCGCGACCCCGCCCAGCAGCCAGTGATCGGTCGTCCACCACCACACGCCAAAGCGCGACTGGTCGGTGCGGGCGAAGGCGTGGGCGTTGTTGCGCTCGCTGCTCACGCCGTCGCCCCCTTGGGGGTCTTGGACAAGCTCAGCACCGCGGACCGGAACGCGTCGCCCCGGGCTTCGAAATCGGCGAATTGGTCAAAGGACGCACAGGCGGGCGACAGCAGCACCACCGCGTCCTCGCCCGACGACTTGGCGTCGGCATAGGCGGCCATGACGGCGGCCTCCAGCGTCCCGCATTCCTTGGACGGCGCACGATCCTTCAGCGCCGCGCCGAACGCCGGAGCGGCGTCGCCGATCAGGTAGGCCTTGGCGATGCGCGGAAACAGGTCGGTCAGGCTGTCGATGCCCCCCGCTTTCGGAACGCCCCCGGCGATCCAGTAGAAGCGCGGATAGGACGACATGGCTTGGCGCGCCGCGTCGGCGTTAGTCGCCTTGGAGTCGTTGACGAAGCGGACATTGCCGATGGTCGCCACGGTCTCCATCCGGTGCGCGAGCCCGGGGAAGGTGCGCAGACCCTCGGCGGCGTCGGCCATGGAAATGCCCAGCGCGCGGGCGGCGGCGTAGGCGGCGGCCGCATTCTGCCAGTTGTGCCGCCCCGGCAGGCTGCGGGCCCGCAGCAGATCGGCGACCTCCGTCACCCGGTCGCCCGTGGCGTCGTACAGCACCCCTTGCAGCGCATAGACGCCGCGGCCCATGGCGCGACCCGAGCTGATCGGCCAGATGGTGCGGCGGTTGGCGGCGGTGATCTCGGTGCAGATCTGCTGGCACCAGGGATCGTCAACTCCGATGATCGCCGTGTCGCCCTTGTCCTGGTTCAGCAGGATGCGGCGCTTGGCGGCCACATAGCCCTCCATGCCGCCATGGCGGTCCAGATGGTCGGGCGAGATGTTGAGGATGACCGCCGCATCGGCCTTCAGGCTGCTGGTCAGGTCAAGCTGATAGGACGAGGTCTCCAGCACATAGACGGCCCCGCCGTGCATGTCCTCAAGGCCCAGAACACCATAGCCGATGTTGCCGCCGATACGGGTGTCCCGCCCCGCGCTGCGGCAGATGTGGCCCAGCAGCGCCGTGGTCGTGGACTTGCCGTTGGTGCCAGTGATGGCCGCCACCTTGGGTCGCTTGTGTGACGGGGCGGCGTTCACCGAGCGGGCGAAGAGTTCGATGTCGCCCAGGATCTCGACCCCGGCGGCGCGCGCCTTCTCAACCACCCAGTGCGGTTTGGGATGCGTCAGGGGCACGCCCGGCGACAGCAGCAACGCGGAGATGCCGGACCAGTCGGCGGCCCACAGGTCCTTGACCGTCAGGCCCTCGGCCTCGGCGGCGTCTCGGCCCGCGGCCTTCTCGTCCCAGGCCACGACCTTGGCCTTGCCCGCCAAAAGGGCGCGCGCGGCCGTCAGACCAGTCCGGCCAAGGCCGAACACGGCGACTGTCTTGCCCTCGAAACCGCGAACCGGGATCATGACCTGGACCAGCCCTCCCCTAGCGCAGCTTCAGGGTGGCGAGGCCGATCAGGGCCAGCATCAGCGAGACGATCCAGAACCGGATCACCACCGTGGACTCGGCCCAGCCCAGCTTTTCGAAATGGTGGTGGATCGGCGCCATCAGGAAGATGCGCTTTCCGGTCTTCTTGAAGTAAGCGACCTGGATCATCACCGACAGCGCCTCGGCCACGAACAGGCCGCCGACGATCGCCAGGACGATCTCGTGCTTGGAACTGACTGCAACGGCGCCGAGCGCCCCGCCCAGGGCCAGCGACCCCGTGTCGCCCATGAAGATCTTGGCCGGTGGCGCGTTGTACCAAAGGAAGCCCATCCCGGCCCCGATGATCGCCCCGCAGAACACCGCCAGCTCACCCACACCCGGCGCGAAGTGAAGCTGTAGATAGTTGGCGAACACATAGTTGCCGACCAGATAGGCGATCAGACCGAAGGTGGAAGCCGCGATCATCACCGGCACCGTGGCTAGGCCATCCAGCCCATCCGTCAGGTTCACGGCGTTCGACGCCCCCACCAGCACCACGGCGGCGAAGACCACATAGAACCAGCCCAGATTGAAGATGAACTGCTTGAAGATCGGGAAGACCAGGCTGGTCTCCAGCCCCGGCGTCGTCGGCGATTTGGGCGAAAACAGGATCAGCAGGACAGAGGCGATCACCGCCACAAGAACCTGCGCGGCCAGCTTCTGCTTGCTGGAAAGGCCAGCGGTCGTTTGCTTGGTGACCTTGGCGTAGTCGTCCATGAAGCCCAGCAGGCCATAGGCCCCGGTCACGAACAGCACGACCCAAACGTGGATGTTGGACAGATCCGCCCACAGCAGGGTGCCCACGAACACCCCGGCCAGGATCATCAGTCCGCCCATGGTAGGCGTGCCAGCCTTCTCGACCACGTGGCGCTGGATGCCCTCGGCGCGGATCGGCTGGCCGCGGCCCTGCTTGGCGCGCATCCAGCGGATGAACCGCGAGCCCATCAGGATGACGACCAGTTGGGCGGTCATCACCGCCATCACGGTGCGGAAGGTCAGGTATTTCAGCAGGTTGAGCAGCGGGATGTGCTCGCGCAGATCGCTCAGACGCTCATAGAGCAGATACAGCATCAGTCGTCCCCACCCGAACCGACATCCGAACCGAGCGAAGCCAGGGCGGCTGCCACCGTCCCGGCTTTCGAACCGTTTGAACCCTTGACCATCACCACGTCGCCGCCCCGCACGGCCGATGTGACGAGCGGCGTTAACGCTACCGCAGTCTCGGCGTACCCGCCCCGGCGAGTCGGGGGAAGCGCCTCCCACAGGGATTTCATCAGCGGCCCGGCGCAGAAGACCAGGTCGATCTTCGCGTCCTCGGCCAGCGACGCCAGGGCCGCGTGGTGTTCCGCCGCCTGGGGGCCAAGCTCCAGCATGTCGGTCAGCGCGACGATGCGTCGCCCCGAAACCTTGCGCGCGCCCAGGTTCTTCAGCGCAGCCGCCATGGAGATCGGATTGGCGTTGTAGCTCTCGTCCACCAGGGTGAAGGCGCCGCCCTCAACAGCGACCGTCTTCTCGGCCCCTCGCCCCTCGATAGGCGCGAACTTCGCCAGGGCTTCCAGCGCGGTCGCGCGCGGCACGTCCAGCGCCTCCAGCATCAGCAGCACGCACAGGCTGTTGAGGCCCCAGTGCTGGCCCGCCTGCAGGATCGGAAAGCTCAGCGCCTCACCCCGGATGACCGCATGCACCGTCGCGCCGTCAGCGTGACTGTCGAACCCCGTCAGGCGGGCCGTGCAGCCCTCGCCCGAGCCAAAGCTCCAAACGGTCGCGCCCACTTTCTCGGCCTCGGCCTTCAGCAGGTCGAACCACCTGTTGTCGGCGTTGAGAACGGCGATCCCGCCCGGCTCCAGCCCGGCGAAGATCTCGGCCTTGGCCTTGGCGACGCCCTCCTCCCCGTCGGGGAAGTTCTCGGTATGCACCGGCCCCACCGTGGTGATGGCCACCGCATGCGGACGCACCATCAGCGACAGCGGCGTGATCTCGTCGGCGTGGTTCATGCCGACCTCGAACACCGCGCGCTCGGTGTCGCGCGGCATCCGCGCCAGGGTCAGAGGAACCCCGATGTGGTTGTTGTAGGATTTGACCGACGCATGGCCGCGCCCCGCTAGGCGAAGACCCGCCTCCACCGCGCGGGTCACGCTGGTCTTGCCGACCGATCCCGTCACCGCCCCGCGCTTGGCGGGCGCACGATATCGCGCCGCTTCACCCAGCGATTCCAAGGCCTTGAGGGTATCACCTACGACAACGCACGAACCCTCCACCAGCCGCATGGTCAGCGACCCCGCAGCCCCGGAGGCCAGAGCCCCCGGCACGAAATCATGCGCGTCGCGCACGCCGGCCAGGGCCACGAACAGGTCGCCGGGCTCGATGGAACGCGTGTCGATGGAGACGCCGGAAACTTCAAAGGGCGCGCCATTCAGCACGCCGCCGGTGGCGGCCGCGATCTCCGCGGCGGTCCACAGGAATTCAGCCATCGCTCAGCCCCAGCGCGCTCGCGGTCTCGGCCACGTCGTCGAAGGGATGGGTGACCCCGGCGATGATCTGACCCTGCTCGTGGCCCTTGCCGGCCACCACCAGGACGTCGCCGTCCTCCAGCATGGCGGCGGCGGCGCGGATGGCCTCGCGGCGGTCGCCGATCTCGCGAGCGCCACGCGCCGCGGCCATAATCTCGGCGCGGATGACGGCCGGCTCTTCCGAGCGCGGATTGTCGTCAGTGACAATGGCCACGTCCGCCAGGCGAGCGGCGATCTGGCCCATCTGCGGCCGCTTGGACCGGTCACGGTCCCCGCCAGCGCCGAACACGGCGATCAGCTTGCCACGCGTATGGGGACGCAGCGCCTTCAGCACCGTCTCCAGGCCGTCCGGCGTGTGGGCGTAATCCACATAGGCCTCGCCGCCCTTCGGGCCGGTCCCGACCCGTTGCAGACGGCCCGCCGCGCCTTGCAGATGCTCCAGCGCCTTAAGCACGGCCGCAGGCTCCTCGCCCGCCGCGATGCACAGGCCCGCGGCCACCAGCACGTTGTCGGCCTGGAAGGCGCCCGCCAGCGGCAGGTTCACCACATGCTCGACGCCGTCATGGGCGATCACCAGGCGCTGGCCTTCCGGCAGCAGTTCCCGGCAGACCAGACGCAGGCCCCGCCCCTTCTCGCCCACCGACGACAGAGTCAGGCCAGCCCCGATCGCCGCCGCGGCGAAGGCCGGATAGGCGTCGGAGTCGGCGTTCAGCACCGCCGTCGACCAGCGCGGCAGCAGGGTGTCGAACAGGCGCAGCTTGGCCGCGCGATAGACGCCCATGGTGCCGTGATAATCCAGGTGGTCCTGGGTGAAGTTGGTGAAGCCCCCGGCGGTCAATCGCACGCCGTCCAGCCGCCGCTGATCCACACCGTGCGACGACGCCTCCAGCGCCATGTGTGTCACGCCGTCAGCGGCCAGCTTGGCCAGCATTTCGGACACGTCGGCGGCGTCGGGCGTTGTCAGGCCCGGCGGCGTCAGCTGCACGTCCGGCTTGCCCTTCTCCGACACAGTGACGCCCAAGGTGCCCATGCTGGCGGCCTTGTGGCCCAGCTCGGCGAAGATCTGGCGGCAGAACACGGCGACCGACGTCTTGCCGTTGGTTCCCGTCACCGCCACGCAGGTCTTGGGCTGAGCGCCCCAGAAGCTGGCGGCCGCAAGGGCGTAGGCCCGCCGCGGGTCCTGCGCATGCACCACCGGCACCGGCAGGCCGGTCACGTCCGAGGGGGCAAGGATCGCGGCGGCCCCGGCGTCGAGCGCGGCGGGGATGAAGCTGCGCCCGTCCACCTTCGAGCCCGGCAGGGCCACGAACAGGGTTCCGGCCTTGACCTTGCGGCTGTCGGCGGTGACCCCGGTGATGACGGGATCGACGGGCAGGTCGCGCTGGACCAGATCGGACAGGGGCATGGTCATCGGCCGCCTCCAGCAGCGGCGAACGCGCCATTCGACGCGACAGAGTACGGAACGTCGAACTTGCGCTGCACGCCCAGGAACGGCGCGATGCGGTCAATCACCTTGCCGGCGGCCGGCGCGCCGACCCAGCCGCCCGTGGAATAGCCGTAGCTCTCCTTGGTGCCGTGCGGCTCATCCATCAGGATCAGGACGAAATAGCGATCAGCCTCAACCGGCCCCTCGGTCGGGAAGACGGCGGCGAAGGACGAGACCTGACGCTGGGGGTTATAGCGCCTGATGGCCGGATCATACTTCTCGCCGGTGCCGGTCTTGCCGCCTACCGACAGGCCCGGCGCATTGGCCTTGCCGCCGCTGCCCACCGGATCGGACACGTTGGCGCGCATGATCTGCAGCATCTCCAGCGAGCTCTGCTCGGAGATCACGCGGGTTCCCTTGGGGCGATAGTTCGGGTCCTGCTTGCGGATGGTCAGCGGCACGCGAACCCCGCCGTTCAGCAGCGCGCCCATGGCCTCGGACAGAGCCAGCGGGCTGATGTTCATGCCGTGGCCGAACGAGGTCGAGGCTACCGTGTCCTCGTCCCACTTCTTGGGGGTCAGCGGGCGCGCGGACTCGCGCAGCTCGACGCTGGCCGGCTTGGTCAGGCCCAGCTTGGTGAAATACTGCTCCAGCCGACGCGGGCCGATGGCGACGCCCAGCTTGGCGGTACCGATGTTGGACGAATGCTGGAACACCTCGACCAGGGTCAGGATCTTCCGCGCCGCGTGATAGTCGTGGATCGTGCGGTAACCCAGCTTGTATGGCTGGGTCGCGTCGAAGGTCGTGCTGGGCGTGGCGACCCCGGTGTCCAGGCCGATGGCGACCGTGAACGCCTTGAAGGTCGAACCCATCTCGTACACCGCCGCCGCCGCCCGGTTCAGGCGCGCGCTGTCGTCAGACGCGCTGGGCTTGTTGGGATCAAAGGTCGGCCAGCTCGACAGGCCCAGGATTTCGCCCGTGTGGACGTTGGTGACGATGCCCACCGCACCCTTGGGCGTGAAATGCATGGCGGCCTTGTTCAGCTCGTCGTCGAGCGCCGCCTGCACGCGCAGGTCGATGGACAGCGGCAGCGAACCGCCGCCCCGCGCCGCCACTTGGCGCAGCTCGGTGTCCAGGGCGCGCTCGGCCCCGGCCAGGCCAGCCCCGCCCTTGTCGGAGAAGCCGATCACGTGCGCCGCCGTACCGCCCAGCGGATAGACGCGGCGCCCCTCCTCCTCGAAGCTGATGCCCGGCAGGCCCAGTTCGTGGATCGCCGTGCGCTCCTCCGGCGTCAGGCCGCCATGGACAAAGATGCGGCGATTGCCTTCCAGCGCCTTGTTCAGGCGCTTGACGTCCAGGCTGGGCACGGCGCGGCGCAGGATGTTGCGGGTCTCGCGCGCATCCCACACGTCCGACGGGTCGATATAGAGGCCGTAGTGCGTAAGGTCCGCGGCCAGCAGCTCGCCATTGCGGTCCGTCAGGTCGGCGCGCGCGGCGCCGATCAGGGGCGCGTAGTCGCCCCCTCGCCCGGCGTCGGAGAACACGGCCGAACGTCCGGCGCCGACCGCCAGTCCCAGGAAAACGGTCCCGAAGATCGCTAGGATGAAAAAGATGCGCAGGCGGGTGTCGTCCTGCGCGCGGCCAGCGGCCTTCGACCGCTCGAAGGCATGCTCCAGGCTCCAGACGCGCTCGATGAGCCAGCGCCATGCAGGCAAGCGAGGCGAAAGGTCCGCCAGGCTCATTGCAAGTTCTCCCCAGGCGTCTCCGGCACGGGTTGGTCCGAAGCCGCCGCAGCATTGTTCTCCGGCGCTGCCGGCGCCGGGGCGGGACGCGGCTGCGACAGGCGCGCTGCGATCTCGGCCAGTCTATCGGATTCGATCTCTTGTTCGGCCTTGATCGGCGCCAGACCCAGATAGTTTGTGGCCAGCCGCTCCAGACGGCGCGGCTGCTCCAGATAGGCGACCTCGGCCTTCAGCAGGCGCGACCGCACCCGCTCGTCGGCGATGGCGCGATCCAGGCGCGCGATCTCGGCCCGCTCGCCGCCGGCCACCGTCTTGGCCAGGTACACGCCAAGCACCAGCAACAGCAGCAGGGTCAGGGCGAAAATCTCGATGACGCGAAAGCCGCGATACCGGCGCGAGAAGATCGAGCTCATGCCCCCCTCCCCTCGGCCCAGGTCGGTGCGGTCGTGCGCAGGCCGGCGCGCAGCTTGGCCGAACGTGCGCGCGGATTGACCGCCAGCTCCGCCTCGCCCGGCGCGGTCGCCTTGCCGATCAGCTCGAAGGTCGGCTCCGGCCCGCGCTGGGTCGGCGGCGCGTGACGCGACCCGCCCGGCGTGCGCCCGGCGCGCTCGGTGAAGAAGTTTTTGACGATGCGGTCTTCCAGCGAGTGGAAGGTCACCACCGCCAGGCGACCGCCCGGCTTCAATATCTTCTCGGCGGCTTCCAGGCCGTTCTCCAGCTCCGACAGCTCCTCGTTCACCGCGATGCGCAGGGCCTGGAAGGTCTTGGTCGCCGGATGCGCCTTGGCGCCGCGACGCCCGCCCAGGGCGCGCTCGACCACCTCGGCCAGATCCAGGGTGCGCGTGAACGGCTTTTCCTCGCGACGGCGAATGATGAACGACGCCACCCGGCGGCTCTCACGCTCCTCGCCATAGACGTAGAAAATCCGCGCCAGCTCTTCCTTCTCCAGCTCGTTGACCAGATCGGCGGCGGTCGGGCCATCGGCGGCCATGCGCATGTCCAGCGGACCGTCGCGCATGAAGGAAAAGCCGCGCTCGGCCTCGTCCAGCTGCATGGACGACACGCCAATGTCGAGCACCACGCCGTCCACTGACCCCGGCTCGAAATGCTCGCCCATCTGCGAGAAGCGGTCCTGGATCAGGCGAAAGCGATTGTTCTGCGCGGCCAGCGGCTCGGCGAAACGCAGGACGGTCGGATCGCGGTCGAAGCCGACCACGTTCGCGCCGCTCTCCAGGATCGCTCGGCTGTAGCCGCCCGCCCCGAAGGTGCCGTCCAGGATCGTCTCGCCCGGCTTGGCGTCCAGCGCCCCGAGCACTTCGTCCAGCAGGACCGAGATGTGGGGCGCTTCGCTCATGCCGCGCCCCCCAGCCGCGCCACGCGCTGCTGGGCCCTCAAGGCGGCCAGCCCTTCGCGGGCGGCTTCGCGTTGCTGGGCCCGGTGAGCGACGAAGGCGTCGCGCGACCAGATCTGAAACCGATCGCCCAGCCCTACCACCGACACCCAGTCGGTCAGGCCGAACATCTCGCACAGGCTGTCAGGCAGGGTGATGCGGCCGGCGGTGTCGAAGGACAGGCGCGCCATGCCGCCCAGGACGCTGGTCTCCAGCGCGGTGCGGACGGGATCGCCGAATGGCATCTCCTCGATCACGCCGTTGTAGCGGTCGAACAGCGCCTTGCCGCCCGCCTCCAGGCAATCGGCCTCGATCGAGGGAAAGCAGAACACGCCGTCGAACGGACCCGACACAGCCGCGCGGAACTCCTGCGGCACAACGATGCGCCGCTTCGCGTCCACCTGCTTGTCGAATGTCGAGAGAAACACCCTCGTCCAGCCCTGCCCAAGTCCGCCCACACAGACCCGCCGTCAACCTTAACGACCGGTCCATTTGGGTTAACATGGGATGGATTGGGATACAATGACACTGGATGCCGATTCTTTGCGAAAACAACGCCAGTTCACGCGATTATGGTTAACGCAAGTAAACCGTCCACAGAACATACATGGAACAACCAAGTATAATGGTGAATCCGGCGCCAGCGTTCGGTGAAAGGAGGCAGCGCATCCCAATGGGGACCAATGCGTGCTTCGAGACGCGCTTGCTCCTGAGCGTGACGAGGCTTGTTTGCGGCGCGCAATGAGGAAAGCAGGATCAGACGGCCTATAAGCCGGGTTCTGTGCCACCCCTTGCGGGGCGCGACGATCATTCCTCTGGACCGCCCATCGCTGGACGGTTCTCGCGACCTACCCGAACGCCCCAGGCCGGCGACGGCCCTGCCCATGCGAGATGGGCGCGACGTTCCTATTTGGTCTTGCTCCAGGCGGGGCTTGCCGTGCCGTCCGCATTACTGCGTCCGCGGTGGGCTCTTACCCCACCCTTTCACCCTTACCGACGGCCGAGGCCGCAGGCGGTTTGCTTTCTGTGGCGCTATCCCTAGGCTCGCGCCCGGCGGGCGTTACCCGCCGCCTTGTCACCGTGGAGCCCGGACTTTCCTCGACGCCCGAAGGCGCCGCGACCGCCCGGCCGTCTGATCCTGCGGCCTCTGTGAGGGCTCAGGCCCCCGCGGTCAAGACGCGCGGAGCAGATGCACCAGCCGCGCGCGGGTCTCGCCGTCAGCGATGCCGTCGAAACGGCTCTGCAGCCAGTGCCGTTGGAACGTGGCCACGATCAGCTTGGTATGGGCGTCATACTTGCCCGACGGCGCGCAGTCGTAACCCAGGCGCGTCAGACCCGCCTGCAGGGCGAACACCCCCGCCCCCTCATCCCCTTCGGCCAGCGGCGCGCCCGGCGAGGCCGGCGGCTCGACCCACAGGCCGTGGCCGGCTTCCGCCAAGGCCTTCCATGGGAACAGCTCGCCCGGGTCGACCTTGCGGTCCGGCGCGATGTCCGAATGGCCAATGATCCGGCTGTTGGGCACCTCCCAGCGGGTGCGGATGTCGGTGGTCAGGGCGATCACCGCGTCGATCTGCGCCTTGGGGAACGGCCGGTAGCCGAACTCGTGGCCCGGATTGACGATCTCGATGCCGATCGAGACGTGGTTCAGGCTGGTCTCGCCCTTCCAGAACGAGCGGCCAGCGTGCCAGGCCCGGCGCTCTTCGGGCACCAGGCGGAAGATGCGGCCATCCTCCTCCACCATGTAGTGCGACGACACCTTCTTCTCGGGCGTGCGCAGCTGCTCCAGCGCCGCCTCGCCGGTCTTCATGCCGGTGTAGTGCATGACGATCATGTCCGGCGGAGACTGCCGCGCGTCGAAATTGGGCGACGGGGCCTCGATGAATTCCAGCGACATCAGACTCGGTTCCGGACAAGCAGCAGCAGCGGCATGACGTGGTTGCGCCTCAGGGCCACGATCAGCACGCCGACCAGGGCCAGGGCCGCCCCGATCCCCATGCGCAGGTCGAAGTGGTCATGGGTGATGAGCACGCCAAGCCCGATGGTGGCAAGCGGCGTCATCAGGGTGAGCGGCGAGATCAGGTTCGCCTCGTACCGCCCGATCAGGAAGTAATAGACCGTGTGGGCCACCACCGAGACGACCAGGGCGCTGAACACCACCGCCGCCCAGAACGGCCAACCCACCGTCATCGCCGCCTCCCACTGGTTGCTCTCCAGCGCCGCAGAGGCCGCCGCCAGCGGCAGGAACGACGACGCCCCGACCCACGCCTGGAAACGCAGGGGTTTGACCCCCTCCATCTGCTTCATCATCACCGCGCCGAATGACCCCGCCAGGGCCGAGGCGGCCACGAACATCAGGCCGGGCGACAACTCCAGCCCTTGGGGGCTCCACATGACCGTGACCGCGCCCAGGAAGGTCAGGGTGATCCCCAGCCCCCGCCGCCAGCGGATCTTCTCGCCCAGCATGATGACCGACAGGAGCGTGGTCAGCGGCACGCCCACCTGTACGACGATCGCCGCGGCCGAGGGCGACGCCGTCTTGAAGCCGATGAACAGCAGGGCGAACCCGCCCGCCCCCATCAGCAGGCCGATGGTCACGATCCGCCACACGGGCTTCGGAGCGGGCAAAAGCCACGGCAGGGTCGCCAGCGCAACGATGGCGAACCGCACCGCCGCGTAGAACATCGGCGGCACGCCCCAGTGCGCGACCACGATCTTGCTGATGATGTTGTTGGTCGCCCAGATCAGGCAGACCGCCAGCAGCAGGCCGAAATCGCGCAGGTTCATCTCAGCCTCTCCGCCGCGTGAACCGCAACGCCGTGTGGGCGTCGGAGAAGCCGCAGACCTTGTTGTCCACCAGACCATGGGCCCGGGCCGCCGCCATGACCTCCACGTCCTTGACCGTGGCCGCCTTGCCCTTGCGCGACACCACCCACAGCGCTCCGCCCTCCGCCAGGGCCGGGATCAGCCCGCCAATGGCCGCCAGTTCGTCGGCGTCGTCCGCGCCGTAGAACAGGATGTCCAGGTCGGCCAGTTCGCTGGTCGGCGCCGCGCGCGTGGATAGCTCGTCGATGAATTCGTGGTCCGCCAGGTTGTGAACTCCGACCCGCTGCCCCGGCTTCACGCCCAGCTTGTCGAGCCGCGACGGCGGGTTGTTTATCGCCTCGGCCCATCTGGCGGCCGGAACCTCGCCCAGCTCGAACCGCGCCTCGCCGACCACCAGGTCGCCGCCGTCCGCCCGAACGCCTCGCAGGCCTTCGCCCTCGAAAATCCGACGCGACACGCCGCGGAAGATCAGTTTCGGCTGCTCCCACAGCAGCTTGCCGTCTTCATCGCCATCGGGGAATCGGGCGCTGACCTGAGCCTCCTTGCCCATCTCAGGTCCCCTTGAAGTTCGGCGCGCGCTTCTCCAGCAGCGCGTCGACGCCTTCGATGTGATCCTCGGTCAGGTGCGACAGGGCCTGGGCCGCGGCGCTCATCTCCATGATCGTGTCGTAGGAGGCGGTCTGCCCCTGCTTCAGCAGGCTCTTGGCCAGGCGCAGGGCGTGCGGCGGCTGCTGCGCGATCTTCTCGGCCAGGGCCATCGCCTCGCCCATCAGGGTCTCGTGCGGCACGACCTTGCTGACCAGACCCCACTCGCCGGCGGTCTTGGCGTCGATGATGTCGCCGGTGAACAGCAGCTCGGCCGCCCGGCTCATCCCCACCGTACGCGGCAACAGCCAGGCGCCGCCGTCGCCGGGGATGATGCCCAGCTTCAGGAACGTCACCCCGAACCGCGCCTGGTCCGAGGCGATGCGGATGTCGGTCATGCACGCCACGTCACAGCCCAGCCCCACCGCCGCGCCATTCACCGCCGCGATGGCCGGAACCTCCAGCCCATAGATCGAGCGGACGATGCGGTGGATGTTGGTGCGGTAGTTGTCGCGGATGGCGATGCCGCCCCCG
The DNA here is from genome assembly GCF_027474405.1 of Caulobacter sp. NIBR2454. GTDB lineage: Bacteria > Pseudomonadota > Alphaproteobacteria > Caulobacterales > Caulobacteraceae > Caulobacter. Next base: position 2,280,144 of record NZ_CP114871.1, read on the forward strand.
GCGAACGCGCCTTCCTTGGCCTTCATCGCCTTGACGTCGCCACCGGCCGAGAACGCCCGGCCCGCCCCCGTCAGCACCACGCAGCGCACCTGCGGGTCCCGATTGATCGCCTCGCAGGCCGCCGCCACCTGATCGCCGTCGCCCGGCGCGCCCAGGGCGTTCAGGCTGTCGGGCCGGTTGAAGGTGAGGATCGCGACATGGCCGCGCTTTTCGGTGGTGATCAGTTGGTCCATGGCCACGTTTCCTGTCGTTATGCATTCTGCATAGGCGATGGGGGCGTCAGGTGAAAGCCGATCACCCATGCTGACGACAATGGAGGCGTTCGCGATGCGAGTTTCAAAGTCCCTGGCCCTGGCGGTTGTTCCACTCCTGCTGATGGCCTGCTCGCCAAAGGAAGACGGCGGCTCTCCCTCTCCCGTCGGCCCGGTGAAGACCGAAACCGTCACGCCCCGAACCCCGCTGGAGTTCGACCAGACCACGCCCGCCGCCAAGGTCCGCCTGAAACTGGCCGACGGGATCGCCCAGTATCCTGTCCTGCATTCGCGCCTGTTCGACGACGAGACCAACGGCCTCAAGACGTTCGCCGACGAGGCCGCCAAGCAGAATCCGCCCCGCCCTTACGCCAGCCAGGCCGAATGGACCCTGGCCGCCGCCGCCCCGCCCCTAGTCTCCCTGCGCCGCGAGTTCTTCGAGGACACCGGCGGCGCGCACCCCATGCACGGCTCCGGCGCCTGGCTGTGGAACACCGCCACCGACAAGGAGGTCCAGCCCGCCGAGATCTTCACGGCCGGCGCCGACATGACCCCGATCCAGAACGCGGTCTGCGAAGCGGTCAAATCGGCCAAGGCCCGCCGCGAGGGCTCGGTCCCGCTCAGCGACATGTGGAAATGCCCCACCTGGGACGAAATCGTCTGGACGCTGGTCCCCTCAAAGACCCCGGGCAAGGCCGGCGGCATAGCCGTGCTGATCGGCCCCTACGTCGTCGGTCCCTATTCCGAAGGCGACTATGAGGTCGTCGTGCCGTTGTCGGTCTTCCAGCCCCTGCTCGCCCCCGCCTACGCCAGCGCCTTCGCCGGTGAGCCGGCGCGTCTGGGCAATGCCGACGGCACGCCCACCGTGCGGATGCAGGCGGAGCAATAGCGAGACAGTGAAGACCGATACTCTGGAGACTCTGCGACCCTGAAGGGGGACTCTCGCCCCCTCCTTCTCCCCCATCACCGGCGCGGCCGTACACTTGGCCGATGAAAGCCGCCCCATACGCCCGCCAGCCTGCGTCGCGCCTCGTTTCGACTGTGCGGACATCGACGCGCGAACGCCAAGGCGGCTCGACTGTCCGGAACACGTATCGGACCTATCCCCGCCGCTCCGCGCCGCAAGACGGTCGCGGAGACATTGGCGACGCCAGGGGATCAGAGCGGGATGTTGTCGTGCTTCTTCCAGGGGTTCGACAATTCCTTGCCGCGCAGGTGCTTCAGCGCGCGGGTGATCCGCTTGCGGGTGCTGTGCGGCATGATCACGTCGTCGATGTAGCCGCGCGACGCCGCCACGAACGGGTTGGCGAAGCGGTCCTTGTACTCGGCCTCACGGGCGGCCAGGGCTTCCGGGTCCTTGGCCTCGGCGCGGAAGATGATCTCCACCGCCCCCTTGGCCCCCATGACCGCGATCTCGGCCGTCGGCCAGGCGTAGTTCACGTCGCCGCGCAGGTGCTTGGAGCTCATCACGTCATAGGCCCCGCCATAGGCCTTGCGGGTGATGACGGTGATCTTGGGCACGGTCGCCTCGGCGTAGGCGAACAGCAGCTTGGCCCCGTGCTTGATGAGGCCGCCGTACTCCTGCTTGGTCCCCGGCATGAAGCCCGGCACGTCCACCAGGGTGATGATCGGAATTTCGAAGGCGTCGCAGAAGCGCACGAACCGCGCGGCCTTGCGGCTGGAGTCGATGTCCAGCACCCCGGCCAGCACCTGCGGCTGGTTGGCGACCACGCCCACCGTCTCGCCGTCCATGCGGGCGAAGCCGCAGATGATGTTCTTGGCCCACTCGCTGCTGATCTCGAAGAAGTCGGCCTCGTCGACCATCTTCAGGATCAGCTCCTTCATGTCGTAGGGCTTGTTGGGATTGGCCGGGACCAGGCTGTCCAGGCTGTTCTCTATCCGCTCGGCCTCGTCGAAGCTTTCGCGGATCGGAGCCTTCTCGCGGTTGGACGACGGCAGGAAATCCACCAGCCGGCGCACCTGGGTCAGGGCCTCCAGGTCGTTCTCGAAGGCGCCTTCGGCCACGCCCGACTTGGCGGCGTGAACCCGCGCCCCGCCCAACTCTTCGGCCGAAACGACCTCGTTGGTCACCGTTTTGACCACGTCGGGCCCGGTGACGAACATGTAGCTGGTGTCCTTCACCATGAAGATGAAGTCGGTGATGGCCGGCGAATAGACGTCGCCGCCGGCGCACGGGCCCATGATCACGCTGATCTGCGGGATGACGCCGCTGGCCAGGGTGTTTTCGAGGAAGATGTCGGCATAGCCCGCCAGGCTGTCGACGCCTTCCTGGATGCGGGCGCCGCCCGCGTCGAACAGGCCGATGATCGGCGCGCCCATCTTCATGGCCTGGCGCTGGACCTTGACGATCTTCTGGGCGTGGGCGCCGCTCAGCGAGCCGCCGAACACCGTGAAGTCCTTGGAGAAGACAAAGACCGTCCGGCCGTTGATCGTGCCCCAGCCGGTGACGACGCCATCGCCGGGAATCTTCTGCTCGGCCATGCCGAACTCGGTCCCCCGGTGCTCGACGAACATGTCGAACTCCTCGAACGAGCCTTCGTCCAGCAGCAGGTCGATTCGCTCGCGGGCGGTCAGCTTGCCCTTGGCGTGCTGGGCCGCGACGCGCTTCTCGCCGCCGCCGGCCCGGGCCTGTTCACGGCGCCGCTCGAGCTCTTCAAGGATGTCCTGCACGCTGTCCCTCGCATTCTTGGCTTTGGACGAGGGGTAAAGGCCGGCGCGGGCCCTGACAAGATTTACCCAGCGAGAGCCCGGAACCAGCGGTCGATCATCTCGGCCTCGGCGCGTTGGCGCGCGGTGCGTTCGGCGGCCTCTTCATCGACGCCCCACTGGCGTTCCTGGAACGCCTCATCCAGCCGCGAGAGGTCATAGGCTTGCTCCCCCGACAGGCGCCCCCGCGCGACGCCAAAGGCCAAGACGGCCGAGCCCAGCAACGGCGCGGCGAACCCCAGGCCGGCCAGGGTGAAGTCGTCCACCCCCCGCGCCAGGGCGGCGGCGCGTTCGATGGTCTCTTGCGGCTGCTCCTGGTGGATGATGCCGGCGACGCGCACCAGGCGCAGGCCGAGCTCGGCCTCGGCCCAGTCCAGCAGCGGTCCCCACTCGCGGCTTTGCTCGTCAACCAGAGCGGCGGGCGCCTCGGCGAAGTAGCAAAGCAGATCGGTCGCCGCGAACCGCGCCACTTCCCGCGCCGCCTCCTCATGCACCGCGGCCAGACGGTCGATAACCGTATAGGCCAGCCGGGTCATGGGCATGGATTCGGGATCGATATGCTCGCCCTGGGCCGCCCATTCAGCCGCGACATGCGCCGCCAGGGGCTGAGTGGGCACGACCAGCGGCTTGCCCGCCGGGCTCTTGGGCATGCGGCCGTCGAGATGAACCGCGAAACCGGCTTCCACCGCGGCGGCCTCGGCCTGCGTGTAAAAGCGGCGAACCCGCTCCTGCGTGTCGTTGTTACGAGCCAATGGCGCTTCCGCAAAAAAGCCGTCGTACGGCGAAACATTCCAGACGCGGCCAAGTGGTACGAACAGGCCGTGGATGCAAGGAGGACCTTCAAAAGTGGCGCTTCCCGGCAAGGACATGCAGGCGGCCATAGCCGTCACCCGCTTTGGTCTCGGCGCCCGCCCCGGCGAGATCGATGCGGCCAAGGACGATCCGCGCGGCTGGCTGACGGCCCAGATCACCCGCGACGGCGCCGACCAGCCCGCCAGCGATGGCGAAAGCGCCGCCAGACGCCTTTCCGACTACCGCGACTATCAGCAGGCCATCCAGACCGCCCGCAAGGCCGGCGACCAGGAGGCGGCAAAGGCCGCTCAGCGGGATCGCCGCATGGATGTCGGTCAGGACTTCCTCGCCCGCGCACAGCTCGGCGCCGCCACCGAGGCCGGCTTCCGGGAGCGCTGGGCACTCTTCTGGGCCAACCACTTCACCGTTTCCGCCACCAAGCAGATCACCTCAGCCGTGGTGGGGCCCTTCGAGCAGGAAGCCATCCGCCCGTTGGTCTTCGGCCGGTTCGAGGATCTGCTTGTCGCGTCCAGCAGCCACCCGGCCATGCTGACCTATCTCGACCAGGCCCAATCGGTCGGTCCCGAAAGCCCGCAGGCCGCCCGCGCCCAGAAGCGCGGCCGCCGCGCCGGCCTCAATGAGAACCTGGCCCGCGAGATCCTGGAACTGCACACCGTGGGCGTGAACGGCGGCTACACCCAGGCTGACGTCACTGAATTCGCCCGCGCCATGACGGGGTGGAGCATCGCCCGCACCGCCGACGAGGCCGCCGACAGCGCCTTCTTGTTCCGCACCGCCACCCATGAGCCGGGCGAGCGCACCGTAATGGGTCGTGTCTATGGCCAACAGGGCATGGATCAGGCCCGCGCCATCATGGCCGACCTGGCGACCCGGCCCGCCACGGCCCGACACTGCGCCCGCAAGATCGCCGCCCACTTCGTCGCCGACGACCCGCCGCCCGCCCTGGTCCAGCGACTGGAAAAAGCGTGGCTGTCCAGCGAGGGACGCCTGGATGTGGTGGCCAAGGCCCTGATCAACTCTCCCGAGGCTTGGGAGCCGGCCCCCGCCAAGTTCAAGACGCCGTATGAATTCATGATCTCGACCTGGCGCGCGGTGGGCGCTCAGCCCAACGCCATCAACCAGTTGACCCCCACGCTCAACGGTCTGGGACAACCGCCCTTCCGCCCGCCTTCGCCCGAGGGATGGCCCGACGACGCATCGTCCTGGGCGGCCCCCGACGCCTTGATCAAGCGCATGGTCTGGTCCCAGACCTTCGCCGCCAGGACCGCCGACCAGCTTGACCCCAACGCCATCGCCGCCGGCGCCCTGGGCGCCCGGCTGAGCGAGCCTGTCGCCAAGGCCGTGGCCCGCGCCGAAAGCCGCCCCGAGGCCTTCGCAATCTTGCTGATGAGTCCGGAGTTTCAACGCCGATGACCGATCACCACACCCATGGCTTCAACCGCCGCCAGGCCCTGTTCGGCGGTTTGGGCGCCAGCATCCTGTTCATGGGCCGCCCCGCCCGTGCGCAGACCACCAACAAGAAACTGATCGTCCTGGTCTGTCGCGGGGGCCTCGACGGCCTGTCCCTGACCCCGCCCGTCGGCGACGCCGACTACGCCGGCCTGAGAGGGCCCGTCGCCTACACGCCGGAACAGGCATTGAAGCTGGACGCAACCTTCAGCCTTCATCCGGCCCTGACCAACGCCCACGCCCTGGCGCAGAAAGGTCAGCTCCGCATCGCCCCCGCGGTCGCCACCCCCGACCGCGCCCGCTCCCACTTCGAGGCGCAGGATGTTCTGGAAACCGGCGCCGACGGGAAATACGCCGCTTCGTCGGGGTGGCTGAACCGCGCCCTGCAGAGCCTGTCGCCCGATCGCAAGGTCGAGGCGCTGTCGGTCGGCGCCGTGGCCCCGCTGATCCTGCGCGGCCCGGTCCAGGCCGCCTCGTGGTCGCCCGGTCGTTCTGCTGACGCGACCGCGCGCCTGCCGACCATCCTTCAGGACATCTACAAGACCGACCCTTTGCTCGGTCCCGCCTTCGCACGCGGCTTGCAGACCGAGGCCATGGCTCAGGCGGCCATGACCGGCCTCGCGGCCCCCAACACCATGGCCGGCGCCCCGGCCGCGCAACAGCAGGCGGCTCAACGCCAGGGCGTCGCCGCCGCCGAAAAGCTGGGCGTCACCATCGCCAACTTCATGACCCAGGCCGGCGGCCCACAGATCGTCGCCATCTCCCTCGACGGCTTCGACACCCACGCGGGCCAGGTGGGCCAGCTTCAATCGCGCCTGACCTATATGGACGCCCTGATCGGCGGGCTGACCACCGGCCTCGGCCCTGCCTGGAGCGACACGGTGATCGTCGCCGCCACGGAGTTTGGCCGCACCGCGCGGGTCAACGGCACGGGCGGCACCGACCACGGCACCGCCTCCAGCACCCTGATCCTGGGCGGAAGTCTGAAGAAGGGCGGCATCGTCGGCGACTGGCCGACCCTTAAGCAGACCGCGCTCTACGAGAACCGCGACACCGCCCCGACCCTCGACATGCGCAGTCTTTTCAAGGGGGTCCTGCGCGACCACATGGGCGTCGATCAGCGTGCGCTGGATGCCAAGGTCTTCCCCGACAGCGCCGAAGCGCGGCCGGTGACCGGTCTGGTCTAGGCGGGCACGATGTCGAAGGCGATTGTCAGCCGCTCGTCGGCGCCGCTGAACGGCACGGTGCCGTGCCACATATAGGAGGGGAACAGCGCCAGCAGGCCAGGTTCGGGCCGCACATAATGCTCCGCCTCCAACGGCGGGTCGGTAGCGACACCGGGCTGGCCGAACTTGATCCAGCCCTCCTTGCCGCCTGCCCCGACCGACTCCGGCAGGGCCAGATAGCAGGCCGACGACAGCCATCCCTGCGGATGGGTGTGGTCCACATGGAAGCCGCCGGGCCGCAGCTTCACCGACCACAGGCCCGAGAAGCGCCAGTCGTCGGCGACCCGCGAGCGCAGGATGTCGCCGCCCTGCCCCAGGGCCGCCATGTACCGCCGGATCGGGCCGTCCACGGCCTGGCGGAAGGCCTTGATGGCGGGATCATTCGATCGCTGCAGGCTCTGGCTGGTCTGGCTGCCGTGCCGCAGCGACTGGCCGATGGGATGGGTCTTCATGGCGTGCAGCGCCCGCAGCGCCGCGGCCAGATCGGTCACATAGGAAGTCCGGTCGGACCATCCGTCGGGCACGTCGATCAGGGCCGGGCGCACGAAGGCCTGATAGTCGTAGAGCGCCTTGTAGCGCGCGTCGCCCAGCAGCCGCCACGCCGTCGCCAGCAAGGCCCACGCCCCCTGGTCGAGCGGGTTGGCGTTCACGCAGGCCTGCGCCACGTACTCCGCCGCGTCAGGTCGCCCCGCCGCGAGGTAGGCTTCCGCCAACGGAACGCCGACGCCGAGGCCAGCCGTCGAAGCCGCCCGCTCGGCGAAGCTCACGGCGGCGGCCGGGTCCAGGCTGGCGCCGACCTGCGACGCGGCCACCAGCAGTTCCGTCGACGCTTCGGCCTGACCCGCCGGGCCGCGCAGCATGGCGAAGGCCCCCTCGCGATCGCCCGCGTATTCCAGCAGCTTCGCCTTGGCCGTCAGCAGGCCCGCGTCGTTGGGAGCCGCCTTGAGCGCCGCGTCCAGATGGACGGTCGCCGCGCCGACATCCTCGGTTCGCATCCAGATCAGCTGCGCCCATTCGCGTTGAGCGACGCCATAGTTCGGACGGCGGGCGGCCACCTCGGCGAAGGCGGCCTCGGCTTCTTCGAAACGGTCCTGCCCTTGGAGGGCGCGAGCCAGCACGAGCCAGGTCTCCGGCGAGGCGCCGCCCTTCGCCAGGGCCCGGCGGATGGAGGCTTCCGCCTCGGCGAAGCGCTGAGCGTCACCCAGCGCCGCGCCCAGATTGTGCTCGGCCGCCACGCTCTTCGAATTGGACTTCGCCACCCGTTCAAGGAACGGGATCGCGTCCTCAAGCCGGCCCAGCGCTTTCAGCACGTGCGCATGGGCTTCGAGCAGCGCCTGGCTCGCGGCGCTGCGACCGGCCAGGGGCTCTGTCAGGGTCAGGGCCTGCGCCGTCAGTCCGGCGCTCACGGCATGACGCGCGATCTCGGCCGCCGCCTGCATCCGCTGGTCCAGGGGCACGGCGTTAGGCGCGAGCTGAGCCAGGGCGGCGCAAGCGTCCGCGATCCGCCCCGCCTGCATCAGGGCGGCGATAGGCTGAAGCGGACTGGCCCCGATCACCGGCGCTTGCTGCTCCTCCGGGCGAACGGGTCGTGTTCGGGCTCATCCTCGGAGAAGCCGAAGCGATGGAAGCCGGCCTTCATCTCCGGGCTCAGCGGCGCCTCGATGGCCAGCATGCCCGCGCTCGGGTGCGGCAGCAGGATCGAGCGGGCGTGCAGCTGCAGCTTCAGGCCCTCGGACAGCGGCGCGGACTTCTCGTCGCTGTATTTGGGATCGCCCAGGATCGGGTGGCCCATGGCCAGCATGTGCGCGCGCAGCTGGTGCGTGCGGCCGGTGTGCGGACGCAGCGCCATCCAGGTCACGCGAGGACCGGCCCGGCTGATCGAGACGTATTCGGTCTCGGCCGGTTCGGCGTCGTGGTCCTTGGGATCGGCCGGGACCACGATCTCACGGTCGTTGATGCCGCGCTTGGCCAGCGGCACGTCGATGATGCCTTCGACCGGATGCGGATTGCCGACGACGATAGCCCAATAGGTCTTCTGCGCCCGACGTTTGGCGAAGGCGCCCGACAGACGGGCCGCCGCGCTGGGCGTCTTGCCCAGCAGCAGCACGCCCGAGGTGTCGCGGTCGAGGCGGTGAACCAGACGCGGACGCGTCAGCCCCTCGCCCCACGCGCTGAGCAGCTTGTCCACGTGCTTGGTGGTCTTGGTCCCGCCCTGCACGGCCAGGCCGGCGGGCTTGTTGAGGGCCAGGACTTCCTCGTCCTCGTACAGCACCAGCGATTTGGCGTAGGCGATGTCGCGCGGGCTCAGTTGCCCCTTCTCGTGCGGCTCGGGCGCGTCGGGCAGCGGCGGCACGCGGATCTGCGAGCCGGCGGCCAGGCGCGTGTCGCCCTTGGCGCGCGAGCCATCGACCCGGACCTGACCGGAGCGGAACAGCTTGTTGAGCTGGATGTGATTCAGGTGCGGCCAACGGCGCTTGAACCAACGGTCCAGGCGGACCCCATCCTCGCCAGAGTCCACATAGAGAGTTCGAACTTCCTTCACGCCAGCACCTTCCGCGTCAGCATCAGACCGGCGAAAACGGCGGCGATGGAAAGCGTGGCCGAGGCCACGACATAGGTAAGCGCGACGGCGTAGTCCCGTCGCTCGATCATGAGGGCCGTCTCAAGCGAGAAGGCCGAAAAGGTTGTAAAACCACCCAGAACCCCGACACCCAGCAGAGCGCGCCAGCGTTCCTGATCCGCTCCGCCCTTCTGGGCCAGCACGGCGACAAGCACGCCCATCAACAGCCCGCCGATCAGGTTGACCGCGAACGTGCCATACGGCCAGCCGGTCCCCAGCAGACGCCCGGCCTGCTGCCCCGCGAAATAGCGCGCGGCGGAGCCAATCGCGCCCCCGGCCATGACAAAAAGGTAGTTCATCACCCCCTTATGCGACGGGGCGCGCCCGGAGGCAAAGGGAGAGAGACTTAGACCCTCGGCGCCCGGATCTCGCGGACCACGGCGCGGGCGTCATAGACGTCCACGCTGGAAGGCTTGGGCCCCTTGCCCATCACCACCTCGATGGTACGGCTTATCTGCGGACCGCCCGACAGATCAAAGCTGGTCCCGATGCCAAGCCCGACGCCGCTGCTGCGACCCCAGCCGTAGTTTGACGAGCCGCCCCCAACCGAAAGGCTGGTGCGAGGACCGCCTCCACCGCCGCCGCGCGCCTCGTCGAAGCGATCGACCACGCGGAACCAGTCGTAGCCGGTCTGGATCGCCAACTCTCCGGCCCGCAGCAGGGCCAGGTCGGCCACCTGCATGGCCGGCGCGCCGCTGCCGCCGCGATAGGTCACCCGCCAGCGATCGTTCTCGAGCCGGTATTCAGTGAACCCGGACGCCTTGGCGCTACTGGCCGGCGCATAGACGGTCGGCGTGGTGCAGGCGGCGAGGCTGAGAACAGCGGCGAGGGCGAGAAACGGCTTCATACCTCTGAAATGCGAAGCGACGCCTCAGCGTTCCGGAACCGCCAGTCCGCAGTTGGCCAGAACCTCGGCCATATCGTCGGGCAAAGGCGCACTCACCCTGCTCTCCCCGCCTTCCGGATGCGGAAAGATCAGGGCCGCGGCGTGCAGCATCAGCCGTGGAACCGGCTTGCCCGCCAGCATCAACGCGCCGCCGTAGCGCACATCGCCCGCCAGCGGCCGACCGATTGAGGCCATGTGGACCCGGATTTGGTGCATGCGGCCGGTTTCGGGGCTGCATTCCACCAGGGCCGCCTGATCGTTGGCCGCCAGGGTGCGGTAGCGCGTACGGGCCGTCTCGGCGTCGGGGTGGTCGGCCGGGCAGACCCGCATATAGGCCTCGCGGCCGATGGACTCGCGCCGCAGGGCCGCATCCACAGCCCCGCCTTTCGGCTCCGGCGCGCCGCCAGCGACGATGGCCAGGTAGGTCTTGCGAAAGCGCTTGGCCATCAGCGCCTTGCCCAGAAAGCCCGCGGCCGGCTTGGTCTTGGCCGTCAGGATCACCCCGGACGTGTCGCGATCCAGCCGATGGATCAGCCGCGGCCTGGCGTGCCCGCGTCGCGCGAAGGCCCACAGCAGGTCATCCAGCGTGTGGGCCTGGATGCGCCCGCCCTGGCTGGACAGGCCCGACGGCTTGTTCAGCACGATGATCGAGCTGTCCTCGCGCAGGACCAGCGACCGGGTGAAGGCGATCTCCTCCTCGGTCAGGGTGATCGGGCTTTCGACGGCCTTGGTCTTGGCGGGCTGCAGTTGGCGGCGGGGCTTCACGAACCGCTCCGCTCGGCGCGCAGCTTGGCCCAGTGGTCGAGACGCTCCTTGATGCGAGCCTCGGTTCCGACCGGCTTCGGCTCGTAGAACTTTCGCCGCTCCATCCCGTCGGGGAAGTAGTTCTGGCCGCTGAAGCCATCCTCGGCGTCGTGGTCGTAGTTGTAGCCCTTGCCATAGCCCAGGTTCTTCATGAGCTTGGTCGGGGCGTTCAGGATATGGGCCGGCGGCATCAACGAACCGGTCTCCTTGGCCGCCTTGCGCGCCGCCTTGTAGGCCACATAGACCGCGTTCGACTTGGGCGCCGAGGCCATGTGGACGACCACCTGGGCCAGCGCCAGCTCGCCCTCTGGCGAACCCAGGAAGTCGTAGGTGTCCTTGGCGGCGTTCGCCAGGACCAACGACATGGGGTCGGCCTCGCCGATATCCTCGGCGGCCATGCGAACGATGCGACGCGCCAGGAACAGCGGATTTTCGCCGCCCTCCAGCATCCGCGCCAGCCAGTACAGGGCGGCGTCCGGATCGCTGCCGCGTACGGATTTATGCAGCGCCGAGATCAGGTTGTAGTGGCCCTCTCGGTCCTTGTCGTAGGCCGGGCTGCGCTTTTGCAGCATCTGGCCCAGCTCGGCCGGAGTCATGGGTTTGGGCACGCCGATGGCGAACAGGGTGTCGGCCAGAGTCAGCAGGTAACGGCCGTCGCCGTCGGCCATGGCGATCAGGGCCTCACGCGCCGCCGCGTCCAGCGGCAACGGCCGCTCCTCGAACGCCTCGGCCTTGGCCAGCAGGCTCTCCAGGGCCTCCTCGTCCAACCGGCGCAGGACATAGACCTGGGCGCGCGACAACAGAGCGCCGTTCAGTTCGAAGGACGGGTTCTCGGTCGTCGCCCCGACCAGGGTGACGATCCCCTCCTCCACGAAGGGCAGGAAGCCGTCCTGCTGGGCGCGATTGAAGCGGTGGATCTCGTCCACGAACAGCAGAGTGCTCTGGCCCGCCATGCGACGTGCGCGCGCCTGCTCGAAGGCCTTCTTCAGGTCGGCGACGCCGCTGAACACGGCCGAAATCTGCTGGAACTCATAACCGGCCGCCTTGGCCAGCAGGCGGGCGATGGTTGTCTTGCCCGTACCCGGCGGCCCCCACAGGATCATCGATCCCAGTCGGCCGTTGTCGACCATCCGCCGGATCGGCCCGTTCTCGCCAAGTAGGTGCTCTTGCCCCACCACCTCGTCGAGGGTTTGGGGTCGCAGGCGGTCGGCCAGCGGCGTCGGCGCGGATGGCGTCAGGCCCGCGGCTTGGAAGAGATCGGTCATCGGCGCATTCTAGCAAAAATACTCAGCGGAGAACGCACATGGCCGAAAATCAGGGGCCGACCGCAGGGCTCACGCCCTATCTCATCAGCGCCGATGCGGCCGCGCAGCTGGCCTTCTACGTCAGGGCCTTCGGCGCGGTCGAACAGCTTCGGCACTTGGCCGAGGACGGCAAGCGCTTCATGCACCTGCATCTGCTCATCAACGACGCCCCGATGATGATGTGCGACGCCTTCCCCGAATACGGCCATCCCGCCCAGGCGCCGGCCGGTTTCACTCTGCACCTTCAGGTGGATGACGCCGACGCCTGGTGGAAGCGCGCCACCGAGGCCGGAGCCACGGTGGCCATGCCGCTGGAAGACCAGTTCTGGGGCGACCGCTATGGCCAGGTCATCGACCCGTTTGGCGTTCGCTGGTCGATCGGATCGTCCCGAAAGGCCTAGGTTCTGAACTGGGCGGTAATCAGGCGCCCCCCGCGCTCGATCGTCACCTGCCAGGCGCCGCTGCCGGCCGAGACCACTGCCTGAAGATCCCGGACGCTGGTGATCTCGCGGCCGTTGATCTGGCGGACGATGTCGCCAGCGCGCAGGCCTGCGGACTGTGCGAAGCCCGCCTCCACCTTCGTCACCAGCACGCCACGCCGGGCGAACGGATCGACACCCAGTTCCTGCGCCGCGGCGGGTGAGACGTTGACCACGGTCGCCCCGGCCAAGGGATTGCGGCCCGACATGACGCGCTCGTCCCGCGCCGGGGTGCTGGGCGGGGTGTCGGCGCGAACGCTCAGGGTTCTCTCGGTCCCCTCGCGGCGGACCACGATGGGCACGGTCTCCCCGGTCCTACGGGTGCCGAAGGCGTAAGTGACGCCGTTGTCGTCGTTCACGGCCTGGCCGGCGATGGACAGGATCACATCGCCCTGGCGCAGGCCGCCGCGATCAGCCGCCCCGCCAGGCCACACCTCCGCCACCAGCACGCCGCGCGGACCGGGCAGGCCCAGGCTGCGAGCGATGTCGCTAGTCACCGTCTGGGTGCGCGCGCCCAGCCATGGCCGGACGATGGCGTGGCCGCCGCCAAGGGCGACGCTGACCACCTGCCGAACAACGGCGGCGGGGATCGCAAAACCGACACCGGTCGAGGAACCGGTCCGGGACAGGATGAAGGTGTTCACCCCGATCAGGTCGCCGTCCATGTCCACCAGCGGTCCGCCGGAGTTGCCAGGATTGATGGCCGCGTCGGTCTGGATGTAGGAGCCGAAATCGGCCGAGCCGACGTCCGTCCGCGCCAGGGCCGAGACGATTCCGTTGGTCACGGTCTGGCCCACCCCGAACGGGTTGCCGACGGCCAGGACAAAGTCGCCGACTTCGAGCTGTTCCTGGTCGTCGATGGCCAGAACCGGAAGCTGTTCGCCGGGCACGTTGATCTTCAGCACCGCTAGGTCGGATCGTGGATCGTCCAACAGCACCGTCGCCGGAAACTCGCGACGGTCGGCCAACTGAACCGTGACCTCGCTCATGCCCTCGATATTGTGGTGGTTGGTGACGATGATCCCGTCCGAGCGGACGATGGCGCCCGAACCGAGCGAGCCTTCGACGCGGTCGCGCGGCGCGCCGCCGCCCATGAAAAACTCCCAGAACGGATCAGTCCGCTGGCGCACCACGCGCCGGCTGGAAACGTTGACTACCGCCGGCGCGACCTGCTTCACCACGGGCGAAAACGAGGTCTTCATCGCCGTCGGGTCAGTGGGCGCATGGCGCGTCGGTTGCGCGAGGCCAGGAACTTGCTGGGCGTTGCTCTTGGAAGCGGGGTCGGAACAGGCGGCCAGGACAGCCAGGGCCGGGATCAGCACGCGATAGGCACGCATGGGGACGTCGATTCTCCGATAGTCAGGCGAGGAACAACAGCGAAGTTTTCCGGCGCAATGATGGCGCTTAAGCGGCCGGCGCAGGCGCAGGTTCCGCTTGCGCCGGCTTGGCGACCTTCAGCGCGGTCAAGAAGGCCGCGCCGGTCAGGCCGCCGGCGATCAGGACGGCCAAGCCTGGCATGTGCAACACCGCGTCGCGATGCACCGACCAGGCGAAGACCGTGGTGTAAAGCGCCGGTCCGAACAGGCCGGTAATGCCCATGATGCTGGAGTTGGCGCCCTGTAGCTGACCCTGCTCCCACGGCTGCACCCGGCGGCTCATCAGGCCCATGAGGCCGGGCTGGATCAGACCCGAAAGCGCGAAGATCGGCAGGCCGATCCAGTACAGCTCCTGCGTCGGGGCGAGGCCATAGACCGCAAAGCCTACGGTCATGCTGAACAGGCCGATCAGCAACGCCCCACGCTCGCCCAACGCCTTGACGACGCGCCCGACCAGAAAGGCCTGGACAAGAATGTTGGCGATACCCGTGGCCATCAGCATGAAACCCACGTCGCGCGGCGACCAGCCGTAGCGATAGCCGGTGTACAGCACGAAGATGCTGGGGAGCACATGATGTGCTAGCTGGAAGAAGCCGGACACGAACGCCAGACCGGCCAGATCGGAATTGGAGCGCAGCAGCTTCAGAGAACCGATCGGATTGGCCTTCTTCCAGTCGAACGACTTGATGCGTTTCTCCGGCGGCAGGGATTCCGGCAGTACGAAGTAGCCGTACAGCCAGTTGGTCAGCGCCAGGCCCGCGGCCACGTAGAACGGCAGACGCAGGTCGATATCGCCCAGAAGGCCGCCCATGGCTGGGCCGATCGTGAAACCGACGCCCCAGGCCGCGCCAATCAGGCCAAAGCTCTGGGCGCGTTTCTCCGGCGGAGTTACGTCGGCGATATAGGCGCCGGCGGTGGCGAAGCTGGCGGCGGTGATCCCGTGGATGACGCGGCCCACAAACAGCAGAGCCAGGGTCGGCGCCAGCGCCATGAACAGATAATCCACCCCCAGACCGAAGATCGAGATCAGGATCACCGGCCGTCGCCCGAAACGGTCGGACAGCATCCCCAGGATCGGAGAGCAGAAGAACTGCATCAGCGCCCAGACCGTGCCGAACAGACCCACCCAAAGCGAAGCCGACGCGGTGTCCCCGCCGGCCAGCTCCTTCACCAGGTTGGGCAGGACGGGGATCATGATGCCCAGTGACAGCACGTCCATCAGAGCGGTGGCGAAGATGAAGCCCAGCGCGGCCTTGCGGCGGCTCGCGCTGACGGGTTGTTCAGTCATTGAGGCGCGCCCTCCCCGGCGTCGATCCCAGACTTAAGCGAAGCCAGCAGCGCCCGCCACCACTCTCCATGCCGCTGTAGGAACAGCGTTTCGGGAAAGCCATGCTTGGCCACATGTTCGGCGGGCACGGTGTCCCAGCCGCGATGTTCGACGGTGACTCGGGTCTCGTCCTCGACCGCTTCGAAAGTCACGGTGACCTCGGTATCCTGGCCGAGGGCGAAGGTCGCCTGCCGCCAGCCGAAGACCAGGCGATGCGGCGCCTCCCAAGCGCGAATCTTGCCGACCTCGAACACCTTGCCGCTGGGCAGGGTCTCGATCAGGCGTCCGCCTTCCTCGCCCTCGAACGACAGCAGGCCCGGCGAGCGTGGAGTGAAGGCGAAGGTCGGGTTGGGCTTCCACCACAGGCCGATGTCGCGAACGAAGACGTCGAAGGTCCGCTGCGGCGACGCCTTCACCCGCAGGGCGACCACAACGCGGGAGGTCACCGAAGCGGCTCCGGCTGGCTTTCGATATGCGCCTTGAACATCACGAGCTGGTCGGCCCACATCTGCTCTGTCTGGGCCAGCCAGCGCGACAACTCCTGCATGGGTTCGGCCTTCAGGGCATAGATGCGCACCCGGGCGTCGAACATCGGGTGGCTCTCGTAAATCAGCCCCGCCTCGCGCAGGGTTCTCAGATGCCGGCTGAGCGCCGGCGGCGACAAGCCGACAATCTTGGCCAGCTCACCAGCCGCGCGTGGATGCTCGCGCAGGGCCTCCACCACCTTGCGGCGGCTGGGCTCGGCCAGGGCGGCCAAGGTCAGATCGACAGCCGCGCTCATGAGCGCATGGTGGTGACCACGCCGGCCACGGCGTCCCACTCCTTGGGCGTCATGGTCTGCACGGTCTGGCCGACCGTCCAGATGTGGCCTTCCAGATCTTTGCAGCGATAGGTGCGGTCGCCGTAGAACTGCGTCTCCGGCGCGGCGACGATGACGGCGCCGGCCTGGCGCGCGCGCTCGCAATGGGCGTCTATGTCGGTCTTCACATGGATGTGGATGGTCTGGGTCATCAGCCCGCCCATGGATGCCGGGCTGCGGTGCTCGACGGTCCACTCGTTGCCGACCATCACCAGGGAATCCTCGAAGCGCATCTCCGAGTGCATGAGCTCGCCGTCAGGGCCCTCGATCAGCATGTCGATCTCGAAGCCAAAGGCCTTCTGCAACCAGTCGAGAGCGGCGCGCGGGTCTTTGTAGACCACAGCGGAGATCAGGGCGGGGCGATGATCGGACATGGCCGACTCCTTTGCGCTTTGTGAGAATATTTAACGCATAAAGAAACTAGTTGGGCAAGAGAAAGCCTTTGCGTCCTTCGAGACGCCGCTGCGCGGCTCCTCAGGATGACGAGCGCGGTTTGCTACTGAATCCGTCATCCTGAGGAGCGCTCGCCAGAGCGCGTCTCGAAGGACGCACACAAGGGTTTCAGAGAACTTCCGCGAAACGCTCGATTGGGCGGGCCACGACCGCGCCCTTCGGACCCACCACGATAGGTCGCTCCACCAAAACGGGATGCTCGACCATGGCGTCCAGTATCCGGTCGTCTGACACGCCGTCTTCCAGCAGGCCCAGTTCGCCCGCCAGAGCGCCCTTGGTCCGCAGGATGTCGCGGGGCGTCAGCTTCAGTTGCTTGAGCAGGTCTTGAAGCTGGAGCTTGGTCCACCCGGTCTTCAGGTACTCGACAATAACCGGTTTGGCGCCCGCTGCCCCCAGCGCCTCCAGCGTTTTGCGCGAGGTGGAGCAGACGGGGTTGTGGAAGATGGTGACGGTCATGCCCCCTCACCTACCCCAGCCAGCGGGCAAAGAAAAAGCCCCGGAGCGAACCCCGGGGCTTTGAATTCCTTGAAGCCGAGGCTTCTTAGTCTTCGCTGTCGACCACGTGGACCGGGCCGGAGTCCTTGCCCTTTTCCGACACGTCGCGATCGACGAATTCGATCACGGCCATCGGGGCGTTGTCGCCGTAGCGGAAGCCGGCCTTCAGAACGCGGATGTAGCCGCCTTCACGCGACTGGTAGCGCGGGCCGAGAACGGCGAACAGCTTGCCGACTTGCTCGACGTCGCGGACCTTGCTGATCGCCTGACGGCGAGCGTGCAGGTCGCCGCGCTTGGCGAGGGTGATCAGCTTTTCGACGATCGGGCGAAGTTCCTTCGCCTTGGGCAGAGTGGTGACGATCTGCTCGTGCTTGATCAGCGACGCGGACATGTTCGCGAACATGGCGATGCGGTGGCTGGTCGTACGACCCAGTTTACGGTGAGCTTTACCGTGACGCATAGTGGTCTCTCCTGGGCCGCGGCCCGCATTGGCGCTTAGCGCCGATTGTCACCAGTCCCAGCCTTCATCCCGCCTGGGTAAGTGCTAAGCGCCGGAGCCCTCCACCGCTGTTGCGGCTTCAAAGGGCCCGGACCGGCCTTGCGGCTCGGTCCGGATTAAGCGCGGCAGTCTCTTAGATCTGGTCTTCGAACTTCTTGGCCAGGTCTTCGATGTTTTCCGGCGGCCAGTTCGGCACGTCCATGCCGAGGTGCAGACCCATGCCAGCCAGCACTTCCTTGATTTCGTTCAAGGACTTGCGGCCGAAGTTCGGCGTGCGGAGCATTTCCGCTTCCGTCTTCTGGATCAGGTCGCCGATGTAGACGATGTTGTCGTTCTTCAGGCAGTTGGCCGAACGGACCGACAGCTCCAGCTCGTCGACCTTCTTCAGCAGAGCCGGGTTGAACGGCAGCTCCGGCTTGGACTCGTCCGCGGCCTTGGCCTTGGGCTCGTCGAAGGTGATGAAGATCTGCAGCTGGTCTTGCAGGATGCGGGCGGCGTAGGCCACCGCGTCAACCGGCGAGACGGCGCCGTTGGTCTCAACTTCCAGGATCAGCTTGTCGTAGTCGAGCGACTGGCCCTGACGGGTCGGCTCGACCTTGTAGGCGACGCGCTTGACCGGCGAGTAGATCGAGTCGACGGCGATGAGGCCGATCGGCGCGTCTTCAGGACGGTTGCGCTCGGCCGGGACATAGCCCTTGCCGGTGTTGATCGTGAACTCCATGCGCACCTGGGCGCCTTCGTCCAGCGTGCAGAGCACGTGGTCGGTGTTCAGGATCTCGACGTCAGCAGGCGTTTCGATCTGGCCGGCGGTGACCGGACCAGGGCCCGTGGCGCGCAGGGTGATGCGCTTCGGACCTTCGCTATGCATGCGCACGGCGAGTTGTTTGATGTTCAGCACGATGTCGACGACATCTTCCCGAACGCCTTCCAGCGACGAGAACTCGTGAACCACGCCGTCAATCTGGACGGCAGTCACGGCGGCGCCTTGCAGCGAAGACAGAAGAACGCGCCGAAGCGCGTTGCCGAGAGTCACGCCAAAGCCGCGCTCGAGCGGTTCAGCGACGATGCGAGCCTTGCGGCTGGCGTCGACGCCCGTCTCGATCTGCGGCTTCTCGGGGCGGATCAGCTCGTTCCAGTTTCTTTCGATCACAGTCGGATCCCTTGAACGCGGCTCGCCGGCCACGAATCTCGCAGCCGGCGTAGGGAAGTTTGGTTGGTCAGGCCTTAAACGCGCCGGCGCTTGGGCGGCCGGCAACCATTGTGCGGAATCGGAGTGACGTCGCGGATCGTGGTGATCGTGAAGCCGACCGACTGCAGAGCGCGCAGCGCCGATTCACGGCCCGAACCCGGACCCGAGACGTTGACTTCCAGCGTCTTCACGCCGTGGTCAGCAGCCTTGCGGCCAGCATCTTCAGCAGCCATCTGCGCGGCGTACGGGGTCGACTTACGCGAGCCCTTGAAGCCCATCATGCCGGCGCTCGACCAGGAGATGGTGTTCCCCTGAGCGTCGGTGATGGTGATCATCGTATTGTTGAACGACGCGTTCACATGCGCGACGCCCGAGGTGATGTTCTTGCGTTCGCGCTTTTTTACGCGAGCCGGTTCCTTGGCCACGATCTAGCTCTCTTACTTCTTCTTGCCGGCGATCGGCTTGGCCGGACCCTTGCGGGTGCGGGCGTTCGTGTGCGTGCGCTGACCGCGGACCGGGAGGCCCTTACGATGACGCAGGCCGCGATAGCAGGCCAGGTCCATCAGGCGCTTGATATTGACCGCCGTCTCGCGACGCAGGTCACCCTCAACCGTGAAGTCACGGTCGATGGTTTCACGGATCTGCAGCACTTCGGCGTCCGTGAGCTCGTTCACGCGGCGCGCCTCGTCCAGACCGACCTTCTGCATGATGTCATGCGCGGACTTCTGGCCGATGCCGTGGATGTACTGAAGCGCGATGAGAACGCGCTTGTTCGTCGGAATGTTGACGCCTGCGATACGGGCCACGTCTATTAATCTCCTGATCACGCCAATAAGCGCGAAGGGCACAGAGGCCACAACCCGAGTGAGTTGAGCCTACGCGCGCCATCGCGCCTTTCGCGGAAGCGCACCGTTATAGGGATCGGCGCGCTCCCGTCAACCTTTGAAACGGGGAAAGTTCCCCGCTCCGCGAAGCTTATTTACCGACCTTGCCAAGGGCTACGTCGATGTCGGCCGCAACAGCCTCCACCGGCCCCATGCCGTCCAGCTCGATCAGCTTCCCCTGCCCCTGATAATAGGGAAGCAGCGGAGCCGTCTGGTCGTTATATGCCTTCAGCCGAGTGGCGAAGACGTCCGGATTGTCGTCGGCCCGGCCCTGTTCGGCGAATCGCTTGGCGATCCGGGACATCAGGGCCGACTCGTCTACCTTCAGACGCAGGACGACATCAACCTTTGCGCCGCGGCGGGCCAACATGGCGTCGAGCGCCTCGGCCTGCGCCACGGTCCGCGGAAAGCCATCGAAGATGGCGCCGCCGGCGGCCTCGGCCTCCGGCAGGCGGTCCTCGATCAGGGCGATGACGATCTCGTCCGTGACCAGGTCGCCCCGATCCAGCACGCCCTTCACCTTCTGGCCCAGCTCGGAGCCGGAGGCGATGGCGGCGCGCAGCATGTCGCCGGTCGATAGCTGGACCATGCCATGCACATCGACCAGACGCTTTGCTTGCGTCCCCTTGCCGGCGGCCGGCGGTCCAAACAGGATCAAATTCATCAAAACCCCTCGCCCATCCAGCGGGTCTGCGCCCGCTCGTTTCCTGGCCCTAGTTCAGCACTAGCGTCCGCGACCGCCGCCGCGCAACTTCGACTTCTTGATCAGGCCTTCATACTGGTGCGCCAGCAGGTGGGACTGGATCTGGGCCACGGTGTCCATGGTCACGGTCACGACGATGAGGATCGAGGTGCCGCCCAGATAGAACGGGGCCTTGTAGAAGCCGATCAGCGCTTCGGGCAGAAGGCAGACCAGGGTGATGTAGGCGGCGCCGATCACGGTCAGCCGGGTCAGGACATAGTCCAGGTACTCGGCGGTCCGCTTGCCCGGACGGATGCCCGGCAGGAACCCGCCATACTTGCGCAGGTTCTCGGCCGTATCGTCCGGATTGAACACGATCGACGTGTAGAAGAAGCAGAAGAACACGATCAGCAGGCCATAGGCGACCATGAAAGCCGGCTGGCCATGCTGCAGCTGGCCCACCATGCCGGGCACCCATTGGGCCCAGGCCGGAAGGTTGGCGTTGGCCAGGAAGCCCATGACCGTGGCCGGCAGCAGCAGCAGCGATGAGGCGAAGATCGGCGGGATGACGCCCGCGGTGTTGATCTTCAGCGGCAGGAACGAGGTGTCGCCACCGAACATGCGGTTGCCGACCTGGCGCTTGGGATACTGCACCAGCAGGCGGCGCTGCGAGCGCTCGACAAACACGATGGCGAAGATGACCGCCACCGCGATGCCCATGATGGCGAACATGGCGAAGGCCGACAGGGCGCCCGTACGGGTCATTTCGAACATCTGCCACACGCCGCGCGGCAGGCCCGCCACGATGCCGGCGAAGATGATCAGGCTGACGCCGTTGCCGACGCCGCGGCTGGTGATCTGCTCGCCCAGCCACATCAGGAACATGGTCCCGCCGGTCAGGGCGACGATCGTAGAGATGACGAAGAACAGGCCGGGATTATCCACCAGGCCAGGGCTGGCTTGCAGGCCCATGGCGATGGAGCCTGACTGGAAAAGGGCCAGGAGGACGGTCAGGTAGCGGGTGTACTGGTTGAGGGTCTTGCGGCCCGCCTCCCCGCCTTCCTTCCGCAGCTTCTCCCATGGCGGATACACCGTGCCCATCAGTTGCACGATGATCGACGCCGAGATGTACGGCATCACGTTCAGGGCGAAGATGGCCATCCGCTCGACGGCGCCGCCCGAGAACATGTTGAACATGCCCAGGATGCCCTGGGACTGGCCGCCGAACGCCTGGGCGAACGCGGCCGAATTGATGCCCGGAATGGGGATGTAGGTGCCCAACCGGTAGACGACCATCGCGAGGATGGTGAACCAGATACGCTTGTGAAGCTCCGACGCCTTCTGGAAGGAGCCGAAGTTCATGTTCGCTGCGAGCTGTTCTGCGGCTGACGCCATCTAGATCAAGATTCCCACGACTATGTGGCGAGACACATAAGGAAGGCGGCGGGCGTTGTCACCCGCCGCCCCCTTGTAGAATGCCCTGCCCGACGCGGCGTCGGGCGAGGAGATTGTTTAGGCTTCGGCTTCGGCCTGGACGGGACGGGTCTGGGTGACCTTGCCGCCGGCGGCTTCCACGGCCTTCACGGCCGACGGGGTGGCCGCATAAACGGTGATGTCGAGCTTGGCCTTCAGTTCGCCCTTGCCCAGCAGCTTCACGCCATCCTTCTTGCGACGGATCACGCCAGAGGCGATCAGGGCGTCGGCGTCGATGGCCTTCTTGATGTCGAGCTTGCCGGCGGCGACCGCCTGCTCCAGACGCCACAGGTTCACTTCAGCGAACTCCTTGGCGAACGGGTTGTTGAAGCCGCGCTTGGGCATGCGCATGTGCAGCGGCATCTGGCCGCCTTCGAAGCCCGCCAGCGCGACGCCGGTACGGGACTTCTGACCCTTCACACCACGGCCGGCGGTCTTGCCCTTGCCCGAACCCGGGCCACGGCCGACGCGCATACGGTTCTTGGTGGAGCCTTCGCGAGGAGCGAGTTCGTTGAGTTTCGTCATGGTGCCTCTCCTTGGAGATCTGCGCCGGGACCCCTGCCCCGACTCGGCTTTGAAAAAGTAATCCGCCCACCTGCGATGCACGCGGGTGGGCGGATGTAGCGGTCTTAGCCGACCACTTCAACCAGGTGGGCGACCTTGGCGATCATCCCACGGACAGAAGCAGTGTCCTCAAGCGTGGACTCGCGGCCCATCTTGTTGAGGCCCAGACCGGCGAGCGTGGCGCGCTGGTCCTTGGTGCGGCGGATCGGGCTCGCCGTCTGGCGAACAGTTACAGTCTTGGCAGCCATGGTTTAGCCCTCGATCGAGTCCGGGGCCGAAGCGCCATCGGCACGACGGCCGAGGATGTCGCCAACCTTCTTGCCGCGCTTGGCGGCGATCTGGCGGGGCGATGCTTGGGCCTTCAGCGCTTCAAAAGTGGCGCGGACCATGTTGTACGGGTTGGACGAGCCGGTCGACTTGCCCACGACGTCCTGGACGCCGAGGGTTTCGAGGACGGCGCGCATCGGACCGCCGGCGATGACGCCGGTGCCCGGAGGGGCCGAGCGGACCATGATCTTGCCGGCGCCCCAACGGCCTTGGCCGTCGTGGTGCAGGGTGCGCGATTCCCGCAGGGGAACGCGGATCATGGACTTCTTGGCTTCCTCGGTGGCCTTGCGGATGGCTTCCGGCACTTCACGCGCCTTGCCATGACCGAAGCCCACGCGGCCCTTTTGGTCACCAACGACCATCAGAGCAGCGAAGCTGAAGCGACGGCCGCCCTTCACGGTAGCGGCGACGCGGTTGATGTGGACCAGTTTCTCGACGATGTCGCTTTCGACTTCCTCGCGGTCGCGGGGACGACGGTCGCGGCCGCCTTCGTTCGGACGAGCCATGATCAGATCCTCAGAAGTTCAGGCCGGCTTCGCGCGCGGCGTCAGCCAGGGCTTTCACCCGGCCGTGATAGATGTAACCGCCACGGTCGAAGACGACCTCTTTGACGCCCTTTTCGATGGCGCGTTCAGCCACCAGCTTGCCGACATTGGCCGCAGCGGCCTTGTCGGAACCCTTGGCCTTCGCGTCGCCTTCCAGCGACGAGGCGGCGACGAGGGTGACGCCTTGGGCGTCGTCGATGACCTGGGCGTAGATGTTCTTGCCCGAACGGAAGACCGACAGACGAGGACGGCCGTTGGCCAGCTTCTTGAGGCGCGTCCGGTTGCGCTGAGCGCGGCGGACGGCGGATTCGCGAGGAGAGAGCGCCATGGCTTACTTCTTCTTGCCTTCTTTGCGGCGGACCTTTTCGCCGGCGTAGCGCACGCCCTTGCCCTTGTAGGGCTCGGGCGGACGGATCCGACGGATCTTCGCCGCGATTTCGCCGACAGCTTGCTTGTCGATCCCGGTGATCTTGATCTCGGTCTGCTTGGGCACCGCAAAGGTGATGCCGTTCGGAGCCGGGATATCAACATCATGGCTGAAGCCGAGCTGCATGGAGAGCGCTTGGCCCTTCATCGCAGCGCGGTAACCGACGCCGACCAGCTCGAGGGTTTCCTCGAAGCCTTGGGTCACGCCGAGGACCATGTTGTTCACCAGGGTGCGGGACAGGCCCCACATGCCGCGAGCGCGCTTGGAGTCGTCGCGCGGCGTGAGGCTCAGCTCGTTACCTTCCTGCTTGATCTCGACGTCGTCGGAGACCGTCCAGGAGAGCTGGCCCTTGGGACCCTTAACCGTGACCGTCTGGCCCGAGAGCGTGAGAGTCACGCCCGACGGGATGGAGACAGCTTTCTTACCAATACGAGACATGTCTTTTCCCTCCCCGCCTAGTAGACGCGGCAGAGGACTTCGCCGCCGACATTAGCGTCGCGGGCGGCGGAGTCTGACATGACGCCCTTCGGCGTCGAAAGGATCGAGATACCAAGGCCGTTCTTGATCGGCTTGAGATCCTTGATCGACGAGTAGACGCGGCGGCCCGGCTTGGACACGCGCGAAATCTCGACGATCACGGGCTCGTTGTCGAAGTACTTGAGCTCGATTTCGAATTCCGGGAAGGCGCCCGGCTTCTCGACCAGCGAGTAGCCGCGGATGTAGCCTTCGTCGGCCAGCACGTCGAGCACGCGGGCGCGCAGCTTCGAGGCCGGGGTAGACACCTTCGAACGCTTGCGGGTCGCGGCGTTCTTGATGCGAGCGATCATGTCGCTCAGGGGATCGTTCATCGACATCTGATCGTCCTCACCAGCTCGACTTGACGAGGCCGGGGATCAGGCCTTGCGAACCGAGTTCGCGCAGGCTGATCCGGCTCATCTTGAGCTTGCGATAGTAAGCACGCGGGCGGCCCGTGACTTCGCACCGGTTACGGATGCGGGTCTTGGACGAGTTGCGCGGCAGCTTCGCCAGCTTCAGGCGGGCTTCAAAGCGTTCTTCGAGGGGCAGGCTTTCGTCGACGGCGATCGCCTTCAGCGCGGCGCGCTTGTCGGCGAGTTGCTTGACGAGGGCCTTGACCATCTCGTTACGGTTGACGGCGCTTTTCTTGGCCATATCAGTTGTCCTTCCCGCCAGTGAACGGGAACTGGAATTCGCGAAGAAGCTCACGAGCTTCGTCGTCGGTCTTCGCAGTCGTGCAAACGATGATATCCATGCCCCACATCTGATCGATCTGGTCATAGTTGATTTCGGGGAACACGATGTGCTCCTTCAGACCCATCGCGTAGTTGCCACGGCCGTCGAAGCTGGTCGGCTTCAGACCCCGGAAATCCTTCACGCGCGGCAGCGCGATCGTGACCAGGCGATCAAGGAACTCGTACATGCGTTCCTTGCGCAGGGTGACCTTGGCGCCGATCACCATGTCTTCGCGCAGCTTGAAGCCGGCGATCGATTGGCGGGCGCGGGTCGGGGCCGGCTTCTGACCGGCGATAGCCGCCAGGTCCTTCATGGCGATCTGGACCTTTTTGGAGTCCGCGACAGCCTCACCGATGCCCATGTTCAGCACGATCTTGTCGAGCTTGGGGACCTGCATTTCATTCGTGTAGCCGAACTTGGTCTTCATCGCCGAGCGGATCTGCTCGCGATAGACCGTCTTCAGCCGCGGCTCGTAAGCTTGATCAGCCATTGATCACCTCGCCCGTGGTCTTGGCGAAACGAACCTTCTTGTCACCTTCCACACGGAAGCCGACGCGGGTCGCTTTGCCTTTGGAGTCCACCAGCGACACGTTCGACACGTGCAGCGGGGCTTCCTTGTTTTTGATGCCGCCCTGGGGGTCGCCCTGGGTGGGACGAGTGTGGCGCTGAACGATGTTCAGACCTTCGACCAGCACGCGCTCTTCCTTCGGGAAGACGGCCAGGACCGAGCCTTGCTTGCCCTTGTCCTTGCCGGTGAGCACGACGACGCGGTCACCCTTTTTGATCTTGGCGGCCATTACAGCACCTCGGGGGCGAGGGAGATGATCTTCATGTGGTTCTTGGCGCGCAGTTCACGGGGAACCGGGCCGAAGATCCGCGTGCCGATCGGCTCGCTCTGCTTGTTGACGATGACGGCCGCGTTCTTGTCGAAGCGGATCATCGAACCGTCTTTGCGCTTGATGCCCTGGCTGGTGCGCACGACGATGGCGCGCAGAACGTCGCCCTTCTTCACGCGGCCGCGGGGAATCGCTTCCTTGACGGAGACGACGATGACGTCCCCGACGTGGGCGTAGCGGCGCTTAGCGCCGCCAAGCACCTTGATGCACATGACCCGGCGGGCGCCAGAGTTATCGGCGACTTCCAGGTTAGTTTGCATCTGGATCATGGCTTAACCTTCCAGACTTAGGCCGAAGCCTTGGGAAGGACTTCCCAGGTCTTCAGCTTGGACTTCGGCGCGCACTCGATGATGCGGGCGATTTCGCCCGCCTTGTACGCGTTGGACTCGTCGTGCGCGTGGTACTTCTTGGACCGACGCACGATCTTACGGAGGACCGGGTGAACGATGGTCCGTTCGACCTTCACCACCACGGTTTTGTCGCCCTTATCGGAGACGACAACCCCCTCGAGGATACGCTTGGGCATATCGTTCTCCTTAAGCCGCGGCCTTGGCGCGCAGCACGGTCTTGATCCGCGCGATATCCTTGCGGATTTCGTTCACGCGGTGGGTCTTTTCGACCTGACCGGTCGCCGCCTGGAAGCGCAGGTTGAACTGCTCCTTCTTCAGGTTCAGCAGGTTCTCGGTCAGTTGATCGGGCGTGAGGGCCCGGATGTCGGTGATCTTCATGGCTAGGCCTCCATCGCCATGCCGGCGTCGAGCCGGGTGACGATGCGGGTGCGGATCGGAAGCTTGGCGGCGCCCAGCTTCAGAGCCTCACGCGCGATATCGTCCGGCACGCCGTCGATTTCGAACATGATGCGGCCAGGAGCGACGCGTGCGGCCCAATGGTCCACAGCGCCCTTACCCTTACCCATCCGGACTTCGGCCGGCTTGCCGGTGACCGGCACGTCCGGGAAGATACGGATCCACACGCGACCTTGGCGCTTCATCTGGCGAGTGATCGCCCGACGAGCCGCTTCGATCTGACGAGCGGTGATCCGTTCCGGCTCGACGGCCTTGAGGCCGTAAGCGCCGAAGTTGAGTGCAGCGCCGCCCTTGGTGTTGCCGTGGATACGGCCCTTGAACTGCTTGCGGTACGTAGTGCGTTTCGGTGACAGCATGGCGCTCTAATCCTTACGCGCGCTCGCGACGGTCGCGACGGTCGCCGCGGTCCGGGCGATCGCCACGCTCACGTCCGCCGCCTTCGCCGGCCGGGCCGGACTCAGTGGCGAGACGCTTGTCCAGCGCCATCGGGTCATGTTCCAGCACTTCGCCTTTGAAGATCCAGGTCTTCACGCCGATGATGCCGTAGGTGGTCTTGGCTTCAGCAAAGCCGTAGTCGATGTCCGCACGCAGGGTGTGCAGCGGCACGCGACCTTCGCGGTACCACTCCATCCGAGCGATTTCGGCGCCGCCGAGACGACCCGAGACGTTGATCCGGATGCCCTTGGCGCCGAGGCGCATGGCCGACTGGATCGAACGCTTCATGGCGCGACGGAAGGCGACGCGGCGCTCGAGCTGCTGGGCGATGTTCTCGGCCACCAGCTGGGCGTCAGTTTCAGGCTTGCGGACTTCGACGATGTTCAGGTGAACTTCGCCTTCGGTCAGGGCCGACAGGTCCTTGCGGAGCTTGTCGATGTCGGCGCCCTTCTTGCCGATGATCACGCCGGGACGCGCTGCGTAGATGGTCACGCGGCACTTCTTGTGCGGACGCTCGATGATGATGCGCGAGACGCCGGCGGCGTTCAGGCGATCCTTCAGGAAGCGACGCACCTTGATGTCCTGGTGCAGCAGCTTGCCGTACTGGTCGCCGTCGGCGAACCAACGGCTGTCCCAGGTGCGGTTAACGCCGAGCCGCAGCCCGACCGGATTGACTTTCTGACCCATCAGGCGGCCTCACCCAGTTCGCGGACCACGATCGTGATCTCGGAGAACGGCTTTTCGATACGCGAAGCGCGACCGCGAGCACGCGGCGAGAAACGCTTCATGACCAGGTTCTTGCCCACGAACGCTTCGGCGACGACCAGGCTGTCGATGTCGAGGTTGTGGTTGTTTTCGGCGTTCGAGATGGCCGAGTACAGAGCCTTGCGCACATCCTTGGCGATGCGCTTGTGGCTGAACTCGAGCTCGTTGAGGGCGCGCTGCACCTTCAGGCCGCGGATCGACTGAGCCACGAGGTTCAGTTTCCGGGCGCTGGTGCGCAGGTTCACGACCTTCGCCATGGCTTCGGTCGGCTTTACCCGACGGGCTTTAGCTTGCTTCGACATGGCCTACTTCCTCTTGGCCTTCTTGTCGGCAGCGTGGCCCGGAAAGCTTCGCGTAGGCGAGAACTCACCGAACTTCATGCCGACCATGTCTTCCGACACGAGCACGGGAACGTGCTTGAGGCCGTTGTAGACGCCGAACGTCAGACCGACGAACTGCGGCATGATCGTGGAGCGGCGCGACCAGGTCTTGATCACGTCCTTGCGGCCCGACGACAGAGCGGCGTCGGCCTTCTTCAGGAGGTAGCCGTCGACAAACGGCCCTTTCCAGACGGAGCGGGTCATCGCTTAGCGCGCCTTCTTAGCTTTGTGACGGCTGCGGATGATGAACTTATCCGTAGCCTTGTTCTTGCGGGTCTTGCGGCCCTTGGTCGGGACGCCCCACGGGGTGACCGGGTGACGACCGCCCGAGGTGCGGCCTTCACCACCGCCGTGCGGGTGGTCGACCGGGTTCATGGCGACGCCGCGGACGTGCGGACGACGGCCCATGTGACGAGAACGCCCGGCCTTGCCGAGGTTCTGGTTCATGTGATCCTGGTTCGACACCGCACCGACCGTGGCCATGCAGCTGTCTTGCACCATGCGAAGCTCGCCCGAACCCAGACGGATCTGGGCGTAGCCGGCGTCACGGCCGACCAGCTGGGCGTAGGCGCCGGCCGAACGGGCGATCTGGCCGCCCTTGGCGGGCTTCAGCTCGATGTTGTGGATGATCGTGCCGATCGGCATCGAGCGCAGCGGCGAGGCGTTGCCCGGCTTCACGTCGACCTTTTCGGAAGCGATGATTTCATCGCCGGCCTTGAGGCGCTGCGGAGCCAGGATGTAGGCCAGCTCGCCGTCGGCGTACTTCACCAGCGCGATGAAGGCCGAACGGTTCGGGTCGTACTCGAGACGTTCGACCGTCGCGGGCACGTCGAACTTGCGACGCTTGAAGTCCACGATGCGATACAGGCGCTTGGCGCCGCCGCCACGGAAACGGACCGCGATGCGACCGTTGCCGCCACGACCGCCCGACTTGGTCAGACCCTCGACGAGGGACTTCTCGGGCTTGCCCTTGTGGAGCTCGGACTTGTCGACCAGCACCAGGGCGCGACGGCCCGGCGAAGTCGGATTGAAATGCTTCAGAGCCATGGATCAGAGCCCCGTGGTGATATCGATCGACTGGCCGTCGGCCAGGGTCACGATAGCTTTTTTGACGTCGGAACGACGACCCAGGATGCCGCGGAAGCGCTTGGTCTTGCCCTTGGTGACCACGGTGTTGACCTTGGTGACCTTGACCTTGAACAGTTCTTCGACTGCGGCGGCGATTTCGTCCTTGGACGCATCGTTGGCCACCTTGAAGACCACCTTGTTCTGCTCCGAGAGCAGCGTGGCCTTTTCGGTGATCACCGGCGACAGGATCGTGTCGTAGTGGCGGGCGGTGGCGGCCATTACGCAGCCTCCTCAAAACGGACGCCGATCGCATCCAGGGCCGACTTGGTCAGCACCAGGGTGTTGCGACGCAGGACGTCATAGACGTTCAGGCCAGCGTTCGGCAGCACATCGACGTTCGGGATGTTGCGGGCCGCGAGCTTGAAGTTCGCGTCCACTTCCGGACCGGCGATGATCAGCGCGTTCTTCAGGCCGATCTTTTCGAAGTTGGCGCGCAGCGCGGCCGTCTTCGGCTCGGACAGGGTCGCGGCGTCGAGAACGACGATCGAACCGGTCTTGGCCTTCGACGACAGGGCGTGACGCAGAGCCAGGGCGCGGACCTTCTTGGGCAGATCGAACGCATGGCTGCGAACGACCGGACCGTGGGCCTTGGCGCCGCCGACGAACTGAGCCGCACGACGCGAGCCGTGACGAGCGCCGCCGGTGCCCTTTTGCTTGTACATCTTCTTGCCCGTACGAGAGACCTCGTTGCGGACTTGAATCTTGTGGTTGCCCGAGCGGCGCTTGGCCAGCTGCCAGGTGACGACGCGTTGCAGGATGTCGCCCCGGATCTCTTCGATGCCGAAGATGGCGTCGGAGAGTTCGACCGAGCCGGCCTTGCCGCCGTCAAGATTGATGACGTCGAGTTTCATTAGGCTTCGCCCCCTTCAGCCGGAGCTTCGGCAGCCGGAGCTTCTTCGACGGCGGGTTCAGCAGCGGCCACCGGAGCGGCGCCAGCCTTGCGGAAGCCAGCCGGCTTCGGAGCGTCAGCCGGCAGAGCCGACTTAATCGCGTCGCGCACCTTCACGTAGGAGCCTTCCGAACCCGGAACGGCGCCCTTGACCAGGATCAGGCCGCGCTCGGCGTCCACTTTCCAGATCGTGACGTTGAGGGTGGTGACAGTTTCTTGGCCGAGGTGACCGGCCATCTTCTTGCCCGGGAACGTACGACCCGGATCCTGGCGGTTACCCGTCGAACCGTGCGAGCGGTGAGACACCGACACACCGTGCGTGGCGCGCAGACCGCCGAAGTTCCAGCGCTTCATGGCGCCGGCGAAACCCTTACCGACGGTGATGCCCTGGATGTCGACCTTCTGGCCGGCGACGTAGTGGTCGGCGGTCAGCTCGGAGCCGACTTCGATCAGAGCCTCTTCCTCGACGCGGAACTCAGCCATCACGCGCTTCGGCTCAACGGCCGCCTTCGCGAAATGACCACGCTCGGCTTGCGAGGTGTTCTTGGG
This sequence comes from Caulobacter sp. NIBR2454, assembly GCF_027474405.1. Lineage (GTDB taxonomy): Bacteria > Pseudomonadota > Alphaproteobacteria > Caulobacterales > Caulobacteraceae > Caulobacter. The sequence goes on from NZ_CP114871.1 coordinate 2,310,902, forward strand.
CTTCTTGGCGCCGGCGCCGAGTTGAAGGGCGACGTAGCCGTCCTTTTCCTTGGTGCGCTGGGCGGTGACCTGGCAGCCGTCCAGGGAAAGGACGGTGACCGGAATGTGCTGGCCGGTTTCGTCGAAGAAGCGGGTCATGCCCATCTTCTTGGCGATCACGCCGGTACGCTGAGTGGGGAGAGCCATACTCGCTATCTCCTTACAGCTTGATCTCGACGTCCACGCCGGCGGACAGGTCGAGCTTCATGAGCGCGTCCACGGTCTGCGGGGTGGGGTCGACGATGTCGAGCACGCGCTTGTGCGTGCGGATTTCGAACTGTTCGCGCGACTTCTTGTCGACGTGCGGCGAACGGTTGACGGTGAATTTTTCAATCAGGGTCGGCAGCGGGATAGGCCCGCGCACTGTGGCGCCCGTGCGCTTGGCCGTATTCACGATCTCGCGCGTGGAATGATCCAGCACGCGGTGATCGAAGGCCTTGAGCCGGATGCGGATGTTCTGACGATCCATATCGCTCTTCTATTCCCTACAGACGGCGTCCGCCCGCGTGATCCCGAACCATTTCAAAGACCGACCCGGACACCTTTCGGTGCGCCGGACGCGACGTCCGCACAAACGATAAAGACCCACGCGATAACCGCGAGGGCCATTTCCCGAACGCGCCAGATTAAGCACTATATCAGGTCGTTCCGCGGTCCGCGTCTGAGCCGAAGCTCACAGCCGGTCCAACAGAAGGGCGGTTATTACTCTGCGATTCCGAAACCGTCAAGCAGCCCGGACGGGGAAAGCGCAGCCTGTTGTCCGCTATCTCGCCGCAGGCTGTCCGCTTGAAGAAAAATTCCAAGCACGGCGAGATTATCCAAAGAGAACGCGCGCCGCACCCGCGCCTAGTGAGCATTTTCGCCTCTTCAAGTGTCATAAAACTGCATCAATCGCCTCGTCCGCGGCTTTCGGGCGATTGAAGCGCACGGCGAAGCTCCATACCTGCCCTCCACCGGCGGACGAGCGGCCCCTCCCCCCAACAATGACCGCTCGCCGGCCGGTAGTTCATCTCTAAGGGGATTACCCAAAATGAAGACCACTCTGTTCGCCACCGCCGCCGTTCTGGCCGCCCTCGTCTCAGCTCCGGCCTTCGCCGCCGAGACCATCGGCTCCGTCGGCGCCGCCTACAACTACACCAACGTCGACACCAACCTCGGAGAGCAAGACGGCTCGTCGGCGATCGTAGATGGCTCGGTCGCCATCAAGACGACCACGCCCTGGACCGTCACCCTCAATGGCGCCCTGACCTATTCGGACAACGCCCTGAGCGACGACACCAACGTGTACGGCACGGCGCACGCCACCTACCTGCTGAACAACGGCGTCCGCGTCGGCGCCTTCGCGGGTCTGGCCGACGTGGCTGACGACACCGTCTGGGCCGTCGGCGGCGAGGCCCACAAGTACTTCGACACCGTGACCCTGTCGGGCGTCGTGGCCTATGGCCAGACCGACGACACCGACGCCGACCTGTGGGCTGTCCGCGGCGACGCGCGCTACTTCGTCAATGACAACGTGCGCCTGAACGCCAATCTGGGCTTCGCCAACGTGGACGCCGGCGCCATCGACGCCGACGTGTGGAACATCGGCCTAGGCGGCGAGTACAAGTTCGCCGACAACGGCTGGAGCGTGTTCGGCGGCTATAACCACGCCGAATCCGAAGACCTGGCCGACCTGAAGGCCGACAGCGTCAATGTCGGCGTTCGTTACACCTTCGGCGGTTCGCTGAAGGATCGTGATCGCGCCGGCGCCGACCTGACCGACATCGGCGGTCTGTTCGGCGGCTTCCTGCGCTAGGAGCAAAAAGACGCCCCGGAGTCATCTCCGGGGCGTCAGCTTCTCTAAGATCGAACGAGAAGAAACCTTGGGTTAGCTGCCGACGCGAACGTCGCCCGAACCCACGACGGACTTGCTGACCTCGCCCGTGACGCGCAGAGCGCGCACATCACCCGAGCCGGCGATCTTGGCCCGCAGGCTGTCAGCCGTGCCAGCGAAGTCCACATTACCCGAGCCGGCGATCGACACATTTATATCGCGAGCGCGACCGCCCAGGACCGTCACGTCGCCCGAACCGGCGACCTTCACGTCCAGGTCGCCAGACAGCGACGCCACCTGAACGTTGCCCGAGCCAGCCACGCTGACCGAAACATTCCTGGACACGGCCTGGGTGGCTATGTCGCCCGAGCCGGCGACCTTGATATCCAGCGAACCCGCCTGCCCGGCGCGCACGTCGCCAGAGCCGGCCTGACGCAGTTTCAACTCACCCCGGACATTGGCCACGGTCCAGTCGCCGCAGCCGGAATTGGACAGCGTCAGCTCTTCGCTGCGACCCACGTCGCCGAACACGGCGCCGCCGGCGGCGACCTCGGCTCTGCGGGGCGTGCGGATGACGATCTGCGGCAGATCCTCCAGAGCGACGTCGCCGACGCCGCGGATCTCGACCGAGCCCTTGCCGTTGCGGACGCGGCAGTTGCGGATGCCGTCCGAATTCACATCGACCTTGATGATTCCGAAGTTCACGCCGCCAAGGCCGCCATCGACCGTGACCTTGTCGCCGTGGCGCTCGATCTTGATCGCCAGTTTAGGGTGATGCTTGGTGACCTCCACCTTCACGTCCGAGCGATCTTCGGGGATGACCACGACACGCGCGGCGGCGTGTTCAATCTCGACACTGGGGGCGGCGGCGGCGGCGGTAGCGGCCATGAGGGCGACGCCAGCGGCGCCGAGAGCGATGAGGGTGCGCATAACGTCACTCCGTGAATCCGATGACCTGACGCTAGCCGCACGATGTGAATGGGGCAGCTTAATTCGAGGTCATGACCACCTTGTCATCTTCCCGCCGCATTTAAGACGCGCGCGCCACGAACAAAAAACCCTCCGGATTTCTCCGGAGGGTTCTTGTCGTTCAGCAGGTGCTGAGATCGGTGAGTAGGGACTACTCGACGATCTTGGCCACCACGCCGGCGCCGACGGTGCGGCCGCCTTCGCGGATGGCGAAGCGCAGGCCCTGGTCCATGGCGATCGGGGTGATCAGCTCGACGTCCAGCTCGGCGTTGTCGCCCGGCATGATCATTTCCACGCCTTCGCGCAGCTTGATGATCCCGGTCACGTCCGTGGTGCGGAAGTAGAACTGCGGGCGGTAGTTGGTGAAGAACGGGGTGTGACGGCCGCCTTCTTCCTTGGTCAGGATGTAGGCTTCGGCCACGAACTTGGTGTGCGGCGTGATCGAGCCGGGCTTGCACAGCACTTGGCCGCGCTCGACGTCTTCACGCTTGGTGCCGCGCAGCAGCACGCCCACGTTGTCGCCAGCCTGACCTTGGTCCAGCAGCTTGCGGAACATTTCCACGCCCGTGCAGGTCGTCTTCTGGACCGGACGGATGCCGACGATCTCGACTTCCTCACCGACCTTCACGATGCCCTTCTCGACGCGGCCCGTGACCACGGTGCCGCGGCCCGAGATCGAGAACACGTCTTCGACCGGCATCAGGAACGGCAGGTCCACCGGACGCTCCGGCTGCGGGATGTAGGCGTCAACCGAAGCCATCAGCTCCAGAACGCGCTCCTGGCCGATTTCCGGGTTGCGGTCTTCAACCGCCGCCAGGGCCGAGCCCTTGGTGATCGGAATGTCGTCGCCCGGGAACTGGTAGGACGACAGCAGCTCGCGAACTTCCATCTCGACCAGGTCGAGCAGTTCTTCGTCGTCGACCATGTCGACCTTGTTCATGAACACCACCAGAGCCGGCACGCCGACCTGACGGGCCAGAAGGATGTGCTCGCGGGTCTGCGGCATCGGGCCGTCAGCGGCCGAAACCACCAGGATCGCGCCGTCCATCTGCGCCGCGCCCGTGATCATGTTCTTCACGTAGTCGGCGTGGCCCGGGCAATCGACGTGGGCGTAGTGACGGTTGGCCGTCTCATATTCCACGTGCGCGGTGTTGATGGTGATGCCGCGAGCCTTCTCTTCCGGCGCAGCGTCGATGTCAGCGTAGTTCATCGCCTTGGCGCCGCCCGTCTTGGCCAGCGTCAGCGTGATCGCCGCCGTCAACGTCGTCTTGCCATGGTCAACGTGACCAATCGTGCCGATGTTGCAGTGCGGCTTGTTACGTTCGAACTTTTCCTTGGCCATGGTCTCTACCTTCGCGCCGGCGGGCTGGGTGTTGCGGTAATCAGAAATGAGGAGTTGGAGCGGGTAGCCGGGATCGAACCGGCATCCTCAGCTTGGAAGGCTGCTGCACTACCATTGTGCTATACCCGCGTCAGTAATTTCGGCGGGCTCGCGGTGAGCTCCTCAGGTTCCGGGGCCTGACCCACGAAAGGAGCGTCTGAAGCGCGTGGTGGGGGAAGTAGGACTCGAACCTACGAAGGCGTACGCCAGGGGATTTACAGTCCCCCCCCTTTGCCACTCGGGACATTCCCCCAGCGCGCGACAGAGTTCCTTTCGCGACCCTCTCCCCCTTCGCGGCGAACCGCAGCCAGTGGATTAAAAAGCTTCCTACCCCAGCGCCGGTCGATGCTAAGAGCGCGGCCGGCCGTGGCGGAAACCCCTCAGGGCCCCAAATCGGAGCGCGTCTTATAGTGTCCTCTCATTTCGAACGCAACGACCGTAAGAAGGGTTGGGAGCCAAACCGCGAGGCGGGCAAAAAACCCTTCCGGAACAAGCCCGTAGCGCGCGAGTCCGCGCCGACGAGTGACTGGTTGTGGGGTTTTCACGCGATTGAAGGCGCTTTGAACAACCCGGCGAGGCCCGCGCCGAAGCGTGTCCTGGCGACTCCGGACCGCGCAAAGCGACTCACCGAGGAATATGGCGTGAAGGGCGTCGAGATCGTCGACGCCGCGCTGATCACCCGACAGCTTCCCCAAGGCGCCGTCCACCAGGGCATGGCCATGCGGATCGACCCGCCCTCTCCGCTGTCCGTGGCCGAGCTTGGCGAGAACCCGGCTGGCGTGATCGTCATGCTCGACCAGATCACCGATCCCCAGAACGTCGGCGCTATCTTCCGCTCGGCGGCGGCCTTCGGCGCGCGCGGCATTATTCTGCAAGACCGCCACTCCCCCGCCCTTGCCGGCGGCGTCGCCAAGGCGGCGGTTGGCGCCATCGACCGCCTGCCTCACGTGCTGGCCGTGAACCTGTCGCGGGCTTTGGAGCAGTTGGCTGACTTGGGCTGGCGTGCGGTCGGCCTCGACGGCTCGGCGACCCAGACCCTGGATCAGGTGCTGGACGGCGCGCCGACGGTCCTCGTCATGGGTTCGGAAGGCGACGGCATCCGTCGCCTGGTGGCCGAGCACTGCGACGTCCTGGCCAAGATCCCCATGCCCGGCGGCATGGAGAGCCTGAATGTGTCCGCCGCGGCGGCGGTGGCGCTCTATGAGGTCTCGCGTCCGCGCTGAGGCTTGCCTTGGCCGGCGGCCTCGCTCATTGAGGAGTCATGTTCGACACGCTCTTCAACGGCGATATCGCCGGCCCCCTCACCGCACTGATTCAGGTGCTGATGATCGATCTGGTCCTGGCCGGCGACAACGCCGTGGCCGTGGGCCTGGCGGCCGGAGGCCTGCCTGAGAAGGACCGCAAGAAGGCCATCCTCTACGGCCTGATATGCGCTGTCGTCCTGCGGATCGGGTTCGCCCTGATCACCGCCCAGCTGCTGGGCGTTATCGGCCTGCTGTTCGCCGGCGGCATTCTGCTGCTGTGGGTCTGCTGGAAGATGTGGCGCGAGATGCGCGACCAGGCCGCTCACGAGGAAGAAGCCGCCAACGCCGCCCTCGACGACGACCCGGCCACCGAACCCAAGGTCCGTCCGGCCAAGAGCTTCCGCTCCGCCTTCATTCAGATCCTGATCGCCGACATCTCCATGTCGCTGGACAATGTGCTGGCCGTGGCCGGCGCCGCCCGCGAGCATCCCGGCATCATGGTCTTCGGCCTGCTGCTGTCGATCGCTCTGATGGGCGTCGCCGCCACCTGGATCGCCCGCCTACTGCACCGGTACCGCTGGATCGGCTATGTGGGTCTGGTCATCGTGCTGTACGTCGCCGTCCACATGATGTGGGAAGGCCACCGCAGCGTGGTGGTCGATCTGGGCAAGACGCCCCAGTACAACGCCGCCGTCCCCAATTTCATGGACATCTCGGCCGCCGAACAGGCCGAGCACGCCGCCCACTAGGCGGCGTCAGCTTCCTCGCAGCCAGCCGGTGACGGAGATTCTGTCGTCGCCGGCTGACAGCGCCACCTGCGAAACCGAGTGCGGCTGAGGCACACGCATCAGGTTCAAGGCGCCGGCGGCGGGGGTGAAGGCCTCGGCCACATGGCCATCGTCACCATGAAACATCAAAAGCCCGCCCCACTCGATACGCCAGGCCGGCGTCAGGTTCAGGACGTAGGCGTAGTAGCGCTCCTTGCCGTCCACCAGATCGGTATGCCCGGTCAGGAATGAACCGCGGCGATAGCGGGTGACCTGAGCATCCGCCATGACGATGCGATCTTCGCCGGTCAGCTCGCGCACCTGATCCAGGAAGGGTTCGCCGTTCAGGAAGCGCAACAGGTCGCGCCATAAGCCCTTCAGCTTGCCCGCCTGTTCGAGGTCCCAGATCGGATAGGTGTCGTACAGATACTGAAAGCGCTCGGTGGCGCTCTCATGGATCGCCTGGCCAAATTCCAAGCGTTGCTCCACGGACAGGCTGTCGAGCCAGGCCTGCGGCAGGTCCACCTGCCCGCGGCTGTTGGTGGTCACCGTCTGAAAGGGCGTGCGCTTGCGCGCCTCGGCCAGCAGACGCTGCGCCCCGTCTTCCGCCAGGAGGTTGGGGATTTGCACCCTGCCCGCCCGCGCCAGCCGTTCGATGGTCGCGGCGCGCTCGTCGCCCGCGATGTCACGCAGGGCGAGCGGCGCGGTCATTCGGATCCGCCGAAGCGCTCCGTCCACTCGGCGATCTGCTCGTCCTCGATCTTCTTGAACAGGACTTCCGGCGTATGGATCGCCAGACCCGGCGTCAGGCGGTTCAGCTCGGCCTTTCCGTCAGCCGACGGCCAGGTCGGCGGGAACGGCTCGCTCACCGAGGCGGCGATGGTCTCGGCCGAGAACGGAATGATCGGCGCGGCGATGCGGGCGTAGAGCGAAACCAGATTCAGCGCCGTGCGCACGATCACCGCGGCGCGGTCACGGTCGGTCTTCACCGCCGTCCACGGGGCGGCTTCCTGCAGGTACTCGTTACCCAGCACCCACAGGGCGCGGATCGTTTGGGCCGACTTGCGCACTTCCAGGGCCGCCATCTGCTCGGCCAGCTCGGCCAGGCGTTCGGAGACGGTCGCGTAGAGCTTCTCTTCCAGCTCGCCCGGCTCGCCGCCTTCCGGGACCACACCCTCGAAGCGCGCCTCGGTGAACTTCAGGATGCGGTTGACGAAGTTACCCAGCACGTCGGCCAGGTCGCGATTGATGCTGCTGGCGAACTGCTCCCAGGTGAAGGCGGTGTCGGAGCTCTCCGGCGCGTTCGCCGTCAGGTACCAGCGCCAGTAGTCGGCCGGCAGAAGCTCCAGCGCCGTGTCCATGAACACACCGCGACGGCTGCTGGTCGAGAACTTGCCGCCGTACCAGTTGAGCCAGTTGAAGGATTTCAGGTTGTCGACCGTCTTCCACGGCTCGCCCGAACCCAGGATTGTCGCGGGGAAGCTGACAGTGTGGAAGGCCACGTTGTCCTTGCCCATCACCTCAACATAGGTGACGTCGTCCGCGCCCTTGTCAGTGCGCCACCAGCGCTCCCAATCCGCGCCAGTCGCCTCGGACCACTCGACGGTGGCGCCGATGTACTCGATGGGCGCATCGAACCAGACGTAGAAGACCTTGTCCTCGAACCCCGGACGCGGCAGGCCGTCCTTGGCCACCGGGATGCCCCAGGCCAGGTCGCGGGTGATGCCGCGGTCGATCAGCCCCTCGTCCAGGTGCTTGTAGGCGATGGAGCTGGTGAGGTTCGGCCACTGCGGCGCCTTGCTGTCGACCCAGGCGCGGATACGGTCCTGCATCTTGGTCTGCAGCAGATAGAGATGTCGGGTGTCACGGACCTCGATGTTCCGCGAGCCGCTGATCACCGAGTACGGATTGATCAGGTCGGTCGGGTCCAGCAACCGTCCGCAGTTGTCGCACTGGTCGCCCCGCGCCTTCTCATAGGCGCAATGCGGGCAGGTCCCCTCCACATAGCGATCCGGCAGGAACCGCTTGTCGTCGATGGAATAGACCATCTGATCGACACGCTCCTCGATCAGGCCGTTCTTCTCCAGCGCCTCGCAGAAGTGCTGGGTCAGACGATGGTTCGGCGGATTGGAGCTACGGCCGAACCAGTCCCAGGACAGGCCGAACTTCTCGCCGATCTCACGCTGGATCTGGTGCTGCTCGTCGCAATAGGTGCGCACGTCCTGGCCGGCGGCGGCGGCGGCCAGTTCGGCCGGGGTGCCGTGTTCGTCTGTGGCGCAGATATAGAGCGTCTCATTGCCCCGGGCCCGCTCGAACCGCGCATAGACGTCGGCGGGCAGCATCGAGCCCGCCAGGTTCCCGAGATGCTTGATCCCGTTGATGTACGGCAGGGCGGAGGTGATGAGGATGCGGGCCATGAGGTCCAGACGGTTGGGAACGCGACAAAGAAGCGTTGGCATATAGAAGCCGTCGCCAGGAAACAAAAGCGTGGCTGCGCGTCGGAGAGCGCTAACGCCTTCGCAGAATCCGCTTAACCGCCCCGCCCCAGGCCCTATAACGGGCGCGGGGTTCCTTGCTGGGTGGAGGCGATATTGGGCCAGTTTCTTGGATTTACGCGACGCGCGGCCGTGATCGCGGCGGCGGCGGCCGTATTGGCGGGTTGCGGTCAGGGCGGCGGCGCTCCGAAGGAGCAGGTCCTGCACATCTATAACTGGTCGGACTACATCGACCCGGCCATCGTCAGCGACTTCACCAAGGAGACCGGGATCAAGGTCGTCTACGACACCTTCGATTCCCAGGAGGTCATGGAGACCAAGCTGCTGACCGGCGGCACGGGCTACGACCTCGTGGCCCCCTCAAACAACAGCATGCCCCGCCTGATCCAGGCTGGCGTTCTGCAGAAGCTCGACAAGACCAAGCTGTCCAACTTCGGCAACCTGTGGCCCGACCTGATGGCCCGCATGGACCCGTTCGATCCCGGCTCGCAGTATTCGGCCCCGTACATGTGGGGCACCATCGGCATCGGTTACAATATCGACGAGATCGCAAAACGCCTGCCCGGCGTGACCGTCGACAGCTGGGACGTGGTCTTCCGCCCCGAAAACATCGCCAAGCTCAAGGACTGCGGCGTCTACATGCTGGACGCCAGCGAGGACATGTTCACCGTGGCTCTCGCCTCCATGGGCAAGAACCCCAACTCCCTGGTCGAGGCCGACTATCAGGCGGCCACCGACATGCTGCTGAAGGTGCGCCCCTCGGTGCGCAAGTTCCACTCGTCGGAGTACATCAACGCCCTGGCCAACGGCGACATCTGCGTTGCGGTCGGATTCTCGGGCGATGTGTTCCAGGCCAAGGCCCGCGCCGACGAGGCCGGCGGCAAGGTCAAGATCGACTATGTGATCCCCCGCGAAGGCACCCAGGTCTATTTCGATCTGTTCGCCATTCCGGCCGACGCGCCCAACGCCGAGGCCGCGCACACCTTCCTGAACTACATGCTGCGGCCGGAGGTGGCGGCCAAGGCGTCCAACTATGTGCAGTTCGCCAACGCCAACGAGAAGGCCCTGCCCCTCGTGGACGAGGAAATCCGCAACAACCCGAACATCTATCCGACCCCGGAAGTGTTCTCGCGCCTCTTCGTGGCCACCTCTAAGGATCAGAAGCTGGTCCGCGAGATCAACCGTCACTGGACCCAGGTGGTCACCGGCCGATGAACGCAAAGCCGGGCAAGGCTGGTCGCCAGCGTCTCAACATCGGCGCGGTCCGCTCGAAGTTTGCGCCCTGGAACGACCCTGACGCCCAGCCCCTGGTGCGCTTTGAAGGGGTGACCAAGCGATTTGACGACCACATGGCCGTCAACGGCGTGTCGCTGAACATCTATCCGGGCGAGTTCTTCGCCCTGCTCGGGCCGTCCGGCTGCGGCAAGACCACCCTGATGCGACTGCTGGCCGGGTTCGAGACGCCCGACTCCGGCCGCATCACCCTGGCGGGTCAGGACCTCGCCGGCCAGCCGCCGCACGGGCGGCCGGTCAACATGATGTTCCAGTCCTATGCATTGTTTCCCCACCTTACGGTGGCCCAGAACATCGCCTTCGGCCTCAAGCAGGAAAGGCTGCCCAAGGGCGAGATCGATGCCCGCGTTCAGGAGATGTTGGGCCTTGTGAAGCTGGAAGCCCTGGCGCGCCGCAAGCCGCACCAGTTGTCCGGCGGCCAGAAGCAGCGCGTCGCCTTGGCCCGGTCCCTGGCCAAGAAGCCCAAGATGCTGCTGCTCGACGAGCCTTTGGGCGCACTGGACAAGAAGCTGCGCGAGGAGACCCAGTTCGAGCTGATGGACATCCAGCAGGAGCTGAACACCACCTTCCTGATGGTCACCCACGACCAGGAAGAGGCCATGGTCCTGGCCGACCGCATCGCCGTGATGCGCGAGGGCCAGATCGCTCAGTTGGGCCGGCCGGAAGAACTCTACGAGACGCCCGCTGACCGCTACGTGGCCGAGTTCCTGGGCGACGTGAACGTGTTCGAGGCCAAGATCGCTGAACTGGCCCACCCAATGGCCCGCATCGTGATCCCGGAATCGGAACAGATGCTGGAGGTATGGGACGATGACGCCCCCGCCGCCGGCTCGACGATCTGGTTGGCGATCCGGCCAGAGAAGATGCGCATTTCCCTGGATCCGCCCGCCGACGACGACATCAACGTCCTGGCCGGCGAGATCTGGGATATCGGCTACACCGGCGACTGGACCAATTACGTGGTCGAATTGGCCGACGGAAAGCTGATCCGCGTCGCCCGCGCCAACGCCTCGCGCGTGGTCGAGCGACCTATCGGCTGGGACGACAAGGTGTGGGTTTCCTTCGACCCGGACGCTGGCGTGGTGCTCACCCGATGAGTGAGGGCCCGCTCCAGCCCCGCAAGCGCGGCGAGCGTCTCGCCGCCATCGCCCCCTATCTGTGGCTGGGCCTGTTCTTCCTGTTCCCGTTCCTGCTGGTGCTCAAGCTGTCGGTCTCGGACCAGGCCCTGGCCATGCCGCCCTATGCGCCACAGATCGACTGGTCGGCGGGATTGGCGGGCGTGAAGGCCTTCTTCAGCGCGCTGGATTTCGAGACCTATGCCCGGCTCAAGAACGACGACCTCTATCTGGTCGCCTATTTGTCCAGCCTGCGGTTCGCGGCCATCGGCACGGCCCTGTGTCTGCTGGTCGGCTATCCCATCGCCTATGGCATGGCCCGCTGCAGTCCCGGCGCGCAGAAAATCTTGCTGATGGCGGTGATCCTGCCGTTCTGGACCAGCTTCCTGATCCGCGTTTACGCCTGGATCGCAATTCTCAAGCCCGAGGGTCTGCTGAACATGGGACTGGAGGCGATCGGCCTGCCAGCGTTGTCTCTGCTGAACACCCCCGTCGCGGTCTATATCGGCCTCGTCTACTGCTACCTGCCGTTCATGGTGCTGCCGATCTACGCGGTGCTGGAGAAGCAGGATCACAGCCTGCTCGAGGCCGCCGCCGACCTGGGCTCGCCCCCGTGGAAGGCCTTCTGGCAGGTGACCGCGCCGCTGTCCCTGCCGGGCGTAGCCGCTGGGGCCCTGCTGTGCTTTATCCCCATGGTCGGCGAATTCGTGGTGCCGGACCTGTTGGGCGGCGCCCAGACCCTGATGATCGGCAAGACCATCTGGACCGAGTTCTTCTCCAACCGCGACTGGCCCAGCGCCTCGGCCGTGGCCATCGTGCTGCTGGCCACACTGGTGCTCCCCATCGTCCTCTATCAGCGCCAGCAGGCTCGCGCGCTGGAGGAAGGCCGATGAGAAAAGGCCCCTCCCCCTTCAACATCGCCTCGATCACCCTGGGCCTGGCCTTCCTCTACCTGCCGGTCGCCCTGCTGGTGCTCTATTCCTTCAACGCCAGCCGGCTGGTCACGGTATGGGGCGGCTTCTCGGCCAAGTGGTACGGCGAGCTGTTCCGCAACGAGGCGCTGATGGGCGCGGCCTGGGTCACCCTGCGCGTCGGAATCATCGCCGCCACCGTAGCCACCGTCCTTGGGACGCTCGCCGCCGTGGCCTTGGCGCGCGGCGGCCGTTTCAGGGGGCGCACCTTATTCTCGGGCCTGGTCTATGCGCCCATGGTCATGCCCGAGGTGATCCTGGGCTTGTCGCTGCTGCTGCTGTTCGTGGCGTTGCGCGTGGACCGTGGCTTCTGGACCGTCGCTATCGCCCACTCGACCTGCACCATGGCCTATGTGGCCGTCGTGGTGCATTCGCGACTGGTCACCTTCGACCGATCGCTGGAGGAAGCGGCGCAGGATCTGGGGTGTCCGCCGATCCGCACCTTCCTGACCATCACCCTGCCCAATATCGCCCCGGCCGTAGCGGCCGGCTGGATGCTCGCCTTCACCCTGTCGCTCGATGACCTGGTGGTGTCGTCATTCACGTCCGGCCCCGGCGCCACCACCCTGCCCATGCGCATCTACAGCCAGGTCCGGCTGGGCGTGTCGCCCGAGATCAACGCCGCCTGCACCCTGCTGATCGCGGCGGTCGCCATCGGCGTCTTGATCTACGCCCTGGCCGCCAAATGGCGCACGATGCGCGAACTCAGAACAGAGGCTGGCGCGATCGCGCGGCCTGCGGCATAAGCCGTTCCCTTGGCCGGCGTAGCACAGCGGTAGTGCAGCGGTTTTGTAAACCGAAGGTCGGGAGTTCGATCCTCTCCGCCGGCACCATTTCTCCTAGAAACTGTACCCAGCAACCACCCCCAGCCGCCTTGGGCGGGGCCCGAAGATCTGCGGCTGGCGTCCCGTGGTGGCGAAGGACGCGGCGTCGTCGTCCAACAGGTTCTCGGCATAGGCGCCAAGGCTCCAGGCTTGGCTCTTCACGGTCATGCGCAGGTTGACCAGCAGCATGTCGCCCAGGCGCGTGTCGTCGGCGGGGGCTGACGCAAAGGCGCTGTGCGAGGAGCCGGTATAGGTCGCGTCCGCCCGCACCGACAGATCGAGGGTCGAGGTCAGGGGCCGCTCATATTCGGCCCACCCGCCGGCCGAAATACGGGGCACCACCGGCAGGCGATCCCCTGCCGAGCCGAGGCCGATGGCCACAGCCGTGGCCTGGTCCTTGGTCAGCATGGCGTCGGCATAGGCGAGGTTCAGGCCCGTGCGCCAACGACCGGGCGGGTCGAACACCACATCGGCTTCGGCGCCTTCGATCCGCGCCTGTCCCAGGTTGGTCAGGAAGTTGAAGGCGCCGTTGGCTGTGCCCGCCGTGTACTGCATGTCCCGCCAGTCGATGCGGTACAGCGCGGTGTTTACGGTCAGTCGCCCGTTCAGCCAGGCCCCTTTCAGCCCCAGCTCATAGTTCCACAGACTGTCGGCGCGATAGGCCGCAAGCTCCTCGGGCAAGCCCGGCACGGTATTGACGCCGCCGGGTCGAAAGCCTTGCGACGCCTGGGCGTAGGTCATGACGCGATCGCTGAGCCTGTGACTGCCCACCACCTTCAGGCTCCAGCCCTTCTCACCGGTAGACTTGTCGAAATTGCCTTCCGCCGTGTTGGAGATGACATTGACGATCAAAGTCCGCCCGATGGTCTGGCGCTTGTAGTCAAAGCGCCGGGCGCCCAGAACCAGACTGGTGTCGCGCCCCTCGCCCAGGGTGATCTCGCCATAGGCCGCGCGCTGACTGAAACGGCTGTCTACCAATCGGCGGCCTGTATAGCCGAGGGCCGGCTGGGGCAGGCCGGTGGTCGGATCAACGACCAGGACCTGGCTGTCGATGCTGTCGTCCCGGCGCTCACCAAAAAGGCCGAAAGTCCAGCCGATGAAGCCGTCATTGTCTGACGCGGCGCGGATTTCCGCCACGCGCGACTGTAGTTCCACCGGCTGGTGGAGGAGGCCGGGCGTGCGGCTGTCTACATAGCTGGTCCAGGCGGACAGCTGGCTATCGGTGCATGAGGCGGACGTCAGGGAAAAGTACCGCCGACACCCTGCCGGGCTGGTCCGCTCTGACAGAAGAACGCCGGTGTACTCACCCCGTCGGGTGCTGTTCCATCGATAGGTCGCCGCCATCGCCGAAAGACGCGCGCCAAGCGTCCGCCATTCGGCCGAGCCGCTATAAAAGGTGAAACGGCTCTCGAACGGTAGGCGGGCGTAGTTGGTCGAGACATACGAACCGCCCGAAGTCGTCCAGGCGCTGGTGTCGTCGATCTCATCCTCCTGACGCGCGAACAGAAAATTCACGGTCAAGGTCTCGGTTGGCTTGGCCCCGACGCCCAGGCGCACGCCGGTGGTCGTCGTCGCATTGACGCCAAACCTTCCCAGGCGGCTGTTGTCGGTGAAGGCCGGCTCAGCGCGGCGATAGGCCGTCATTCGCATGCCAAGCACGTCATCGACCAACGGCTGGTTGAGCACGAGTGTCCCGGCGTGACCCGAGTGACCGGCGTTGGCGGAGACTTCCCCCTCCACCCTCCCGGAGAAAGCTCCAAGGTCCGGGCGATTGAACATCACCTTCAGCGCGCCGCCCATGGCGCTCGCGCCATGCAACGTCCCCTGTGGGCCGCGCAGCAGTTCCAGCCGATCGACATCCACCAGCAGCAGCTCCGGGAAAGAGCTCCCAGGGTCCGACGTGGTGCCGCTGGCGCCCGTGACCGGCACGTCGTCGTAATAGAGCGCGGTCGTCGACTCTCCCGAGCCGTAGACGCCGCGGAGGGTCAGGCGATTGCGCCCGACGCCCGTCGGGGTGGATACGACGCCGGGGGTCAGCGCCGTCGCCCGCTCGAATGTCAGGATGCCGGCGCGGGCCAGTTCCGCCCCGGGCATGGCGCGAACCGACATGGGGGTCAGTTGATCCATGGTCGGCCGCCGCAAAGCCGTGATGATCACCCCGTCGATATCCGCCGTTTGCTCAGGCGCGATGACCGGCTGAGGCAGACGCGTCACGGCGGGCTGGCGCTCGATGAGGATACGGCCCTGAAAGGTTCGCCAGGTCAGGCCAGAGCCGCGCAGCAAGAGGTCTAGGACCGCATCGGAATCACGCCGCCCGCTGATCCCTCGGGACTTCAGCCCCGCCACCAGCGAGGGCGAGAACAATATCTCCCGATCGCTTTGAGCGGAGTATTCGGTCAGGGCGTGCTCGAGCGGCCCGGCGGGAATGTCGAATCGCGAAGGAGCCGCCGCGTGGGCCGGCGCGGTCAGGACGGCGCAAAGCCCGCCCATGACCAGGCTGGCGCGGCCGATCCTCATCGGATTCCAAGCCCCCTTCGCACGCACTCTACTCCCCCATCGCCTTGGAACACTGACCTGTCGCTGCCCGAAAATCCAGCAGCGGCGACGCCGTCGCCACGTCGCATCCAAAGCTGGTTGACCGTGGGGGCGCAAACCCTGACCATGTCGTTAATACGACACGATAGCGTTCCAGGGGGCACGCGAATGGCGTTGGCCAAACTGGCCTTTCAAGATGGCGTTGAGCAGCCTGGCCTAGCCCAGGCGTCGTTGAACTATCAGCATGCCTTGCGCGCTTTTTTCCGGCGTCGTGTCGCGCCGCATGACGTCGACGACCTGGTGCAGGAAGTCCTGCTGCGGCTGCACAGCCGCCGAGGCGGCGAGATAGTCTCCAACCTCAACAGCTTCATCTTCCAGACGGCCACCAACGTCCTGCATGATCGTCGTCGCCGGGACACGGTGCGCCACCGCAAGGCGCACTGCGAGCTGGAGCCAATTCACCACCCGGTGGATGATCTGTCGCCTGATCGCGTCCTACAGGCTAAGGAGCAGGCGTCCGTCGCTTTGGCCGCCCTCGCCAGCATGCCGTCCAGGACACGGGCCGCTTTCATGCTCGTACGTTTCGAAAGCTTGAGTTACAAAGCCACCGCTGCTCAACTTGGGATATCCGTGAGCGCGGTAGAAAAACACGTCACCAAGGCTCTGCGGATCGTCACGAGCCGCCTGCAGGAATCCGATGAACGACAACCGACCCAATCCTGGAACGCCCGGTGAACCGGACGCCGCGGGTTGGTTCGTTCTGTTGCAACGTGATCCCCGGGACGACGCCCTGCGCCGCAGTTTCGAGAACTGGCTGAACGCCAGCCCCGCCCATCAGGCCGACTGGGCTCGGGTAAGCCGCTCCTGGGATACCTTCGGCCTGCTGCGCGACGAACCGGAAGTGCTGCGTGCGCGTCGCGCCCTGCGCTCGGATCTTCGGCGCAGTTCCGCTCCGGTCCGTTGGGCCGCGGCCGTCGCGGCCATCGTCATGGCGGGCGGCGTGGCCCTGTTCGCCGGCCTGACCGCCACCGGACCGACGCCCACGGTGGTCGCGGTACGCGATGTGGCTGTCTACAGCACCGGGGTGGGTGAGCGTCAGATCGTCACTCTGGCCGACGGCTCTCGCGCCACTCTGAGCACCGACACTCAGCTACGCGTGACCGACTGGGGCGAGCGCCGGGCCCTGACCCTGGTCAAAGGCGAGGCCTTCTTCGAGGTGGCCAAGGACCCCGCCCATCCGTTCGTGGTGACCGCTGGCGGCCGGACCGTCACCGCCCTGGGCACCGCCTTCAACGTCCGCCTGGATCCGGACCGCTGGTCGGTGGCCCTGCTGGAGGGCAAGGTGCGGGTCGCGTCGCTGACCTCCCCCGACACCATCGACATGCTGCCCGGGGCCCAGCTTGTGCAGCAAGGCTCCAGGGAATGGGCCGTAACTCGCGCCGATGTTGAGCGCGTCAGCGCATGGCGCAGTGGCGACGTGATCTTCGACGATCAGCCGCTCAACACCATCGTCGCGGAGATGAACCGTTATTCCACGCGCAAGATTCGGATCGCCGATCAGAATCTGGCGGCCACGCCGCTCAGCGGACGTTTCAAGACGGGCGACACCGCCGGCTTTGTCGCCACGCTGGAAGCATATGGCGTCGCTCAGGTGCGGCACACCAGTCCCTCTCAAATTGACCTGGTTTCTCCTTCCCGACGCTGAGGCTTTCGGTCTTCGATGCGTCTAGCTTTGACGTAGGCCAGGTTGTACGCCGGCCATCGGGAGGGATTTCATTATGACCAATTTCAAAGCGCTTGCGATCGGCGCGCTTACGACTGTCGCCCTGTTTTCGACGTCCGCCCTCGCCGCGCCCATCACCGCCGCCGACCGGAGCCAGCTTACCGCCGCAGTCGACGCCTACACGCCCAAGATGAATGACACGGCCCTGAAGATCTGGGGCTACGCCGAACTCGGCTACCAGGAGGTCAAGAGCACCGCCCTGCTGCAGAGCGAGCTGAAGGCCGCCGGCTTCACCATCAAGGCCGGCGTGGCGGGCGAGCCCACCGGCTTCATCGCAAGCTTCAAGAACGGCTCAGGCCCGGTGATCGCCATACTGGCCGAGTTCGACGCCCTGCCCGGCTTGTCCCAAGCGGCCGTCCCGACCAAACAGCCTCAACCCGGCCAGGACAATGGCCACGGCTGCGGCCACAACCTGTTCGGCGCCGCTTCGGTGGCCGGCGCCGTCGCCCTCAAGCAGTGGATGATCGCCAACAAGGTGCAAGGCGAAATCCGCCTCTACGGCACCCCTGCGGAAGAAGGCGGGTCAGGCAAGGTCTACATGGTCCGCGACGGTCTGTTCGACGATGTCGATGTGACTCTGCATTGGCACCCCGGCAACGCCAACTCCGCCCAGCAGGGCAGCTCGCTGGCCAACATCAGCGGCAAGTTCCGCTTCCGCGGCCAGTCTTCGCACGCCGCCGGCGCGCCCTGGGCCGGCCGCTCGGCGCTCGATGGCGTCGAGATCATGAACGTCGCCACCAACTATCTGCGCGAACACATCCCCGATCGTACGCGGATCCACTATGTGGTGACCAATGGCGGCAAGGCCCCGAACGTCGTGCCCGATTTCGCGGAGGTCTATTATTATGTCCGCAATGTCGATCCGAAGGTCGTAGTCGATGTCTGGGGCAAGGTGACCAAAGCGGCCGAAGGCGCGGCCATCGCCACCAACACCACCTTCGAGGTCGAGCAGACCGGCGGCGTCTACAACCTGTTGCCCAACGACGTGCTGGGCCGCGTGATGAACGACAGCCTGGTCAGCGTCGGCGGGATCACCTGGACGCCGGAAGAAACCAAATTCGCCCAGACCCTGGCCAAGACCCTTCCGGGCGGCGGCGGCGACCTGTCGTCGGTGGCCAAGATTCAGCCATACGCCTCCGTGGCTGACGGCGACGCCCTGGCCGGCGGCTCCACCGATGTGGCGGACATCAGCTGGGTGACCCCCACGGTTGGCCTGTCCACCGCCACCTTTGTTCCCGGTTCGGCCGGCCATTCCTGGCAGAACGTGGCCGCCGGCGGAATGAGCATCGGCCTGAAGGGCGCGGCGCTTGCCGCCAAGACCCTGTCGATCACCGGCGCCCAGCTGTTCAGCAACCCCGAACTGATCACCCAGGCCAAGGCCGAACTGAAGCAACGCCAAGGCGAGGGCTTCACCTACAAGGCCATGGTGGGCGATCGCAAACCGCCCCTCGACTACCGCAAGGCTGGCGGCGGCGAATAGCTTACCCGGGGGCGTCGTTCTGGACAGGACGACGCCCGCTTTCCCCGTGTGGATTCCCTGTCAGAGTGCGTCTAACTCCTAGGGTGGCAAGCCGTTGTGGCGCCGCCGTTCGCAGGGGATGGGGAACACTTTATGACGCGACAACGAGCGATGACCGGTGCGGCCTTGGCCCTGGTCATGATCATGGGCGGCGCCGCCCATGCGGCCGAGATCACCCCGCCCGCCAAGGCGTTCGCCCAGGAGCCCGGCAGCGACTACTTCCTCGCCGACTACACCGCATACGAGGCTTATCTAAAGACGCTGGCGGGGCAGTCGGACCGCATGAAGCTGATCGACATCGGCAAGACCGAGGAAGGCCGCACCATGTGGACGGCCGTCGTGTCGTCTCCCGCCAACCTCGCCAAGCTCGATCACTATCGCAATATCGCCAAACGCCTGGCCAAGGCCGAGGGCGTCAACGCCGATGAGGCCAAGAAGCTGTCCGCCGAGGGCAAGGCGGTGGTCTGGATCGACGCTGGCCTGCACGCCACCGAGACCGTCACCTCTCAAGGTCAGATCCAGGTCCTCTACCGGATGCTCACCCAGAACGACCCCGAGACCCTGCGTCTGCTGGACGACGTGATCATCCTTTTCGCGCACGACAATCCGGACGGCATGGAGCTGGTCTCGGACTGGTATATGCGCAACGCCGACGAGAAGAAGCGCGAGTTCAACTCCATCCCGCGCCTGTACCAGAAGTACGTCGGCCACGATAACAATCGCGACAGCTACATGTCGGCCATGGCCGAGACGACCAACATCAATCGCGTGCTGTTCCGCGAATGGTACCCGCAGATCGTCTACAACCAGCACCAGACCGCGCCGAACGGAATGGTGGTGTTCGTCCCGCCGTTCCGCGACCCGTTCAACTTCAACTACGACCCGCTGGTCATGACCACCCTGCAGGAGTTGGGCATGGCCATGCACAGCCGCCTGGTGGTCGAGGACAAGCCGGGCTCGGGCGCCCGCTCGGCGGCCCCCTATTCGACCTGGCACAACGGCATGGTCCGGTCGGTGTCCTACTTCCACAACACCATCGGCCTGCTGACCGAGATCAAGGGCGGACCGACGCCTGAACCCCTTCGCCTGGTCCCCGAGGTGCAGTTGCCCAGCAACGACCGTCCCATGCCGGCCCCGCCGGAGATGTGGCATCTCAAGCAGACCGTCGAATACCAGTACAGCCTGAACCGCGCCGTTCTCGACTACGCCTCACGCAACCGCGAGCGCCTGCTGTTCAACATCTGGAAGATGGGCGCCAACTCCATCGCCAAGGGCTCGCAGGACAGCTGGACGATCACCCCGACCAAGGTCGAGGAACTGGCCGAGGCCGGCAAGAAATCCGAGAACAAGACGAACGACCCCTGGGCCCGCGGCGCTATTGACCCGGACCTCTACAAGACGGTGATCCAGACGCCGGAAAGCCGCGACCCGCGCGGCTACATCATTCCCGCCGACCAGGCCGACCTGCCCACCGCGATCGCTTTCCTCAACGCCCTGATCAAGACCGGCGTGGATGTGGAAAAGGCGACCAAGGCCTTCACCGTGGCGGGCAAGACCTATCCGGCCGGCTCCTATGTGGTGAAGACCGCCCAGGCCTATCGCCCGCACGTGCTCGACATGTTCGAGCCGCAGGACCACCCGCACGACACCGAGTATCCGGGCGGCCCGCCCAAGGCGCCCTATGACGTCACCGGCTATACCCTCGCCTACCAGATGGGCGTGAAATTCGACCGCGTGCTCGACGGCTTCGACGGACCGTTCGAGCGCGTCCCCGACGTGATCACGGTCGCGCCGGGTTCGATCAAGGGGTCGGGCAAGGCCGGCTGGCTGGTCAGCCACCAGTCCAACAACAGCTTCATCCTGACTAACCGCCTGCTCAAAGCGGGGGTGCCGGTATCCTGGGTGAAGGAAGAGTCCAAGGCCGGCGGCAAGTCGCTCGGGACCGGCGCGGTGTGGATCCCCGCCTCGCCCCAGGCTCAGGCTATCGTCTCCGCCGGCGTCAAGGATCTGGGCATCGATGCCTACGCCGTCGGCGCCGCGCCCAAGGGAAGCGCCGTGGCCCTGAAGCCGATCCGCGTCGGCCTGGTCGATCGCTACGGCGGTCTGATGCCCTCGGGCTGGACCCGTTGGCTGTTCGAGCAGTTCGAAGCGCCGTTCGAGGTGGTCTATCCGCAGCGTCTCGACGCTGGCGACATCGCCAAGGACTTCGATGTCCTAGTGTTCACCGACGGCTCGGTCCCGACGCCGCAAGGCGGCCCCTACCGCGCCGCTCGCACCGGGCCGCAGCCCAAGCCCGAGGATATTCCGGCCGAGTATCATGCGTGGCTCGGTACGGTCAGCGAAGGCAAGACCGTACCCCAGGTGGCGGAATTCGTTCGCGGCGGCGGTACGGTCATCACGGTCGGCAGCGCCGGCTATCTGGCCGAAGCGCTCGGCGCGCCCGTTGAGCCGGCCTTGGCCAAGAAGGAAGGCGACGCGTTCAAGGCCCTCACGAACAAGGAGCTGTACATCCCAGGCTCGGTGCTCCGCGCCAAGGTCGATAACACCCAGCCCCTCGCCTACGGCGCGCCGTCGGAAGTGGACGTGTTCTTCGACCGCAGCCCCACGTTCAATCTCAAGGCCTCGGCCACGGGCGTGGCCAAGGTCTCGTGGTTCGACACTCCCAAGCCGCTTCGCAGCGGCTGGGCTGTCGGCCAGGAGAAGCTGCAGGGCACGAGCGCCATCCTCGACATCGACATGGGCAAGGGGAAGGTGTTCGTCATGGGCCCTGAAGTGACCCAGCGGGCGCAGTCTGCGGGGACCTTCAAGTTCCTGTTCAACGGCATGCTCTACGGGCCGGCGGCCGCCGCCAGCCGCTGATAGGGCGATCACGCAACGACAAAAGGGCGTCGGAGCGAAAGCTCCGGCGCCCTTTCTATTTGAGGTTCAGGCTCCTTGAACTTCGGGCATAGAAAAAGGCGCCGGCCTCGCGAACCGGCGCCTTTACGCTGCGGGGTGGCGCAGCGTCCTAGAAGCGCTTGCGCACCCCCAGATAGTAGGAACGACCCATCACGTCGTAGTTCTGGGGATCGTAGTTGCCTTCGGTGTCGCCCACCTGGGGCGGCGCCTTGTCGAACAGGTTGTTCACGCCAAAGCGCAGATCGACTTCATAGGGCAGCTTGACCCGACCGTTCAGGTCGAAGGCGTCATAGGCCTTAACCCCGCGCGAGGTGCTGGCGGGCGTGACGATCTTGGCGGAGTTGATCATCTCGTCGATGTGCCTCCAGCGCAGACCCAGACTGGCCGGGCCCCAGCTGTAATTGACGCTGGTGACGGACTTCCACTCGGGGTGAGCAAGGCCAGCGCTGGTTTCCACGGCCTGGCCGTGGCTGCCGGCATAGTCGTAGGTCGGCGCGCCCGGCAGCTGTTGGATCTTGAAGCTGTCGAGGTAGCCCAGCGCCACGTTCACCGAAATCGTACCGATCTCGCCCAGGCCCATGTCGACCAGGTCCGCGGTCCAGTCGACCTGCAGGTCGACGCCCGTGGTCTGGAACTGACCCAGGTTCAGCAGGGGTTGCACCGGGTTCAGCGGCACGCCGCTGGCCGGGTTCCGGGTGATCAGCGAGCAGTAGTAGTTGCTCGGATCGAAGCTCGGATTGTTGCCGCCCGAGTTAAAGCAGTACTGGAAGGCGTTGGCGATCGACAGGCTGCCCACCGCGTCCTTGACCTTGATGTCGTACCAGTCGATCGACGCGGTCAGGCGGCTCAGCAGCGGCGTGTCCCAAGGCGAACGGAGCACGGCGCCGAACGAATAGGTGTCGGCCGTCTCCTCCTCCAGGTTCGGGTTGCCGCCCGTAAGGGCGAACACCTGGGCGGTGCCGAGTTGGTAGCTGCTCATGATCGAAGTCGGAACGCCCTGCGCCTGGCAGAGAGCGATCACCCGCGCCGCGTCCGGGCCGTTGCGATAGGAGGAACGCACGTCGCAAGGATCGCCGTTGACCGTCGTGGCCGACGCCGTACCGATGCCGACGCTGCCGGTCGAGACGGGGGCGTACAGTTCGCCGACGCTGGGCGCGCGGATGGCGCGGTTGTAGCCACCGCGCAGACGCACCGCGTCAAACACCTTCCAGTCAAAGTCGGCCTTGTAGGTGTGAACCGACCCGACCGAGCTGTAGTCCGAAAAGCGGTAGCCCAGATCCAGGTTGAACTCCTCGATAAACGGCAGGTCCTTCAGGATCGGGACCAGCAGTTCGCCGTAGGCTTCATAGGTGTCCACCGACCCGCCAGCGTCGCGCAGAACGCTGTAGCCGAGCACGTCGCTCGTCCCGCCCGGCATGTTCAACTGGCTGTCGGGGGTGAAGGTGTACTCGTTGGAACGGTAATCCGCGCCGATGGCGAAGCGGATCTCGCCGGCCGGCAGGGCGAAAGCCGCGCCCTGCAGGTTCATTTCCACCATCCTCTGTTCGAGGCTGTTCTGGTTGAGGGTCCGGCGCGAGATGTAGTTGATGCACTCCGCTGACGGCGTGAGGTTGCCGAACGGGTTGAACCCGCCCGCGCAAAGCTCTGTCCCACCCGTGGGGCTATACAGCAGGCGGGCGACCGCACTGGCGCTGGCGCCGCCTCGCTGTTCATTGTCGAACTTGGCCTTGCTGTAGGAAGCGTAGGCGTTCCAGGTCCAATCCTTGAATCCGACGTCGCCATCGATGCCGTTGATCAGCTGGAAGACGTCATAGCTGTACTTCTGGATGCGCGGGCCCAGGATGCTGAAGGCCTTGTAGTAGGTGAAGTCGGCGCCCGGCGTCGGGCGCGACGCCAGGATCGAACGGAAGTCCGCCGGGATGTACGGATTGCTCACCGGTACCGTCAGGCCATAGACGTTGGACGCCAGGGTCGGGTTGGTGACGCCGACCGAGACGTAGTCGGTGAAGGTGAACTGCGAGAAGACCCGCAGGTTGTCGCTCAGGTCATAGTCGACCTTGCCGAACACCGAATAGCGGTCGAGATCCGACTGCAGCGAACCGCCGGCGTAGCCGAAGTTGATCTGCTGGCTGGTGCCCGCGGCGTTGGAGTTGACGATGTAGGCTTCGTCCGTCTGCGGGTCGCGGAAGTTCAGTACCGGAACGCCGGCGGTGGAAAAGATAGTCTGGTCGGTGTTGAAGCCGATCTGGCCCGTATAACGGCCCGCGGCGTTGCCCGTCAGGGCTTGGGTGCCGTAACGCCCCACGAAGACCGAGTTCACCGAGGCCAAGGTCGGCAGGTTGGCGCCGAACAGGACCGTCCCCTGAGGGATGGTTGAAAGGCCGGGCGCGGAGGTGCGGAAAATATAGTAGTCACGCGCGCTTTGCAGGGCGCGGTCGCGGTTGGTGTAGTCAAAGGACAGCACCGCCCGTCCCTTGTCATCGGCGAATGTCGAGCCGCCGGTGATCGAGATCTTGAATTGCTCGCCGTCGCCCTTTTCCGAAATGCCGTACTGGCTATCGACCATCAGGCCGTCGAAGTTGCGGCGCAGGCGGAAGTTGACCACGCCCGCGGTGGCGTCGGAACCATAGGCGGTCGACGCGCCGCCAGTGATCACCTCGACGTTTTCGATCAGCGCTTCGGGGATGATGTTCAGGTCCACCGAACCGTCGGGGTTGGACGGTTGCAGGCGGCGGCCATCCAGTAGGATCAGGGTGCGCTTAGCGCCCAGACCGCGAAGGCTGGCGTAGGATTGACCGCCATTGAGGCCGGTGCTGGTGCTGCCGGTATTGCCCTGGCCGAAGGAGCCGCTGAACTGCGGCATTTGGGACAGAGCCTTCTCCACCGTCACTTGGCCGGTGGCTTCGATAGCCTGCTGGCCGACCGAAACGATTGGGCTGTTGGCCACATAGTCCTGCCGCGCGATGCGCGAGCCAGTGACGATGACCTCTTCAACCGCGGCGGCTTCTCCCCCTGAAGAAGCATCTTGTGCCTGGGCGGCGCCCGCTAGCAGCGCGCCATAGGCGCTGGCGCCGAACATGACCCATTTGAACGCTTTAGATCGCATGTACCGCATCCCCTCATCAGGGCGCGCCCCTCGCACGCCCTGAATCCCAAGACGCAGGCATTCAAGCGATCCTCATACTCCCGTCATGCCGCCTTCATCATTCGCTAGCGCGTCGAGCCGGCGCCCGAAAAAAGGGCGTTCCAATCAACGGAAGCGACCTTTTGTTGAGCGGCCCAGCGATAGCCGAACCGCTCCATGGCGGCGCGAGGGGTCGGCCAGCCCATGCGATTGTCCAGAATTATCTCACCCTTGTTCGTCTTCACCGACAGGACGGCGTGATACTCGCCGGTCTCTGTGTAGACCAAGGCGATCGCCATCGCGTCGGCGGACACGCCGGCGGCGGCCAGGCGGGTCATCTTAGTCATGGCGTAATCGTCGCAATCGCCCCGGCCGCTGACCGGTTCAGAGACCCAGCGGTCACCGCCGTATTGGGCTTCGTCGCTCATCGGACGGATGTCGTGGTTGACCTGTGTGTTGACCCTGTTCAGCAGGCCCATGCTGACCGGCTCTGCGGCGATGGCCTGGGCGCCAAATCCCAGAATCGCCGTCCAGACGGCGGCGCAGAATAGGGCGGCGGCGATCCAGGTCAGGCGGCGGGCGGGGTCGACGGTCATCAAACATGTCCGGAAATCAGGCGCGAGTTCCCCCGTCCCGCCCAACAAGGGCGAGTGGCGGTAGGTCTGGCGGGGGTTATCGAGGGTTAGGCTGGCGGCCAGCCTGAGCGGCGGGGCCTGCGCTTAGAAGTGTGCGGGCATGGGGAAAACCGGGGTGCTTTGTTCCAAGTTTTCGACGAGCGGCGCATTCACCGTGTCGATGAAGGCGTTCTATGAAAATCGAATGCCGCTATCATCCCGGTAGAACTACAGGTCGTATTTGTACCGTAAGGTTCGCCCGCCTCTTGGCTGCACCACCGGCTTGTTCAATTATGGGTTGGCGCCGCAGCGCACTCAGTATGGGGATGTTTGATGGCCGCCAGCGCGACCATTCATGTCGTCGATGACGACGAGATCACGCGTGAGACGCTTTCGGTCTTGCTTCAGGCCAAGGGCTACGACGTCGCACTGTATGAGTCAGGGCGCGCTTTCATGGACGCCCGGCCCACCGCCACCCCGGCGTGCGTCGTCCTCGACATGCATATGCCCCAGCTCAGCGGCCTCGATGTTCTGCGCCAGCTGAAGTCGTCGGATTTCACCCTGCCCATCATCATGCTGACGGGCAGAGGTCATATCGATCTGGCGGTTCAGGCCATGAAGCTGGGCGCAGCCGACTTCGTCTCCAAACCCTACAAGCCCGAGACCCTGCTGGCCTCCGTCGCCGAGAGCCTGGCCGCCCTGCCTGCCGACGGCGGCGGGGCCGCCGCCGCGCAGGAAAAGGTCGGTCGGCTGTCCAAGCGCGAATATGAGGTTGTCCAGGGCATGATCGCCGGCCTGCCCAACAAGCTGATCGCCCATCGTCTGGATCTCAGCCCTCGGACGGTAGAGGCCTATCGCGCGACGCTCATGGAGAAGCTTGAGGTTCGCGGATTATCCAGCGTGGTCCAGCTGGCGCTCGCCGCGGGGGTGCAGCCGCTGGCCTAGAAGTCGCCGTGCGGCACGACCGCCAGCACATCCGCCAGGGCGCCGAGCGTGATCGGCTTGGGGATCAACCCCATCATGCCTGCCGCCGCGTACTCGGCCCGATCCTCCGCGCCGACGCACGAACTCATGGGCACGATCGGCGCCCCGCTGGATGCCCCTGGCGTATGCAGGATTTCCCGCGTCGCCGTCAGGCCATCCACATCCGGCATCGCAACGTCCATCAATATGACGTCGTAGCGCTCGCTTCTGGCGGCCTCGATCGCCGAGGCGCCGTCCGCGACCATGTCGAAGTCGTGGCCCATGGCCTCCAGCAGTCGCGCTATCACCGCCCGGTTCGCCGCGCCATCTTCGGCCACCAGGATCTTCAGGCGATGCGCCGTCGGCACGGCCTCACCCGCCTCCACATGGATCGGCAGGCGGACATTGATCATGAAGCGCGACCCCCGCCCCGGCTCGCTGTCCACCTCGATGCTGCCGCCCATCAGGTCGATGAGCTGCCGGCTGATCGCCAGACCCAATCCCGTCCCGCCAAACCGGCGCGTGACCGAGGCGTCGGCCTGCACGAAGCGGTCGAACAGCCGCGCCAGCTCCTCTGGACGGATGCCGATGCCGGTATCCTCCACCTCCAGTTCCCAGCAGGCGAACGGACCATTCAGCGGCTTGACCCGCGAGCGGACGACGACGCCGCCCGTCTCCGTGAACTTGACCGCATTGGACAGCATGTTCAGCAACACCTGCCGCAGTCGGCTGGTGTCGCCATACAGCACGCCGATCTTTGACGGCTCGATCTCCAGCCGCAGCTCCAGCCCCTTGGCGGAGATTTGGGGACGAAGCAGCTCGACCGTCTCGGTCAGGAACGGATCGACCTCGAACTGCTGGGGGTCCAGCTCGACCTTGCCGCCCTCCAGCTTGGCCAGGTCCAGCACGTCGTTGACCAGGGTGTTCAAGGCCCGGCTGGCGGCGGCGATGCGATCCACCGCGCTCTTGCTGCTTGAGCTGAGCTCCGGCGCGAATTCCAGCAGGCGCGAAAAGCCGATGATGCTGGTTAGCGGCGTACGTAACTCATGGCTCATATTCGCCAGGAAGTCGGACTTTACGCCGGCCGCATATTCGGCCTGGGCGCGCGCCTCCTGCAGTTCGGCTTCGTAGCGTTTTCGCACCGTCACATCGCGGGCGGAGTCGTGGAAACGCAGCACCCGTCCGTTCTCGTCACGGACGACATAGGGCGCCGCTTCCAACCAGATTTCCCGGCCGTCCTTGCGCCGCGCCCGCATGGTGACACGGGGTCGCAGCTCTTCACCCCCCGGCTTGAGAAGGCTCTGATAGTGCAACAGGGTCGGCGCCACATCGTCCGGATGCAGGAAGGATTGCGTGGTCCGCCCGACCATCTCCTCGGGCTCGTAGCCAAGGATCTGGGCGCTGGACGGCGCGGCGAACGTGATCGTTCCATGGACGTCATAGACCAGGATCAGGTCGTTGGCGTTCTCGGCCACCAGACGATAACGGGCTTCGCTGGCCCTCAGCGCCTCGGTCATGGCGCGACTTTCGGTGACATCCTGAATCACGCCGATCAGGGCGACAATCTCGCCGTTCTCGTCGAACTCCGGCGCGCCTCGGGTGATGACACGGCGACGGACTCCATCCGGCCGGACCACTTCACCCTCGAACTCGAAGGGCTCCTTCGTCACTAGGCCGCGCGTGAACGCCGCCGCCAGGCGCGGTTGATCCTCGGGCGCGTACAGCACGCCGGGCATGGTGACATTGGGATCGTACTGCGACGGGTGAACGCCGTGGATGGAATAGGCCTCGGACGACCAGACCGACCGCTGGGTGGAGAAGTCGAACCGCCAGTGACCCAGCCGGGCCATCTTTTCGGCCAGCTCAAGCGTGTGCTCCTTGGTGGCCAGCTCCTGCGCGGCCCGTCGGCGCAGCATCAACTCCGCGCGCTGATCCAGGGCGTGGACGACCATCGTCGCCATCCGCTGCAACGCCTTGCGCGACTTGTCGTCGAAGGCCTGCCTCGGCTCGGTGTCGATGGCGCAAAGGGCGCCCAGGCGATAGCCCTCCTTGGTGATCAGCGGCGCGCCCGCATAGAAGCGGATGTGTGCATCGCCCACTACAAAGGGGTTGTCCCGAAATCGGGGGTCCTGGGTAGCGTCCAGGACGACCAGCACATCATCGCTGCGAATTGTGTGGTCGCAGAAGGCGACATCGCGCGCCGTCTCGCTGTCGTCCAGCCCGATGCACGACTTGAACCATTGACGCGTCTCGTCCAGCAACGTGACGACCGCGATGGGCACCTCGAAGAGTTGAGCCACCAGATCGGTGATATCGTCGAAAGCGGCCTCCGCTGGCGTGTCGAGCACGTCATAACGCAGGAGGGCCGCCAGACGGGCTTCCTCGATCTTGGCGGCCGCGTTCATGCCGGCGCCAGGGCGCGCACCTGATCGGCCAAAGCGATCGGATCGAACGGCTTCTGGATCAGCCCGGCGGCCCCCGTCGCCAGCAGCGCCTGCCGTTCCTCGTTCATGACGCGGGCGGTGAAGAAGGCGAAGGGGATGGCGGTATAGGCCGGCTTCTCGCGCAGCTTCCCGATCAGGGTCGGACCGTCCATGACCGGCATCATCACGTCCAGCAGGAAAAGATCCGGCGTCCAATCGCCCGGCTCCAGCAGCGCCAGAGCCGCCTGTCCGCTGTCGGCTATACGAACATCCAGTCCCGGATCACGCGCCAGCGAGATGGCCACCAACTCCCGCAGATCGGGATCGTCATCGACGTAAAGCACTCGCATTCCGGCTCCAACCAAGAGTCGTCACTCACGTTCCGCAGAGGCGCCAAAGTGCGTGCAAACGCCGTAGCTGCAATTTCCACTAGAAGGCGGTAGGCTGCAAATGGTTCGCCATGTATTCGTAAACACCACACGTTCGCAGAGCCCCGCCCCCTCATGTACATGCATCCGCAAGATGGAGACAACGCCCCCAGACGCGTTCGCGCGCGTCAGGTGGACGGCGCCTCGCATCTGCGCGCACGCACGCAACGCGTGTTGATCATCGAGGATGACGACATCGCCGCCGACCTGCTGGAGGTCTATGTGGCCGACCTTGGCTACAAGCACGTCAAGCGCGCCAGCAACGAGGCCGACGCTATCGCCGCCACGCAGGAGTTCGCACCGGACCTGATCCTGGCCGATGTGCGGCTCGGCGAAGACGGCGACGGGATCAAGGCGGTCCGCCTAGCCAACAAGAAGAACGGAACGGCCTTGGTCTATGTCACTTCGCATCCGCAGCTGACGCGGGGCGAGGAGCGCGCTGTAACCCTGCCCAAGGGCGATCTGACCGGCGATCGCCTAGCCCAGGCGATCGAGGCGGCCCTGCTCATCCGCTTCGTCCAGTAGCCGCCTTGACCTCCGACGCCCTGGAAGACCGCATCCGCCAGATCCGGCTTCGGCTCCAGGGGCGGTTGGGTGATCTGGTCGCCGACTTGGGGACCGCCTTCGACGCCACGCCGGACGGCGGCGTCCCTGAAGGCGCTTTCGAGCTCTACACTCGTCTTCACAATGTCAGCGGTTCGGCTGGCCCGGTCGGACTTCCCGACATCGGCGACGCCGCCCGCCGGCTTGAGGAGCACCTGACCCCCTGGCTGAAGAACGGCCCCGCTCATGATGGCTGGCGCGAGGCCTTTGACGGACTTCGGGCTGCGGTGGACGCCGGATCGCGCTAAAGGCGGGTCATGACCTCGCCGATCACCCTGTATATCGACGCCGACGCCTGCCCGGTGAAGGACGAAGCCTACAAGGTCGCCGCCCGCTATGGCCTGAAGACCTTCGTGGTCTCCAACAGCTATGTCCGCATTCCCGTCTCCGCCCGGATCGAGAGCGTGGTCGTCGACGCCGGTCCTGACGTGGCGGACGACTGGATCGCTGAGCGGGTTCAGCCGGGCGACGTCGTGGTCACCAACGACATTCCCCTGGCCGACCGCACCCTGAAAGCCGGTGGCGCGGCGGTCGCGCCCAACGGCCGGATCTTCACCGCCGATTCCATCGGCTCGGCCCTGGCCGGCCGCGCGATCGGCGAGCACCTGCGCTCCATGGGCGAGATCACCGGCGGCCCCAGGGCCTTCGACGCCAAGGCGCGCTCGGCCTTCCTCCAGGCCCTGGACCAGCTGATCGTAAAGGCCATGCGAGGCCGGCGATGATCGAGATCACGTCATGGCTCAGCATCGACGAGGACGAGCTGATTGAAAAAGCCGCCCGCGCCAGCGGCCCCGGCGGCCAGCACGTCAACAAGACCAGCACCGCCATTGAGCTGCGCTTCGACGTCCGTAACAGCCCTTCATTGCCTGAGGATGTGAAGGTGCGCCTGGAGCGACTGGCCGGCAGCCGCTTGACCCAGGACGGCGTGCTCGTGCTGTTTAGCCAGGGCAGCCGCTCCCAGGAAATGAACCGTCAGGAAGCGCGCGAGCGCCTGGTCGAACTGATCCTGCGCGCCACCGAGAAGCCCAAGCCCCGCAAGGCCACCAAGCCCACCTACTCCTCCAAGCTCAAGCGGCTGGAGGGCAAGACCAAGCGGGCCGGGGTGAAGTCCATGCGCGGCAAACCCCGC
This sequence comes from Caulobacter sp. NIBR2454, assembly GCF_027474405.1. Lineage (GTDB taxonomy): Bacteria > Pseudomonadota > Alphaproteobacteria > Caulobacterales > Caulobacteraceae > Caulobacter. Next base: position 2,341,832 of record NZ_CP114871.1, read on the forward strand.
CACGACGACTGATCGGCCTCTATCGCCCGGCTTTGGCCTGCTTGATGCGCTGGACCAGATGGGCGGCGGTCGTGGTCGCGAAGACCAGCATCAGCTGCAGGGGCGTGACGCCAAACACCAGCACCATCAGGTCCTTCGGCGCCGCGGCCCGCTGGGCGAGGGTCCCGAACGCGTTGACATACAGCTGATAGCCCGCCGCGAAGACGAACGTGGACAGCGCGATCACCCCCGTGGCGATGACCAGGCGGAACCACAGCTTCCGGCCACGCCAGAAAGCCACCAGCACCGCCACGATCACGGGGGGCAGAAGCAGAAGCAGCCACCAGCTAGCCATGGCGGCGATCTTTCGTCCGATTCAGATGCATGGATGGCAGAATGCACGGGTTGCATCCGCAACGCCATGGACTAGCTTCCGCTGAAATCTCGGAGGGGCCATGCGTCAGTTTTCCATTCTTGCGGTGATCGCCGCCGCGACCGTCAGCGCCTGCGGGCCGAACGAGGCGGCCAAGGACGCCGCGCCGGCTCCTCCCCCGCCGACCGACGCCGAGAAGGCCGCGATCCTGGCGACCCTGCCCGCGCCCTACAACACGGGCGACCTGATCAACGGCCAGCGCAAGTTCGCCCTCTGCCGCTCTTGCCACACCATCACGCCGAACGGTCCGAACCTCACCGGTCCCAACCTCTACGGCGTCTTTGGCCGCAAGGCCGGCGGGCTGGAGGGCTATACCTATTCCGAGGCCCTGAAGAAGGCGGGCTTTGTGTGGGAAGGCTCGCACCTCGACGCCTGGCTGGCCGATCCGCGCGGCTACATGCCCGGCACCAAGATGACCTTCCTGGGCATCAAGGACGCCAAGGATCGCCAGGACCTGATCGCATATCTGAAGGTGGAGACCGGCTTCAAGCCAGCCACCCAGCCAGCCGCCGCGGCCGCGCCGGCCCCGGCTCCCGCTCAATAGGCGATGGCGCCGGCTATTCGGCCGGCGCCGCCTTGCCCGCTTCCTCGGCCTCATAGGCCTCGATCATCCGGGCGGTATGCTCGGGCGACTTCGTGTAGCGGGCCAGCAGGTTGTAGAACACGGGCACCACGAACACCGTCAGCAGGGTCGAGAAGATCGCCCCGGCGAAGATGACCACGCCGATCGTCTGGCGGCTGGCCGCGCCCGCCCCCTGCCAAACCATCAGCGGCACGGCGCCGGCGGCGGCCGAGATCGAGGTCATGATGATCGGGCGAAGGCGAAGCGTCGCCGCCTCGATCACCGCCTCGCGAACCTTTAGCCCCTCGTCTCGAAGCTGGTTGGCGAACTCCACGATCAGGATGCCGTTCTTGGCCGCCACCCCGATCAGGATGACGAGGCCGATCTGGCTGTATGTGTTGATTGACGATCCTGCGAACAGCAGGCCGAACAATCCGCCAAGCGCCGCCAGCGGCACCGTCAGCATGATGACGGCCGGGTGGATCCAGCTTTCGAACTGCGCGGCCAGCACCAGGAACACCAGCAACAGGGCCATGCCGAAGGCCAGGCCCACGGCGCCCGACGCCTCCAGATAGTCCCGCGCCTGACCGCCCCAGGCGATGCTGACGGCGGCGTTCTGGTTCTTGCTCGCCTCGGCCTGGAGGAAGGTCACGGCGTCGGCGACGGTGTAGCCAGGGTTCAGCTGCGCGGTGAGGGTGATGGCGCGCAGACGGTCGACGCGGGAGCGGTCCGGCGTATCGCCGCGCACCTTGGTCGTGACGACCGATTCCAGAGGCACCAAGGTCCCGGAGGCGCTGCGGACATAGAGCACCCGCAGGTCGTCCTGGGTCCGGCGCTTGTCCAGCTCCGTCTGCAGGATGACGTCGTATTCCTGGCCGTTCTTGATGTAGGTGGTCACTTGGCGCGAACCGAACATGGTCTCAAGCGCACGGCCCACGGCTTGGGCGGAGACGCCCAGCGCGGCCGCGCGGTCACGATCGATGTCCACCGAAAGGCGCGGCGCGGTCGGCTCATAATCGAGACGCGGACGCGCGAGACCTGGGTTTTGCTGCGCAGCCTCAAAGATCGGCTCCAGCCATTGCGCGATCTGGGCGTAGTCGTTGCCCTTGGCGATCAGATCGACACTGGTGCCGCCACCACCGCCGCCGCCTCGCTGGAACGGACCGCGCACGCTGGCGACCGCGCGCACGGCGGTCACGCTGCTCAGGGTGCGGTTCATCTCGGCGGCGATCTCGTCGGCGGTCTGTTTGCGGTCGCCCCAGCCTTTCAGGATCACGGCCCCGCTGGCGCTGTTGTATTGGCTCTGACCGAAACGTGGCACGCTCATGAAGTAGCGTTCGGCGGGCAGGTCCTCGTTATCGCCGTCCTTGTCGTAGTAGCGCGCCATCTGCGCCTCGACCTGTTGGGCGGTCTTCAGGGTGGCGTCAAAGCCCTGGCCTTCAGGCCCAGTCATGCTGATATCGACACGACCGCGGTCTTCCGGCGGCACCAGCTCCTTGGGCAGCGTGATGAAGAGCACCGCGGCGACGCCAACCAAAACAACCATCAGGGCCCCGGCCGCGATGATGGGTTTGCGGCCGCCGCCCAGCAAACCTTCCAGCGAGTTGCGATAGGAGGCGCCCAGCTTGGTCATGCCGACGTCCACCCTGCGGGCCAGCCAGCCCGAGTTGTGGGCGGGGCGCAGCAGCTTGGACGCCAGCATCGGCGACAGGGTGAAAGCCAGCAGACAGGAGAAGGCGACGGCCGCAGCGATGGCCACGGCCAACTCCACGAATAGGCGGCCGATATAGCCGGGCAGGAACATCAGCGGCGCGAAAACCGAGATCAACACGACGGTCGTGGCGACGACGGCGAAGAACACCTGCCGCGTGCCGCGCATGGCCGCCACGGGCGCGGGCTCGCCTTCGTCGACGCGGCGCTGGATGTTCTCGACCACGACGATGGCGTCATCCACCACGAGGCCCACGGCCAGCACCAAGGCCAGCAGGGTCAGCAGATTCAGCGAGAAACCGAGCGGCGCCAGAACAATGAAGGTCGCCAGAATACAGATCGGGGCGACGATCGAGGGAATAAGCGCCGAACGCCAGCTGCCCAGAAAGATGAAATTCACAAGGGCGACCAGGAATATGGAGATGCCCATGGTGATCCACACCTCGTGGATCGCCTCCTCGGTAAAGACCGAGTTGTCGACGCCCACCACGATCTTCGTGCCCGGCGGCAAGGTGCTGTTGATGTTCACCAACTCTTCGCGAACCGCCTTCGAGATCGCCAGGTCGTTGGCCTGGGACTGGCGGGTGACGGCCAGACCGATCTGGTTCACGCCATTGGCGCGGAAGTAGCGGCGGCGTTCGTCCGGGCCTTCCTCGACGCGGGCGATGTCGCCCAGACGGGTGATATAGGCCTGAGCGTCCTGCGCTCCCGCGTTGGCGCGCTTGACCGGCAGGCTGGCGAACTCCGCCGGCGTGCGGTAGCCGCGGTTCACGCGGATGGTGAAGTCCTTGTCCTGGCTTTCCAGCGCCCCGGCCGGAAGCTCCAGGTTCTGGCTGTTCAACGCCGTCTCGACGTCGTCGACGGTCAGGCCGCGCGCCGCCATGGCCTCGGCGTTCAGCCAGATACGCATGGAGTAGAGCTGGCTGCCGAACAGATTGACGGTCGCAACGCCCGGAATCGTCGACATCCGCTCGACCAGATAACGGTCGGCATAGTCGCTGAGCTGAAGACGATTCAGCGTCGTCGACGTCAGATTCATGATGATGATGGGCGCGCCGTCGGCGTTCGCCTTGGCGATCTGCGGCGGGTCGGCTTGGTCTGGCAGCTGATTGGCCACGCGGCTTACGGCGTCGCGCACGTCGTTTGCGGCTACGTCCAGATCACGGTCCAGCAGGAAGGTGATGTTGATCTGCGAGCGGCCGTCGCGGCTGGACGAGTTGACCCGGTCGATCCCCTGGATGCCAGAGACCTGACGCTCGATCACCTCGGTGATGCGCTCTTCGATGACCTCCGCCGAGGCGCCCCGATAGTTGGTCGAGATCGACACCACCGGCGGATCGACGTTCGGCAGTTCGCGGATCGGAAGGGCCGTAAAGGCCGCAATGCCGACAACGCACAGGATGATCGCGGCGACAGCCGCGAAGATTGGACGACGGACGGAGAGGTCGGAGATCATCAGCCGGCCTGACGGTTCGGACGGCCGCCTTGGCCGGGGCCCTGCGGACGGCCGCCGCCGACCTGAACGGCCTGGCCGTCCTGAACGCGGTTCAGGCCGTCGGCCACGATCTTCTCACCCGGCTGAAGACCGCCCGTGATCTCAACGAAACCATTCTGGTCGAGCCCAGTGGTCACTGGGCGCTTCTGAGCGACCGTGCGCTCACCCTGCTTCACGATCGCGAACACGAAGGCCTGGTCGCCTTCGAATTGAACAGCCGATTGCGGCGCGGCGACCACATTGCGCTGGCCCTGCTCGATGGCTACGCGGACCATCATGCCGGGCTTCAAACGCCCGTCGCCATTGGGGAATTCAGCGCGCGCGGTGATGGCGCGGGTGTTCTCGTCGATGCGGGTGTCCAGGCGCGCGATGCGGCCGCTGACCTTCACATCCGGATAGGCGTCGGGGCTGGCGACGATGCCGAGGCCCTCCCGCAGAATAGGCAGATAGCGATCCGGCACCGCGAAATCGACGCGCATGGTCGAGGTGTCGTCCAGGGTGACCACGGTCTGCCCAGGACTGATCAGTGTGCCGGCGGTGACGTCGGTCAGGCCCACCTGGCCAGCGAACGGCGCCCGGATCACCCGGTCGCCAAGACGTTGGCGGGCGGCTTCCAGACCGGCGCGCGCCGTATCGACCGCGAGGCGGTATTGTTCGGCTTGAACCCGCGGAGCGATGCCTTGGTCGGCCAGGGTCTTCCAGCGCTGGTAGTCGCGCTCGGCCTGGTTCAGCTGCGCCTGGGCCTGGGTGATGCCCGCGTCTTCTTCGCCCGCCTTCAGCTCCACCAGGATCTGCCCGGCGCGCACGCGCTGACCGTCGCTGAAGTGGACCTTGGTCACCAGTTCCGTGGTGTTGGACGTGATCGCCACCGACTGCTGCCCCTTGGCCAGGCCGAGGACTTCAATGCGGTCGGCGAAGGCGCGCGACGCGGCCTCGGTCTGCGAAACCGCGATGGCGCGACCGCCAGGTCCCCCGCCTATTTGCTTCTTGGCCCCGGAGTCCGCCAGAAGCTTGATCCCTCCGCCAACGATCATCACCGCCAAGACAACCAGGGCGGCGACCAGAAAGAAGTGTCTGCGGATCACGCGGGCAAGCTCCATTCGCCGACGCTCGTCGGCCGTCCAGAAATGTGGCGGACATATGTTACGGGCAATAAACCCAGTCCAGTGACCAAAGGATGTCACTGTATTTCAACTCAGTAATGCACAACGATTGCGCGGACTTGCGCCACATTCTCGCCGCATGGAAAAGCACGGCGCCCTTAAAAACTAGATAAAGAACAACGGTCTTCGCCGGAGGTTCAATTTGATTCGGCGGCCAGCCTTCAACACAGGCGCCGCCCAGCCCCTCATGCGAACGATGCTCCCGGCTACATCGACGCCGCTTGGGTCATCTTGAAAATGCCCTGGGCGTTGCCAGTGTCGAAGGCCAGATCCATCCGACCCGTGGTCGGATCGATGTCTCGGGTGATGAACTCATAGAACGAACCCGGGACCTTCAGCACCACCTCGCCGCCGCCCTCGCCGATGAAGGTGCGGTCCACATGGTCGGCGCGGAACGCCGTCTGGCGCACGCGGCCCGAACCCGAGATCTCGATCTTGTCCTTCACCGCCCGGCCCAGCTGGCGCTGGCCTTCAGCGGTCGCCTCCACGTCGGCGACACGGTCGGTGGCGTGGTTGAACGACGCGCCTTCGGTCGCGATCCAGGCGGCTTCCGCCGACTCCGCCTTCAGCGTCTGATAGTCGCCGAGGGCGGGCACATCGTGCGTCACGGCGAAGGCGCCCGTGATCTGGGGCAAGGCTTTCTCGGCCAGAGAAATAGGCGCCTGACCGTCCTTGGCGAACGCGGCCAGGGCTTCGCGGGCCTCGTCGCCGAGCGGGTCCTTCGACGTTCCGAACACACGCTGCGCCGCCGCCTGGAATTCCGGCGAGAAGCGGTCCACGTGAAGCTCGCTCAGGAAGAACTGCGGCACGCCTTCCGGATGATCCAGGTGGGCGTACGCCCTGCCCGTCATCTTCAAGCGGTCCAACGGATAGAGCCCCGCCTGATGATAGCCCAAGGGCTCGAAGATGCGGGTGAAGGCCTCGATGCCCCCCGGCAGGGCGCCCGTCGGCCCGTCGGCGAAACGCACCGTGCGCAACGCACCGTGGTCGAACACCACCCTCTCATCCTGCGCCTTGCGGTCGCCCACATAGGCCGCGCCCGTGGGCACGCGGCCCATCAGGTCGTGGAACAGAACGCCGTTCATGGCCATGGCGAACACGCCGCGCGAAACGGTCTCGCCCGCCTCCTCCGTCAGGGCCGGCTCCAGGTCGAGGGTCGCCAGCACGTCGGCCGCCGCATCCGCGCCGAGGACGGCGCTCAGCAGACGTTCAAGATTGGACTGGGCCATGATCATTCCTCACACATCGAACACCACGCCCTGCGCCAACGGCAGGGTGCGGCCATAGTTCACCGTATTGGTCGCCCGTCTCATATAGACCTTCCAGCTGTCGGAGCCGGCCTCCCGGCCGCCGCCGGTCTCCTTCTCGCCGCCGAAGGCTCCGCCGATCTCGGCGCCGGACGGACCGAGATTGACGTTGGCGATGCCGCAGTCGGAACCCTCGTCGGAGACGAAACGCTCCGCCTCGCGCATGTCGAGGGTGAAGATCGAGGATGACAGCCCCTGCGGCACGTCGTTCTGCAGGGCGATGGCCTCATCCAGGTCGCGGTACTTCATCACATACAGGATCGGGGCGAAGGTCTCGCGTCGCACCACCTCGGTCTGCTCGGTCATCTCCACAATGGCCGGACGGACGTAGAAGCCGTCCAAAGCCCCCTCGATGGAGACGCGCTCGCCCCCATGCACGGCGCCGCCCGCCGCCTTGGCCTGCTCCAGCGCCCTTTGCATGCCATGAAACGCCGCCGCGTCGATCAGCGGCCCGATCAGCGTCCCTGCCGTTCGCGGGTCACCCACCGACACCGAGCCATAGGCCGCCTTCAGACGCGGGACAAAGGCGTCATAGATACTCTCATGCACGAACAGCCGGCGCAGGGTCGTGCAGCGCTGCCCCGCCGTGCCCATCGCGGAGAAGGCTACGCCCCGCAGCGTCAGGTCCAGGTCCGCGCTGGGCGCCACGATGGCGGCGTTGTTACCGCCCAGCTCCAGGATCGCCCGCGCGAACCGGCCGGCCAGTTTCGGCCCCACCTGCCGCCCCATGGCCGTCGAACCGGTAGCCGAGACCAGCGGAACCTTTGGATGGTCCACCAGCGCCTCGCCCACGCCCTTGCCGCCGATCAACACGGTCGACAGCCCCTCCGGCGCATCGCCGAACTTCGCTGCCGCCCTGTCGAACAGCGCCTGGACCGCGAGGGCCGTCAGCGGGGTCTTCTCGGACGGCTTCCACACCACCGCATCGCCACAGACGAAAGCCAGGGCCGCGTTCCAAGACCACACCGCCACCGGGAAGTTGAAGGCCGAGATCACCCCCACCACGCCCAGCGGATGCCAGGTCTCCATCATCCGATGCTCGGACCGCTCGGTGGCGATGGTCAGGCCGAACAACTGCCGGGACAGGCCCACGGCATAGTCGCAGATGTCGATCATCTCCTGGACCTCGCCCAGGCCCTCGGACGTGACCTTGCCGGCCTCCAGCGTCACCAGCCGCCCCAGGTCGTCCTTCGCCGCGCGCAGTTCCTCGCCCAGCAGACGGACCAGCTCGCCCCGGCGCGGGGCCGGAACCTTGCGCCAGGCCAGATAGGCGGCGTGCGCCCTGTCTATGGCGGCCGAAGCCTCGGCCGGCGTGTGCTCGCGCAGCTTGCAGACCGCCTCCCCCGTCACCGGCGAGCGCGCCTGCAACGTGCCGTCGGACGGGACCGAAACGCCAAGGCGCTTCAGGACATCGAGCATTTCACCCGCCACGGGGGCGATGGCTGCGGACATTGCGAACTCCGAAAGATCAGGCGTCGGCGGGGCCGAAGCGCGCTGCGCCGACCGGCGCCTTTGAAAATAGATCGACCACCGCGCCTGACAGGCGTTTGAGGTCATCGGGGGTGTAGGCGTCATAGGCGGCCTGATTGGCGCGGCCGATCCCATGCTCGCCGCTGAAGCTGCCGCCGTACTTGCGCACGGCCAGGTCCAGTACCGCGTCGTTCAGCGCCGCCGCCCGCTCGGGGCTCGCCGGTCCCTCGGCGCGCAGCAGGTTGAAGTGAACCCCGCCGTCGCCGATGTGACCGAAATCGCAGACTTCGTAGTCGCCAAATTCTCCGGCCAACATCGCGATCGCCTCGCGCCGGAAAGCCATGACCTGCGACCGGCGGAACGACAGGTCGAACCCCGTCACCGGCCCGCTGGCCCGAAGGCCTTCCGACAACGAATGGCGCAAGGCCCAGGATCGCTCCGGCGGCGCCATCACCGCATCGGCCAGCGGCGCATCTTCGCGCTCGAACAGACCGGTCAGAGCGCGTTCCAAAACCTCATCCAGCGACGCCCCCCCGGTCGAGGTCCGCGACAGCTCCACCAGCACCGCATAGGCCGGGATTTCCCCGCCCGCGAACGGATTGCGCAGGGACGCCACGTGCTTCAGCGCATGGCTCATGGCCGCGCGTGACATGCCTTCGAAAGCGGTCAGGTATTCACCGGCCTCCTTCTCGAACGCCAGCAGCAGGTCCAGCACCGCGTCCTCGTCGCGCGGGATCAACAGGGCCGCCGCCGTCTGGGTCGGGCGCGCCTTCACCTCCACCATCACCTCGGTGATGACGCCGAGCGCGCCACAGGAGCCGACCACCACCTGCCGCAGGTCCAGAGCCGCATTATCCTTGCGCAGACCATCGCCCAGCCGCAGCACCGTGCCCGCGGCGTCGGCCAGCACCAGCTCCAGCCCCAGTACATGCCGACGCATGTCGCCATAGCGCAGGAACCGCGCGCCGCCCGTGTTGGTCGCCGCCATGCCGCCGATCATCGGGTCCGAACCCAGGTCGATCGGCAGGAACAGGCCGTGCGGCTCCAGCGCCGCGTTCAGCGCCGAAAGCCGAACGCCGGCTCCCACCCGCGCGGTCCGGTCGGCGACGTCGATCTCGAAGCGCGCCTTGAGGCGATCCAGCGACAGAACGATCTGCCCGCCACTCCTGTCGGGCGTCGAGCCCAGCACCAGCCCGGTGTTGCCGCCCTGCGGAATGAAGCTCAGCCCCTCGCGCACGCAGTAGGCGACCACGGAGGAAACCTGCGCCGTATCCGCCGGCCGCACCACCAACGCCGCCTCGCCGCCGCCATAGCGGGCGGCCTGCTCGTACGCAGCCAGATCACCAGCCTCGCGAACCAGCCCTTCCGGCCCCACCAGGGCTTCGAGAGCAGCGATGTGTTGGGGGCTCAGCAAGCGTCCCGTTTCCCTGCGTCTGCGCGTTCTTGCTCTTCATATCCCGGCCGCGCAGGACTTCCTGCCGCAAGCCGGGGGCGGCGCGCAACCCCGCCCTCAGAAATCCCGCCACACGGCCACGACCGGTCCTCGGTCCGCCGGGACATGGCGCCCGGTCAGCGTCTGCCGCCACCCCGCCTGAACACGCCACGAGCCCAGCCTTCGGACAATCGAAGCCTCGCCCTTCAGCCAGAGCGGCTTGGCGTAATCTCGTTCCGCACGGCCGGCATAGGTCTGGATCAGCACCTGCCAAGCCCGCGCGACCTCCACCCCCACCGTCGCATCCACACGCATCTCGTCCGCCACCCCGCTGCGAAACAGCCGCGCCGCCTGCACTTCGCCGAACGCCTCGCGGCCAAGGACCTGCATTGACCGCCCGGCCAGCACCCGAAGCTCCCAGTCGACACTTCCCCGGCCCGGTGGCGCATAGAAGATGTTCCTGCCCACCCCGTCGATGATCGCTCCGCCATAGACGGCCATGGCCGTCCGTTCGCCCTGCACCACGGCGTAGCGCGCGCCCACCTCGATGGGGCCCTGCCCCCAATAGGCGAAGTGCAGGTCTTCACCGGAGTAGGGATTTGTTTCGACGAAACGCCCTTCGACGACGCTCACCTTGGTCTGCACGGTCAGTTGATCGCTCAGCCCTTGCTCGCGCCACTGGCTCACAGCCGCCTCGGAGGCCGGCTTGCCGCGTGTTCGGCGTCCACGGCCGTCGAAATCCAGCGTCGACCGCGTGGATTCGTATTTCAGGATCGTCTGCCCCGACCCGGCCTCGGGCGCCCAGGCGCCGGAGTGGGCTTTAGTACACATGAAAACCGCCGCGAACCCGAGGCTCGCGGCGGCGAATTTTCGTCCATGAGACCTTATGTCAGGCGTCGTAGCCAGGAAGCTCCCGATCCAGTTGGCGCAAGCAGCCCGGCCAAGCCAGACCGCCCATCATGCCCATTCCGGCGCCGACCTGGCTGCGGACCTCGGCCTGGGCCGCCTCCGGCGCCAGCAGCACGTTCTGACGGCCGATGCTCAGGGCCATGACCTGCTGGGCGCAGGACCGCTCCAGGAAGAAGATGCCCAGCCACGCCTCGGCGGCCGTCGATCCGACCGCCAGCGTGCCGTGATTGCGCAGCAGCATCACCCGCTTGTCCCCCAAGTCGGCGACGATGCGCTCGCGCTCCTCCAGGTTCAGGGCGATGCCCTCATAATCGTGATAGGCCAGCTGCGGCAGGGTGATCAGGCAGTGCTGCGTCAGCGGCAGCAGGCCTTCGGCATGGGCCGAAACGGCCGTACCCGCATCCGTATGCAGGTGGATGACGAAGTTGGCGTCCTCCCGCGCGGCGTGGATCGCCGAGTGGATCGTGAAGCCCGCCGGATTGATGAAGCCGGTCGTCTCCTGGACGATGTTGCCCTCCAGGTCGACCTTCACCAGGCACGAAGCGGTCATCTCGCCAAAGAACATGCCGTAGGGATTGATCAGGAAATGATGCTCGGGTCCCGGCACCCGCGCCGAGATGTGGGTGAAGATCATGTCGTCCCACCCATGAAGCGCGGCCAGGCGGTACAGCGCGGCCAGATCAACCCGCGCCTTCCACTCCGCGTCGCTTACGCGTCCCTTGAGCGAGGTGATCCCCGCGACGGCTCCATCGGCCATGGCTGTCCTCCCTGGACTTGTTGTTGACGGAAGCGTCGCGCCGGCCCGGCCTCGCGTCAAGATCAATGACGCACGCGTCATTTTCGACCCAAGGTCGTTTCCCCCGCACAATTAAAACTCTTTTCACGACAAGGGGTCAGGGTCACTACTGAGCAGTAAGAGCTTTCAAGGATCGATCGGGTGACCCAAGCCGCCCAGACCGACAAACTTCTGTCGATGGCCAAGAGCCGCGACCCAGCAGAGCGCGAGCGACTGCTGCGTGGCATCGCGGATCTGTGCGACAGCGCCGCGACCAGCGGCGCGACCACCGCTCCGGCTATTCAAGAACTACTCGACTCCATCTTCATGTCCTTGGTCATGCAGGCGGAGCGCGACATCCGCGCCCGCCTCTCCGACCGCATCTCCGAAGCCGCCTGGGGCCCCGCCGCGCTGGTGCGCATGCTGGCCGAGGACGAGATCGACATCGCCCGCCCGATCATCGCCGCCAGCCCGGTCCTCAAGGACCAGGATCTGCTGCGGCTGCTGGTCGAGGCCACGATCGAGCATCAGATCGAAGTCGCCCGCCGTCCCAAGATCGGCAGCGAAGTGGTCGAAGCCATCCTCAACAAGGGGGAGCCCCTGGTCCTCGCGGCCTTGGCCGGCAATGACAGCGCCGACCTCAGCGACGCCGCCATGGACCGACTGGTGGACTTCGCCAAGCGTGTGGCCGGCGTCCGCTCGCCTCTCGCACGCCACCCCAGCCTGTCGGCCGAGCTGGCCGAGCGTCTCTATCAGTGGGTGGGCCAATCCCTCCGCGCGGCCCTGGCCGCCCGCTTCCGCCTGGACCCCGCCAAGCTGGACGAAGCCATCGCGCGCTCGATCCAGGACGCCCACACCGGCTCCTCCACCACCCTGCCCCTCCGCGAGGACGACAGGGACATCATGGACCGCATCCTGATCGAGAAGCTGCACGCGGCGGGTCAGCTGCGCCCCGGCTATCTGGTCCGCACGCTCAAGGAAGGCCAGCTGGAGCTGTTCGTCCTGGCCCTCGCCGTCCTGGGCGGCTTCGAACCCGACCACATCCAGCGCTCCATCGACGGCGAGCGTCCGGAACTCCTGGCCCTGGCCTGCGCGGCCGTGGGCATCGACCGCAGCGTCTTCCCGACCGTGCTGGACCTCGTGCGTCGCCTGAACGGCGGGCGCCCAGGCGGCGGGGCGGAGGGCGCGCGTCGCGCCATCGGCGCCTTTGGTCCCTTCCACGCCGAGATCGCGGGCGTCGCCTTCCGCAAGGCCGCCGCACGCGCGTGACACCCTGCGCTTGAAGCCCTGACCTTGACGGGGCCAAGCCGTTCAGGCCTTGCTCCGCAACGATGTACAGTCCGCAGCCCGTCGTCACGCGCCTTGCCTTCACGGCCAGCGATCGCCCTGAAGCGCAGGAGGCCATGGAGCGCCTGGCCAAGCGCTATGGCGCCGTGTCCGAGGAAGAAGCCCAGATCATCGTCGCCCTGGGCGGCGACGGCTTCATGCTGGAAACCTTGCACCGCCACATCGAGCAGCCAAAGCCGATCTACGGCATGAACCGCGGCTCGGTCGGCTTCCTGATGAACGAGTATAGCGAGGATGCGCTGATCGAGCGGATCAACGCCGCCGAACGGACCATCATCCACCCGCTGAGCATGGTCGCCATCGACACCAAGCGCCGCCAGCACCGCGCTCTGGCCATCAACGAAGTCTCCATGCTTCGCCAGACCCGCCAGACCGCCAAGTTGCGCATCTCCATCGACGGCAAGATGCGCATGAGCGAGTTGGTCTGCGACGGCGCGCTTGTGGCCACGCCGGCCGGCTCGACCGCCTACAACCTGTCTGCCCACGGTCCGATCATTCCCATCGAGTCCGACGCCCTGGCCCTCACCCCGATCAGCGCCTTCCGCCCTCGCCGCTGGCGCGGCGCCCTGCTGTCCCACACCGCACGGGTCACTTTTGAGGTGATGGAAGCGGACAAGCGTCCGGTCAGCGCCGTCGCCGACAACTTCGAAGTCCGCGACGTCGTCGAGGTTCACGTCTCCGAGGATCGCTCGGTGAGCCTGTGCATGATGTTCGACGCGGGCCGCAGCCTGGCCGAGCGCGTTCTGGCCGAACAATTCTCGGCGTAACAGCCTGCCGCGGCGAAAGCGCTGTTCGGCATTAAGGCCAATACACGTTGTTAATATCCACGCCCTAGCTTGGCAGGAACTGTATTTAGAGCGGAGGCTCCCTCGTGGGCCAGACTCAAGCCAAAGCCGAGATTATCCAGGTCCCGAACCTGCTGCGCGCCAAGGTGGGCGGCGGAAATATCGATAAATCGGCCATCGCCAAGGCCGAGGCCGCCTTGCAGGCTTTGTCGAGCAACTTCGGCCAGTGGCTGCAGGACGAGATCGACAAGCTGGAAGTCGCCCGCAAAAAGATCGACGCCGACGGCATGTCGACCGAAACCATCGATGGCCTCTACCTGCGCGCCCATGACCTCAAGGGCCTGGGCTCGACCTACGAATATCCGCTGATCACCCGGCTGGCCGGCTCGCTATGCCGCCTGATCGACGAGCCGGAGAAGCGCATGAAGGCGCCGCTCCGCCTGATCGACGCCCACATCCTGGCCATCAAGGCCGCCGTGCGCGACGGCATCAAGGTGGACACCCACCCCCTCGGCAAGGCCCTGGCCAGCGAACTGGAAAGCCAGGTCACCCAAGCTCTGGCCTAAATCGTCAAGCTTCGAAGAGCATTCCAGGGGACGCTTCGGCGTCCCCTTTTTGTCAGTCATGCCACCTTCGCCGCTTCGGCCGTGAAGCTGGCGTAGTCCTCGGCGGGAAGACAAGCGGCCGTTCGCCGCCGATATTGGATCAGCTTGTACCGCGCGATGGCGTACATCCAAGGGGTGAACGGGTCTCGGCGCCGATAGGTGCTCTTGCGCCTATGCGCCGCCGAAAGAGCGTCGAGTACAAGGCCATCGATAATCTCAGGCCCCCCTGCCAGCCGAAGGGCGAAATACCTTCGCAGCTGTTCCGACATGGCGCCCAGCAGTTGACGGTAGGCCCCAGCGTCGCCGTCGAGGCTACGCAGCATCAGCGCTTTGAGCGCGCTTTCCCTCAATTGCATGGCCGTGGGCGACACGCGCGAGCTTGAGTTGGAGACTCCGAAGATGAATGGGCGGCGCTTCCCGTCCGCATTGTCGAAATGCGGGAAGTCATCAATCGATCCCCCAAATCCATTCATTTCCACATAATATCACACGAAAACCAAATCATAACATCGGTTTGTAGGCTTAAGTGCAACAAATCTGTGGATGCCGCGCAGGACGACGGCCGGAAGCCCGGCGCTGTTCTGCAACAGCGCGCGCGGGAGTAGTCCGGGACTAAAGAGGTAGCCCGCCGACCAGGCGGCGGGCTCAGCCGGCGACGGCGATCAAGCTGGGCGACCCGACGAGAGTGACCTGCACCTGACCCTCCTCAAGGGTGAACATCAGATCCATTTCGCCATTGTCGTCGGCATCCACCAGAACACCAGATGCGCCGTAAAACCCGCCGCCGATCGGCGTTGTCGTCAATTCGCCCAAGCTGCCGGTCTGAAGCTCTTTATCCGATACCGTGATGCTGCCGCCCGTGGTGAAGGCATCGCCATTCGCCACCTGGATCACGTCGCCCTCGGCAGCGTTGAAATCCAGGATCCAGCTGTTCAGCGAAACTTGGACGCCGGCGATCAATTGCTGATGTATCTCAGCCACCAGCTCGGTCGAGAGGACGAAGATGTCCGCCCCCTCGCCGCCCTCGGCGGTATCGCCAACCGACACGACCAGGGTGTCATTCCCCTCGCCGCCGCGAAGGATGTCAGCCCCCTCGCCGCCATCCAGATAGTCGTCTCCGGCGCCGCCCTCGAGCACATCGTCGCCCGATCCGCCGTACAGGTAGTCGTTACCGCCGCCGCCCGACAGCAGGTCGTCGCCCGCCCCGCCGACCAGGATCTGATCCGCCTCGATGGCTGGGGTTTGGGAGCTCGACGCATGACTCGCTTCCTGTTGAGGCGCGGGAAGCGGGCGAGCGACGGAAACGGGGGCCGGCGTAGGGGCGGCGTCACGATCGGTCATCACCAGTTCGACCGGAGCGGACTCGATCAGCGGCTGAACCACCTGATGCGGATTCAGCGGTCGAAAGGTGTGCTCCGGACGGTCGGCCGGGCGATGCGCCGCCTCCGCCGGAGCGCCTTGTTCACGCGGGGCCGGCTCGACGGCGTTGGTCGGCTCCATGGCCTTGGCGGCTGCGGGCGCGGCCTCCGCATCCTGCGCCGATAGGAAGAAGTCCGCCGCCAGGACAGCCAGCACCAGGGCCGGCAAAGGGAACTCACGACGCGCGGCGGGTGCGCGATCGCTGGAAACGCCCAGCATCCTTTCCACGAGGGATCGCAGGTCAGCGCCCTCCGAAACGATATCTCGATCGGCTTGGTGAACCACGAATGCGCCCTTGATCCGAGCGACGTGTATCAGCACCTCGTCGGTATCCGGCCGAAAGACGATGAACCAGGGCGCGCCGTCGTCGCTGACGCCTGACGCGGTTTCGAACGGCAGACCCGATTGCGCCAGATCCGCTCTCAAGCGCAGAAGTTCTGCCTTCTCGCGCGTGCTCCAATCGCCGATGCGTTCGGCGGCTCGGACGAATTGAACGACGTCCCCCATCTGCTCCTCCGAACCCTAGCCGGCGGACGCCGAGCGCGCTTCGCCCGGAAACAGCAGGCGGAAAACGTCAGGATCGTAGAAGGACAGCAGCATCTTGGCGAAAGCCTGCGGGTCGTGCCCCAAGGCCTTGGCCCAGCTTTCGAAATGCTCGGAGGGCACGCGGCCATAGCCGCCCTCAACCTGCGAGACGAAGGTGTAGTAGCGCAGGCCCACTCGCTCGGCGATCTCTGCCTGGGTCAGGCCCGCCGCCTCGCGCTGGGCGCTCAGCCAACGGCCGGCCGCCTTGCGCGCCAGACGTGAAGCATCGCCCTTCTTCGGGGCTCCGCCTTCGGCTTCTCCGCCCTTGGGTCGCTTGATCGCCATCGATTCACTCCTCGTCCCGCGACCTTATCGAGTTCGCATTCCGAAATCTACGTTACGTGAAGTTTGACATGATTTTCAAGTTTCAATATTACTGTACTTGCGCGCATCCAAACCCGGGCGGTCCGCCCTCCTTTGCATCCATAGTGAGGATCAAAAATGAGTAACTTCACCACCATCGACAGCTCGAAGGGCCCTATGTCCTTCGACCTGTCCCAGTTCAGCCCGGTCAATGTCGGCCAAACGCCGCTTTTGAACCTGGATTGGGCCAAGGCCGCCTTTCTCGCCGGGACCTTCCCCGCCGAAGGCGTGACCATCGACGGCGTCACCTACAATCTCGTGCCGATCGACCCGTCGAAGCTTGACCTGGGCTTTATCCAAACCGTCAAATCCGGCGACTCCAGCATTATCAGCTCGGCCGGTTCGGCCCTGCAACCCTCCAGCGAGTCCATCTGGCAGGTTCCGAGCGCCGAGGCCGGCTCGTTCATCGAGCTGAACATGGAAGCGATCGACCTCGCAGGCATCGGCTTCGCGTCGGTGGACTTCCACACCTTCACGTTCTGATACAACGGGTCGATCAGTAGATCCGTGGGGCGGAGCGTCTTCGGGCGCTCCGCCTTTTTCTACGCCGCGCCGACGGTCGCCTTGGACTTGCCCTTGGCCTTGCTGCGCAGGCGATCCAGCTTGCCGAGCAGGTAGTCGGCGTCTTCACGTCCCGGAGTTTGCGGCTGGGTCAGAAACCGCTCCAGCATGCGGCGCTGGAAATGCTCCTGGTCGCGCAGGTCGCCGTCGATCTCCAGCGAATGATAGGCGTCCACGCCCGCCCGAAACGCTCCGTACAGCCGCGCTGGCAAAGCCGCGCGCTCGTAGATCGCCCGCAGGCCTAGTGGCCCGGCATCGTGGATCATCAGCCAGGTGCGATGGTGCGGCACGCCCGCCAGTTCCGCCATGCCCCACTCGAAGAAGCTCATGTGGCCGTGCGCCAGTCCCCGCAGCAGCAGGGACGGCGTCAGCCGCCCGCTGAGGTTCAGGTGGCGAACGAAGTCCTTCAGGTCGGCCGCCTGCCCCGCCTGGTCCACCAGGTCGACGACCGCCCGCTCCTTGGTCTGGTCGATCAGATCGTCCAGCGCGCCGGCTGGCAGCGGGTGCGCCGCCAGCAGATGGGCGCGAACGCCCTCGCTCACCATCTCCACCAGGCGTTCGGTGACCGACAGCGGCAGAACACGGCGATAGGCCACGGCGGTCAGGATCGATTCCGCCGCCTCGAAGCGTTTCAGCACCTTGCCCAGGCCGCTTTCGGAAAACTGGGCGTTGTCGTTGGCGATTGCGGTGCGGACGGCGTCACCGCCGGCGTGCTCGGCCAGGGCGTCGGTGACCTTGGGTGTCAGGGTCGGGCGGCGGGCCACGGCCGTCTGACGCGCCGTGTCGCCCAGCCGGACGATCTCGGCCAGATCGGCATCCGTGAACGACGGCGACTCCATAAGGATCGGAATGGCGATGGTGTCGACGTCGCGGGCCAGTTTGTTCGCCACGTCGCGCGGCACCAGGGGCGAAGCCCGCAGGGTCACCGCCAGGGCGCGGCGGACCAGCTCAGCCGCGTCGGCGGCCATGACGCGTAGAATCTCCTGAGCCCGCTTGCGGTCCTCGTCGTTCAGGTCGGCGTTTTCGATGCTGCGGCAGATTTTGTGGGCCGCCACGGCGCGCTCGTCCGGCGTCGCGCCTTTGACCAACATGCGAATATCAGCGTCGGTCAGCGCCCCCCGCGTCGTCGACATGCCCCTGATCGTCCCCAAATTGCGGCGTTCTACGATTCGGAATGATCGTTCAGCATGCTTAACGCTTGGTCACCACATTCTGCTGGGGATTAAGGATGTCCTGTAACACCTCACGAACCACGGCCCACTAGGGTGCGCGGTTTCTCGGGGGTCCTCAGGGCGTGTCATCGGGCGTGGAAACTGCGGAGGCTGGTCGGCCAGACGCTACAGTCGTGCGCTTGCTCGCGCTCGACATGCGTCGCGACACCCTGCGTCCAGCGCTGACGGCTTTCGCGGTCTTCGTACCGCTGCTCGCCTTAGCGGCCGGTTTCTCCCACAACGTGGGCTGGATGGCCCTGAGCCTGGCGCTCTACACCGCCGGATGTGGGTGCTTCTACGCCCTGATGAAATCCTTGCAGCGCGAGCGCAGCTCGCCCGCCAGCCGCTCGCTGCGGCATCTGGTCGCCACCGGCGTCTGGGCCTTCGCGGCCTTGCAGGTGGTGCTGTTCTCCCGCGACGCCGGTCCAGTCCGCGAGGCCCTCGCCCTGATCGCCATGAGCTCCGGCGTCTGCGCGATGTTCTTCGCCGCGCCCAGCCGCACCGCCCTGATCCTGGCCGCCCTCGCCCTGCTGGCGGGACCGGTCACCTTGTGGCTCGCCCCCCAGGGCGCCTTCGCGGCCGCCTTGTCCGGCGGCATGTCTCTGCTGGCCGTGGCCATGGCCGTCGTCACCAACCACATGCTGCGCAGCCAGTTCCTGCGCGCCGCCGAGCGTGAACGTCTTCTGGACGAACGCGCCGGGGCCCTCGCCGACTTCCGCTCCCTGGCCCAGGCCAAGTCCGACATCGTCGCCGCCCTCTCGCACGAGATCCGCAACGGCCTGACGGGTGTGACGCACGTCCTGGCCGGCGCTGTAGGCGGTGAAGGTCAGCCCACGCCGACGCGCGAGCAGTTTTCCGCCGCACTCGAAGCCGCCCGTGACCTGATCGGCGTCCTCAACGCCACCCTCGATTCCGAGACAGCGGGCCAGGGCCTGCTTGCGGTGGAACAGGGGCGCTTCGACCCCACCCGCCTGGTGCATGACCTCGTGCTGCTGGAGCGCGCGCATGCCTCGGCCAAGGGCCTGGAGCTCAATCTCCACATCGCGCCGGAGCTGGAGGTCCGCGGTTCCGGGGCCGTCACGGCCGACCCCCTGCGCACCCGCCAGATACTGGCGAACCTGATCAGCAACGCCATCAAGTACACCTCGCGCGGTCGGATCGAGGTGCGGCTGGAGCGTCCCCGCCCCGACTGCGTGACCTTCGCCATCGCCGACACCGGCCCGGGCCTGTCGCCCGACGAGCTGGTCTATGCGTTCGAGGCCTTCCGCCGGGTAGAGCGCACGGGCGCCGGCGTGCCCGGCGCGGGTCTTGGCCTGTCCTTGTCGCGCCAGCTGGCCCAGTTGATGGGCGGCCGCCTGTCGGCCCAGAGCGCCCTGGGCGTAGGCTCCTGCTTCACGGTCGAACTGCCCTACGATCCCAACGCCGCCATCGCCGGCGAGCCCGAAAGCGAGCAGCCTGCGACGAACGTCCGCGGCCTGCGCGTGCTGGTCGCCGAGGACGACGGCCTGAACGCCGCCATGATGCGCGCCATCCTCGAACAGCTGGGCCACCAGGTGGTCCACGCCCAGAATGGCCGCCGCGCCCTGGAGCTGGCCGAGATCTGCGACTTCGACCTGATGATGCTGGACGGGCGCATGCCCTATCTGGACGGCCCGCAGACCGCCGCCGCCGTCCGCCGCCTGCCCGGCGCCCGCGGCGCCACGCCGATCATCGCCGTCACTGGCGGAGATGACGATGAAACCCAGGCCTGCCTCAGCGCCGGGGCCGACGCCGCCGTTCGCAAGCCCGTCACCGTGGCCGGCATCGCCCGCGCCGTGTCGGAAGTCACCCAGCCGCGCAAGCCGGCCGAGGAAGAACGCGCCGCCAGCTAAGCCGGAAAGACGTGCGCCTTGGTCGCCGCCAGCGTCAGCGACTGCCCGATCGACAGACCCGACGCCTCGCCCCGCGCCACCACCGCCTCGATGGGCGCGCCGGCCGACGTGACAACATCCAGGTGCGCCACCGCGCCCTGAATCGACACCCGCTGCAGCGTCACCGCGAACCCGCCCTTGCCGCCCAGCGCCAGATCGTAGGGCCTAACGAAGCCGCTGGCCGGGCCGTCGGCGATCCCGTTGGCAGGCAGGGTGAGCCCGCCACCCGTGAAGAGCCCGCCCTGGACCGCGCCCTCGATCCGGTTGGCGTCGCCCACGAAGCCGCAGACGAAGGCCGAGGCCGGATGGTCATGCACCTCGTCCGGCGTGCCTACCTGCTCGATGGCGCCCGCGCTCAGGATCGCGACCCGGTCAGCCAGGTCCATGGCCTCTTCCTGGTCGTGGGTGACGAAGATGGTGGTCACGCCCGTCGCGTCATGGATGCGCCGAAGCTCCTTGCGCAGCGACTTGCGCACCGTGGCGTCCAGCGCCCCGAACGGCTCGTCCAGCAGCAGCACGCTCGGCGACACCGCCAGGGCCCGCGACAGGGCCACGCGCTGGCGCTGGCCGCCCGAAAGCTGCGACGGATAGCGTCCGCCCAGCCCGTCCAGCTCCACCAGCTTCAACAGCTCGTCCACCCGCCGGGCGATCTCCGCCTTGGGCGGTTTGTCCTTGCCCTTGCGCACATCCAGGCCGAAGGCGACGTTGCGCGCCACGGTCATGTGCTTGAACAGCGCGTACTGCTGGAAGACAAAGCCCACCCGCCGCTTGGCCGCGCTGGCGTAGCTCACGTCCTCCTCGCCAAACAGGATCTGGCCGGCGTCCGGAAACTCCAGGCCAGCGATGGTCCGCAGCAGCGTCGTCTTGCCCGAGCCTGACGGCCCCAGCAGAGCCAGCAGTTCGCCGTCGGCGATCTCAAGGCTGACGTCGTTCAGCGCCGGGTATCGGCCGAAGCGCTTGTCGACGGAGCGGATCGAGATGGTCATGGACACCCTTGAGGTCAGTGGCCGCGGCCGCGCACGGCGGGCTGGGCGATCTCGAGCAGTCCCTTCAGCACCAGGGTCGCCACGGCCAGCAGGCAAAGCAGGGCCGCGACGCTGAAGGCGCCGACGAAGTCGTACTCGTTGTACAGGATTTCGACATGCAGAGGCATGGTGTTGGTCAGGCCGCGGATGTGCCCGCTGACCACCGACACCGCCCCGAACTCACCCATGGCGCGGGCGTTGCACAGCAGCACGCCGTACAGCAGCCCCCAGCGCACGTTCGGCGCCGTCACCCGCCAGAAGGTGTAAAGCCCCGACGCGCCCATAGAAATGGCCGCCTCCTCTTCGCTCGTCCCCTGCTCCTGCATCAGCGGGATCAGTTCGCGCGCCACGAAGGGGAAGGTGACGAACACCGTGGCCAGGATGATCCCCGGCATGGCGAAGATGATCTTGATGTCGTGGTCGATCAGCGCCTCGCCGAACCAGCCCTGCATGCCGAACACCAGCACGTAGATCAGGCCCGCCACCACGGGCGACACGCTGAATGGCAGGTCGATCAGGGTGATCAGGAAGCTCTTGCCCCAGAACTCGTGCTTGGCCACCGCCCATGAAGCGCAAAGTCCGAACACCGCGTTGAACGGCACCGCGATGGCGGCCGTGATCAGGGTCAGCTTGATCGCCGCGATGGCGTCGGGATTGGAGATGGCCTCCAAAACCGCCCCGGAGCCCCGCCGGAACGCTTCGGCGAACACCGCCGCCAGCGGCAGCAGCAGCACCAACGCCAGGAACGCCAGGACGACCGTGGTGATCAACGCCTTGGCCCAGAACGGATCTTCGGTCGGGTGACGCGCGCGGCTCATCCCTCGATCCTCCGCGCCCAGGCCTGAATGGCGTTGATGACGAACAGCATGGCGAAGGACGCTGTCAGCATGACCAGCGCGATCGCCGCCGCCGCTGCGTACTCGTATTGCTCTAGCTGGATGATGATCAGCAGCGGCGCGATCTCGGATTTGTAGGGCATGTTGCCGGCGATGAAGATCACCGAGCCGTACTCCCCCACCGCTCGCGCGAAGGCCAGGGCGAAGCCGGTCAGCCAAGCGGGCGCCAGGGCCGGCAGCACCACTCGCGCCACGGTCTGAAGCCGATCCGCCCCCAGGCTGGCGGCGGCCTCCTCCACGTCGGCGGCAAGATCCCGCAGCACCGGCTCGATGGTCCGCACCACGAACGGCAACCCGATGAAGGTCAGGGCGATGACCACGCCGACCGGATTGTAGGCCGCCTTGATCCCCAAGGGCTCAAGGTACTGCCCGACCCACCCGTTGGGCGAATACAGGGTGGCCAGGGCGATGCCGGCGACCGCCGTCGGCAGGGCGAACGGCAGATCGACCATGGCGTTGACCACCGCCTTGCCCGGAAACTCGTAGCGCACCAGCGCCCAGGCGGTCAGAACCCCAAACACCCCGTTGATCACCGCAGCCGCGAACGCCGCGCCGAAGGTCAGGCGATAGGCCGCGATGGCACGCTCTGAAAAGGCGGCGGCCAAGAACTCCGACGGCGACAGCTCCGCCGCCTTGATCGCCACGGCCGACAGCGGAATCAGCACCACTAGCGACAGCACCGACAGGGTCACGCCCATCGTCAGGCCAAAGCCCGGAATGGCCGACTTGCGCCGAAAGAGCGGGCGTCGTCGAGCCGTGATGGCGGGCGTGGTGCTGGTCATCAATCGGCTAAGCCGCGCGTTTCTCTAATGCATGACGCCAGCGCGCGCCGCCTTTTGCAGCGCGATCCGGCAAGGGTTTGGGCGATAATCCCCACCTCCTAGCTGGACAATCAAGTTTTTCTGGTTGGGCCGACAGGTCTTTTCTCCTGCCGTCCAAGCAGGGCAGGAGAAACAGCGCCGACGCTCCTCAGCGTGACGATCTTGCGCTACTTCTGAATCCGTCATCCTGAGAAGGCTGCGCACGCAGCGGTCTCGAAGGACGCAACCAAGTCGGGGCCGTCTTGTCGCCAACCTCCAACCTCCTCGTCCAACAGGGACGCGAAGCGATCGGTCGCGGCGATCTGGCCGGCGCCGAGCGGGCGGCTGAAACCCGGCTGATGACCGATCCGCGCGACATCGACGCCCTGGAGATCCGGCGCCTGATTCAGGAAAGACGCGGCGACATCAACGGCGCCGTCGCCACCCTGCGCCAGATCATCGGCATCGCGCCCGACGCCGATTGGGCGCACGACGATCTGGTCACCATCCTGCTCAAGCACGGCCGGATGGAGGAAGGCGAGGCCGCCGTCCGCGACGCCCTGCGGGCCGATCCCGACAACCCCGACGCCCACAATCTGTTCGCCGCCTTGCTGGTCGCCCGCAACGACCTGCCCGCCGCCGAACATCACACCCGCCGCGCGCTGCAGATCGCCGGGCCTCATCCCGGCGTCCTGGCCAATCTCGCCCTGAACCTGCTGCAGCAGGGGCGCGTGGACGAGGCCGACCCCCTCTTCCGCCAGGCCGACGAACTGGAGCCCGAGAACGTCGCCACCCTGGCCAACTGGTCGCGCGTTCATGAGGTTCGCGGCGAACTGGACAAGGCCCAGGCCCTGCTCAACCGCGCCGCCGTCGCCGCCCAGCGTACGGGCGAGGACGTCAGCCTGCGCCGCGCCGTCTATCTCGCTCGCCAGAACAAGCCCGAGGAGGCCCTGAACCTCCTCAACGCGGCGCC
The DNA here is from genome assembly GCF_027474405.1 of Caulobacter sp. NIBR2454. Lineage (GTDB taxonomy): Bacteria > Pseudomonadota > Alphaproteobacteria > Caulobacterales > Caulobacteraceae > Caulobacter. The sequence continues at coordinate 2,365,547 of NZ_CP114871.1, forward strand.
CAAGCCCCTCTCCGGCGGCGCTCAGCTGGAACGCGCCCGCATGCTCGACCGCCTGGGCCGAACGCGCGAGGCGTGGCCCGCCCTGGTCGAAGCCAAGGCGACCCTGGCGGGTGAAATCAAGGCGACCTACGATCACGCCGCCGTGGCCAGCGAGTTCGCCGCCCTGAGGGCCTTCTTCACCCGCGCCAACCTCACCCGCCTGCCAAAATCGACAAAGCGGACAGACCAGCCGCAGCCGATCTTCATCCTCGGCTTCCCGCGCTCGGGCACCACGATGATCGAGCAGATGTTGACCAGCCACCCCAAGGTGACCGCCGGCGGCGAACTGCCCTTCGTGGGCGAGATGCCTGACCTGATCGAGCGCCTGCTGCCTGGACACAGCGCCTTCCCGGGCCGGCTGGCCGAGGCGCTCACCGCCGACAACGCACATATCGCCGACATGCTGCGCGACTTCTATTTCGCCCGCGCCGCCCGATACGGCGTGATCGCCAAAGGCGCGGCCTTCTTCACCGACAAGATGCCGCTCAATGACGTCTATCTGCCGTTGATCCGCATGGCCTTTCCGCAGGCGCCGGTGATCCGCATGGTCCGCCACCCGCTGGACGTGACCGTGTCGATGATGGCCAACAACCTGACCCATGGCTTCAACTGCGGCTATCGCGTCGACACCATCGCCGCCCATTTCGAGGCGATGACCGACCTGACCGCCCACTACGGCCGCGAACTGGACGACATGGGGATCACCCTGCGCTACGAGGACTTCGTCTCCCGGCAGGAGGATCAGACCCGCCGCCTGCTCGACTATGTCGGCCTGCCCTACGATCCGGCCTGTATGGCCTTCCACAAGAGCCGACGCTTCGCCCCCACGCCCAGCTACGCCCAGGTCACCGAACCGCTCAACGACCGCTCTATCGGCCGCTGGAAAGCCTACTTCGCCGAGCTCGCTCCGGTCGGCCAAAGGCTGGCGCCGGTGATCGGGGCGCTCGGATACTAGACCCATGCGCCGCCGCCTTCGGCTAGTATGACGCGCCCGGTCTCCATGGCCGGCGAGTAGACGCGCGCTTCCCGCCGCACTATGTCGGCGGCTCCACGAGGGTTTCCCCATGCCGGCTTATCGCTCACGCACCTCCACCCACGGTCGCAACATGGCTGGCGCGCGCGGCCTTTGGCGCGCCACGGGGATGAAGGACAGCGATTTCGGCAAGCCGATCATCGCGGTGGTCAACTCCTTCACCCAGTTCGTGCCCGGCCACGTCCACCTCAAGGACCTGGGCCAGCTGGTGGCGCGCGAGATCGAACGCGCGGGCGGGGTCGCCAAGGAGTTCAACACCATCGCGGTCGATGACGGCATCGCCATGGGCCACGACGGCATGCTCTACAGCCTGCCCTCGCGCGAACTGATCGCCGACAGCGTCGAGTACATGGTCAACGCCCACTGCGCCGACGCCATGGTCTGCATCTCCAATTGCGACAAGATCACCCCCGGCATGCTGATGGCGTCGATGCGCCTCAACATTCCCGTGGTCTTCGTCTCCGGCGGCCCCATGGAGGCCGGCAAGGTCATCCTGAAAGGCAAGGAAGTGGCGCTGGACCTGGTGGACGCCATGGTCGCCGCCGCCGACGACAAGGTGTCGGACGCGGACGTCGCCGCCATCGAACGCTCAGCCTGCCCCACCTGCGGCTCCTGCTCGGGCATGTTCACCGCCAATTCCATGAACTGCCTAACCGAGGCCCTGGGCCTGTCCTTGCCCGGCAACGGCTCGGTCCTGGCCACCCACGCCGACCGCGAGCGCCTGTTCCTGGAAGCCGGCCGCCTGATCGTGGACCTGGCCCACCGCTACTATACCCAGGACGACGACAGCATCCTGCCGCGTAACGTGGCCAACTTCGCGGCCTTCGAGAACGCGATGCGGCTCGACATCGCCATGGGCGGCTCGTCCAACACCGTGCTGCACCTGCTGGCCGCCGCCCATGAGGGCGATGTGCCTTTCACCATGGCCGACATCGACCGCCTGTCGCGCGAGACGCCCTGCCTGTGCAAGGTCGCCCCCGCCAAGTCCGACGTTCACATGGAGGACGTCCATCGCGCCGGCGGCGTCATGGCCATCCTGGGCCAGTTGGACCGCGCCGGCCTGATCCACACCGACTGCCCCACCGTCCACAGTCCGACCATGGGCGACGCCCTGAACCGCTGGGACATTTCCCGAACCAATTCCGAGAGCGTGCGCGAGTTCTTCCGCGCCGCGCCCGGCGGCGTGCCGACCCAGACCGCCTTCAGCCAGGCGCGTCGTTGGGACGACCTGGACCTGGACCGCGTCGATGGCGTCATCCGCGGGCCCGAGACCCCCTTCTCTCAGGACGGCGGCCTGGCCGTGCTGACCGGCAACCTGGCGCTGGATGGCTGCATCGTGAAGACGGCGGGCGTCGACGACAGCATCCTGAAGTTCACCGGCCCGGCCAAGGTCTATGAAAGCCAGGACGACGCCGTCAGCGCCATCCTGACCGGCAAGGTCGTGGCCGGCGACGTGGTGGTCATCCGCTACGAAGGCCCGCGCGGCGGACCAGGCATGCAGGAAATGCTCTATCCGACCAGCTACCTGAAATCGAAGGGCCTGGGCAAAGCCTGCGCCCTGATCACCGATGGCCGCTTCTCCGGCGGCACCTCGGGCCTCAGCATCGGCCACGTCTCTCCGGAGGCGGAGGAAGGCGGACTCATCGGCCTGGTGCAGGACGGCGACCGGATCGAGATCGACATCCCCAACCGTACCATCCAGCTGGCCGTGCCGGACGCCGAGCTTCAGCGCCGTCGCGCCGAGATGCTGGCCAGGGGCGCCGACGCCTGGAAGCCGGTCAAGCCGCGCCCACGCAAGGTGACCACCGCCCTGCGCGCCTACGCCGCCTTCGCCACCAGCGCCGCCAAGGGCGCCGTGCGGTTCGTTCCCTGACGCGTCAGATCTTGATGATCCAGCGCTTGCGCTGGAGCCACGCCATGGCCGCCCAGTTCAGGGCCATGAAGATCGCCACCGGAACCAGCGCCGCCGCCGGGCCGCCGACCAGCGGCTCAGCCCAGCCATAGGGCAGCTTCATCACGTCCCAGGCCAGAATCGCCGAGGTGACGTAATGCAGCACATAGGCGGCGATGGCGTTCATCCCGAAGGCGGTGGCGACGTTCCAGCCCCGCCCGATCTCGCGCCCGTCCAGCCGCACATGCAGCGCCGCCAGCACCAGCAGGGTCAGGCCGCTGGACAGCAGAACATAGCTGCTGGACCAGATGTCCTTGATCACCGGGAAGGCGAACCCCCAGGCCAGGCCCAGCAGCGTCATCGCCGCGCCCGCCAGGGCCAACACGCCTGTCCGTTCCGGCCGCTTCAGCAGCCACTCGCCCACGAGGCAGCCGATCAGCCCCTGGGCGATGGCCGGCAAGGTGCTGAGAATGCCCTCCGGATCATAGCCCGCCGCCCCTTTGACGAAGGCGTGCTGGCCCAGCACCGCCCGGTCGAACCAGACCGCGAAGTTGTAGCCCCGCGCCCACAGGTCCGTCGCCGTCCCGTCCGGCGACCCGATCAGGCACAGCGGCCAATAGAGAACCAGGATCGCGCCCGCGATGATCGCCCGCGTCCGCCAACCCGTCGCCATGAACAGCAGCGCCACGGCCGCATAGACCAGCCCGATCCGCTGCAGCACCCCGAACGGCCGGAACTGATAGGTCTCCAGGTCCGCCAGCCAGTACATGTTGCTCAGCAGCAGCCCGACCAGGATCAACCGCCCCGCCCGCGCCAGGATCGCGGGCGCGCTCGCCGGCCGCCCCTGCGCCGCCATGGGGATCGAGACCCCGACCATGAACAGGAAGGCCGGGAACACCGCATCGGCCAGTGTGAACCCCGCCCATTCCGCGTGCATCAGCGCCGGATAGGCCTCAAATCCGTTCACGTAATGCACGTAAGCCGCTGAATTGACGAGGATCATGCCGATCACCGTCAGGCCGCGCAGAACGTCCAGCGAGACCAGCCGACCCTGCACGCCTCAGGCCTTCTTCAGCGCCGCGGCCACCGCCTCGGCCTTGGGTCCTATCACCACGTGCAGCGCGCCGGCGGGGCGGGCGAAGCCGCGGGCGCCCAGCCTGCGAAGCGCCGCCTCGTCCACCCTGCCCTCATCGGCGACCTGCAGCCGTAGCCGGCTGGAGCAGACCGACAGCTCGCGAATGTTTTCAACCCCGCCCAAGGCCTTCAGCCACGGCGCCCCGTCGATGGCGATCACCGGCTTGGCGGCGACCTCGACCGCCGCCGGCGCCGCCTTGGCCTGTCCGCCGCCCGCCGCGCGGATCTCGCCCGCCACCTGATCGGCGATGGGCCCCAGCACCACCTGCAGCGCCTTGTCCGAAGGCCGCACGATCCCGCGCGCGCCCAAGCCCTTCAGCCGCGCCTCGTCCACCACCTTCTGGCTGTTGACGATCAGGCGCAGGCGCGTGGTGCAGGCGTCCACTGAGACGAGGTTGTCCGCCCCGCCCAGCGCCGCCAGGAAGTCCGTCCCTCGACCGCCCGCCGTCGCCGCGCCCGCTTGCGCCGCGATCTCACTGTCAGCCTCACGGCCCGGCGTCTTCAGATCGAACTTCGCGATCGCCCAGCGGAAAGCGAAGTAATAGACCGCCGCATAGGCCGCCCCCACGGGCAGCAGCATCAGCGGTTTGGTCGCCTTGCCGAAGTTCAGCACGTAGTCGAACAACCCGGCCGAGAAGCCAAAGCCCAGCTTCACCCCCAGCACGTCCATCAGCACCATGCCCGCCCCGGTCAGCACCGCGTGGATCGCGTACAGCGCCGGCGCCAGGAACATGAAGCTGAACTCGATCGGCTCGGTGACCCCGGTCAGGAAGGCGGTCAGGGCCATGGAGAACAGCATGCCGCCCACCGCCTTGCGCCGCTCCGGCCGCGCCGCGTGGTACATGGCCAGGCACGCCGCCGGCAGGCCGAACATCATCACCGGGAAGAAGCCCGACTGGAACGCACCCGCCGTCGGGTCCCCCGCGAAGAACCGCTTGATGTCCCCCGTCGCGCCGTTGAAGTCGCCGACGATGAACCAGGCGATGTTGTTGAGGATGTGGTGCAGGCCGGTAACGATCAGCAGCCGGTTCAGCAGGCCATAGACGAACAGCCCGATCTCGCCCGAACCCACGATGGCCCGGCTGATCGCGTCCACCCCGCCGTTCACCGCGTCGTAGCCGACGCCGATCAGCAGCGCCAAGCCGAGGCCAGCGAAGCCGGTGATGATCGGCACGAACCGCCGACCGCCAAAAAACGCCAGGTATTCCGGCAGCTTGATGTCGCTGAACCGGTTGTAGAACAGTCCGCCCATCACCCCGCTCAGGATGCCGATGGGCGTCGCCAGCTTGGCGATGGCTTTGGCCTTGAACGCCGCGATCGCCAGGTCGCCGGTCACCTCCGGCGGCACGTGCAGCAGCACCTTGGCCCCCTCGGTGGCGATCAGGAAGCCGACCACCCCGGCCAGCCCCGCCGCGCCGTTGTTCTCCCTGGCCAGCCCCACCGCAACGCCGATGGCGAACAGCAAGCCCAGATTGGCGAAGATCGCATCCCCCGCCGCCGCCACGAAAGCGATGTTCAGCAGGTCCGGTTGGCCCAGCCGCAGCAGCAGCCCCGCGATCGGCAGGACCGCGATGGGCAGCATCAGGGCGCGGCCCAGGGGCTGCAGGATTTCGAGCGGCGACTTCATGCGGCTATTCCCGGAACGAAGCGTGTGGCGAGGCCGCGCACGTCCTCGGCCGAGGTCTGCTTCAGCGCCTCGGCCGCCAGCGCGCGGCAACGGTCTGGATCAAGGGTGCGGATCAGGGCCTTCAGCTCCGGTACGACCGCCGCCGTGGCCGACAGCTCGCTGACGCCAAGCCCGATCAGGATCGGCGCGGCGGCGAGATCGGAAGCGAGCCCCCCACACACCCCGACCCAACGATCATGCAGCTTCGCCCCCGCCGTCGTCTGGGCGATCAGGCGCAGCACCGCCGGGTCAAGCGCGTCGATCCGCGCCGCCAGCTCCGGATTGCCCCGGTCCATGGCCAGCACGTACTGCGTCAGGTCATTGGTGCCGATGGACAGGAAGTCCGCCTCCGCCGCCAGGGCGTCGGCCATCACCGCCGCCGCCGGGGTCTCCACCATCACCCCCAGCTCGACTTTCTGCGTCACGCCCAGTTCGCGCTTGGCCTCGTCCAGCAGGGCGCGGACGGCCCGCAGCTCGTCCACCCCGCTGATCATCGGCAGCATGATCTTGCACTGGCCCAGCGGCTGAACCGACAGGATCGCCCGAAGTTGGGTCTTCAGGATCGCCGGCCGCCAAAGCCCGATGCGCACACCGCGCAGGCCCAGAGCCGGGTTCTCCTCCGCCGGCATCGGCAGGTAAGGCGCCGGCTTGTCGGCCCCGATGTCCAGGGTGCGGATCACCAGCGGCCGTCCCTCCATCGCCGTCGCGATGGCCTGGTACTGACGCGCCTGCTCGGCCTCATCCGGCGGCGTGTCGCGCTCCAGGAACAGGAACTCGGTGCGTAGCAGGCCGCTGCCTTCCGCTCCCGCCGCTACGGCGTTCTGCGCGTCCTTCAGGCTGCCCACATTGGCGAACACCTCGATCCGCGTGCTGTCGCTCATGCGACAGGCTTCCCTGGCCGCCGCCTGCGCCGCGGCGCGTCGCTGCTGGCGCGTCGCCAGGGTCATCTGCGCCGCCTCCAGCGCGCGTGTATCCGGCGCGATGCGCAGCAAACCGGCGTCCGCGTCCAAGATCAGGGCCGTGCCCTTGGTCACCGACAGCACGCCTTCCCCCGCCGCCACGATGGCCGGCAGGCCCATGGCCGCCGCCAGGATCGCCACGTGCGAGGTCGGCCCGCCCCGCGCGGTGCAGAAACCCGCCGCCTGACCCGGCTTCAACGCCATCAGTTGCGAGGGCAGCATCTCGTCGGCCAGCAGGATCGCGTCCGGCGGCAGGTCGAGCGCGCCCTCCGGGTCCTCCCCCGCCAGGGTCAGCAGCACCTGCCGCTCCAGGTCCAGCAGGTCGTCGACCCGCTCGGCCATCCGCCGGTCGCCCAGGCTTTTCAGCACGTCCACATAACCGCCGACGGCCTTGCGCCAGGCGAAACCGGCGCTCTTGTTCTCGTCGGTCAGCCGCCGCGCGGCGGCCACCAGCTCCGGATCGTCCAGGAACGCCGCATGCGCCGCCAGGATCGCCCGCCGCGCCGCGTCGCCGCTCTGGGCGGACTCCTCGATGCGCGCGCGGACAGACGCCAGAGCCGCCGACAGGGCGTCGCCCTCGAACTCCGCCCCCTGCCCCTGCTCCTCGACCACGATCTCGCGCGACGCCAACGGAATGGCCCGGCCGATGGCCAGACCGGGCGAAGCGGTCACCCCGCGCAACGCTCCATCCACCGGTGCGGACGCTCTGACCATCGGCGCCGCCACGGGTTCAGACCCCGGCGCCGCGGCGGCCTCGCCCATGCCGCTCTCGATCAGGGCCGCCACCGCGAACACCGCATCCTCGGCGTCCGGCCCCTCGGCGCTGACGATGATCTGGTCCCCATGACGGATGGCTAGGGACATCAGGCCCACCGGACTGCGCGCGCTGGCGCGGCGGTTCAGGGCGGCGATGAACACCTGGGCCTCAAAGCCTTTGGCCTCAGTGGCGATGCGGGCGGCAGGACGCGCGTGCAGGCCATGGGCCAGCGGCACGGTCAGGCCTCGGCTGGCCACCGGACCGCCCACGACGGTTTCACCGCTGGCCGCCCCCGCGCCCGCGCGCAGGACCATCAGCGGCTCGCCAACCTCGACCTCGCGGTTCAGTTGCCGGGTGGAGATGACGAACGCCTCGCCATTGGTCACCACCACCGGCGTAATCAAGCTTTTGGCCCGCTGCGCCAGCAGGTCCAGGTCGAAGGTCACCAGCGGCTGGGACGCCTTCACCGACTGTCCCTCGGTCACGTGGACCGTGAAGCCCTCGCCCTCCAGCGCCACGGTCTCCAGGCCCAGGTGCATCAGCACCTCGACCCCATCCTTCGAGCGGATGGTGACCGCATGGCGGGCGCGATGGATGTTGACCACCGTCCCGTCACACGGGGCATGCAGCACCCCATCCGTGGGATCGATGGCCACCCCGTCGCCCATCATCCGGTCGGCGAAGACGGCGTCAGGGGTTTCGTCCAGCGGCGCGATCCAACCCTTGAGGGGCGCGAGAAGGACGAGGTCGGCCATAAGCTACTCTTTCGAAACGACGAGCTGCACGTTGTCGATGGTCCACATCGGATCGACGCCACGCGCGGTGTAGGTGAAGCACAGGTCCTTGGCGCCGGCCGTCGCCTTCAGCGGGGCCGTCAGTTTGGTGATCCCGCCGGTGGCGGTCGCCAGCGGCAGGGTGGCGACCACCTCGCCCTGACATCCGCCTGCGCGCACCTCGAACTCGCCCGCCGCCGAGACGGGCGGCTTGAACTTGATGTCGTCCTTGGCCGCGCCGATCTGGAAGTTGAACGGAACCTGCCCGACCGTCAGCTCGATCCCGCCGATCCCCGTCAGATCGACACCTTGCCACTGCCAGCAAGGCTCCATCAGGTCGATCAGGAACAGCTTGCGCTGGCCCGTGACCGGACCATCGTCCTCCAGGTTCAGCACCAGCTTGTCGCTGCACATTTTCAGCTGCTGGCTGGTTCGGAAACGCGCCGCCTTGGTGGTCGCCGTCCAGGTCTTGGTCACGCCCAACGGCTGGTCGCCCACGAAGGTCCCGGCTGTCACCTTGGCGCCCTCGGCTAGCGCCAGCGGCTTGTCATAGACGGGCGAGTCCGCGGTCACCGGGCCGTTGACCGCATAGCGCACGGTCACTTCCGGCAGCGGCGATTTCAGGGTCGCGGTCAGCTTGCCGTTGGTCGTGTCCAGGATCGCCTGAGCCTGCAGCGACACCGCGTTGTAGCCGATGCCCAACGCCTTCTGCCGCGCGATCTCGTCCGGCAGACGCTGGACGAACTCACTCCAGCTGCGACGCTTTTCCGGCGTCCAGCCCACCTCGGCCACAGCGGCCACGCGCGGAAAGGCCTGCGCCGTCATCCGCGCCTCGGTGCGCATGTGCTCGGCCCACAGGTTCGCCTGTACGCCCAGAACATGCTTGCGCTCGTCCGGCGTCAGGGCGTCCGGCGCCGGGTTGAAGCCATAGACCTCCGCCAGGCTGATCACCGCCCCGCGCCCCGGAACCTCGTCCGGCGAGGTGCTCTGGCGGTTGTCGAAATAAAGGGTCGGATGCGGCGACAGCACCGTGTCATGCCCAGCCCGCGCCGCGGCCACGGCTCCGTCGATCCCGCGCCAGGACATCACCGTGGCGTCGGGCGCCAGACCGCCCTCCAGGATCTCGTCCCAGCCGATCAGGCGGCGGCCCTTGGACGACAGGTGCTTGCCCAGTCGCTGGATGAACCAGCTCTGCAGCTCATGCTCGTCCTTCAGACCTAGCGACTTGATCTTGGCCTGGATGGCCGGATTGGCCTTCCACTGGTCCTTCACCGCCTCGTCGCCGCCCACATGGATGTAGGTCGATGGGAACAGGTCGATCACCTCGTCCAGCACGTCCTGCAGGAAGGCGAAGGTGCTGTCGTCGACATTGTACAGGTACGGATACACGCCCCAGTCGCTGGAGGTCGCCGTCGGCGGCGTCGCGGCCGAACCCAGCTGCGGATAGGCCACGATCGGCGCCAGGGCGTGGCCCGGCGTCTCGATCTCGGGGACGATGGTGATGTTGCGCTTGGCGGCATAGGCGACGACCTCGCGCACCTCGTCCTGAGTGTAGAACCCGCCGTACTTGCCAGCCTTGCCCGCCTCGCCCGACGGGATGCGCCAGGCGCCGACCCCGGTCAGCTTGGGATACTTCTTGATCTCCAGCCGCCACCCCTGGTCATCCACCAGATGCCAGTGAAGGGTGTTCAGCTTGTAGACCGCCATGCGGTCGATCATCTGCTTGATGAAGTCCACCGACTGGAAGTGCCGGGCGCTGTCCACCATCAGGCCGCGCCACGCGAAACGCGGACCGTCCTTGATCTGGACCTCGTCGATGACCGCCCCGCCCTTGCCGGGCGCAGACTGCGTCATCTGCCAAAGGCTCATGGCCCCGTACAGCAGGCCGGCGTCGTCGCTGGCGGTGATCACAGCCCCCTGCCCGCCGACGGTCAGGTCATAGCTTTCCTTGGCCATCCCCGGGGTGCGTACGAACCGGACCGAACCGTTCTGGCCGACCAGCGGCGCGTCCATGCCGCGTCCGCGCTTGAGCAGGTCCGACAGCTGCTGGGCCGCGAAACGCGCGCCCTCGTCGTCGGCCGGGACGGCGATGCCGCTCCCGTTCTTCCATTCGAATGTCTTGCTGGTCGTCACCATCTCGGCCGGGGCCGGGACGATGTTGGGCGCCGCGGAGGCGCAGGTCGCCAGGGCGGCGAAGGCGGCCGTGGCCAGCAATCTGGTCAGCATGTCGAACCCGCGAAAAAAGAGCGGAGCGGCGAGCGCCGCCCCGCTTCAGTTGCAGACCTTGGGGATACTGAAGGCGTCGCGGCGAAGATCATGGAGTGATCCTGAACCAAGCCGCGCCGTAATCAAATCGAAGAGCCCGGCCGGAGCCGGGCTCCGTCGCTTAGAACTTGAAACGGGCGCCGGCGTAGAACACCCGGCCGTTGTCGTAGATCGCGCGCGGCGTGCTCGGATCGCCCACGTAGTAGACCAGCTTCTCGCCCGTGATGTTCTGGGCGTCGAAGGTCAGGGCCACATTCTCGGTCACGTTGATGCTGACCGAACCGTCCAGTGAGGACACGTCGTCCTGCCACATGTCCGTCCCGCGATCGACGCCGGACTTGAACTTGGAGCGGAAGTTGTAGGCCAGGCGTGCGCTGATCAGGTCGTTCTCGAAGTAGCCCGTCAGGTTGTAGGTGTTCTTCGAGTTGCCATCGATCGGCTTGTTCTGGTCGGTCTTGGCGTCGGCGTAGGTGTAGTTGACGATGAAGCCGAAGCCGCCGCCGATAGGCTGCTGCAGGCTGGCTTCCAGACCCCGGTTGCTGCCGCCGCCGCCGTTCACCGGACCGGTGATGCGGAAGTTGGCGCCCTGCGGGTTCTGCTGGGTGCGGTAGAACCCGGTGAACGTCTGGCTGGTGATGTAGCTTTCGATGTCCAGGTAGAACACGCCGACCGACAGCAGGGCCTCGGGGGCGTAGTACCACTCGCCGACCGCGTTGAACTGCCAGGCGCGGAACGGATCCAGGTCCGGGTTGCCGCCGGCGGTGCCGGTCAGGGCCAGTTCGTTCAGGCTCAGCGAGCTGGCCAGTTGGGCGTAGCCCGGACGGGCCATGACCTTGGCCGCCGAGAAGCGGACCAGCACGTCATCCGTGGCTTCCACCGTCAGGTTGGCGCTGGGCAGGACGTCCCAGTAGTCGCGGCTGTTGTTGACCTCGCCCCAGCTGCCGAACTGGTTGACGATCGTCAGGTTCGGGGCCGTGGAGGAGTACTGGGTGGTGTCGGTGTCGGTACGTACGGCGCGCACGCCCACATTACCGCGCCAGCGCTCGCCCTTCAGCTTGACCATCCCGTAGAGGGCGCTGGTCTTCTCCTGCACCGAGAAGCTCTGCGGCGGGTAGAAGGCGAAGCGGCGGCCGCCGAAGTTGCCGTCGAGATAAGCCTGCACCTTGTCCATGTCGGAGATGGTGTAGCCCTGCAGGCCGCCGAAGCCCGAACCGTAGTTCGAAGGCGTGCGGTCGCCGTCATAGACCGCGCCCAGGCCCGGCGTCGCGGCGTTGCCGTTCCCGCCCCAGCTATAGGCGGTGTAGTTGCCTTCGCGGGTGTGGTCGGTGAAGCGCGCGCCGAAGTTCAGGCTTTGGAAGAAGCCGTTGTCGATGCGCCATTCGGCGTCGCCCTTGGCGTAGAATTCCTCGTCCGGCGAGACCTGCTTGCCGCCCCAAGACCAGCCGTAGAGGTTGTTCAGATAGGCCGGCGCCGTCGGGTCGCTGGGCATGCCCGTATAGGTGACCGAAGTGATCGGCGAGCCGAGCGTGTAGCTCATGCCCGTGTTCCACAGGGTCTCCCAGGCGAAGGTGTCGGAGGTGACGCCCTTGCCCTCGGTGTAGCCGATCTGGCCCTTGAGGGTCAGGTTGTCGTTCACCTCGTATGCGCCATCGAGGTTGATGACGTAGGTCGACGAATAGGCTTCGCGGAAGATGTCGTCCTGCACGCGGCCCTGAACCAGGCCGCCGCCCGCCGTGGTCGGCGCCCAGGTGGCCGAGGTCAGCACGCCGTTGGTGATGGTGTAGTTGGTCAGGGCGTCGTCGGGGCTGCCAGCGGTGGAATTGCCGCCCGTCAGGCGCGAGACCCACGCCATGTTGTTGGAGTTGACGTTGTCGGCGTCCATCCGGGTGTAGAGGCCCGACAGTTCGAACTCGAGCTGGTCGTTGGGCTTCCACTGGACGACGATGTCGCCGCCCTTGCGCTCACGCGTCTGGCGGAAATAGGCGTTGCCGATCAGGGCCGGCGCCAGCACCGTCTGGCCAGTGCCGCGGAAGTTGGCCAGCTCGTTATAGCCGAGGATTTCCTGGCCATCGCGGCGCAGGTGGCGCTTCTGGTAGAAGCCGGCGACCAGCACGCCGAGGCTGCCGGTGTCGTCCTTCCAGCTGGCCAGGGCCGAGACTTGCGGGTCGAACTTGTCGGCGCGCTGGGCGTAGACGCCCTGGGCCGTGGCGTTGAAGCTCATGCTCGGCAGGTCGAGGGGCTTGCGGGTATGGACGTTGACCGTGCCGCCGACGCCGCCTTCGGGGATGTCGGCCTGGGCGCTCTTGTACACTTCCAGGCGGCCTACCAGCTCGGCGGGCAGCATGGAGTAGTTGAACGAACGGCCGGCGTTCTGCTGGTCCAGAACGAACCAGTCGCCGGTGGCCAGGTTGTGGCCGTTCATCAGGGTCAGGTTCAGGTTCGGGTCGGTGCCGCGGATCGAGACGCGCTCGTTCTCGCCGAAGCCGCCGGCGGCGGCCGAACCGGTCACCACGTTCACGCCGGTGATGCGGCTGAGCGAGTCGGCGACGTTCTTGTCAGGGAATTTGCCGATGTCCTCGGCGGTGACGACTTCCTGCACCAGGTCCGAATTGCGCTTTTGTTCAAGCGCCTGCTGCAAGGACGCGCGAATCCCGGTGACGATCACCTCGTCGACGCTGGTGTCCTGCGCGAAAGAGGGCGCTGCGGCCATCACCGCGATCACCCCGGCCGTCGTGGCCAATAGAGTCTTCTTAAGAGTCATCCGGCTTCTCCCCTCTTCGCCGGGGCGACGCCCCGGAGCCGACTTAAGCCCAATAGGATACCAATGCGCGACGTCCCCCGTCGCATTTGGCCGTATCAGTGGCCTCAGAACGGGACTGTGAAGGAAAAATAACCGTTGGCAAGCCCAAAATATTACCAATCAAACCCACTCGACAAATTGGTACTAAAGTGGTCAGGTGTTCATCCACCAAGCCGGGGCTGGCTTTCAGATTCGAACCAGGGAGGGGCGCGACATGACGTTTGCTGATCGTATCGGCCGGCTGGACGAAGCTGACCACGCGCCGCTTTACCGGCAGCTCCAGCGCGCCCTGCGCGACGCCATCACCACCAAGGTCCTGGCCCCCGACGACGCCCTGCCCGCCGAGCGGGACATGGCCGAGGAGTTCTCCGTCTCGCGCATCACCGTGCGCAAGGCGCTGGACGGCCTGGTCAATGAGGGCCTGCTCACCCGCCGCCAGGGGGCCGGCACCTTCGTCGCCGCCCGGGTGGAGAAAAGCTTCTCCAAGATCTCGTCCTTCTCCGAGGACATGATCTCGCGCGGCCGCACGCCCCACAGCGTCTGGCTCAACAAGTCGGAAGGCTCGGTGACGCCGGAGGAATCCCTGACCCTGGGCCTCAGCCCGGGCGCGCCGGTCTATCGCTTCCACCGGATCCGTTACGCCGACAACGCACCCATGGCCCTGGAATACGCCACGGTCCCGGCCTTCGCCCTGCCCTCGCCTGACTCGGTGAAGACCTCGCTTTATGAGGCGCTTGAGAAGACCGGCCACCGCCCCGCCCGCGCGCTGCAGCGTCTGCGCGCCGTGCTGCTCACCACCGACCAGGCCGAGTTGATGGGCCTGTCGCCCCGCGACCCGGCCCTGCTGATCGAGCGTCGCGGCTTTCTGCCCGACGGCCGGACCGTCGAGGTCACCCAATCGTTCTATCGCGGCGACGCCTACGACTTCGTGGCCGAGCTGACCCTGTAGGATTACGCGTGCTGGAGACTGTCTTGACCCGATCGGCCTCGCCAGAAGCCACCCGCATGTTCGCCGAGGCCGCCGAAGCCGCCTCGGCCGTGAAGCGCCAGCTGGCCGCCAACGCCCAGCCCGTCGCCGCGCTCGGTGAAAAACTCCGCGCCATGAAGCCTCGCGCCGTGGTCACCTGCGCCCGCGGCAGCTCCGACCACGCCGCCACCTTCGCCAAATACCTGTTCGAGACCCGCGTCGGCCTGATCACCTCCTCGGCCGCCCTGTCCACCGCCTCGGTCTATGCCGCCAGGTCGGACCTGGAGGGCGTGCTCTATCTGGCCATCTCCCAGTCGGGCCGCAGCCCCGACCTCTTGGCCTCGGTCGAGGCGGCCAAGACCGGCGGCGCCTTCGTGGTCGCCCTGGTCAATGACGCCGCCTCGCCGCTGGCCGCCCTGGCCGACGCTTATCTGCCCCTGCACGCGGGACCGGAGATCAGCGTCGCGGCCACCAAGTCCTACATCTGCACCCTGTCGGCCATCGCCCACCTGACCGCCGAGTGGACGAAGGACGCCGAGCTGTCCGCCGCCCTTCAGACACTCCCCGCCCTGCTCGACCGCGCCTGGACCCAGGACTGGAGCGAGGCGGTCGATCGCCTGCGCCCCGCCTCCAACCTCTATGTGGTCGCGCGCGGTCTCGGCTTCGCCGCCGCCCAGGAAGCGGCCCTGAAGTTCAAGGAGACCTGCGGCCTCCACGCCGAGGCCTTCAGCGCCGCCGAGGTCATGCACGGCCCCCTGGCCCTGGTGCAGCCCGGCTTCCCCGTCCTCGCCTTCAGCCAGGACGACGAGACCCGCCCCAGCGTCCTGGCCCTGGCCGAGGATCTCAAGGCCCGCGGCGCCCAGCTGCTGTTCGCCGACGTGGACGCGACCGGCCCCGGCGCCCTGCCGGCCATCGCCGCGCACCCGGTCCTGCAGCCGGCGCTCGCCATCCAGAGCTTCTATCGAATGGCTGCCGCGCTTTCGGTCGCGCGCGGCTATGATCCGGACCAGCCGCCCCATCTTCGCAAAGTGACCGAAACCGTCTGATGTCTGTCGCGCTGGTCAATGGCCGCGTCCTTATCGGGGACGAACTGGTCGAGGGCGTCGCCGTCCTCGTCGAGGGCGGACGCATCCAAGCCATCGTTCCCGCGAACGAGGCGAAGGCTGACGAGACCCGCGATCTCGCCGGCGCCCTGCTGCTGCCCGGTTTCATCGACACCCAGGTCAACGGCGGCGGCGGCGTGCTCTTCAACGACGCCCCGACCATCGAGACCATCGCCGCCATCGGCGCCGCACACCGCGCCTTTGGCACGACCGGCTTCCTGCCGACGCTCATCAGCGACGACCTGTCGGTGATCGCCATCGCCATCGCCGCGGTCGACGCCGCCATCGCAGCCGGCGTCCCCGGCGTTCTGGGCGTCCACATCGAAGGTCCCTTCCTCAACGCCGAGCGCAAGGGCATCCACGACGCCTCCAAGTTCCGCGTGCTGGACGACGAGGCCTTCGCCCTTCTCACCTCGCTCAAGCGCGGCCGCACCCTGGTCACCCTCGCGCCAGAAATGACCACCCCGCACGAGATCCGGCGCCTGGCCGATGCGGGGATCATCGTCGCGGCCGGCCACACCAACGCCGACTACCAGACCGCCGCCGCCGCCTTCGCCAATGGCGCGACCGGCGCCACCCACCTGTTCAACGCCATGTCGCCGCTGACCAGCCGCGCCCCCGGCGTGGTCGGCGCGGCGCTGGAAAGCGCGGCCTGGTGCGGGATCATCGTCGACGGCGTCCACGTCCACCCCGCCACCCTGCGCATCGCCCTGGCCAGCCGCCCGCACGACCGCTTCATGCTGGTCAGCGACGCCATGCCCAGCGTCGGCGGCCCCAAGCGCTTCACCCTCCAGGGGCGTGAGATCGTCGCCGCCGACGGCGTCTGCCGCGCGGCCGACGGCACCCTGGCCGGCTCCGACCTCGACATGGCCGGCGCCGTGCGCAACGCCGTCGCCATGACGGGCCTGACCCTGCCCCAAGCCGCCAACATGGCCGCCCGCAGCCCCGCCGCCTTCCTGGGCCTGTCAGCCGAAACCGGCGCCATCGCCCCCGGCCTGCGCGCCGACCTCGTGGCCGCCGACGACCAGCTGAACGTCATCGAAACCTGGATCGGCGGCGCTTCCGCCTAAATCCCCTCGCCCCCTCTGGGGGAGAGGGTAAGGGTGAGGGGGCAGCTGAGTTTCAACTGGCAAAGCCGTGCAGGCGAAACCGCCGTAAGGCCCCATTGAGGTGAGCGGAAAGCCGCGCGATGCTGCCCGCCGAGACGGGGACATCATGCGACGCTTCAACATAATCGGCTCGGTCGCGCTCCTGGCGCTCTGTCTGACGCACGGCGCCTCCGCCTCCGCCTCCGCACCACTAGACTACCGGCAGGCCGAAAATTGGGTCTGCCGTCCCGATAAGCCTGGCGCCTGCAAGGACGATCTGACCGCTCTGGTCATTGAGGCCGATGGGACCGCCCGGCGCGAAGTCTTTGTCCCTGCCGTCGCGCCCAAGGTCGATTGTTTCTACGTCTACCCCACGGTCTCAAACAGCCCGGGCGTCTCGGCCCTGCCCGCCGTCACCGAGGAGGAACGCCGCGCGGTGCGGCAACAGTTCGCGCGCCTGTCCTCCGTCTGCCGCCTGTTCGCCCCGATCTATCGTCAGATCACGGTCACCCAGATGAAGGCGGCGGGCGCCGGCAAGCCCCTTCCCGGCGTTCGCGAAGCGATGGGCTTGGCCCAGGCGGACGTCGAGGCGGCATGGGACGCCTACCTCATCCAGCACAATCATGGTCGCGGCGTGGTCCTCATAGGACACTCCCAAGGCGCGGCGATCCTCGGTGCCTTGATGCGCAAGGATATTGATGGAAAGCCCGTCCAGGCCCAGCTCCTGTCCGCCATCCTGCCTGGGTCCTGGGTGATGGCGCCCACCGGAAAGGATGTGGGTGGCACTTTCAAGTCCATCCCCGCCTGCCGGACGCCGTCGCAGATCGGTTGCGTCATCGTCTTCAACGCCTATCGCGCGGACAATCTGATCCCGCCCGACAAAATCCCGAAGTTCAGCGACGAAGCCCCCCTCTGCACCAACCCCGCCGCCCTTCCCGGCGGACCGGGCGTGCTGAAGCCGTATCTGTCCACATCGGGCGAGACGATCATTCCTGACCTCACCGCGCCTCAAGGTCCGTGGACGCGAGCATCCCTCTCTGCTGCCGCACCCTTCGTGACCCTGCCCGGCTTCTATGTCGCCGAATGCGAGAATGACGAGCACGGCGTCCATCTCAGCGTCACGCCGACGCCGAAGCCCGACGATCAGCGAACCGGAAACCTGACGGGCGAGTGGATCATGAACGGCAAGCCCGACGTGACCATGGGCCTGCACCTGATCGACCTGAACCTCGTCATGGGGAACCTGATCGAGGTGATCGCGGCGCAGGCGGCTGCGTATATCGATCAATCCGCAAAATGACGTCTCCAATCTCGCCGCTCAAACTCGTCACCCCATCCGCCGAGTATCTGCCCGGCTATGTGGATGCGCTTGAACGCGGCTGGTCGCCTGACAACCTGCGAGGCGCGGCCGCCGCGACCGAGCAGCTGACGGCCATAGCGACTGACGCGCCACGCTTCCTCGACAGCCTCTACGACCCGCAAGCCAAGGGCGCCCCGATCAAGCTGGCGGACGGCGGGACCGTCCCGCGCCTGCCCGGCTACTTCCTGTGGCTGTGGGACGGTGAGTTCTGCGGTTCGATCAGCTTTCGCTGGAGCCCCGGGACCTCGACCCTGCCATCGCATGTCCTAGGCCATATCGGCTACGGCGTCGTGCCGTGGAAAGCCGGGCGCGGCTACGCCACCCGCGCGCTAGGTCTGCTCCTCCCCCGCTGCCGCGCCGAAGGCCTCGACTACGTCGAATTGACCGTCCAGCCCGACAACCTAGCCTCCCAGCGCGTCATCACGGCCAACGGCGGCCGTTTCGTGGAGCGCTTCCAAAAAGTGGACGCGCACGGCGGTCAGGAGAGTCTGCGGTTCAGGATCGAGTTGTAGGGGCGACAACTTGGGTGCGAGCGTTGTCCGCCTTTCGATGATCGTGATGTCCGACGACCTGATTACAGGCGATAGCAGCCCCCTTATCCCCTCCCCCAAAACCTCCCGTACTCTTCCCCCGTCTCCATCACGGGAAGGGCGCTCGGCCAGCGCCGGGTTGTGATGGGGATGCGGTCGAGCGGGTAGCGCGACCGTCGGTGGTGAGAACGAGGGACCTTTCCGGTTCTGTCTGGACACTGCTCACGCCCCAAAGCGGCGTGACATCGGCGGCGTGGCGACAGGCGTGAGGGGGTTGCTCACGCGGTCCGGGGACTCCCACGCTGGGGGAGCCCGCCCGTCGGAGGCTTTGCCGGCTAAGCGCTAAGAGCGCTGCCTACCGGCGGCTCCCGGATAATGACCGCGCGGAGCGTTCGATCTTCGTCGAAACGGTATTCGCACTACTCACATCCGGGCGAAGGCCCGCACGCTCCGTCGCCCTTCCAACCTCGCGGGATTTCCCGTGGGGGTGCGCCGCTGTGCCCCAACCGCCGCTCACCCCGGCGAAGGCCGGGGCCCATACTGACTCTCAGCTTGGATCCCGGCCTTCGCCGGGATGAGCGGGTGAAGAGAGCTCAACTCAACCCCGTCACCCTAGGCCTTGTGCCTAGGGTCCAGAGACTCCGCGTGGGCCGAAAGACCAAGAGCGGTTCCACCTCCGCGAACCTAAGACCTCAGCCGTGTCTGGATCCTCGCCACAAGGGCGAGGATGACGGAGTGTGAACGTCCTCCCTCTCCCTCGATGGGAGAGGGACCGAGGGTTAGGGTGACAGCGTCGGCGGGCCGAAACTCAGCCGCGCCACATCCTGAAACGCCTTCACCCTCATCCCCGACCCTTCTCCCATCAAGGGAGAAGGGAGGGATAATCCCGACTCTGCGCTATGACTCGCGCAAAGCTTCACCGACGAGACCTCCCGTGACGAACCTCGCCCGCCTGCTGCTGTCTCCCCATGGCCGGATCGGCCGCAAGGCGTTCTGGCGTGGTTGGGGGCTGACGGTGCTGATCAGTCTGGGCGCCTGGCTGATCCCCGTGGTCGGCGGCTTCATCAGCCTGTCGACCCTGTGGATGTGGGCGGCCCTGTGCGCCAAGCGGCTGCATGACCTGGGCCAGAGCGGTTGGGCGCAGCTGGCGCCCCTCGCCCTGGCGACGGCCAGCGTGCTGTGCGGGGTGGCGGTGATGGCGCTCGGGATCGTGGTCTCCGAGCAGATGGGCGCCTTCTTCACCCGCGAGGCGGCCAGCATGGGCGCCAAGGGCGTGCTGCTGCTTGTGCTGCTGGTCGGCCCGTCGGTGTGGCTGGTCTTCACCCTCTGGCTGGGCCTGGCCAAGGGCGAGGCGGGCGAGAACCGCTTCGGCCCGACGCCCGACGTGCGGCTCTAGCCGGCCCGCAGGAAGCTGGCCGTCATCTGGGCGCGAACCCGAAAGCCCAGGGCCTCGTACAGGCCCACGGCCCCGGTGTTGCTGATGTAGCAGTGCAGAAACGCCGCCTCGCCCCGGGCCAGGATGCGCGAGGCGACCAGCCAGGTCAGCATGGCGCCGTGGCCGTGGCCGCGATGGTCGGGATGGGTGCAGACGCCGCTGACCTCGGTAAAGCCGTCCAGCCGCATGCGCTCGCCGGCCATGGCGATCAGGCGCCCGTCCTGCTTGACGCCCCAGAATTCGCCCAGACGGTGGGTCTGGGGAAAGAACGGGCCGGGCTCGGTCAGGGTGGCCAGGGCCAGCATCTCGGCCGCGTCGGCGTCGGTCAGGCGCACGGCCGGTTCGATGGGGCGCGGTGGGGTCGGGCTGGCCAGGCGCTCGGTCACCATCTGGACTACATCGCCCTGCTTCTCGACGGTCAGACCAGGCAGCGGCGGGGTCGGATCGGTCTGCAGCACGACGCCCACCCCGGCCTCGCGCAGGATGCGGGCCAGATCGTCCAGGGCCTCTGGGCTGTCGTCCCCGGCGGCCGCGAAGACGGCGGCGTCGGGGTGGAAGCGCGCGGCGCGACCGCCCGGAATGGCGTAGGAGGCCTGGCGGCCGGTCAGAGCGCTCCAGATGGGGCGGTCTAGGGGGTGTCTGCTCATTAAGCCGTCCGGGTGGTCAGCCCTTGAGGTCGGGCCGGGAAGCGAGGAAGGCGGCCTTCTCGGCCGGCGTCAGGACCTTGGCCTTCTTCTGGCGCGACACCTTCGGCGTCGGCGGGGCGAAGGTGGTGCTTTGGGCCGCGCCCTTGGGCGTGCCGCCCTTGAGGTCGGAAAGGCGTTTGACTGGCGGTTTCATGGTCGCCTCACAGGACGCCCGCCGGACATCTCGGGCAGGAACATCATCACTGATTCCGTGACACGGGTCAGGCCACGGCCGCGATGGCGGGGCGGCGGGCCTCCAGCCGGGGCGGCGCGAGGCGCAGCGGCAGGGTCAGGGCCACGTGGAAGCGGCCGGCGACGGAATCGTCCACGCTCATGTTCGCCTCGTCGCCATACTCGGCGGCCAGGCGCTCGGCCACGTTGCGTAGGCCGATCCCGGCGCCGGGCGCGTTGGTGCGCAGGACGGTGTTGGTCACCTCCAGCACCAGCACCTCGCCTTCCGCCCGGGCGGCGATGGCGATGCGGGCGCGGCCGGCCTCTCCGTCCAGACCGTACTTGACCGCGTTCTCCACCAGCGGCTGGAGGATCAGGGCCGGGACCAGGGCGTTCTCCAGCGCCGGCGGCAGATCGACGGCCACGTCCAGGGCGTCGGTGAACCGGGCCTGCTCGATATCGAGATAAGTGCGCTGAAGCTCGATCTCGCGAGACAAGACGATGGCCTCGGTGGGCTCCAGCGTCAGGGTCAGGCGGAAGAAGGCCGACAGCCGCAGCAGCATGGTCTCGGCCGCGGCGTTGCGATGGTCCAGCACCAGCGCCGAGATCGCGTTCAGGGTGTTGAACAGGAAGTGCGGATTGATCTGATAGCGCAGGGCGACCAGCTGCGCCTCCTGCGCCAGGCGCTGGGTCTCGGCCAGCTGGCGCTCGCGGGCCTGGACGTCGCGCCAGAAACTGTAGGCCACCAGGGCCGCGCCCGTGAACAGGAACGGCATGGCCACCGCGTAGATGTAGCTGAGCGACCAGATCTCTTCCCACGCGCGCTGCGGATAATCGGTCATGTGCCGGAAGACCAGCATCAGGATCGGCACGTGGACAAGCGCCGCTATGAAGGCCGACACCAGAGCCGCCGCGATCCGCCCCGCCAGGCCGAACCTTCGGCCACCCGCCTCGATGGCCAGGAACATCAGATAGGCGGCGGCGCAAAGAACCGCGTAGGCGAGCACCTCGGCGGGGATGTGCCACCACTTGGGTGGATAGCCGTTGACCACGGCGCGCATGGTCAGGACGGCGTCGATCAGGGCCTGGGTGCCCAGCACGACGAACAGGGCCTCGCGCTCGATCTTCAGCCCCGACAAACGCACGCACGTCCTCCCCGGCCGCTGGGGCCCGATGGGGAGGACGTTAAAGCAGGCGGCGGCGCACTCCAATCACCGCGTGCGCACGCGGGGCGTCATGCCGCAACAATCGCGCGCTCAGGCCTGAACGAAGACCTCGAAGCCGCCAAAGATCATGCGCTTGCCGTCGAAGGGCATGTT
The DNA here is from genome assembly GCF_027474405.1 of Caulobacter sp. NIBR2454. Classification (GTDB taxonomy): domain Bacteria; phylum Pseudomonadota; class Alphaproteobacteria; order Caulobacterales; family Caulobacteraceae; genus Caulobacter. Next base: position 2,387,523 of record NZ_CP114871.1, read on the forward strand.
CTCCATGTCCGGCTTCATCCGTTCATCGGCCATGACCTTGGCCATGACTTCGTCGCGATGAGCGCGGTCACGATAGGTGGCGAACGAGAAGATCACGACCTCATCGTCCTTCGCCTGCACGGCGCGAGGGAAAGAGGTCAGCTCGCCATAGGGCACGTCATCGGCCTTGGCCTCGACGTAGGATAGCGCGCCATGCTCCATCCAGACCGTGCGGCCCAGTTCCGCCATCTCCTTGTAGGCGTCCATTTTGTCCTTGCTGACCGCCAGAACGAACCCGTCGACATAGGCCATGGGATGTCTCCTCTTGCTTGTTGCTGTTCCTAGGACGTGGAAACGCCCCGCGATCCGACAGGCGCCTCAATATTTTCTGCTCAGGACCCGGGTGACCCCCAGGCAGATGAGCAGGTTCGCGGCCAGATAGAGCCCCCAGACGCCGAACCCGACCCAGGCCTCTCCCTCAAGCGGCCCCGCCCTGGCGAAGATCAGCAGGTCGGAGATCACGAACAGCACCGCGCCCAGGCCCACGCCCGCCCTGTTGAACCGGCTGGCGATCGCCGCGGCCGCCATCAGCGACAGGCCAAAGGCGTAGAAGGCCACGCCGGGAGCAAAGCTCCTGTCGGCCGGCAGCAGATAGGAGATCACCACCGTCGCCGGCACGATCGCGAGAGCCGCCACCAGCCGAGCCATTGTCAGACGCCGATCCCTGTTCCGCCAGTACAGCGCGATCGCCACCAGATGCCCGATCAAGAACGCCACCGCGCCTCGCGTCAGGCCGATCACCTCCAGCAGCACGTCGCCCAGGGCATAGAAGGCCAAGGCCGCGCATAACAACCAGCCGTCCCGTCCTTCGGCTCTCAGCCCCGCATAGAGCGCCAGCAGGCTGACCGCCGCGCCCTTCCAGGCGGCGCTGGCGGCGAGCGGCAGGTCCATGTTCCAGGACGCCATGTAGCTGACGCCCGCGACGACGGCCGCCAGCAGGACGAGATTGGATGCCATGCCGCCCCGCGTGATCGTGATCATCTTTCCCCCGTGCGGCTTGGCCGCTCCCTGTTCGTTGGACGCAGGATGAGACGGATTTTTGCTGCGGCCAAGGCGCGGGATGCCTAGAAGGCGGCCATGGCCTGGACCCGACGCTATGACGACGCCGAACCCCAGCGGGTTAACCGCTGGCTGGCCCAGAGCGGCGTGTGCTCTCGCCGCGAGGCCGAGGGGCTGATCGCGGACGGCCTGGTCTCCATCGACGGCGAGACGGTCACCGACGTCGGCCGCAAAATCCTGCCCGGCCAGACGCTCGTCCTGGCCGACCGCGCGACGGCCAAGCTGGAAAGCGCGCTGACCGTCATGCTGCACAAGCCGGTGGGCGTGGTCTCAGGCACGCCGGAGGGCGAGCAGATTCCGGCGGTCCGACTGCTGACGCGAGGCGCCCTGTACGGCCAAAGTCCATCGATCCCCAGCTTCGCCAACAAGTTCGCCCCCGTTGGTCGCCTGGATCAGGACTCTCGCGGCCTGCTGATCCTGTCGGAGGACGGAGTGGTGGCCAAGGCCGTGATCGGCCCGGCTTCCGAGCTGGAGAAGGAGTATCTGGTCCGTGTGGCGGGCATGATCGACGCCCGCAAGCTGGCGCTGCTGCGCTGGGGCCTCGAATTGGACGGGCGCAAGCTAAAGCAGGCTAGGGTCGATGTGGTTGAAGGCCAGACCCTTCGCTTCGTCCTGAAGGAAGGCCGCAACCGCCAGATCCGCCGCATGTGCGACCTAGTCGAATTGCGCGTCGTAGACCTGCTGCGCGTGCGGGTCGGCGATTTGACCTTGGGCGACTTGCCCGAAGGTCGCTGGCGGGTGCTGACCGCCGAGGAGCGCGCCAGCCTGATCAAGGGCGGCGCCGGCGTATAGAAAAGGGCGCGGATCGCTCCGCGCCCTTCCCCGTCACGCAATGTCTGAGACTACTAGCAGCCGTTGGCGTTCCGGCAGCCGCCCAGCTCAATCATCCTGCGCTGAATTTCCTTGGTCTCGCGTTCTTCCTCAAGCATGTCCTGCCTGGTCTTGCAGACGCGCTTGCCCATACGGGAGCCGACCTGCTCGACCTTCTTGCAGACCACCTGATCGCCGGCGTTGTCCGAAATCAGGATTTTCGGCGGCTCAGCCATGGGCGGCGAGAACTCCTGGCCCACCGTGGCGCATTCGCTGAGATACATGTTCGCAGGGCTGCGGCCGGTACTTGCAGCGCGTTCGGCGACAGCGTCGTCGAAGGTCTTGCGGCCAAGGGCGATGTAGGATGCCAGGGCGGCGTCGGCTTCACTTGTACCGACCTTGCGATCCAGACGATAGCGACGCACCGACTCCGCATGGAAGTACTGAGCGGCGGCGGCGCTCTTCTCGGTGCTTCGCGACCGCGCGGCGTCGAAGGCGGCAAGGCCATCCATCAGACCGGCGCAGCGGGCCTGAATCTGCCAGAGCGCAAAGCCGTCATAAGGTGCGAGGGTCTCATTCCCTCTCCTGTGCTTGTAGACGAGGTCGTCGGCCGAGGCTTGGCCGGCGACGGCGAGAACAGAAAGTGCAGCTATGGCGGCGAGCGCACGCATGGCGTCAAACCCCTTGAAAAACGAGGCCCATGGCCTCCCCCACCGGTCGGAAGTCACGTCGCTTTCGGCAGCGGGCCCCATCCCGCGCAACCTGCAAGCGTGAACGCCGCCCGTGAAGACATTCCATAGCCTTGGATATTGCAACGCAAGAGACCAAACGGCGCGCCGTACAATTTTGTGGAGCGACGGTCGAAAATTCCGCTTCTACGACCCGCGCCGCGCGCACTCGCTTTGACGATTCAGGCCGGTCGCGGTTAAAGCTCAGCTTCACTCACAGTGGAGCTTCATGATGCGCAAGGTTCTTGTCCCCGCCGCCCTTCTGGCCGTTCTGCTGACCGCCACGGCCTGCAACACGATCTCGGGCGTCGGTCGTGACGTTTCGGCCGCCGGCCGTGCGGTCACCGGCACCGCGGAAGACGCCAAGCGGTGATATTGCCGCCGCCCGCTACGGGATCGGCGCGTCGGACATGAACTCGAGGCCGAACGAACGCTCGTAGAGGTCCTCGCCGTACGGTCCGCCGCGCCAGCCGCCGTAGTAGCCGGGATAGCCAGGATAACCTCGGTAGAGGTTGCGGCTCTGGCCTCCCGAAAGGGTGACGACCCCGGTCTCGCCCACGGGCAGAGCGACCGTGCCCCAAGCTCCGCGAGCGCCGCCCGTGCCGATCATGGCGGTGACTTCCCCATGCATCTGACGATCCATACGGGTCTTGGAGGTAGGGCTCAGATAGCGCGACAGGTCGCGGCGCAGCATGGCGTCGGGCGAGGTCTCGTCCACCGCGTCGGGCGAAGAGGCCAGATAGCCGGCGATCTGTTCGGAAGTCGTCATCGGCTTGAAGACCGGCTCGGTCGCCGGCCGAGCAGCTGGTGCGTCAGCAGGCAGCTCCGGCGGCCGGGTGGCGATAACCTCTTCGTTCGCCAGCGCCGGAGCCGCAGCAGCGAGGCTTAGGGCGAGGATGGCTCCGGTCAGACGATTCATGGCGCGCATCCCTCACTCAACTGATGTCTACACGCTAGAAGCGCCTCGCGGCGGGAAAAGGGCGAAAAGGGCTCAAGCGTCGCTTTGACGCGAGGCCTCTTCGGCGAGGCCGGCCTTCTCATCCTTCTCGATGTGCCGCTCTTCCGAATTGCGAGCGATCTTCTCGGCCAAGGTGCTCGCGCCGGCGTCATCAGCGGCGATCTCGCCTTCCTGCTCGCCATTCGGCGCGGTGGCTCGCTCCAGGGCATCCTTGAGCTGATTGTCGTTATTGGGCGTCGGGGCCGGGGTCATGGCGCGTTTCCTTGTTCGCCTTGGAGAACAGCGCACGACCACAGCGGTTCCGCTAAGCCAGGCTTGCGACTATCGGTCCCCTTTCCCCTGAACGTTCCCAGGTGCATATCCGCCCGATGAGCGATACCGACCTGCCTTCGGACGGCATGCCCGGCCTGATCAGGGCCATGCGCCGGGGCCTAGCCCACAAATGTCCGGCCTGTGGCCAGGGGCGGCTCTACAGGCGCTACCTGAAGGTCGATCACGACTGCGAGGCCTGCGGCCAGGAGTTGGCCCGCTATCCAGCCGACGACGGCCCGGCCTATGTGACGATCCTGCTGGTGGGGCATCTGATCGTCGCGCCGCTGTTGTTCTTCCCATTCGTCTGGGAATGGCCCGTGGCGGTGACCCTGCCTTTGACGCTCATTCCCCTGGCCGTCCTGACCCTGCTTCTCCTGCCCAGGATCAAGGGGGCGTTCATCGGTCTGCTCTGGCATGTGGGGCTGCACCGGCCCGAAGACGCGCCAAGCTAGGGACGGAACCGGCGCGCCCACTGCGGGTTCTCCAGCCGAAGCGGCGCCATGAGGGGCGGCGCAGGTAGGAGACGACCATGCTTGGCACCATCCTGATCATTATCCTGATCCTGGCTCTCATCGGCGCCCTGCCGTCTTGGGGCTATTCGCGTTCGTGGGGCTACTTCCCGTCGGGCGGCCTGGGCCTGGTGCTCGTGATCATCATCATCCTGGTGCTGCTCGGCAGGATCTAGGGATTTCACCCCCGCCGCGACTTCGCCTAGGCTGATGCCTGGGTTGGGAAGCGGTGGGGGAATTCCATGTCTGAAACGGGCGTCGCCGACGGCGGAGAGCTTCCGCCCCCCACGTCCGTATCCCTGACGCCCCAGGCTAGACTCAAGGCCATCCTCGGCGGCTCGGCGGGTAACCTAGTCGAGTGGTACGACTGGTTCGCCTACTCCTCCTTCTCCCTCTATTTCGCGCCGATCTTCTTCCCCAAGGGCGACCAGACCGCGCAACTACTGCAGGCGGCGGCGATCTTCGCCGTGGGCTTCCTGGCCAGACCCCTGGGCGCCTGGATAATGGGCGTCTACGCAGATCGGGCCGGACGGCGCGCGGCCCTGTCGGTGTCTGTGGCGATGATGTGCGCCGGGGCCCTGGTCATCGCCCTCACCCCCGGTTTCGATCAGATCGGGGCGGCCGCGCCGATTATTCTGCTGCTCGCCCGGATTCTCCAGGGTCTGTCGGTTGGCGGCGAGTACGGCGCCAGCGCCACCTACATGTCCGAGATGGCCGGCAAGGCTCGGCGCGGCTTCTGGTCCAGCTTCCAGTACGTGACCCTGATCGCGGGGCAACTGATCGCGCTTGGCGTGCTGATCGCCCTTCAAAGGCTGATGCCCGCCGAGGCCTTGGCCGAATGGGGCTGGCGCATCCCGTTCTTCATCGGGGCGCTGCTGGCCGTTGTGGTGTTCTGGATCCGGCGCGGACTCGAAGAGAGCGCCGCCTTCACCAACGCCCAGGCCGCCGGCGGCGCGCCGCGGGGCAAGACCATGATGCTGTTCCTGCATCACCCCCGCGAGACCCTGATGATCCTGGGCCTGACCGCGGGCGGCTCCCTCGGCTTCTACGCCTTCACCACCTACATGCAGAAGTTTCTGGTCAACACCTCGGGCTTCACCAAGAACCAGGCGACCGAGATCAGCGCCGGGGCCCTGTTCTGCTTCATGGTCGCCCAGCCGCTGGTCGGCTGGCTGTCGGACAAGGTGGGGCGCAAGACCATGCTGGTCGGCGCCTTCGGACTGGGTTCGGCCCTGACTTGGCCGATCATGACGACCATCGCCGGCACGAACAGCACTTGGGCCGCGTTCGGCCTGATGCTGTCGGCGCTGTTGATCCTGTCGGGCTACACCGCGATCAGCGCGGTCATCAAGGCCGAGCTGTTTCCCGTCCACGTCCGCGCCCTTGGGGTGGCCCTCCCCTATGCCCTAGCCAACGCGGTGTTCGGCGGGACGGCGGAATCGGTGGCCCTGTCGTTCAAGGCGGCCGGCGCCGAGAGCGGCTTCTATCTGTACGTCACCGCGATCATGGCGGTCGCCTTCGTGGTCGCCCTGATCCTGAAGGACACCGCGCGCCACAGCCGAATCGTGGAGGATTGAGCCATGCCCCTGTTCGACGTCGCGGTCCTTATCGTCTTCCTGTTCTGCTGGCTGTTCTATGAACCGCTGCTGCGCTGGCTCGGCCAGGGCGGCGGGGTCATCAACACAGACATGACCGTCATCCGCCGCGGCTGGATGAGCGAGATGGCCGTGCGCGAGATCACCTTGCTGGACGGGCAACTGCTAGGCCACGCCATCAACTCGGCGTCCTTCTTCGCCTCGTCGAACCTGCTGCTGATCGCGGCGGCGGCGGGTGTGCTGTTCGGCGGCGACACCACGTGGAAGAGCATCGAGGGGCTGGCGGTGCTGGCCCCCGCGACCCGTATGCTGTTCGAGGCCAAGCTGGCCCTGGTGCTGGTGGCGCTGGCGCGCGGCCTGCTCGATTTCATCTGGGCGATCCGGCAGATGAACTACTGCCTGGCCGCCATCGGCGCCGCCCCGCAGGACGCGCCGCCGGAACTGGCGCGCGCCTACGGCGAAGCGACGGCCGAGCTTCTGAACCCCGCCCTGTCGGCGTTCAACGCCGGCGTCCGTGGCTACTACTTCGCCCTGGCGGCGGCGGCGTGGCTGCTGGGCCCGATCGCCTTCAGCTTTGCCATCGCCGGGGCGATGTTCCTGTTGCTATGGCGCCAGCGTCGCAGTCGCGCCTCCTCAGCCGTGCGCAAGATCCGCCTGCTTCTGGAAGGCGCGCCGCACCCAGCCGACCGCCCGCCGTCAGAGCGGAAGTCCTAGCGCCCGCTCGTCAGGCGTCGACGCCCACGCCAATCGGGCAGACGACGCCGGTGCCGCCGATGCCGCAATAGCCGTTCGGGTTCTTGGCCAGGTATTGCTGGTGATAGTCCTCGGCGAAGTAGAACGGCCCGGCCTGGGCGATCTCGGTGCTGATGGCGCCGAGGCCCTTGTCCGACAGCGCCTGCTGGTAAGCCGCCTTGGACGCCGCCGCGGCGGAGGCCTGGGCGTCGTTCTCAACATAGAGGGCCGAGCGGTACTGGGTTCCGATGTCATTGCCCTGGCGCATGCCCTGGGTCGGGTCATGGTTCTCCCAGAAGGTCTTCAGCAGAGCATCGTAGGTGATGACCTTGGGGTCATAGACCACCAGCACCACCTCGGTGTGGCCGGTGCGCCCGCTGCAGGCTTCCTCATAGGTCGGGTTCGGGGTGATCCCGCCCGCATAGCCGGCGGCGGTCACATAGACGCCCGGCAGCTTCCAGAAGATCCGCTCCACGCCCCAGAAGCAGCCCATGCCGAACACGGCGGTCTCCAGGCCATCGGGGTACGGCCCCTTCAGAGGATGGCCGTTGACGAAATGGGTCTGGGCGGTGGGGATCGGCTCGGGCCGGCCCGGCAGGGCGGCGTCGGCGGTGGGCAGGTCCAGGGTCTTCTTGGCGAACAGCATCAGGGCCTCGGGGGAGAGGGAAAGAAGTCCCGCATAAAATAGGGATCGCAGCCCTTTCCCGCCAGCTTCACAGATGGCCAAGATACGCGCTTGCTACGCGAGCCCCCCTGAGTATATTGCGCGCCTTCCTGCGCCGGGGGTTTCAACCGCCCCCGATTCCAGTGTGCTGGTGAGGTGGCCGAGTGGTTGAAGGCGCACGCCTGGAACGCGTGTATAGGGGAAACTCTATCGAGGGTTCGAATCCCTCTCTCACCGCCACCCTTCTCCAATAAGACGCTTACTCACTACCGACCGCCAGCGTTTGTGGCGCTGCGCGCTCTACGACATGGCGCAATAGCCAACGCGAAAAGCCAACACAGCATGGCTTTGTGCGGCCGAGACTAATCGCCACAGAAAATTCGCGCGCTTTCAGATCAAGTAAAAATAAAATGGAACAATATTGAGCGCACAGAAATAGATTGAATAAATAACAAGCTTCGCAATTACATAATATTTCTTGCAATAATATTTGCTATCGTTGTTTTATGGTACTATACAACCTGCAATACTAGATTTGATTGTCCACAAATGTGGATATCTCTAGTTTTTACAGGCCAAAACATGTCCTATTCGGCACCGCAGATGCGTGCGATGTATTCCGCCCTTCACACCACGCTTGTTCCTGATCAGGCTACCGGCATCGTCCTCGATGCGATCTCGGCCGAAACGATCGCTGGCCTGCGCACTGACGCCTCCGCCCGCGCCTTCCTGATCAACGGTGCTGATAAGGACACGGCGGTCGCCGCCCTCACCTATCAGTTCCACACCGGCGAAGTTCCCAGCGCCGCGGGCCTAGCCTATCTCGTCAATTCAGGAACCAACCCAACCGACCTGAACGATGCCTACTATTCGGGCTTCAATCTCGAGAACCGCTACATCAACTTCTCTACTAACCTGGGTGTAGTTGGAGAAGGCGCCGCAAGCTTTACCGCTACCTACGGACTGCTGAGCTTCAGCCAGACCGTCGATGCCGCCTATGAGAAGATCATCGGCTCCACCTACGCTGCAGCGGCCGGCATCAATGCTCTCGCGGCGAAAGCCGATATCAGCAGCCGCGCAGCCTATTTCACAGCGCTCGCCAACCAGAACTTCCCCACCAGCACGCCAGCGCAACAGGATCTGGCGGCGAAGGCCGGCGTGGTCGGCTACATCATCGCCGAAGCGATGAAGGCCGACGTCGGCGTCTATGCCGCGGCTATGAACCGCTACAGCCTGGCCCTCATGGACGGGACCGCTGTCTATAGTCAGGATTTGCTGCTGGCCTATCCCTCGACGCCCGTGACCGTCCCGCCGGTCGGCTCCCCCACGCCGCCTGATCCGGTGGTCGTCCCTGACCCGGACGAAGACGAGGATGACGGCGGCGGCGGCGGTCCGACTCCGGTGACAACCAACCTTGGCGCTGGCGACAACGTCTTTGTCGCGATGACCGGGGACAACATCATCACCGCTGGGCCGGGATCGAACACAATCACCACGGGTCCGGGCAACGACACCATCACCACCGGCATGGGCGATGACACGGTCAACGCAGGCGACGGGGTCAACGTCATCAACGGCGGCGACGGCAACAACACGCTGACCACCGGCTCCGGCAACGACACCATCACGGGCGGCGCGGGCAATGACACCATCTCCGCCGGCGACGGGGATAATCTGGTTACGTCGGGAGCCGGCAATGACACCATCACCACCGGCGCCGGCGCGGACGTCATCGTCATGGGCACGAACCTGACTTCGACCGACACCATCTCGGCCGGCGCAGGCACCGACATCATGCGGGTCAGCGGAACCCTGGCGGGCGTCGCCTTCACCAGCGTGACCGGGGTCGATGTGCTTGATCTGACGGGCGCATCCAACGTCACGCTCGGCGCCCAAGGCATGGCCGCGGGCATTTCCAGCGTCACCAACAGCGGCAACGGCGGCGTCATCGTCGATGCCGGCGCCTTTACAACCTCGATCACCCTAACCGGCGGGTCGGGCGCGGACACTCTTGCAGGCGGCACGAACGCAGACGTTCTGGACGGCGGCGCCGGCGTTGACATACTGAACGGCGGCACAGGATCGGACCGCTACGTGTTCAGCGGCGTCGATGCGGACACAGACGTGGTGCTCACCGCCATCACGGACGAAATCGCCGGCGGCTTTGTCTCCGGCGCCGACACCCTGGACTTCACTGTCGCAGGCACATTGGCCAACTATCAGGAAGTCCTGCCTCCGGCGGTCGATCTGACCGCGTTCATCGCCGCCGCGGACACGGCCCTCAATGGAACCGTTCAATACTACTTCGGCGTGGTAGGCGCGGACGGGTATCTAGCGACGGACGCAGATGGCGACGGTGTCACCACCGTCATCAAACTTAGCGGCGTCACCGATATGGCGTCGGGAGACATCGTCTAAATACGGCAGGCGCGGCGCACATCGCGCCGCGCCCGATCGTCGGGCTCGTAGGGGCCGCTCAATAGACACCCAGCCAAGACTAAAAATCGGAAGCGTCCCTGCATCTGCAGTGGACGATTTCGCGTTATGCGGGTCAAGATCGCTCGCTCGTTGCTGGCGAGCATTAGCCGAGGAGCGGTTATGCCCGTGAAATGCTCCGGCCCACACTTGTGGGCTTCTCTGACGACTCTTGGCGCGATGGCCGTGATGGCAACGCCAACCTTGGCGCAGGTGACGCCCTCGGATGTGAGCGACCTGGTCGGGGCCCGCGGCGCCGGCGGCGAAGCCCAGTTGGCGGCGCGCGGCTACGTCATTGCAGGCGGCCAGACCGGTGACGACCGTAAGTGGACCTACTGGTGGAACGAGCGAAAAGGCGTCTGCCTGTCGGTGACCACCGTCAACGGCCGCTACGACTCCATCGTCTCCACGCCCGCCCCCGACTGCCGCCAGGGCGGCGGCGCCGGCGGCGGAAGCTATCGACCGCCCGAGTTCGGCTATGGGGCCCCCTCCGACCAAGGAGGCTATCGAGAGCATATCGCGGTGGTCTGCTACGGCGAGGGCCAACGCCTGGCGAGCCAGATGAAGTCGGGATACGAGTGGGACGCCGACAAGCGCCGCTATGTCCCGCGCACAGGAGTGGAGCTGACGCGGCAAGACTACGACACGTCGGTCACCGTCGAGATTGATGGCGGCCAGGGTCGCATTCGGCCGGCCAAGAACATGATCCCGCCGCTCCACAGCAGTAGCGACGGCGGCTGGTATGACATCGCCAACCTGTCAGTCTCGCGCGACTTCATCCGCGGCGAGTTCAAGTTCAACGGGGCCAACCGGCCCAAGATCATGATCGATCGACGCGCCGGGCGCATCACCCTCGACGGCCTGACCAAATTCAGCGGAACCTGCGATCCGCTGGACGCGGACCGGAAATTCTAGTGGTGGGCGCGGCCTAGTATCGTCCCGAGTGACGTTCGAACGCGGTAATCCGCTTCATCAGCGGCTCGAAATCCGGCGCGCGGTAGATTTCGGTGCGTAGGAAGGTGAGCTCAGCCTCACGCTCATCTTCCGCGACGTCGATGTACCAGGACTTTGGCAGGCCGTTGACCTCGCCGTTCCAGCGATAGCCTCGCGCCTTCAGCAGATCCTTCAGGTCGAAGGGCGAGTTCTCTGCCCATATGCGCCAGCTCGGCCTGCGCGCCGCCTCCAGCAAGTGGTCCAGGGCCGTGCGGCCTGTGGCCAGCCTTCGGCGCAACAGTTCCAGGGTCGCCTCGCAGTCGCTGGTCGCCCGGTGGCGGTCGTAGAAATAGCCGCACGAAGCGGCGAGATAGGCCAGCTTGACGCCCTCGAACCCCTCCTCCGCCCAGGCCACCTCGCGCATGGAGCAGGCCCAGGCCTTTGCGGAAAAGCTTTCACAGAAACGTTCGGCGAACTTGCGGTCGAAGCCGGCGTTGTGGGCGATCACGATAGCGGCCGGGGCGATAAAATCAGCGACCGCCTTGGGATCGATGGTCTTGCCGGCCACCATGGCGTCGTCGATGCCAGTGATGCGCGTGATCTCGGCGCTGATCGGCCGCGAGGGCTGGCGCAGGGCCTGGAACGGCTCGCGGATCTCGTAGACCTCGCCGTCGGGCCCGTAGGTAAAGGGGACCATGGCGATCTCGATGATCTCGTCGCGGACGGGATCGACGCCGGTTGTCTCCAGATCGAGGATCATGCCCAGGCGCGGGGCCACGCCGTCAGCGACAGGCTTGGACTGTAGGGGCTCCAGCCTGCGCAACACGCGATAACGGCCGCTGCCCTCCAGGGCCTGCGCCATGCGCTCCAGCTGGGCTGGATCGAGGTCGGGGATCGTCTCGGCGGTCACGGATGAAGTTTGCGCCGATTCCAGCCAAGCAACGCACGATCACGCAGCTACCAGTCGGACAAAAAAGAGCCCCGCACACGTGGAGTCACCACGCGTGCGGGGCTCAAGGGAGGGAGAGGTCAGGAGGGCGGCTTTAGGGGAAGCCGCCCTCCTTCTTCCCCCGACTGAGAGTTCCTAGAACTCCCAGTCGAAGCCGAACCGCACGTACCGGGGGGTTTGGTAGGCGGTGGGTTGCTTGTAGCCCTCGTCGGGACGACCATCCGGCAGTTCGCCGAACTCGTATGCCTCCTGCACGCCTTTCAGGTTGAGGACGTTGAACACGTCCGCCCGTAGGACGAGGTTGCCAGCGCGCGAGAACTTTTCCGGCACCGTGTAGCGCAGGGATAGATCGAGGCGCTTGATCCAATCGGTCTCGAAGGCCGAACCACGCTTGACCAATTGCCCGCCGCAGAAGCGAGCGTTCTCGACGTCGTAGTTAGCGTTTGCGGTGGCGCCGTCGAGATAGTCCTCCGGAGCCAGACCGATACAGCCGTACTTGCGTGGCGAGATCACCGAGGCGTTGGCCCCGATCATGAGGCTGTCAGTCACCGCATAGGAGCCAAACGCCTTGAACTGGTGGGCGTGGTGGTTCGGCAACAGGCCGTACTGACCCGGGATGAAGGCCAGGAAGTCGAAGTCAGACACGATGCCCGCGTCGGTCTGACCGGTATCCGACTTCAGAGCGCCTTCGAAATTGCCGATGGATTCGGAGACCGTATAGGACCCCTGCAGGCCCCACTTGCCGTCGAAAGCGCGCTCGAAGGTGAACTCCAGGCCCTGGTACTTGCGCTTGACCTTGGGAAGGCGAAGATCGGCAGCCTTCAGGGTGATCTGCGTTTCGCCGTTGGGCAGGGTGGTCGGCAAAACCACCGTGGCGTCAAAGCCAGGGTTGATGATGTTGTAGAACTGACCGCCCGGATAGAGAGCTTCGCAGCCAGCGATGTTGTTGGCGCGGCAATAGCCCACCACACCGTCGTCCAGCAGCGCATCCTCGGCCACGCGACCAAGTTCGCGGCGACGGAATTGCAGGCCCACCGACCACAGATCGCTCAGCTTGTGGGAAACGCCGAAGATGACTTCGTCCTCGTAGGTCGATTTGAGACCCAGAGAGACAACGGTTTCTGGCGGCGGCGCGGTGCCGTTGTTGCGGATGGTGCAGCCCACCGCGCCCGTGGGTGCGATGCTCGGCAGACTGGCGGGGCAAGGCAGCATGTTCGGCCCGTTGAGCACTTGGCGGCTGGTGGCGCCCGCGGGCAGGCCCGTCAGCGGATCACGGCCGCCGCCGAAGGTGGTTCCGCCGTCGGCGGGAAGGAAAAACTCAGTGAAGTCGATCGCCGGGGACGCGGCCCGGAACGACGTGTTGGAGGCCACCGGTAGGTAATAGCGGCCCATGAACCCGAACACCTTGGTCCGGCCGTCGCCGGCCAGGTCATAGGTCGCGCCTAGCCGCAGGGCCTGTTCATCGTCGAACTCGATGAAGGTTTCACCGAGTGGGGTTTCGACGGCGAACTTGTCTTGGCGCCAGCCGATCTGCAGGGCCAGGCGGTCGGTGACGTCCCAAGCGTCCTGCACGTAGATGGCCGTGTTGCGGCCACGGAAGCCGCCGCCGACATCAAACACCCGGCGTTCTAGGTACTCTTGGCCTTCGGCCAGACCCAGGGAATTGGTCGCAGCGGCTCGGCGGTAGAAATAGTTGGCCCCGCCGTTGCGTACAGAGGTTTCAGTCAGGACCGTATTCTCACGGTCATAACCCGCCCGGATATGGTGGTCCCCAAACAGCTTGAAGAAGACGTCGATGTCGCCGCGATAGAATTCGCGCTCCGACAGGAACGGGAAGGTCGAGGAGGACGCGGACTGAGCTCCGACCGTAATGGTCGGCGTAACGCGTGCGTCCTGCACCAAGGGCACGCCAAACAGATTGCCCAGCAGCGCCTGATCGACCTCGGAACGACCGTAGGCGCCCGAAACCGTTAGCCAGTCAAACAGGGTCCCCGTGTAACGGGCCACATAGCTTTCACCCCCCAGGAACAGGGTGCTTGCGCTGTCGCGCTCGGATTCGATGGCGTTGGTGTCAGGGTCGAAGCTGAAGTTGTCGCGCTTCCGCTTGCGGCTGGTGTCGAAGTAAGTGAATTCCAAATGGTGCTTCGGCGTGACGTAGCCGTCCAGCTTGAAGCCGTAGAACGGATCGCCGATCCGGTCGCGCTGCAGAGCGCCGGACGTCTGGGCTCGCTGCCCCTCGATGTCGGCGAATTGAGCGAGGCCGTAGAAGAACAGGCGATCCTTTAGGATCGGCCCACCAGCTTCCAGGACCACGTTCTTTTCGCTGTAATCGTAGAGCTGGTATTGTTCGAGTTCCCCATTGGGCGAGTCCGAGCGCAGCTTGTTGGGCTCATAATTGCCGTGCAGGGCGAACATGAAGTCGTTCGAACCCGACTTGGTGACAGCATTGATCACACCGCCGATGGCGCGGCCGTATTCAGCCGAATAGCCGCCGGTCTTGATGTCGATCGACTTGTAGAAGTCGAACGGCACCGTCGCGCCGCCAATGCCGTTGATGAAGTTGGTGATGTTCAAGCCGTTGACGTAATAGGCGTTCTCGCCGCCCGAGGCGCCGCTGAGCGAGGCCGGCGCTTGCAGTTGGGCGCTGCCGATGGCGAAGGCGCTATCGATCGGCACCGCCGAGGGCGCCAGAAGCGTGAGCGCCGTGACGTTGCGGGCGATAGGCACCTGCTTGGTCAGTTGCTCGACATCGACCGAAATGCCGGTTGTGGTGCCGGTGAAGTCCTGTTGAGGATTGGCCGTGGCCGTCACTTCGATGGCGGAGACCTCGCCTTCGGCGGTCAAGGTGAAGCCATAGCGGGACGCGCCAGACAGCCCGACGCGAACTGTGTCGTTACGGGTCGAAACGTATCCTGGCGCCTCGATCGCGATGGAATAGTTACCGGTCGGGATGAGCGGCACGCGGAACGAGCCGTCGCTATCGGTGGTGAGCGTGCGCTCGACGCCCTGAGCCATCGAACGGACAACCACCGTGGCGCCCGCCACAGGCTGGCCGTCGGCGTTGGTCACCTCGCCCAGCAGCGTGCCGGAGCTATAGTCTTGCGCACTCGCCACCGTCGGCAAGGCCGCGCCGAGGATCGCCACAGCGCCCGGCGCACCCATCGTCGCCACACCGGCCAGCAAGCTCGACATCAGCAACCGCGCGCGTCGCGATCCCTGAGCAGATTTGTAACTCGAAGTCATTCCATCGCCTCCAGATTTGAAAGAGGGGTCACGCCAGATGGCGACGACCCGAGGCTGGCCTGTTGTGATGTTTCGAGGGCGGGTCCGACGGACCCAATTCATGCGTCACGGCGACCGCGCGGCTTGGCGCCGCTTCGGATTCTCACCTTCCCCATCCCAGGGAATTCAGCGGTGATCGCGCCCCGACCCGCGCCCCTGAAACCCCAGACGGGAACAAACGCCCACATGAACGACCCCCTGCCAGTCGCCGGCGAAAATCGCCGCAGAGGGACGGTTAGTGTCGTGATTGTGACATTCGCCACGCCTCAGCGACGAACGGCGACTCTGGCGCGACGAATTCCCACTCTGGGTAGAAAACGGGTCTGGAAGGCCACGACCCTTGAGCTAGGCGGCGAGCTTTTCAGGCGCGAAATCAAGCGGCAGGGTCAAGGTGACCACGAAACCTCGCCCAGGCTCGGCGTTTGCGTTCAGGCCGCTGCGCGCGCCGAACCGCGCGACAAGACGGCGGTGGACATTGTCCAAGCCAACGCCGGTGCCCGAGGCCATGCTCGACCCAGGTCCGTCATCGCTGACCTCAAGCATCAATCGGTCCCCGGCGGCCCACGCACGGATTGCGATCAGGGTGCCGCATTCGGGGTCATTCACCCCGTGCTTCACCGCGTTCTCGATGAGCGGCTGGAGAATGAGGCTGGGCACCAGGGCGTCGTGCAGGGGTTGGGGGACATCGATCGTCACGCGCAGGGCGTCGGCGAAGCGCACCTCTTCGATCTCAAGATAGAGCTGCTGCAGGGCGATCTCGTCAGCAAGACGAACATCGGCCAGCGGATCGCGCGCCAGCGCGCCCCGGAAGAACGCCGCCAGCCGCATGACCACCGCCTCGGCGAGGGTGTTGCGTCGATCGACGATCAAGGTCGAGAGGGCGTTCAGCGTGTTGTACAGAAAGTGGGGATTGATCTGGTAGTGCAGCGCCCGAATTTCCGCCTCGCGCGCGGCGATAAGCGCGCCGGCTAGCTGCTGCTCGCGGCGACGGGCGACACGCTCGGACTCCATGGTCGCGACGATCGCCACCCACAGCACGAACCAGTTGGAATGGTAGATCGTGTCCCAGAGCAGCCCGCTCCAGAAGTCCCCGCGGCGATCGGGCATTATTAGAGGGGTGACTTGCTGTAGAAGGCGCAACGAGCAGGCATAGACCATACCGCTCAGCAGCACGGTGACGACCGTAACCATCCACAGGACGGGCCGCGACCGCCGAGACGCCCAGCGCACGGCCCGCCAATGGGCGAGGCTGACTAGCACGCCGGAAAGGAGCATCGGAATCTCGCCAGGCCAGTATTCCGGCGTCAGCACGATGCCGTGCAGATAGTTGAGCACGCACGCCCAGATCTCGATCGCCGTCCACAAGGCGACCGCGAGAAGGGTCATGCTACGCCACTCCCGGCGGCGGGCGAGGCCGGCGTCGATTTCGGCCGCTTCTGCGGGTGTCATGCGATCTTCGTAAGCTGGACGGGTCCGTAAGAGAGACATGTCCTTTCGGCGGCGAGCGGCGTGGGATTTGCGACGAACGCGCCGATTGGTCGACGAACGTCAGTGGACTTGCGGCGAGCGGTGGGCAAATTCCGAGTACGCTTACAAATGGAGGCGCGGACCGACTAAGGTGTCTGGCGCAAACTGTTAGGTTTCCATGCTTTCGGTAGTTGCGGTCGATGACGAGGCCCTGGCGTTAAGGCGCCTCGAGATCGCGATCTCGCAGATGGCTGACGCCGAGCTGATCGGCAAGGCGCGCAGCGGACGCGATGGGATGGAGCTTATCCGGCGGCTGAAGCCGGACGTCGTGCTGCTCGATATTCAGATGTCCGGCTTTGGCGGATTTGACCTGCTCGACAGTCTGGAGCCAGAAGAGCTGCCGCTAGTCATCTTCGTCACCGCCTTCGAAAGCTTCGCGGCCCGGGCGTTCGAGGTCAGCGCCGTCGACTATGTTCTCAAGCCGGTGGAGTTTGAACGCCTGAGCGCCGCCCTGGCGCGCGCGCGGCGTAACCTGCAACTGGCCAGCTCTGAGCAGCGGGCGCGCGAGCTTCGCGATGTCGTCGCCCATCTTCGCGGCCACAACGACGCCGGCGCTGAACGCGACGAAACCTTCGCACGTGAGTTCTGGGCGCAAAGGCGCGGGGATTTCGTGCGTGTGCCGGTCGAGCACCTCGACTGGATCGAGGCGGAGCGGGACTATGTTCGTCTTCACGCTCGCGGTCAGGCCTACATCCTGCGCGCCACCTTGGCGAACATGGCGTCGCGGCTAGACCCCGCCCTTTTCGTTCGCATCCGGCGCTCCGCGCTCATCCGAGCGGACCGCATAGAGGCCGTCCGCAAGCCCAACTATGGCGACTATCGGGTGGTGTTGACGTCAGGTCAGGAGCTGCGGGTCGGCAAGACCTATCTCAAGAGCGTGCGCGACCTGATCGCGACGACGGCGGCGCAACGCGGCTAAGGCCCCGCCCGCCAAAGGCCGCAAGACGCGGCGTTTTCGACGAAGAGTGAAGCTTGCGCGACGAACGCCGTTGGACCGGTGCTGTCTGGGCGCCCTCGATTGTCTAGCTTCGGCGGCCGCTCGACCTTCTCGGGCGCGATATCGACCGAGGATCTAAGTGCCCACCGAAACCCATGTGTCCATCGTGCGGGAAATGAGCCGTCGCTCACGTCGCTGGGGCATGCGTCGGCGCCTAATCTTCATCATCGCGGCGTCCGGCGTCTTCTGGCTCGGCCTGGTTCTGATGATGGATTGCGTGCGCCGCTAAGCGCAGGTCCCGCGGCCAGCCAGGCCACAAACATCGGACAAATCTTTCAGCCAACCGCAAAATGGCGGACGAGCGCCTGTCCATACGCCATTCGGGATGGCGGCCAGCAGATTGCGCTCAAATTCCAGCATCAAGCAATATTGCTCAAATAAATAGTCATAAACACCACAATACTTACGCTTAGAGAAGAACACCCATTCAAAATAATACATCTCCGTTTGAAGGCCTGTTAATTCTACCTATATAGCCTCGACAGTTCGACGCGCCTGAAAGCGCTCGAACTGGCTTGGGGAGAGCGAAATCGCCTCTCCATCGACGATGTAGGCTCTCGACTGGATGGAAATCGACATCAACCAGCCTCAAGGGGCCGGCTCATCATTCGACGATGAGCGCGCGGGGGGGCTGAAAGCGCCGGCGCGATCGAAGTCGTTGCCTCTGCGCGCCCTGCCCTCCCTAACGGCGTTGCAGGCGTTTGAGCGGACCGCGGCTCAGCTCAGCTTTCGCCGGGCGGCGCGTGATCTTGCGCTGTCCCCCTCCGCGATCAGCCACCAGATCCGCAATCTCGAGGATCATTTCGGTGTGCGGCTGTTCGCCCGCGACGGCCGGACCGTTCGCCTGACTCGCGAAGGCGCCCACTATCTGGACTCGGTGAAGCGCGGCCTTTCCTTGCTGGAGGAAGCCAGTCGCGGCCTGATGCACGAAGGACGCGGGGCGCGGCGAGAGCTACGGATCAGCGCCTTGCCGATCTTCATGTCGACCGTGCTGATCCCACGCCTCGCGGATTTCGAGCGGCGTCATCCCACCCTCGCCCTGCGCATCCAAGGGACCCACGACTATGCCGATTTCGAGCACGGCGAGGTGGACCTGGCGATCCGCCTGGGCCGGGAGCAGGCGTCCGGGCTGCGGCTGGAGCCGATTCTGGAGGTACGCAACCTGCCCGTCTGCGCGCCGAGCATGGGGCTGACGGGCCTGCTGTCACCCCTCGAAATCTCACGCCATGTGCTGATCCAGGTCACCCACCAACCGCAGGCCTGGCGGGACTGGTTCGCGGCGGCTGGCAGCCCGGAACTGCGCGGGGCCGATGAAATCTGGTTCGACAGCGTGTCCGCCGCCCTCGACGCCGCCGAGCATGGGATCGGGATCGCCTTGGCGCCCTGCCCGCTGATCCAGGCGCGGCGTGGCTTTGGTCAGACATTGACCCCCGTGGGTGAGCCCTCCGCCAATGCGGACATGCTGCATCTGGTCCTGCGCTCGCGGCATGCGGACAGCAAGTGGGCGGTCGCGTTCCGCAAATGGCTGATGGAGTCGATCGCGCAGACGACCCAATCTTCTGCTCCGGCGGCGGCTCAGTATTCCTGACCGGCGAACAGGATGCCGCCCACCGACCGCCGGCCGTCCAAGCGCTGCATCTGCACGATGATATCGATGACCTGCCGCGCGTAGGTCTGGACCACGTCCCATTCCACCGTCAGACCACCGAGTTGCGCCATCATGGCGATCTGGTCGATGGCGCCGCTGGGCGTGGCGGCATGTACGGTGGTGATCGAGCCGGGATGGCCGGTGTTGACCGCCCGGAGGAAGGTGAAGGCCTCTCCCCCTCGAAGCTCGCCCAACAGAATGCGATCAGGCCGCATACGCAGAGACGCTTGCAGCAGCGCCTCAGCATCGACCCGGGCCTCGCCCATCTCGCCGCGGACGGACACCAGACCGACGGAGTTCTCGTGATGCAGCTGGATTTCCGGCGCATCCTCGATGGCGATCAGCCGCTCGGTGGATGGCATCTCCTTTACCAGAGCGTTCAGCAGAGTCGTCTTGCCGGACGAGGTGCCGCCGGACAGGACGATAGTCTTGCGAAGGCGCACCGCCTCCCGAAGAAACGCCTCGACGTCGTTTTTCCTCAACATCGCAACCAGGACACGGTCAGCCTCCACGCTTCCCGCCTTGCGCCGCGCGAAGGCGCCAGCGGCGGCTAGGTCGCCTAGCGCGAGGTCGGAGATCGCGTGCTTCCGGATAGCCAGTACGAGCCCCTCGCGCGTGGCCGGCGGTGCGATCACCTGCACGCGCGAGCCGTCCGGCAGGCTGGCGGACACCAGCGGCTGTTCGCGACTCACCCCCTGGTTCGTGGCCCCGGCGATCTGCCGCGCCAGGCGGCCAAGCACCTGTTCGGTCACCGCCGGCGCCGCCTCGCGCGTCATGCCGCCGCCCCGGACCTCGAACCACACCTCGCCCGGTCGGTTGATCAGCAGGTCGGTGATGTCTGACCGACTGAGCCACGGGTGCAGCAGCGACAGGAAGCTGCTGAGATAAACGCCGCTCATCTGGCCGACGCGACGCCGGAGAAGTCCAGGTCGCGGGCCACGAACACCCGCACCGGCGCGCCCTGCAGAACCGTGATGGTCACCGGGATGTCGATCTGCTTTTGCAGGGCGATGCTGGCGATATTATTCGCCTGCTGCTGGGAGCCGATGACGATGGCCGTGCCGCCGTCGCGGTCGCCGCCCAGCGCCTGTAGCCCCGACGAGATCACCGACAGCACGATCGACGCCCCGAACCGGCGCAGGAAGTGAGAGTTGGTCTCCCCCTCTAGACCGCCGCGCCCCAGACTGTCAGCGCTGGGCGAGCCGATCTCCACCGAGACTCCGTCGGGCGTCAGCACCCGTGACCAGACCACGAACGCCCGCGTCTGGCCGACGGCGACGCCAGCGCGATATTGCCCGATCAACTTGGAGCCGCGCGGGATCAACACCGTCGATCCGTCGAAGCCGCGCACGTCGCGGCTGACCACGGCCCGGACAAACCCCGGCAAGTCGGAATTGATGCCCGTCTCCAACACGGCGGCGATCACCGCGCCCTGGGGAATGATGAGCCGGGTGTCGCGAAGCCGGGTCGCGCGGGCGGTCTCCACCCCCGTCGAACCGACGCGCTCGGAAAAGCGCTCGTCCGGCGAGGCCATGGAGGGTGCGGGCGTCGTTGCGACCGGCGCGCGGCCACCGGTCTGGGCCGCCATGGTGACGGCCTGCGGCGCCTCGCTGATATCGACCACCATGGCCGGGGCGCGCCAGCGGACGCTGGGATCCTCCCCCTCCACCATGGGCGAGAAGCTGGCGGGGTCGGGCGACAGCATCGTCGCCGGGGGTGGCGTGACGGCTTCTGGCGCCGGCGTGGGTTGTTCAGCCGCCGGCTCCGGCGTAGCGACGGCCGTCGGCGTGGCCTGGGCCCGGGCGGCGCGGCTCTGGCTGAGCGTCATAAACACCACGCCGCCGATCACGAGCGCGAAGCCTAGCCCGATCAGCGGCGCGGCTTTGCTGTCGGGACGGGCCACGGCCGCGCCCGGTACACCGTCGAGGGCGAAGACGGCGCTGGGTTCGGCGGCGGCCGATTTCATCTTGGATTTCAGCATCATGGCCGACCCTTCTTCGCCTGCGGGAGGACGCCGCCCGTGGCCGGCGGGCGATAGCCGCCATTGGCGATCCAGGTAACCTCCTCGCCCCGCCGCAGGGCGAAGCGCGGGGCCAGCTCGTCCACGACCAGAAAGCCGTCGCGGTGGGAGACGTTGGTCACCGCCTCTTGCTTGGCTTCGTCGATGGTGAAGATCGCCGGATATTCCGCCTGCGGGCCAAACTCGAAATAGGTCGCTTGGCCATCGTCGAAGACGCGGGTGGGAACGAGCAGCTTGGAGCCCGAATAGCTATAGGCGCTGTTGACCGCCTGGGGCGGTTGCGGCGCGGGCGGCGGCTCGACGAACACCGGCGCGGGGCTCGGCACGTCGAAGCGCAGGCCAAACACCACGTCGCGTCCCGCGGCCTTCGCCGTCCGCGCCGACAGGGCGAAGTTATAGCGCCTCAGGTTGGTGATGACGGACATGTTGGTCCGGGTGTTTGGGTCTAGCGGCTTGAGGAACAACAGATTGGCGCGCCGGTTGGGCGTCACCTGCCAGCCCAGACTGTCGCCGACGGCCACGTTTTCGATCCGCTCGTCAGCGGCGAACTCGATGGTCAGCTGATAGCCGAGGGTCGCCGACAGCTCGACCACCTCGTCGGGGTCATAGGCCACGGTGCGAATGCGCGGATCGACCATCCCCGGCGACGGCTTCACGGCGGCGAAGACCGGCGTGGACGAGACGAACAGTACGGCGAGGACAAGGGCGGGACGGATCATGATCTTGGACCTCTCGGTCGGACGGGAGCCATCGTGCGGCGCGGCGCCTCGCCAAGGCGCGCGGGCGGCGGCGCGCCTTCCCGCATCCGGACGGTGCCAGCCTCGGCCGGTCGGTGGACGTTGAAGGCGACACGCGAGGTCGCCGCCTGGGCCGCGGTGGCTGGCAGACGGCGCGCCAGCTCCTGAGCGCGATGCAGGCTCTCGACGGGGCGGGCAGGCACGGAGGCCTGACGCGGTCCATCTTGCCGGCCGATCCGCAGGCGCTTGATATCAAGACCGCTGGCGATCACGCTTCCCACGCCGAGCATTCCGATCTGGGCCAGGGCGAAGACGGCGACCACCGCATTGACGGCCCGACCGGTGTCAGGATCGAGCACCCCCTCCGCGCGCTGGTTCGTCAGGGTCAGCAACCATGGCTCAAGCACCACCAGTAGGATCGTGATGGTCAGCCAACAGGCCACGGGCGTGAAGGTCGCGGCGACCATGGCCTTCACCCAGCCGGTGAACAGACCGCGCGTGGCGTCGAACAGGAACATGGCGATGAATAGCGGGCCAAGCGCGCTGAGCACGCCCACGCTGACCGTCGCCAGACAGAGAATACCGACGGTGCTGAGGAACAGCAGCGACGCCGCCCGCCACAGACCATCCGCCGCCTGGGCCGCGCCGCCGCTAAGCGCCTGGGCGTTCGGGCCGGCCGCCTTGCCGAAGGCCGCGGCGCTGAGGGTGATCTCTTCATAGGCGTATTCAAGACCCTTGAGCGGATCGGCGGCCAGCCCCTCGCTGCTCAGGCCGCCGACCAGCCGGGCGATCTGAACCGGGGCGTTGAAACCGACGTCGAACACCAGGGTCTGGAACGTCGTCCAGCTGAGACTGACCGCCAGAATGGCGCCGATCTTCAGGCCGATCAGGGGCGCATCGCTAAGTCGCGCGCCGCCCACGCCGAACATCAGCCGAAAGCCAAGCACGGCCACATAGATGGTCAGCAGGCTGGTCAGGATCGTCGGATACAGCGAACCCGGCGCCGTCAGCGTCTCGAATCCCGCCTGGGAGAAGCCGCGGACGTTGCAGTCCACCCCGCCCAGCACCTCGCGCACGAGGCCGGAGCCGGAATAGGCGTCGGCGCAGGCGTTCACGGTCGCGCCTCCGGCCCGACGAAGGCCTCCATCCAGTCTTCCGGCCGGTCGCCCAATTCGGCGCGGAGGGCGTCCAACCGGCGGACCGACCGCTCCGTCCCCGCCAACACCTTCAGCAGACGCGGCATGCCGCCCAGGTCCAGCCGCGCCACCACGCTATGGTCGGCCTGCTTGACCAGGAAGCAGTGCGAGGTGTCGGGCAGCGAGCGGACCAGTTCGAACTCGTGCGCCGACAGGCCGAAACCCTCGATGTAGTCCGCCGCTCGCGCCTTTGGGTTGGGAAGGAAAATCTGGGTCGCCGCCTGTTCGACGATGGCGGCGGAGATGCGGCTTTCCAGGGCGTCGGACGCACTCTGGGTGCAGAAGCCGATCACGCCGTTGCGCTTGCGGATCGTCTTCTCCCAGTCCTTCAGCCGATGTTCGAAAACCGGGTCGTCCAGGGCTTTCCATCCCTCGTCGACCACGATGATCGCGGGCTCGCCGTCCAGCACCTGCTCGACCCGGTGGAACAGGTACATCATGGCCGGCGTCCGCACGGTCGGCGTATCCAAGATGCGGGTCATGTCGAAGCCGCAGGCGCCGGCCGCGAAATCCAGCTGGTCGTCGGCGTTGTCGAAGAGCCAGGCGTGCTCGCCGCCGCCACACCACGCGCCAAGCCGCGACGCCAAATCCCCCGCCACCGGACGCCGGACGCCGACGAACAGTTCGCGCAGATGACGCAGGCGGCGATGCTCCGGCGCCTGGGCGTAGTTGGCGTCCACCGCCTCGGCGATCAGGGCGCGATCCTCGGCGGTCAGGGCTTCGCCGCTGGAGCACAGAAGCTGCGCCAGCCACTCGGCCAGGAAGGCGCGGTTGGCTCCACTGTCCGGCAGTTGAAGCGGGTTGAGACCCGTCGGCTCGCCGGGGCGCAGGACGTCGTAGCGCCCTTCGATGGCGCGGATGAAAATCTCCGCCCCGCGATCCTTGTCGAAATAGACGATGCGGGGACGAAAGCGCTGCGCCTGGGCCAGCAGGAAGGTCAGCAGCACCGTCTTGCCCGAGCCGCTTGGACCCAGGACCGTAAAGTTTCCAAGGTCTCCGGCGTGGAAGTTGAAGTGATACGGTCCGCTGGCGGTGGTCTCCAGCACCGTGACCGCCGGTCCCCAGTGATTGCCCGTCGCCTGCCCCGTCGCGTGATTGTGGAAGGAGGCGAAGCTGGCGAAGTTGGCGCTGGAGATCAGGACCTTGCGCGCCACGTATTTCAGGTTGCCGGGAAACTGCGCCCAGAAGGATGGCTCCAGGTTCACGTCCTCGCGCACCGCCACGGCGCCGGTCTCGGCGAGAGCCGACTGAACCTCCGCCACCGCGAAATCCAGGGCGGCGAGATCTGGCGCCTTCACCAAGATGGACAGGTGGTGCTCGCCATAGGCGGCGCGACCGGCGCCGACCTCGTCCTTGGCCGCGGCCAGGTCGTCACGCAGACTGAAAGCCTCGTCATCCGCCGCTCGCAGCCGGCGCAGCGCCAGGCCCATGCGGTCCAGGGTCGCCTGCCGGTCCACGAAGGCGAAACTCTCGGTCAGGGTCATCTCGAACGGCAGGCGGGTAACCGCATCCAGCATCCCGGGGGTGCTGCGGGCCGGATAGTCCTTGAGCGTCACCACCGCGCCAAAGCGGGCGGACTGCCCCCCGCCGGCGCCGATCTCCATGGCGTCGAAGCCAAAGCTCAGGCGGCGATCGGCCAGGGCCGCGCCGATGTCGTCTCCGGGCTTGAGGAAGGGCCGAGTCTGGCCGTTCACCAGGGCCGCGAGAAAGGCGCAGGGCTCCGAATAGCGCGCGCCGTTCTTCTCGTAGGCGCTGAGCGCCCGCGCGCCATAGGGAGCCAGGGTGGCCAGGAAGGATTTTCGGATCGAATTCAGTTGCCGCAGCTCGTCCGCCAGCCCCTGGTCGGCGCTGCGCGAGGACGATCGGAAGATCTGGTCGATCAGCCCCGCCCGGCCCTGCAACGGCCGTCGCACCAAGGTC